>NZ_JAPHOQ010000020.1 GCF_026191355.1 Legionella sheltonii
TCGTGAATTGCAGTCATTGTGAATTTAAGGTATCTTTTGTGGCGGCCGAAAACAGTAGTTTATGGCCATGTAAAAATCAAGGCTTTCGATCCTTATATTTAAAGGGTTTTAGACGGACGAGTTTTCAGGGGTTTTTGGCCAGGTATGAAAGCAGGAATTTATGCCAGAGTTTCAACACATGATCAGCATACTTTAGATATGCAAATTGAAGCGATGAAAAAATATGCTAGAGCTCGTGATTGGCAAATTGAAATAGAAGTTGCTGAAATTGGATCAGGTGCAAAAGATTCTCGACCTCAACGTGAAGAACTTATCAACCAAGCAAAACGACGCCAGATCGATGTAATTATTGTTTGGAAGTTAGATCGCTGGGGTCGTTCAGTCAATGATCTTTTTCACACACTGAATGAATTAAACACTCTTGGTGTTGGTTTCATTTCATTAACTGAAGCCTTAGACTTAACCACCGCAACAGGCAGAGCTATGGCAGGTTTGTTAGCAATTTTTGCTGAGTTTGAAAGAGAAATCCTTCGTGAACGGGTTAAAGCAGGTATTGCACACGCAAGAACTAAAGGGAAAAATCATGGAAGACCACCTACTGCTAGTTTACTTTCTGAAAAAATTAAAGAGTTAGATCGCCAAGGAATGAGTAAATCGGAAATTGCTAGACAATTAAAAATAGGTAGGACATCTGTTAGACGAGCGCTCATGGTTAAGTGAAAAAATACACTGAAGTATTTTTATAGGATAATAATTAAGAATAAAAGGGAGAGAATGTGGAAACAAATGAGCTATATATTACAATTCCTGATGGCAAAATATATGTGAAAAAATGGACTCCTGCAACCGTTACGGAAGAAACTCCCATTATTCTATTGCATGACTCATTAGGCTCTGTTGACTTATGGCGAAATTTTCCAAAAGAATTATCTGAAAATCTTTCTCAACCAGTTATTGCATATGATCGGTTAGGTTTTGGAAAATCAGATTCAAGAGAAAAACTACCTTCTATAGAATTTATACATGAGGAAGCTTCCAAGTATTTTCCAATAATTAAAGAAAAGCTTAATATTCAAGAATACATACTTTTTGGACATAGCGTTGGTGGAGCAATGTCTATATGTATTGCAGCACTAGATCGATATTGTAAAGGAGTGATTACTGTTGCTGCACAGGCATTTGTAGAGGACAAAACGATAGACGGAATAAAAAAAGCTAAAGAGTTTTTTGAATCACGTGGGCAATTACAAAAATTAGAAAAATGGCATGGAGAAAAAGCTTTATGGGTACTTCGTGCATGGACAGATATTTGGTTATCCTCCGAGTTTTCTTCTTGGAGTCTGCAAAACTGTATACAGCATGTTAAATGTCCGGTGTTGGCGATTCACGGTGAAGATGATGAGTATGGTTCGATCGCTTTTCCTGAGTTTATTGCTAAAAATACAGGTGGAGTGGGTCAGTTATCAATAATTAAAAATTGCAAACATATGCCTCACAAGGAGCAATCGGAAAAAGTAATAAATCTTACAAAACACTTTATACAAAAGCATATCCTTTCTTCAAAATGAACTTTAATTACAGACAACTGTCTGATAAAAAATTACACATGACCCTTTTTTACCAGGATCCCGGCCGAGGGTCAATTACTTTTCTGGAAAAAAACCACAATATCATCATGTAAAAATATCTGAAATTAAAACAGTAACTCAAGAAGAGCTATATATTAACATCAATCAGGTTCCTCATAAGAAAGACAGGCATCATATTCACGTAGCTTTTAGGGCATTACTTGAGCATATGGACTCCTTACTTGCATCAGGGGAATTGTCTGATAAAGCCAAAAAGGTATTTGCTGAGGAAGCAGAAAATGTTTTAATGACACACGGTCTTCTTGGCCAAGGATTAGAAAACAGGTGCAATTACTCTGATAATGCAATTGGTTTAAATTAGGTGACTGATAGAATAAAAATATATCTAATCGAATTAATGAATTATTAGGTCCTAACAAATAGAGAAACAATTAAAACCGTTATTATGGTATAAAAAAGCTGTCGAAACCTTTGGGTGGTAGTGATTTGATTCAGAAAGTTCGCATTCCACCTAAAAAGACGAACTCCATCCTTTTTGCTGATTTTATGATTGCGTAACAATTTCTCATAAACGCCTTTAAGAACCTGTATTATCAGCGTAGACCCTTAATTTATAAAAGACTAACGTTTAGCGAATAAAATTCGCTAAACTAGAGGGAAAGCGAATTTAACCTATTTGGGGATTACTCATGCCGTATCAATTTGTACGAGAACCTTTGAGAGCTGAGGAAGCCGATCAATTATGTCAGGTCTGTGAAACTATGCTTGAAAAATTGATCATTTGGATTTTGATAGATACCGGTTTGCGTGTATCTGAATTATGCTCACTGACATCGCAGGATATACTCTGGCAGCAAAAATCATTGCGCATCTCTGGGAAAGGTGGGCCTTATGGTAAGAAATCAAAAAAGCGCGTTGTTCCCATGTCTCATAGAGTACGTGCTTTATTGGAACACTACTATGCGATTAATGAGCGTTTTCCAGTAGGTGCTAGGCAAGTACAAAAAATCGTAAAGGATATTGCTAACAAAGCTAAAATTACCAAACCGGTAACTCCGCATATTTTACGACATACGTTTGCCACACTTGCATTGCAAAAAGGAATTTCATTGGCTTCCGTACAAAAAGCTTTGGGACATGATCGATTAGAAACAACCGCTATTTATTTAAATTTTACTGACGCTCATGTCATCGAGGAATTTAGTACCAAATGGTAAGCAAAATAATGTGGCTGATATCGGCAATTTAATTTGGCCGTTTACATTTTAAGTGAGAGGGTCTCCATATCACAAGGGGATGCTCTAGTTGTTACGGCTCGCAATCATAAACCACTCGGCCCGCAAACAGAGCTCTAATTTGACATTTTGTCGTTTATAAGCGACAATTAACTATGAGAGAAAATAAAAAGCGTATTCTACGAAATTATCGAACCCAATCTGGAAAAATTCCTTTTTTAGATTGGCTTGAGTCTATTAGAGATCCTGTAGTTTGTCATCGGATCAGAAGACGTTTGGATAGAGTAGAACTAGGTAATTTTGGTGATTATAAAATACTAGACGAAGGTGTTTGTGAACTACGATTAGATTTTGGCCCTGGGTTTCGTATTTATTTTGCGGAGGAGGGCGATGTTATTGTAATTCTTTTATGTGGTGGCGACAAAAGTACTCAAGCGAATGATATTAAGACCGCCAAAAAATATTGGAAGGAATTATTGGAGCGTAGCAGCCATGAATAGAGAGAAGTTATTAAACAATACTGAAGATTATCATGCTCAGTTTATAGAGTCATTAAAAAATCCTGCACAAGCTTATGGATATTTGCAAGTTGCTATGGAGGAGTATCAAGAAGATAACGATGCGGAAGCTTTGTTTGTTGCTTTGCGTAATATAGCTGCTGCTCAAGGGGGGATGACAGAGCTTTCTCGTAAAACCCACTTAAATCGTCAGAATCTATATAATATTTTATCTAAAAAAGGAAATCCTAGATTAGATACCTTTGGTTTAATACTTAAAGGGCTTGGTTTTAAGTTATCAATTGAGCAGGGCCATTCAGGATTATAAATTAAAGGTCTAATAAATTTAACAATCAGATACAATGTATTGATTTTAAAAGTTTTTTCTCTTGGATTAATGCAGGTTCTTACGGTTGTGCTTGGTTTTTTAAAACCAGCAGCTTCTTCACCAAGCTGTTAATTAAGTACGTATTAACCTCCTGTGTCATTAAATCCTCTTGCTCAAGAAGACTGACTGAGTTAAATCGGGCAAAGCGTGTCCCGAATGGGGTTTTGACAGTGAGCACATAATCGCTCTTGCCATTTTTCCATCCAGCTTCTTTGAACGGAATATCTTTTTTTTCCAAGCAATGAACCAATTGGTCCAGGATGTTTTTAGCACCCTCATTAAATTTTTTTTGGGACATCAATACGCCTCTTCTACATTAAGTGCTGCAATAACCAATTTAATTGTGTCAAAAGAAAATCCACGGCCACTTAAGAAGCGCACTAAACTTGATTTCAGATCTTCATTGCTTTTCTTGGGGGCACGATTTAGCTTTCTTTTGGCCTCATTAAGAGCTCGATTGTATTCATCATCGATTTCTTGAAGAACTATTGCGATTACCTCATCAGAAAACCCTTTTTGCCGCAATGTCTGCTGAATGAAGCGATTGCCTTTGTGACTGTATCGTTGAGCTAAGCTCTCCGCGAGACGGTTATCGTTAAGTAAATGTAACTCTCGTAATCGTTTAATCGTCTCTTCAATGAGAGTATCTAGCTCAGGTTCATGTGCAAACTCTTTCTCAAGGCGTAGTTTTAACTCTTTTTCACTAGAGAAGCGATCAGCCATTAATTTAATTGCGGTAGAAAGCATCGTGTTCATTACATTAGAACCTCAATGAGTAAATAGAACAATTTTTCTCTCGAAATAAAAGTGAATACAAATAGTAACTCATTAGCATTGATGAGACTATGGTATTTAGCACAAATAGGTGCTCCCGGGGACTACATTAATTTTAATGTAGGTCATCACGAAATTTTCGTAGCCACTCCATAGATTATGGGGAGATCCCCATGCCCCCGTTTCGTATTATTTCCAGTGGGTAAAGGGCACCCACCATAAATAATGCGATCCTAAATAAAGAATAAAGAGTAACTTTTACATGATGGATTTGTTATTATAAAAATACGGAACAGGCGTGGACGCCGATGACCGTGACGTGATGAGGGGTGGCTTAGGCTGCCCTTATCTTTTTAGGATATCCAAAAATCACGTCTTTAAATATCCCGTGGAATGGGGCAGCGCCCCATTCAAAAATAAGTACAAAAAAAATTCAATTTATAAAGAAGATTGGTTTATTAATTGTAGGAAATAATTAAAGTGTTGATATTCTCTGCAATACAAATCGAGTTGTTTTTCACAGGTTGCTGTGACTATGCAGCGAACGTCTGGTATGAAATCAATCAGGGTCGAAATAATCACATGATCGGGCGCTGTTCTTTCAATCAGTAGTTTCACTTGGTTATCTACTAAACGAATTATTTCTTTGTCATGGTCTGAAAGCGTGATAGACATTATTAATTTATTTAAAAGCGATTGTTGAATGAGTTAAAGCAGGAATTTGATGAGTGACTTCGACTGTAGTCATTATTCCAACTTGATGAACTCGTGCCCAAGGTATTACCTGAGGTATCAAAAGCACCTCTCATAGGAAGACCCGTTGCCGGATTGATTCGGATATCGTTTTTTTTAGATGAGTTGAAACAAGAGGATTCATCATCGATTGGATCAATATTGTTATAAATCCATATAAAGGGTTTAAACAGCACTTTAATCCATTTCATCATTAGTCCTTATGTTTATTGTGATTCTAATTCTTCTAATTTTGAACTTATTTGTTGTTCTTCCAGTGGTTCTAAATGAAATAATTCTCTATCGGCATTTCTTTTGATGTACTTATCTATTTGTTGGTAGAGTGATGACAAAGTTCCTTCCTGATTAGCCTTATCAATGAAATAGGATCCAACGAGAATTTTACGGCGAGTATCACGTTTTCGTTCGCGTGATTTTTCAAGAGATTCTAATTTTTGGATTTGCGCTCGTAATTGCTCTTGTTTTTTCTTTAGGGCATCCAGCCGCGATTGTTTTTCGCTCATAGTATTTTTAATTATTATTAATCCATAGATAAGATTCTACGAGATTTATTAGGAATTTCAAGAGAATATAAAAAATAAAAAAATACATTGGAGCGAAGCGACCTTAAAAGCCGCACTGGCAAGTGAAGTGCGCGCTTATACGTTGCTTTGCAACGTGCGCTTTGATATCCTGATACTACAAAGTAGATAAACCCTTCATTTAAAATTTCATTATTGGTATAAGGACATGGCAATATATCGTTTTAGCGCTCAACCCATATCTCGCTCCCAAGGACGCTCTGTTGTTGCTTCAAGCGCGTATCGTTCTGGAGAAAAAATGATTGATGAGCGTACTGGCGCCATATATGACTATACTGATAAAAATGACGTTGTTTATAAAGAAATATTTCTACCAGAAAGTGCACCACAGTGGATGAGTGAGCGTTCTAAATTATGGAATGCGGTCGAACTGGGTGAAAATCGCAAGGATGCACAACTTGCCCGTGAAGTACAGCTTGCTCTTCCCCGTGAATTAACCATTGAGCAAAATACTGAATTGGTGCGTGAGTTTGTTAAAACCGAATTTGTTGCACTAGGTATGGTGGCTGACGTGTGTTTTCATAACCCTAAAGGTGATGATGGTTTGTATCAACCCCATGCACATATTCTTTTAACTTTACGTGAAGTGAATGAAGAAGGATTTGGTCTAAAAGAGAGGGCTTGGAACGATAAGGCGTTACTTGAGCATTGGCGCGAAGAATGGGCTAATTGTCAAAACCGTCATTTGGCATTGCATGGTATCGATCAACGAGTAGATCATCGAAGCTATAAAGAACAAGGTATTCCCTTAGAGCCTCAATATAAAATAGGAGCCAAGTGTGCCCAACAACACATGGCTCGCTTAGCTGATCATCAACGTATTGCCAAAGAAAATGGACAGTTGATTTTTGAGAAGCCAGAAATTGCACTGGATGCACTAACAAGAAATCAATCCACATTCACCCATCAGGATTTAGCTCGTTTTATTAACCGTCATACGGAAGATGCTGAACAATTTAAATTGGTGTTTGAACGGGTTAAGTCTTCTACTGAACTTGTTTTTTTAGGTCTTGATTCTGAAGGAAAACAGCGTTTTTCAACGCACGATATGTTGGCTATTGAATCGGCAATGATGAAACAAGCCGATAAACTTTATCATCAAAAAGGTCATCAAGTTGATGAGCATGCGGTACGTAATGCCAAATCCAATCGCACCTTATCTCAAGAGCAGGAAACTGCTCTTGATTATGTGACATCAATAGGTGATATGAAATCGCTTTTAGGTTATGCGGGTACTGGTAAAAGCTACTTATTAGGTGCTGCTCGTGAAGCTTGGGAGCAATCAGGATATCGGGTGCAAGGTGCTGCCCTTTCAGGTATTGCTGCTCTTAATTTAAGTGATAGCTCAGGCATTGAATCCAGAACCATTGCCAGCCTTTTTTATCGTTTGGATAAAGGAATGTTATCGCTTAATTCACGCGATATTTTGGTGGTTGATGAAGCGGGAATGCTGGGATCTCGCACTATGGAGCGCTTGACTTTCGAAGTCGAAAAAGCAAGTGCTAAATTGGTTTTAGTTGGTGATTGGCAACAACTGCAAGCCATTGAAGCGGGTGCTGCATTTCGATCCATTGCCGAAAATTACCAATATGCTGAATTAACTCAAATTAGACGTCAAACAACTCCGTGGCAAGTTGAAGCCTCGCTTCATTTAGCGCAGGGACAGGTGGAGCATGCATTGCATGCCTATGACGTCCATGACCATATTCATCGGTTCAAAACAACGGGTGAAGCCAAAGAATTCTTAATTGAGCAGTGGAACGATGTGCGTATCACACAACCATCTGAGTCCCAAATTATTCTTGCCTACACTCGAAAAGATGTAGCAGAGCTTAATGATATGACGCGTAGAATTATGCGCCGAGATGGTGAATTAGGCGAGGAATTTGTTTTTGGCATGGAGCGTGGAGAGCGAGCATTTGCCGTTAATGATCGCGTGTATTTCTTAAAAAGAGAGGACAGTCTTTCTGTAATTAATGGCACACTGGGCACCATTCAAGGAATCGATGCAAAATCGGGTGTGATAACAGTTGCACTTGACCGTGATGATTTAAAGATGAGTCCTAAACTCGTTCAGGTTAATACTAATTATTACAAGCATATGGAACATGGCTATGCAGCTACCGTCTATAAAGCGCAAGGCGTGACTGTTGATAGATCCTATATCTTACCAACTAATCATTACGATGCGCACTCGACTTATGTGGCGATGACTCGCCATCGTAAAAGTTGTGATTTTTTTGTAAGTCGTGAAGTGTTTGTCCATGATAAAGCGCTGGTTCATGCACTTAATCGAAATCGTGCAAAAGACGTGACCCTTGATTACACGCAAATGGGGCGTGAGTTTGCCAGACAGAGAGGGCTTATTAGTGAAGCAATGCCTTTGCCTCCTCTATCAAAGAATGAGCATTTTAGAAAAGTAGAACCTTCTCTCGAATCCTTGATGAATCAAGTGATGGGAAGGAATGCTCAATTAGAACAACAAAAACTTGATGCCTTTGAGCGACAGTTTACAAAGGAAAACCCAAGTGAAGCACTTCACATTGCCAATAGTTTGCTTTCAAACGCAGAGTACCAAGCGAAATCATTAGCGGGTTTATTTGCGCCTTTTAGTCAAGCGATTGCGCGTAATCAGCTCACTTCCGCGCAAAATGATGAATTAATTCGTTTGATGGGTAAACTGCCTCTTGATTCTCAAGTCATGAATGCCTTTAAAAAAGACTACCCAGAGTTTTCTAAACAGGCAGAACAATTTATTAAAAGAAATGAACAACAACTCATGCGTATAAAAACAATTGACAAAGAATTAGACATATAAAAGGAGATCTATGTTAGACAGAGACGAGGATGAGGTGGTGGAAGCCTCCACGATACCCATGCCCCATGCAAAGACTATGGATACTGATTTAGTTGAAACGGTTCCAAGCCTTAAATCGGTGGTACTGTTACTCAAAGGGCTTTATGGGCAAATGAATGAAGAGCGTGAGGTGATTAGCTTAGCTTCGGGACAGATGGCACATTCGGTCAAGCAATTTGAACAGCATCTTAAGCAGTTTGCGTCCTTTGAACAATCTTGCAAGCAAGCCATAATTGAGCGCGTCAAAACTGAGTTAAAGCAGTCGATTCAAGAAAGCGCTAAGGCCATAGCTCAGGAAGTAACGGACATCGCTTATGAGCCTATTAACCGTGGAATCAACTCATTGTGTCAGTTGAGTTCAGAAATGAACGAATATCGTGCTGAGCAAGTCCAGTCTAGGAAAAAGCGTGTGGGATTATTTCTTTCTGCGGCATTATTAGGTGGACTTGTAAGCGGTTTTACGCTGCATCATTTAACAGCGCCCTCTAAAGAGATCAAAGTGAAGTTGGCAGCAGGGGAGGCTTTAATGCGGTCATGGAGCAAATTAACGAAAGCTGAGCAAGAAAAAATATTCCCGGCTAAAAGCTGATCAGGCGTATTGAAGATCAGGGCCGGACTCTGAGGGATCGCCACATAATTTTATTGCGGCGAGGATGTTTCAATCTGGATTCTTGAAAAGAGTATTAATACTCTTTTCAACTGAATTAAACAATCGATGAAAAACAGATTTTGTCTTTTGTGTTTTCTCTACTTTCAGAGGATCGCCACAATCTGAGTAATAAGCAGTATACCCCTCTAGCAAGCAATTAGAGTTCGGTATAAGTTTTGTCCAGAACCCGCAAAACTCTTCATCAGTAAGTATTCTAAATATTCCTGACAAAATATATTTAGATTCTGTCATTGGAATTATTTCTTGGATCTCTAAAATGAGTCTTTTATGGAACCCCAAAGCTATTTCTGTACTATTAACTTCAATGATATTAAGTTCTATATTTCTATCAGTGATGACAACAGCAGGCATTGGCGTGCGTAATGATAGATAGCCAATTTTTGGCAACGAATGATTTGCTGTAATTTCATAATTAGCATTACTATCAGAATCCTTCTGAAGGATTTCTTTATATTTCTGTCCCTGAAAATCTTGCGGGATACAGTTCTCTAATTCATCGAGATAAAATACTCCTAATAAATTTTTTTCAGCGCGAAAATGATCCATTATTTCATTGTGCACAGCATCTAATATTTCTAGACAAACATCCTCGTTACAGGACACATCTTCTGATGAAATACCCTTCATTTTCTGTTGTAAGATTTTCATCGACCACATGTCTACAGGGATAATATTGTCAGATAATAATGAGTAAGCTTGACTAAAGCTATTCAAAGCTACATATTCCCAGAAAGCTTCTGATGCGAGCTGATAAATCAGCTTTGGATTTAATTCATTCATTTATATCCCTATACTCGTGCCCAAACGTAAGAGATTCTAAATGTTAATTTTTTCACTATCAAGGCCTAGTGTGCATATCGGATCTTCAATTCCAACGGTATGCCTATTGATCCGGAACTTGCGCCCTGATGCAAAATTTACAAAGGCTCAAGGTTAATCTCCTCGATGCATTGTAGTGTCGTATTTATTTTATTCTTTATTAGAGGGTCGTTGCTCATATGGCCGTTTGTTCCAGATTCTAAATTATCATCAAATGATGTTAATTGAGAGAAATTAAAGGTTGTAGGCATACTGCGCTCAATAAAACCATTAGTTTTTGTTGTCCGAAATCCTAAATCAAGTGCTAGCTGAGTAATTGGATAGTGTCCTGGTAAACGGACAAAGCAGTGTAGATCTTTAAGCTCCATAATTTGCGGATAGGAAACAATAGGGCGTGTAACTCGTTGTGCGCCTAGCGAAATCCCATCGCGAATCGAGTTGGCGCCATAGGAGTAATTTTCGCGTGACTCCTCGATTTCTTCTTCGCCGAGCTCTGATGCCACAAGACGTGCCATATCGCTACTTGGACTACGAAAGAAAAATCGCGTGTTTAATAAATCGAAAATTTCTTTAGCGCCTGCCTGACCGTAGACTTTAGTAAGCTGTGAAAAGCTTTGCATGCCTAGAAGAAAGCAACCGCCAAATTTGCGAACCTCGGCAATGGTTTCACCAAGCAGGGGCAGTTTGTGAAGACTGGGCAGCTCATCACAGATAAACCATATTCGCCTATTTCGATTAGGAGTTAGACTCAAAAGAGCAAGGGAAGCTTGGGCTAACCACATCGAAATTAAGGGTTTGAGTGATTTATGCGTTTCGCCATTCGATGAAATAAACAACCAGCCTTTTTGTTGTTCATCAAGGATGTAATCTCGAATAGAAAACGGCTGCTTACCTTCCTGATTCAGTTCTGCCAATGCTGAAAAAGATTTCAAGTAGGTTGTAAGTGTCGCACGTATAGAAATAGCGGTTTTCTCAATTTTACCACTAACCAGGGTTGCTGCTGGAGTTCCTTGTAAATACTCTTCTAGCGCCGAAAATTCATCGGTTAAAATTAATTTCAAAAATTTATCCAGTGAGCGATCAGAATGATGTCGCATTACTGAGCCTAAGCATGAAAAAACGGTTCGTGAGGCATTAACCCAAAAGGGATCCGATTCTCCATGCATGGGTATTGAGCTTTCGGCCATGTTTTCAAAATCAGAGTCACGAGGTGCCTCTAACCACATATCCCAATTGGCACAACGCTTATCAAATGGGTTTAAAATAACATCTGACTCGTCTTGATAATAATGAGGAATAAACGAACAACCCTTATCGTAGACAATCACACGATCTCCTCTTTTACGAAGACAATCCATTATTTTCATGATGAGCTGGCTTTTTCCGGTGCCTACGGTTCCATGTACCAGTAAATGCTGGACTTCACTGTCTTTGATAAGGGGAAATTGATCAATCTTAATATCTGAATCTGATTTATCACGAAGAATTTTCTTTTTTACTGCATTGGAATTTTTAAGTTGGCTGCCACGAACAAATTGGCTATCACTTTGCGCTTTCCCCCGTTTGATAAAATAATAGGCTAACCCCAAGCCAAGAATAAAGGCGAGGCAAAATGCCCAAAAAGCGGATTTGCCAAGACTATTAACCACATGGGTTGCATTATCCTGGTAATATGAATAGTGCAAAATGGTGTCTACTGTTTGCTTGTATGCTTTACCATGAAACGACAGTTCAAAGTTATGTTTTTGGCCTACCAAACTTAAAAACTGTGCATAATAAAACGCTATTGCATGCGTTATTTTTTCTAAAGGGATAAAAATCCAGGCAAAAACCACTGTAAAAACAACCCAAAGAAAAAGACAAATTATGCTCAATGATTTGGTGATTTGATCCCACATGCGCAGGTTATGGAAACTGATTTGGCCGCCACGCGTGTAGTGTTTGAAATTAGGATCCTTGCTCATCAGACACCCTCTTTTTCTTTATGAAAGAAGTTTGAAAGGGCTTTTGACAATACACTCATCCCGATTCGGCTTGCCTCCATATTAATTGCACTACTGGTCACAATAATTGCCCCGAAAAAACAGGGTATGATTGAAAAAAAAGTCGCCCCTTGTGGCAAAATCGGAAAAATGACAAAAGCGAGTGCACCAAAGACGACAAAACATAGGATTGCGCTTAAGTGAATTTTTTTAATAAGGTAGCGTCCTGTTTCAAGCTTTGAAGTGATTTGATATTTAAAAATAATGTAGTTCTTAATAAGGCGCACTCCATATAAAGAAATACACAAGGAGGTAAAAAAGATGCTTAACCACATATAAATAACTTGATTTTTATGATCGCGTAACAATTCTCTTCTTTGATTGCCCTCCCCTTCTTTCCACTGAATTTCTTCTTCGTTAAACAGTTGATTAAGTTTCTCTTCACTGGCATTAGGAAAAGATTCTCTGAGCATGCCTCTAGTTTTTCTCTCCTGTGAATAATGAAATTCATCCATGCTTTTTATTGAATTGTATGGATAGATATTCGGTGCGTAATCCCACGAATGGATACTCATGGCAAAAAAACAGGCCGCCAATTGGATTATAAAAATGAGGACGAATAAAAGGAACCAACCAAGAAATAGGTTTTTATAATAGGTACCCGCAGGAATAATACCTAAGTCCAAATGTTTTATCTTTTCCAAATCCATAGCCATGGCGTTTTTAAAATCCTTCATCATTTTTCTCCGTTAAAATACCGTTCAGACAGGTTATCTACACCCAGTTTATGCGCTGCTTTATCTACAACATGCCCTGGGATAACGCCAGTTGTGGCGTCATACTTCCAATTCGGTTCTATTTTATTGTATTCGCTCATTTGCGTTCCTTTGGTTTGTAGAATATGGTCTGGGGAGCTTAGCTTGACGTTATTTTGATGAGCGCTCTGTGTCTCATTTACCTTGGCATGAACCTGATTGACCAAGTTATTTTTTTTATCAGAAGCCATGCCAACCCCAAGGGTTTTGGCGCTAGCAGTTAGCGCATCATTATTCTGTTGATAATGGGTTCCCATATTATTGCTCTTCTTGTCTAAAGATTGAGCTTCATTTTGATAGAAGTTATTCATAGAAGAAGGCGATTCCTTTGTGCTGTATTCAGCAATTAATTGCTCGCGTTTGGCATTAACAAAGCTACTGGCTAATCCTTCTAACTCGTGTATTGAATTCATATCTCCAGGGCGTGAAAACAGCGCATCGCGATGAGAACTACCCACCTTCGATGCAACAAAAGAGGGAAACGCTTGATTGAGATCGGCGGTAATTTGCTCGGATTTTGATTCCACATACTGTTTGGCTTCTGCGATTCGCATGGCGCGAGTGTTTGATACATCATAGTTATGGCTCGCATTTTCAGCCTCTCTTATATCAACGCCCATTTGATTGGATAGCGAGGCTGCTTCTGAATGAGAATCATCAAAATGATGGTTTTTGGCAAATTGAGAGACATATTGGCTTGCCTTATTAAAATCGTGCGCTTCCTGGGCAGAAACCACCTTGTCATAACCTTCCTGCGAACGATAAGCATTAGTTGAGCTTCGTTCGTAGTTAAGATGTGCATCCAATCCTCCTTTAATGCCAAAGATTTTTCCGGCAACACTTTTTTGGAGGTCAACGCCACCCGATACACCATGCCCACCACTGGTCATGGCGGCAAACGCATCTTCTTTACTTATGCCGTTGCGGTGCGCTACATCCTCGGCAATCCGTGACATTTGAGACAGCGCGCTGGAATATTGAGCTGAATCAGAAGAACTGATTCCATCGCCAAGTCGCATATCGTGCCCTGCTAATTGAGACAGAGCAAGTGCGCGATGGGCAAAATTACTTAAAGCAGATTGATAGGCTTTACTTTCATTTGCAGCGGCCTGCGTTGATTGCTCATACGCCTGATTCAATGAGCCTGTTAATGCTTTAGAGTCGGCAATATGAATATGACTTTTAGTCATGCCGGGACTCACATCAAAAACAGCATCGCCACTACCCGTCAATGTTTTTAAGACACCACTTCCCAATTGTTCGGTATGCATGCCGTGCATGTGTGTCCAGTTGGAATCGTGTTTGTTCGCTGAGAAATTATTAGCCGTGGTGTTGTAAAAACTGGTTTGGCCAAGGCCAAAGGAGCCGCTCGCAGCCTCTCCTGCTACTGACATACTGGAGCCTTGCATATGGCTCATCATGCTGGTTGCCAGATTACTAAAGGCACCACCTAAATTAGACACCAGGCCATGCGACAAGAAAGGAATAAGCATCATCAAATAACCACAAGCTCCTGAAATATCCGCGTGCAATTCATCAATCTTATCCAGATTCACCATTGTAAATTGGCCGTATTCCGCTGATGATGAAGCCCCATAAATGGTCATTCCAGCATTGAGTATTGCAAAGAGTACCGGCCAAAATTGCAATGACATAAAAAACTGCATATAGCCGTAAAGAATCTTCACTCCACCAGGTAACGTGGTTAGGGCAATAATCAAAGGAAACACACCAAACAATAAAAGGGTTAAGCAGGTATGGGTAATCGGTAAAATCCATAAGGCTTTTTGTCCTAAGACTTCCCAACTCCAACGGTGTTGTACCTGGGATTTGGTAAATTGTTGGTTCACAATTCCTGCGGTTGCATCCGTAAATGCCTGATAATGCGCCACACCATCGCCCATGGCATTAATCATCATGCTTTGTAAAAAAATATTACTCGAAGAATCCGTTAATCCCTGGTAATAATCAAAAGCTGATTTAAGATGAGTGCTAAATAACGCTTCATAGGTGGTATTTTTTGGTTTACCAAATAAATTCACCCCAAAAAATCTGTAGGCGTTTTTAATTTCAGCATCCAGCTTTTTGCGCAAACTGTATTGTCCGTCAAGTTTGGATGCTTCTTCACAAGTCACTAATTTGCCATTCACAGAAATCATGCGAAGCGGTGAGGCTTTCCCTGAAATAAGATTCCAAATATCTGTAGAATGCGCTAAATCGCCAACACTGTATTTTCGGTTTAACCGAATGTCCCCTACGACACAAACACGAAAATACTCGTTCATTTCCTCTTTAAGTACGGGATCCTTAATGCGAAATGAGGTTGACGCTGATATCAGACGTGAACCAAAAAGAGCGCCAGACTTGGTGTATTGCAAATCATCGGGCATGGAAAGGAGCGCATCATAAGATTGTGCTAAACCATAACCAATCGTAGTCACAAGGCTTGCACTCAAGGCAAATACCACAGGTACGTTATCCACGAGTTTCGGCGTTTGCGAAGAAATATCGTAAATCTCCACAGAGGTCTTAGGCAATAACACCACATTCACAAAAAGCACATAACCTACAAACCAGCGCGCAAAAGCCATGGGATCGCGGGTTTTGAGAAAACCAACGGTGGCCATCACTATGCCAATTAACGCGGTAATTCGTACCAACCCCAAAAAACTGTCCTGCTTCATAAAGGTGCTAATTGCATTTAATACGTGTTGGAATAATTCTCCACCCGCTAGAACATGAATTTCTATCACAGGTCACCATCCTTATTTTTGACAAAAGTTAACAAATTTATTAACCTATAAATAGGAATAACAATATAAATAATCCAATGAAATGGACAATTGACTACTACAACCAGTCTGTGTATGAAGATGCAAAAGCACTTCCTAAATTGATTAGCGCCAAATTTGAGGCGATTATGGATAAAATGACAGAGCATGGCCCAGATTTGGGTATGCCGTTTACAAAATCCTTTGGTAAAGGACTTTTTGAAATTAGAGCAAAAGCTCAAGAGGGTATAGCTCGAGGCTTTTATTGCACAATTACCGGACGAAAAATTATCATTCTTCATGTGTTTGTGAAGAAAACCCAAGCAACGCCAAAAAAAGAATTGGACTTGGCAAAGAAACGTTTGAGCGAGGTGAAAAATCATGACATATAATCCTGTTCGCCGTACCAATGAATTACGTGACCATGTTTTGGCTGACTCAGAAGCACGAGCAGTGTATGAGGCTACAAAATTGCAAATTGAATTGGCTTTGCAACTTAAAGAAGCGCGAATTAAAAAGAACATGACCCAAGAGGAAGTGGCCACCCTTTTACATACCAAGAAGCCTGCTATCTCACGCCTTGAAAATGGCCATGAGAGCACAAAAAGCTTTCCTTCTTTACTGACTTTAGTCAAATTTGCATCAGCAATTGGGTATGAGCTAACAATCAATCTTACGCCTATCAAAGAGTAATTCATTGTTATCCCTGCCCCATGCCAGAGGCCACTTGCTTTTCAATTTGCGCCATGCGCTCAATTAAAGTAAGCTTTTCTTGCAGTTTTTGACCTACCTTAGGATCAATAGAAGCCACGCGCGTGGTGGCTTTATTAATTCGCTTTTGAATTTCTTTGACCAGATCAGTATTTAATTCAGATCCCGCCGTAGCCACATTCACCTCGGTCAATAATTCAGTGAGGTAATTAGTTAGCAAGTCCTGGGCGATGAGCATCGAATATTCTTCAATATCTACCGCACTACTGCCGTAGTGCATGCTGTTTAATACGGATAAAAACTTCATGACAGGCAGTGAGGTCATGCTTAAAAAATTAAGCTCGCGATTGCCTGGTTTTTCGTCATTAATTAATTTGGTATTAATGGTGCGAATAATCTCCCGCACCTTGTAAGTGAGTGTTGACGCTTCCGGAATGGTAATATCCTGCAAACTTACCTGCATGCATTGACTGTTGCTGCCAGCATCCTTACAACGCCATATTTTTGCAGTTTTAGCACCAACTCCGGTGCCAATTAGTGCATTCACCAAATCAGCGTTACCCGCAAGCGAAGGTACATTGGTCACTTTACCTTCTTTATCAATAATCAGTGTTCCTGTTAAACTCATCACCATTTCAGCCAATTCTCTGTCGCTATTTAAGAACGATTTAGCTTGCAACAGTGACCACACCAGATTTTTATTTATAACTACCTGTTTTTTACGCTCAGGATCTTCTGATGCTTTGTTCATTACATTATCAAAGCCGGAGCCCGAGCAAGCCATCCGTGCCTTCACATAATCACTGAATAATCCCTCTTTCCCCATAGCCGCTTGATCTTTACAGATTTTTTGCTGGCTTTCTGCGGTTTTTGGCCACACTCCACCCACCATATTTTGTGAGAGCTGACAGGAATTAATACTGGCCTGGTTCGCCATTTGTTCTAATTGCTGCAAATAATCCCGAACCTGTTTCAGTTCAGGAACCGTAGAGGCGAGCATCACATCCACTGCATAGGCACCCGCATTGGTCATCACCGATTTTCCTAAATCAACTAATTTTTGTTCACTTAAAAAACTCATGCTGCCCGTGAATAAATCAATGCCCCCGCATCCGGCACGGTAACTGGGCAAGTCCAATTGTACTAACTGGTACTGGCGAACCTGATTGCGAGCATAGAGTGAGCCGCCACCAAAGAACCCCGCTGCTTGCGATTCAAAGGCGGCAGGCGAGGTCACATTGGAGGCATAGCCCATGCCATTAAAAAAGCTATCGAGATCTTGACTCACATTAGCGTGAGCTATAGGTAAAAACCCCAGTAAACAAAGAGTAAGCGCGATTTTTTTCATGACAGCCTCCCCTTGAGTTCATACGCATTAATTTTCGGTATGAGTGCATTCATACGATCATTTAGCTCTGCTTCTGTCATGGAGCCAAAGCCCACTGGATATAACGCTTTTGTTTTAGGGTTAACCACAAAAAGTGCCGGATAATTAATGGCATTCCCTCCAAATGCAGCATTAATCCATTCTGTAGTTGCCGGTAGAAATTTGGGAAATTCAGGTAAGGGTTGATTATCCAACGATAGAGGCACTAGTTCTGCATTGGTTCGAGTTACCCATTGCTTTAAAATCGGCGCAAACTGCTTGCAGTGTGGGCATTGACTGCCATAAAACAAAATCAATCCATGGGTACTAAAAAATCCTTTACGTTGTGTATTGATCGACTCTTCAGGTTGATGTGTTACTACTCCTTCCTGCTTCGCAATCATATGAGTTAGCCATTGCGACCTTGTCGCATGAGCTTCCAAGACAATAAAAGCAAACAATACACTCAAAAATAAACGCACCCTCATCATGCCTCTCCTTTAAATTGGTTGGCCACTTGTTTCATACGTTCCATCAAGACATCCTGGGTGGTTAAGCCATAAGCCACAGGTAGAACACGCTGATTCGCGGGATTCACCAAAAGCAGCGCAGGAAAATAACGAACACCCAATCGATTGGCTTGCCCTTGATCCATTCGAGAATTAAGCAACTCAGGCACAGTTGCACCATCCACACTAACGGGCATCAGTTGAATGCGAAATCTCTTGCAAAAATCAACAATAATAGGAGCTTGTTTTAAATCATAAGGACTCTTTCCTCGATAGAAAAACAACAGACCATGAGATTGTGATAAGCGGTTCATAACCTCTACGGTTTGTGATTCACGTACCTCATCAGTGATTTTGGCACCCAGATTAGAGGTTGGATGAGTCACTGCATAGTCATATTCAGGATGCGCCAACATCGTTTGTTGAAATAACGATTTAAACTTTGATGATTCTTGAAGCCAGTAATCCTGGAGGCTTAAAAATACACGCATATCCTCTACTTTTTTGGTGTGCCGTGCTTTATGAAGCGCTTCCATGTGTAAGCCTCCCGTAAAATAGGTGCATATCTAATTAGAGTTCTCCAAGTTAAACTATGTTTGAGGAGAACAAAAATGAAAAAATCACGTTATACAGAAACACAAATTGTAAAAATTCTAAAAGAAGTCGAAGCAGGTCGGCTGGTAAAAGAAATTTGTCGTGAATATGGGATTTCAGATGCAACCTATTACAATTGGAAAGCAAAATATGGTGGTATGGAGGCATCCGACGTAAAACGTCTAAAAGAGCTTGAAGAAGAGAACCGTCGTCTAAAGCAAATGTATGCTGAGCTAAGTCTTGATCACAAAATCCTGAAGGATATTGTTGAAAAAAAGCTGTGAAGCCGTCTGTGAGACGGGAGCTGGTTGATTATGCAGTGAATACTCATGCTGTGAGTTTACGTCATGCGTGTAAGGTTGTAGGTATTAGTGACTCGGTTTATCGATACAAACCGGATAGCCAATCTGATGAAGATGTAATCGTGGCACTGCAGGCATCATCCGAACGCTATCCGGCATATGGCTTTAGTAAATTGCTTAAAGTGTTACGCCGCCAGGGACATAGATGGAATCATAAACGTGTTTATCGAGTGTATCGTGAGTTGAAGCTTAATATGCGTCGTGAAGGCAAAAAACGGCTTCCTAATCGCTCACCTACCCCTTTGAGTGTGCCAGCATCCATCAATCAGTGTTGGTCTATGGATTTTATGTGTGATGCTTTGATGTGTGGCCGACGCTTCAGAACATTTAACATAGTAGATGATTTTAACCGTGAGGTGTTGGCTATCGAAATCGATTTAAGTTTGCCTGCTCAGCGAGTGGTTCGAGTATTAGAGCGTGTTGTAGCATGGCGAGGTTTTCCCGCTAAATTACGCATGGATAATGGTCCTGAATTTATCTCAAGCACATTAGCAGACTGGGCTGAAAAGCATCAAGTGGCTTTAGAATTTATTAAGCCAGGTAAACCAACGCAAAATTCATTTATTGAGCGATTCAATAGAACTTACCGCACAGAGATATTGAATATGTACGCGTTTAAAAATTTACAAGAAGTTAGAGAGCTGACAGAAAGTTGGATAAAGGAGTATAACGACGAGAGACCGCATGATTCGCTAAATGATTTAACACCGTGGGAATATCTGGCAAAAAATAAGGCAATGAACTCTAATTTAGGTTGCCACTAAATATGGGGGGGTTACACATGGTGTAAAAGCGCAAAACGGCATCGCGCTCGGTATAGCTTAAGCTCTTAAAGGAAGTCCCAGACGGTACTTTTTTTTCAACTTTTTTTGTTTCTTTTTCTTTGGTATACCAAAGAAATCCTACGGGCTTATCGGCAAACACAACCCCATTAAGAAACAAAAGTGCCATCAAAATCATTCTAATCATGAGCACGCTCCTTTTGTTTTAATCGTTCAATATGAGATTGGTTATTGCGATTAATCGAACCGTTATTGGGTAAAGCCATACGCGCAATCAACTCTTGTTGAATCGGAGATAAATCAAGCGTTGAAAAGTTGATGCGCTCTAATTCTTCTGGGGTAATGCCGCGACAATTGGGAACATTTTCCTTACCACCTGCCCATCCAAAATTAATTCCTAATTGGTGTAAGCGCCCTTGAATCTGAATGATTGAAGATAATTTGGTTGGAAAAACACACCAGGATTCTTTTTCTTCAACGCATGTTAAAATTTTCTTGGCACAATAAGTTCCGACATATGCCGCTCGACCCTCTTCCTTTGCTTGTGCAAGACGTTTCTCATCCTGGCTGCAATGGGTCATCTGATGGCTGCCATGACAGCAATTACGCGCATTAGCAATCACCTTACGGCAGGTAGAGTTCTTGCCAATAAAAATGGCAGGTGTTCCACTGCGAACCTGATTAGCCGACACATCTGCCGCAACACCGGCTAATGCGCCAAGACGTGATAACCCTTCTGCCATATCGTCACCGGATTCATCTTTTGAGGTATCGCATTGTCCATCTGCGCACCCTATTTTTCCTGGGCATACGGTTTTTTCTGGCATACAAAACTGCTGCATACAGGAGAAGGTCTGAGAATAACGTACACACCGATTGGACTTAGCCTCTACACAGCTAGAGTCTGTTTGCGAGCAACCTTGGTTGATTAAAGGAGCGCAGTTACTTGAATTAACGGTTGTGCATTGATAGTTATACCCCCTTCCCCAGCACGATCTTTTAACAGAAATGCCACCAATCACTTTCGCCTGATTAGGTTCTAAACAAGATTGACTCGAATCCATGATGCAAAGGCTCTTTGTATGTTCCGCTTTCACACGTTCGCAATCACTCGTGCTCCAGTGATCTTCACTTACATATTCGGTAACGGTGACTTGCAGGGGAGCAGAATATCTACCCCAACCTGAAAATTGCACCGTAACCGTTGGATCGGTACAAGTCGGTTGCTTAGTGACTAACATCGGTTGATTGTTACGAAAAACCTCGACTTTCAGATGCTCACAATTGGGTGCTATAAGTACCGTATTTGCAGTTGTACATCGCCAATCTCTTGGAGGACAGGCTTGCAAATCAAAGGTGGCAGTTGATTGAAATCGATTGGGAGTGACTACTCTAGAAAAACTTTGAGTGATGGGTTTAACCAATACATTTAATATGTCCTTGCAGGAGCTTGTGGTGTAGTGTACCGATTCGTCACATGTTTTAATAACCGATTCATTTTTGCAAACACCTGCTTGCTTATAGCAAGCACCGTCTAAAACACCATCTGGATTCTCAAGAAGTCGTTCAGCGTATTGCATTTCGACACTCACGGGATTTGATTGAACTTTGGCACGACTACCTGCCTGGCTGTACACCTCGCTGGCCGCCTCATTATTTTTTAGCACATTCAACCCCGCTGCACTTAAGACATTGCTCCCTTCTTGTGGTTGCAGCGCTGATTCTCCCGGATTTGCTGTATACCCTTTTAATACAGTTGCCGGATTAAATCCATTTAATGCTCTTAAGGCTTCATCACGCGCATGCAGTGCATCATTCTGGTTTTGTGCAGATACGAACGCTGTAAACAGGAAGCCAATTAAAATGCAACCAAATTGTCTCATCTAATCCTCCTGACCTCTTTAGATGTAAAATGGACTTCCCCGCGTCCAGCCATTCGGTCTAATCCTTCTTTGATGGGTAAATGGCCATAAATCACATCAAAGGCTTTACCATCATCCACAACCAAAGCGGGGACTTGATGGATGCCAAAACGCTCAAACAGCGTTGGGTCAATGGCCAAGTTCAAATTTGGAATAAGCTGGTTTAATGCCATCACCTTTAGTGCTGTTTCACTCATCGAATCCCGGTAAAGTCCGTTTAAATAGGCTGGAATGTTTTGTTGAGCGCTTTCTTTTAATGTTTCTCGCAAAAGAGTCTCTGGCATGGAAAAGCTAACAAATACAGATAGTTGTACTGCAAAAGATGAGGTCATGATCACACAGCCAAGCAACAAAAAAATTCCTTTTCTTAACATAAAATTCTCCCGACTAAAGGAATGTACAGAGACGTTTTCGCCACACTAAAAACCCATATTGGTCAGGCGTATGGGGCTTGATTTTTCCTGCCTCCCAAGCTAGGGTGCTGTGACCTGATGGATAACAATGCTTGCCATCAGCCACCTGATTCACCAGCTCATAGCGATAACGTGATTTAGGGGGTACAGTGTAATAATGCTCTTTACAAATTGCCCCGGATTTTGGGCTTGAGTCAGACACTAAAAACTCACGGTGCATTTTGTAATTCATGCGCTCAGTCAATAGCAGCGCAGTTTGCACGGGTGAAACCGATGCATTAACGTGTCCTGTCATCGGATAATGCGTTCCCTGGCTACCTGCACACCAAAACAGGCTATCCAGTGGTTTATTGGTAAACGTGGAGGACAGTGCATCAGCAGCACACGCACTTGCTGCTACGGGATTGCCAAACAATACCGACTCAGGGCTTAATACAAAGCTCATCTCTGAATCCTGCCAGGTCGGATCAAGTTCGGTCAGATAAGCAATGTCAAAATCACCTTTTTGTAGGCAGCCCACAGAAGTAATGAGATTTAACCAGTTAATAAGCGGGTATTTGTACCAGTGCACATGGAAAAAGGCGCGTTGTTGGCCGTTGCCCACCACATGGCGACCACCCCTACCTTGCTTTAATCCCAAATTCAATTTTGTTCCACCAAGGTTTACCAGACAGTACGGTGTATCCGTGACATCAGTAAGCGCCATTGGTTCCCAAAATCCAATATTCAATCCAATTCGTATACCAGTACTTGCAGGACAAACACCTACCGGACTGGATGCATTTTCAGTGTCTGGAAGTGAAGAATGAACCACCTTGGTATTGCCAATGGATAAAGGAAATAAGCAACGCCAGCATACATCGGTTACTGGGTTCACAAAATGCCCTGTACATTGCTTGGCATTAAGAGGCGCAAAACCAAGAAAAAGGATTGCTAAAAACAGTATCCTAAAGCACATCGCCATTCTCCTTGATTGCAAGCTCTGCAATGACTAGATGATTTTGGTACCGCGTTACTTTTGCTGGTACATGAGCAATATGAAGCTTCGTTGTGATTTTCCCTGCCTGATCGAAATAAATCACCGCATTGAGTTTTTTCTCAGCTGTATTAATTGCACCTCCTGTCAGAATCAATTTAGGGCTCGTGCACTGAGTTTTTTGATGAGCTGCCCAATTCAACTGTGCTTCATCATCGGCATTAAAGAATAACCAACATGGCGTGTAGGAAGGCATCTGTTGCAACGCATTCACATGAGTTCCTTTTGAGAACAAAATGCGTCCTTTTTCATTTCTGATGTCCTGGCTTAGAGTCATTTCAGGCACGTAATCATGACGAGTTGAACGGTTCGTGCGCGTAATATCCAATGCCATTGGTCTGTTCGCATGCTCGGCTGCCGTTTGAACCCAGCGCTGATTTAAAGACTCAAGTTCCCCACTTGCCTTCAAAGAGGCTAACCGTTCTTCAATGAGTGTTAAAAAACTCTTTTCCGCAATAGGAAATACTTCACCCACCACACCAAAGGATTTGGCGTGGACCTGTCCCGTTGAAATCATAAGAAGAATCAAGCAACAAAAAATGTTCACGATTTATTCCTCATTGCCTTACTTAACTTCGTTCGCACCTCATCGGTGATATCAATGCCGCCAGCAAGAACATCAGCCGTCCTTAAAATGATGACCTTCTTTTGCTGTGCTGTATCAACCAGAACTTTATTAAGTACCTCATTAAATCTTCTGGTAGACTGCTCCACTTGGGATTCGGTCGCTTTTATTTCTGCCAATTGGCGAATGAATTGACCTTGCACCGCCTCTTCATCAAAAACAACAATCGACTTTTGAGGTGATGCACCATAAAAACCGTAAACCACACCAAAAACCGCTAATGCACAACCTAAAACCAGGGGAGTTAATCGCATCATTCCTCCCCATAATATGTGTTTGCAACGCGCTGTATTGCATCAGGTAAGCTAACCCCTTGCTTGGTTAAGGATTCAATGAGGCTCACCTCTTCACCTGATGTGGAAAAAAGCACACGAGAAAACGGATCGCAAAAATAACGATGAAAAGTAGTGACATTACCAAACTGAATCATCAAATTGGAAAACCCTTGGGTTTTCGCTTCACCAAAAGATTCAATGACTTTGACTTCTAATGGATTAAAATGCTTTGGATGCTCATCAACGTATTGTTTGAACCCGCCCTGACGCATAATGATTTTAGTATCAGAGCTTGCAGCAATCGCCCGCCCCTGAATGGTGTTCATCGTATCCACAAGATTTTGTGTAATGACCGCAAACCCACCCATATGCTTTCTTGCCGTGCGAAAGCCTTGCTCGATAAAGCTGGCACATACGGGATTTGAGCCAAGAGCCAAAAACCGCCAGGCTTCATCAATGACACAGCGTTTTTCTTGCTTTCTGTCCGAGTGATAAAATTGTCCCTGAATAATCACAATCATGACAAACATGACAATGGTGAGCAGCTCAGGGTTTGATTCCAGCTCACCCATTTCAAGAACTACCAAATTGGAACCATTGAGCAGCGGGGTATCGTTGTTAAAGAGGTGGCCATAAATGCCTGAGCTTGCATATTTGCCGAGCAAAATCGTCAAATCTTTAAGTCGTTGATCACCTTGAGACCCAGGCTTGTCCAACATTCCTTGCAGGCAAGCTAACACATCATCCATTTTTGCCTGGCGACCCCGCGCTTTCCAGCATTCGGTCACAGCATCTAAAAGCCATGATTTTTGCACTTCCCCTAATGCTTCTGAAGGGCTTGCCATAATGGCCAACAAATCCCTGATTTGAATGTAATCATTGAGCTTCTCCCCATTAATCTCCGTGACTCCATCAAAATCAAACAGCGTGAAAGGATTAAGGGTTAACGTTGCTGCATTAATATAGCTGCCACCCACCATCTCGCATAAATGCTTATAAGAACCACCTAAATCAATAACAAAAATCTGCTGACCTCGCGATAAACCATCTAAAATTTGGGCTTGCTCAAAGAAGGATTTACCAGCACCAGGGCTTGCTACGGTTAGCCGATTAAAATTGGTAATCGGCAATACCCTGTCATCAAAGGTATTCAAATAAAACAGTTGATGGCGATACGTAGGAACGATTAAACCCTCTCTTGCTCCTTTAAAATCAGCAATCACAGGCAGCAAATTGGCAACATTAGTATGCGTTAGTTTTTTGGTCATCCCCAAAAACGAAATACTTGAAAAAAGCCCCTCAGTCAGCATAAAGGGAAGACTACTTAAAAACCTTAACCATTGTTTGCAACGACTGATGTTTAAGGTAAAACCCAAATGCCGAAAACTTGCAATCGCTTTGGCAACCTGCTCACGCTCTTTGCTTTTGGTTGTATAAAGAATGACATTGTAAAACGTGGGTAATAGATGTAGTTCGCCTTTGGTTGCATGTTCATGCACAAATTGCCACTCAGCCGCTTCTTCACGAATGGATGGATTAATAAAACCTTGCACTGCATTGTTGTTGGCGGTAAGTGACTTGGCGCGAGCCTTAGCTTTCGCCTTCACCTTTTCCTGATTCACGCCTCGAATGGTAAACGAAATCAAAAAAGGACATTGAATTCCCTGCTCCGTATCCAACAGGTTGGCAAATAAATCCGGTGTTTGCCATAAAGCAAACGGCTTGACTGGATAATCAGAAAGCTCACAATTAACAAGTCGTGTTTGCTGGATTTCTCCTTTCAAATCAACAATCGAGGATTGAATGCATTCATCATCAATTTCAATTTTAGTTGAAGGGTTAGGTATACTCTCCGCAATAAGCCCGCAGGATTCGTTAATGACTGGCCAGGATAACTCATTAAAATCAGGGGAAAAAAGTGCGCGCATCAACACCTTAAAATCATCCTCTTCACACCGTCTAAACCCAAATCCTGCAACCTTTAATTCAGATTCAAAATCAGCTTGCAACAGATGAAGCTGCTCTTCCACACCCGCCTGCTTAGGTCTTGAAACAAAAAGATAACAACAATAATCAGCAAGTCCGGCCGGAATATTACGGCCATTTTTATACCCTTTTTTGATGGCATTTAAGTGGTATTTCAGTGACTCCCGCGCAAGTTCCGCATAAATACCGCCTTGCTTTAAAATAGGTTCATAATTTTGTGACAATGAGGCGCCAAGCCAGGGATGTTTATACAACAGCACCGTGCAATCAGTCCCTACAGTTAATTTATTTTTAAACAGTTGCGACAAACTGCTCATTAAGGACTCATCGCTACCTGCCATAGGCAGGAGTTCTAAACCAAAGCCCATCGAGTTGCGATTAACAAAGAAGCCCCTCTCATTCACCGTTTCATAGGGCAAAAGGGCTTTAATCGAGGGAAGCTCAAGCGCACACGACTCATGCGCTTTATCATGTGCATGCAGTGAGGCGGGTTTAATGCCAGATGTTTCCCCAAGCAATGTCGCAGCTTGATGCAATAAATCGCGTGCCTTATCACGAAATGCCGCCAAAGTTAAGCCCATGATTGCTCCTCCATTTTTTTCGCAACCCATACATTCTCGCCATTGTTTTGCTTGATGACTTTGCCTTCAAAGTTTTGAAGAGCGTTTTCTGCGCGCATCTTAGCTCGTCTTGGAGGCGCTGGTTTTACATCATCAGCGAAGCGGGTCATGGCATCGACCTGCTCAATGGTCAGACAGCTATCCCCTGCCGTGGCATTACAACTGAAATTGGAATTCATCGTGCCACAACCAGTAAAAAGAACTGAGATGATAGGTATTAATACAAACATAGGATGCTTCATCGTAAACCTCCTGTTTCATTGCGGCTTAAGGTATTCACCTGGTCAATTTTCCCCAAGACCTCTGGAGGCACAGTAAAATTCATCTCAGGATTTTGGTTGTCCTCTTGACTTGCTATCAGTTCATGAGATTCTTGCTGTGCTTTAACTTGGTTCATCGCATGTTGACTTTTGTCTTCGTCAGGTTCTAAATAAAAACCATCTTTAAAGACAATGGTCACCACATTGCCAGAGCCTACCTGAATCACCGGATGGTATTGTTCTGCCCGTTTGACGTAGTATTGAGATAACGTGTCAGCCGCTTTGGAAGCACCGCCATAGGCTGCAAAAGGTGCGATTTGACTACTTGGTACAACGGAGGTTGCGCCATATGGGCCAATTGCTTGCACGCTTTGCGCGTATTGTGCGGCACTTGCTATACCTGATAATGCACCACTGACACCCGCCCAGGTCATCACTTTGTTATCACGCATCAAGGGCTTACCTTTAATGCCCACCTTGCCGTTGAAAAACACCCAGCCTGTTACTTCCTTATCAATAATCGGCTCACCAGGATGCGCGCACGATAGGCGATATAGCGTTCCGTAAGCACGTTCACTGGAAATATCCCCATACGAATTGGCACTGACGCGACAGCCTCTTAAGCGTGAGCGCTGGCCATTAGGTAACGTGCCATCTTCCAAGAACTTAAAAAGCATCACACCATTGTTTTTTGATTGACCATTCACAGAAGCATCCGCATCTGCCCCGCCCAAAATAACTGCCCGTACTGAGGTATTGGAAGGTACATAGTGAGCGGGATTAAGATAAAAATTATGGTGCGTTTTGATGATGCGCCGTTTAGGCCGAAACGATACCGTGTGGATACCACGATTTGCATCGGATAAGACCGTGCCACCATTCATTGCAGTGTTCATGGCATACGTGTTGGAGTTATGCCACAACTGTGGGTTTTGTACTTCTTTCAACTCGGAAGGGTTATTTTGCGGCTCTTGACTTCCTTGCTTTTCTTGGTGAGCTAAAACCAGCTCTTGTACTTGAGACGTTAATTCTTCTTTTTGCGCCTGCAATTCTTTTTGATGTGCCTCACCCATTGATTTAATGTTAAGGGTTAATTCGCCGATTTGTTTTTTTAATGATTCCAGTTCTGTTTGTTGTGCAGTGAGCGCATTGTCTGCCACCGCATCGGTAAACGATTCCTCAACAATTCCAGTTAAATCCACTGATTTTTTTAGAGCTTGAGTCTTTTTAGGACGACCATCGGCTAATAGCACAATCATCATGGCAACAAGAAAAAACAGACAACTCCCTGCAATAATTAAAGTACGAACCTGACGCCCTTTAACCATTTTATTCCATTGCCAGCTAGCCATGATTGACTCCTTGGACACGGTACAGCTTGGCTTTTTCACCAGGGGCTAAGGATGGTTTGGAAAACTTAATCGCGAGCGTTCCTTCTTTGGCAAACCACTCTTGCGCCAATTCCAGGGGTTCTTTACCACCATTGTACAATTCGATGGTTTCGCCCTTTAACAGCTTGCCATCCCATAATTCTTTGGGTAAAAGCGTTAATCCTTTTGACCAACGTTCCACTTTTCCAAATTGACGTTTGACGTTCACATCCGCAAAAGGCTTTTGTTGCTCCATATGGTTAAGCATGGCGAGAATGGCTTCGGGAACTGCCTCTTGTTTGATTGTTTTGGGGTTTGTTTTTGTGGCATTAGCGACCGTTTTTGTAATAACTGGCTGAGATGGAACCAGCTCAATGGTCTTTCCTAAGGATTCCTCACCATTTAAAGTCACAGAA
This sequence comes from Legionella sheltonii, assembly GCF_026191355.1. Lineage (GTDB taxonomy): Bacteria > Pseudomonadota > Gammaproteobacteria > Legionellales > Legionellaceae > Legionella > Legionella sheltonii. The sequence goes on from NZ_JAPHOQ010000020.1 coordinate 28,979, forward strand.
AAATGCCGACCTGCCTCAGTAGTTAAAAACAAAGTAAATGGGTTGGCAGCTGATAGCATCACATAGACAGAACCATCTTGCTCATCCCTTTTAATGGCCATTGCGTTGGGAGGAAACACCGCTTCCATGATTTTGTCGTTTTTGACTACCAAACGGTTGTAATTACCTTGACTTAGAGTGAGTGCAATATCGCTGTTATCTTTCACAGGAATACTATTTGCACCTATTGCTAGTGTTGATAATAATGTCAATGCGATACTTATTGGTTTACGCATCTTGCTTCTCCTTTAAAAGCGAAAACTTAACTATGGACAGACGGCTGTCTTTGTATTGGAACTGCAAAACATAGGTCTTACGCTCATCATTTAATGCTTGAAGCCCTACGAACCGCTTCAAAAGCCCTGAAACAACGACAGTTAATTCCTGTGGGTTGGCTTTATTTTTGTCGATATAAAAAATGGACGACATTTTTTTAGCTTTAATCACCTTGGCTTCATTGGTTAGATGCCGGAGCATAGAGGTATAGTTCTGGTGCCCAACATAAGACAGCAGCCGTTGATGATTGGCATCCACTGTTTCAGGCGTCACATTTAAACGTTCATTAACAAAGTTCTCTGCCATAAGGCTCAAGTAATGGCCATCAACACTGGATGCTGATTTCAAATAGGATGGCGCACCGCTAAAAGGAGTGACTTCAATCGTATGGTGATTCCATGCTTGAAACAAAAAGCAAGACAACAAAACGTTAGACACCAAAAGGCCAAATACTAAAACCACCATCAGATTAAACCGTGCGGACAAAAGACTTAAGCGGCTTTGATAACTTTTAAAATCCATGTTCTCCCCTCTAAGCTACGTACACACGGTGGTGTGATAGTGGTAATTTGGGCAAGAAAAATTGGGTGATAAAACTGGGTAAATACCAATAAGCCAGCACTAAAAGCGCTTTTGGACCCTCTCCTTTCTTCAAATACCGCAACCCACTTAACAAACCCAACCCAAACATCGATACCAATATTTTTTGATTCGAGATGATGAGCAACATAAAACCAAGTCCTGCCACCACCAGCTCATCCATGGTTAACGTTAAAACCCTCTTAGGCGCATCAATATGATTTAAGAATTGATAGTTCATGGTGCTCATCATCAACCCTCCGTCAAAAAACAAAGGTTTTCAGTAAGAACGCTGGAATAAAAGCAACAGCAGTTACGCCTACAAACACCATGGGGTTTTTGCTTTTTACAGCCATTGCGGTTGCCAATATGATGTCCACCAGGATAAAGACTTTCCAAAACATGGAACCGCTTCCTAATGAATCTTTGACATCCCCCTCTAACGCACGAGCCAATAAATCATTCGCAAACACACTGTTTGAAAGCAGTGTGAGCAGGAATGCTGAGACTCCTTTTTGCATTAAAATGACCATTTTTTTGCCGATTTTCATTACATTCTCCGTTTTTAGGTTGTAAAAATCCCTTAAGCCTTAAAGTCGCTTAATTTTTAATCACAAAATGTATGTAATTTTATTTGCCGAATTAAATCGGCTTTTTAAGTGAGATGACTCATTAGAATATCCCTGAAATGACTTTAACCAATCCCTGTTCTAACGCTGGACGTGCGTCTTGAAACTTTAAATTTACTTTATCCGCATTGGATACCACCCGGGTTCTATAGCGCTGATATTGGCTATCGCGCGATGAGGCTTGGGAAGTCACTGAGCTGCTTCCATTTTTTAGATTAGATTGGAATTGTTCATTCACTTTAATGCCCCTCCCTACGCGCTCCGAAATTTGAATATCGGTTATCATGGTGTAATTCACATCTTTGACTAAAGAATCCGCTGCCAAGCCAATGACTCCACCAGTAAGCCCCCCTGCAATCATACCAGTGCTTGACTGAGTAAAACTTCCAGCAGCAGTACCTGCTACCGCACCCGCAATGGCTGAACCGTAACCGCCACCCAATGCCGATTGACTTGCTGCAACACTCATTTTTCCTACCTTGAGCACATTGGCCTGCAAGAGGTAGTGCGCTGAATTTGGGTTATTAATTACCTTATAGCCATGGGAACTTAATGCTGTTTTTAATCGCGGAGCAATGTCCACTTCTTCATCAGAGGTATTTTTTACTGAAACATAAACTGTTTTCTGGGCGTTTGAGACTGGATCTAAAAAGATGGTTTCACTTTGTTTGGTGCTGACTTGTAGTGAGCCATGCTCTATCGCTGTTTGGGTTGCGGCGCAGCCTGTGAGTGCCGCGACAGCGCTGGCAAGAAGTGTATGGCTTATTTGATGTTTAATTCCTTTCATTTTTTTATTCCTTAAATCGGTCACACTATTTTTATTAGTTAATGGTTTTGTTATTGTGCTTGCTGTGTCCCGGCTTTAGATACAAGCTGCCACGTGCTTCATCGGCCTTAACTCTTAGATGGATTTCCTCTCGATTCACGGGAATGGATAACGGTGCATTGATGCCCATACGTACTTGATTGCCCTTAATACCCAAGACAGTGATATTGACGTCCTCACCAATAATCATGGTCTCTCCGATTCTTCTTGTTAAAATAAGCATGTACTTGTTCCTTTTTTATTAATGAATACTCATCGATTGATTTGAGTGATGTTGAAATGCCAGGGTTTCACAGGCATCCGCTGTTTTTTCAAAAGCCTCCCAAACGTCGGGACTAAGCGTTTCGTCATAGGCTAATAAGAGCTTGTTGGCGCATTGTTGCAACATGGTCAGTAATTCTTCAGTCAGGGTTCTCATTGAGTTAGGCTCCTATGTGGTGTTTGATTTGTTGCAAATGCATGTGTGCAACGCTTGGGGTTCTTGTTGGTACAGCTCTTTTGTTTTTTATCGATTCAGGGAGTTCATGGCCTTGCTTTACCAAGTGACATACTTCGGTGTAGAGCCTACTAAAATGACCGAAGGCTTGTGCCTCTTGCTCTATTGAGAAAAAATTCTCAGGCAGTCTTTGGGCAATGAACTCAATTAATGGATGGCTCCAGCGTGGGTTGCTCTTATAAATACTATTCGTTATCTCCTGGTACGCATCCCGTGCTTTGGGTAAGCCCAAATCATCATAAAAAGCCATGCACAGCGCTTTAAATTGCAAGCAATTAGGCGGGTATTCTGCAAACTTACCATTTCCTGCTAAATTTCTTAATCGCGCCACCCCGCTCTCTAGTGCTTTGGGTGTTAACTCGTTAAGGGCATCAAACCAAGCGCCACTGTCCTTAGAGCCGTTTTTGCTAAGAAACATCTGACCGTATATTTTCGTCAACTCAACCCAGAGCCATGAAATGTGGTTCGTGCTCAATAGCGTAAGTGATGGGTTTGTGGTCTGGGAAAAGCTCTTGTGTTGTGGGCTCAATGGCATCCGCATTGTCTTGTCTGACTCGCTCCATTGCTGCTTCATAAGAGTTGTTTTTAGGGGATGTACGCTCATTAGTGATGTTCCTTATCTTAACGTTTTGTTCTGTTTGTTTTGATTGTTGAAAGTGCGTGTATTTAGCAAGAAAGCATAAGTAAATTGGGTTGAAATCAGCATAAGTGCTGCCCCATGCTATGTTTTTGTCAATGAACTCCTGAATGATGGCGGGGTTTGTTGCAAAAGGGTAACCTGAGGCAATGGCCCGTGAAATAGTCGCCTCATTGGGGTAAAAATCAGCTGCTATGGGTTGTTTGTTGTTTTTTGCCAAAGGCCAGTGATCTGGAGTGTTGTTATTGTTGTTATTTATATTTATAAATAACTTCTTTACAGCATTGTTAGGCGTGTTAAGTTCCGTGTTAACTTCTGTGTTAACTCTCTCTTCAAAAACCGCTTTTTCCCCAGTGTTTTCGAGGGGTATGTTGCCGTTAACCTCTGTGTTAACTTCCTTGTTTTCAAACAGCTTATTGAATACTTTTGGGATCTCAGGGAATAGAAACTTAAGGGATTGCCCTTCAGAGATTACTTTGAAGTAGTTCCCGCATTCCCGCTCTATTGATTTAATGTAGTTCCGGATGGTTTGTTTGGTTGGCGTGCCGCTTTCTTTTCTTCCTGGAGCCGGATTAATTTCAATTAGCTTGGCAAGATCAAGATAGGAAACATTATATACGATACCAGTTGCCGGATCTGCTAAGTTTATTAAAGACTTAATTAATAACAAAGGGCCATAGGGGAACCCAATAAATGGGCGCTCTATCTCTATTCTAGCTTTATTGAAATATTCGACTGATTGAAGTTTATTTATAATTAAAATTTTATTACACATCTTTTAAATATCCATTGTTAATTGATCGTTGAAATAAAAAACTAAACGATTCGTTTTATTGGATTCTTTGAATAAAGATTGTGTAAAGACTATTGTATTGAGCCATCATCCATAATTTCCTTGTCAAATGAATGCAATGGCTCAATCTATATGTTATGATTTTCACCATGGCATTCTGTCTTATGCCCGAAAAACACCGAAAGTTACTGTTTGGCGACCGTTCTCTCGGTGTTTTTTTTAATCTAAAAAGATATTAGCGCATAGCCGATTATGATTCAACATTTTACTCGATTTTTTTTCGACAAAAGTGTATTTTAGTGACTTCAACCTAAATTACCATAAAGAGCACTAATGATTGGACAAGAATTAATCACTGTTTCTTGGGATGATGTTAAAGGGGATGTTGCTAAACTAAATCCTTCCTTGCATCAGATTATTGAAAATGATGCTAGCTTGACTCCATCGGAATTAACTATCCTTAGCTATAACTATGGGCGTCAGATAGGTGATGAAACATATTTTTATTTCCCTGATTTTAATAAATCTAAAGTAATGCCATTCTGCATGATCTATGAAAACAATTTTGAGATGTACACAGAGATTAATCAAAGAACATCTCCCTGGAAAATATATAAACCAGGCCATGTTTTTCCATTTACAAAATTTCTGAAAAATAATTATCTTTATGAACCATCTGATATTCTTAAAATGACAGCAGGAATAAGGAGTTCCTTTTTGCTAATGAACAAATTTAGCGATAAAAAAAGTCATGGCAAACTTCAAAAAAAGTACAAGCTGACTTGCCCTATTCCAAATGGTTTTGACGATCAGTTTTTTATATTCAAACAAATTATCGACTCAATAAATCCTAAGTGGAAAGCAAAATTACTAGCATTCCCAAAAGAATGGGAAGAAATGGCCTATAAGTCATCACCTTTTGTTGATTATTTAAATTCCATTGCAAATGGCGATCACCTATTCAAGAGAAATATCACCTTGTATGATTATTTATTAGATATATTGGATTCTAAAAGCAAAATCAGCTCAAATAGTTTTGTGAAAGAAGTTGTTCGATATTTATTTTTTATAGCGTGTGGAGATCAACCAGGCTATCTCCCATCATTAGATGAGTCAAATGCGCCTATTGATATTTTAAGGGAAGTCTATGTAGATGTTTTTAAATCAGAAACCGCTCCAATTTTTATGTGCCCTCACAAATTGGTACCCTTTAGCTCTAATGAAACAGTTTATTTCTCATTGAATAAGGAGGACTTTATTTTTAAACCTAACCAAATTTCAAATCTAAATAAATTATCACAGGAAATAAAATCAGCCTTTGAACAAACTTGTGAGAAAATTATCGAATCGAACGTTGCTAAGAATACGGTTCTGTACAAATCGGCAAGTAACTTAATATTGAACGTTATCCATCGCTGGAGTATCAATTCTACCTCGCCGATAGAAAAAGATGCGTTGTTTTATAAGAGTGATAAACACTTAATGGAGCAGTTAAAAAAATATGAGCATCTTGATTTCCCGCTTAATTCATCATTTCTATCTGGTTGCTTTTCTCTCTCCTATAAAAACAACTATAAACTTTTAATTACATAAGCCTGGCTCAGAAAATATGCCTCTAACTTTACAATGCCCTCATATATACCTTGAAGAGAGTTTATGGGAATTTTTTTTCTTGATATAAAATTTAGCAGGTCTGATTGCCGAGTTAATTTCTGTTCTTTCCTAATCATTCTAGAAGCTTTTTTTATTCTTTCGGAATTGAATGTAAACCCAATTAACTCTGACAATATTTTAGCAATATCATCAACATAACCAATCGGTAAATCCAAATAATTAATGATGTTCTGTGCATATTCCTCTAAGGATTTTTTGGTGGTAATCTTAGGGGCCCGGGGCATAATACTCAAACAATAGTCCAAAAAACTAGTTATAGTTGGGTATCTCTTCTTTACAATATTTTTTATAAAAAAAAGGTTCAGCTCTATATTAGAAGTATCTGTTACTTCGCGATGCTCTGGGCTTGATTTGAAAAAAGAAATAACATCCTCTCGTTTCAGATCGATATAGTTTTTCATGAGGGACTCATGTATCACTTTTGAAACTTTCTTGCTTATCTCCAACCAGGTGCGCTTCCTAAAATGAATACTACGAATTGATGTAATCAATTCATTATTCTCCTCTATGGATAGCCGCCTAAGAGTCGCTCTAATATTGATCATGGGTATGGTTTTAGTAGAGTTCTGTAATCCTGGAAAGTAAACAATAGACACTTCGTCATCCCCATCAAGATCCCCTTCTTCATACTGACGAAAGATTTTTCCATAACCCTTCATTCCAAAACGCATTAACTCATATGCTCTCAGAGCCCCTAGTGATGCAAGTCCCACAACTTTTAATCCCTTGGCGAGTGCCCATAGAATCTCTTTATGAGTAATGCTCGCTTGCTCTTCAAATACACCATCAATAATGACTATAGACTTTAGATTAGGATGCAAACCAACGGCACGAATTAAGTCTCCTCGCCGTATACCAGGCAATAACAAATCCCTCGACGTCGTATATTCGAGTAGTTCCTTATGCGAAACAGTAGAATCAACAAAAATTACTCTAGTTGGATTATTCATTATCAATAAGAAAAGTTTTCAAGATACAAATATCTTCGTTCAAATAAGTAAAAACAACTAAATCTTTAGCATGTGACTTAAGAATCTCAAGGATTTTTTGATATTGCTCATTCAGGGATAAATCTAAAGAGTACATGTCATTAAAATATTTTATTTTGCTAACCCGTGGCAATGTATTTATTTCATTGAATTTATAACAAGGGGGATCCAAATCATCTCTCGCCCCAGATATAATGCCAATCTTTGATTGTATGGCCTCTATCAGCGATTTATAAAGGGCTTCATGCTTGGAGAAGTGGCAACTATAACCGGCTGTTATTACCTGATTATCCAAAGGACTGTCATTTAAAATAAAGCAAGCGATAACCGGTATATTAAACACATTCTGATAATAGTGGAATGAATATGAAATATTATTCAGGCCCAAATTTTTGTATTCTTCCTCATTTACATCTGCAAGTTCGGTCACATTGTGATTTCTTATAGATTGCCTTTCAATTAACTCTAAAAAACTGTAAATAAGGGCCTCTTCAAAATTAGATCCAGAGGCAATGCCATCTGAATTTTGTCCAATCAATGCCGATATCAACATAGTGCTATCTAGTGAAACTGATACATGCGGTACAAATATTTCTTTATTTGTTAGAAGAGTCCTCCCTAGACACCAATTAATTTTTTGGTCTTTTGAAATAGCTGTAGAATAACCCAGCTTATTTATATCAACAAAAGCTTTACCATCTCTGACAAGTTCATTTTGTGACTTGTCGATGATTTCAGCAACCACTTGCTCTGCAAAATACGTTTCAATTGACTCTATTATAGCCCCACACTGGGCTTCAATTTTATCTAAAGACTTACCCATGCTGATGCTTATGGATTTGGAGTTAGGTCTAATCGCAGAGTAAACTCTTAGATGAGAGCAACTGTCTAGATAACTTAAATCGGCTACCCTAGCAATACCAGCCCGATGTATATAACTAGATAGTATTTTTAAAGTATCTTGTGCTGACCTATATCTTAACTTCATGTAGAAGCTTAACCACCAGAAATTGCGGACAAAATATGCAAAGAATCTTCATTTTTCAATGCGATTTCTTTAAGAGACTCTATCTTTGATCCGTTCAAGTATAGCAACACATACTCTTTAGGAGTTTCATTGCTAAATAAGTATTTATAGTTAGAGCCTAGAAGTTCTCGTATAAATTCGTCCCAATATTTTTTAGAATCGATATTATAGCTCTTACTCAAATGACTTAAAGCCCCAGGAAATTGGACTGAAACCATCATGCTAAATCAACTCGATCGTATTCAAAGACACTGGATACTCTGATTCGTCTCCTATATCAGAAAGGTCTTCAATTAGAGAATCAAACGCACCATAATATTGTTCTTGTATCAATGAGCCTTCAAATTCTTGAAATTTATTCATTATTAATACCTAACAAGATTATTTATCCATACTTAATCATATCATTCCTTTCTAAATAAGAAAAATCAGCTAACAAGTCCCCATAAGCTTTACTAAATCCAACAAATGAAACTGCTGTATTACTTGCCGATCTAGGTGCATGATAAGTTGATCCCAACTGAACCCTGATATCAAACTCATAATGCCCTTTTAACATTGGAATATCGATATCTGTAACCAACCCTTTCTTTAGAGGAATATACCCACACAAATCGAAAATGCTTTGATCAGTTTTAGCGATCTCAAATTCTCGATTTAACTCAATGAGAATCATTAGTGTTTCAAGGGAAATGCCTGCTCTTCTTTTATGAACAAGATTAATTGCCCCTCCTGCTTGGCGTATATTTGTTTCAAGAAAAACAGGATTTAAATCATTTCCAACAAAAAACTCTGTATGCATTACTCCATTTTTAAAACCAAGAACCTTCTGAACCTTAATCGATTCTCTCTCGATTACGAGCTGCATTTTTCTATCCTGAACTGGGAAGCTGGCAATAATCTTTCCTTCCAAAAATTTGTGGTTCGGGTATGAATATCGTCGAGCCTGGATGTATCTGATTTTATTGTTTTTCACCACTAATTCACAATGATACAAAGGATCAGAGTAATATCGCTGTATTAAATAACAAATTCCTATATTTCGCTTCGACTTCCTCCACTCGTGGAAATTTTCTTCATCACGTAGGTGACAACTACCTTCTGCACCCGCCAGATTATCTGGCTTGATAAAATACTCCCCTCCTCCAAGCGTCTTTGAGATGTCGCAGAAAGTAACATATTCATCATATTGAATCGTTTTTGGAGTAGAAAGATTTGGGCTTAGGAGCCTGTACATATCTGACTTAATTTTGAATTTCTTAATTTCAGGATACCTGATACCTGGCAAATTATATTTGGTTCTTAGTTGGGCAGACTGGATCAGAAAATTGTCATTAAAACACACTAGAAACTGAATCTTAAAATCTTGGATAATTCGATCCACCTCTTTCACGGATAATGAATCATAATAGACGCTTATGCCATCTGGAATAGCTGTCATTTCTTTTGAATAGGATAAAATGGGTTCGATGTTTTCTCTTCTGAGAAGCTCAAAATCCACTAGCTTGTAACTCAATGGCGTTCCAATGAGTAAAACTCGATCTTTTTGTATTTGGCTTATTCTCTTCATAGTACTCTTTGGGTTACTTGAAATTCCAAGATGACTTAAAATCGTTTTGAGACTAAAATGTTGCAAAACAAATGAGGCAAATCCATACCTAAAGCCATCTAAAAAACAAAAGTTTAATTAAGCTCTTTATATGTCATCAACGCGCTATTCTAGACAAGTTAACCTCATAGGGGAAGAAAGCCAGAATAAACTGGCTTTGTCCTCTGTTGTTGTCATTGGAGCTGGAGGCATTGGCTCCCCGTGTCTTTATTATCTAACAGCCGGGGGTATTGGAAAAATAGGACTAATTGACCATGATGTAGTTAATCTATCAAATTTGCACCGACAAGTTCTGTATGATGAGCAAAGTATCGGTAAACCAAAAACTGCTGTTGCTATTGGAAAACTAGCAAGTTTTAACTCTGAATTAAAACTCCATGAATACCGGGTAGAAATCAACCTGGAAAATGCTAAAAATATCTTAACTGATTACGATTTGGTTATTGACGCATCCGATAACTTTAAAACTCGTTATTTGATCAACGACATTTGCTGTCAGTTAGATAAACCATTTATCAACGCTAGTATTTTTCAGAATTCGATCCAGATCATGCTTTTTGATGTACGAACTGGATGTTATAGATGCGCATTTCCAGAACCGCCACCGCCCTTTATAATGAGCAATTGCTCAGATGCAGGGGTTCTCGGAGCCTCTGTGGGTATAGCAGGGGCAATAACAGCTAACCTCGCCATCAATTTTATTATTCATCAGAATACGCCGTTACTTGGGAACATTTATGCATTCAATTGTGACACATTTAATAGCGATTTTTTCCCCTTCAAGCAAAAGCAAAATTGCCCTGCATGCACACGTAAATTAATATCATGGCCCGCAAAAGGATTCGATGTTGAGTTGGATAAGATTCAGCTAGCAGATTATGTTGCAATCGATATCAGGGAGCTCGATGAAAACAGATCGAAGTCTTTAACTTCAAATGATCTTCATATACCACTTAGTGAATTGATGAATACCTTTAGCAGGCTACCAAAACAGAAATTACTTTTGTACTGTAAAACAGGAGCTAGAAGTGATTATGCGGCTTATATACTCCAAAAAAATGGTTTTGATGCTTTTTCTCTTAAAGGTGGCGTGTAGGATTTTATCGTTTCGATACATCTCCTCAATGCTAACGATAGGTATAAATTGTACCTCAGGAACTTGAATACCGAAAAATATCTTTCTCTTTTGATGCTAATCCTTTGACCTTTCTAGATATTGCCAGCAAAACTACAGCCCCAAGAAAAGCATAAAAACCAAGACTATCAAAAAAACTCAAATAGTTAGGATTGTTTATTGCAGTTTCTGCTGAAATGCCGTAATCAACAGTATTTGACAGGAATTGAGATAAGGAAGCAGCTATTCCTGATACCATCATCCAAAAACCCATCATGATTCCATTAAGACGCTGAGGTGCAAGCCTCCCAATCATCGAAAAACCAACTGGCGCAATTAAAAGCTCTCCTAAAGCCTGAAGGAAGAAGTGCAATATTAACCAGATAGAAGATGTATAACCAGAGCCACTGGCTCTTAAAATACCCCATGACAAAGCATAGAAAGAAACCCCGATTAATAAAAGTGATGAGCTAAATTTATGCGTTAGTGACAGTTCAAATCCACGTGTCTTAAGTTTTTTTAGAAGAAAACCCACTAGTGGAGCGCCCAATATCACAAACCCTGCATTCAAATTCATGTACCATTGAGGAGGAATAATAAAGCCAAACAACTCCCGCTGTACATTATACTTCATGAAATAGGTGACACCCATCGGCCCGACAAAATATAATGACCAAAAAACGATGGATGACAGCGTAAGAATGATAAATGCAGAAATATTCTTTTTTTCTACAGCGACGCTAGTATGTTTAACCTGATGAATAAGGTAGCAAACACAAAGTACACCAAGCGCAACAACTACACTGTTTGATAAAAAGGGATAATTAAATCCCACCATTAATCCAACAATTAAAATAAACATTGTGGCTGTAGTGAAGTAAATCTTCCGAATAGCATTATTTATTTTCATCTTCTTTGGCTCTTTGTAAAAACGCCAACCGGCCACAACTAAAATTATAGATATTACATTAAATACGTTACACAGGTTAAAGAGATTCTGATAGCTTGAGCTTAGATCGTAATAGCCGCTAGCAAAAAAGCCCAACAAAAAACCTGAATTCACCGCTGCATAGTTGATAAAAAAGGCCATTTCTCGCTGACTTTCATCACGCTCCAGTAACTGCGTCAAAATTAACTTCACGCTGGTTGAGTTAATACCACAACCAATAATGAACAAACTTAAACCGTACAAGAGATAATGTGGAGAAGACCAGCTCAGCACGTATGAACCCGCGGCCTGGAATAGGCAAGAAACTAACAACAATAGTCTGTTACTGATATAGTTACCTCCGATATATCCGCCGACAAGATGTAATGCAAAATTAAACGCCAAGAACATACCAACGTAGGCATTTGCTTCATTTTTAGTAAATCCAAGAGCGTTTGTTAAATAGAGAAGCAGTGAAGAAAATAAAACAGCGAAACTAAAGGTAATTAATCCGTTGATTAAGTGCAGTAAATTAACCCCAATATTTTTTGACTTCCATAAAATGGACATGTTAAATCCTTATCGACACACTTGTATCCCTAATCTTTCTGCATGATCCTCATTAACCACACAAAAGTTTCAACGGCCTCGGTATAGTAGACTGTTTTGATCTAAAAACCCATTATTTTGCGGCTGATGAATTTATTTTGTATGCAAGCTCCCTTTTTATCTAGTGAACCTCCAAATATTTGAGGGCTGTTGTTCGTTATCTTTTCCTTAGTTGAATGTATTGTTCTAGAATCTCTGCTGATAAACTTATTTTCCAAGATGAGTTACGCCCTTTCGTAGCTATATACGCTGTAATTACATTTTTATCCTTCAATCTGCATATAGTGGTTTTAAGTGCACCAACCTTAACTCCTGTATTTATAGATAGATCTATCTTTTTTATAAATGGTGTAGTTAGCTCGCCGACTATAATACAGTTATTTATAATCTCATCTACAATTCTTTTTTCATTACCTGTTAGATCTAAATATTTGAATCTTGTGCTTTTCTTATTGATAGTTCTAATCAAATTCTGATTCAGATTTTTGTGTTGATGATATAGATCATTCCTCTCTTTAAAAGTATCTATCAGACCATTTTCACTTGTTTCTACTTTTTCATTATGATTGTCAATTAAAATTGTGTCTCTTATAGATACTGGTGTGGCATCGGATTTTGTGTCCCTTATCAACTCATCAGATCCAACATGAGTTGTGTCTCTTACTCGCTCAGTTAAATCACCCTTTGTTGTGTCTCTTATGGATATTGATGTGGTATCAGATTTTGTGTCCCTTATCAGCTCATCAGATCCAACAGGAATTGTATCTCTTACTCGCTCAGTTAAATCACCCTTTGTTGTGTCTCTTATGGATATTGGTGTGGTATCGGATTTTGTGTCTCTTATCGGCTCATCAGATCCAGCAGGGATTGTGTCTCTTGCTTGCTCAGTTAAATCACCCTTTGTTGTGTCTCTTATGGATATTGATGTGGTATCGGATTTTGTGTCCCTTATCAGCTCATCAGATCCAACAGGAATTGTATCTCTTGCTCGCTCAGTTAAATCACCCTTTGTTGTGTCTCTTATGGATATTGGTGTGGTATCGGATTTTGTGTCTCTTATCGGCTCATCAGATCCAGCAGGGATTGTGTCTCTTGCTTGCTCAGTTAAATCACCCTTTGTTGTGTCTCTTATGGATATTGATGTGGTATCGGATTTTGTGTCCCTTATCAGCTCATCAGATCCAACAGGAATTGTATCTCTTGCTCGCTCAGTTAAATCACCCTTTGTTGTGTCTCTTATGGATATTGGTGTGGTATCGGATTTTGTGTCTCTTATCGGCTCATCAGATCCAGCAGGGATTGTGTCTCTTGCTTGCTCAGTTAAATCACCCTTTGTTGTGTCTCTTATGGATATTGATGTGGTATCGGATTTTGTGTCCCTTATCAGCTCATCAGATCCAACAGGAATTGTATCTCTTGCTCGCTCAGTTAAATCACCCTTTGTTGTGTCTCTTATGGATATTGATGTGGTATCGAATTTTGTGTCCCTTATCAGCTCATCAGATCCAACAGGAATTGTATCTCTTGCTCGCTCAGTTAAATCACCCTTTGTTGTGTCTCTTATGGATATTGATGTGGTATCGGATTTTGTGTCCCTTATCAACTCGCCAGATCCAAAAGGAATTGTGTCTCTTGTTTCTAGATGAATAACTTTGTCAACTACGTTCGGAGTATTATAGGGGCGTGGAGAGGCAACATCAGAAACATATTCATCATAAGTCTGCATCTTTGCTTTAAGCTTATTTTGTTTAAACCCACGCTTTTCTTGCTGTTTAAGCATATCCTCAAGCTTCATAGAAATTTCCTAATTTAAACAAAAGAATCCTCGGTTTCTCTAATGGATTGATGAAATTTACCTCGAGACAACCATTCATTAATACCGGTCAACTCTGAAATTAACGCAAAGCAATCATCTTTCGCGGTAGACTTATTTGCATCAAAAATATACTCGCCATCAGCTTTAGTGTTTTTAAATGCTGTATTAGTTCTGATAACGATGGGCAATAAGTTTTCTTTGAGGTTTTTCCTCTCGCTTATTGATGCCATAATATTGAGACTTAACTTTTCTCGCGCATCATATTTATTAAAAACAATTTTATAATTAATTTTAATGGCTAGGTTTTTAAAAGCTTTTTCTATTTTTTCAATTTCCGAAACAGTCATTACAACTCCATCAAAAGAATCTATATCGGCATTGATCGGGATTAAATTCTCAGTTGCAAAACAAGAGGCGCATACGGTAATTTTGTGAATAGAGGGAGGGCAGTCAATAACGATAAGATCATATCCCGATTTTATAGAGTCAAAAAGATCATCAAAAAAACTAGTAATGTTTATAGACTGTTTCGAATTCATTACGTGCTCAATCTGAGAGTTATCAAGCGAGGAGGGCAGCAAGTGTAGATTAGGTGTAACTTGAACAATAACTTCTTTAATATTTTTTTCACCTATAAGCGCATGATAAAGTACTGATTGTCCCTGCTTTTTCATATTAAAAGACTGGGTTAAGTTTCCTTGCATATCTAGGTCTACAGCTAGTACTCTGAAACCCAATCGACTGGCTCCTTCTGCAAATGCAGTGGCTATGGAAGTTTTTCCAATCCCACCCTTCATTCCAAAAACATTTATAATATGAGGAGAATTATGTTCATTTTTAAACTTAAAGCCCCTTAACTCAAAGATTCTTTTAACAGTCTCTGGGGGAAGGGCGTTTTTATTACCAACAGGTATAACAGGCAAATCATGCTCTTTAATTAATTTATATATTAAATGAGGGGAAACGTTAATTAAGGATGAAAAATCTTTAGTGCTTATTGTTTTCATTATTATCCGCTCTGAACATAAAATTCTAATATATAACAATTAATTAAGACGTCAACGTTTTTTTTAGAATTTCTGCAAAATTGTAGATCGTCAACTCCAGGAATAAAATATAAAAATATATTTTTTTCAATATTTTTATATTTTTTTACCACAAGATCGTGTCTCCTTTAAAAGATCCAATCAACTATTATTGTGTCCTTTTATTAAAAACAAAGATTCAAATAATGTGTCTTTTATTATTAGTTTTTGCAGCTATCTATGCGTCTCTTTTAACGCTATAAATCATCCTTGGATGACATGGTTTTATTGATATTTATCAATATATTATTTGATAAATATCAATAAAAATAAGTTTGGCATCACTGGGAAAAACATCTTTTAGACTCGATAATATCCACGACTCTTGTGTCTCTTATAAGTATGGGTATTTATAATATTTGTGTCTCTTATTAAATAAAAATCGCAATCATTTTGTGTCTCTTATTGATAGTCTATTTAGATAATTCATTGATTTTATGGGTATTGACACTTTTAAATGCTGAAATTAAAGTCTAAAAAAAGACAATATTCCCGAGGAATTAATTATGGTATTTAATTGTAGGTAATAAATAAAGGTAAGTTATGAAGAGCGGCAACTCTTCATAACTTGATGATGTATTATTGGAACGAATCTTATTTTCCAAAGTAAATAATAGCTTCGTTCCCCCAAAAAAACAATAAGATAAGGATATTATCTATGGGGAACTATTACTCAAATTTTTGTTTAAGATTCAATCAACTAAGGCTGATTGCTTTAACTCTATATTATTCACTGGTCATTCAATGCATGAACTCCGTTACTGATAGTGGCTATTAAGGATAGCGTCCCATGCAAGATAGTGCATTAGTGATAGGTAGCATGAATTTTATAGAGCAAAAAACAGGCAACGACTACAGTTTTAGAAGGGCAGGGGTGGCGCGCCAGGGTAACTGGTGTGGCCACGATCCCAAGACCCCGCGTTTTTTTCAAAAGCCCCAGGAACATAAGGAGCGTCCCAAAATAATTACCTGGGCGATTGATGCGTGGCGGCGTTACTATGGGCTACCTTCCTCCTATTTCAAAGAGATTCGTTTGCGACGTAACTCAACTCGCCAGCAGCGCTCTGAAGCGCGTGAAGCACTTGCAAGCATTGCTCAGGTCTTATTGCATTATACGGAACTTGCAAGTCTTAGAGTGGGTATACCCCATGCAAGCGAAGGCTTTCGCTCACTAACCATCCAGTTTTTGGCCGACAAAGCTGGAATTGGTTTAAAGCGTGCACAACGCGCTATTAAATTATTGGTGCGTGCAGGTTACTTAAAAATGATTGAGCGTTTTGATGTTAAAGTAGATGAGGGCAAAGAACGTTTTATTGGTCTGGCTGCCGTCAAGTGCTTAACGCCAGCCTTTTTTAAAGCATGCAACATTAATTTGCAGGCGCTGTCTGCACAACGTGCCCTGGCACGTAAGCGTCTTAATAAAAAGCGGAGTACCTTTATTGCTAACGCCCAGGAATCTCAGGCTGCCGCACGTAACATTCTTGATTTTATAGCCCCTCAAGGAAATGCTAAAACCCATATTGATGTAATGAAAGACATGCTTAAGTCGGAGCAAAAAGAGGAAGAACGGTTGCGCGAAAAAGAGCGCAGACGCCGCGAATCCCTTCTAAACCGCCACAAATTACAGGAATAGGGTGCTTTAACGCACCGAAACAAACAATAAATACTATTTTCATTGCTTAAAGTGTTCCTCTATACCTAAAAATCTTCTAAATGCCTCACAAAACCAGCGTTTTTATCTTTATTCTTCATTTTGGCAGAAATAGCCTTATTACCTTAAAAATAGGTGGATAAGGTGGAATAACACCGCGTACTTAACAAAAAGCACTGTACATAATTTGTCATAATGAAATTTAAGTGTCTTCTAGAAGTGTTTTTAAGTGTCCGCTCTTACTTATAGTCCCATTTAAACCTTCTAGAAAATTATCCACAGATATTTTCTGTGGATAATTAATCATGAGGAATTCGCTACGCTCATCAATCATTTAAACTTATTAAAAGGAATTGCCTATGGCCAATAATCAAATAAAAAAACGAACAAAGCAATAATTAAAGATCGATTGCCTCATCACCCATCACTCAATCGCAATAAAAGATAACTACGCATTTTATTAAGAACAATGACTACTCACGCGCTTCGCGCGCTGCGTTCCTCATTGTTCTTAATAAAATACTCCGTTATTTTTATTTTTGCGACTGAGCGATGAATGACGAGGCAGAAATCTAAATCTTTCTTTTAATCTGCTTTAAATGAATTCGCTTCGCTCATAACCATTCAAATGCTCCTAAACTCCGAAATCAAAGGCACGTGGGTAAAATTTAAACACATACCTTTATCCACAATTTTGGGGGATAACCCTGTGCATAGCTTGAGTTAAAGCAGTATCGGCAAGAACTTAAGAGCAAGGCGAAAGGGTGCTCAATGAAAAGAGTGGTTTATTTAAAATGTAATTAATGAAATGTATCAACAGATGGTAAATAAAAACGGGTGCAAAGCCTATTTTAAAAATCCAATGTATCACCTATTGATAAATTTAATAGTTATCAATAAACTGCCTTCTATAATTTACGGGGCTTTATAAAATATGGCTAATAAAAAACGCAAAGTATCGCTGAATGATTATGCATCCTGTTATCACTATTTTGAACGGGCCATTCAAAACAATCGATTTATGAGAGAGGAGACAGACAGTTCTGTCAGAATAAAGGCAATTCATGCCTTTGCAGAACTCAAAAGTACTGCAGAAGATGAAGAAACGGTACGCCTGTTTCAATTATGGCTTGATGAATTCGTAGACGCTCAAACCTTCAGCCGCTGTTATCGTGCTCTGAATCAAAAAAAGTATCTGATGGAGAAAACCATGCGTACCATCACCATCAGTGATGAGACTTATAATGCATTAAAAGACCTGTCATATCAAAAGAATGCCAGCCTGTCACAGGTAATACTTGATGGCTGTACCCTACTGCGAGACAAAAATAAAGAATCAATTAGACCCTTAATAAACACGTTGAACACCGCCACATTAATACCAGCTAACATCCCAACCGGTTCGCAAAAATCCTTGATGACAGGGGTAACTTCTGGCAACACTAATGTTATTTCCTTATTTGGAGATGAACAGGGTGAATCCCATGATGAGGACGAAGGAGGTTCTGAGTTTGATTTCTTTGATTTTGATGAGGTACGCGAATGGCCACGTAAACCCGAAGGTTATGATTTTAGAGCCAATGAGTCCTATAAAAAATACCGAAAGCACATTGAGCGTCTAACCATTAAAAAACCAGATGAGGAGCTGCTTGCGTATTTTACTAAAACAATTAATTACTTTTTAACTGAAGATAATTGCCAGCAGATTGGCTCACAACTGCTATCAATTCAAGAGGTATGCCTGAAACAAAAGCTTTTTTCACGGCAATTTAATTCTAATCACTTTGCGATTAGTAAAGGCTTTAGCATCCCGGATTTGAGTTTTGAGCATTATGCTGATGAGCTTTTGTTGTTTTTAGGATTACTCTTTGGCTGCACGACCGCCTCGATTACCTCAGGCAACAGACAGCCTTATGTGTTTGCAGGACATCCTAACCAGGTGCAAATGGCTTATAAAGCCTATCATTACCTCGATGCTTTTTTAAGCGATGAGGTCAAGCGCTTTAAAGACAACTGCCATAAAAATACCAAAAGGAAAAACAAAAAAATGAAAGCCCAATGGCATGGCGGTCATTTGGTGGGTATCATGTTCCATCCAATCCTTGATGATGAGGAGACCTATAAGCTACTGACTGATGAAGAGTACGATAAATTAGCAACACATACGCACCATAAAGTGCATGTGTATTATGATGAAAATGAGCCCATCGGTGGCTGGTGGACTCCAGACAAAGAAAAGCCTTTCCGATGGTAAAACCTTTTTGAATCTGTGTTGCACAGGTAACTCAGAGTACTTGCTTTCGCAGCCAGCCTTCAATATAGATAATCGTTTCTTCAATAGTCGTCACGGCCTGATGATAGAGCGCGTCAAATAATTCTCGACGCCCTGTTTTCCAGTAGCGCTCTGCATACTGGCACGCGTATTTCATGCGGGTTGTTCCCACATAAACCGCCCCACTTTTGATTTTATGGGCGGTTTTTTCAACCAGAGGATAATCATGGCGTTCAAATGCATTTTTCATTCGCTCTAAATCAGCAGGAAGCTCCTTAATCATTATGAGCAACATCTCTTTGAGCATCTTGATATCCCCGCAGTTTTTCAAGGCTTCAGTACTGTCAAGAAGGGCAAACTGGTTTATTTGAAACAGTTCGGCATCCTTATCTGGCAAGTCATATCTTGATTTAGCGGAGTCTTTGGCGTTTACTTCATGCCTTGAGGGAATGAATGATTTAATAATATCTGCAGCATGTGCCTGAGTCAGTGGCTTGGTTAAAACCGCATCCATTCCAGCCTCAATACAGCGTTGTTTGCTCTCATCACCTCCGTGCGCCGTGAGTGCAATTATCGGGATGTGTCGTTTTTTATCCATTTGGCTGCGAATACGATAGGTTACTTCATAGCCATCCATGCCTTCACCTAATCCGATATCCATGAAGATTAAATCATAGTCATTTTGTTCACAAAGACCCTCGGCCGGGATCCTGGTAAAAAAGGGTCATGTGTAATTTTTTATCAGACAGTTGTCTGTAATTAAAGTTCATTTTGAAGAAAGGATATGCTTTTGTATAAAGTGTTTTGTAAGATTTATTACTTTTTCCGATTGCTCCTTGTGAGGCATATGTTTGCAATTTTTAATTATTGATAACTGACCCACTCCACCTGTATTTTTAGCAATAAACTCAGGAAAAGCGATCGAACCATACTCATCATCTTCACCGTGAATCGCCAACACCGGACATTTAACATGCTGTATACAGTTTTGCAGACTCCAAGAAGAAAACTCGGAGGATAACCAAATATCTGTCCATGCACGAAGTACCCATAAAGCTTTTTCTCCATGCCATTTTTCTAATTTTTGTAATTGCCCACGTGATTCAAAAAACTCTTTAGCTTTTTTTATTCCGTCTATCGTTTTGTCCTCTACAAATGCCTGTGCAGCAACAGTAATCACTCCTTTACAATATCGATCTAGTGCTGCAATACATATAGACATTGCTCCACCAACGCTATGTCCAAAAAGTATGTATTCTTGAATATTAAGCTTTTCTTTAATTATTGGAAAATACTTGGAAGCTTCCTCATGTATAAATTCTATAGAAGGTAGTTTTTCTCTTGAATCTGATTTTCCAAAACCTAACCGATCATATGCAATAACTGGTTGAGAAAGATTTTCAGATAATTCTTTTGGAAAATTTCGCCATAAGTCAACAGAGCCTAATGAGTCATGCAATAGAATAATGGGAGTTTCTTCCGTAACGGTTGCAGGAGTCCATTTTTTCACATATATTTTGCCATCAGGAATTGTAATATATAGCTCATTTGTTTCCACATTCTCTCCCTTTTATTCTTAATTATTATCCTATAAAAATACTTCAGTGTATTTTTTCACTTAACCATGAGCGCTCGTCTAACAGATGTCCTACCTATTTTTAATTGTCTAGCAATTTCCGATTTACTCATTCCTTGGCGATCTAACTCTTTAATTTTTTCAGAAAGTAAACTAGCAGTAGGTGGTCTTCCATGATTTTTCCCTTTAGTTCTTGCGTGTGCAATACCTGCTTTAACCCGTTCACGAAGGATTTCTCTTTCAAACTCAGCAAAAATTGCTAACAAACCTGCCATAGCTCTGCCTGTTGCGGTGGTTAAGTCTAAGGCTTCAGTTAATGAAATGAAACCAACACCAAGAGTGTTTAATTCATTCAGTGTGTGAAAAAGATCATTGACTGAACGACCCCAGCGATCTAACTTCCAAACAATAATTACATCGATCTGGCGTCGTTTTGCTTGGTTGATAAGTTCTTCACGTTGAGGTCGAGAATCTTTTGCACCTGATCCAATTTCAGCAACTTCTATTTCAATTTGCCAATCACGAGCTCTAGCATATTTTTTCATCGCTTCAATTTGCATATCTAAAGTATGCTGATCATGTGTTGAAACTCTGGCATAAATTCCTGCTTTCATACCTGGCCAAAAACCCCTGAAAACTCGTCCGTCTAAAACCCTTTAAATATAAGGATCGAAAGCCTTGATTTTTACATGGCCATAAACTACTGTTTTCGGCCGCCACAAAAGATACCTTAAATTCACAATGACTGCAATTCACGACACTGCTTATCCAAGATTGAAACCAAATCCTGACGAACAGGAACTCAAACAGAATTTTTTGCCAATAAAAGCAGAGCTTGAACTACTCAATAAAAGCACCAGTGAGAAATCACCTCATAGCCGACTTGGTTTTATGCTTTCACTAAAATGTTATCAATGTTTAGGCTATCACATTCCAATCAACACAATTCCTAAACCGATTATCGAATATATTGCAAACTGCATTGATATCAAAGTGGATAAAGTAAAGCTACAAAATTACATGCAGCTCAAACAACGCAAGCGTCACAAAACAGTTATACGCAAATTTCTGTTCATCAATGAGTGCAAGCAGCAACGCAAGTCAATAATGAAGTCTGCTGGCTTAAAATCTGCGGCTATTAAAGAAAATTTAGCTGATATTATCAATGATATGCTTGAAGAACTAATCAAAAATAATTTTGAAATTCCGGCATTTTCAACATTGCTGAGACTTGCACGTGCTGCTCGAACTATAGTTAGCTCGGTACTGTACCAAAAAGTTAGCGACCAACTTACCGATGAGACTAAACAATTTTTTGATAAGTTATTGCTATCCACCTCACCAGTCCATGAGTTCACTAGTGGCTGGGAATATCTTAAACAAGAAATGAAAAAACCATCTGTCACAAACATTCGAGAATTTACAGATTACCTGGATCAGTTACGTAAGTGGCGAGATGAAAGCCCAATTGATCTTTCTGATATTCCTGAGCACCGTTTAGATCAATATGTTGCTGAAGCAATGGCTTTAGATATTGCCGATATGCGCCGTATTAAAGAAGCCAAAAGATATGCTTTATCAGCCATGTTGTTATATCATCAGTACGCAAAATCACTTGATAGCATTGTCACTGTGCTGACACGCTGGCTGCGTAAAATAAAAACTGATGCAGCGGAAGCACTACAAGAAATCAGAAATTCCAACCAAAAAATAACAGATCAACTTATTGGCAGCCTTAAACAAGTTCTCGTCGCAAGCAAACAAACTGCCCGAACCCCAGAAGAAAAATTAGTGCTTATTGAGCAAAGTTTGCCAAATGATATCGATGCTTCAATTGAAGCCTGCGAACAATATCTGGCTTATGCTGATGATAACGATTTACCTTTAATGTTGAAGTATTATCAAGCAAAAAGACATACTATGCTTCGTTTGCTGAAGCAGATAGAGATCAAATCAGCTTCAAAAGATGTGCTAGTAGAAAAGTTAGTCGAATTCATATTGGTACACCAACGAAGCCATGGAGAATATGTTGCAATCAATCCAGAAGAGTTTAGCAATTTAGAATGGATTGATGACCAATGGTTTCAGTTCATTACCGAGGGCAAAACCAAGCGTTACACCAATCAAATTCGAACCGTTAATAAACAGAAGTTAGAATTGGCTATTTTTAGATTTGCCATGGATGAAATTAACTGTGCCGATGCCTTTGCTCTTAACAGCTATGAGAACGATGATCCCAATAAGCAATTTATTCCATGGGACGAATTTTACCAAAACCTAAAGCCTTATGCTGAGCTGATAGGTAAGTCTGACGACCCCAGGCTATTTGTAAAAGAACTACAGGTAGAGCATCAGCAAGCTGCTGAAAAGGTGAATCAAAATTTTGTCGATAATGAATATTTGAACATTATCAACGGTGAGCCAGTATTAAAGCGAGCTATCAGTAAGAAAGTGAGTCAGCAACAAGAAAAATTTTCAAATTTGGTAGCATCCAAAATGCCGCTGACGGATATCGTCTCTGTACTTACTGACGTGGAAAATTGGCTTGGTATCAGTCGCCATTTAAAACCCTTATCAGGGTACGAACCCAAAATAGATGATTATGATTTACGGTTTATTGCTACCAGTTTCGCATATGGTTGTAATGTTGGCCCAGTTCAAGCTGAACGATGCTTGAAAAAATATTCACGTAAACAAATTGCTTGGCTATTCAATCACCACATTACAGAGCTCCGTCTCAATAAAATTAGTGAAGTCATTATCAAGGCATACAAACAGTTTGAGCTGCCTTACATTTGGGGCAATGGTGAAAGTGCTTCTGTTGATGGGACTTATTGGGATATGTATACCAATAATCTACTGGCAGAGCACCATATTCGTTATGGAAAATATGGAGGGATTGGCTATTATCACGTTTCTGATCAGTATGTTGCTTTGTTTGGAAACTTTATCCCGTGTGGTGTTTATGAGGCCATGTACATTTTCGATGGGATTTATGAAAGTAATGAAACCTTACGCCCAGATACAATCCATGGGGATACGCATGCGCAAAACGAAGTGGTATTTGGGTTTGCCTATTTGTTGGCAATAACACTTATGCCCAGAATACGTAGTTTCAAGCATCTCAATTTTTATCGACCAGCCGAAATGAATGAAAAATCATACCAACATATCAATGATATTTTTACATCGAAAGAGCCCAACTGGCAACTCATAGAGTCAATGTACTACGATATGTT
The DNA here is from genome assembly GCF_026191355.1 of Legionella sheltonii. Lineage (GTDB taxonomy): Bacteria > Pseudomonadota > Gammaproteobacteria > Legionellales > Legionellaceae > Legionella > Legionella sheltonii. The sequence goes on from NZ_JAPHOQ010000020.1 coordinate 52,843, forward strand.
GCGCGTTGTTATGTCAATCCAAAGTGGCAAAATTAAAGCGTCAACTATATTGAAAAAGCTGCGCTCCAATAGCAAAAAGAATAAGCTGCATCAAGCGTTCCGTGAATTGGGACGAGTGGTACGAACCATTTTTCTTTTAAAGTATATTGCTGATGTTGACCTTCGTAAAAAGATTCAAGCAGCTACTTGTAAAAGTGAGGAGTTTAATGATTTTATTGATTGGATCACCTTTGGCAAAGACGGTGTTATTCACGAAAATAATAGTATAATTCAGCAAAAAATTATTGCGTTTGGCAGGATGGTTGCTAATGCGGTGATGTTCTACACTGTTGCCAACACAACCAATGTTTTGAACCAACTTTCTGCTGAAGAAGTCAAATATAGTAAGGATGATTTATCGATTTTATCAGCGTATTTCAGGGAGAATATTAATCGCTATGGTGTTTTTGATTTGTCCAGGTCACGACAGACAATGCCATTACAATTTGGTATTAATAGGGATTAAAAATTGAACATGACCCTTTTTTACCAGGATCCCGGCCGGGGGTCACAAAGGCTAATGGCATCAGCTCCGTTGCATGCAATATCAACCCGGCACTTCATAGCACCAAGAAGTGATTTGGCAACTGTCTGTGCAATGAAGTTATCTTCTACAACCAGAACTTTGCTTGTGATCTTACTGTCTAAATTGTTTTTTTGCGTTGATGATGTTGTTGTTTGAGTTTGTAAAGGGAGCATATAGGGTTTTTCTAATGTAAAATTATCGTCAGAATCAACACCGGATGAATCATCCAGTAGGGGAATCTGCATGGGAATAAGGCAGGTAAAGGCCGTTCCCTTGCGTAGTTCGCTCTCAACGTATATTTCTCCACCCAATTCATCGATAAATTGTTTTACAACATAAAGACCAAGTCCTGCGCCTTTATAAATTCCCTGGTAGGATGGCGTTAATCGTTTGAATTGCAGATAAATTTCTTGCTGCTTCTCTTTAGGAATACCCATTCCAGAATCATTCACGGTCATTTTAATAATCAATTCACGATGTTCCTTTTTTGCCAGGACTACATTAATGGTCACATGGCCTGTATCGGTAAAATTCAGCGCATTTCCTATCAATTCAAGAGCGATACGGTGTAGCCGTATTTTATCGCCTATGACAAAGTGAGGCAGTGTTTTGTCTAAAGAAAGGGATAAGCTCAATCTTTTTTCATGGGCACGCGCCTGATACAAAGCAACTACTTGTTCTAAGGTTTGCGCTAGATTGAATTTTCGTTTCAGCATGGGTATTTCACCCGAACTGACTCTAACTGCTTCGAGGACCTCATCCATTAAATCAAGTAGCGCATGGCTTGAGGCAATGAGATTATCGGCATACTCTTTAATTCGTGGCTCATTGGATTCGGATTTTAAAAGCTCGGAAAAGCCTACGATTCCAGACAGCGGGGTGCGGATGTCATGGCGCATGTTGGCAAGAAACTCTGACCGTGCAATATCGGCTTGCATCTCTTTGGTGATGTCTAACGAAGTTCCCATTAAGCCTATGATTTCTCCTTTATCATTTCGTAAAGGAATTTTCCTTGTCATGTAGAAAGCAGGTTTTCCGTGTGCATCAATACCTTCTTCTTTTAGGCTTTCTCCGATGCCAGAGCTTAATATCCTGCGGTCAGTTTCTTCAAGAAGTACTAATTTTTCATGACTCATCACTGAAAAAAAGAGTTCTCTATCTGTCTTTCCAATAATCTCATCATGATGCTTTAAGCCTGCTAATGAGATAAATGCTTGATTTGCACCTAGATAGCGACCTGTTTTGTCTTTCCAGTACAAATTACCCACGGTATTTTGGAGTATAAAATTCAAATCCATGTTTTTGCACTCTAATTGTTTTATTAAGTATAGGTTGATCATTGATAAATAGGGAATTACGCTTAGGAATGAGTACGTTTTGAACTGTATTTGTGGACAAAAAATAATCACATGGTAAAATGCCTCACTTTTAAACAAGGAGGTTCTTCTATGCAGACGAATTTCACCGCTGTTTTACCTGGTAACATTCCAGCCAATGAGGCGATTGTATTGCCCATCAGTATGAGTCAACCTCTGGAGCGTGGTGAGCGATTAGCAGCCATTATTAAATCAATTCGCGCCCATCATTATGAAGACAGGACTACTATTTTGGTCTGTGATTACTTAAATAGACATAATTGTGAAACCGATGCACAAGCATTAGATCAGGGTGATGAGTTTTTACAAGACCATCAATATATTCTAAACGGATTGCGTATTGTGAGATGGCAGGAATTTTTGGCAACCAGAAACCAGGAGGTATTTACTCAACGGTTTTCTGAGGTGAAAGAAAAAAATGGTGATGGCTCTCATTTTCACCTTAAAATGAAAAAGACCTGGGAAAAATGCTTAAGTGCAACCCAATCGCTGGACGCTTCAATCCAATATCAAATGGAAGAGTATGCTGCTGTTTTATGTATGGATGAGTTCGATCATCTTCTTTATCCAAAACGCATTACTAATGGCCTGGCTTATTTGTATAATTAGACCCCCGGCCGGGATCCTGGTAAAAAAGGGTCATGTTCAATTTTTAATCCCTATTAATACCAAATTGTAATGGCATTGTCTGTCGTGACCTGGACAAATCAAAAACACCATAGCGATTAATATTCTCCCTGAAATACGCTGATAAAATCGATAAATCATCCTTACTATATTTGACTTCTTCAGCAGAAAGTTGGTTCAAAACATTGGTTGTGTTGGCAACAGTGTAGAACATCACCGCATTAGCAACCATCCTGCCAAACGCAATAATTTTTTGCTGAATTATACTATTATTTTCGTGAATAACACCGTCTTTGCCAAAGGTGATCCAATCAATAAAATCATTAAACTCCTCACTTTTACAAGTAGCTGCTTGAATCTTTTTACGAAGGTCAACATCAGCAATATACTTTAAAAGAAAAATGGTTCGTACCACTCGTCCCAATTCACGGAACGCTTGATGCAGCTTATTCTTTTTGCTATTGGAGCGCAGCTTTTTCAATATAGTTGACGCTTTAATTTTGCCACTTTGGATTGACATAACAACGCGCAACATATCGTAGTACATTGACTCTATGAGTTGCCAGTTGGGCTCTTTCGATGTAAAAATATCATTGATATGTTGGTATGATTTTTCATTCATTTCGGCTGGTCGATAAAAATTGAGATGCTTGAAACTACGTATTCTGGGCATAAGTGTTATTGCCAACAAATAGGCAAACCCAAATACCACTTCGTTTTGCGCATGCGTATCCCCATGGATTGTATCTGGGCGTAAGGTTTCATTACTTTCATAAATCCCATCGAAAATGTACATGGCCTCATAAACACCACACGGGATAAAGTTTCCAAACAAAGCAACATACTGATCAGAAACGTGATAATAGCCAATCCCTCCATATTTTCCATAACGAATATGGTGCTCTGCCAGTAGATTATTGGTATACATATCCCAATAAGTCCCATCAACAGAAGCACTTTCACCATTGCCCCAAATGTAAGGCAGCTCAAACTGTTTGTATGCCTTGATAATGACTTCACTAATTTTATTGAGACGGAGCTCTGTAATGTGGTGATTGAATAGCCAAGCAATTTGTTTACGTGAATATTTTTTCAAGCATCGTTCAGCTTGAACTGGGCCAACATTACAACCATATGCGAAACTGGTAGCAATAAACCGTAAATCATAATCATCTATTTTGGGTTCGTACCCTGATAAGGGTTTTAAATGGCGACTGATACCAAGCCAATTTTCCACGTCAGTAAGTACAGAGACGATATCCGTCAGCGGCATTTTGGATGCTACCAAATTTGAAAATTTTTCTTGTTGCTGACTCACTTTCTTACTGATAGCTCGCTTTAATACTGGCTCACCGTTGATAATGTTCAAATATTCATTATCGACAAAATTTTGATTCACCTTTTCAGCAGCTTGCTGATGCTCTACCTGTAGTTCTTTTACAAATAGCCTGGGGTCGTCAGACTTACCTATCAGCTCAGCATAAGGCTTTAGGTTTTGGTAAAATTCGTCCCATGGAATAAATTGCTTATTGGGATCATCGTTCTCATAGCTGTTAAGAGCAAAGGCATCGGCACAGTTAATTTCATCCATGGCAAATCTAAAAATAGCCAATTCTAACTTCTGTTTATTAACGGTTCGAATTTGATTGGTGTAACGCTTGGTTTTGCCCTCGGTAATGAACTGAAACCATTGGTCATCAATCCATTCTAAATTGCTAAACTCTTCTGGATTGATTGCAACATATTCTCCATGGCTTCGTTGGTGTACCAATATGAATTCGACTAACTTTTCTACTAGCACATCTTTTGAAGCTGATTTGATCTCTATCTGCTTCAGCAAACGAAGCATAGTATGTCTTTTTGCTTGATAATACTTCAACATTAAAGGTAAATCGTTATCATCAGCATAAGCCAGATATTGTTCGCAGGCTTCAATTGAAGCATCGATATCATTTGGCAAACTTTGCTCAATAAGCACTAATTTTTCTTCTGGGGTTCGGGCAGTTTGTTTGCTTGCGACGAGAACTTGTTTAAGGCTGCCAATAAGTTGATCTGTTATTTTTTGGTTGGAATTTCTGATTTCTTGTAGTGCTTCCGCTGCATCAGTTTTTATTTTACGCAGCCAGCGTGTCAGCACAGTGACAATGCTATCAAGTGATTTTGCGTACTGATGATATAACAACATGGCTGATAAAGCATATCTTTTGGCTTCTTTAATACGGCGCATATCGGCAATATCTAAAGCCATTGCCTCAGCAACATATTGATCTAAACGGTGCTCAGGAATATCAGAAAGATCAATTGGGCTTTCATCTCGCCATTTACGTAATTGATCCAGGTAATCTGTAAATTCTCGAATGTTTGTGACAGATGGTTTTTTCATTTCTTGTTTAAGATATTCCCAGCCACTAGTGAACTCATGGACTGGTGAGGTGGATAGCAATAACTTATCAAAAAATTGTTTAGTCTCATCGGTAAGTTGGTCGCTAACTTTTTGGTACAGTACCGAGCTAACTATAGTTCGAGCAGCACGTGCAAGTCTCAGCAATGTTGAAAATGCCGGAATTTCAAAATTATTTTTGATTAGTTCTTCAAGCATATCATTGATAATATCAGCTAAATTTTCTTTAATAGCCGCAGATTTTAAGCCAGCAGACTTCATTATTGACTTGCGTTGCTGCTTGCACTCATTGATGAACAGAAATTTGCGTATAACTGTTTTGTGACGCTTGCGTTGTTTGAGCTGCATGTAATTTTGTAGCTTTACTTTATCCACTTTGATATCAATGCAGTTTGCAATATATTCGATAATCGGTTTAGGAATTGTGTTGATTGGAATGTGATAGCCTAAACATTGATAACATTTTAGTGAAAGCATAAAACCAAGTCGGCTATGAGGTGATTTCTCACTGGTGCTTTTATTGAGTAGTTCAAGCTCTGCTTTTATTGGCAAAAAATTCTGTTTGAGTTCCTGTTCGTCAGGATTTGGTTTCAATCTTGGATAAGCAGTG
>NZ_JAPHOQ010000021.1 GCF_026191355.1 Legionella sheltonii
TCTGTGATCTAAGTTTTTTTCTGTTTCCAGTTCAAACCTAAATGTATGCCAGTTGATGCTATTCATGATTTATCTTCCTTGATTAAATAAAATTATAGCACACGGAGTTTTTCCGTAGTTTTCGATTAAATTAAGCAAAGAAGTGATTATCCCGAAGAAAAGAATTTTCTAAGGGCGCAATATACATTGCTTCGCAATGTGAAAATTTGAAACAAAATTTATTGCGTAAAATGGCAATTTCCCTGACGCTAAAGAATCTAATTATTTAATTTTATTAAATTCTAAGAAGCAAAGGTTGATTAATAAATCCATACTTTATTAATCACTATTGTGCTATATTTTGATTAATAAAACGTGAGGTTATTAATCATGAAATGGAATTGGCAGCTCGAGAATTGGCCTAATTTTACTTGGGACTCCGATAAATTAGTTGCGTATGAACAGTCTTTTACTGAGGGCGCAGGTATTATTATTGGTTCTTCGCAACACATTTCTCACGAAGGTAAGCAAAATTTATTTATCGACTTAATGTGTACAGATGCTTTGGATAGCTCAGAAATAGAGGGAGAGTATTTAAACAGAGATAGTGTTCAATCTTCTATAAAAAAAGAGTTGGGCTTATTTACTGAACCACATAGAGCCAGCATGGCAGAACGTGGGATCGCTAAAATGATGGTTGATTTATACCAAACGATTTCTAGTCCGCTAACACATCAAGTTTTATTTGAATGGCATCAATTTTTAATGGGTAATAGCCATCATTTGGAACATATTGGTCAATATCGTAAGCATGAAGAAGCAATGCAAATTGTTTCTGGACCTGATTATGATCGAACAATCCATTTTGAAGCGCCTCCCTCATCATCTGTTCCGGCTGAAATGGAGCAATTTATTGATTGGTTTGAACGGAGTTCTCTCACTGGTCCAGCCCCTTTACCTACATTAACCCGAGCAGGAATAGCCCATTTATGGTTTGAAAGTATCCATCCTTTTGAAGATGGAAATGGACGGATAGGGCGGGCTATAGCAGAAAAAGCTTTATCTCAAGGATTTTCAAAACCAGTAATGACGGTATTGGCAAAAATATTATTAAAAAAGAGGAAGGAATATTATCAACAATTAGGTTTAGCAAGTAAAACCTTAGACCTAACATCTTGGTTGATGTGGTTTGCTAATATCGCTTTAGAAGCGCAACAAAGCACTTATTTGTATATTGATTTTATTATTAAGAAATCTGTTATTTTAAGGGAAGCTGAAGGGAAAATTAATCCAAGGCAAGAAAAGGTTTTATTAAGATTATTTCATGCTGGGCCAGATGGATTTGTAGGTGGTTTAAGTGCTAAAAATTATATGAGTATTACTGGTGCAACAATTGCTACAACAACCAGAGATTTGAATGACTTGGTTAAAAAAAATATTCTCAAACGAACCGGCGAACTCAAAGCGACTCGTTATTTTTTAAATCTCGATAAGGCTTAAATGGAGTTTGTTGAATTGGGTACGCAGTGAGTGCCCAATCTAAGTGCCTCGCAGGGAGTGGCAAAATGGAACTTACTGAAGCTTATAATTTGCCAGACATTGTAAAAATTATATTTGTTCTTGATTTATAGTTTGTATCGCAATTACCCCAGTAGAATTAATCACTCCCATACACTTCAAAACATAATCAGTAATAAGCTGTAACATAAAGGGTCAGGCCTTGAGTTTTGATTATTTTTCCTTGCAATGTTTTCGTTGATTTATCCTGATAGTCGAATAGATTCAGCGACTTTTAATTGATAATGCACAATTCAAGGCCTGACCCCCTTTTATGCTTCTTTCCTGGATGCCGCGAACAAGTCGCGGCACGTAGCCGGTGGGGATAAATTGTCAACACGCCCTACTATTATTGGCAATAGAATTTGAAATATGCCTATAATGGCTGAACGGACTAAGTAATTTTTTATCACAGGGAAGGCTTCAAATGAGAAAAATATTTCAATGGGTAGTTGAATTTCTTGATGCTATTGTTGGTGTTACGGAAGATAAACCTAATGATCGCTCTATGAGTATTCATGAAGCTCGGGAAAAATATGAGGCCGGTTTGATTAGTATGAGTGAGTTCAATGAAGTATTTGAACGCAAGGAAGTGTTTTAAAAACGTCATAATGCGTCCTTTGGAGGCGATTTTTAATCCTGTTTTGGCAACGCGCATTCCGGATTGAGCTATGCTTTCGCTATGTCGTTCAGAGTCACTAATTAAATCCACTAACCCCGCTCCCGCCTCTTCACCAAAGTGGCTAAAACCTAGAGGGTCAGGCCTTGAGTTTTGATTATTTTCCCTTGCCATGTTGTAGTTGATTTATCCTGATGGTCAATAGATTTAGCAACTTTTAATTGATAATGCACAATTCAAGGCCTGACCCTCTTAATCCAAAGGCCTGACCCTCTTAATCCATGGCTACAACAACCAGAGATCTAAATGACTTGGTTAAAAAAATATTCTCAGGGTAAATCAGGGTTCAATAAGGGCTTAGAAGGGCTCAATCTTATGAGTTGTATGTCTATAATATAATAAGAATGTTCAAATTGAGGTTGTTATGAGGGCCAGAATTCTATTTGAATCGAAAAAACTAGATGAAATAGAGGCTTTTTCACCGGATGCGAGGCACGTTAGTGCATATGCTGTTTTGTTAAGAGATTTAGTTCAACAACTCGAAAACTATTTTGTTAAAGATGAAAAAACTTTAAAGACCTATACCCTGCAATTTTTTGAGCCTCAGTCAAAAATATTTAATATTGATAAAAAGTCGTTAAGTCTCATCCTTGAACATCTGGCGGGAGTGATGGATCAACAAATAGTATCGTTTATTGAATATGACTTAAAACAATATCGTGAACAGGAATACGGAATCCCTGTAGATGCTGATTATAGAACTATAAACAAACGAATGAGAGAAATCGCATTAAATCGTCGGACGGAAAAAAAGCCAATGACTGAACGCGAGGAAGATGTATATTTTGATTCTTTTTTAAAAGAAGAACTTAAAAAATATTATGCTCAGCGCCATGATTTTGCTGAATACTTTACTCAGTATCCTCAAATGGAACAATCACTTCGTCAAATTCAACAAGATGCAATACGAAATATCGAGAAAATGCTTCAACGGATTGAACATGATTTCCCAGTGCTGGAAAAAGGATTTTTAAGTCATATGAACGAGCCAAAACTAGTTGGTATTACGCCAAGCGGTAGCGATATGCATAAGCAAGGCCAACAAGTTTATTTTTTGACGTTTAGAGATAAGGACGAAAAAGAAATTAAAATTGTTTATAAACCAACTTCTGTCCAAGCAGATGCAATGCTGGTCGGTAATCTAAACAAGTTGAAAGCCTTAGATGCAAGCTATGAAGGACATGAGAGTTTGGCCGAAATATTTAACAGGCGAGCCCTGGAGCCTATTCCAACTTATTTAATACTGCCAAAAATTGACGATCCAGCCTCTGAATCTGTTACACAGCACTATGGTTACATTGAATTTTTACCTTCACAATCGCACCTGGACTATGATATGGCCACAAAAGTAGGGCGGAGTAAGTTTAGCGAGGCATTATCTTTAGCTGCTCTGGATGAGAGTTCTTCTTGTATTTTGAGAACAGAAAAAGAGGCACAACAATTTTCATACATCATGGGAATGACTACTCTATTAATTCAATCAGTTTCTGGTTCTGATTTTCATCATGAAAATTTGATTATTTCTCGAAAAAAACCGACCATTATTGATGCAGAATGTATTTTCAATCCACTTATAACGCCAACATTTTCGGGATGTTCTTTTCTTTTTCAGCCACTACAAGGACCATTAACAGGAGCAATCTCACCATTTTCAATGAATTGTGAGACCTATTATTATCATAGTGATATCAATAATAAAATTGAAGGAGCACGAGAGTTTACGGCAAAAAATCGTGCATATTATTATGATGCCGATACATGCAGATTCCACTGATGCCGATCAAAGATTCCATTCCATCGCGATCATAGATTCCATTTGATACCGATCACTGATTCCATTCGATGGCGATCAAACCGGAGCAAAGCGACGCTTTTTTAAAGTTTATGACTTATCCTCCAGATTATCTAATTTTGTAGTTATTTTTTTTCGCATTGACTCACCTTTCATATCAATTCGATGAGAGTTATGAACAAGTCTATCCAAGATAGCATCCCCCAATGTCAAATCACCAATAACCTCATGCCAGAGCTTAACAGGTAGTTGGCTAGTCACAATGGTTGAGGACTGATTGTGCCTGTCATCCATAATTTCAAGTAAATCACGGCGTTGCTCATCATTCATCGGAGCCAAACCCCAATCATCCAATATAAGGAGTTGGATTTTTTCTAATGAAGCAAGTAATTTAGGGAAACTCCCATCACCTCGGGCTAATTCAAGTGCCTGAAATAGTCTTGGTAAACGTAAATAACGTGCCGTAAAATTATTACGACACGCTTGATTAGCTAAAGCACATGCAAGCCACGTTTTACCGGTACCCGTGGGACCGGTGATCAGTAGATTTTGTTTTCGCCCAACCCAATAACAATCAGCAAGTTGCTTTATTACCGCCCTTGAGATTCCCCTTGAAACCGAGTAATCAATATCCTCTAAACACGCATTGGCTTTGAGTCTGGCTTGCCGCAATCGAGTGCTTAACTTGCGATTTCCACGTACAATACACTCTCGCTCTACTAGTAAACTAAATCGTTCATCAAAAGATAATTGATGAATATCAGATTGCTGCATCTGCTCTTGTAATGCCTCAATCATGCCGTGGCAGCGTAATTCTCTTAACTGTTCGAACAATGGCTGTGTTAACATAACAATATCTCCCTGAGTCTGTTAATGATAGTAATTTGCACCACGAACATTCTCATGGTGATTAGTTATATCAGCAGCCGCACTCGTGCTGGCAGGCTTTGATAGCGGCTGCTTATCCAACCCATTCTTTAAAATGGACTCAATATTTTTATATCGAACTGCACCAATATGAAGCCCTCTAATCGCTGCATTTTCTAAACGCTCTTTTCCATATTTTTTACTCATGCGAAGAATACCAAGACATGCGCGATAACCTTGCTGTGGTATTTTGTGCAAACTAATGACTTCATCAATTAATTGAGCTGTATGTGGCCCAATACTTTGTGCCCATCGATGTAATCGTTCAGGTGTCCATGAAACATAATCCTGATGGGCTTTTGGCATATGTTCATTCTGTGTGGTATGACCTGGCTTAAATGAACGTTGATGCAGCGCGATACGTTTATTATTTAAAAAACATTCAATCGTTCGGTCTCCAATTCGAACATCAATGAATTCCCCAAGATAACGCCATGGAATACTGTAATGATGTTTCTCAATGGTCACATGATAATCAATTCCAGCTTTAGCACGTTTCCAATAAGCAAATTGATAACGATGAATGGGTAATGATTTTAATGCAGGCCTATCAATTTCTAAAAACTGGGAATAACGAGAGCCAGATAACTGTTGAAATGGACGCTCATTATAAGCTTGCAATAAGGGGGCTATTGCTGAATTAATCTCAGAAATATTAAAGAAAGTACAATCTCGCAATCGAGCTAAAATCCATCGTTGAATACCCTGTACACCCACTTCAACTTTGGCTTTATCTTTCGGGGATCGTACTCGAGCAGGAATAACAGCGACATTATAATAGTTGGCCATTTCTTGATAAGTCATGTTGGTATCGGGGTCGTAGAGATGGGGTTGTGTAACTCCTGACTTGAGATTGTCAGGAACGATGCTGGTGGTAACGCCACCAAAAAATTCGAATGCCCGAATATGCGCAGCTATCCAATGACGTAAGCTCTGGCTTTCTGCTGCTTCAATAAACGTATAGTTCGAAGCACCAAGCACTGCTACAAAGATTTCTGCTTTGTGTAGTGCGCCTGTGTCTTTATCAACCCATGGAACAGTGAGTCCAGAATAATCTACGAATAACTTTTCACCGGCATGATGGGTAATACGCATGCTTGGATTCAGTTTACACGAGAAATCTCGATACATCTCACAAAAACGACTGTATCCGTATCCATCAGGATATTGGCTGCGATACTCATACCATAGCAATAATAAGGTCACGCCCTTGCGTTTTAGCTCTCGATGAACCCATGATAAATCAGGGGTAGGTCTATTAAGTTTTTTGGGATTAGACTCTTGGGGAAATAAGCGAGCATAAAGTTCAGCGTCACTCATCGACACAGGCAATGGCCACGACACGTCAAACATTTTGGCACGTGATAAATAGCTACTCACTGTGCTAGCACTAATATCAACACTTGCTGCAATTTCTCTATTGTTCAAGCCACCTTCATATCGCAGCTTTAAAACTTCTCTTATTTTACGCATCGATAGCTTCTCCGTTGGCATTTCTACTTTCCTTCTGTTTGACCAAACAAAAGGATAAAACGGTTATCGTGCGTCGCTCAATATGCTTACGTATTGCTCATTCTTGATCGGCTTAGAATGGAATCTTTGATCGGCATCAAATGGAATTCGTGATCGGCATCACTGGAATCTGTGATCGGGATGGAGTGGAATATGCAATACACAACAATTAACTTCCTATGTCGTTGATCAAGAGTCTTTTATGGCTGGTTATCGTCACGGTTTAAATGTTATTACTGAAGATAAAGATTTTTTAAAATGGTTTGATCAAGAAAAAGTAAGGGAAATGTGTATTCGTATGCTTCCTTTTGCCACCCAAGATTTTGGACGACAAAATATTCAATATTGCAGCCAAAATTTTTCTTATGACTTATTTAAAGAATATGCTGACAAGAAGTTAAAGGAAGGTTTGCAGACATATCAAGATGATTTAAGTCAGTATGATAAGATTCAATCTCAAAAAGAAGATAAAGGGGATAAGGAAGAAAAATGTGATGATAAGATATCAAGATATTTGCCAGTAATGCCTTTACCTAAGGCTGTTATTTATTCTGACGAGAATAATCATGACCAAGAGATATTAAAAGAAGCGGCATCTGCTTCAATTCCTTATTATTGTATGCGAGCGGATGATCGGCACCTTTATGACTTTAAGGGTAAACCAATTTTTATTCCATTAAATTTCTTTATGGCTAGAGAAGAAGTGTTTAATCAAGAATATGGTGACGGCATCGGAATAGATGCACATGTTTTTTTTATCAAATCACCATTAGATTTTGCCCGAGAGAGAGCTGTCGCCATAGTCCATAATCAAGAACTAAGAGACTTAATGTGTGAAGATGCCCAAAATAATCTGGTCTTATTGCATGCTGGGTTAGAATATCATATCCAATTAGAAGCAGAATATGTTGTTTCGATGACAGTACAACCCCAAGTCATTGCGAATAACCCTTTTGCTTGAGGGTAATAAATCCTACTGTGAATTTTTAGCAGCATATCCTTATTTGAATTGCTCATAATAAAAGAATATATGGCTCGACTTCAAACCATTATGCTATGGCAAGCGATAAATCATGGCGTTAATCTCTTGGCCTGTCGATTGTAACAAATCATCAACATTGGTGCTCGCTTGGGGCATCTGAATCGCCATTGTCTAAGTGCTTGTTTGGCAGAGTCTCGTTTATTTGTGCCATTTATAATAAAATCACCCTGAAATCATCGAGGCAAAATAAAAAGTAAAATAGTTCGGGTCAAGACTATTTTTTTATTTTTTATTTGTATAAGATAGCTAGGTCTAAATTCAATCTAATATCCTTTTTCTGTGGATATCTATTTTTACCAAATAATCAATTACCAGTTAGCAACCTAGAAGACTTCTTGCACTATCTAATTTATATCATTTTTAAATCCCCAACACCTCATTTAAGTTATTCACAATTTCTGTGGATAAGTCTGTTTATAGTCTGTCAAACTTCTTGTAGGATTGAGAAGTTAATCCGATGATCCATCATTTACCAAGGTGTCTTTGATATCGAGATACAAATAATCTGTCACACTTCTTCGAAAAGCTATTTTTGTCCCTTATTTTCTTCAAGATGGAGTTTGATCCCTGTGTGGTTGATAAGTACTCAGTTGTCGTGAAAAAACAAATTTTATTCATCAAATTCATTATCTGCGCATCGTTCTGCTTAAAGTAATTACTCTGATACGAATTTGAAAGTTGTCAAAGAACTTTATATTTATGAATATCTTAGCTCCTATTTATTTTGTAATTTGATTTTAGCCCTTTATTTGGATAATATGCTTTCAGTTAAGGCAACCGCTTATTTATTCTCATGAAATTTTTTGATATTTCTTTACCCTTAAGTGTTGTTCAAAAGATAGTTCGTTATGTACCTTCAGAAGATAAAAAGAAATTAAGTTTCGTAAATCAAAGCTGGAGAGAATTATTGACCCATGAGGGTTCTGAATTATTTATTGAGGCACAAGACTCAACTGATGTTTCTGAGTTACGCCCTCATATTGAAGCTTTTCTGCCTGTCATCCCCCAATCGCCGATCAAAATAAAGCGTTTGACAGAGGGATTTTCTCCTTGGGCCAACAGTTATTTAGTACAAGTGGGCGATGAACGTTTTGTATTGCGTCATATAAGACATAAGGAAGGTCGAGCCCGTGAAGTACTTGCGTCAATTTTTTTCGCGCACAGCAAAGTAGCTCCTGGAGTAGAGTATTTTGATTTTTCTTCAGGTGTTGTGATCATGCGTTATGTAGAAAATGATCCTTCAATTACTGGAAAACTTGATGATGAGCAGCTGAAACTTATTGCAAAAAAATTTGCAGTAATACACAGCGGACCTCATTTCAAAAAGCGAGCGGAAATTGAAAGTTCTACCTTGATTACTGAGCGTAGAGAGACTTTAAAAAGTTACATTAAAGCCTCACCTGTATTTTTCTTGCAACAATATGCACTGATGCAGTTGGATTATTTGTCGTCTTTGGTAAGACAAACTCATTATTGTCACAATGATGTTAACCCCAATAACATACTGGCAACTCCAGATAATTTCTATTTTATTGATTGGGAATGTGCTGGATTAAATGACCCTTTCTTGGATTTAGCTACTGTAGTTGCCACATTACGTTTAAAGCCCCCTGCAGCAAAGTCTCTTTTAACTCATTATTTGGGGCATGAACCAAGCAGTGAAGAGTATTTGCATTATGTGCGCATGCAACAAATTGCTTTTCTGCGATTTGCAATTTGTTTTGCAGCAAATATAAAGGATCCCTTAAGTGTGAGTCATGTTGAAATTGGATCAATTCCAGCATTTAATGAATATCAACCTAGTGATGGGAAAGTCGATAAAGGAAGTGATTTAGGCAAGTTTTATATTAGTGTGATGCTCATCAAACAAGCCATGCAAACCGTTAATGATTATCAATTTAAGCGACAACTTAACAACAAGCTATTAGGGAGCGTAAGCAAGCCAGCAAAAGATTTTAATTTTGGGGAGTTACAAGTTCCTTATTTTATTATGGGAGGAATTTTAAAATATCTCCGTAAGGATGAAATTCAAACTCTTCGTCTGGTCTGCCGCAGTTGGCGTTTATTTGTAGATGAACAGATTGTGAAACCCAAAGAACTGCTCCCTGAGGGGGCAGTAGAGGTAATCAGTAACTCTAAGGCGATTGCCACTCGTTTAAAGTCAGTAGTGCAGTCGTTTCTTCCTTGGAATGTAGGGGTTATAAAACAACTGAACGGAGGGTTATCCCCCTTTTGTCAGAACTTCCTAGTGGAAGCATATAATCAGAAATATGTCATTAAAATATTAGAAGAGGACAGTGCGCAGGGATGGGTGGAACTGTATGCAGCCCAAGCCGCATCGTGTATGGGCATTGGTCCACGAATGATTTATTTTAATGCAGCACAAAAAGTAGCTATATATGAATTTGTAGCGAATGATCCCCGTTGGCCACTAGATAAATCATTGGATAGATTGGCATCACTTGGTTCAGTGATTAGTGCATTACATGCAATCAAAGTACCTGAAAAAAAAGTGAGTAAAGAAAGCGATAAATTTCTGCAATTAAAGTCCAGGGTAAAAGATCTTGCTGAAACTAATTCTAAGTTCGAAGGTTTTTCCTTGGTTATCTCTCTATTTAATGATTTAGATTATTTATTAAGTCTAAATTCTAAAGCCAGTTTGTGTCACTATGACATGAATCCCTGGAATATATTATTTCAAACGGCAGAGAATCAATTTTCGTTAATTGACTGGGAATTTGCTCGGGTTGGTAATCCGCTTTTTGATGTGGCAACAATCGCGAATTTTTTACGTTTAAACGCGTTAGAAGAAGCTTTTCTGCATATTGCATACAAGAAAGGGCGAATTAGTGCACTGGATGAAGCTTCTTACCAAATCACTAAAGCTTATGTTTATTTGCGATATGCTATTTGTTCACTTGGACTCAATACAAGTTATGATTTGAAAACTGATCAAAGTATATTAAGTAATTTGCCACCTTTTAATCAATTTAATCCATTTCAGTTAAAAATTGATAAAAACACAAATGAAGGGCGTTATTATATTGCTCTAATGTTTGTAAAAGCAGCCATGAATTTGCTTACGGACAAACAATTCATTTCTCATTTAAAGACGTATCAACAAGGGTTTAAAACGGACTATATTCCCTCCTTTTTTGCACATTCATCAGACAGGTTAGATGAACAGAATGGACCAGGAATTAACGCGAGTTTCAAACAAGACTCATACTCTTGAAGATACGACTCCTGTATTGATAGGCTTAAGCTTAAGACTTCCACACATTGAAAATGAGGAAGCTTTGTGGCAATTTTTAGTTGCCGGTAAAAAAACACGTTGTTCTGTAGATGGCTCAAGAATGTGGCATAGTGAGAATGAAATGACCTATGCCAATTTATTCTCTGATTGGGACTTCTTTGCTCCAGAATTATTTAATCTCACCGCAAAAGACATCGCTCACATCGATCCTCAACAGAAATTGGCTTTGTATGGAGTACATACTTGTCTGGAACAGGTCGGCATTATGCGACAGGAGTTGCAACAGGCAACTACGGGTGTTTATGCAGGGGTGATGACTGTTGATAACTTGCATACCTATGCAAGCACTATGGTGGAAAGTGACAGTCGTTTTTTTTTGAATAATTGTGAGGCCAGTGTTGCAAATCGGGTTTCGCACTGTTTTAACTTTACTGGAGAGAGTAAAAGTATTAACGCAGCATGCGCTAGTTCTCTAGTTGCCTTAAAAGATGCGTGTGACAGTATCAAGTATGGTCAAAATGATTTTGCTTTTATTATTGGTGTAAATTACATCGATAGTGCTTTGAGGCATCAAAGTTTCAAAAAAGCAGGAATGCTCTCGAGAAGTGGTTGGTGTCATACTTTTTCGATGCAAGCAGATGGGTATTTACCTTTGGAAGGCATGGTTACTTTGCTCGTTACTTCAAAAGCAAAGGCTGATTCATTAAATCTTCCCATTTTAGCAGCTGTTGCAGGAATTAGTTGTAATCACAATGGAACCACAAGCACGATGACTGCTCCAAGTGTGACGGCACAATCAAAACTCATTCATTTGGCGAAAAAGCAATGTTTGAATCTCGATGTAGGATATGTGGAAGCTCATGGAACAGGGACTAATCTTGGTGATCCTATCGAACTTGAGGCCTTAAGTCGTAATTATCCTGGTTGCTTTGTGGGCTCTATTAAAGGAAATTTAGGGCATATGGAGGCTGGTGCCGGTTTATTAGGCGTTGCTAAGTGTCTTCTTATTTTAAAAAAACGACAAATTCCTCCTCATATACTATCTGATGCAGCTAATCTTTTATTACCAGAAATTTTAAGTATCAATACAGAATCAATTGCTTATAATCATTCGCAAATTGCGGTTAGTTCTTTTGGGTTTGGTGGTGCAAATGCGCATGCGATTTTCCAAACAGTTCCTGAGCGCTCACCGATTCGTACAGAAGAACCCTTTAAATTACCTTTATTGCTGAGCGCAGCGACCAAAGAAGATTTGGAAGCACGAGTGACGCTCTCTGAGGATTATGCTCTACAGAAGCAAAAGTATCATTTGGCATTAAACTCAATTTATACCCAGGAGCACCATCCTTCTTTTCGCCAAGCAGGATGGCTCAATGATCATGATGAGTCCATTAATTGGGTGTCATTGAATCATGACTTTATCACTCTTCCTGGTTGTTGTGCACAGGGTGCAGTTAACTTAAGACCCTACATGCAGCATACTTTTTCTGAACGGTTGCCGGAATATTGGATTAATCTGATTTATGATTTCTTACCTGATATTCGTTGTATTGAGGCTTTTGGAAATGCTGTGTCTCTGGCGTTGCAAGCCAATCAAAAGATGCAAACACATTTAATATTAGATGGTGAACAATATCCTGCTTTAAGTGATTTAGATGAGTATGTATTGGAACTTATTGATGGTTTGGTAATCGACCCATCGGAGGTGAATCGACTTATTGCTGAAAGTATGGCGCTGTACCAGCATCAATATACATTTAAAGCGCTTTTGCAAAATCTACTCGATCCCGAATTAATTGCCGTGTTTGAGCAAGGTGATGCAGGGCTACTGTTAGATGAAGGGATTATAAATCATCAAATAATAATTATTCTTTTGTGGGCAAGAGTTAGCGTGATTAATAAATGGGAATTAAGCGCGGTAAAAAAAGAACTACTAAACCGTTTTCCTGCTGCCTTGGTTGAACTAATTGCTATGCTTGAGCAGCAACTTCTTCTGCCAGAAGAGGTCCTATTATTATTAAAGAGAGATTCTGTTTTTATCGATCTTTTTAAGAGCAGATTAATTGAGCGGGTAACCACAATTTCTGAAGCTAATTTATTTATTTTATTAAGTGCTTACTATAAACCGATATTGACCTTAATCTGCGATTCACAGAGTAGTGTTTCTAATCAATGTATTTTTCATTTTAAAGAAGGGCAACATATCTGTATTGATCTCGATCAAGCGAACAAACTGGACGCCTTGACATTAAGTGATGAGGTAGTTCTTAAGTTATGGCTTATGGGTTTTGTTATCGATTTTGAACGTTATTTAGGGACGATGGATTTTGAGCGTAAGCCTTATTTTAAGAAAGCTATAACAGCTAGTTACAAAACCAGAGAAAACTCTTTAGGAAGACAATTCGATGCATTACAAACTACAGTGAAATGTCTCAATCATCATGAATTGTCTCATCTGAAACAGGTTCATTGGACTGAGTTTTCCTTAAATGAGCTATTCAGGCAAGATCTTTGGATCACGATTGATTATCCGGATATAAATCCAATCCATTATGTATTAGAAGCGATACGGCAAATCACGATAACATGCGGTGTTCAAGTTAAAAAACAACGCGTGATTTACCTGCAGCTGGATAAGCTTTATTCTTCTGCAGAAGTCCAATTAGTCACTCATTGTGTAAAAGCGATTAATTTAGAAATAAGTCCACTTCACATTAAGGTGATTGATTTTCAGGGAAAATTTTATCAATACGATAAAGTCACTTTACAATTTCCTAGGGTGCTAAATAAAGGCCTTGAATACCGAGGAATCTATGTTTTAGTTGGTGGAGCGGGTGGAATCGGCTTAAAACTGGGCGCCTATCTCCAAGAACACTACAAGGCACAAATTTATGTGCTGGGTCGCAAGCCCTATAACCAATTGAATGAACAAGTAAAAATCCAGTTGCAACAAGCTAAGATGATTTATCATTGCTATGATCCGGATAAAGATGAAGTTCTTCTAACCCGTTTAAAACAAATAGCGTCTCTACAGAAAATTTCTGGTATTTTCCATTTAGCTGTTGCACGAGATGACGAATGGTGGATTAAGCAAAGTGAGAACTCATTATCCACGACATTGATGCAAGTCATTCAACGCAACCATTGGTTAGTTGCTGAAGAATTATCTCAGTACGCCAACAACCTGTATGTCTTTACCTCAATCCAAGCCTATTACCCCAATTTAGGGGCTACGATATACAGCTTTGAGGCGGCTTTTAAAAGTTATTTATCGGCGCAACAAAAAAGTCTTCCCTGTTTTGTCACCGCATTAGGAGTGATCGAAGGCATTGGCTTGGCAACATCTGCTGATTACTCACAGTACATGGCGAATAATAATTTAGCTCCTTTGTCTTTTTCTCAACTGATGACACTTTTTGAACTGCAAATTGACACCAATACGCCTGTTGCTTTAATTACCGGAACTGCAAAAAAAAGCGATTTTATTGCTCGTGTAGCGATCAACAAAAATAAGAGCCTGGACGGATTTGTTGCACTCACTCTCTTGCTGCAGATCAATCAGTCTTTTCCCATGCAGGGTTGTTGCATTGCGACCTTTCTGGCAGCTTTTCAAAAACATTTGCAACTATTGGTCCGAGAATTACTTCATATCTGGCAAAAAATGCATTTTATTCATTTGGATAATGACTTTATTTTTATTGCCAAAGATCTAAAGCAACTTGAGGCACTAAAAAACAGCTATGAGGATGAATTAAAAGAAGGGGATTATGCGTCCCGACTTCAATTATTTGCAGCAGTATGTGAACACTATAATGACCTATTATCAGGGAAGCTATTGCCGCAGCAGGTTATTTTTCCTCAGGGAAATACAGAGTTAGTCCAAGGTTTTTATGAGCATCATACAGTTGCTGATCATGCCAATCAGATTCTGGCAAGTAAATTGAGAAAATACTGTAGGTCGGCTCAAAGAACAATAAAGATTCTTGAAGTAGGTGCTGGGAGCGGCGCTTCGACTCGGGCTGTTTTAGCAGCAATGCAAGGTCAATCCTATGTCTATTATTTCACGGATATTTCGCCTGCATTGGTTAATAAAGCCAAGCGTTATTTTTCTGAGTACGAACACTTCATGGAGTTTCGAATCTTTAATATGGAGCACATGGATGCTCAGCATGAGTTTTATCACGAATTTGATTGTGTCATTGCGACCAATGCTATCCATGCAACGAGCGATATTTTAAATTCCCTGAACAGCTTGAGTGAATGCTTGGTTGATGGGGGACATTTATTATTGAATGAGTTAGTGGAAAAGACGCCTTTTACCACTGCTGTTTTTGGCTTATTTGATGGATGGTGGAATGCGAAAGACCCACATTTACGCCAAATCAATTCACCTTTATTAAGTGCCGATCAATGGATTTCTGTATTACAAACAATGCAATTAACCGAAATTGAATATCAAAGTTCGTGTTTAAATTTTTCATCAGCGGAACAAATTGTTCTAGATGCCAAAATAAGGCGGCAGGGCAAGATAAACAAGCAATCCAGTTTGTTAATTCCCTTATCGAAGGCATCCATGGCTCCAGTGAACAAGCCACCGGTCGAAGAACAGCAATCCCCAATTCATTCGACAAACAATCAGAGATGGATTATCGAGCAATTGGCACAAACACTTTATTTGGATAGTGAAACAATTCAATTAGATGACCGATTATCTGATCTTGGATTTGACTCATTAAGTTTGAGTGATTTATATCAAAAATTAAAACCCCAATATCCTGAATTAGGTATTGCTGAATTATTTGCGGTAGATACAGTCAATGCATTGGTTCAACGATTTACTCATGAACACTCTGAAGTTCCTGATGAGGTCAATCCTGATTTAGAACATTATAATTGGGAGACTGATATTGCCATAGTCGGTTTAAGTTATCAGCTTCCGCATACCGGATCAGATGATTTCATTTCCATGCTGCAAGAGGGCAAGACAGCATTTGGGCCGATTCCTAAATCACGTTGGGCGTATGACTCATTTGCCTACAGCGGTAGCTTTTTAAATGAGATTGATTGCTTTGATGCCGCCTTTTTTAAATTGTCTCCACGTGAAGCGGCTTTTATGGATCCGCAGGAACGTTTGCTGTTGCAAAATGCTTATTCGGCTCTGGCCGATGCGAATGCTTTTCCCATTGCGTCTGACAATCAAATTGCAGTATTTGTCGGCATTAGTGGTGCTTATTATGCGTGGTTGAATGAGGATTGGACTACCCAAAAACATGCTAATTCTTCTTGTGCTTATTGGTCAGCTGCAAACCGAATTTCCTACAGTTTTAATCTACACGGACCCAGTATGGCGGTGGATACCGCGTGTTCCTCTTCATTATCAGCACTTCATTTAGCGTGTCAAAGTCTATTAACTGGTGAATCGAACATGGCCGTAGTTGGTGGGGTCAATTTAATTGTACATCCACGACAAATGCTAGAGCTCTCTGATTTGCATATGCTTTCAGCACAAAACATCAATGCCACTTTTTCTCAAAATGCAGATGGGTTTGTTTATGCTGAAGGGGTGGTGGCTTTATGTATTAAAAAATTGAGTGAAGCTGTTGCCGAAGGCAATAAAATTTATGGAGTAATTAAATCGAGTGCACTCAATTCAGGGGGCAAAATGCACGGATATACAGTGCCAAATCCTGAAGCCCAAAAAAAAGTAATCCTTTCTGCATTGCAAAAAGCAAAAATTAATTCGTCGCAAATCAAATATATTGAAGCTCATGGAACAGGAACAGTCTTAGGTGATCCAATCGAAATTAAAGCATTGAGTGATGTGTATCAAAATAAAGTATTTATTGGTTCGATTAAGAGTAATATGGGCCACAGTGAAGCATGTGCTGGTTTAGCAGGATTAGTGCGAATTTTATTACAATATCAGCATGAAGAAATTTTTGCTGCGGTTAATGCTTGGCCGTTGAATGAGCATTGTCATTTTGAAAAAACACAATTTATTATCCCAGAAAAAAATACGGTTTGGGGACACAGTAAAGGATTTCGTTTTAGTGCGCTAAGTTCTTTTGGTGCAGGTGGCTCCAATGCACATGTTATTTTACAAGACTATCCGATTATTCCTGAGCCTAATACAAAACAGCATTCTTTTAACAAGCAAAGACATTGGATCGTTCCACGTACTGATTCAGTGGCTATTCACGAATACCCCTTATCTCTGGAAACTAAAGCGTACTATTTTGAGCAACACCGATTGCATCAACGTCCGATATTACCTGGTGCTGCACATATTTATTTTTGTTATCAAGCTTATTTGCGTTATAAAAATAAGATATCCAATATCAGCATTCGTGACATAAAATGGCTTCATCCCATTTATGCGGATCATCACGCGGACAAGAGTTCATTTAAGATTCAATTTAAACCTGAAAAGAGCCACACGGTGTGTGAGTTATCTGGGGAGCTATTGCATTCGAGTAGCATTTATTATTCTTTAGATGAGCGGACTGTTAGTAAGGACTATGCGCGATTTACTGTTGAGTATACTCATGATTGTTCCGTGAAAGACATGTATGCTCAATTTCGCCAAAACAATTGGTATCATGGCAAAGCTTTTCAATGTGTACAAACAATTCGGATTAATCCTGATAAAAATAAAGCAATTGCTGTATTAACTCTCTCAGAATCTCATGAGGATCCTACATTGGATCCGCGATTGTTTGATAGTGTTTTGCAATGTGTCTCGGTGTTACAAGAAGACCTACCTGAAGATCAGGTATATATTCCACATGGAATTGAGGCATTGAATTTATTTCACGTGTGGACTTCTACACTCTATGTCGTTGTTGAAGACAAATCCCAACGAAAATTTTCTCCACGTTATGACATTTCTATTTTTGATGAACAACATCATTTGGTAAGCCACATTGTGGGCTTTTGTATGATTCCTATTCATAAGCAGCAAATTATTCCACAAAAAATACCAGTCCATTATTTTAAACCATCCTGGCAACGTATTCATTGTGATAGAGCAAAGGACAGAACTCTTAGGTGGTTGCAAGTAACTGATAGACCAAGCACAGACTCAGAATGTTCTATAATCTTGGTGAATCAGGTGCAAGGTTCACCGCAATTCATTAGTTTACTGCAAAATATACAGGACGCTTTACAGTCAAGAAAAAAATTAAACCTGATTTTGTGTTTTGATGATTTTCGAGAAACTGCAGTTTACGCACAAGCAGTTCATGCTTATTTACGTACTGCACGACTTGAATTTCCTGAATTGCACTACAGTGTGGTTCTTTTGCCTTGGGAATTTAGTACTCAATTGTTGCCACTGATTGCACAAAGCCAATTGCCTACTTGGGTTAAAGTAAATCAAGAAGGCTTTTTTCATACCCAATATTATCATGCAGTCAACCCAGAGAAGAGCAGTACGCGCTTATTATTTAAAAAATCGGGTGTGTATGTGATTGCGGGGGGCATTGGAGCGATTCCAAAAATTATAGCCCAGTATCTGGTAACTCAATATCAAGCTCGCGTGTTACTTCTTGGTCGACGTAATCTATCAGCAGAACATCAGCATTGGATACAACAAAACAGCATAAGCTACAAACAAGTTGATATAAGTGATTACGAAACACTGCATTCAGTCATTGCTCATTTTGTTTTAGAACAAGGAGGAAGGTTGAATGGCTGTATTCAGGCAGCTGGTATTCAGCAAGATAGTTTAATCCTTAATCAATCAGCTGAATCAATTAAAATGGCTTTGGCGGCAAAAGTAACCGGTACCTTGAATTTAGATAAAGCAACAAAGGAGTATCATCTGGATCATTTTCTTTTGTTGTCATCCTACTCCTCGATATTAGGCAATATTGGGCAATCGATTTATGCGGCTGCTAATGGATTTTTAGATGGTTTTACTGTCTTACGTGAGTCAATGCGCATCAAAGGTGAACGCACAGGGTTTACCTGCAGTATTAATTTGCCTTTTTGGGAGCAAGGAGGTATGCAGGTTAGTGATTCGGTTTTAGCTCGTATGCAAAAAGAGTGGGGCATGCAAGCAATTAGCAATGCTACCGGATGCCGTATTTTGGAAACTTTATCCGTTTTACCTTGGCCGCAAATTATTGCGCATCAAGGAGATCCAGAACTCATTTTACAGCAATTAAATCATTCGCAATCAGCGAAACAATACAGGTCTGAAGCACATATGGAATTTAAACTTTTTGTAATCAACACCATTAAAAAAGTATTGGAGCTTGAAGATCATTTTGATGTGACCTCATCTTTTGGTGATCTTGGTTTTAACTCGATTTTATTTACTGAATTGGCAAATCATTTGAATGATGCTCATGATTTAGCAATTACTCCCGCAACTTTTTTTGGTTATAAGACGGTTTCTGAGTTTATTGAATTCTATGAACAACAAGTCCCCAAAGCGATATCTCACGACTTAACTTGCCCAAGCGGCGCAGGATTTGTTCGCGAGATCCAGCAAGATGGTGAGATTACTGGATCCCGCGAACAAGTCGCGGGATGTCAGCAAGGGCATGATCATAAGATTCAGGAAAATTACCCAGTTATTATCGGTTACAGTGCATTATTGCCAGGATGTAAGGATTTGAATGATTTTTGGCAATTGTTATTAAATCAACGAAATGTTTTTAGTCAAACGCCAGCGAATCGGTTGCACTATATGCAACAACATCCTGGAGCATTTATTGATGGTGTCGATGCATTCGATGCCTCATTTTTTAATCTTTCTCCGCTTGAAGCAATGGTGATGGATCCTCAGCAAAGATTATTATTGCAAGAAGTATGGCATGCTTTAGAAATGGGTGGAATCAATCCATTACAATTAAAAGGTTCTGCTACTGGTGTTTATGTAGGCGCGTCAACTTTTGATTATGCTAAGTTATTGACCCGTTACCAAATTAATAATCCCTACATTCCAGTTGCCACAGTACACAGTTTACTGGCTAATAGAATATCTCATTATTTTGATTTAACTGGACCGAGTGAAGCAGTAGATACGGCATGTTCTAGCAGTTTATATGCTCTAGATCGCGCCGTGAAAGCCATCAAACAAGGAGAGATTGATCAAGCGATAGTATGTGGTGTCAACTTATTACTGGACGATGAGTTTTTTAACGCATTCACTCAATCAGGGATGTTGTCTGCTACGAACGCCTGCAAGCCATTTGATAAAAATGCAGATGGATACCTTAGAGGAGAAGGAATTATTGTTATTCTTCTTCAAAAGCAATCGTTGGCACAGACACAAAATAATACAATTTATGCGCGAGTTCTTGGCAGTGGCGCCAATCATACGGGTAAAGCCAATACACTTACATCACCCAGTTCAAAAGCACAGCAACTACTCTATGAGCAAGTCTATAACTCAATTGATATATCACGTATAAGTTATATTGAAGCTCATGGAACGGGAACTCCATTAGGTGATCCGATTGAGTTGGAAGGTTTAAAGAATTTTGTTGCCGATAAAAATGTAGCAATTGAGGTGGGTTCGGTTAAAGGAAATATTGGCCATTTGGAACCTGCTTCAGGATTGGCGGGATTAATAAAAATTTTGTTGATGTTCCAACATCAAATGATTCCTGGGCAAGCGAATTTGTCTGAAATTAATCCTTATCTGGTTCTGCAGCAATCAGGGTTAACGATTAGTCAAGAAACTCATCCATGGCCAGAAAACCAAAGCAAAGGCGAATTCATTCCGCGTTGTGCGGCAGTGAGTTCTTTCGGTTTTGGTGGGGTTAACGCGCATGTCGTTTTAGAACAAGGAGATGCAGTCAAACCACAACATACAACTACTTTTGTGCCATTGATTCCTCTTTCTGCAGCCAATGAGGCAAGTTTGAAGGCTTTGGTAAACAATTATATCGATTGGTTGCAAAAAACCGATCATATTGAGCCACAAAGTTTCTGTTTTACCTTACAAAAAAGACGAGTACACCACCGTTATCGGGTCTTATTTCAATGGCATAATCAACACCAATTGATTGAACACATGCAGAATTGGCTCAAGTCATCTACTGCAGCCTATATTGATGACCGTTACCAGTCCATGGCGCAAGCTTATCTTGCTGGTGATGCGGTATTTACCCATGAGCTTAATTCTAATGACGTATTGGGTGTGCATGCTACTCCAGCCTATCCATTCGAACGCAAAAAAATATGGTTTAAAAATCAAGAGAATCACTTGTTGTATGTGACAAAGGAATTGAACGTTGATGCAGAAATGAAACATCAACCTTTGTACAAAAAAAATATCTTAATGATTTATGCAGAATATTTTGCCGCAACAATTCAGCAGATGAGTATTCAGCTTGAAACAAACAATAAGATTTTGAGCTACAGTCTGGATCACTTTGACCCCAATGAGTTCCAATTATTCTTAGCTGCCCATCCTGAGCTGGATTACATTATTATCTATCCGAAGATACCTGATTTTCATTTAGAGACCAGTCTTTTTAATCATGATCTTCTCAAGTTTGTTAAGCCTTTATTTGATGTATTAAAGAGTGCATTAAGCACTGCCTTGTTTACAAAAGATATTTATATTGATTGGTACTCTTATGTTGTTGAAGCCCACCATCCGCAAGTCGCCATGGTCAGTGGTTTGTTGGGATCTTTAGCTAAAGAAATACCCTATTGGCAATTCAAACATTTAATAATCGATATCCCTTTAGAATTATCGGTGGTGGAACGAGTTTATGAAGGGCCACATCAAACCATTTACTATCAAAATAAACAATATTGGTTAAATACTTTGGATTTAGCGACGGATTGTGACGCGCATGATTTTCTCATAAGCCAAGGGACTTATTTGATTCTGGGTGGTATGGGAGGAATTGGACGTCAGTTGGCGCAATTCTTGATGAAATCTTATCAAGCTCAGGTGATTCTTGTAGGACGTAGTCCTCTCAATGAAGAGGGACGTGCATTGTTACAGGCGTATGGCACGCAGATTGAGTTTATTCAAACAGATGTCACCCGAGAAGCAGAATGTGCTTTGCTGATTAAGTATCTGCAAGTGAAATATCCAGTCATCGATGCTGTATTTAATTTGGTGATGCATCTGCATGACAGCACAGTTGACTCCATGACCTGGCAACAATTTCGCAGTGTGGTGGATGCCAAATTATTCAGTGCCTATTTCATTTATCAGTTGCATCAATACACTAAAGTGAACGCCGCTGTGATTTTTTCTTCCATGCAGAGCAGTGCTTGTCTTGCAGGTCAGGCAAATTATGCAGCGGCAAGCAATGCGCTTGATGCCTATTGTCTGCGCTTAGAGAAAGAAACGGCATTACCCGTTAAGATTATTAATTGGAGTATTTGGCAAGAAGTGGGTGCCGTTACGGATTCTTTTTACCTTAAAAAAGCACGCAGTTTAGGTTTTATTCCTTTGACAACACAACAAGCACTTGAGGCGCTGCAAATCGGTTTAAACAGTCAGTACGTACAGTTTGCAATTCAACATAAATGTGAAGGTAATTGCTCTCACCCTTCTGCGCCCCGCGACTTGTCTGCGGGATCCAGTGGGTTTCATTCTGTTAGAACAAATCCCAAGGCCGTATCGGTTATCTCTTTAAAAAAAGGATTAGAGGGAGTGAATCAATTCGTTTCTCATTTGGTTCATGATTTACGGAAAAAGCAAGTTTTTGTAAACAAGGTGATACCTAAGTATGAACGGTTGGTAGGCCATTTAAATGATTTACCGCATCATCCTAATGATGAATTATTGAATCAATTGCTGGAGCTTTGTTGTCAACAGGACACTGACTATGAAGCTTATTATCGCTTAGCTTATCTTTGTTATTTGAACTATGAATCAATATTAACGGGTAATAAGGCGCCTGCAGAGATTGTTTTTTCAGAACAAGGGCTTCATTTATTGTTTGCTCTTTATGCTAAAAGCCCTGAATCAAGGAAATGTAATCAGCAGATTGCAAAGTATTTAGGTGAGTTTCTCCGTACAACCAACAAACGAGTGAAAATCCTTGAGCTGGGGGCTGGTGTGGGGGCAACTACGGAAACCTTAATGGATGTGCTGAATCACTATGAGCAGGTTGATTATTACTATACGGATGTCTCTTCCTTTTTCTTAAATCAAGGAAAAAAATTACAAGCCAAAGTGCGCTTTAATTTGCAATGCGAGCATTTGGATATGAATCATTTAGCAGAATTAGCTGATGGTTCTTTTGACGCTATTCTGGCTTCTAATGTACTCCATCTAGCCAATGATTTAGACCTTACCCTCAAGGAATTGCAGCGGATTCTCAAGCCTCAGGGTGTGTTTTTGTTAAATGAGGCAGTGCAAGAGCAGGCTTATTTAAATTTTATTTTTGGTTTATTTGATGGCTGGTGGCAAGCGCGTGACGCGCAACGATTAAATGCCTCTCCTTTATTAAGCGAGCATCTTTGGCTGCAAAAATTAACTGCATCAGGTTTTAGTGTGTTAGAGCCAGATTTGCTTGAGCAAGAAAAAGCGCAAAGAGTTTTTTGTTGTCATTCTCGCTTTTACGAAGCGCGTTGTGATCAAGAATTTCAGATGAGAAGTCCCTCATCCGTCCTGCGAACATCTTCGCCCCAGACTGGGGGAGAAGGGCTCCATGATTTTTTAGCGATTACTCAGAAAATTTCTGAATTTGTAATTTTGGCACTTCATTTACCCAAGGGGCAGCATCTTGAAGTTGACCGTCCTTTGGCAGAAATTGGCCTGGATTCGATTACTGGGGTCAGTTTGGTTACCAATATTAATAAAACATTCAATTTATCATTACGTACTGCAGTTATTTTTGATTATCCCACGCTACATCGTTTGGCAACGTTTGTTTGTGCCGAATTAAAAGGGGTAGAACCTGTTGTTATTCAAAAACAGGCAGTCGATTTATTTACAGGGGAGTTGATTGATGACTAAGCATCGGCGTCGGTATACCTACAGTCCTCAAAGCAATCCCTTCTGGTTAGCACATCAAATTGATGGTCATTATGTGTTTCCATTAGATAATTTACTGATGATGATTTATGCCGCATTAAGTCCTTTAGCGGCTACTGCACCCATAGTGGAATTAACGGATATTGAATTAAAAAAATTATTAATTGCTGAAAAAGATCAAGAGATCAATTTGCATTTGGAAATTGATCCAATAACTCATGAATGCTTCATTGCGCAAATTGATAAGCATGGTAATAAGGAATTGGTAGTACACAATCACTATCAATTTAAGTCCTACCATGAATTCTCCAGCGCAATGGACAATCACAAACAGTTAGTGATGAATGATTTTTACCAGAGTGATTCATTGCATTATTTAGGTGAGTGTTATCGAATTATTGAACACTATACTAATTCTGACGATTCATTTTCTGCGAGCCTGGATCCTAAGGGGAGCTTTCCTGCCGTTTTAGGCAGTATGTTGCATTCATTCATTTATCGCAACGATCCTTTTTTTGCTAAAAACCCTCGTCCTGGGTTACCTAAAGCAATAAAACGGGTTTTGTTACGAGTGCAGCCTCAGCAATGCGGCTCTTTACATATTAAAGATCAGAACGCCGCTGTTTTTGATGCACAGGGAAAATGGCAAGTCATCATGGAGGGTGTTGAGCTGACAAGCAATGAATCAGCAAAGAACAACAATAGACCTCTTTCCAAACTCGCCGAGGAGAGTGAAATGCGAGGAGACGCGCAGCGGAGAACCGGAGTGTACAAACAAGTATATGAGGATTCGAGCACCGCATCGACGAAGCAACTCACCTCCTCAGTAGAGTTTGGAGGGAGGTCTACTCTAGATATTGCTGTAATTGGTATGGCAGGAAAATTTCCTCAAGCAGAATCAATTGACGAATTATGGAACTCCTTATGCGAAGGATTTGATGCGATTACCTCATTAGAGAAGCGCGGGAGAAAATACATACGAGAGCCCAATCATGCGGGGTGGCTGGATGATGTTTTTGCCTTTGATCCAGATTATTTCCACATCCCCAAAATTGAAGCACAAGCGATGGATCCACAACAGCGCTTATTGTTACAAACTGCAGCGGGTGCTTTAATTGATGCGGGTTATGCACCGATGGAACTACCTGATAAATTCTGTGGTGTTTTTGTGGGTGCAAGCCAAAATAATTATTTAACTCACAGTCTGGAAAAACCTATAGCCCAAAGTTTTTGGGGAAATGCTCCCTCAGTGATTGCAGGACGAGTTTCTTATACCTTTAATTTGACGGGGCCGGCAATTACTATAGATACAGCATGTTCCTCTTCTTTGGTTGCCCTCCATCAAGCCTGCCAAGCCATTAAAAATGGAGAGTGTACCACTGCTTTAGCGGGCGGAGTATTCATTATGACCAGTGATGAGTTTCTGCAGCAAGCGCATCATGCCAAAATGCTTTCCTCTGATCATGCATGTCAAACATTCAGTGATAAAGCGAATGGTTTTATTCCTGGCGAAGCAGTGGCCTGTGTTTATTTAAAACCTTTAGCTCAAGCGCTGAAAGACCAAGATCCCATTTATGCAGTAATTAAGGCCAGTGGGGTGAATCAAGATGGGCAATCGAATGGAATTACAGCACCTAATGGTTTGGCACAAACCGAACTGATGCGGCACATTTATACTTCTTATGGTTTATCGACAGAAGATCTTGCTTATATTGAAACACATGGAACGGGTACAGAACTTGGTGATCCAATTGAAGTGAGTGCCTTACAGCGATTATTTGCGACCCAAGGAAAAGAAAATAGTAAAAAATCCTGTGGCTTAGGAAGCATCAAATCCAACATGGGTCATACAGTACATGCTGCTGGAATTTGCGGTTTTATCAAAAGTGTTTTATGCAGTTATTTTCAAAAAATTCCAGCAACAATTCATTGTGAGCGTGAAAATCCACACATCGATTTTGCGAGTACCCCTTTCTATCCAGTAAAAGAATTAAGTCCGTGGCCACAAGATAAATCGCTTGCTGCAGTCAGTTCATTTGGGTTTTCTGGTACCAATGCACATATAGTGATCCAACGATTTGCTAGTGACAATCAGCGCGAATTTCCAGTACATCCTTTTAAAAAAATTCATTGTTATTGGCAAACGACAAATGAGTACACATTATCAGCAGAGAGGACCTATTTCAGTCAACATCAAGTGAATCATCAATCGATTTTACCTGGGGTTGTGAGCCTTGCATTAACGCAGCATTTTCTTAATGAGTTGCCACTTTATTGTGTGAATGTGCGTTGGTTAAGGATATTGCCCGCATTGCATCAAAGGATGGATATCCATATCAGCAAGACTGCAAATGTCGTAGAATTGTTTTATGAAGAAAGCTCTTTTTTTAGTGCCGAAATTGCAAAAGATGAAAAAATCTCTCCTTTTGACCTCAACGATTTTAAAAAGTGCCCCAATTCAATTGACTGTATTGAATATTATCGCTGTTTTGAACAAGCAGGGATTCAATATGGACCTGATTTAAGAAATATAACCCACCTTTTGGCATCTGAGGACCGAGTATTTGCACACATAGAGTGTAACAAAAATTTTAATGAGTTTTTGCTCAATCCTTACCTCTTGGATGCAGCACTGCAAACCGTGGGTTACTTTACTTTATATCAGCAACAGCCCCTTTCTTTACCCGTTAGCGCTAAAAGAATTGTACTTCTCAAAAGGCTTTCAAACCATGCTTTGGTGTGTACGCAAAAAGTCGGACCACTCAGCTTTCATATTCAAATTTTTGATGAAAATGGAGATTTATGTGTTGTTGTTGAAGAGCTCACGGCACATGTCGTGACACAACATGTGGACAATGACAGACTTTCAGCCAACGTTCAGCAGCTTGTCGGAACAGTCTCTACGCTTGGCGAACAAGTTACAGAACGTGAACAGATACAAATTGGTACAGGAACAGAATCGACTCGCGAATTAATTTATTCTGTTTTTTCCCATCGCTTGAACATGACTTCTGATGAATTACAAAAAATTGGGCAATTCAGTAAGCTGGGATTAGATTCTTTATTGGCCATGGATATTATTTTCGATCTCGAAATTCATTTTGGCAGTCAACCTAAAACTCTTTTATTTGAACATACAACTTTTGATGAGTTGATTGAACATTTTAGTAACAGTCGTGTTAACCACTTTCATGCTACGCCCCGCGAAGTAGATAAGTACGAACCGTTGATGGTTGCATCAGATATAGCCATAATTGGCATGGCCGTAAACTTTCCTCAAGCCCCCGATTTCCCATCATTTATTGACGTCCTGGAAACGGGTAAAAATTGCGTGCAGGCGATTGGCGATCGCAGTTACGGTTATGGGGCCTTGCTTGAAAATGCGAACGATTTTGATGCTTTATTTTTTAATATTGCACCCCATGATGCATTAATTATGTGCCCACAAGAACGGCTTATGTTGCAAAATGCCTGGCATTGCTTCGAAGATGCTGGAATTCAGCTGGATAATCAGGCTCGTTCTGTGGGGGTGTTCATTGGTGCGATGAATAATTTTTATCAATTGGCTGGTTTTGAAAAAAGTTTAAAGGAGCAAAAAACCATACTTGCGAATTCAACTGCAGCGAGTATTGCAAACCGCATTTCCAGTGTCCTTAATTTTACAGGACCAAGTCTAACCCTAGACAGTATGTGTTCTTCTTCATTAACTGCATTGCATTTAGCCATTCAAGCCATTAATGCCCAAGATGCATCAATGGCATTGGTGGGAGGGGTTAATCTCATCAGTCATGATTATAAATATCAAGAACTTTTGCATCGAAATATGTTATCCGCACAAGGGCATTGTGCCAGTTTTGGAGCGCAGGCAGATGGCTATGTTCCAAGTGAGGGAGTGGTCAGTATTTTAATTAAACCGTTACACGCAGCAATTAACGATGGTGATCGTATCCATGCAGTGATTAAAGGCAGCAGCATTGCGCATAATGGCACCAGCTCTGGATATACTGTTCCCAATGCTAATGCCCAAGCAGAAGTGATTAAAAAAGCATTATCAAAATCTGGCTTACAACCTGAAGATATAAGTTATTTAGAGTGTCACGGTACAGGGACGCAATTGGGGGATCCCATCGAAATTAAGGGTTTAAACAAAGTATTTTCTGAACGCGATACTCCTTGTTTTATTGGCTCATTAAAATCAAATTATGGGCATATGGAGGCTGCTGCCGGACTTGCTGGCGTCATTAAGGTGATTGCGCAAATGCAACAGAAAAAGCTTTATGCAAGCCTTCATGCCAATACATTGAATCCTAATATTCAATTACCAGACTCGTTAGTTTTATGCCAAACACCATCGACTTGGTCCCTGCATCAGAAAGACCAGTGTTATTATGCCGGTGTGTCCAGCTTTGGTGCTGGCGGGAGTAACGCCCATGTGATTTTAAAAAGTTATGAGAGTACGATTAAGCCTAATGTTAGCCCATTACCGCGAACGGTATTTCAGAGTAGGCGTTATTTTCATGATCTTGAAAAAAAACCGATGTCAGACACATTGTATGAATATGTTTGGCAGCAGCATCATATACGCATTGATAATGACATAACTCGTCAATGGATTGTATTAAGTACTGAAAGTAATGCTGCAGAAATAAAAAACATTTTGCCGCAGAACGCAATCCACATCATTTATACATCGGAAAATGAAAACGACGGGTATTTCGCTCAAGAGGGGAGAATCGTTACACAACAACAAATCATTGACTTGTTGAATCATGATTTTATTCTTCTGGATTGCTGCAATGATGAGTTAGAGTTAGTTGATCATTTGAGCCTTTTGCAACAGGTTGCTCTTAGTGCAAAAAAGGGCAGCATTTTACAAATTAATAACAAACAATCGCCTGATTTGGATGTGATCAGTTATTTTTTACACTGTATGAATGTTCAAACTATAGGTTTAAAAACGGGCTCATTAGTGATTGACCAGCAGCCCCTTACTACGAAACTTATTCAACAAGAATTAGGCCAATTAAGCCTTCATTTTCATAAGGCTCGATATGTTCAAGGACAACGATTCATTCAAGTATTGCAAACAAAAGAACATAAAAAATCAGCTTCAGCCTCAATTGACTCTGAGAAAGTATACTTAATTACTGGTGGTACTAGTGGTATTGGTGCTGAGGTTGCAAAATGGTTAGCTGTTCGTGGCGTACGCAAATTAATTCTCACTGGCATCACGCCATTGCCACAAGAGACTTTATGGGAGCATTACCTGCATTCGTCTTGTAAGGCAGGAAAAACCATTCAACTCATTAACCAATTAAGAAAACAAGGGTGTGCGGTTTATTACTATATTGGCGATTTAGCTCAAAAGGAATTATTTGTCGCGTTTTTAAGAGTCGTTATGAATCAAAAAGGTAATTGCTCACCCAGCGTAGATAGTGACCAGGGAGTTACTCAAAAAGACCGTTTTGGCTGGATTTTTCATTGTGCTGGAGTAACCCCAACGCAAACCAAGTCGTTTACAGAGCTTACCCAAAATGATTTTATCCGGATGTTTCATCCTAAAAGAGCCGGGCTTGAAGCCTTATGGTCGGCAGTAAGTCCTTATGGTATGGAACGATTAGTCCTTTTTTCGTCGGTATCCAGTGTTTTCCCAGAGCTTGCAACAGGTGTAGTTGATTATGCTTTGAGTAATTATTATTTAAATGCATTTGCCCAAGTGCATTCTGGAAAAGTATTAAGCATTGCCTGGCCTGCATGGAGTGAATTTAGCAAAAATGCTGAGACCAGCAGCAGTTATCAACGGAGCCAACTCGGAAGTTATAAAACCGATGAGGCGCTTGCTTTACTCTCAACTTTATTAGAAAGCGAAACGGTTTCTTCGGTCATTATGCCGAGTATGAATAAGCTTTCTCCAGCAACACCTCGAGCGGATCAGGGTTCATCGATGCAACGAACTATTTCAGATACTTTAAAAATGATCCTCATGGAGGTAATCGGTATCACTGAAGATGAGGTTGATTTGGAGAAGAGTTTTGCCGAATATGGAGTTGATTCGGTTCTGTTAATGACTTTATTAAAAAAGATCGAAGCAGTAATGGGCCTAATGCTTCCTGCCGAAGTGATTATTGAACATCATTCACTTGTTCGATTGGCATCACACATCCAGAAACTAAATGGATTATCACGTGAAGCGTTGAGTAAAACTGAAGCAGTGCACGATCTCCAAAAAAACACGAAAAAAATCGCAGTTATTGGCATGGCATGTCAATTTCCGGGTGCTAATAATGTGCAGGAATTTTGGAATAATTTACTAGAAGGTACCATTTCGGTTACTCCAATTCCTAAGGAGCGAGTCGATCGAACTGAGTATGCTTCTGTTCAGGGCGGTTTTATTCATGAGAATGCATGGGGAGCCGCGCTTGATTTTGGGTTTTCGGAAAAACATCAACACCAAGTTAACCCATTAGTGACTCGTGCATTGGCATTAAGCCAAAAAGCAATCATTGATGCTGGGTTGACACAAGAAACAATTAAAGGAATGAATGCTGGTGTATTTGTGGGAACTCGTGCTGATTTTAGTGCGGATCACGAGATTAATCAGTTTACGATCATTGGTCAGGGACAAAATTTTATTGCAGCGCATATCAATCATTTTTTTGATTTAAGTGGCACTGCTGAAGTGGTTGATACGGCGTGTTCTTCTTCTTTAGTTGCTTTAAATCATGCAGTTTCTGCATTGAAATCAGGAGATATTGAACTTGCTTTGGTCGGAGGCATTGATGGTTTAATCAATACAAAGCCTTTTGCTTTAATGGATGCGGCTAAAGCTTTATCACCTGATTTCAAGTGTCGTCCTTTTGATGTTCGTGCTAATGGAATCGTATTAAGTGAGGGAGGCGGGTTTGTTGTTTTAAAACCTTTGGAACATGCGTTAGCCGATGGAAATAAGATTTATTGTGTTATTGAAGGAATCGCGGTGAATAATGATGGGAATACGATGGGTTATACTACACCCAATCCAAAAGCCCAGCAAAAAGTAATTCAAAAAGCATTAAATAATGCGGGATTAACGCCACAAAATTTAGATTACGTTGAAATGCATGCGACCGGTACCGAATTAGGTGATCCTATGGAGTTGCAAGCATTAACTCATGTTTTGGGAACATCGCATAAAAAATGTGTTGTGGGTGGTGTGAAAGCGAATATTGGTCATACTTTAAGTGCTGCAGGAATGGCTGGGTTTATAAAAGCGGCATTATGCGGTTACCATCACTGTTTAGTGCCTCAACCGGAACCAGTGACGCCCAATCCTCGTTACGATTTTGCCAACGCACCATTATGTTTGTTGGATGAGCCTCAATTTTTAGAGCCTCATCGAACTCATTATTTTGGAGTAAGTGCCTTTGGTTTTGGTGGAACAAATGCTCATGTCGTTCTCTCAAGTATGATGCAACAAAATTCTGTCGTTTTGCGACATGAAGAACAGTATTCAGAAACAATGGATGAATTTTTTGATGTCGAATGTATTTAAAATTAAATTAACAGCTGATAATTATTTGGTTGCCGATCACCGTATTGATGGGATACGCGTGCTACCTGGTATCGCCTATTTGGATATTATTTCTCGCTGTTTCGAATCTGAGTACTACGAGCTCACCCAAGTCACCTATCCTCATGCAGCCAAGGTGCTTGAGGGTGAAACGATTATTTTGTCTGTTGTTTATGATTCACAACACCAAGCTGTGGAAATTTATCATCAAGAGAATGATAAAAAAATTATCCATTTTAAAGCAGCCATAGCGTTTAAAAGACCCGATTTACCTGAATCGATTGTATTACAAACTGCTGAGACACCAATTCATTCAATGAATACTCTATACAGTTTAGCCCGTGCTTCATTTATTGAGCATGGTGAGTTTATGCAGGTTAGTGGAACCACACAAATCAATGCATCATCGATTGCGATGAAATTGACTCTTAGCGCCAAGGCTCATCCTTATTTATCGCGCTTTTATTTACATCCATCCTTATTGGATGGTGCTACGTTTGCTATAGCCGCTCTGCATTTTGATCAAG
This sequence comes from Legionella sheltonii, assembly GCF_026191355.1. Classification (GTDB taxonomy): domain Bacteria; phylum Pseudomonadota; class Gammaproteobacteria; order Legionellales; family Legionellaceae; genus Legionella; species Legionella sheltonii. The sequence continues at coordinate 31,782 of NZ_JAPHOQ010000021.1, forward strand.
TGGCACATGCGGGGCCTGATGTGAGTTATTTACCTTTAGGAATTGATCGGGTGAGTGTATTTGCGCGAGTGACAACGCCCACTTTAATCGTTAAGGCTGAAGTGATACCAACTCACCACGAGTCGTTAATTAAATGTCGAATTCATTTATTGACACCTGATGGAGATTTAGTAGTGGCTCTTGAAGGATTAACCAATAAGCGATTTCAGCGCAAGCAGTTTGCGCAGCAAGTCATTCAGAATCCTAGGGACTCACAGCAAATTGTTTCCGGAGATACTCAGAACAAAATTATGGCGCTGATAAAGAATAACTTACAGGACGCGCCTGCAGTTTTACCGCCAAATGTTTCTTTTTTTGATCTGGGATTTGATTCCAGTAGTTTAATTGCTTTAGTCGATGTATTGGAAAAACAATTTAATTTGGACCTCTATCCTACTTTATTGTTTGAACAAAATACTTTGGAAAAATTAACAGCATATATTGATTCTCATGGCGCTTCTGCAGCATCTTCCAACCGGGAAATTTCTTTAAAAAATGCTGATTATGCACTTTATGTTCCAACAAGAACTAAAATAAATCGGGGTAGCAATAACAAGCAAGTAGTGGTTATTAATGATCAGTTTAACTATGAGCAGGCACTTGACTTTTTGCAGGAGAAAGCAAAAGCGGCTTGGATAATTTACGATACCCGTTATCATCAAACCGAGCTTGATTTGCAAACTATTTTAAATCAACTCGCAGAAACTTTTTCCAAATTTGTCCGTTGGTCGCAAGATGCCTTACCTCTTGTTGTTATCAGTTTATCTTCGAAACATCCGAATTTAATTCAATCTGTCTCTGCTTTTTTTTCTTGTCTCGTTAAAGAATATCCTCATCTCAATTATTCGATTTTAGTGAGTGACGCGTGTGTTAAGGATCCTGTTGGCTATTTGGCAAATAGAAATGAATGTGTTTATCTTCACCAAGACCATTTTTATGCTAAAAGTTATATCAAACTCGATTCTCCATTGATCCATTCGTCTATCAAAAAAGGGGGAAGTTATTTAATTGTCGGGGGTAATGGCGGATTAGGTCGTTTACTCACTCATTATTTGATTGAAAAATATCAAGCCCAGATTTATGTGATTGGTCGCAGTGAGCCAATTGTTCCTGATGCGCGTGTGACCTATTACCAATTGGATGTAAGCGATGTTGAAGCAGTCAATGAGTTTTTCAACACCCATAATTTCCATATAGATGGTTTGTTTTATTTAGCAGGTGAAAAACATGATTGTTTGCTCATGAATATTCGACCAGAAGATATTGAGAAAACACTGCGTTCCAAATTGGAGGGTTTGCGTGTTATTCACCATGCATTACAACATAATTCACTTGATTTCTATTGTATTTATTCTTCTTTATCAGCGGATATTGGTAATCTTGGACAAAGTATTTATGCCGCGGCCAATGCTGCTTTAAATGCCTATGCTTGTGAACAAGAACAATTACGTCTCACAGGAAAGCATACCTCTCGATTTATTAGTATCAGTTGGCCTTATTGGTTAGAGGGGGGGATGGAAATCAACCCGCGTCAATTACAAAAACTTAAAGAAGAATATGGAACTTTACCTTTAGAAACACGTAATGCTTTTGTTTTATTAGAACAGGCATTGAGCGCTCATGTTCCACATGTAGTGATTGCTAATTCGTCTTTGTTAGCTCATCGAATCGTCAAATCGAATGATTATCGATTCAATCAATTATCTCAATCTGAGCCACCTAGCTCTTATGGAGCACACATCAAACAAAACAATCGTCATCCTGAATCCAGTGGAGGATCTTCTGAAAACAAGGAGATGTATCACTACGTTCGAGATGACCTACGTCTTTTAGAGTCACCTGAAGTCGCTGAGCAAGACATAGCGATTATCGGAATTTCATTACAATTACCTGATGCTGAAAATTTAGAAGCGCTTTGGAATAACTTGAAAACGGCCAAAAGTTCAATTAGGAAAGTACCGAGGAAGTGGCATTATACTCCTTATCCCTGGGGTGGGTATTTGGAAGATATTGCTGGTTTTGACCCTTTATTTTTTAATATCTCGCCACGAGAAGCTGAATTAATCGATCCGCAAGAACGTTTATTTTTGGCCAATGCTTGGCATTGTCTCGAAGATGCAGGTTACGCACACATTAAAGAGAAAAAAATGGGTGTTGTTGCTGCATCAATGTTTCATCTGTATCAAAATTATGGTGTGGAACAAGGTCAGCAAGAGCCCGACTTAAAGCGCCCACAATCTTTAGGCGCAAGTATTGCAAATCGTGTTTCTTATACGCTGAATTTAACAGGCCCAAGTTTTTCTCTCGATTCCATGTGTTCTTCTTCATTGACTGCCATTGATTTAGCATGTCGTTATTTGGCTAATGATGAAGTAGATGCCATGTTAGTTGGTGGCGTCAATCTCTGTTCTCATCCCTATAAATTATCATCCTTGGTACAAAGTAAATTCTTATCTTCAACAGGTAGAAGCGCACCATTTCAGGAATATGCCGATGGTTACGTACCCGGGGAAGGAGTTGTTGTTCTTCTTTTAAAGAAAGCAAAGAAGGCACTCGAAGATGGTGATTCCATCTATGCGTTAATTAAAGGATTAGCGTTGAATCATGGAGGTATGAGTAGCGGATTTACCGTACCTAATGCTCAAGCCCAAGTGAAAGTGATTCAACACGCTTTGACCAACGCAAAGATTAGACCAGATCAAATCGATTATATTGAGGCACATGGAACCGGAACATCTTTGGGGGACCCTATTGAACTTGCTGCACTAAAGGAAGTATTTGGTAACCGTTCTGCAGAGAATCCCTTATATGTAGGATCTATAAAAAGTAATTTGGGGCATTTGGAATCTGCTGCTGGCATGGCCGGCATTGCTAAACTCATTGCGCAATTCCAAGCTCAGGCATTAGCTCCTTCAATTCATGCTTTGCCATTAAATCCAAGATTAAATATCGATGACGTACCGATTAAGATATGTACTGAATTCGTACCTCAGCAAAAACTTCGTTTTGCTGGTTTGAGTAGTTTTGGTGCAGGTGGGAGTAATGCGCATTTAATTTTACAAAATTTCTCCCATAACCTTTGTGTAAGGTCCAAAACACACTATAAAAAACAAAATTATTGGTTCTCACATTCAGAAAAAATGATGCCCTATTGCTTTCAGTTGGATAGGGAGCTTTGCGCATTGGAGCCGATCGCTAAGTTTGAGGAGATTTGTCAATTAGATAATGGTTCTCAACAGATGTTTTTTAACCAAGCAACGTCCGGCATTCCGTTCAATAAAGTAGCAATTTTTCTTGCCGTAGCAGACAAGGGATTGGATCGTCTTATTGGATTACTCAATCAATGCATCTCTGAAAATCCTGAGGTTCAATTTATTTTTATTCATCAAAGTCAGAGTCATTGGATGGAGTTACATGCATTCATGATGTCTATGCCCAAGCTGCTCAAGCATTATTACAAGAATATTTTGATTCCTCATTTAACGAGTTTATCAAGTTCTGAAGTGGTGAATATCGTAAGTAACGAAGCACATCAGCCCGACCATCGAATGATTAAGTATGATAAGACCAGATCTACTTTTGCTTTAAACTTAATTAAAACGAATAATCAATCATTACCTTTATTCCCTGGAGCACGAGTTGTAGTATTAGGTGGTTTGGGCTCTATTGGCTATCAATTTTGTCAGACTTTAATTGGTGTTGGCATTTCTCAGTTTGATATTATTGGACGAAGTGAGCTTGATTCCAAACGTCAACACATGATTGATGCTTTAAAAGGACAAATTCATTACATCCAACATGATTTTTCAAATCCGTATCCTACTGATTCTTCTTATGATGTCATAATTAATTGTCTTGGGATTATGCCTGGTAACAGTGCAAATGAAGTAGCACAACGACAACCACTTCATTTTCATTTAAGCCAATTCATTCAATGCCATCATCCCCAAAAATTAATTAGTATTTCCTCCTTGTCTGCTTTAGCTGGATTTAGCAAGCAAGTAGATTATGCAATTTATAACGCCTCTTTGCTGGGATTAAATGCCTACTGTAAAGAGCATGTGTATGTTTACTTACCCTTTGTAATGACGAAGTCAACTCAGTCATCGGATGAGTTGAACTGGTTAGCATGGAGTAGGGACAATCAAGGTTTAGAGCCGTTAAGGGCAGAAGACTTAAACCTTATTTGCCGGCAGTTATTAACTTTACCAGCCGGTGAATACATCCCGTTTCAGGGAAACCCCAAGCAATTTCATCAGTATTTAACTCAAGAATGTTTTAATGTTCCTCTGCAAAAATTACAGCAAGGGCGTTCCTGGAATAAAGATCATTCTTTACATGAACTAATCGAATCAATCTTAGGGATTTCCGCTCATCACATTAAATCGGAACAGACTTTCTATCAATTGGGATTTAATTCATTGACCCTCACTGAATTAACGGATGCAATAAGCAAACACTATGACATGCAAATAAATCCCAATCAATTTTTTGAATTCGAGACGATAGGAAAATTAGAGGAATATGTAACTACTCACTCCTCACTCAAACCTACGTTACTCAAACCTACGTTCCGCGGCTTGTCCGCGGAATCCAGTGATGAGGTTAGAACTGTGGATCCCGCGGACAAGTCGCGGGACGTCAATGAGGGGAGAGCAATTACAAAAAGCATTTCTGTTTCTTCCCCATTAAATGCCCTGGAGCCAACGTTATCAAATGTTGCTATTTGTGGTTATTATTGTTCTTTTGCTCAATGTCCTAGCCCAGAAGACTACTGGTACGCCTTATTAGCAGGGAAAGATTGTACCCAGATGCCTCTGCAGACGCGTTTTGATAATAGGAAGAATGACTCAATTAAGATGGGCTTTATTAACCATGTTGCAGATTTTGATTTTGCGTTCTTTGATCTGAATTTGGAACAAGCAAAATATATGGATCCTCAGCAACGAAAGTTATTAGAGCTTTCCTGGCATATATTCGAGCAAGCAGGTGTTTCACCGATCTCTTTGAAAGGTAAAAGCATCGGTGTGTTTGTTGCCATTCAATTTGATGACTATGCGCGCTTATTGGATCGCAGTCAGTTAAGTAGTCTTTACCAAATTACAGGTTGCGCCAAGACCTTTGCTGCAAATCGAATTTCACAGTTTTTTGACTTCCATGGGCCAAGTGAAACCATCGATACTGCATGTTCGAGCAGTTTCTCCGCTTTAAATCGTGCAGTACAGGCAATTAAGCAAGGTGAATGCGAGTCCGCTCTTGTTCTTGGTGTTAGTTTGCTTTGCGATGTAAAAACACTTGAATTAACTGCTCAGTTAAATGTTCTTTCTTCAACGAATGAATGTCGACCTTTTGATGCCCAAGCCAATGGTTATGTGAAAGGAGAAGGCTTGGCTGGTGTTTGGTTAGTCGGAGAAGATTTGGCTGTAACGCAAAAGTTACGTATCGAAGCCAATATAAAAGCAATTCAAGTCAATCACGGTGGGCATTCACAATCATTGACCGCACCTAATCCTTTAGCGCAAAAACAATTGCTATCCCAAGTATATCAGAATGGAATATCAATTGATGAAATCGATTATTTTGAAGCACATGCTACGGCAACTCATTTAGGTGATCCTATTGAATTTTCAGTCTTAAATGAGTTGTTCTCATCACGAGTAAAACCACTTTATATTGGTTCAGTAAAGAGCAATATTGGCCATACAGAACCTGTTGCAGGACTTGCCGGTGTGATTAAAGCATTGTTGATGCTCAAACATCAAATGATTCCACCGCAGGTAAATTTTCAGGAAGTTAATCCTTTCATTCGACTTGCAGAGAGTCCATTCCATATTGCCAGTCAAGCCGAACCGGCTTTTTTATCCACGATCGCAATTAATAGTTTTGGTTTTGGTGGCAGTAATGGTCATTGTGTTTTAGCGCACAATAACCCTTTGCCAGAACAACTACCTAATTTATCTTATATTCCAATCAAATTGTCTGCAAAGACTGAAGATGCTCTAGAAAAAAAGACAGAGCAGCTTCTGGATTATTTAAGTGCTTTGAACAACAACATAAGCCTGACTCAATTAAGCTTTACCCTAAATGTAGGAAGAGCTGATTTTGCTTGTCGTAAGTTCTTTATTGTGGAAAACCTTGATGATTTGATAGAGCAATTAAAATATGGTTCTGATTCAATAACCCCTCTATATAACCATACTTTAAGCGAAGAAACTCTTCTCGAATTACAGCAGTTACCCAATCAATTAAAAGATTATTTGAATAAGCTTGCCTATGCCTATCAAGAGGGACAACTGATTAATTGGCAACGCATTTATAAAGGAATTAATGCCATTCCCCTTGCATTACCTGTTTATCCTTTTGCAACTCATTATTGTTGGTTTGAAGAGCAAGAGCAGCTAAAATCAATCAATAAAGACCTAAGGTCTATAGAATGTTATGAACCAATTTGGAGCAAGAAAAAGGTTGCGTTCCTTGAGCTTGATAGCTATCGGTATGTCGCTATTTTTTTGACAAGGGCGCAAGAGCTATTAGTAAAAAATGCAGTACAACAAACACAATATAAAGGACTTATTTATTTTGTATATGTCGATGATACAGATTCAGTAGAGCAGGGCATGCAATGGTTGAAAGAACACTCTTGCGAATTGATTTATTACTTTGCAGGGATGTGTGACCAAGAGATCAATCCTGATTCCTTGCTTTATTCTCAACGCTATGGGATGGCTGGCTTTTTAAATTGTATTAAAAAGTTGGACGAACTGGCTTATAGTGAAAAACCCTTAAAAATCTATGTATTCAGCAACAATGCTTATGGACTAAAGCAATCGACGATTAATCCCTATGCAGCAAGCCTACATGGTTTAGCTCAATCCTTAAAAAAGGAATACCCATCCTGGTTTATTGAATGCATTGATCTTGCGGGCAATACAATTATCCCTCAAGCGTTTACTGTGTCCTATCAAGGCCAAGCTTATCCTTTAGTTTTGGCAGATGATGGAGTATGGCATCGACAGCTTAAAGCACTGAATCTCTCTTTAAATCATTCGATACCGAGTCATGAAGTGATTGTGCTTATTGGTGGAGATGGCCAAGTAGGAAGATACTTGGTTCCTAAGTTTATTGATCGTCAACCGCGAGCGCTATTTATAGCCAGTCGTAACACGGTGCCAAGGACAGAAGGAATACTGCACTGGCGAAGAGTAGATTCTACTGTTGCCGATGAAGTGGAGTCTTTAATTGACGAGGTGATTCAAAATTATGGAGCAATAGATTGTCTTTATCATTTGGGTGCTTCTTATGCAGAATCCCCAATCAATTTATTAGGCTATGAAGACTATTTGATGCAGATGGGGGCTAAGGTATTAGGAACTTATCATTTGATCAATGCGTCTCGTCGCCACGAAGTGAAGCACATTGTAATGACATCCTCAGTGCAAGTTTATACACAAAATAAAAACAGGGGTGGTTATTCAGCAACATGTTTTTATGCTGATGCATTAATTAATGCATTGCATTCCGAGAAAATAAAACTGGTTCATTGGGGATTTTGGCAGCAAGAAGATGAAGCTGCAAATCAACTAATGCTGGCTTCTGGTATTTCACCAATCACCGCAGAACAAGGTGATTACTCACTGCAATTAGCAATATCCTCGAATCAATCCAACCTGAGTTTTTTCAATGTTTCAGAATCAGTTAAAGCGATGATGCCGATTTTTTGCGATGCTTTGGCTCAGGAGACTGAAGAATTACTCCTGTTTAATCAAGGATTACGTGAGTTAGAACATTTTTGTTTTCATTTAATGAAGCATCACTTACTGACCCATGGTGTTGTTTGGAGTCAAAATTATTTGGGGCAAGGAGTATGCAAGGATTATGAAAAATACTATTTTGCATTGATCAACCGCTTGAAAGATTTTGAGCAGAAACATGTTCCTGAAAATAAAAATCAAGTTAAATCTGATGCTGAATTGCTGCAAGACCATGTGCAATTAATTAAAAAATACCCACAAATTAAACCTTTTATTCAGTTACTTACAGTGTGTGCGGCACAGTTTACTGAAGTGGTCACAGGACAAAAAACCATACATCAAGTCATGTTTCCTTTTGGACGAGATGATTTGGTCCGTGCTATTTATCAAAAAAATCTTTTGGCAAGCCATTACAATCAAGCCATTGCTTCCATAGTTAAAGAAATCGTTGCTACACGTCATCATCGAGTTGATGTTCTTGAATTAGGAGGGGGGACTGGTGCTACTACGGAAGCAGTATTAACTCAATGTGCACATCAGATTCATTACACGTTCAGTGACATCAACCCTCAATTTGTTGCTCAGGCTAAAGACAATTTCTCTGAGTATGCTGGTGTAGAAACGTGTACTTTAGATATCAATAAACCTGCGATGAGCCAACAATTTGATCTCATTATTGCAAGTAATGTATTGCATACGGCAGATGATATTCGTCAATGTCTGATGAATATTATTCCATTACTTCGTGATGAGGGAGTGCTTATTATCAATGAAGCAACTGAAAACAGTTTATTCCTTGCATTTACCTTTGGCTTATTTAAACAATGGCATTCCCAAAAAGATGAATACCGTATTTCCGCGAGTGCTTTGCTCAATGCGCACACCTGGCAAAAACTACTCCTCGAAATGGGGTTTGCAGTGGATGACTATGCGATGCCCAAAGAAATCAATCAATCGATCTTTATTGCAAAATTAAAAACACGACTTAGTTACAAAGAACGGATACAAGAAACGTTGATTCCTCAAAAGGAAACCCCGTTGATTTTACCTAAAATTGCAGGCACAGATAATGAGTTATTGACACTTTTAGCCAGACATGTAAATTGCGCTACCGCAAATTTAGATTTAAATAAATCATTAACAGATTATGGTTTTGATTCATTAGCGGCAATTCATTTGGCAGAACAAATTAAATGTGAGTTAGAGATCAACATTTCACCTACCGTATTACTTGAAAATGTTTCTTTATCACAACTTATTAATACTATTGAAAAGAAAAAGGAAGCGGTTTTATGTTAAGTAACGAAGAATACACTGAAGTGAGGAAGTCACTGAACTTTAAACGGCGATTGACAAAAAGCCTCGGTTTTCTGATTGCTGATATGGTGTTGCTTTATGCTGCTGTTGTTTTTTTAGGGAAGAACAGCTTATTTTTTTATTGCTTAGGGGAAATTTGCCTGGCGATTTTATTTCTACATAATTTCATTTTACTCCATGAGTGCGGCCATAACACTTTATCCAGTAAATCTTGGTTTAATGCAGTCCTTGGTCATTACAACAGCATTTTTTGTTGCATGCCTTTCTATCCATGGAAAATCATTCATGAAGAGCATCATAAATGGACTGGGCATATTGATAAAGATCCCGTATTCGAATTATTGAAACAAGCAAAAATAAGTAAGAAGCTACCCTGGATCTTTCATTTAGGGTGGAGAACTTTTATCCCTTTAAATGTGTTTTTTTTGCATCTCGTTTATTGGACTTATCCACTGAAGCTCTTAAAGCAAAAAAAATTATCTCGAATGATGTTCCGACAATGTTTGTTCTCAGTACTCTTTTTGTTTTTTACTTATGTACTCTTGAAGTGGTGTTTCCCTAACTTTTTAACGTTTAAAAATCTATTTCCAGCGATTTTGTTGTATGGGGTACTTTGGGAAACGTTGTCAACACCACAGCATTTAGGTTTGGAACCCACGCAACATCGACCTACATTAAAAGAACATGCTTTAACAACCCGTAGTACCTGGTTTCCACGATGGTTGCAACATTATTTATTTTTAAACTTTGGTTATCATGTGGAACACCATTTCTTTCCGGCCTTGCCCTGGCATGAATTGGAAAAAGCACATTTGAAAATTAAACCCTTGTTAAACAATGAGTATCAAATGGTAACGGGGGGCGTTTGGAACATTCAAATGCGTCGCCAGAATATGGAGAAGGCGATTGGAGTCCATAATGATTAAGGTTTCGGAAAACAATGATCTCGAGTTTCCAGCGCTTGAGGCTGCATTGTGTTTGGAGAAACAAATAGTTGTTGGCACTTTTACGACAGAAGATCGGACTCTGGGGCACTACATTGATTATTTAGATTCAGCGATTTCTTATGTCACTTTATGTGCAAAAAGGGATGCCAGCTTGGTGTTATGGGATAGTAGTGCACTGGTTGAACATTGTGCCGACCATTTTATTTTAAATGTTCATTTAAAATTGTCTTTTGACGATGTAGCACTATTTTTTGATGTGAAAAAATTAGAGCTATGGTGCGCACAAAATCGTATTACTTTACATAAAACTAGAGATGAAGCGCATTTAACTAATTATTTTAACCTGTTTGATACCCATCGCATCACAGGTGAACTGATGGTATCTCCAGTTCTTTATTTTGCTAAAAATCCATTGGTTAGTCTTCAAGCAGATGAGGAGCTGATTTCTCGGTTATTTAAGCTCAAGCCCATTGTATTAGCAGTCAAAAAAAATCAGATCATTTGTTTTGATAAGTATCATTATCAAATGGCGTATCACCCTGATTTTAATTTTATACGAGTTCATGATGTACATTGAAGTGATTAAAACGCAACGATTTAAATTTATAAATTATTGCCCCGTTGTTGTGGATAGTGAAAATAATACCTGTATTTTTATAGATCCTTCATGGGAAAAAAAGAAATTTCAGGATTTTGTAACCCAAAATAATTTACGGGTCATTGCGATATTATTAACGCATCATCATTTAGATCATGCGCATTTGGCGAATTATTTTGCCAAATATTACCGATGTCCTGTGTATATGAGCAGTACAGAGATTGCATATTATGAATTTAAGTGCCATAACCTTAAGCCGATTTATCCTTTACAAAACACAATTACTATTGAGCGTTTTCCTAGCATTATTATCCATCAAACGCCGGGCCACACTTTTGGGGGGCTTTGTTTTCAAATCGATAACGCGCTCTTTACAGGTGATACTTTATTTAATGAAGGTTGTGGTTTTTGTCATAGTAAAGGTGGGGATGCAGGCATAATGTTTGATTCCCTGAATTATCTGAAAAAAGTGATTCCCGATGAAGTGCTTGTATATCCAGGACATCGTTATCATCATGATTTGGGACAACGTTTTGTTGAAGTAAAAAAAATGAATATTTATCTAAACATTGAAGATCGCAATGAGTTTATTGATTTTCGTTCCAGAAAAACTAAAGGCTTATTAAATTTTAGGTGAGTTTATGAGTGTATTATTATTTCCTGGCCAAGGTTCACAATTTAAAGGAATGGGACAAGATTTATTTAAATTATTTCCCGATGTTGTTTCTGAAGCAAATCAGATACTTGGTTATGACCTGGAGCAAGCTGTATTGAGTGACGTGATGAATCAAACTTTATATACTCAACCACTCATTTATTGTATTTCCATAATGGCATGGCTTGCTAGAAAAGCCGAATTAAAAGTGGATATGGTATTAGGACATAGTTTAGGTGAGTATGCAGCACTTTATGTGGCCGAAGTTTTTGATTTTGCTACTGGACTAAGAATCGTTAAGCGACGTGCGGAATTGATGAATGAAGCTAAAGAGGGAGCTATGGCGGCAATAGTTGGAATGAGTGCGGCTAAAATTGAAACGATTATCAAAGAAAACCAGCTGCCATTAGTGATTGCTAATTATAATGCTCCCATGCAAACCGTGATTTCAGGAACAAAGGAATCGGTCGATGCCAGTGCCAAATTATTTGTTGAAGGACGTTTTATTCCCTTAAAGGTTAGTGGAGCATTCCATTCTCCTTTGTTGCAAGCCGCTGCTGAAACTCTTTATTCCTATCTCAAACAATTTCAGTTTCACCAGCCCCGATATCCGATCATACTCAATGCTACTGCACGAGCACAGGTTGATTGTTCTATCGACATGCCTCAATTACTGAGCCAACAGTTAGTGAGGCCTGTATTTTGGCATCAAAGCATCGAATATTGCCTGGCTTTAGGGTATTTGGATTTTATTGAGCTTGGGCCAGGCAAGGTACTTACTTCATTGTTGGATGGGATTCTTAACGATCCAGTAATAACAGGTGCCGTCAACTGATTCTAGGGGTTCAGTTATTTGATGTTGTTTACGGTACTCGTCCACTGCTCGCTGGCATTCTGTAAAGCCACCATAATCATCAATAATGCAAATACCATTTTGCGATAACTTTGGGTATAAAGCGTTGAGTACGTCCAATGTTGATTGATAAAAATCAGCGTCAATACGTAAAAGTGCAATATGTTCAATTTTATCTTTCATTACGGGTAAGGTATTTTTAAACCATCCAGGCATTAATTTTATTGACTCATCATAAAGATCATACCGTTTAAATGCTTCGAGGAGATCGTGATGAGAAGTCGATATTAAGGATTCCTTTTTTATATAGGTTAACGAATTGGCGAGAGCAAAGATCTTATTTAAGGTTGTTTTGTCGTATTGTTCATTAGGGAAGGCTTCCATAATATGATTAGCTAAACGCTGTTGGGATTTCTTTGGAAGTAATTTTCTAATTTTTAATAAGCTCTTAAAGCGTATTAATTTAGAATAAGAAGTAACGAGTTGGCTTGACTCTGGGAATAGATCCGCACCCCAAACATTCCGTGAGGTTGTGTTGGGTTCCTCATAAACATTCAGACACGCTTTTAAATACAATAAAGCGCCACCTCGCCAACATCCGGCTTCAACAATATCACCATTAACATGATTACTTGTAATATATTTAATTGACTGTTCTATATTATCTAATCGTTTGGGACCAATGAGCGTCCTAACTTGTCCATTAGTCATAAATGATTTAAACGCTTTTGTTGTAGCAATATTAAATTGCCAGTGTTCTGGTTGAGACGTGTCTAAAGAACCCGTGAGTGATTTTTTAATTACGGTTAAGTATTTTTCCGCGATTTCTGGTTGTAAGTTCATCATAATCCCTAAGGTAGGCTAGAAGAAAAATAAAATTGCCGATTAAGGATGAGTCTATGCTTCATGTACTATTTCCCTAAGTGTTAATGACCAAGTGGTGAATCTAAAATGTTACGCATTATACCTATCAACTGACAATTTTGTATCTGATAAGATGTATTTTAATTTTTATTGATTTAAAAGAATTATTTCCAATAAGCTGCTCATTATTGCTTTATAGCGCTCTTGATTGCTCTATGGGGTACACTGAATTATGTTATCGAATGAAAATTGGTTTAATCAAATGAAATCCATTTATTTTTAAATGCTACATCAATAAAGCGATGTAAGCGATCTTTGAAATTAAATGATGTGGTTTGTTATCGATTGGATCAAAAGCTCGTGTGTTTGATTCACTTCAACGTCAGTAGTTAAATCAATAAGTCAAGATTATCTTTTAATTCTGTTGAGATATTCTGGGTACCAATCTTGGTACCCGATTTAAAACGTAATTCTTTGATACTATTGGTTACTAACCACTCCTTTTGCCCCCCCGGTTAAAAACTGGTTTTAACCGGACAGTTTTTTCGTCTCTTCCTGATGATCTTGTTTTTGCTCTTGTTTTTCTTTTCTTATTTTTTTAAACAGATTGGTCCTATCTCTACATACTGGTCCCTCTTCAGTTTTATTCCGTGATGAAACCAAAGTCTCTTCTTGCTCCGATGTTGCGAAAAATGAAATCCTTTTGAGCATTTCTTCACATTTATTTGGGAACAGATTAAGAAAATTCTGGTTATTTTCTCGTCTTGCTACCTCTAGGGCACTATCGACTGCATTAGTTTGGAGCTGACGAGCTTTGAGTAACTTCACTATTTCCAGTGCTGCCGGGTCGCATCGTTGGGCCAGTAAATGTAATGCTGTTTCTCCCTTAGTATTTTGAGCATTAATGTCGGCACCTTTTTCAATCAGAAACTTAGCCATTTGTAAGCTTGTCTCTTGCTCTTCCTGAGAATCGCCAGAATTTGCGTAGAGTATCGCTAAATGCAAAGGGGGATAACCGCCACTCGGTTTATTAATATTTTCCGCTAACGTTTCTGCGTTACGTCTTTGTTTCCAGATATCAATTTGGCCTCGTTTAATGTCTTGATGTAAGCGGGTGTCCTCTTCCCAGGAGTGCCATTGGTATTTCTCAGCATCTCGGAGGGATTTTAATTGATCTTTCATAGCCGCTAGATCTTCCTTTAATATCTCAATTAATCCCACCATCTCTTTTTGTAGTTCAACTACTCTCTGAGATTCGAGGGGGTGTATAATCCTATACTCCGATTTGTGTTTCGTCCTCTGCATGCCAACAAAAATTTCATCGGAGCGTTCTCGAACTCTCGTGTTGATCACCTCCAGTTTACCTAAATCTGCTTTTTTTATTTTAAGCGCTAATATTTGAGACTTATGTTTTGGTAACAATTGCTGTATTACTAAATGCATTTGAGACATTATTTTCAGTGACTTGAGTTGGACTAAATCCTGTTTACGTGCTTTTTCTTCTACGGCTTTATAAATTTCCGCCTCGTTGGAGTCCTCAATTTTATTCCCTGCCAGGCTCTCAAGAAGCCCCCCAATAGACTTACTTTTTTTCTTCAGGGACTTGGTTGCTAGTGAGAGTGCGGATTCAGAGTTTCTGTCTTTAATATAGACATCCGCGTATTGACAAACCGCTTTTACTGCATTCGTTTCCTTATTATTAATCAAAACGTGTAAGAGAGTATTTCCATTTTTATCTTTGACATTAGCTAAGCGCGGTTTATCCTGGAGTGGAGCAGCTTTTATTTCTCCTAGCAATTCATCCCTTACTTTTTTTTCATTAAAATCCATTGAACCAAAATTTTTTATTTTGTTTTTAACGCTTGCTTCCCTTTCTTTTGCTAACCTTTCCTCTTCTAATCTTTCTTTTGCTGACATTTCTTGCGCGTAGAATTCGTCATTATCTTCTGCCAACTCCGCATTGCCATCTACTGTCGAAGTCTGCTCTGCCAAGGTTGATGTGCCTTCTTCCTTCTCGGTTCGAGAGGTGATTAATCCCTCTTTTACGAGCCTGGTATATATTTCCTGATCCTCTGCAGGTGAAACTTCCGCAAGAAACAGTTTTCCTTTTTCGGTTGCAAAAGTTGGTTTGTCAATTTTTGCTCCAGAAAGAATCAATAAGCGAACTGCATGAAGATGATTATTCTCTAATGCTAATTGCAGTGGTGTCTTACCTTCTGCATTTTCCTTATTGATTGGGTTACTCACAAAAAAATCAATTGGATTACTCATGAGTTTGCTTAGGCTACTTTTTTCCTGATTAGATAGTTCTTGAATTTGTTTAATATCTCCACTCTTTGCAGCTAGGTGAAAAAAATTATTTCCAGCACTATCCTGTTTGCTTAAATCAAATTGAGGCCGTTGTTCTTTTAACTTTTGAATAATGATTTCAAAACTGTCTCTTTTCTCTCTTCTATTAGGTTCTTTAGCCTCGGAGTATCTTTTATAGGCGAGGAACAACAGAGTATTAAATTGAGCCGTAGCCTGGGTGTGAGCGTTTCTCTCTATTAAATCGTCTATTAATAAATTAACAACCGTTGCTTTTTCCTGTAAAACGGCTGAATCTAAAGGGGTATGCCCGGAAGCGTTAGGAACATTCCACTCCAGCTTTTTAGTTTTTAAGTCACTGAGCAATAGGTTAAGAATTTCAAGATTTCCTTTTGAAACAGCTACATGTAAAGGAGTATTCCCTTTTTTATTTTTAAAATTACTGTCCTTATCGCTGAGCTTATCCAACAACATGCCAACCATTTCAGGTTTTTCCCCTGAAGCGGCAAAATGCAAGGGGGTATTACCGTCTTTATTTTTAGAGTGCCATGGCTCTTCTCTGCCTAACAACAAGCTGGCAGCTCCCACTTCCCCTTGGTGAGCGGCAAAATGTAGGGCATTATTTCCGCTAGAATCTGGGGCATCAAGATGAATACAGTGTTCCATAATTTGCTTAATTTGGTCTAAGTTACCTGTTTTAGCACTTGATTGGAGTTGTAGGAGAAATTGCTTGTTTTGCATTTGAGTTAGATCAATACCTTCTTTTTCCTTCCCATGCTCTTCAATGAGCAGATCTGTGAATGTTTTTTCTTTGTGACTTTCTAACCAGTCTATTTTTTCCTGAAGTCCAGCCACCTCCTTGGTAAAAGCTTCTACGGCAGCTTTCTTTATTACTGCCTGACTTGAAAGTTCATTCCTTTTCTCTGTAAGCTCTTCTATTTGCCTATTCACAGTAACATAGAGGGATTGAGCAACATCATAAAGTTCAGGAGCGTACTGAGACAGTGACTTTGATTGAAGTTTCTTCAACAAAGTGTTCATTTGCTCGTAAGCCTTTGTAAGGGAATCAAAATTGGTGACCTGATTTTTGCTGGCAGCAATCTCCTCTCCTATACTTTTTATACCTTGCAAGCTAGAGCTTAACTTGGCTAATTCGTCATTCTCAGCGATCAGAGTGGCTTGTTTAGCTTGTCTGTCTTTTAATCTATCAGCAAAAAAGAAGCGAATAATCGGTAAACCATACCAAAAGATAGAAGTACTCAGGCTATCTATCTGCCTCTGATTCTTTATGGAAGCAGACCTGATAGCTTTCGTTTGATTCTCTATTTGATTGTTTTGATCATTTAGATCTGATATCAGATGCTCCCAATTTCTATTCTGTCCCATTAGTAAACTTTTTATTTCTTCACCAAGAGTTTCCACTTCTTGTTCGATTTGTTGTTGTTCACTTTTTGCAAATTCACCATACTCAGTGGAACTAAGTTGAGTTTGTTTATTTTTCTCAATGCTTGAATTGACTTGCTGACTCAAGTTCTTCAAATGTTTTTTTAAACCCACTAAAGTATCTTGCATCTGGAATTGCTTAGAGAGCTTATCCAGTTCATCCGAAAGCTTGGCTATTTTTTGCCTTCTTTCTTCTAGGTCCTGTGATGGGTCAAAAGAACGCAATTCTTCTGCAAATTTAAGCGCAGCTTCTTTAAACGCTGCATTAAGATGGTCTATCTCATCAAATATCTTTATAGCATCGTCTAAATCTTGCGAATTATCGAGTAAATTATTTTCTTTTAAAAAGTTAAGTCTTTCATTGTGTTGTGCTTTTAGAATTTCTAATTGAGCCAAGGCGTTTTCCTGATCGGAATAAAATTCTCCATATTTTCTCTCAATTTCTACATAATTTTTATTTACTGCCTTATTTTCGTTCTCTGCCTGCAAACTCAGGTGTGCAACTCGTTTAGAAAATTCTACAATGCGGCTATTAATCTCTTGATATCTTAACTGACTTAATTTCACTGCCTCTAAGCTCATATCAACCAAGATTTCGCCTAATTTTTTAAAATTAGTTAAGTCACCTCCAGAATATATTTTTTCTGCTTGGTCAAAATATTTAAGGTGGACTTGCTCCTTTTGTTTTTCCTCTAATAAAAGTTGTTCAATTTCTTTTAATTCTGTTTCAAGTTCCTGGACCTCTTTACCGTAATTTTTAAGAATCCCTAAATTAATTTTGATATCCACCGGTATTTCTATGTTTCTTATTTCTTTTTCAATTGCGCTTATGTTTTTATTATTACTTTCAACTTGTTCCTGGGCTATA
Organism: Legionella sheltonii; assembly: GCF_026191355.1. GTDB lineage: Bacteria > Pseudomonadota > Gammaproteobacteria > Legionellales > Legionellaceae > Legionella > Legionella sheltonii. The sequence goes on from NZ_JAPHOQ010000021.1 coordinate 49,424, forward strand.
TCTCCAATTTGCATCAACACTACGGGACGAGCTAATTCTTCTAAGATGGAAAG
>NZ_JAPHOQ010000022.1 GCF_026191355.1 Legionella sheltonii
TGCTATTTCGATAAATTTTTTTCGAGCATCGATTTCATTTGCGTTGTCGCTGATTTTTCCTAATAACAACATTTCACGAAAATGAAAAAGCTGAATCATTTGTATGGAAAGATTTTCTGCTTTATCTTTAATTAGTTTTGAAAAACCATCTTCTTTCTGGAATTCACGTTCAAATTCTTCTTTGGCTTTTGATTTATCCCCTGAGTAGGAACTAATAAATGAATCGTACAGTATTTTAGTTGTTAATGCTGCCAACGCAGCTGAAAATACACCACTTGCGGTTTGTTCCACTATGGAGCGAGAGTCCCCTGAGCCTAAACCCATTAGCTCTTTGACCCAGCCGATTGGGCTAGTACTGAATACTTTCATTGCTAAAAATACAGCGGATCCAAGCCCTCCTCCAGCTAGTGCAGCCAGAGCGCCACTACCAATTTTTTCTGCGATATTAGGGGAATTAGTCACCTCATTAAGATAACTATTTTCCAATGTTCTTACTTCTGCAATTTTTTCGACCCATGCCCCTATTATTTCTGGGTCTTCTAATGATTTATTTTTTAAACGAAGGTGAGCCACCATCTTTGATTGCAGTAACTCTTTGTGATTTTTTTGTATCAACGTAATTATTTTTTTTGCTTTGTCAGGTAGTAAAGCCATACCAATACCAACGAAGGAACATAATTATGTTTAATTTTAGACAAATACTATTAAGTGAACATTAAAGAACAACAAAAAGCATAATGTTCTTAATTTAAACATATTGTTTGCGAAACCCGTATGGGTCGGTATGGAATGGTACGTGCAGAAAAAATGGACTATCTATAAAAGCTTAGGATTACAAAAAATTCTTTATGAAATTCAATCCGAAAGGAAACTACTCTAATGGACAAATTCAGGAAAAAAGCAGGTATAGATACAATCCTGGTTGCGAGTAACCAGGATTTCAACTTGATTCTCATACACTGAATTCAAATATAGTAACTCTGCTCCTCGATTTTACCTAGTAGGTTTTCGTGCAATCTATGAAAGCTAGAGGAGCAATCTACTACTTTCTTACTGACTCAAACATCCAGGAATGAAACAGCCTCTATCCGGCTAAGGTTGTTAGCATGCTTACCCAATGATCCACATTATCATTTAATGCTTGTACCGGTAGGCGCTCATCTCGGCCATGTGCACGTAAATCTTCAGGACTGATCACCCAAGTACCATTTACGCCATAAACAGGAATACCAACTATACGAAAGGGTCGCGCATCCGTTGCACCTGTACTCATACTCGGAATGATAGGTGCATCAGGAAAACGAGCATGAATGGATTTTTTATAGGCACTCAGGACATCGTGTCGCAATGGAGAATCTAGCGAGGCAACATGATCATCCAATCGTGTCACTACAATATTGGGATCAGCAACAATTTGTTCAAGCTCCTTCTTTATCGTCTCAGGTGAAACACCGGGCATAAGACGACAATTTATAGTTGCTTGTGCTAGCTGTGGTAAAGCATTATTGGCGTGTCCAGCAAATAATCGGGTTGCAACACAACGAGTACGTGTTAGACCTACCTCACCAGGATCCGCCTCAATGACATCAGCTGCTTTGCTATCAGATGGGTTTTTCAACCAGGCTCTCATAGCACCGCCTAACGCATTCGCTTCTGATTTTTCTCTCGCGGCAAAATAAGCTCGTGTGGTTTCGGTCATCATCGGCTGAAAGCGATAAGCCTCCAGACGTTTTAAAGCATCAGCTAGTTGATAAATAGCATTATCGGCTCTGGGTTTTGAAGAATGTCCACCAGAATTGCGAACTGTGAACATATAATCAGTGTATGTTTTTTCAGCAGTTTGAATCTCAAATCCAAGCGGATGATTATTTGTATCAAATGCTCCACCACCAGCATCTGCATTTAATCCATATTCGGCATTCAGCAAATCTTTCCATTCAGTAGCTCCTTTTTGTGCACCAACACCACCTGTTTCTTCATCTCCTGTAAAAAAGACAATGATATCGCGTTTATTTTGAAAACCCTGTGCCTTGAGCTTCATGATGGCTACTGTGGTTGCTACCAGACCGTCTTTCATATCAATTGTTCCACGGCCATAATAATAACCATCCTTTTTAACTAAAGTGAATGGAGCCATGGACCAATCGTCTTTTTTTGCTTCAACAACATCCATATGTCCCATAACCATAATGGGTTTCTCAGCAGTAGGAATCGCAGCTCGCCAACGCACAATTAATGCTGCAGTTTGATTGTAAGGTATAATATGAATGTCTTTATCAGGAATACCTGCAGCACGAAATTGATCAGCAAAATATTGTGCCAACTCCGGTACATGATTCTGTCCGACTACAGTTGGAACCTTTACTGCGTGCTCCAGCATTTGTTCGGCTTTGGCATACCAAAAATCAGTGTCCAATTGATTGGACGCATAAGAACTTGTGATACACGATAAGGCAACCGTAACTCCCAAAAGATGGCGGGTAAAAATCTTCATAGCAATCTCCATTAAAATATCTTCTGTCTTTATATAACTGGAGAGGATAACATGTAAACCCTGATAGTGAGCATCGCAGGATTGACTATACGGGAATGACTCGGTACATAAGAACGACTTGAACCTTAAAAAACCGAATTAAATTTTTTAAGAGCTCACACCGCACACCAAAACGGGTTCTTCTTCATGGCGTTCGTTTTTATTTCGTTCTGCCTTGAGGGGTTGAGACTTTTCAGCAAATAACTTTGATAGATTGTTCATCAGTAAACGTACTGTACGCTTGTTTGGGTTCAAGTTGTTCTTTTTTTCTTGGAGGATTTCCTGTATATCTCCATTAAACTGGCTTTTTATATGGCTTTTAATAGGAGCATCCAGATTTGGAGTATATTCGATTTGTCGTACTCCTTGCTCTACAGCACGTTGATATTCACCGGCTAATCCATCTACTTTAGCCTTCAGGACAACAGCATCGTCAATCATTTTTGCTGTCTCTGTTTTAAAAAAAGCAAAGTACTGAGCTAAAAAATTGGAAATTTTTACGAAGAATCCATCATGCAACTGAACAAAGTCGTCTAAGGTTTGACTTGATTGCTGAAGCTTATTAAGAAAAAGTGCATTTTGTTTTATGGTAGTAAGTAAATTACAACTGGCTTGTACAGCATCTTTCATCATATCATTTGCTTTTTTTAATGCCTCAAGTTGTTCGAAACTTTCACTTGCTAGCCATAGCCTTAGTGATGTATCGCGATTAAAAAAACGATTGTTTATTGCAGCAATTTGACTCTCTTTCTTTTTCAACTTGTTTTGCAAATCCAACAAACATGCGTGCACCAAAGCCTTAAGCTCCATTTTGCACGCACCATCCGAGGTAGCAGGCAGTGTGGAGCCGATTGCTTCTTGCACTGCTTGCGGTGTAGTAGTTCGGTAAACAACTGTGAGCGGAGTAGCCATCCAGCTTATTCCCTGAATAGCCCCTGAAGATAAATTTGGTGACTCAAGAGAAGCCTTCAGTTGCGATATTTTGTCAAGAAGTTGTTGTTTTTGCGTATCTTCTGTATTTTCTAAAAGAAACTGATATAACTTCTTATGTTCTTCGATAAAATCTAAAAAATCTTTTCTTCCAATAATTTTCTTATCATTTTCATCTAATGCTATGAGTAATTGACTCACTTTTTCTATTTCTTCATCAAGCTCGACTTTTTTCCTTCGCGACTCATAGATGCTGAAAATTCCTGAAGAAACTTTTTCTATCTCTGCTTCAAGCTCAGTAAGGCTCTTAAAAATATTTTGATTTACTTGCTTTACCTCTGATGGCAGCAACCTAGGGGCTCCCGGTGCACCGTGTTTATGTACGGCACCTGTTTTTGTGGGCTTCACTTTGATTAAAGGACTGAGACCTAATACCTTTAGATAACGTTCCTTCAAGAGATCTTTAACTGGCTTTAAGGGATCAACCTCATCAATTTTTTTTGCTTCCAGTTCTGGATGATTTAACCGCTCTATTCTTTCTTCTATTTTTTGCAAAAAGAAGTCAACTTTAGCTTTGATTACATTTAGATCAAAAAAAGCGGAAATCACGAGTTGCGCTCTCCAATCTATTTGCGCAATGGCTACCTTAATAAGGTGGCATAACATATATGAAGAAAACATAAATGTTTTATAGTGATTTTGATCTGTAAAAGGCTGTGTATTTAAAAGAAATAATTTTTCAATATTTCCAATTAAAGTAAAAACATTTTCCTTGGTGTTATTTTTCCAGTTCTCATACAAGTTAGATGCGATCAGACTGGAGTGAACAAGTATTTTTTTTTCTTTTGCCGCTGATTCTGGTAGTTGTTCAATTGCTTCATCAATAAATAGTTTGGCAAAAACGATTATTCCATAGGTGCGTGCTTTAAGTTGCTCAAAATCTTTAAATTTTTGCTCTGCATTGACTTGGATTGTTTCAAGATTATCTACTGAACTCACATAGTCGCTAATCAGCATTGCAGAGTCGAGGATGTTTTGCTCTTTATCGCTTTGGCTTCCACGCCATTGTTTAAAACGTTCTCTTTTACTTTGCATAACGCCTTAGTGGATTCGTTAAATGGCTCTTAACTACATTCTACAAAAACATCGATTAAAATAAAACCATAATATCTATCAATTGCACCCAAACGAACCCAATCCAAAACAAATGAATGAGAAGAGAGAATGGAATGCAAGTACCTTCAAAATCAGCTATTCTAAATTCATAAGTCTAAGGAGAAACAAATATGCCATCAAAAAAAGGAATCTACCTCTTTACTCTAATCGGTTTACTCCTTGGATTTGCTGTTGATGGGTTAATTCGAAATGAAATTACCAAAATATTCGATTATGCCTTAATCGGTCTCTTTGGCCTTTTATACGCACTGGCTTATAACAACAAAAATTGCGTACGCTTGGTTGCAAGCAGCTTCTTAATCGCCTTATTTTTGTCTTTGCCCTTGCTCCCTATAGAGGCGCGTTTTACCTCTTTACCTCTGGAGCATTGGTTTACATTCTTATGCGCCTTTCCAATATTTGTTTATGTAGGTCATTCATTTCACTATGCATACCATCATGACAATACTTGGCGTATCAGCTATAACAGTTTATTTGCTGCCGTATGGAATACTATTCTTTTACTTTTTGTTGCTTCGGTGTTTTCTGCCTTAGCAAATGTGCTCATTTTATTGGGCGCCTTTATATTCAGAACTGTAGGGAGTGATTACTTATGGAATTTGTACTCCGATAATCTGCATTTTCGTTTGATTTCCCATGTTACCTTGTTTTTTATAGGACTAGGAGTTGGGCAACAAAATATCCAAATCATTTACAATTTGCGCTTTTTATTGTTAAGAATGATGTATTATCTATTCCCGTTTCTAGCAGTCATCAGTATCTTTTATTTTTTCCTTTATTTAGGCCACTCTGTAAACGGTGGTGAAGAATACATTAATCCTCTCGCGATTTTAATCCCTCTCACATTTTTGGGGATTATATTTTTCAATGCATTTTTCCAAGATGGCAGCGTAGAATCAGGAGCCCCTTTTTGGCTGAAATTAATATTACGTATTTATCGTATTATTTTATTTCTTTTGGTTTTAATAATGACTCATAAAATTTTCCTGTCCTATTCCTTAGATGTTAATGTAGTCATTTGTATCATCATGGTGATCTTATTTAGCCTGACTTATGCCATTACCGCCTGGTTGCCTGAAAACAGAGAACAAAAATGGATACGAATAGGAAATATTTGTTCTGCATTATTTTTTATAATAGTGCTCTTTCTATTCAATCTTCCGTATATGCCCATAGTATTTCAGGTAGGTACCCAACCCACCTTATTATCCCTAACATCTCAGTAAGTACCCTACATAGATAAAACTGCATGTCCTTTTCAGGGGGCATGCGTGCATCTTGGGGAACAGTTGGATTTTTTTAAACCAGAAGCGCCCAATACAGCCGTGCAATGAATCAGTGCGAAATACTTACTCCATATCAGGGGTAGGTCTGACATTTCCTAATCGGGTATTTTCCTCAACTACCTGATTAACAAATGTGTTTCCATAACCGATCCAACTCCCTTTTTTAATGGTTGTTCCTGGGCCAATCGCGGTGGACATACCAATAAAAACATTATCTTCAATAACGACAGGAGCAAGAAAAAGTAAGTTGCCTACATCGGAGTGACAACAAATTGACACTCCACCACCAAGAGTGACATTTTTTCCTATAGTAATTAAAGGACAATCAACAAAATCTATGTCAAACGAATTGACTATTTGAAAGGAAACTTTAGCACCTAGCGCCCGCCAGTAACAAAACTTCACCACGTTGAAGGTTTGCAGTAAAGGGTTCAGCCCAATTACTTTAGCGGAACGAGTCAGCGCAAAATGACAAAACCAAGCAAAAGTCATTTGATTCATTTCTCGTTTATATCGACCTGGTTTTAAATGAGGCAAACACAGTCTAATCGCTGCAATAATCAGAATAAACGAGGCAAATAAAACAAAGGGAGCCAAGGGAAGAACAAACCACGTCTGAGCATATCCATGATAAATAAATAAGCCGGTTATGCTAAAGGCAGCTACACCGGGCATCAAACTAAATAAGATGGATACCAAGTCAATAAGAATCAGCATCGACGGTGATAATTCGGTCTTTGCTGGTGCTTTTTTTGCCTTGGTTTTATTTTTCTCGGTCATAACATGAGTTCCTTTTATAAAAGCCTGGGAGAATGCCCCGAAGAGGCACTGTCATTAAATTAAAAAAAAGGACAGTGAGCCCAGGGGATTCACTTTTCATTATCATCAATAAGCAAAGAACCTATTTATTTTCCGGTAATAACTTGCTGAGAAATTAACTTAGGTTTTGTCTGTGCATGATTATCTGCCAATAGTTCATCTTTCGACAATTGCAATAAAACCATGGGTAATACCTCTTTAGTCATCACACCATGTGCATAAGATTCATTGATTTGCATTAAGCGCTCGTGCATACGCGCTAATAACGCATCGGATATTTGAATTGCATCGTCAGTGACAAAAACAATTCTATTGCCTAAACGATTGCGTGCAAAATACCAATGCGGTTCAATGTCAAAAGAAATATCGCTCAGCATGTTTTGCAATTCAGAACCTGAGACAGAACAACTTTCTAACTTTACCATTTGGGTTTTATAACAAAATTCAAGTCGTGGTGCTTTATTCAAGAAACCGGTGCATTTCACTACATCTTTTAACTGATAACGAATAAAGCCCATTGCTGTGGTTAAGAATATTTCATATTTTTTACCCGGCTCTAACTCCCAACATTGCAAAAGATTTTCTTTCTTAATCATATTGCCCTCTTCAATAAACTCCACAATATGGGCACCAGGATGCAAAAAACCACCTGGTTGATTGTCTATAGGGACAGTAAGCCATCCTTCAGTAGCAGAAAAAGTGCCATCAACCATGCCAACTCCTGGTCCTAACAATTTTTGCAATTGAAGCGCAGGATATTCACAAAGACCGGAAATCCAGCAACCAACAATACTTAAAGAAGGCCAAAATTCTTTAAAGGAGCTAGGCTCCTGTTGGAGCAGCTGCTGTAAATAACGTCGACGTTTTCTTGTAATTTGAATTGGAGGCAAAAAATCAGGAACCGGTTTTTCCCCTAATAAATAGGGTAAAAAATATTTAAAGTCGTTACGACAACGCTCAAAAAAAGCATCAATAACCATAGGAGTTACAGCAAACAATGCACTCAGATCCGTTGCTAAAGCATATAAAGCAGACCATTGTTCATAGACTTCGGCATTATCGAATACTTCATCAGGCAACGCATAAAAACGTTTAATAAAAGAAGGTAAATGACGATAGTTAAAATTGCTAATCCAGCCTGAAGGAGTGCCAGCTGGAGATGTTTTATGCGAATCGACTGCGGCCAAATACACTATTTTTTCTTTAAACAAACCAGGAACGCGTTGAGTCAAGGTATAAATATAAGGGGGCATCGTGCGCTGAAACTGCGTCTGAAATGACGTGGTGATTGGGAAAAACTTTCGAACGCCTGAAGTTCCCGAAGTCTCTGACCAAAAAAGTAATTTTTCTCCATTAAAAGGTTGAATATGGCTGTGTTGAGCAGCCAAAAGCGCTGCCTCATAATCGTCATAAGTCGTAATGGGAAAATCATCGAGACTTAAGATTGGGCTATTTTGTAACAGAGCCTGCCAATAGGAGGATTTTTTTAATAAAGGAACGATCTCTTGATTCCATAAACGTTCACGAGAACGCTCAGGATATTGGGTATCCTCAATAAAAGCCTGATATTTTTTTCGGGTAATTGCTGCAATAAGTATTCTTTTCCAATTCATTCCTATTACTGGCCAAAATGAATGCGATGCGAAATGATAACCTCAAAAATTCAAGTTGGCGAGGCACTTTTCTAGGTTAGGCGGGTATTGTTATTGGAATCACCGAAAATAATTTATGTTGCTCGTAAAATTGCGATAAACTGCCCGCCATAGATTCTTGCAGTCTGTTATCAATACTTGGATATGAATTTAATTTGTTAATAATTAATTGAATTGCCAACTGAATCCAGTCTATGCCCAGTAATTCTTTAGCCATCAATTCCTGATTAAAATGCCAAAAGTGAAGGCAGCAACTTGCTGCAAAAATCCAGCAATATTGCTCTGCTAAGCGAAATGCAGCCAAGCTGCGTGGGTCAAATTGTTTTTGCTCATGCAAAGAAACAATTTTGCGATCCAATCGAGTAAGCTCAGCACGAATTGCATGAATTAAGGGATTGATGTGTTCCGACTCTAATACGGATAAACCCGCTAAAATATCGTCTTCTGCATGCGTAAAAAGGCCTAGGCGATCTAGAGAAAACTCGGAGCAAACACAATTGAGATTAAAAATAGACTCCAGTTGGGTTAACTGACTTGGAAGGCAACTTCCCCTCATCCTGGCCTGCGGTAATAAACTTCCTGCAATCACGGATAAATTAACCTGACTACTCCCATCAAATAAACCAATTACTGCGATATCGCGTCTGATTTTCTGAAACATGGCCCACTCGGTTGTACGCAAATAAGCCCGAGCCCCCATTACTATGCTACATTCTTCGACAATTTCTTCAGTTATTTTGGGAATGAGAAATTTAATAATAGCTGACCAAAAAGAGAGTTGTTGAGGCATTACCGAACTCGCACGAGCCACAGCTAAAGCCGTGCAATCGGCGATGAGTAATTGCGTAAACTGTTCTCCTAGCCGTTGTTTTACCGCAGGAATTTCATATGCAGCCTTCCCATATATTTGTCTTTGCTGGCTAAATGAAAGCGCCAAGCGTAACGCTGTATCTGCACCGCCAACAGAAAAAGAAGCACATAAAGTTCGTGAAACCTGCAATGTTTTATAGATAATTTCCAATCCGCGTTGTTTATCACCAACTAATGCATCTTGGGGCAAAAAAGCCTGTTCCAAAGAAAAACCACTAATATCCAACCCTCTCACCCCATGTGTAGGGAGCTTAGGGGTTGGCATGAAACCGGATTGTAGTTTAGATTTATTCAGAAAAAAAACCGAGAAGCCTAAGGGCCCTCCCCGTTCATGAGTTCGACAAAGAAGGGTAATATTTTCTCCCTGAGTAGCAAAATTAATGCACCATTTTCTTCCGGATAATTCCCACCCATTCTGAGAAGGTTGGGCTACGACTTCATTGGCCATGATATCAGAACCGTGTTCTTCCTCCGTCAACGCACATGCCGTAATTTCACCACGTCGAAAAGAGGCCGCCAGCTCTTTTTTCTGCTTTTCATTTCCTGCTATCCAAAGAGGTAAAGCACCTAGGAATGGCAATCCTAGGGCTATGCCTGTGGTTAAATCGCGTCTACATATGGATTTAACCAAAAAATATCCCACATCTAGCGAATTAAACTTCCCCCCAAGATACTGAGGAATGAGATAATCCATAAAACCCCATTGCTGAATCCGCTTAATTTGCTTCCAGGCAAGCTGTTCTTGCTCATCGTAGTGCAAGCTTTCTTGAAAATTGATCGGGCTATCTTGTTGTTCAGGATTGCCTAAATAGGTCTCAAACGAATGAATTAATTGCAGTAAATCGTGGTAAGAAGACATGATGATCCTTACTAAATTGTAGCGTGTGATACCCTCACCCCTGCCCCTCTCTCGAAACGGGAGAGGGGATTTTCGTTCTTCCCTCGCCCCTGTGGGGGAGGAGAAAAGATTTCGTTCTTCCCTTCGCCCCCGCGGGGAGAAGGTGCCCTGAGGGGTTCTACTTACCTATTCTTGCTCAAAAAAAGAGAGCGCTTTCTACACTATAGAATGTCGTGCAATGGGCAGATCATCCATCTTGCGATATAAGTATTCCAAATGTTGCGCCAAACGACCACGTATTTGTTCGGCAGTAATGAGTTCATCAATCAAACCCGACACATAGGCATCCCTTAACGAGGGGTCGAGGTGCAGGGCATCCGTTTCACTCGATTGTATTTCGGCAGAGACTTGTCCATCCGTGCTTTGCACTTTTTTTGTGGTCTCTTTACCCATAACACCAAGAGTAGCAGTTTCTAAAGCCAAGACGAGATCACCTTGTTGCGATGCGGTTTGCATCATGAGAAAAGCCGCTGCCCCATAGCATTTACGAACAATCACACTCATTCTAGGCACTCGAGTTTGCATGGCCGCACATAATCTGGCCCCATGTTGCAATAAGCCCTTTTGCTCTTCCCGTTTTCCCGGCATAAAACCAGGAACATCAATTAAAGTCAGTATGGGAATTCGATAAGCATCGCATATCCGGATAAATTTAGCTGCTTTTTGCGCAGCATCAGAATCAATTGCACCACTAAAACGAATACTTTGATTAGCAACAATCCCTACCGCATACCCATGGATACGTACAAAAGCACAAATCATGGCTTGTCCATAGGTGCTTTTGTATTGCCATACTTCTGAATTATCCACAATTGCCTGAACCAAATCGAGCATATTAAACGGCACTCTGGGATCAGTTGGGACATTGGGCAAAGCATGCATGGGTTCCAGGACTGCATGCCTCGGCGGGCATTCTCCATTATGTGATGGAAAAAAGTGGAGCATTTTTTTTACCTGGTTTATTTGTGCGGTGATACTGTCATCAACAAAATCGGCAATCCCAGTAGTATTTGCATGCATTGCTGTACCACCCAGTTCCCCCATACTGACTTTTTCACCGATTGCTTGTTGAACTACCATAGGACTGGTAACCATTAAATAGCTACGATGCTTATTAAAAAAGAGCAAATCCATCAACACAGCAGAATAAGCAGGTGCACCTAAAGTTGGAGCAACAAGCACTGCAAACTGTGGAACAATACCCGATAAATTAATATTGCGTGCAATAATTTGAGTGTATTCATCACCACTTAACAAATTCTCTTCCAAAGAAATACCAGGGGAAGCTAAAAAGGCGATGATAGGGATGCGTAAGTCTTTGGCTCTATCCATAAGGCGTAGAATCTTTTTTGCACCTTGGCTGGTAATATATCCTCGATTCACTGAATGATTATGAGCATATATTGCAACTGGTCTATGGTTTACTTTAGCTAAACCGGTAATCACTTCAGCCCCAAATTGTATGTGGACTTGATCATTAGGGGCATAATCAGTAAGCAATGGAAGAAAACTATGCTCATCAATGAGACTTTCTATCCATTTCATCGTGGTTTTATCAACAGACGATGAGGGCATCTTTCACTCAGCATTAAGTTAAATTTGTGCAAAATAATACACTTCGTCATTAATAGGGTCAAATTATCTAAAAAAACGGTTATAATGACTCGCATTAAATTCTTACAGGTACTCTATGGAAATTCTCTCCCCCAATATTCGTTTTGATATTAGTGCGGCATCCCGTGTTCTTCCAAATTCTCTTCCAGTCACTAATCTGGATATTTTAAAAAACTTCCCAAGAACCTCCAGCCACTCATTATCTTTTTTAGAGAAATTTGCTGAAAAAATTGGGGAGGAGTTTGGTTTTTATTCTCGTTATTGGTGCCATAAGCCTTGGGAGTCTTTAGACAAATCCAGAACATTGACTTCTGAATCATTAGCCACTGAGGCAGTACAAAAACTGCTTGCACAGTTCACCCCGCCCAAAATAGATGCTTTTTTATTGGGGTCTACCACCAATAAACGATTTACGGGCTCACAAGCTGCAGCTGTTCTCGGAAGCTTGGGAGTAGATGCCCCTGCTTATGATTTGAAAACGGGTTGTTCCACTTCCTTATCTACACTTCATCTTGCCTATGCGTTAATGGCTTTAGGGTATAGTAATATCTTGGTCAGTTGTGCTGAGACATTATCCAAAGTAATCGACCCTGAAAATGAAAAAACCTGGATAGGTTTGGCTGATGGTGCTGCCGCCTTGTTGATGGAAAAAAAGGAAACTGGTGCCTTCACCGTTGAAAAAACTTTTTTTTCTACGGAGGGAAAATACGTTGAAGCATTTACTACTCAGGGTGTTTTTCCGCCCACCCAAGAACAGATTGATACCATAGGTTATCATTTAATTGGCGATGAATCCCTAATGAAAGAACTGGCCTATGTTAAGTACAAGCAGATGCTGGACCATTTACTCCCTACCAAAGAGGACAGAGAAGCCATCACCTGGATCATACCTCATCAAGTGAATCGTAAACTAATCACCCACCTTCTTGAAGAAAATCAAATAATCAATAAATCCATAATTTGGGATTCCGATACGATTGGTAATCTTGGTGGTGCATCGGTTCTTTATTCTTTAGCAAGAGCGGTCGAGGAAAAGATTTTCGACCGCCCTGGAAAAATACTCATGATGAGTGTTGGAGGCGGACTCTCCTACGCAGCACAGGTTCTCCAATTTCATAAGCCATGAGGTTTTCTGCGATGAATAAAGAGATTTTTAATTGTATCTCACTAGCAGATGCAATTCAGTACCGAGCCCTTCATACTCCGGAAAAGGTGAGCTGTACTTTTGTAAATAGAGATTTAGAAGAAAAAATAACTTATGCTGAGCTGGACGAACGTGCAAAAGCCATTGCCGCACGCTTACAAGCTCAAGGAGCAAAACCTGGGGACAGGATCTTATTATTATTTTCCCCTGGTTTGCCTCTGATTCAAGCTTTTTTTGGTTGTCTTTACGCAGGGTGTATTGCGGTACCCATTTATCCCCCTGCACAAGCAAAATTATTAGATAAGGCACATCGCATCATTCACAATGCAAAACCGGTATGTGTCATTATGACGGCAGATCATTTGGTAAAATTTGCCGCTCTGGATAAACAAGGAAAACCACATTTGGATGACGTTCCGTGTCTCGCCATAGACACCATAGAATCACAAATGAGTGTGCTGTGGCGACCACCGCTGATTCGAAAACAGGATATTGCTTTTCTGCAGTACACCTCAGGCTCAACGATGCATCCTAAAGGAGTGATTATTACTCATGGCAATTTGTTGGATAATATTCACAAAATTTACCATGCTTTTCAGTTAAACGAAGAAACCATTTCATTCAGCTGGCTCCCACCTCATCATGATATGGGATTAATAGGTTATATTTTGACTCCCCTTTATGCGGGTGTTTCAACTTATCTGATGTCCCCTTTTTCTTTTTTACAAAATCCGCTTTCCTGGTTACAAAACATTAGCAAGTACAGAGTAACCATTAGTGGCAGTCCTAATTTTGCTTACGATTATTGTGTGAAACGCATTAAAGAAGAAAAAAAAGAGGGTTTGGATTTAAGTTGCTGGACCATTGCCTCTAATGGTGCTGAACCGATTAGAAAAGAAACTTTAGAACACTTTTATCATGCCTTTAAAGATTATGGGTTTCGCAAAGAAACCTTCTACCCTTGTTATGGATTGGCTGAAGCAACTTTATTAGTCACAGGTCATGTCCCTGGTACACCCTATCGCACACTCACCTTAGCTAAAGAACAGTATCAGGATCATCGCGTCCATTTTGCTGAAGAAGCAAATCCACATAGCCACAGCCTAGTCAGTTGCGGCCAATTGCTGCAAACAGTCAAAATTGTTGATTCAGAAACACACACCCTCTGTGATAATGATCAAATCGGGGAAATTTGGGTGCAAAGCGCCAGTGTTGCTCAAGGTTATTGGCAACAAGAAGAAGAAACACAGCACGCATTTCAAGGCAAAATTCATGATGATCCCAGTAATCAAGTTTATTTAAGAACGGGTGATTTAGGTTTTGTACATGAAGAGGAACTTTATGTGACTGGCCGCATCAAAGATTTGATTATCCTCTATGGAAAAAATCATTATCCACAAGACATAGAATACTCCATCTTACATGCGCCAGTGCACGAATCTCTGGGTAAATGTGCTGCTTTTGTCATACAAACCGGACATGAATACGAACTTACCGTCATGTGTGAGATAAAAAATCGTTTTATGACACCAGAGGAACGAGAAACCTTGTTTCATAACATTTTTGAACTGGTTTATCAGACTCATCAACTTGAAATTCATAAGATTATTCTTATTCCACTTAAGGCAATGCCGCATACTACCAGCGGTAAAATTCGTCGAAATTTCTGTCGCAAACACTTATTGGATAGTACACTGCCTATCATCTCTAGCTGGCGATTGAATAAGATTGAGGGTTAATATATGCAATTTTTGGCTCAAGATTCTCCAAATAAAGTTGCGCTAAGTTTTGAGAAGCACCGTTTAAGTTTTGCTGAGCTAGCAACAGCAATCAAAACAATGTCCTTGCAATTAGAGAAACTTCCACCAGGAATACTGATTTTACAAGCAACGCCTCAACCCCTATTTGTGATTCAATTATTAGCTGCTTTAACTATCGGAAAACCCGTAGCACTTTTTCCCCCTCAAGAATTGGACTGGCAAAAACGGGCTATTTTAAGCACGAGCATGACTGTTAATGAACATGGTGAACTTATCGAAATATGCGAAAACAAGGGCATCACGCATCATCCCCAATTAGCCTTAGTACTCTTTACCTCAGGGAGTACAGGACAAATGAAAGCAGTACAACTTTCTCTAAAAAATATCAGCGCCAATTGTCGAGCAGTTATAAGCGCCCTTGAGTTTTCTCAAGTTGAGGATCAATTATTATTTTTACCTTTGTCCTATTCTTTTGGCTTGTTAGGCCAATTACTCCCAGGGTTAATTGCAGGCATAACGACTAAACTGATCCCACAATTTACTGACATCAAAACTTTATTAGAAAGTGGCAAAGTGCCGCAAATGTGGAGCGGGGTCCCCTCTCATTGGGTTGCGATGAGTAAAATGGCTGCATTGTTTCCTGAAAGTGCTGCAAAAATAAAGGCGGTTGTCTCTGCAGGAGCCCCTTTGAGCATTTCATTACGGGACAACCTGGTGCATACCTTTCCCAAAGCAATAATTTACAATAATTACGGGTTAACAGAAGCCTCGCCTCGCGTGCTCACTTATTCCAGCAAAGACCCTTCATTTCTTGAGGATTTTGCCGGTTACCCCATTGGTGATTGGCAATTACGTTTGTCAGAAGACAATGAATTGCTCATTAAAGGCAGTCAATTGATGTTAGGGTATCTGGGGGGGGAGGAACAACAATCCCGTATCCAAGATGGCTGGTTTTTAACTGGCGATTTAGCCGAGCAATTACCTTCGGGTTTAATCGCAATTAAAGGACGCCGAGATCACATTGTGAATATAGCAGGGGAGAAGGTCAATTTAATTGAGATAGAACATAAAATTTGTCAAATTAATGGGATTAAAGAAGTGATTGTCTTACCTTTGGCTGATGAATTGTATGGTATCCGCTTACTTGCCTGTATGGAACAAGGTTGTTTTGCCCCCAATATCACGGAGCAAATGCTTACCGAACAATTAAAACAACAATTTTTACCCAGAAAGCTTCCAATTAGTGTGCGATTACTTGAAAAATTGCCGCGTAATCAACACGGAAAACTGGATAGAAAAAACCTACTTTTAAGTCAGAAGGATAAAATCCATGCTCACTGAACGCATTCGCAATACTTTGGAAAAGATTGGGCTTACCCATCTTCCCCAAGATACATCCGCCTCATTGGAACAAGGCGGCCTGGATAGTTTAATGTTGGCCCTGCTTATTATCGAGTTGGAGCGTGAGTTTAAACTAAAAATCCCGGTTATGCCTTTAGTAAAAGAACATTATGTATCGATAGATAGTATTGAAAAACACTTAGTTGAATTGGGGGCACAATGAATCTTTTGCTTACTGGAGGCTCCTCAGATATTGCCCTGGCTATAGCCAAAAGAAGGCTGCAATTAGGTGACCGCATCATCATTACTTGTTCCACTAAAGAAAGCCTGGATAGAACATTGGAACACTATAAACAGCACGAGATGCATGTAAGCGGCTTGGTATACAACTTTTCCAATCCGGAACGCAGTACAGAAGATCTGCAGCATCTGCTGCAAGAGCCTTTAGATGGTGTCATCCTGAATGCCTTTACACGGGTAAACCAACTCCGTAAATTACATGCTTTATCCTATCCTGCCTTACGTACTTATATTGATGATAATGTCCATGGCAATATCTGGTTGATTCATCAGTTATTACCCGCATTTTTGGCCCATAAATTTGGTCGGTTGATTCTGATTTCCAGCCTTTCGGCAATTACAGGAACCAGTCGTTATGGCGCTTATTGTGCGACCAAAGCCGCATTAGAAGGATTGTTTTTAAACCTGGCCGTTGATTACAGCGCCAACAATATTTTATCCAACATCGTCCGTGTTGGTTTGATTAAGACATCCAGAACCGAACAATTTTGGAAGCGACCTGCTTATCAAGAAAAAATGGCCCAAATTATTCCGCAAGGCATGATGGGAGAACCCGATCAAGTGGCAGAGGCGATGGATCCCTTATTATCCAGCACCTCATTTATGACAGGCTCCGTGATTACAGTCAGCGGTGGTTTACCACTAATGCGTTCTGAAGGAATATTATCATCATGAATTTATTGTATGCTGAAAAAAATATATACCTTAAAGGTCCGTTCGCTGCATTGCCCGAAAAGATTATGAGCAATCAAGAAGTGCTCCAATGGATGAATAGTACACAAAGCCCAACACTGGTCAGCTTCTCGACAGGAATTCGCAACAGGCGTTGGGTTAATGAGGATCAAGCATGCAGTGATTTGGCTGTACTTGCTGCAGAAAAGCTATTTGCAGCGAAGCCTGTAGAAAAAAACAAGATCAACCAAATTATCCTGGCTACGATTTCCGGAGACTATCTTGCTCCACCTACTAGCCCGCTCGTGCAATACCGTCTTGGATTAACAAATACCGGTGCTTTTGACATTGGAGCAGCCTGTGCAGGCTTTGTAGTTGGTTTACATACAAGTGCCGCGATTGCTCAAGCGAGCATGGGATCCGTTTTATTAATAGCCAGTGAAATTCGTTCCAAATTTTTAAATAAAAATAATTTTGCTACGGGAGTTCTTTTTGGCGATGGTGCCGCCGCTTGTGTGGTGTCCACCGATAAAGAACATGCAGAATTCCGTTTTATTGCTTCTGCGTTGTTTGCCGATGGAGAAGTAAGCGATACCGTATCTACTCCTGCAGGAGGCTCGAGACTGCCCGCCGCACAGTGTACAAACCCTGAACTTTTTTATATTACGATCAAAGAAAATACAGCATTATTTGTCAAAGCAGTACACGGAATGGTTGATGGAGCTGAGGAGTTTCTCAAGGCATTAAATCTGACTGCTGCTGATATTCAATGGCTGGTACCTCATCAAGGTAATAAAAATTTAGTTTTATCGGTTGCCAAACAATTAGGTTTTCCTGAAGAGCGTATTGTCAAAACCGTCGAAGAAACCGGTAATACCTCCGGTTCAAGTGTAGGCATTGCTTTGGATTACCTGCGCGAACATGCTGAGATTAAACCCAAAGATAAAGTGTTATTAGTCGCAGCGGGTGGAGGAGGCATTGCCGCTTGCGCCCTTTTAGAGGTGATTTAGTATAGCCCTGGGTTAGGCGAGGCCGTAACCCGGGAATGTGTAATTTAAACCCCAGGTTACTATTTATTAAAATTTAAACTTCGAACTAAACCAAAATTCAGCCAAAGGCGTTCCCTTATAATGTGCTAAATGAAAATGGAAAAACTCTTGCGCTGCCTTCAGCTTATTGCTTTGTGCGAGACAGATAAAATACATCTGGGCAATGATTTCTGATTGCGCATCGCTACCACCGATTTCCGTGCGTCTTGAAATACAAGGTGTCATGAAATCGCAGGCTGTTTGAAAATCGTTGTTTACAAAAGCATAAATCCCTTTGCTCAAGGGCAATATCACGGAAAGCCAAAGCGTTTGATTATATCCCTTCGCCAGAGTTTTAGCATAAGTTTCAATTGATGACAGAGCTTTCCGCACTGCATCTTCCTGACCTAAACGAGAAAGACAATAAATGTAATGAACTGTATTAAAACCAGTATAGTGCATCAACGGATGTTCATTGAGATATGAGGCAAGCACATTGAATCGATCCAAATGCGGTAACCCCGCCATATCCAAACGCCATAATAATGAAATGGCATCGATTTGCTCGGTTATAATTTCCGGAGAAAGACCAAAAATTACAGGATATAGATCCATCACTTTATCTGCTTGACGTAATGCCATGTAGAATAACGCTAAATGCCAACTGTTGTGCCCACGAAGAAGGGATGAGATTTCGTCCCAACTCCCTCGGAAGGTTTCCAAAGCCTCAATTCCCTTGGCAATATTATTTGTATTCAGATAGGTGTGTGCCAAGGTATGATGAGCCCAAGGGGTAATGGGTTCCATTGTAAGCGCTTGCTCAGCCAATTGTTGAGCTGCTGTCACATGTCCTGACAACTCAGCAGCAAAAGAATGCATGGCTATAAAGTGAGATTCATCCTGATTATGTGCCGCAATTCGTTCACAAAAAGCTAAATAGTTGTGGCTGTTATAAGCTTGTCCCGCGCAATAAAATAACCATTCAGCAAATTTTGCCGCCAAAGTGTCACGAGGATATAAAGCCGTTAAACTTGCTAAAATGGTTAAAGCACTTTCATACTCCAAATTCATCCAAGCTTTAACCGCTTGATAGGTTAATTTTTCTCTTAAATTTGCTGTTGGCAATAATTTTTCAGCATGTAATAAATGTTCTTTTGCCAAAGCTGTGGCTGAATCAGTCTGGCCATAAAGATAAAAAGCAGCCGCATAGACTTGAAGGAGTAAATTATCAGGATGATTTTTAACTGCATCTAAAATAAAATGAGGCTCCTTCCCTGCACCTAAGATTTGATGATGAAAGTGATTAATACTTTCTATAACTTGCAACGATTCTGTTGTCACGGCTAAACCACGATTCGTTTCCATATTGTTCCTAAATTCTTCCTCCTTCTTTTTATTATATATGTCTTTAAGAAAAACGGAGAGAAAATAAACACCTCAGAAAAATAAACTCAAGTGGTGATTTGATTGCATCAATTAAGGCCATCAGATAAGCTAACTGGCCAAATCAAGAGGGATAAAATAACGATGAAGAGTCAAAAAGAATTATTCGAATTTTTATGTGAATTGATTGATATTCAAATAAAAAAATATGTTGCATTAGCAAAGTTTGGCGTTGGTCCAGATGCGCGTCTCAATGCAAAACTTGTTTTCGAGGAAGTGAATGAATTATTAGGATTTGCAAAACAGCTTATGGATGACATGGAAAATCAGCAACGAGACAAATCCATTACTGCTGATAGAGAGCAATTTATAGCCCTTTTTAATCAGGTAAAATTTTATATTGAACAAGAATATGTTCGGTCTTATGCAGGATGGTTGCTTGCTGAAAATAACATTCATTCAGAAGTTAAAGAACGAGTAGAAACACAATTAAATCAACTCAAGAAAATAGGACAAGCCGCAGAAATTGATTGTTCTCTTCCTTCGCAGCCAACAACCAAAGTACAAAAACAATGTGAATACGACAGCTGCGCCATTGCGTTTTATATTTTGGATTTGGCAAAAAAAATTAAAGATAATCCGGAGATGGAGCTTCCTGAGAATATCCCTCCTCACGCGCGTATCATATTGAAAAAGAATGCTCAAACTCGTTATTGTGAAGAAAAAATTGCGACACCTATTGAGGAACTTCATAAAAAGTATGATGACTTTTTAAGTCAGTCGGATCTCCAAAAGAGTAGTAGTGTGTTCTCCAAAGAAGAAGCTGAACTCCATCAAAAAACTCATAGGGAAAAATGGGAAAATTTATTTAACCGTTATAAGAGCATTGTCCCCTCTTCGCAATTATTCTCTGCGAACCATGAATGGCATAAGGTTGCTCTCCCTACGACAAAAAAGACATCTGAATCGAGTTACTCATCACGAAATCACATGCTCTTTGGCGGAATTGTTCTCACAGGAACGGTAGCAATTTATATGCTAATGTCCTATTTCATGCAATTGGATAATGAAAACTCCCAGGCCCTGAAGTTTAATTAGGTTGTAGCGGCTGTCTTGAAATAAGCTTTCAAGACAGTTGCTTCATCAAATGAGCCAATCAAACAGGGATGTTACCATTATCAATTCCTGGCTACGCCCGAGTAAAATCAAAGCTTAAAGTGGGGTCTGTCCTCTATGCTCTCATTTTGGACTAAATTGACTGTTTTCTTCGATTCTTTTTTCAGCATCTTTAAAAAGTTTCTCTACTGCTTTGCGAGAATCGGTTTTTAGGCCGAATACTCCTAGTATTTCTGTGGTTCTGCCTTGAGCTTTATTAATAACTTCCATTTCAGGAGAAGTAAGAAATTTTGTCTTTAATTTTTTCACATCCTCTATAGTAGTAACATCCGCTAAAGAATCTTTAAGTGACTTAAGAATGGCTCTCTTTAGAGCGTCTCCTCTTAACTCCTGGTATTCTTTCTTATATTCCGCACAATTAAAATTAGAAGCACTTACTTCACGAAAGGTATGTTCTCTATCCTTTGTACTTCCTGCACGATACTCAGCGATGCTTTCTTGGGCGTTTTTCTTGTGTAGCTCATTTACAAAACTTTTGGGTAATGAAAGCTCTCCTCTTTTACAAAGACTCAATAGCGCTTGGGGATTATCTGATAAGGTTTTGTTCTTGTTTTGATCATACCACTTATCTAAAGCTGATCTCCACTCATTTCTAGGCCTTCCTTCAGGAGGATTGTTGTAGTTGTATACATATATCCATTGATCCCTACCCGCAACGAGAGTACGCTCCTTAAATTTGACCATGCTGGGGTTTGTAGGTTCTAATGTAGCAGCATATTGCTTATAAGGTAAGAAACCTGAATCAAGATCAATGAGTCTGATTCCTTCTGCTGTTGTTAGCATATTTTGGGGACTATTGTGTCGATGGTCATTTGCTAAATCCGGATGCGCATACCCTAACTCATTAAGTTTCTTAAGAGCTAGAATAAATTCTTCGAGCTTTGGCTTTAAACTCTCTTTGGTGAACCCTTTTGGAAGGGCCGTATCTACCTTAGGCATAAAAAATAAAGGAGATTCTTTTTTAGTATTCCATAAACCCAAAACAAAATATTCTTCCAGATTATGCTGTTTAAGTAAAAATTTTTGCTCTAAAATATCCAGGTTTATTTTTATGTCTCTTTCTTTATCCGCTTTTCGACCAACTACCTTGTAGGCCTTATCCTCTGTTTTTTTTGACCTATCCCCTAAATTAGTACCACTTCTTTGATGAGATTCATTATCCTATGCCACCTTTCTTGCGTATTCAACAGGAGGCATATAATTTAGAGAGCTATGAGGTCGAACATTATTGTAGTGTTTACGCCATTGTTCAATCTCAAATCGTGCTTCCTCCATTGTTCGAAACCAGTGCTGATTAAGGCATTCATTTCTGAATTTCCCGTTTAAGCTCTCAACAAACGCATTTTGAGTTGGTTTTCCTGGTTGAATAAACCCTAAAGTGACATTCGTTTCTTTGCTCCAGAAAAACATCGCTTTACTAGTAAATTCTGTACCATTATCACAAATCACTTTAACAGGCTTATTTCTTTGCTCAATAAGTTGGTCTAAAAAGCGAGCCACTTGTTTGCCACTGATTGAGGTAGATATTAGCTGGCCAACCATTTCACGAGAATAATCATCCACTACATTCAATATTCGAAATCGTCTCCCATTGCTAAGTTGATCCGATACAAAATCCATCGACCAACGCTGGTTTGGTGCAGAAGGAACTTCCATTGGTTGGCGAGGACGAGTCAGTTTTTTCCTTTTCTTTGTTCGAACTTGAAGTCCCTCCTCAGTGTATAATCGATAAGTATGCTTCTTATTCTGAACCAAGCCTTCAGCTTTAAGTAGTCCATGAAGAATTAAATAACCATAGGCCGGATATTGTGCGGCTAAAACCTTGAGTCGTGTTCTGGCCTTCTCATCCGTACGTGGTTTACATTGATAACGAAATGCTGTGCGGCTTAATCCTGCCAGCTTGCAAGCTACTCGCTCACTCAACTTAAAGAAACATATTAGGTGCTCGATGATCGACTTTCTTGCTGCTGGCTTCACCACTTTTTTGATAATACATCCTTCATTGCCTCTAGCTCCAGGAGCTTATCTGCCAACAGTTTTTTAAGATTAACATTCTCTGATTCAAGCTCACGAAGACGCTTGGCCTCATTCACTTCAAGGCCAGCATACTTACTTCGCCAATTGTAAAATGTGCCTGACGAAATTCCATAGTCTCGACATATCTCTTCGACCTTTATACCTGCTTCATGCGATTTGATTGCTTTTATAATTTGTTCTTCTGTGTAACGCTTTTTCACTTTGAGATCTCCTTTTGGTTTAGTTTATCGGAAATCTCATCTATGTCATGGCATTATTTTTGGGGGATAGGTCATTTTATACACAGTACCGTATACGCCTGAACCAAGATTTTCTTGCTGCTCTTTAGGAACTCCTTTTTGTTCTGCTTTATGACTACTCCACATATGAACAAAATCAATTGGATTTGAGTTTTGCTCATCGAGACGCACTGCATAGACTTCCTTATTGTAGCGATAAATTCTAAATTTTTTATTTTCCTCATTGAGGTAATGCTTTGTTATATCTTCTCCTCCGATAACTTCAGCTAGTGAAGGTTTTGCGTCTTTTCGTATAGATTGACCACTCTCTTCTAATTCGTCTTTATCTTGCATTGGAACACCATACAATAGATTACTATTTTCATTATAGGACGAAATGGTCTTTTTATGAAAAAAATGATCAAAATAAGAACCAAAAATATTCCGCTACATAAAGATGAGCAATTCAGTGCTTTAAGCTGATGAAGCTATTAGGCTGTTTGAAAAGAGGGTCCTGGCTACGAGCAAAGAAACATTTTAATTTTGTTACCGTGGGGACAATAGCGGACATCAGCATATGCAATCAGCCAACAATATTGAGGGGGTAAGCTTCAAGAGCATCTAGAAGCTTACTTGTTGGCCAAAGATTGTGAGATCGATAAAAGAGATTAACAAAAACGGCTCATGCCTGGGTAAAATCAAATAAATCCTTATAAGTATGAAAATTCATGGCATCCTCCTCGGTCACGATCAGATTATAATCCTCACTGAGAATGGCCAGTAACTCAACGATTTTCAAAGAGTCTAAATGCAGGTCTTCGATCAGTACCGTATGATCATGAATTTCGTCTGCTTTTGCCCCTGATAACCTGGATATAATTTTTTTTAATTCACTGTCAGTGATTTTCATACAACACCTATTAATTATCTTTTGAGGCTAAATAATACCATGAAGCGAAAGAACATAACCCTAAAATAAGCAATATTATCGCTAAAGAGAATTGGCCATACCATTGACCCAAGGCAATAATACCAGTAGATAACGCCGAACTTAAATCTTGCATACAGGCGTATAAAGCCCCTACTGTGCCTGCCATGTGAGGAAATGGATGAAAAGCGCCGGCAAATGCATTGATAAAAGTAAACCCGACACCCATGCTAAATAATGCTACGGGAATCATGATAGAAAGCACATTTTGGAATCCTAACAGAGCAAGGGACAGCATGGTAAAACCACCGATGATCATGAATACAATTCCTATAAATACCATATAGGAGACCCCTTTGCTCATCACCAATTGACTGTTAATTATCCCACTCACACAAATAGCTCCGGCAATAAAAATGGTTAATTGACCAAATTCTATAGGACTAAGTCCCAATACATCCTGAAAAAGAAAGGGTGCAATCGCCAGATAACCAATTAAGCCTGCAGAAGCAAGACAAGCGCACAATGCATAACCGACAAAGACTTTAGATTTTAATAAAGTAAAATAATTTGCACGCATTACTTTAAATTGAGTTGCATCAGGATTAAGGTTTTTATTGGTTTCTGGAAGAAAGGACAGGGCCAAAATCCATATAGCAATGCCGAAGACTAATAAAAATAAAAAGTTCATTCGCCATCCAAAATGCTCCTGGATATATCCACCTAGAACTGGAGAGGCGACCATAATAAATACACTTACAATGCCTACGTAAGAGCCGATCTTGGATAACACTCTGTCAGTAAAAAGATCTCGCACCAAAGAACGGCCCACTGAACCGCAACATCCAATACCAAATCCTTGAATAAAGCGACCAACAATCAATACTAAAACTGAAGGGGCAACAAAACAGATTAAACTACCCAAAATGCTCAAACCAACACCAAACATCAGTGGCGGTTTACGACCGATTTTATCGGACAAAGGACCATAAAATACGTGGGAAATGCTTAAGCCCAACATGAAAAGAGATAACGTTAATTGAATCGATGCCTCATTGCTGTTAAAAATCTTGGTAATGGCAGGCAATGAAGGAACATATTGATCCGTAGTCATCTGCATCAATATCATGAGCATTAAAACAACAAAAACCAATAAAGGTTGAAGTGAAACCTGCTGAACATCATTTTTTTTGTGCATCAAAAAACCCTTTTAACCTCTTATTAACAGCCCCTTTCCATAAACTCATATCCCAATCACACCATACATAGACCCAATATAATCAAACAACAAACAAAACCAACAAACCACACGGCTGATCTTAATGAAGCCTTATCCATTAAATAAAAAAAACAATAAATAATTCGGGAAATAATATAAACAATCGCCACAATTTGAATTGAAATACCTATATGTTTCGTAGCCATCGCAGTTAATGCAGCAGTTGCAAAAACAAGCAACGATTCAAAACTGTTTTGATGTGCGGCAACTGCTCGCGCTCCCATCCCCTGCAATCTTGCCTGTTGTGCTCTTGGATAATTATTGTCGTAGCGGCCTTCTTTTTGCATAAAATAAGCAACAACCACCTTGAGAAGATAGGGTAATAGTATCGCAATGAACAAACATATAATCAAAGTAGTCATAATGGGCAAATTTCCTCAATAAACGTTCCTGCTTTAAAAAATTTGTAAATTGTAGTTCGGTTCTCTCAACCTCTTCAAAAAGAGATGGCGACTAATTCCTAAATAATCAATAAAAAGGGAATCATAATAGCGAGAATATTCCCTTAGCACAATGACACATGACTCCCTGTTCATAAAGGGAAAATAGTACTTTATACCAATTAAATTCTTCTGTTATGATAAATTGATGTGGTCATCATTTAAAGGATTGGTACTATGGTACAAGATGAGTCAAAAAAAAAATCCAAAGGACATATTGTTTTATCATCACATCCATCCGGACATACTGCTGCTCCATTAAAAATTAAATGGGGAGCAGAAAACCCTAAAGAACGTGGTCCTGTTATCGCTTCGCTTACGAATATCAAAAATCGCAATGCAGTCGGCACCCACTCAGGCTCATATTCAGTTTACCGAGCTCTTGCAGTTGCTGCCGGTGTATTGGATCCAGAGCATGTACCCGATCTAACAGATACTACTCCACCAGTCACTATAGGTCCCCATCCTCAATGGAATGATACTCAGAAGATTGTTTCACTTGATCCTTGGGGACATCTCGTGGCAAGTGTATTCGCTGATGAAATTCAAGCAGGATATGATATTCGCCCCACAATAGCAGTTACTAAAGCGCATATTAATATTCCTGAATTGCATACAGCAATCCAAAAAGGTCGTCTCATACCCGATGGAAAAATATTAAAAGAGTCAGGTGATGTTGCCGTGACTAAAGCAGCACTAGAGCCAGTCTGGTATTTACCTGGAATTGCTGAGCGCTTTAAAATTTCCGAATCACATTTACGTCGGACCTTATTTGAACAAACAGCTGGCATGTTTCCCGAACTGGTAACACGCTCTGATCTTGATGTTTTTTTACCGCCGATAGGCGGATTAACTGCTTATTTTTTTGGCGATGTAACCACCATCCACGATCCCAAAATTGAATTAACTTGTCGTATTCATGACGAATGTAATGGCTCTGATGTGTTCGGCTCTGATATTTGTACGTGTCGGCCCTATTTAGTACATGGAATTGAACTATCTATTGAATCAGCCCAGAAAGGTGGAGCTGGCTTGATTGTTTATAATCGCAAAGAAGGAAGGGCTCTCGGAGAAGTAACCAAATTTCTCGTTTATAACGCCCGCAAAAGACAAAAAGGTGGCGATACCGCCGCAAAATACTTTGAAAGAACAGAGTGTGTGGCAGGAGTTCAAGACATGCGATTCCAAGAGCTCATGTCAGATGTCTTACATTGGCTTGGTATTACCAAAATTCATCGCTTTGTTTCTATGTCTAATATGAAATATGAGGCATTACTCAAATCAGGAATTCAAGTCGTGGAACGAGTATCCATTCCTGATGAACTTGTTCCCCCTGATGCCCAGGTTGAAATGAATGCCAAACGCGCAGCGGGTTACTACTCACCTGATCGTATTGTTGATATCAATGAATTAGCAAAAACTAAAGGACGTGATCTTAATGAGTAATGAACAACAAGAAATTGCCCACGTATTGGCTACGCTAAAAGATCCTCGCACCATACGCTTGCGATCAAAAGCTATTTTGGAACGAGTGAAACACGATCAGTCAGCCTACTTTTCCTTAGATCCAGAAAAGATGACCCGCACTGCTTCTTTTGTTATCGAGGTCATTCAAAATAATTATCCGGAGCTGGATATTCCTTATCATAGTCGCTGGCGTCATTTTGAAGCCGGAGGGGTTAATCGAATAAAAAAAATGCTGAAGCATTTGAGTGGTTTATCTGCCGATGAGCGAGGAAAAATACTTTATGAGCTCGTTATCATTAGTGTATTCCTCGATGCCGGTGCAGGCCAATACTGGCGCTATACCGAACCTGGGACAGGAAGAGAATATTCCCGTTCGGAAGGTCTTGCTTTAGCTAGTTTAGCTCTTTATCAACAAGGAAGGTTTAGTGCCTTTCCCAATGAGCCCCTCAGAGTGGATGCTGAACGTCTATTGAATTTCAATGAAGACGACTTACGACGCGGATTTCTAGTTACTATCAACAATCCTTTAGATGGTCTTCCTGGACGTGTTACTCTGCTCAACCGGCTCGGTGCATTAATACAACAGGATAAAGAACATTTTGGAGAAGAAAACCGCTTGGGTAATTTTTATACCTATATCAGTTCTTTAGCAAGAAATCACACGCTGACAGCAGCACAAATTTTTCATGAAGTCCTTAATGCATTTAATGGCATATGGCCAGCCAGACTTTTATTTCATGGAATCCCTCTTGGCGATGTATGGCAATACAATGCATTAAAAACTAATGAACCCGGATCAGAATATATTCCCTTTCATAAATTATCCCAATGGCTCACTTATTCCTTAATTGAACCCTTAGAACAAGCAGGAATTTCTGTGACGCATCTGGAAGAGCTCACGGGTTTACCAGAATATCGAAACGGAGGATTATTTATTGATTGTGAAGTGCTGCATATTAAAAATAAAAAAATTCTGGAAACAGCACTTCCTCCTGATTCAGAAATCATTGTGGAGTGGCGTGCATTAACCATTGCTCTCTTGGATGAATTAGCCGACTTAATCAGAAAAAAATTACAAAAAAATGCCAAAGAACTTCCTTTAGCCAAAATTTTACAAGGAGGTACCTGGGAAGCTGGACGACGGATTGCGAGACAGAAACGTCCTGAAGGTATTCCTCCCATACAGATTATTAGTGATGGCACCGTTTTTTAAGTTAAGACAAATACAGCAGGGCTAGAAGAAGCCCAAGTTACCATTTCAAATCGCAGTTTGGAGTTAAAATGAACAATCAACACGTTGTAGTAGTGAAACATCCGTTAATTCAGCATAAATTAACGATTATGCGTCGAAAAGACACCAGCACAGTTAAATTCCGCACCTTGATGCATGAAATAAGCATGTTGCTTGCTTATGAAATCACTCGTGATTTGGAAATGGAATATGAAGAGATCGAAACGCCATTGGCCTTGATGCAATCACCTGTTTTAAAAGGTAAAAAAATGGTTTTTGTTTCAATCTTACGTGCCGGAAATGGTTTGGTTGATGGCATGTTACAACTTGTACCGACAGCACGAATTGGCCATATTGGTTTGTATCGAGATCCTAAAACTCTTGAGGCGATCGAGTACTATATTAAGCTTCCAGAACATACTCGGGATCGAGATGTTATTGTAGTTGATCCCATGTTAGCCACTGGAAATTCGGCAATTGCTGCAGTTAAAGAAATTAAAGCCATTCGTCCTAAATCGATTAAATTTCTCTGTTTACTTGCCTCGCCAGAAGGAATAGCTGCTTTTCATGAAGAGCATCCTGAGATTCCTATTTTCACAGCAGCAATAGACCAACAGCTTAATGAAAAAGGGTACATCATTCCTGGCTTAGGTGATGCTGGAGATAGGCTTTATGGAACAAAGCTGGAATACTAGCTGCTGAAAATTAAATAAATTAATCGAGCGCTTTCAGCAGCACAAACAGATTCTGTTGAAATATTAGCTTCACAGTGTTAATATTGAACACAGTGCACGGTATTACAAAAGGAACGGATATTTTAATGTCATCAAATGAATCTACAGCAATACTTTCATCTCTTGCAGTGAATAAAAAATATTCTTGGACAAAACACGATACCGTATGGATGCTTAGCCTCTATGGTACTGCTGTAGGCGCGGGAACATTATTTCTTCCAATCGATGCCGGATTAAATGGAATCTGGCCTTTAATTATAATGGCTGTACTTGCCTTCCCTATGACCTATTTCTCCCATCGTGCGCTTTGCCGTTTCGTTTTATCAGGATCTTCGAACCAAAATGACATCACCGATGTAGTTGAAGAACATTTTGGTACTTTTGCAGGAAGAATACTTACGGGTTTATATTTTTTTGCCATTTACCCTATCTTATTGATGTACAGTGTAGCAATTACCAATACCACTGAAAGTTTTCTCGTAAATCAGTTGGGCATTTCTGCCCCACCCAGAGCACTTTTAGCCATAGTACTCATCCTTGCCCTCATGGCTATAGTCCGTTTTGGACAGGAAATTATCGTTAAATCAATGTCCTTTATGGTTTATCCTTTTGCAACGATATTATTATTTTTATCACTTTATTTAATTCCCAACTGGAACAACGCCATTCTACAACAAAGCAATTCATTACATGCGAACGGTGGGCATGGTCTTTTGATGACTCTATGGTTAGTCATTCCAGTTATGGTATTTTCCTTTAATCATTCACCCATTATTTCATCTTTTGCTGTCAATCAAAAAGAACGATATGGCAGCGATGCCGATAGACGTAGCACATCAATTATGCGCTACAGCCATTTACTTATGGTCTTTTCGGTTATGTTTTTTGTATTTAGCTGTGTTTTTAGTCTTTCACCTCAAGACCTTATGCAGGCAAAACAACAAAACATTTCTATCCTGTCCTATCTAGCGAATCATTTTAAAACACCACTTATTGCATGCATTGCTCCGATTATTGCCTTTATTGCGATTTCCAAATCATTCTTAGGTCATTATTTGGGTGCTAAAGAGGGTCTAAGCAGCATTATCGTGAATATGTTAAAACCCTCTGGAAAAACAATAAGTCAATGCAGGCTCCAGCGAATTATTGAAATTTTCATGGTAGTAACATGCTGGATTGTAGCGACCATAAACCCCAATATCTTAAAAATGATAGAAACATTAGGTGGACCGGTCATTGCTACTTTATTGTTTATCATGCCTATGTTTGCAATTGCAAAAATTCCGGCAATGAAAAAATATCAGTCAAATACAGTAAGCAATATATTTACTACAGCTATAGGCATTATCGCTATTTCGGCCATAGTATATGGTCTGTTTTAAAATAAGATTGGGTCGAGCCTTGGGCTGAGGGATTGCACTATTTGTACAATCATATTAAGTTTCCCCCAGCCAAGTTATTTATTTCATTGAGATCTATAAAGAAAGGACCTCTTTTCTTTATCTCTCGACAGCCTGATAATCTATGTCGCTGATGCAAGATGATTAACACTGAATTTCAGTAAGCGTACGTTATCGCAGGCAAATTATTTTGCCCCCAATAGTTTTCTTAATTGCTCCTCTTCTCCATTCCAGGTACCCAATTTGTCCTCCTGGACAAATTTGATTGCTTCTTTAAAAAGTAGATTGACTCTTCTTAATTTTTTCGGATCCCCTACCCCTAGAAGTCCCTGGTGAATTGAGGATCTTATTGCTTGTTGTAAGTCATTGTGCGCATTGTCGTATTTTGGCGTCAAAATCTCCGCTAACTGATCAATATGTTTGCGAAGTTTATTACCTACTCCCTTATCAAGATTTTTTGATAAAGGAAATGACTGCGCTTCATCACGATAAGACTCCATATCTCGAGTCAGCTTTTCCTTTCTCTCAGAGTCAACAACACCTGTCATTATATAATTTTGTACTAAATTGGCTAACTGAGCGTAAAAATATCTAGATTGCAATGTTAAAGATTTATTTTCTTCCAGTGCTGGGCGTAATGGATGTTGTGGCGTTGAAAGAATGGTATGAGCGAGTGGTAATCCATTTGTTCCTTTCACCAAAATGGACGCTCCATGGCGAAGCAAAGTAGATAAACAAGAGGCCATTGACTTTTTCTGACACGTACTGAAACAGTAGTGGGCTGCCGATTTGAATGTTTGATTTTCTATTCTTATGGGTTGATTGTCGAGAATATATTCACCGTGATCCAATAAAAAATCCAAGAATTCGCCATCCGCCTGTTCTAAAGCCTGGATAAGGAATTTCTCATCTAACTGATAATGGAAAGGTGTAAATGTCTTTGCTATGTCGAATTTTCTTTGTGCTATCAAATGATGCAGTAATGTCGTAGCTTTGAGGTTGATTTTCAATTGCAAAGTATTCATTTTGTCCATAAAGTCTTTAGGAAGATCATCATCCTCACTTAATAGTAAAATAGAATTGACTTCGGCATATAGATTACAAATTTCGTTAACCGCTCTTGCATCATCATTTTCTAGATTATTGAATTTTAAAATTGCAGCGTCTAATTCTTCCTCTACATGAGAAGTTGAAGAAGATTTGGGGGCTTGGAATTGAGAAGATTTTTTCGCTAATCTCGATGCAGATTTAGGTTTTTCTTCTAGCAATTCAGGTTTCTTTGAATCTGCTTTAGAAGCTTGTTTTTTTGTCTGCTGACCCGTTATTTTTTTTTGCTGACTTGCTGTCTTTTGTTGCTGAATAAATAACTCAAGCGATTTTGCAATTCTAATGTAGGAATCATGTTTGAATAATGGATTTAAAGCTTTAAGTGTCTTTATCATGCGTTCAACAACAAGCTCATGCTCTGATTTCTTTGCTTTTAGATCTTTTGATAACTCTGATGCCTGAAGTTCATCCTTCTCGTATTGCGTTTGCAAATTCCTAATTTTTTCACTTTTTCTTCGCTGAATTTCAGAAATAATCGGATCGACTTGTTCTCTTGCTAAGGTAATAAATTGATCGGATAAATACTCCTCAACTTCTAGATGAGTTTTTTTATCATCATCGGTCACTAAGGAAAGTACCGGTAATTGAGATAACTGGTTACGCTCATTAAAAAATACATGCAATACGTACTCTTGGTTTTTTTTATCCACAAAATACGCAGAATAATGAAATTGGCTAAGCGATGGATTCTCTGAGTTTTCACCTTCATAAACACTAATATGATGTTTCGAGAGATTAAGTTCCAAGTCCTTAAATTTAAAGGAAATAGGCTGTTCGATCGGCAAATCAAAGCGAAAGTAGGGACAATTTGTCTTGTCTTGTGTTTTTATCAGATAAACATCATTACCCAGATGCAGTTTTTTATTTTTATAAACACAGAGATCAAGAAAGTTATAAAGCGTATTTTTAGCCATTAAAAAACCATAAAGATCACAAATTCACCAATGTTATGGCTCTATCGATCTGTTGTCAAGAAACAAATAGGCCCTTTAAAGTGGATTAACTGCAAAAGCAACGAGAGGAAATATTTTATTTAAACCGGTCAGATAGACGTTCTAGTTTGCTCGTTTCTATTTACTGCTCACCAAAGCCATCTCAGGTTCTTGAATCCAGTTCTTGCAAAAGAGGTTGCGAAAAAAACTCCCGTATTAGGCTGAGCCAGGACTATAATAAAGATTGATGTTTTACTCTAAATCCATCATTATACGCTCCCAATATTTTTAGTGGTCTTTATTTGTCCATTAGCTTAATTTTAAAAGATGGAATTTTTATGAGCGATGATTCTCCCAAGAAAAAAAAACAATCTGCCTCCCCTGATTATTTAAAACGTACAGTTGGCGTTCTCCTTATTTTCGTGAGTACTATCGGACTAATCTTTAGCTCGCCTCTCCTCTTTTTGGGAGGACTTACAGGCTGGTTAACCGGGCTATTTACAAAAAGTAATCCTTTAGAAACCACTCTTAAAGGTGCCAAAATCGGTTCCTTAGGAACTATCAGTGCAATGCTTTTCGGACTGGTACTCACTCAGGCTACTATTGAGGTGAGTGATATTTCCGAACAAGAATTACCATTAAATGAACGTGCAGAGGAACCAGATTCATCTAATGATGAAGGCTCTATCGAGGAACAAACAGAAAAAGTTCAGCCAAAAGAAGAACTCAAGGCTACCAAACCCAAAGAAGCCCCCCCGGGGGTCAAACCTAAGGAAGGACCGAATGTCGTTCAACACTCTGGTTCAGCAAATGCGACTCAAATTATCAGAGCAAGTACTGTCCCTAATATTTTTTTCTCAAAGACCGAAGAAAAACCAGAAACTTCAAAAACATCTGCACCCCATTACTTCGACCAGCCGGAGCACATCGAAACCTTTATGGCGAAAGTAAACGCATTAATCGCTCAAAATGAAGCACAAGCTGAATTGAAAGAAGAAGAAAATTTATCGAAGGTGCCGGAACAAGAGATTGCCGAACTCGTTGCAGTAATCAAAAATTCAACTCGAGCTCAGAATGAATTCTGGAATAAATTAGAAAAGCTCTCCAATCAAGATATTAGATTATTTGTAAAGAGATTAAGTCCAATGAAAGCCAAAAGATTCAGCTCCAGCGAACTTGATGATTTATGGCGTTGTTTTACAGGTTTTGAATCTGAGCCCTCTAAAAGAGAATTTCAAAGCAGAAAATTTGCTGTTATGCTTGATGCACTTTCTGAAGAACAGCTAAAAGCATCTTTTGAATCACCAGATTTTTTAAAAATATTAAATAAAGACAACTACATTGCGGCTGCAGCCAACACGTTAAGTCGTAAGCAATTAGAGCTGTTTGCTTCTAATAGCAAAGGACATGATATCCTCAATGCCATGATAAAGAAATTGAAACCAGGCCCCTATACATTAGGCAAACTTGTTTCTATCCTGCCTTTTGCTACTGGAAAAGTGCGGGAGGCTCTAATTGATCAGCTGGCTCATTTAGCCTGTCCTGCTTCATTTAAAATCAAATTGACCCAATTAGCGGATCATTATATTAAAATAAATAATCAAATTGCCTTAAAAGAGGCTGAAGCCTTAAAGTCGAGCACCACAACCCATTTAACGAGAAGTAATACTGCTCCGTCCAAATGGACTGTCCATCTTCCCGCTAAGCCTGTATATACTCATCTGGTTGTACCAAAAAAAGAATGGGCTGATCAGGCATTAGAGGCTTTTATTTCCGATTTAAATGCAGAAGATTATATTATAAAGAGCGAAAAGCTATTTGAAGATTTGATGAGCTTACCGGATCATCAAATTAAAATCATAGTTGAACGAGCCTCTTCACCTGATTTTAAAAATCTACTGCAACATCTTTGGCAAATCGATTCAAAAACCACAAACCATCTGTCTTATATTGAAAACAGAAGCAACCGCTTAAAAATTGTTTTAGAAACCTTATCCGAAGAACAATTAAAAAGTTCTTTAAAAGAAATTAAATTTTGGGAGATTTTTAGAAATACTCAAGAACCTTACGGTAAGATGGCGGCTGGAGTATTGTCTCCCCAACAATTTGCAACGATTATTGCTCATGCCTCAATCGATAGACATATCGATTTTGCTGTGCTCATTACTCAAATTAGTAAAGACAGTCCGGCAGAAAAACAAAGGCTGCATCAAATCCTGGAAGCGGTTATTCCACATACTACCCCATGGGTTGTATTAGCATTAGAACGACAAATAAAAAATTTATTACCTTATGATCAGGCTGTTTATCATTGTCTTAACCAGGATCTAAAAAAATATCTTAAAGAATCATTAGAAAGACCAGAGGTTAATTTGCACTATAAAAGAGATGGAAGTCTAGACAAAAAATCCATTTCACGACTCCTGATCGAAGTTGAGTCCTCCCATTCTCATTCTTTAGCTATGTAGACCAAATAAAAAAATGGATTAAAGAGTCTAATTGATTAGACTCTTTATTTTTTAGCTTCAGCAAAATAAAGCGTTCGTTATAATACAGAGAATGCAGTCTGCGAGTGATATCGTGTGCAGAGCTTACCCCCTTAAATCCCTATTTCCATTCCCAGCAAAATATGAAACAATTCTCAACAATCCCATCCAATACTTTGTTTCATGCACGTTGAATTTCATCATATACCCATAGAAAACATTCAAGCAGGACAGTATCAACCCAGAGAAGATTTTAATGACGCTGCTTTGAAAGAACTCGCGCAATCGATTGTATCTCAAGGACTAATTGAACCTTTAATCGTGAGAACCATAGCGAAACAGCGTTATGAAATTATTGCTGGAGAGCGAAGATGGCGCGCAGCAAAAATGGCAGGATTACACACAGTGCCTTGCCTCATCGGAAACTATACTGATAAACAGGCTTGTGCCCTCACTTTAATTGAAAATATCCAACGAGAAGATTTAAATTTGATTGAAGAGGCAAGCGCTTATCGGCGTTTGATTGATGAGTTTCATTATCATCAAGATGAAATTGCCACTTTAGTAGGAAAATCACGAAGCCATATTGCCAATATCATACGGTTACTGAATTTGAGTGAAAAAATAAAAAATTTAATTCGAGATAAAAGCTTATCTTTGGGTCATGCGCGTGTTCTCGTGGGGCTAAATCCGGCCCAGCAGGAATACTTGGCGGCACAAACTATAGAACAACAATGGTCTGTAAGACAGTTAGAACATGCTGTTCGAACACAAAAAAACAAAGATTTTGCCCTCCCCAAAAATGCGAAAAAAGATCGGGATGTTGAACGACTACAAGCCCTATTATCAGAACAAGTAGGTGCACCCGTGCAAATAATAAACGATAATGAGCATGGTGGATGGCTGCAAGTGAAATTTTTTGATAATGATACCCTTGCGGGACTGTTGGAGCGTTTAGGCTTAAGATATGATTAATGTTTACCAACTCTATATTCTGTATAGGGTACAACAAAAGGAACGACATCGATGAGAAAGACATTGACTGGCGTGTTTTTATTGGCCTTATCCGCATTCGCCTATAGTGCCAGTATCCAAACTGAAGTAGATCGCTTAATTAATCGCGTCAACCCTAATGTCAATCTTGGAATTGTCGTCCTTGACCTCACTTCCGGTAAAGTTTTATATCGTCGTAATGCACAACGATTATATATCCCTGCAAGTAATTTAAAACTTTTTTCTGAAGCAGCAGCATTAATGGTACTGGGGCCAGACTATCGTTTTAAAAACCAATTAAGTATGAGCTCAGGAAAAATACAACAAGGGGTGCTGCAGGGGAACGTTTATGTGCGACTGAGTGGAGATCCCTCTTTTAATCGTGATGATTTAAATACCCTGCTTTCTTCATTGAAAGAATGGAACATCCATACCATTCAAGGTAATGTGTACATTGACAGCAGCCTGGCTAATGTAGACCCCTATCCACCCGGATGGCTGACAACTGATTTATCTTACAGCTATGGTGCACCCAACGCACCAGTTATGGTTGACTCCAATCGCTTGACTGTCACTGTAAATCCTGGAGCTCAAGCTGGCGATCCCGCCGTGGTTGAAGTAGATGATGGTGGGGGCGCGATTGCTCTAAACAATCAGGCAACAACCAAAGCGGATAGCAAAGGCTGTGGTGTAGGTTTTAGTTTGGATCAAGAGAATCATTTAACTGTTCGCGGTTGCGTTGGTGTTGGACAGTGGGCAGTGCAACAACGACTGGCAATAAAAAATCCTCTAATGTATGCCCAAGGCATGATCAAGAGTCAATTAGCAAAGTCGAATATCCAACTCAATGGTCAGGTCCAATTAGGTAAAACGCCAACAGGCTCTTTATTAATTGCGACACAGCACTCCAAACAGTTATCACAATTGATGGCAGATACATTAAAGCCTTCAGATAACCTCTATGCAGACAGCTTGTACCTGCATGCTGCAGAAAAACTCAATAAAGGAATACCCGTCAACTGGCGAGATGCTCAACCCTTAGTTAAGAATTTTTTACAATCACAAACAGGCATTGATTTCAGTAATGCAATTTTTACTGATGGTTCAGGTTTGTCAAGGTACAGTTTAGTAACCCCAGAACAAACCATATCCCTATTAAAATTCCTATACCAACGTTTTCCATTATCTTATGAATACATCGCCGCATTACCCATATCCGGGCGTGATGGAACCTTGCAAAAAAGATTTAAAATTCCAACGCAACAAGGATTTGTGCGCGCTAAAACAGGCACTATGACTGGAATAAACAGTCTTTCTGGGTATTTATATACAGCCAATGGCCATACTTTAGCTTTTGCAATGTATGTTAACCGACAACCAGGTAAAGCTTCTGGCCCTGGCCGTCCTGTGTTGGATGCCCTATGCACTTACTTCTTACAAAATAGTCCGGGAAGCAGTCGTTTGAGTCGAATTTTTTCACCGCATCAACGAATTAGTTTTCAATTGAATCCGACTCAAGCAGAAAGACAAAAAGCACATCAAGGGAAATGGCGCCGATTGGAGTCAGCACTACGAACTGCGCTACGAGGCCAATCGGTTAATGTTATCTATCGAGGCAATGAACTGATAGTCAATGACAACCAGGCTGATCCAGGAAAAGTATGGTCAACATTGCAAGCGGTGGCCCAAAAATATCCTTTTGCGGTCATGTTGTCGGCTAAGACGCTATCCATTAATCCTTCGGGTAACCCCGCCCTACTCTGGGTAGAGGCCTTGGATTTACCCAATCAGGCGCAAAGAACCTGGAGTATTCGCGAAGCTGCCTAGGGGTATAGTGAAACGTCCCTTCTCCTATGTGGAGAAGAGGCTTACAGGGCGGATGGCATATTGCAGTTAATGCCCTCACCCACCCAGTGGGTGAGGGGCTTCTCTTAATAGCAATTGACCTGGATGCAGCCACAACGTCATAAGTTGATATCATTGGATTGGCTCATAAACATAATTAATCATCAATGGAGATGCAATTGAACCCACTTAAAGTTGTTTTATTGATTTTTTGTTTTCTTCATTCAGTACATGCAGCACCTAACTTTTTAACCATTAGTGATATTCATTACGGCAGTAGTAACTCATCAAATGACGGAGAAGACACGGGTCCAGAATTTCTAAATATTGCGATGAAGCAATATGAAAAATTAAGCGAAAAAGTAGATTTTATTCTTTGCTTAGGTGATTTACCCACTCACTCTTTATTTAATACATCGAAAAAGGGGGAGTTCGAAAAGACTGTATTTGAAGAGTTATATAAAAACGACAGAGGGCAGAAACCTATTTTTTATATCACAGGGAATAACGATTCCTTACTGGGTAATTATCAACCTTTTGAAGCGAATGGTGTTTCTCCGTTAAATTTTGCTGCAGGCTGGAATGGAGCCTGTGCTCATTGTAAAGAATTAATTATCGATGACAGTCACATGAGCCACGATGGATATTATTCCAGTTATGTGATACCTGGAAATAGACAAATTATCTTAATTGCCCTAAATGCAACTCAATGGACAAAAACACCCGTACTTTCTGAATACCCCAATCAAGAACACGATGCCTCCATCCAACTTTCATGGCTCGACCAACAATTAAAAACACATCATGCCAAACAGCTATTAATTGCTATGCATGAACCACCTGGCAATTCATACCAGGGGACACCTATTTGGCATAAAAAGTACGTCGATGAATTTATAAAAATATTAAATAACAATAAAAAATCATATGGAGAAATTACCCTGCTTTCTTCACATACGCATATGGATGAACTCAGAAAAATCAGTTTAGATCATGGCACCAATATCTATGCTTATTCTACGCCCAGTGTTAGTCGCGTCCATCATAATTACCCGGGGATGAAAATATTTAACCTGGATAATAATCTTAAAATTAAAAATTATACTACCTATTACACGAGCGATATAAACAGCTGGGGTGATCAGCATTATCAAGCGATAAGCAAAACGAATGCAATTTTTCCACATTGTCAGCACAAGACCTTATCCCAATGCCTTAATTCATTAAATACAAATCAGGTATGTAATTATTTAGATAAGGGTTTGTTTTACGGAGTCAAAAGCCCTAATGTGCCAATTCATGAATGCAATATAATATATAGGGTTACTTCTGATTGACAAATTCATCAATCAACTCTAACTTTGTTATTCTTAATAATTAAAGGACTAAAAAATGAAAGCACTTTATACCGCAACAGCGCGTACACATGGTGGTCGAGAGGGTCATATAGAAACATCAGACGGCTTATTAAGACTGGACCTTGCGAAACCTAAAGAACTTGGTGGCCAAAGTGGCGGTACCAATCCCGAAGAACTATTTGCTGCCGGTTATGCTGCATGTTTCGAAAGTGCCATGCGTCATGTCGCTCGTTTACAGAACATTCCTTTAAAAGATGCCTCTATTCTCTCTCAAGTCTCCTTGTATTCCACACCAGAACAAGGATTTAAACTTGGTGTTGAAATGCATGCATATGTCGTGGGTCTAAATCAACAAGATGC
The DNA here is from genome assembly GCF_026191355.1 of Legionella sheltonii. Taxonomy (GTDB): domain Bacteria; phylum Pseudomonadota; class Gammaproteobacteria; order Legionellales; family Legionellaceae; genus Legionella; species Legionella sheltonii. The sequence continues at coordinate 39,398 of NZ_JAPHOQ010000022.1, forward strand.
AGAAGAATTGGTAGCCAAAGCTCACGAAGTATGTCCCTATTCTAAAGCAATTCACGGCAATGTGGATGTGGCATTTAAAGTAAGTGCAGAATAAAACGGCTGCAACTCATTCCGTGAAAGGTTGTCATCCCGAGCGTAGCGAGGGATCTCCATGCTGTAGCACAGTATTTTGAGAGATTCCTCATTGCACTGGGGATGACGACCTGCCAGCAGCGAAATTTCTTTCATCACATGGTTAGTTGTTCCGGAACATTAAGATGAGCTACAAGCGCTCGACTGAGTTCACCAATATGATCTTCTGAGCGGGTCGTTTTTTTACCCGCAAAAAAATCAAATATGGGATTATTGTGTTTTTTTATTATTTTTATATTCTCTGGATCTTGCATAAATGATTTTATAAAGGCATCAATCTCTCGTAAATTACCACTTTGACACTTCAGTTCAAAAATAAATTGTTTCAATAACTCGCCTTTTTCACGACGTGATGAGCTGAATGACTTAGCCATATTTACTGCATTGCTATGCATAGTACTTATTATTTGTACTAAATCTTGCGGCAAATGGGCGTAAAAGGCAGGTGAAAAATGACCCATTGCATCTTCTGCTTCCTTACGGCATTTTCTTAATGATTCAGGAGGAGTAAATTTAAAAATTTTATTGTAGGCTTCTTTAAATTTTACTGCTAACCAAGAATGCATATTCATAGTAGGATGTAAGATGTCCCAAAACATGTAGCCTTTGGCTGGCGAAATATGTTCTTCGTGATCCACAGGATTTTTTTGATTTTGTTTAAATTCATCCGACTCAATATATGGAGATGTTAATTTATCCTCATCAAAACCATAATCTTTACAATGATCATAAATTTCCTTAAATGGTTTACTGACATCGAAAACTGAAAGATTCAAAGGGATGTTCAGACCATGATACTTTTCAAGGATTTGTTGTACTTTAATTGCCAATTGCTCATTAAAATGTGCCGAGCATTCAGCGGCATTATTTTGTTCTGTTTTACTTTTAGCCTTATATTTTGGAGTTAAGGATAGATCGGGTAAATTCAATAAAACAAAATTCCTATACCCTTGTTGAATCAAGGTTTCAAGATTGGCGATTCGCGCATTAATTGCATTCTCTGCTTCAAGAAATGTAGGTTCGGAATTTACCGTAACTAAATCATTCGCCCCAGACCATTCAATAACTAAAGTTTCAGCTTTTTCCCGAGCGCTAATATGATATTTTTTATCGTCCGCACTGAGTAACTTTTGTTTCTCTTCTAAATGGCTTAAGACCAGTCGAGCTGCTTCATCCATGGGATTCAGCGTGAGTTGGGTCTTATAATCGTATGAGGTTAAACCCGCTTCGCAATAGAAGCGGACAAAGCGCTCTCCTTTGTATAAAATATGTTTATCACTATTGAGACTAAATGCCTTCTCATTTTTGCTCAACAAATGATGATCATTAGCTAAAATCGCGTCAGCCACGTCTGCATTCCCCGGCGCATCCCGCGTGACTTTCAGTTTTTTACGAGCATGTTCTATTTCAAATTGTTCAATAATCGCTGTAACAAAATAATCTCCCCAGACAAATCCATTAGTAAAGCGCCCTCTAGGTGCATCAAAACCTACTTCATAAATATCTCCCAAAGGAATAAAACCAAAAAGCATCCGTTTATTAAAAGTACCCCTATCCGATAGACTATCTCCCAAAATCACCAAACGACTAATTTTAATCTCTGATACTGGCATATTAATCTCCTTATTAAAGATCATTAACCAAGATCTCCGCCCTCTTGCAGGAAAAAACCAGGATAAGTCTAAAATGCAACCCAAAATCTCCTAAACCTAATCCTTGATAAGCCTCAAGAATGAGATCCGAAAAAATGATTACAAATTATTTAAAAAGATAATTCAGTTTTGAAATCAGCTGCTTTTGTACTACTTAACAATACAAATTAGAGCGATATAATTTTGCTTTCATCACCTAAAGATATTCTTGTTAGAATCTAAGCAATAAAAGCAGGACAATGGAAAAACATCCCATTACTCACACTTCATTTATTGGGATTTTATATTGGTTGCTTGGACAGTTCCTGATAATATAAACTTATTTGTCAAAAATTGTCTATGAAAAACAACCATTTTGATCTTATTGTATTAGGTGGAGGCAGTGGTGGTATCGCCAGTGCTGTTCGAGCCGCAAAGCATGGCGCTAAAGTAGCAGTGGTAGAACCTAATCACTTGGGTGGAACTTGCGTTAATTTAGGCTGTGTCCCCAAAAAAATTATGTTCAATGCATCCATGATTTGTGACATCATGCACCATGCATCCGACTATGGGTTTTCTACTCCCTCAACTCAACTTGACTGGAATACCCTCGTTACGAAGCGTAATGCTTATATAGACCGACTCAGGGAAAATTATGCACGGCGTTTTGCTCAATTTAATATCACCCTGATTCAAGGTTTAGGGACATTTCACGATGCACACTCGATCAAAGTAAATGATTCTTTTTATCATGCACCGCATATCATCATTGCAACGGGTGGCAAGCCCTCACTACCAATAATTCATGGGATTCAGCATGCGATTGACTCGGATGGTTTCTTTGCATTAACCAAACAACCTGAAAAAGTTGCAATTATTGGAAGCGGCTATATCGGAGTGGAACTGGCCGGAGTATTAAACAGCCTGGGAAGTGAAACCCATCTTTTAATGCGGGGTTCTCGACCTTTATCTCGTTTTGATAAAGTTTTGGGAGAAACATTAATGGATATGATGCAGCAACAAGGCATTCAGATTCATGCAAATCATAAAGCACAAGAAATTAATTTACATAGCGATGGCAGAAAATCTATAGTATGCGCTGTAAGCGGTTCAATTATTCAGGACATAGACGTAATTATTGTCGCCGTGGGAAGGACTCCCAGGACATCTGGATTAAATCTAGAAAAGGTAAACGTTGCAACTGATCAACAAGGTTTAGTTTTAGTCGATGCCTTTCAAAATACGAGCGCGCAGGGAATCTATGCTTTAGGTGATGTAACGAATGCACCTGCACTTACCCCTGTAGCAATTGCTGCGGGTCGACGTTTAGCAGATCGTTTATTTGGCCAGCAACCTGAGGCGTGTTTAAACTATGATAATATTTGTACTGTAATCTTTAGTCATCCTCCTGTAGGAACAGTTGGCCTTAGTGAAGAAGAAGCCATTGAGCAATACGGTAAAGATCAGATCAAAATATATCAAACTCGTTTTACTCCTATGTTTGATGCATTTGCAGAAATAAAAACACCTACAGTGATGAAGTTAGTCACCTTGGGCAAAGAAGAAAAAATTATTGGCTTGCACGTTATTGGAGTAGCAGCGGATGAAATGCTCCAGGGTTTTGGTGTGGCAATAAAAATGGGCGCTTGTAAAAAAGATTTCGATAATACGGTTGCGATTCATCCCACGAGCGCTGAAGAATTTGTAACTATGGTCTAATAACATGAATAATGCAATTCGTAGTTTTCAAGGTAAATCACCTTCAATAGGCCAAAGAGTTTTCATTGATCCTACCTCAGTAGTCATTGGTGATGTATTTCTGGGCGACGATGTATCTGTTTGGCCTATGGCCGTGATACGCGGAGATGTGAACTCCATTAAAATTGGCAATGCCTGCAGTATTCAAGATGGGGCTGTTTTGCATGTTACCCATGATGGTCCTTATACTGCTGGTGGACAACCATTAATTTTAGGCCAAGGGATTACAATTGGACATCAAGCGGTATTGCATGGCTGCCGGGTGGATGATTTCTGTCTCATTGGTATGGGCGCCTTAATTTTAGATGCAGTACATATTCAGCGTCATGTAATGGTTGCTGCTGGCTCTCTAGTCACTCCTGGAAAGAAATTGGAGAGTGGTTATTTATATCTTGGTAACCCAGCTAAAGCAATTAGAAAATTAACTGATCAAGAAATCGAGAGATTAGAATATTCAGCACAACATTATGTGCGACTTAAAGATAAACATTTGGTATCGATGTAAGTAGGTATCAAAATTGTAGCCTGGATAGGAAGCAACAGCCCAATCCTATCCGGTCACACCGTGTTAGGATCGGAAAGCCCACCTAGCAAACGAGATGACGGAACATGTTCTCGGATTCAGAGGAACTGGATTCAAGCAAATAATTGTTATTTATAATTTTAATCTAAAATAAAAGAAATGGACTCATGGGTTAGTGTAAATGACTCAATCTCTTTTGGAATTGGAAATATTAAAAACTGAAAAGTTAAGAACAACCATTCTATCTATTATTTTTATTCTAATGGCTCTCATTTGGATAATATTTTTTATTCATTCCCCTGAAGTATATTATCGACAAGCGAACGTATCCCCAATGGTTATGCCGAGTTCTTTAGTGGCGGTAGCGTTTTATTTTTTATTAATGCGTATTGTTGTTTCTCAATACATGCTTCATCAGAAAAATATTCCCCTCGTAATACAATATATCAAAGCCTTCATCGAAATAAATATTCCAACAATAGGAATAATAGTTCTCATAAATTATCACACCCCAATCTATGTTCTTTTAATGCCACCTGTTTTACTTTATTTTATATTTATTATTCTGTCTTCACTGACCTTAAATGAATGGTTATGTGGGTTTTCAGGAATGGTTGCAGCCATTGAATATTGGTTTTTTTCTTATTACGTGCTGCATTACACTCCAATCGAAGGAATTGATTACTATCTAATCGCATGGTATGCCTTTGCCAATCGAGGAGGTATGTTATTAGTTGCTGGGGTTGCTACCGCTTTTGTCACATCACAAATTAAAAAGCAATTGTTTGTGGCATTTGAGGCACAAAAAGAACGGGACCGAATTGAAAGTATATTTGGTCAGCATGTTTCACCTGAAGTTGTCTCCAAATTATTATCTAAGGATGGTAATTTCAGTGAGTACATACCTGTTTGTGTTATGTTTTTGGACGTGCGAAATTTCACTCATTTTACCGAGGTAAGCGAACCATCAATTGCGGTTAATTATCTCAATAATATTTTTAAATTTATGGTCAAAATCATTCATGATAATAAAGGGATTATCAACAAATTTTTAGGTGATGGTTTTATGGCTGTATTTGGGGCACCTATATCGAGTGGCAATGATGTGGCTAATGCCGTAAACGCAGCACTTGAGATTATAAAACGCACTGAAGAGGAGGTAAAAAAGGGCCATCTACCTGATCTCAAATTAGGAATAGGACTCCATTTTGGTCATGCGATCACAGGTACGATTGGGACTAAAAAAAGACAGGAATATACCATTATTGGTGATGTAGTCAATTCAGCTGCGCATATAGAGCAGTTAAATAAAACATATAATTCCCATGTTCTTATTTCTGAAGATGCCATGAAGGAATTACCTGAAATTAAGGGCGAATTTGTTGGTAATGCGATGTTAAAACATCGGGATCATCCGATTAAATTATACAGATTAGCTTGATTGCTTTTGCAATGAGTTCAGAATGCTCAATTCATTTAGCTGATTAAGCAATCAAGAAATCTGAAAGAAATTAACGCAAATCACAGCAGCTTATACAATCCCCAAATTAAGGGGCCTATAACTGTAACTCAAGGACGCCGGGGTTCCAATGTGGTTGTTAAAGACTCTTGCTGGCTTGGCGGTTTCATTATGCCATACTTATTTAGTAACTCTCCACTACTCATTTTTATTTGTTGTGCTGCATTTAGAGCATTCTCATATTGATTGAGTCGCTCCTCCATTTGCTCAATAAGGGCTTGGAAACGATCATTATTTTTATTCAACTCCAAATTCATTAATTTTACTTCTTCGATACCAGTTTCTAGGCCATTAAGTCCTTTTTCTATTTTTTCAAGAGTCATCTAATTTCCTTATGCATTTTTAAAATTTATATAAACGTAAATTATAATGGGTTATGAAAATATTTTCTCCAGATTGAAAACGAAATGGATGTTAACACGGATTAACCAAAACACGCGTTACTTCAGGTAGCTCCATAATTAAATCTTCTGTATATGCACTAGAAGGGGTTTGAAAACCAATTGGAGCATCTCCTGCTATAACTTTCCGAATTATCAATAACGTTGATAAAGCAGTTAATGTATAACCATTAGGTGTAGTCATCAATGCAGCAATTTTTTTGCCGGCTTCATTGCTTACCTCAGCATATATTTTTACAACCGAGTGTTGTCTTTGATCCTCAGTAGGCCCAGCGGGTAGTTGATTAATTTTATGCATTAGATACCTTTTAACTGGAGACCAACTTAAAAACCATTTAAAGAAGTTAATAAAAATTTTCAGCTTTATTATTTTTTTCGGCAATGCCATATACGTTTCTATATGTGGAATCTGTGTAGACCACCAAGCAGATGCCAAATCCCCCCATGAAATAGTGGCACACAACAATTTCTTGTCGCTCCCAAAATCAAAAAACTGGGTTTTTCCACAAAACGGAATTGTTTTTAAAATTCCTTTATCTCGTATTTTAGTTCCCTCAGGGATATCTTCCAACATCGTTTTAGCAGTACCATGAGAAATACCTAAATGTGCACTTTGAGCAAATGTACCAATGGCAAGAATCAATCGATTGGCATCTGGTAAAGTATGCTTTAAATAAGCAGCTAAACAATCACTAGGAACTACATCAAATCCAGAACCAGGTAATAGCATGATACCATTAGTTTTTGCCTGTTCATTCATCGACATAAGTTCTTCTATTACCATCACCTCACCGGTAATATCCAAATAATGGGTTTTTGTGGCAAGACAGGCCAGCGCCATGCTTTTGGAGGTATACTTAAATGGGCCCGCACAATGAATTACTGCTATAAGATCCTCAAGAGCATTTTTAGCTTGCTCCAAATCGTTCACATCAAATACTCGATACTCCAAATTCAAAGCCCTTGCTTGCCGCTTTAATCTCTCTTCATCTCTTCCTGCTAATATCGGCTTTAATCCTTGCTGTAGGCTTAACTGAGCAATTAAATTACCGGTATATCCATAAGAACCATAAATAAGGAAATTTTTTTTCATTCAATCTGCCTGAATAATTTTTAAATCAGTGTATCTCGATAATTAGCTTTTATCGAGATAAGGTTTAATTAAAACGATCAACAATTAAGAAATATATCGGATTACAGTAGAAGGGCAATCTGTTGCTATTTAAATTTTACTATATAGACCATAAAGAAATTCGAAGGATTTTTTTCTAAAATACGATTTATTGAT
>NZ_JAPHOQ010000023.1 GCF_026191355.1 Legionella sheltonii
ATGAGCTACAACAAAAAGAGGTTATGACTCAAACAGTGGAGGCGAATAATGAAGAGGTACAGATCCTTACTATTCATGATGAAGGCAAGGGAAGAGAGAAAGAGTTGGTGATAGACGACAACCGTTTTCCTACGACTACTCCTGGACAAAGTCACAGACCTATATTCTATCTTGATGATAATAAATCCATTCAAGAGCTAGAGAATTCAATTCACTTATCAGTCAATGGTTCCCAGGTTAACTTTCAATACAAAAGTGGCAAAAAAGACAAACCCGATCTGGTTTACATTGCGCCTCTGAATCTCATTTCATCACAGCAAATTCACTATGGTGTTTACGCCAGGCGTTTTATCAAAAAGGGAACTGTTTTATTCGAGTACACTGGTGAAAAAGTTTCCGATGAGGAAAATCAGGACGAAAAGAAAGACAGAGATTATTTTATGTTTTTGAAAAACAGGAACAAAATACTTGATGCAAAATACCAGGGAAATGTCTCTCGTTTTATTAATGCTTCAACCATTCAGGAAAATGTCGAATTTATAGAAAAGAAAAAGAGAATGTTGGTCGTTGCCGCCAGAGATATTTATGAAGATGAGCAATTATTAGTTGATTATGGTAAAGATTATTATTTTTGCTTTAAACCTCTCTTTTTACACCCTTCGGATAATTTTAGATGTGCTCAGGAAATTTTTGAAGAGTATCAGGATAACTATCATCCTGTTCCTTACAATTTTGCAAACTGTACGTATGATCTTAGCCCCTTAGGTATTACCAAAGAAGATACTGCTTTTCTACCTAAACCTGTTTACGAAATGCTACAAAATAGAAATATCAGAAAATATGATTCTATTTCTCATTTGCCGTTGCCAATTTTAAAAGTAAAAGATGGGCAATTCATGCCGCTGTGGCAGCAGGAGCGTATCACTTTACTTTTGATGGCCGCTTTTCTGGGTAACGTAACTGTATTGAAGAAATTACTCCAGAATCCTATTATGGATACAACGATTCAGCAATCAATGTCGGGCCGTACCGCCTTACATCTTGCTTGCTTGGGTACCTCCCTAGATAGAACACCTCGAGACATAAAAAATCGATTAGCTGCTTTAGATCTGCTTATAGAAAAACCGGGCTTAGATTTCAAAGATAGGAATCATAGAACGCCAATTTTTACATTGATTGATAATGGTTCCCCCAATTATTTAAAGCATCTACTGCAGAAAATTAAACCTTCTGTTACTAATTTCCAACGTCATAAAAAAAATCAGCTTGACCCATTTTTCTATGCATTAAAAAAGAATAAAAAAGATCATGCTTCAGTTATTATTGATTATATGGATAGCATTGGAAAATTATCTAAATATGCTGAGCACATAAAAGAGTTTGTGCGTAAAGCGCTAATATTTAATAATAGTCGCTATGATCTCAAATTAATCGCAGCGTGTAATGAAGTGCTTGAAAAAAAAGGCATTCCTGGGACAGTTGTTAAAATGCCAAACCTTTTCAAACCTCTAGTATCAATACCTAATGACCAGAATATGATTTGTCGAGGAAATTCTAAATCTAATTTGCCGCTATAGGATACCTAATCCAGATAAGAAGTGGTTTGACAGACACTACACGGGGACGGTCCGCACATATGGGGGCAGGCCCTGAACGATCCCGTCATAAATTTGCACAATCATAATTTCCCCACTCTAATACATAATTACTGATATAAGAAAAAGCTTGTATCAGTTGTTTTTTACTCACTTTATAAGAAGTTAAACGGATATATGGGGTCAGGCCTTGAATTATGAATCAACTTCTAATTGAAAATTCACAATTCAAGGCCTGACCCTCTGACTCTACATCAAATTTTTTTGCTCATTCCATTTAAAGCGTAATTTTGGATGAAATTTGCCAACTAGTCCCGGAATCCCAGAATCAGAATAGGTACCTCCCATAAACTGTTTAATGTACTTGGATTCAATTTCACATATCACATATAGGGTCAGGCCTTGAATTATGAATCAACTTTTAATTGAAAATTCACAATTCAAGGCCTGACCCTCTAAGTCTATGCTTGTTTATAAAACCACTCGGCAACAGTGCTCCAGCGCCATAATGGACTTTTGTTGGATATCTTTAAAATAGGTTTCATAAAAAGTGGTTGTGGTTGATTTTGGTATTGATTTCAATGCGAGAGAAAAAGCTTTAACAAAACAGTTTATTCAATCCCTATTTTCAAATGATGTTAAAAGCGATGGGTAAAACAATTTGATATAAAAATAACTAAAATTGTATGAATTTTACAAAAATAAAATTATAAACATGCTATATAATTAAAATAAATACAAATTGAATTGGTTTTGCGCTCATGAGGTCAAAGGGTGATAATAATGTAGCATTTGTATCCAGTGGCGGGGACACTTATACTTTTGTCACTTTAAGTCATTACAAAGAAAACAAGAAAAATATAGAGTTTTGTCAACAATTTGTTCCTACCCGAGGAGCGGAATTTGATTCAACTTATCAATATACTTTGGATTCGGAAGCGATGGGCAAAACCATTGCTGAATTCATAAGCAACCCGCCGGTTAAAAAAGCAAACGAGCCTTTAAAAGAAGCTGAAGATTTAAAAAAATCCTCCTTTATCATTGGCGAAGCCCATCAGCATATTAGTTCTAAACGATTTTTAATTGAAAACATGAAGATGTTAAAAAAAGAAGGCTTTGAAATTTTATTTATGGAACATTTTTTTTATGACACCGATCAAAATGATTTAAATAAATTTTTTCAAACAAAAGATGCTCCTTTATCAGGTACACTTCAAGCAAGATTAAGGGAAATGGAAAGACATCAGCTAATCATAGGTGACGAAGTGGTAAAGTATAGTTTCACCGATGTTTTATATGCAGCGCGTGAGGCGGGTATAAGAGTTGTTGGAATTGATGTTAGCACGACTTATAAAGCACAAAAGATTGGCTATGACAATGAACAATTAGATGATAAAAGACAGAGATACATGAACTATACTGCTCATGAAATTATAAAAAAGGAAGCTGGCTCAGGGGAAAAGTGGTGTGCATTGATGGGAAACACACATGTTCATTCTTTTAAAGATGTTCCTGGTGTCGCAGAATTGACAGGTGCTAGAAGCGTGCAAATATTTGATACAGGAACTCATAATAAAATAAGTGGAGTGACTTTAAATTCAAGTTATAAAGTAGGCGACGTTGAATTAAAAGGTGATTTAGTCATTACACAAAATCCTAAAGAGAGCACATTTAAAATTTTATTTCAAAAAGAATATGAAGAATCTATTAAAATTCAAAACTATTTAACTGGTTTAAAAAATAGTTTTAAAAAACAACATTGGAAAGATTTTTTTAATGGAAAACCAGAAGACCCCAAACATAAAAAAAAGGATGATCCTAAATACAAAGCAATCAGAGATTTAAAAGAAAAGATAGAAGATGCCAAGGATATGAAAACACTAGACGAAGTTCAAAAATATTTAAGTCAGCCGATTGCTAATGTGATAAAAACATCCAAGGATCAACAAGTTCATGATTTTATTTTTTTTAAGAAGGCGTTTAGAACGAGTCAAGTAGCTGACGATTTAGAAGAATTTTTAAAAAATACGCCTAAGCTTTAATTATCTTATAAATCCAATCCTAGTCTACTACAGCGTAAGCGCGCCAGCAACTACATAATTTAATAATTATCTCCGTTTCGTCATACTCTGCAACATCAATTTAGAGAGGAGAGTACGATGAATATATCCCCACAAATTATATCCCCCCAAGAAACAGATGGCACGAAAGAACAGAGATGGATGGAGCATGTAACGCATCAAAAAGAAAGTGGTTTGTCGCGAGTAACGTACTGTCGAAAGCATCAATTAAACTACCATCAATTTGGCTATTGGGAGCGAAAGTATCGGGAAGAAATAGCTTCATCCAAATTAGTACCGATTCAATTAAATAAGCTGACACAAAGAGCTCCAGAGACAGTATGCACCTTGGTATTGAACAATGGGCATGAGCTAAAAATTCACGACCAGACTTTATTGCCAATGTTGTTGTCCTTGTGGGGTTAGCCATGTTTTTATCATTTAATGCAAGCATATGGCTCTATCCAAAGCCTATTGATTTTAGGCGACAAATTGATGGACTGGTGATGTTGATTTCCGACCATCTTCAGTTGAACCCCACATCAGGGCAAATTTTTCTTTTCAGAAACCGCCAAGCCAATAAAATAAAAATGCTGTGGTGGGAGCGAAATGGGTTTTGGCTCTGTTATAAGCGATTGGAGCAAGGAAAACTAAAATTTCCCAAACACGATGACGCGGTCATGAGCCTTACCAATGACCAATTAAGCTGGCTGCTCTCAGGATTGGATTTTGCAAAACACACATTGTTGCCGGAAGTATTGGCTACGAATTTCTATTAGAAATAATTTACAAAAAACGATTAATTTGTTTTTAAAATCAACGTAATGTGATATAATTGACTCAGCAAACAGGTGCCATTTCAACATGATGTACGAAGAAAAAATAGAGCAATTAAGTAACGAAATACTCGCATTAAAAGCAGAGCTTGCTCTATCTCAAGCACGCAATGAACACTACGCGGAAGCCTATGATTCTTTAAAAGCACAAATCATGGAGCTACGCCGTCACCGTTTTGGCAAGCGCTCTGAGCGTTATATTGACCCTGAAAATCCTCAGCTGTCTTTGTTTGAAAATAATCAGAGCATTTTTTCTCAGGCTGAAGCAAGCGGTGAGCAGACCGAAGAAATGACACCAGTGGCTGCCCATACAAGAAAGAAGAATAAAAAAGCGCAGAAAGAACTACCCCGTCGCATTGAAATTATTCCGGTATCTGATGAAGACAAGCAATGTGCCTGTGGTGCATGCAAAACAGTGATTCGTTATGAAACCAAAGAGCTACTGCATTACCAACCTTGCGTCATCGAAATTGTGGAGCAACGACGTGAAGTAGTTGCTTGCACTAAAGGATGCGAGAATCAAATCGTAACCGCAGCAGCGCCCAAACAAATTCTCCCCAAAATTAAAGCAACAGAAGAGTTTTTATCATTCCTGGTGGTCAGCAAGCTGGATGACAGGCAACCACTGTACCATCTGGAGCGACAACTCAGCGAACGACATGGTATTGATTGCTCACGCCAAACCATGGCGCGCTGGCTCATTGAGTTAATGACACCACTGCGTCCCATTTATAATCTGTTGAAAGACAGTGTGATTGAGTATGATGTGGCCAGTTGTGATGCAACGACCTTGCAGGTCTTGCATGAGCCTGGAAGAAAAGCAGAAACCAAATCCTATGTGTATTGCATTCGGGGTGGACCACCGGATAAATCCGTTATTCTTTATGACTACAACGATGTGGAGCACAAACAATTTATTTACGATTGGTTTGTCGGATTCAATGGCTATTTACATGTCGATGGTGACAATTTTTTTGAACTTGTGGGTAGCAGCAATGCGCACATTGTCAATTGCAACGCGCATGCGCGCAGAAAATTTGAACCTATTGCCCAATCTAATAAAGGCAAAGGCATTGCCAAAGAAGCCATGCGCTTTTTTAAAGAGCTTTATAAAATAGAGCGTGAGGCTAAAAATAATCAACTGAATCCAGACCAACGTCACCAGTTGCGTCAGGAAAAATCCAAACCACTCATGGAAGCCTTTAATACATGGGTTGATAAGGTCTATCCTACAACTTTGCCCCAATCACCGCTTGGGAAAGCACTCAATTACTGTGTTAAATATAGAGATGGACTGATGCGCTTTTTAGATGATGGGCGTCTGGAAATCGATAACAATCTTACTGAACAAGAAATCAAACCCTTGGTCATTGCTCGAAAGAACTTCTTGTTTTGCGCCTCTGTTGAAGGTGCTGAGGCCTTGTGTTTACACTTCAGTATCATCAGAACGGCTAAATTACACAATCTCGACCCTTATCATTACTATGTCATGTTGTTAAAGAACGCTCCTCTTTGCAACAGTGTTGATGATTATGAAAAACTGTTGCCTTGGAATATTGGCTTAGATTATACCCCTAAGTTGTAAATTGTAAGCCTGTGGTTCTTGGAGCGCTTACACTACAGCTACTTTTTATAAATAGCGAGCAAAATATTGAGGTATGGATGTCTCGATGATATCTCGTCTAAAAGACTTGGAGACTGAGAATAGCGGCCTTAAAATGATGGATGCGGAGTAGATTTGCGGCAAACACATATGGGGTCAGGCCTTGAATCAAGAATCAACTTATAATTGAAAACTCACAATTCAAGGCCTAACCCTCTACGTCCTCTTCGATTGGGGTACCAATCACCCGAGTTATATGAGGTCAAACAAGTTGCTTAACTTGGCGTCCATTTTTTTCATGCAAGATCAGGGCAAACTTGCCCGACCAATATGGTTAGAAAGTATAATTCCTCTCTTTTTCCTTTTCCGGCTCTTTTTCTTCACGCTTTCTTGTATTGTTGACATTAGTAGTGTTAACTGGATTGAAAAAAAACAATGTTTGACTAGTAGGACAAGGTCTAGATACAGGTTGTTGATAAATATAACCCAATGTCGCTGATTTATTTTCTTTAGGCGGGGGAGCTATTCTCATCTTGATCTGTTGTAATTCAGGAGCTAACTCAATGATTAGGTTTATGTACATAGGATAAAGTGTTTGACTATCCAAAATAGTACGATTAAGAATAGGACTGTCTGATTCAGAAGAAACAGCACTCATCATGATTGCATTATCATGTTCAACATAATTTCTTAATCGCTTTAAGTTTGAGTAATTCTCCTCTAAGAAACTGGTTTTTTGATAAGCATGTAATTGACGAATAATTTGCAGGTGCTGCACTAGCTGACCAAAATTATATTCAAGAGCCGCACGCAATATCGGTTTAGCCAGCAGTCTTACAGCAAGGATTTCTCCTTGTTTTTGTAAAGGATAATATTGCAAAATAGATAACTCTTCGGTTAGAAATTCTCTCATGTTATCTAGAGCCTCTATAGCCGCATTAATCCTGTCTAAAGGACTTAGAGTATGACCTTCATCCTGGTGTTTTTTAGAAATTTCAACGATACTCCGAATAGTATCCAATCCCTTCATTTTGTTTTTTTTCTCCATTTCACGTTGTTTAGCCTCTTCCTGTATTTTCCTAAGCATTTCTTCTCGCTGGCTTTTTTTTAGCTTAGGTGGACTTAAGGCATTCCTCATGATCTGACTTAACCTTGTAAAACTCTGGAAATCGTCTTTCTTCGTGGGGAAATATGCTTGTCTGAATTGTCCTTCTTCTTTGGTGGTCAGCGGTGATTTTTCTTCGCCCCGCAAAATTTTGCGCCACAAATCTTCTACTTCTTGCGGAGCATTCTTTCTTATCAGAAAACCTATAAAAAATTCTTCATCTTCTTTGGACGTTAAGAGGCTTTTAGCATTTCTTTTTGGGGATGATGCAAATTGATCCACAGCTTTTTTTTCTTGTGCTTTATAAATATTTAACCAATGCTCTTGAAAGTTTCCTTCTAAAACAGAGGTTTTTTGTTCACGTAATAGCAAGTTATCCAATAAAAAGATAATAAGCTCTTTTAATTCTACCTGAACTATTTGCTTCAACTGGTGAGGGTCTTTAAGCAAAAGATCCACGACATATTTATTATTATCTTGATCCTGATGAACAATAATATTCCTTAAACTGACAAGATCTTCCCAAGAGACCGACTCATTATAGGCACTATAAAAATTCTTTCCTGTTAGATATTCTCCTAGTTTTTGCAAATACCTTAAAGCTGCGTGCCGGCCTACTTTTGAAGAAAAGTATAGGAACGTATCTTTGTATTCATCTTTCTTGGGTTTAGAATTTCTAGCTTTATCAATGGATTGATGAACAAATGACAACAAAGATAAAACATTTTTATACGTATTGGTATCTATCAGACGCTGTGTTAAAGCTTGTATATTAAGTAAAGAAACAGGTTGGATTAAACTATCAGGCCTTTTTGCATCTAATTCGGCTCTCATTTTTTCTACGCATTCCTTTAAAATCGGAAGGTCTTTCTCGATGATATCAGGAAGTGCGTGAATAAGAATATCACCAGTATGAGCCAACTCATTAACCAATCGGTTAAGCGCTGAAAAATAGCATTTCTTTTTTTCTACTTCACTTGAACCTATGGAGCTTAGATATTCTGTGTCTAATAGCAAGGAATTTTCCGTGATATCTTCCCCCATTAAGCCACCAAATTGCTCAAATGTTATCCAGGTAAAGGGGGCAGGAATAAATAATTTGCTGTATTTATTCAGGGTGTCATCTGATACATGGTATAGCGTTTGGCACATCTGCAAAAGAAGCTCCCTAGCAGAGCTAACCCCCCAGTTTTCAAGAACCTCTGCATGAAAATCATCCAATTCAATATCGACAGGGACTGCAATACCCCTGTTGCCGCGATATTTTAAAAGAAAATTAATAATTAAAAGAACATGCTCTAATTGTTGGAGATCACGAGGAATATCTTGAGTTCCTTTTTCTTTTGCTCCAAATTTCAAGGCTTTATTCCAAGAGACAAGTAAATCATCAGTGTCATCATCGTAGGATGAGGTAAAATGTATTCGCAAAAAGTCTCTAGCGGACTTAATTTCCCGTGGATTGTTTAGCCTATCTTCTGTGCTAAGAGGTGTTCTTTGTGGAATAGGAGATGAGGCTTTCTGAAATAACTTAAAATTTACCTCTTTTCGTAAATTAGAAACCGCCCGAACTAGAGGTTTATTTGTAAAATAAACTTCAGAATCGTGTAGGGGTTCCACCAACTTTAAAGCCGCCTCGTAATTTCTTTTTTTTGTCAATGAAAGAGCCTGCTTACATATTCGACCCATTTCATCATTGCTTTTAGCCAACTTAGTTAGCTCTTCAACTATTTTTTGGTGACGCAGATTAGAAGGATTTGTTTCTTTCTTTGTAAACATAATATAAACCACCGAATTATTTTTAAAAAAAGTATAACCTTGATAAAATTCATA
Organism: Legionella sheltonii; assembly: GCF_026191355.1. GTDB lineage: Bacteria > Pseudomonadota > Gammaproteobacteria > Legionellales > Legionellaceae > Legionella > Legionella sheltonii. Next base: position 9,030 of record NZ_JAPHOQ010000023.1, read on the forward strand.
AGAATTGCTTCTGCAATACTTATGTTTTCATTCTACTGGCTTAAGGTACTGCCGCTAAGTTAACCCACGAGCGGCCATATCTGTTAAGCAAGAATAACATAAGACCTTGACTGATTAATTTTCTTCAACAAGACTGGGTTTGCCAACAATTAAGGGTTCTTGGGAAGGTATTATTGCCAAGAGAGAGCTGTGAATAGGCTTAAGATCACATCGTACAAATATCTTGTATTGGCCATTAAGATTTTTAAAGGGGCATAATATTCCATAAAAATTCTAATGAGTCAATAAAAAAACAACATGCTAAATTCCAACTAAAATTTGGTACGAATTAAACTCACTTGCGCCAAACTCTTAATATAAATGATTTACGATCAATATATTAAGTTGGGTGGTAATTGAGTTTCCTATAAGAATTAGCTAAAAGGACTAAGACGGATAATTTAGTGGAATTGTTTTATATTATCGGTGATTTTGCCAAGGAATTTTTTACTGCTTTTGATAAAATTCAACTTGAGTTTGAACTCTCTTTTTATAAAGCTTGCAAATTATTAATCATCAGCGTCTCTGATTTAGTTCCCGCTTTAGCTTCCTCCTACCGATTCAAATTATTCCTCAATTCTTTTTATGAAAGCCTCTCTCTCTTTGCTATAAAAAATATAAAAATGAAAACTATTTTTGGCTTGCATTTATCTACAGGGGATGACTTTTAAACCCTTAGCCTGACGGCTATGGGCCAAGGCACGACTTAGGTATTCGTGTTTTCAAGGGGATAGATGCTAAACTATTTATTTGTTATTTAAAAAAATAAATTACGATGAAACCTCATGGGATAAAATGTTGATTAAGGTATCAGAATAAGGATTGAGCACCAGTTGTTCTTTTTGATATTTAGAAAGTTTTTTAATGTAACGTTCTATGCGCATTGCGATTAGTTTGCCCCCTCTTACCTCCCAGCTTTGAGCAATTGAAAGGGGTTTAAAGCTTCGCGTATATTTACTTCCTTTGCCTGAGAGGTGTTCTTGAAAACGCCTCTCGAGATTATCTGTATATCCGGTGTAATAACTTTGGTTGTTACATCGTAAAATATAAACCCAATAGATTTTTTCAGACATGTTGCAAAAAATAATACTCAAATTTCCAGGTGATTCTACTATAGAGAGAGGCTCATCATTAAGCAAACATTAAAAATATCTTGAGATATGAAACCTTCTACTGGTTTAAGTATGCTCTTAATCAATAGCTTGCAAAAATATTTGAATGATCTGAACCAGTACTGTTGCAACTGCCATGGAGATCCTTAAGAATTATGGGACGAACAACTTATTACTTAAATCATAAGGTATGAAATCATATGCCTATAGACAAAATAGTTTGTGTAGGAAAAAATTATCTTGAGCATGCCAAGGAACTTGGTGATGCAATGCCCGAAAAACCGGTATTGTTTTTAAAACCACCCAGTGTCCTGAGACAAGCCTCTGGCTGGGGTGAGCATCTCTATCTTGATTTTCCCAATGAAGACAACGCCGTACAACCTGAATGTGAAATTGTTCTACGCGTAGCCTGTGATGGGTATAAAATGACAGATGATGAAGCCCGCAATGCGATTTCAGACATTACCATTGGTCTTGATATGACTTTAAGAGCACGTCAATCTGAACTAAAAAAACAAGGACATCCCTGGACTACTGCTAAGGTCTTTAAAGATGCAGCTGTTCTAGGCCCATGGATTTCCTATCATCAGTTTCGTGATTATCTGAATACCGAATTTCAACTGCTTATTAATGGCACGCTCAAGCAACGCGCCAAAGGAGCAGACATGATGATGCGGCCTGAAGATTTATTAGTTTATATCAGCCAGTTTTTTCCCTTAAAATCAGGGGACATTATCTATACCGGAACCCCGGCAGGGGTAACCTCAATATCCAAAGGCACTACAGCTGAATTACACTGGGATAATTACTCATACAACGTAACCTGGGAGTAGTGTTTCCTGTTTTGAGAATTGATTCAAATCCTTTTCCGCGAAGGAGGGTTTGCGGACTATTACATGCTTAATTGAAATCTTTATTCGATGACGTAGCATCAGGTGGATCTGTATTTTCTGATTGAGGTCCTGTTGGTTGGCTTTTGCTTTTATTGAGTGTTGAAAATATCCCTAGCCTTGTTTCACTAACCCGAACAGGAGTATTGCCGCTGACTTTGGCTGGAGCTATTTCAGACTCGAGGTCAGAACTCAAAGGTGGCAATGACGTTAGCTCTTGATATTGTGGCGATTTTAATAGTGCATACAAATTTTCAATGTTGGTGTTTAGCTCGATGGGTAGTGAATTTTTTTGTATTGAGTTAGGAGGGGGTAATAGCGTGACCAACTCATTTAACATTAAATTTAATTGATGAGCGTATTCTGCAGACGACATATTGGTTGCATTGGCCATGCTGGTAAAGCTAATGAGGTTGCGCAATAGAGGATTATCAGCAACAAGATGGGCCAATGCCAGTTGGTTTTCGATGGCAATCAATAGCTCTCGTAAACGAATAAGAGTCTGGTTAAATACAATCTGATCAAGATAGGGAAGTACGGGTCGTGCTTCATCAAGATGTAATTCAGTAAATTTAAGGGTTTCTTTTACATAGGTAACAAGATATTGCGTTTGCCCTGGTTTCAGTATTTCTTCTTCACTGGGATAAGCAGACAAGCTGCTAATATCCATTTCATTCGCGTTATTTATATAAAGCATAATGGGCAATTTTTCATCGGTTGCAACGCCCGCAAAAATTTGAGCAGTTTCTACTGATGTTGAGGTGCTTGTCATCGCATCTTCAGTGAAGGTGCCATTGGCCAAATAGCTGTTCATGATTTCGGGGACGGCTTTATTTTTCATTACCTCTGAAGATGCTTTCATACCACGCACGGTTTGAAAATGTAAAAGATGTAACTGTTCAGAAGGAATATGATTCATTACCTTACTTGTAATGGAATCAATTTGCTGGCGATAGGATTCCAGTGCATGAGAATCGGCTACAAAACGGCTCAGCTTGTGTGGGTTTGTCGTGCAGCGTGGTGAATTCATCAGCATATCATGTTCCGTTTGAGACAATTTTAAATCGATACTCAAATTCGTTGTCTTATCATCCAGTTTGATAATGCTTTTGTTATTAATAAAATGAGCTTTATAATCGAGTGAGCCAGGTGGTGTGTTGATTAGAACGATACCTGGTTTGGTAGATAATTTTTGACTTTTTAAAAAACTGGTTGGGTCCATTTGCTTTTTTGCTGTATGGTCATCACTAATATCTTGTTCTATCTCTGAAATATCATTCGCTAAATAAAGGCCAATGGGTGCTTTTTTATTGGTTGCTTTTATCAAGATTGCTAATGTGGGAAGCGCCTCTTTAAACGCTGCTGCTCTTTGCAGATCATCTTCTAATTGAATTGAAATCCTTTGCTCTTTTCGTGGTAGGGTGCCAAATCTGAGCAATGAATTGAGTTCTAAATACCGATTAGTGGTATAAGTATGTATCGCCCTCTTTTCGGCATCTAATAGATCACCTGTATTTTCCACAGGATCTAATTCTTTCCTGGCTTGCATAAAACTATCTACGTCTATTGGTGTATCTTTCTTTTTATCAGGCATCTCATTTGAAGTTTTATTCGCTGGATACATATATTGAAAATGTTTCGTGCTTGAGTAATATTTTTGCAGTATGGATTCATCAAACTCCATGACGCCAAAATCAATATACTTATATGCTTGTGTATAATTGATGACAACTTCGCCTTCAATTACAGGTGGTTTACTGGGTGCTTGTGGTTTTGGTTGATTAAGACGTTCTGCTTGCTCACATAATTTAAGGTACTCTCTACGGTTTTTTGCATATTCATTAATAAGCAGGGTTTGCATCGTATCTCGAGGTATTTTTATTACATATTCACCTCGTGCATTGATCTCAGTGTGAATATCCATCCCTAAAATAATCGCTTGAATAGCCTGTTCCATTGTTTTTGTCAGCAAAGTCTTCTGTCGAGGCCCTTGGAGTACAGTCGACTCTGTTGCTTTTTGTTGTTCTATAGCAGGATAACGCTCTTTATCAGTTTGCAGTAGTTGGGGTTTGAGCCAATCGATGAGGCCTTCTTTCGTTGCTGCTCTGAGGATGGCGATAAATTCATTCGTGGAGTTAAAAGGGTTTTGCCTGCTGTTTTCTCTGCATTGTTCAATGTAGTGCAACAGATTTTGTGCATTTTGTTTATCTGATTCTGCTGCATCTTTTGAATTGACAATTAGTAAGCGCGCCAGCAACTACATAATTTAATAATTATCTCCGTTTCGTCATACTCTGCAACATCAATTTAGAGAGGAGAGTACGATGAATATATCCCCACAAATTATATCCCCCCAAGAAACAGATGGCACGAAAGAACAGAGATGGATGGAGCATGTAACGCATCAAAAAGAAAGTGGTTTGTCGCGAGTAACGTACTGTCGAAAGCATCAATTAAACTACCATCAATTTGGCTATTGGGAGCGAAAGTATCGGGAAGAAATAGCTTCATCCAAATTAGTACCGATTCAATTAAATAAGCTGACACAAAGAGCTCCAGAGACAGTATGCACCTTGGTATTGAACAATGGGCATGAGCTAAAAATTCACGACCAGACTTTATTGCCAATGTTGTTGTCCTTGTGGGGTTAGCCATGTTTTTATCATTTAATGCAAGCATATGGCTCTATCCAAAGCCTATTGATTTTAGGCGACAAATTGATGGACTGGTGATGTTGATTTCCGACCATCTTCAGTTGAACCCCACATCAGGGCAAATTTTTCTTTTCAGAAACCGCCAAGCCAATAAAATAAAAATGCTGTGGTGGGAGCGAAATGGGTTTTGGCTCTGTTATAAGCGATTGGAGCAAGGAAAACTAAAATTTCCCAAACACGATGACGCGGTCATGAGCCTTACCAATGACCAATTAAGCTGGCTGCTCTCAGGATTGGATTTTGCAAAACACACATTGTTGCCGGAAGTATTGGCTACGAATTTCTATTAGAAATAATTTACAAAAAACGATTAATTTGTTTTTAAAATCAACGTAATGTGATATAATTGACTCAGCAAACAGGTGCCATTTCAACATGATGTACGAAGAAAAAATAGAGCAATTAAGTAACGAAATACTCGCATTAAAAGCAGAGCTTGCTCTATCTCAAGCACGCAATGAACACTACGCGGAAGCCTATGATTCTTTAAAAGCACAAATCATGGAGCTACGCCGTCACCGTTTTGGCAAGCGCTCTGAGCGTTATATTGACCCTGAAAATCCTCAGCTGTCTTTGTTTGAAAATAATCAGAGCATTTTTTCTCAGGCTGAAGCAAGCGGTGAGCAGACCGAAGAAATGACACCAGTGGCTGCCCATACAAGAAAGAAGAATAAAAAAGCGCAGAAAGAACTACCCCGTCGCATTGAAATTATTCCGGTATCTGATGAAGACAAGCAATGTGCCTGTGGTGCATGCAAAACAGTGATTCGTTATGAAACCAAAGAGCTACTGCATTACCAACCTTGCGTCATCGAAATTGTGGAGCAACGACGTGAAGTAGTTGCTTGCACTAAAGGATGCGAGAATCAAATCGTAACCGCAGCAGCGCCCAAACAAATTCTCCCCAAAATTAAAGCAACAGAAGAGTTTTTATCATTCCTGGTGGTCAGCAAGCTGGATGACAGGCAACCACTGTACCATCTGGAGCGACAACTCAGCGAACGACATGGTATTGATTGCTCACGCCAAACCATGGCGCGCTGGCTCATTGAGTTAATGACACCACTGCGTCCCATTTATAATCTGTTGAAAGACAGTGTGATTGAGTATGATGTGGCCAGTTGTGATGCAACGACCTTGCAGGTCTTGCATGAGCCTGGAAGAAAAGCAGAAACCAAATCCTATGTGTATTGCATTCGGGGTGGACCACCGGATAAATCCGTTATTCTTTATGACTACAACGATGTGGAGCACAAACAATTTATTTACGATTGGTTTGTCGGATTCAATGGCTATTTACATGTCGATGGTGACAATTTTTTTGAACTTGTGGGTAGCAGCAATGCGCACATTGTCAATTGCAACGCGCATGCGCGCAGAAAATTTGAACCTATTGCCCAATCTAATAAAGGCAAAGGCATTGCCAAAGAAGCCATGCGCTTTTTTAAAGAGCTTTATAAAATAGAGCGTGAGGCTAAAAATAATCAACTGAATCCAGACCAACGTCACCAGTTGCGTCAGGAAAAATCCAAACCACTCATGGAAGCCTTTAATACATGGGTTGATAAGGTCTATCCTACAACTTTGCCCCAATCACCGCTTGGGAAAGCACTCAATTACTGTGTTAAATATAGAGATGGACTGATGCGCTTTTTAGATGATGGGCGTCTGGAAATCGATAACAATCTTACTGAACAAGAAATCAAACCCTTGGTCATTGCTCGAAAGAACTTCTTGTTTTGCGCCTCTGTTGAAGGTGCTGAGGCCTTGTGTTTACACTTCAGTATCATCAGAACGGCTAAATTACACAATCTCGACCCTTATCATTACTATGTCATGTTGTTAAAGAACGCTCCTCTTTGCAACAGTGTTGATGATTATGAAAAACTGTTGCCTTGGAATATTGGCTTAGATTATACCCCTAAGTTGTAAATTGTAAGCCTGTGGTTCTTGGAGCGCTTACGTTTTCTCTGCATTGTTCAATGTAGTGCAACAGATTTTGTGCATTTTGTTTATCTGATTCTGCTGCATCTTTTGAATTGACAATTAACTTACAGCGAGTTAACAAAAGTTCTATCGTTTCTTCAATAAATTTTATTTTTACTTCATTGTTATTGTTGCTATCACCGATAAGTCCCCTCAATTTTTTGTAGTGATCACTAGTGGTTTGTAATCTATTCCATTTTGTCCCGTCGGTATCGAGTATTTTTAATACTAATTGCATGTATAAATAAACAGCATCTTCGTACTGCTCTGAGTCAATATTTAATACTTGAGCTTTTTTATTGATTGTTTCAGGTTTTGCATCATTAATTAATGCTTCAATTTCGAGTGCATGACCGGGTGCGGTAGTGCCACTAAGAAGTGAGGTTGCTTTGGCAACCCGAGGCCCATGTTTGCCAATTGGATAATTTTCATTTAAAAACTCTAGATTCATTGACTCAATTTTATTTATCAGTTCATTGATTTTTCTAATACTATTTGATCTGTCTGAGGCGCTCAAACTTTTGCTGTTCATGTACATATCCTCTTCTAAACTTATAAAAAAATTTATTATTTTAGTTGATATGATTATAGTCTAGTTGTATATAAAAAGATCTTTTTGATTGCTTGTTATTCTTAATATTTTCTTAATATTCAGTAGTTATAATAAACAAACGACATATCCTCTCCTTAGGGAAAGCTAGAGGACTGGTACATCACTTAGTTTTAATCATTAAACGGGTTTGTCGCTGAGGCAAAGAATAAGAAAAAGCAAAAGGCTTTTTCTTGAGACTTTGATGCGGCGAAGCAAATCCTGTAACCCATTCGAAGAATTTCTCACTTGCCTCTAATTAAGTTTTATATCGATTTGAGCGATTGGAGATATAATTATGGGCAAATTCTTACTATTCAAAGTGCAAGGTACTAAAGGTACCCCTCAAAAACAAACTGCAAATCTAAAAATGATACCTGATCGAGGGGGTAGAAATTGGATTGATTGTCTTGTAGAGGAAGAAACGTCAATAACAAAAGAGCTTCTCAATGAAGCATTTGATTTGGTCGAGGACTTGGAGATCAAAAAACCGGATATCATTATAACAAGTCCGGAAATGGCTGAAAAATTGGATCTGTTTCCCCCAAAATTCTCATCGGTCATGTTTTTTCATTCAGTGTTTAACGCTCCTGCTCCATCTGAAAAGGCTGAGCAGTCCAGGCAGGATTGCATCAAGTATTTAACACAACTTCCTGACTTTATTACTAAGGTTCATTTTAATGTCTCTCATAAATGGAAAAATCCAGAAGAAGTAATCAAGGCTATTCCAAAACAGGTCACTCATTTCACGATTAATGCAGACGTCATTGAAAATTGCACTCATAAAGAACTGATTTCATTTTTTAGCAGTTTCCCAAATCATGTAAAAGAAATTTCTCTTTTAGGGAGTGACGCAAAAAACCTCGTTATTGATGATGCGGTCTTACGTGATTTAATTATTAGATTACCTATGTCTGTAAAAACGCTCAAGGTTCCTAAAGAGATGAACTGTTCCAATCATATAACTGAAAGGACAATAAACCTGGATGCCTACAGAAACAAAGAGTACTTCCCAAATAGTTACAAAGAATTTACCTCAGAAGATTTATTTGAGAGTGCAAAGGATCTTTTAAATGATTACACCAAAAATACCAATTGCTTCCCTTTGGCTGCACGTTTTTTTACATTACACATGTTTCGACATCATGTAGATAAGGTAAATGAAATCGTGCAAAACAGCACCGGTATCGATGATTTATTGAAAAAGCTTGAAAAGATAGAGAGCCAAGAAGATTTCAATCACACAGGTTCTTTGGCACGCAGAATTCACTATATAAAACATTTGCAGTATCAGTCTCAGAAGGAGAGTCATGAGGTGGAGCCGTTAAATAATGTAACCATGAGTATGTAAATTTAAAAATATTCAAAAAAGGAAAATAGCATCGTAGAGTGAACGCTCGTAAAAAGAAGCCATACAACGATGCTTTTATGAAATGATACTCCTTTTAAAGTACCAAAAGGGTTTCGCCTTGTACTTGCTCATCGTGTAGGGAAAGTTTTTGCCCCTTAGTTGTAAACCTAAGGGGCGAATAAATTAGAGAGATAAACTCTTTTCTGTGGTTATTTCTTCCTGGTCATTTTCAGGAACAGGATTTTGGTAAATCGTAAATCGGGTTAACAATGATACTACTGAAACATCAGAGGGTATGGACAAGAGATTACAAACAAAATCGGTAAGTGTCTTGATAAATCCAGCAACTGCATTTCTCATTTCATGAATACTTTGGAATCGTTCCTTATCTTCATGTCGAAGGTAAGATAAATCAACGTTTTGAATGGTGTCCAATAAATGCTGGGGGTTTTTATGATGTTTTAATGCATCTTTCATTAAGCTTGAAATCTGCAGACTGGAGTAGCCGCCATTTGCAATCAGGCTCTCTATAAAACAAGCTACTTCATGGTCATAGGCTTCCTGATCAAGAGATCCTTTTAACGATTGTAGCTTCAGAACTTTATCCAAAAAATTGGGACAAGTGCTGGTACCTTTTGGATCGATCCACATCCCGGTTGTCTTGCCTGTCGATAAATCCTTTACCTCGAGTGCATGGGTTAAACCAGAGGAGTTATTTTCGTTTTCATAATACAAAACAAATTGATCATTTTTAAATAGTTCAAACATGATTATTCGCCAAGGTCGATTAAAGAATGGGCGGATGTTAGCATAAAATTATCTAAAATGATTTTTCTATGAACAAAAATTATTTTGAGTATCTCACAGTTTTGAAAGTGCTTTAAGATAAGAAAAGCCTTGACGAGTGACTAGCCTGTCTCCTTGCAGCCAGGCTTGGTTCTTGTATAGACTAGTTCATTGTTATGTCGGTGCATACCCCATCGTAGGGAGTATTGATGTCTATGCCATAAGTATCTTGTCCAAATTTTCTTAACTTTTCCCAGGAATTTGGAAATTGATGCGCATCAAAATAGTGAAAGAAGCGATACAGTGTTGAACCATAGATCGTTACTCCTTTTGCGTCGGTGCTGATATTGAAATGAAGTTGTAATGGTGCTTTAAATTGATCGACTCGTGCTAAAAAATCTGCTAATGATTCTGCCTCTTTAACATAGTCTACCAGGTCTTTTTTTAGCGCTCGCCAATAACCTTGATTTTTTTGGCTTCGTGCGTCGAGTAATTCAGCCTTACTTTTTATTGGATCGAGTTCAGTTTCTACTGTCGCTGATTTGGATTGATTTGGTTTATTCAAAGCCAATTTATCCAGTTTATTTACGTCCGGTAATCCTGAATAAGGCAAAGGTTTATTCCCTGATAAAACACGTTCCAGGTTCCTGAGTTGATGAAATTTTTTGTGTAGACTGATTTGGTTTTCCTTGGTTTCATGGGAAATCACACTTAAAAAGTGATTTTCCTCTTCAAACGTTTTGATCCAATAAGCCGCAGAGCTCAAACAATAGCGACGAAGCATTCGATCAACGATATTTCTAGCATACTCAGAAGCTGTAAGTTCTATGCGGGATGGGGCTGTATCCGTTCCATAATAGGGATTTTTCCGCTCAGTGAGTGTAAAAGTAGCTTTAGCATGAGGATTTGCCCCATGGGCAATTAAGGCTTGAATGACTTCAAGATGGTGATCCATAGCTTGAAACGGATCCTCCTCTGTACGAGTCATATTATCAACATAGAAATGCAATAACGACATGTTTTGTACAGATACTTCTCTCCCTTGGTTGTATAAAGCACCTTCGAAGGGATCTGCAGGAGAATGATAGTCAATGGTTTGATCAAACTCTAAACCCTTCTCTTTCAATTGGGGCAATAGTCCCAGAACATCCGATGGACTCAATCGATTCTCTTCTCTGTCCAGTAATTGAAAGAGTAAGTAATAGGGTTTCATTTGAGCCTGATGATGCAAAGTTCTTGCATCTGCCTGATCTACAAGGAGAGCAAACAGTTTTGGCAAGCCTACTTTCATAGCAAGCATCAAAGGTGTATAACCACGAGCATCGGTCAGATCAAGAGAGGCACCATGATGAAGCAGTAAATTGACTGCCGCCAATGCAATGAATTCTTCGATATGTCTGCGAGTCATCCTCGTTAGCAGGTGAATTAGTGCGGGTGCATCCTCTACATCCGATGTTTGGGGACTGGAACCGTGTTCCAGTAAGTACTTTAATATCTCCAGCGAGTTCTTTTGACCATCAAGCATTGCGTTGATCGCGGTGCAAAGAACACTCATTCGACTGATATCGCCAGTCCTTTGCATGCTTCCCGCGGCGCTTACCACCTCCTGAACCAAATCGATACGGCCTGCCTGAATTGCTGCGTGTATGGGTAACTCATTGAGAAACGGTTTTTTTAAATTTGCTTTTTTAAATGCGTCATACAGCTTCTGATTTGTTTTTAGCTTTGCCCAAGTAAATAGAGGACTCTCTTTGTCTGTGAGTACCCATTCAAATAAGGCGCCTCTGTCATGGTAATAGTCTTGAGAAAAATAATGGTTTATAAAAAACTCGATTGCCGATGGCCTATCAGGTTTTGGCTTCCAAGATGGATCAGCCCCGAGTCCTACTAATAATTGAAATACGGGGATCGAGCCCGCTGCTATTGCTCCCTCAAGAGGAGTATGTATGTACTCAGAATGCTCCTGGAACACATTGAGTGTATGGTGTTTTTTTAGAACTTTCTGAGTGAGTTCTTCAATTTTTTTTAATTGCGTTGCTATCTCTTTTTTATTTTTGATCTCTGCAATTGCTTCAAATAATTGTTTTATAGACTTACCCATGAGTCTTGTTATTCCTTAAGTTAATTAAAAAAGCGGATTAATCAGCAACTTATCCGCATGAATTCAATTTTTGATCTTAGTGTGCAATTTTATCACCAAAGATTTTTAGGCTCAATGGCAAAGGAATTTACAGGTTAATGAGTTAGTTGCCCGATTACTCAGGCTACAAATCTGAATTTAGGTCTATGTAACAAGGAGGGGTATTGAAATATCATGACTTCGAGCAGCATGAGATTCTAGTTGTTATTAATAATTTTTATGGCAAGAGTACTTGGAGGATATTCCGTTCTTTCACGCATATCTTGCAAACTCTTAAAGAAATTAAATGTCCAATTGCGATCTTGATAAGCTGCTGTACAGCGTCCAGATGTTGTGCCTGCATCACGTTCAAGAAATCCTTTTTCAGTAGTAGAATCTGCAATGTTAACTAGGGCATGAATGGGATTGGAAGCATCCCTTTTAATCAGACACACGCCTTCATTTAAACCAATTGATGTAAAATCGCAATCAACAATTTGGTATTTTTCTGCACTGCTCAATGCACGAACCAGTAATTGGATGTCTGCAACTTGGGTACTTACCTTAATCTCAAAGACCTTTTTTTGCTTATTGTAGGTGATGTGGACATTATTTTGATTTAACGTATTATCGTGTTGGTGGATTAGCTTTAAAATGGTTTTTGTTTCAAGGCGGACATTTACTCGCTTTGAATTACTCGATAGGGCAATCAGATACATCACATTCTGTTTTTCTTTAGGTTCCAGCTCCGACTCAAAATCTGTCACCTCATCCTTCATCGCAACAACATGTTCTGTTGACGCCAAACAAGAAATGGGTAGTTTTGGGGCGTTGGGATCGCGTGAAATAAGATAATGCTCTTTATTTATTTTTCGTTTTTTTACCATGGACGGATTGACTTCAACTTGTCTACCCTTGAACAGATAAGCGGAATAACCTGATTCACGGGCTGTATTTGCAGGAGTGGTTGAATGATGCATTGTCATAAAGGCATCTATTTTTTGTTGCTCTTTTTTGTTGTCGATGACCACAATTTTCTTGTTCACTTCTTTGTAATAGTGCTGTTCGTGCTTATTTAATTCATATTTTCGTTTCAAGGTGTTTTTGCTCCCAGTCACACAAAGAGGTTAATAATTGAGCAATATTATATTGGATTAAGATTAAGAAATTATTAACGAGTAATTTCTTGAGGGAGGTTGCAACAGGAGAAATTTCCTGCGATCTAATCTTCAATAGAATTTTTGGTGTGAACGAGGAACATTTTTAGTGCCCCCTGAATAGCAGTTAACCTGCCATCCCCTCTCCACTATCAGGAGAGGGTTAGGGTGAGGGGAAAGTCCCGATTCTCTTCCTTAACTCGATGGCAAGCAATCCAAACATCAGTAAATTCGGTATTAGAACAGCTTTTTGCTTTTTGAAAACTCTTTTTGCAAAATTTCATCACTCTTGTCTTCTTCATGTTTAAACAGAGAATAGTATTTTCTTGCTTTGTTTGAAGAGGTCCAAGAAAGCTCCTTCTCTTGGCCTATCTGCAAAAATTCTTTTTTAGCCTCGACATAATTATTATTTTCTCGAGCGCGTTTGATAACCTCTAATTGTTGTGCAACAGTTGCCGGAATTTTCTTCTCTTCACCCTCTACTTTGACGATATGGGGCGTCCATTGGAATCCAACGTTCCAATCTTTAGCAAGTAGATACTGTTCCGCGTTATCCAAAAAGACTTTGGCTTTATATTCTTCCGAGGATTCAATTGTTTTGGTATAAGTAGTGACTTGTTTCAATAGGGCAGTGATAGACTGACTGTAATCAACCCCAGCTTCCTCTCCTTTTAAATGGTGTGCTCTATTTTGGTAAGAAATAATTTGAGTTAATTCACCACATAGTTGTTTCACAATAGGTAATCGACTATGGATTTTAAATATTAATTGATCATTTTTTTCAGGATCATTTTTGATCATATAATCCTGAAGGAAATTTAAAAGAGAGGGTAAAGAAGGCACTACATTCTTTATCTTATATTTATTAATAACCTGTGCTAACTGTTGCTCAACCAATGATGCGTATTGCTCAGCGACAAACGCTTTATTAAAAAGCTCCATTTTTTCCAAGGTCGGATGAATCGCTTTCAGATAAACACGGGGTTGATTGGCTATCGCTTGCCTATAAAACTTAGCTCGACTTTTATCATGACCTTCTTTAAACCGTACTTGCTGCGTTGCTATATCTAAATCGTCGGCAACGACATTTCCTGTAAGCATCCCCTCAACCATCGAGCCTAATAGCCTGGCTTCAGAGCTTATGAATGTTGGTGAAACCCCCTGTGCAAATTGCTCATCCTTTTTAATAATTTCAAGGAGAGGTTCTTTGAGCTTTCTTAACTCATCCATAAATTCTGACAGTTTCAGTTCAGGAGCAGATTGGATTAATTTTTTGAATTTTTGATGTGTTGCATTTAAAGCACGATTCGCATCATCATAATAATGAGTCAGGAAATCATCTTGCAACTCTGCAGGTAATTGATCAAAACGCTCAATGGCAGCCTCAAAAAATTGCTCCCTATAACGTTTTTGCACCGCTTCTTTTGAACTTAACTCAGGTAGTTTGGCCACTATGGTTGACATTTTTACCTGCAATACAACAGGAGAATGGTGAAATTCGTGTTTGGCAAAATTAGGAATGATGCTTAGGTAGGATTCTAATGTTTTGTTGATGCCTTTTCGACCATAACCTACAGGGGCATGCTTTTTGTCTTCGTTTAAGTAAGCAATTACTCCATTATAGGCACCCATCTCATAATTCAAATCAATCAGGTATCGAAATGAGTCTTTATCGTAATCACTTAACTTAATTGCCCGATAATTACTGAGTTGATGCGCTTGATCAATAAGATCTTGGTCCGCCTCAAAAAATACGATTTCTTCTTCATTTAAAAGAGCCTTGCTTTCATACTCTGATTTTCGCACAGCAAGACGGTCTTGATAAAATGAGTCGATTTTAGGAATGTTTCGAATAAAATATTCTCTATCTGCATTAATTTTATCTATTGCTTCAGACCGGAGACCAGCATATTTGTTCTGCAACATCTCGGGTCTATTGGCATCAAAAATAAGATCTTTTATAATAGTTTGTAGTGAAGGCTTAGGATTTGGAAGCGATTGAGATCCAATTAGCGTTTTTGCTAATTCAAATAAATTGTTCCAGGTTTCCTTTCTTTCTACAAAATCACTAATTCCTATATTTTTGGTCAACTCATGAATTTTAAAATCATCTAAAACACCCTCTTCAACCGTTTGATAAGAAATTTTTGAGGATTTAATACGATAAGCATGTCTGATAACGTCTAAATTTAAGAGTTTTCCCGAACTTAATCTAACGGGAACTGATTTCTCATTTAAAGAATCAAGTTTTGATTGTAACCTCTTGATAATCGACTCTAATTTTTCCTTATCTTCTGCTGCAGGTATTTGTTCTTTTAGTCGTTCAATTTCTTGTTGCAATGAAGAGATTTTGTTTTGAAGATATTTAACTATGGTTTCTTTTTCTTGGCGCAAAGGAACATTCAAGTAAGTCAACCGGTCTGAAATATCAATCGTTGTTTCTTTCGCGATTAGCTTTTTTAAATTGGTAATGAGTTCTTGTTCCTCAGTATCTGGAGATGGACTGTGATTTGTAGTAAGAACTACTTTTATTTTTTGCTTCTCGGCATATTCTAGGACACATGGTAGGACATTGATTAGTTCACGTACGCGTTTCTGTTGTCCGCTACTCATATCAACAAGTACATCATCAATATCAAACACAATGAGTGTGGGCGGTTTAGGATATTGAATCGATTTAGGAATGTGCTTTTCAATGCGTGATTCAAAATAATCAATTTCATCGAGAGTGCTTTGGGAAGTGCCAGATTTAATGGCGTTAATTCTTAAAAGATTGTCTAGTGATTGGCTGTATTTTTTTGTTGCCACGTCCAGACGAAGCTGTTCTTCCTCATAGAGATCAACCACTTTTTGGATTTGCACTTCCATTTTTGCTATTAATGGCTCTACCACCTCATCGTGTTGGTGGCTGCTTAGATATTCTGATCTCAAGGCAGCAAAGCGTGTTTTTAATTCCTGAAACTCATGAGTTCTCAATTGAGAATGCTTCTCTAGGCGTGAGAAATCTTTATCTAAATTTTCAAGCCGTACTCTAAGAGCATCTGATGAGGTAATGAAAAACGGAACATGTTTTGCAATTAACTGAAGAACTTGCTGTCGCGCTGGCTCACATTCCGTTTCAGTTAAAGGTTTGGGTTTGCGAAGTAAATCAATTTTTTCCGGTGCTGAGTTTTTATAGGTGCCAGCTAAATCATTCATCGCGTCAAATAATTGCAGAATTTCTTTAGAATAAGCACCGTCAGCACTCTCACCAAAATACTCTTTGGGAAGTTCATTAAACGCGGCTTCTAATACGGCAAAACCTAATTTACCTACAAAATTTTCGAGGTTTTCTGTTTTGGTTTGGTTTTGCAAAATAGCCAATTTAAATGGATGCGTGATGTGTTCTCTTTTCCCTTGGAATAAGTTATCCAAAGTGAGGAGTACATCGGGTTGTTCTTCATCGGGATTTATAAAATTAAATACTGCTTTCAGAGCAGTAAACTGTTTTTTTAACTCGTCCCACTGTTGCGGACTCAGCTCGTTCGCGACATTTAATTCACCTAATCGTTGATAAATCAAATGCATTTTTGTAATGATATGTTGTGGATTTACCTCAAGATGGTCATAACCTAAAACGAACAATTGCTCTATGACTTGGCTGCGTTGGCGCAAGCTGTCGTCAAGCACTTTATAGTCCGCCTCATCAACTTTTTCTAGAAGCTCAATACGTTGTTTACAGCGCTCGTACTCTTTTTGTAAATTTTCAAATGCTGCTCTAGTGAACTTTTTGGGATCGTGTTGAAGAATCGCATCTAATATTCCAGTCAGTGTTTCTGAAACATGAGCATTTACTGCAATACATGCTTTTTGATCTTCTTTAGATATCTTATTCCAGTTTTTTAAATAAGCGTTTTGTAGGCGGGCAACAAATAAAGATTCATATTTTTTTAATTGTTCTTGTTTTTCTCGAGCCTGTTCAGGGCCTGACTCACTTTGAGTTTCCTTAGTAATTTCATCAAGAAGAACCTGATAACCTCCACTGCGTGCCTGTAAATCAAAGAACACCTCCAGCTCATCAGGGTTCAATCTTTCTTTAAATGCATGCAGTAGGAAATCAGTAGAGTTTTTAATTGTAGAGAATAATATTTTTGTTCTGCTCGAAAGAATTGAGCTTTGGCGAACTTTTATCACCCAATCTGCTAATTGTGGAAAAGGAGTGGCGTTTAACTCTTGATATTGTTCCACTAAGGCAAGAAGTTCCTTATGCTCTTCCTTTACCAATTTTGGGGATGGACTCATCTGTTTAAGGTAATGATCAATTTCTTGCTTTAATAAAGTGCCATAAATGATATAAAGCTCGGGATTTTCGAATTCAAGAGAGGCGTCAGCTTCCTCTGCCCTCATCTGCGCAATTAATTGCTCATGATTTACTTTTTTGTGCTGAGGATTTAAAGCGCGTAAAAGATAGGCGATTTGTGTGCTACTTCCTTTCCCGTCCCGACAATGGGTATGAATATTTTGTTCAGGAAGAGTATTCATCCCTACTTCTTCAACATAGGCTAACTCTTCTCGAGTTAACTTCAAGGGTTGTTTTTCTTGAATCGGAAAATGATGTACTTGGATGGGCTTACTGCCATTGATGCTGATTTCGTAAGTGATAAATCGTCCTATTTTTCCAATGGGACGCGAAGTAATGTGGGTG
This sequence comes from Legionella sheltonii, assembly GCF_026191355.1. Taxonomy (GTDB): domain Bacteria; phylum Pseudomonadota; class Gammaproteobacteria; order Legionellales; family Legionellaceae; genus Legionella; species Legionella sheltonii. The sequence continues at coordinate 26,457 of NZ_JAPHOQ010000023.1, forward strand.
TCCTTAAGTTCAGGGATCTGGGGAAGTGTCACCCGTCCGTGGGCATCAGGTATGAAATAATTAATAAAATCTTTATCTAAACCCCCTTGCATTTGAGCATAGGGAAACACTCTACCCATCGCAAAAACATGAGTCACATTATTGGCTAATAAGTTGTTTAAAAATCTTGCAATGTCACGTTGTGATTCGTAAACTTCTGCACCGTTTGAAGGAATCAATGAGCGAGCGGAATAAGGGCCAGGTGAAATTGAAACGTTGATGTCTTTAAATTTAAAATAACCCATACCTACCATTTGTTTGGCGGGCACTGCTAATTCCATGCTTGAGGGTTCTGTCAGTTTAAATTCTTTAGCCGCTTCCCCAAATTCAGCAAAGCACTCTTTAGCTAATCCCTTCTTAGGTGGATGAGATCTTACATATTCAAGTTCTTTTCTAATTGCTTCTTTTCTGCTTCGTGAGCTCGGGCTCCACTCATTTGCTAAAGAGTTAAGCTCATCCTCGAGCATCATCTCTTTTTTATTGTTTGCGGAAGTGAGATCTTTAATTACCGAACTAATAACCGATTCAAAAATTATCATTTCTCGAAATGAGAGATGTTTGAGTCCATAAGATTCCAGCCGCTTTTTAATTTGCTTCTCATCAAATTGAATCTCATATAGGGCAGCAATGCTTTTATTTATAGAACCGTCTGCATTAAATACCTTATACGCCTCAAGTTCACGCAATGATGCGAACTTATATGTTCCGAATGTACTTTTTATTTTGGCAATTTCTTTGTCAAGAACGACTTTGTCTATCTTATCTGGATTTGCAAGTTGTTTACCTAATTGAACCAAAAATTCACGTTTGTCCATTTCTGAAAACTGAAGATTTTCTTGTTCCATTTCTTCATTGGGTACTATTGCAACGGGTTTAGTTTTGAATCCTTGAGATAACTCTCGACTTTTTTGGCGCAACACATCGTTTTTATTACCTTGAGTCTCCAACACTTTGAGATAATCTTGATTGTAGGCGCTACTCGGAGCACCATGTTCTTTCATTTTTTTATGGCTGTATGCGCAGGTAAAATCACCACAGGCGTAGACATCTCGTTGCGGATAAGTGGGGCCTGTGAGGGTAATCGTAATTTGACTCTCTTTTATTCCACATTTTGCCAATAAATTCAGAGTAAAGTCTTTGATTCCAGATGCACCTTTGGGACCAAAAGGGTCAAACAGTTCAAGCTCATATTTTCCTGCAGCATTATCAGGCTTAGTTAAATAAATGCCTCGCCAATGGCCAGGACCTACTGGAATAAAAATATGCTTAATACCTTCATTTTTTAGGGCTGCCATTAAATAGTCTTGCACGTCAAGAGAGGTTGGATCGTAGCGATCTGCCGAGGCCAGCACTTCGATATTCCCATAAGATTGAGGCATTAACCGGTCCATATCATGGTCTTGCAATTGATCGTGCATAGTACGTTGATGAATATATACTGCATCGTAACTGCCTTGGTCGCGGTGTCTGCGCTGAACTACGGCTGTTTCGCGGTCAAATTGATCGGAGATTTCAGAGTAAATAGAAGCAACAACGTCTGGGAGCGAAGATTCTTCAAAATCGATTTCAAGATTTTTGCTAATAATATTAATTACTTCATCGCTTTGAAAACCTAAAGAAATATCACGTGCAGCAGCAAACTCATTAATAGCGGTTAAAAGTTGTTGCTTTTTCGCAGTTAATTTATTTTTGCAACGTTTTTTTAATTCTTCTAGGCACAATTTTTGCCTTTCTTTACTTAATGCCATTTACTATTCCTCTAGTGTGGTCACTACTTCAATACGCTAAAGACGGTAGGAGTCCTATATTTGACCGTTTATTTATGAATATCTTCAGGGCTTATGTCTCTTGTTCGCACAGATAAATCCCATTATTAATACAATCTTATCTCATTAACATTAAGAAAGTATGAGCAACTCAGAGCAAACCAATATGGTACATTTTGAATATTTTAAAGACAAATAGCTTCAAGGTAAACATATATTGAACAATAAATTATTTAAGTGAGTAAGAAGTATTTCAAAATTCTTTGCTCAGGATGAAAATTTGGCAGTTATGGAATAACTTGTGCCATGAAAAAAATGAGTCTTAATATCGGAATCATCCTCAGAATAGTTTCTTTCGTTCTCGATATTTAGCCATTATATTGGTGCATTAATATTTGAATTTAATTCTTGACCTTTTCGTTACGTAATCCCTTATCGTGTGAATTGTCGATTTAGAGGAATATCAGATGCCTTACACAGTAAAGAAGTTAGCTGAGATTTCAGGAGTGAGCTCACGAACTCTCCGTTTTTATGATGAGATTGGTCTATTGAAGCCTGCCTATTATGGGGACAATCAGTATCGTTATTATGAGGAAGAGCAACTTTTGATGTTACAGCAAATTTTATTTTTTCGTGAACTTGGATTTCCTCTAAATGACATACAGAGGATTATTGGTAGTGATGGGTTTGATAAAATTGAAACACTGAGCACGCATAAATCGATCCTCTTGGAAAGTCTTGAAAGAACAAAAGCTCTTATTAAGACAATCGATAAAACTATTTCACATATTAGAGGAAATTTAACCATGAGTGACATCGAAATGTATGAAGGATTTGATCCTAAAAAGCAGCAGGAATACGAACAGTACTTGGTTGACAGCGGTAAAATAACCCAAAAAGAAATTAATGAAAGTTGGAAAAATATTCGTCATTGGAAAAAAGAGAACTGGGACGAACATGCCAAAGAGGGGGAGGAAATTAATCTCGGCTTGGTGCAATGCATTCTGAATCAAGATAAGCCAGGAGCTAAGAAGGTTCAGGATTTAATCCACAGACATTATAATTGGGTAAAACACTTCTGGAC
>NZ_JAPHOQ010000024.1 GCF_026191355.1 Legionella sheltonii
CCGCGAACACGTCGCGGCACGTAGGCGGTGGGGATGAATTGTCAACACGCCCTAATTAAAACAGCTCCAGAATCAAGTTTTTCAATTTGAATTTTAGCAATTATGTTGGTTTATTTGACCCAACATAATTGCTAATTTTGATCAAAAGAAGAATTTCTGCTTAGTTAATTGTTTTATTGAATCAATAAATCTTGGATTGTATTGTTGGGGCCTAACGACAAACCAACTCTTGCGTAACAAAATATTAAAATTAGCTCATTTTATAGGTGGAATTGATTTTTATTTGTAAAAATAGCCTTATTAGAAAACATTTAGTAAAATAATTAAATAGGGCTGTTATGTTTTTAGAGATTAATCATAAAATATAAACTTGAGTAAGTTATAACCCCCAAAAAAGAGTTCACTGGATATTAGCATTAAACGTATCTTGGCAGTATCTAAAGAGAGGAATTTTCTAATGATTGCAGAAAAGTTAAACATCAAGTTTGATATTGAGCGCATTCAAAATTATTTTAATCAATACGTCAAACATCTGCAGCCCGTCCAACAAAATGAGATGTTCGGTGGTTGGAGTATACTGAGTACAAGTGGTGATTATCGAGATGGTTTTCAACAAACAGAAAAGCGTTTCTACCTTGTTGATCAGGCTAGTGGCGAATATAAGTTTGACTATGAAAGAGCCCATCGTGAAATTGGTTATACATGGCCGAAGATGCATGTTAATCCCACTCAAGTAGCTACTGGATATATTGCTGACATTATTGAGACTATTCGCAAATTAGGATTACAACCCCACCATGCTCGTTGGACACGGATTTCGCCCCGAGGAACCACTATTTGGCATCGAGATACATGGGAAAATTCCTATAAAGTTCGATTGCATATTCCTGTGATCACTAATCCTGAGTGTAAATTCGAAACTGAAGAAGGTGCATTTCACATGCCAGCAGACGGTTATTGCTATCTTGTTGCGGTTAATTGCTTGCACAGAGCATACAACCTTGGCAATGAGGATCGCATTCATATCATCATGGATGTGATTGATGATGTCGGTATCAGCCAATATCACCGCACCCCCAAATGCCTGCAAACCAATAATCGTTTTATCAATTGGCCCATTCGCGTAATTAAAAAGATTTGGGGCTCTTAAGTCGCAAAAATGATGACTAAACGTAAGCCATAGTTCAAACTATGGTTATTATTATGATGATAACAAGAGTATGAGTATCACAAATATTAATCACATTACGCTTGCATGCGCTGACATTAATCGGTCTTTCTTGTTTTACAAGGATGTTATGGGGTTTAAGCCTCTCGTAAAATGGGATAAAGGAGCCTATTTTCTTGTAGGGGATTTTTGGTTCTGTCTCAATGTTGATTTAGCCAGGGAACCACAGCCTTGTTATACTCACTATGCCTTTAGTGTCAGCAGCGAAGACTTTCAATCTCTGGCTAAGAAGATTACTGAATCAGGGGCATATCTATTCAAAGACAACACTGCGCCAGGTGATTCACTCTATTTTCTGGATCCAGATGGACATAAACTCGAAATTCATGCCGGCAACTATCAAACTAGAATTGCAGCTAAAAAAATAGATATGGGTAATTGGAAGAATGTGGAATGGTTTGTGTGATCAAAATTGATTTTTTAAGAAAACATCCACACGCCACACCCGAACTTTAGAGCGAGTTATCTGGGAAAAAATAAAATCTTGGTTTGCATCTCAGTGGAATCAAATAACAGCAAGCGTAGGCTGGGCGGCAAAGCCTAGCAAATGCTCTGAATAGACTGATCTTGGAGTTAATAAAATAGACTGCATTTTGACTCATAAATAAGGAAGGTTATGAAATTATCTTCCTTATTTATTAAGCAAATCGAAGGCATTAAGAAATTAGGTCGAATCTTTCGTTGCGTACTTCATTCTCTGATTCACTATCTAATTCAACCTTGGGTGTAGGTAAAGATTTCATTGGCTTTGCTGTAAATATACTTAATGGCCATGCAATGGATGAACTGTTGGGGATAGCCCTAGGCAAAGCCATCATGGAAGCCTGATTCTCAAGACGAGTTAAACTCAACGCTACGGGTAGATATAAGCTTGCCCCAGGCAATTTAACGGGTCCAGTTAACAGCTTCTCCAGAAGAGTATTTCGTTCTTGAGAATATAAAGGGATTAATTCATGTTGGGTGGTATGTTCACTTGCATCTTTAGCCTGATTGGAAAGAAAAACCTGCTGTAAATAACTACTATGGCAATCAGCATAAGAGGGAGCAACAAACTCGACTGTTCCAATTGGATTAGAACCGGTCTTTCTAAATGAAATCGAGGTAATTTGTGGTTTAGAAAAGTTGAAGCGTAATTTATTTGTCCCTTTAATTCCCACGAGCTCTTCTTCTAATTCAGTGGCAGCGGTTTCAACAACCAAATTACTTCCATTATAGAAATTTAGTCTTTTTTCTTCATCATGAGCTTCTAGAAAACCGCCTGGAACCGAATATAATCCAAGAGCTGCTCTTTGTAATAACATCGACATGCCGTTACGAGTTACCAATGGAGAAAGAACACCTGTCTTAAAAAAATTATGTTGATAAAGTGAACTATCATCAGGGAATTTTTTATTACTCAGCGCGACAATAAAAGAATAAGGTACTTTTTTTGCCTCCAAATAGAGTGTATTAGTGCTTTCATTGTATGTTACGGCAGTAATAACCATTTGTTTGCCATCATAAAAACGTGGATTTTTGATTTTTTGTTCTGCAACTACTTTTAATCGAGCATCTTCTTCTTCCTGAGTCAGATTAACTTCTGGTAAATCATCATAAAAATCAGCAGGTTCTAAAGTTGAACTATTTTTTACAAAAATAACCTTCGGGCTCTTCTTAAATTCAAAACTTGATTGAGTTGTATTCGCATCAAAATTAATTGCGGCTTGTTTTGTATCAGTAGCATAAGAACGAGATAATTGATCGGTACTGGTGTGTTGAGATAAAGTTTTTTCCCACAAACGAATAAGATCTAACATTTAAAAACCTCACGATATACTAAAAAAATGCAATTGTATTATAAATAAACATTAATGAATATCATGCCGTTAAAACACCATCAACTATTAAAATGAAATGATGGTAATCGGAAAAACAATTTTATTTTTTCTTACTCATAGTTTTATGAATTACCAGTTGCCATCAAAATATAACTCATATTTCTGATTCGGTTTGATTCATTCTTCTAAGATTTTGTGTCGTTTCTCCAATAAGGTTGGGTCAAGAAGGACCCACCTTATTGCATTTTATCTGGACTTAATTTAATCCTGAATTTAAATGAGACTTTTGGAGAGGCAATTGACTGTCCTCATCATCATGAGTTTGAAAAAAAGAGCTTGCCGATCTTTTTATTTTGCTTAACTCTTTATCTTTTATCCCTTCTGGGAGCATAAAAGAATTATTTTTTTTAAGAATAGGTCTACTCTGATCTAATCCTTTTTTCATAAAGAATCGTTCCAATAGATTAGGTTTCTTTTCTTTGGCTGGCGTTTGCTGCATCGTATAACTACGTGTTAGACGCGGAGATGGGGTGCGGCTGTATGTTGAGGGTTCTGAAATGGTATCAGTACGCTCTCGACCGTTACTATGAGAAGGGGATAACTCACTCTTCTCAGAATCTAATTTTGCGCTGTCCTTTTTTATCGTGCATAAAAGCGATAAATCTTTACACTGTTTCTTAATCTTTTTATTTTCGATAGTACCTAACAAATGTATCGTCGTTAAATATTCTGGTAAATTAACAGCATCAATGCGTTGTGTCAGATTATTTTTAATATCTTCTAATATTCCTCTTGCTATGCCTTCAAGAATTAGTTGACCTTTTCCGGAAGTGCTATCCATTAATTGAGTAACAAAAACCCGCAACGCAAGTTGTAATTTTTGTTCATTCACCTCTACACCAAGATTTCGATATCCCTTTCCTTGTCTTGCACTATGAATTTGAGCCGCTAAATTGCTTATTGCCTCTTCCTTTCTTGGCTTTTTTTTCATTGCTCCTATTTCTAAGCCACGCGTTTCCAAGCCTTTTACTAAAGTACTCATCTCATCTTGAAAATCAAAATAAATAGTTCCCTTTTCTGGATTACTTTCTGAACCTAAAAAATGTTCTAGAGTATTCCAGGCATTATTAATTATCGTAGTAAATACAGCTACCTTAGCAGTCAATAGGTTTCTTCGTAGCAATACTTCAGTACGTTCCGATTCAGTGAATGCACCTAGGAGATCATCAGAAATTTTTTTGTTTTGTTTGTTTAACCAACTTTGTTGTATTCTATAAATAATGGCACTGGCAATTTGATCCTGTATCTTTTGGATTTCTTTACTTATCTCTTCTTTGGTGGCTTCGCCGCCTAGCTCAGTCTGAAGCCGCTCCCCGATTAATTGAACTTGCTTCTCCCAAAAGTTATGCCACGCTTCGCTCTCTTGAAAAGGCTCGAAAAAAATTTTATAAAAAATTGCTTTGGTGTCATTAAGATTCGTTTCATTCACTCGAGGCTTCCATTTATCGAAGAGTTCGCCAAATGTTTCGAGTACTTTGTCCTCACATAATGTTTCTAATAGTGCCGTGGGTTCTTTTATTTGAACATTGCCCAGCGACGGTGTAAAAAACAACCTTCCATTTAATTTATTTAACAGTTCCCCAACATCTTTACCCCCTACAGGGCTGTTTTTCAGAGTATCGGATACATACTCTAAATATTCGACTAACATTTCCGCAGCTTTTTTCATTGCAAGAGTCTCTCTTTTAGTTCATGTTGTTCTATATTTGACGCCATAGTCGCATTGTATTCCAGAAAAGGGCAGCCATCTCATGCTCCACATGAGATCAAACTGCTCCAATAAGTCTAATGAATTTGAGGAGCTCAATGCGGTCATCTTTAGAGGCCCATCATGGATTTCTAATTGAGCATGAAATCCATTCTTTGTACATATCTTGAATCAGATTCCTCATCCCTTTGTTGCAAAAAGGACTGAGAAGTATTTTCATTGGCAAAAAAAGAACACAAAGTTTCTGATACTCTTGGACTGGTAGTATCATCCCTTCTGGATACAAATTCTTGAGCTGCGGAACGGGTATCGGTCGTCTCTTGACCATGGGTATCATCATCAAAATAATCATCGCTAAACCAACGGCTGGTCAGCCTCTTCCTGATAGAAGTAGATGCTGATTCAGTATCAGGAGCATCTCGTTGACTACTTGGACCAGGCTTTTCAGTGTCTCTCGCAGGAGGCTCTATAAGTTTTACTTGCTCTAGATTGCCTAGTTGCTCTGCAAAATTAGACGGAGTTGCCCAAGGGTCGTTAGTTAAAGACTTGCCACCAGCCTCTAATAAATGCCCTGTAAGTGTCACGCAGTTATATACTTCGGCGTTCTTGGGATTCCTTGAGAGAAGTCTGTGGATAAAGTCAGATGCTTTTACTCCAGGAAGAAGTTGGTAGCACACTTCACCCGTATCCAAGCCCTCTTTTATCCGAGTGAACTCATTTTTCATTTTTTGCTTGTCGAGGCCATGAACGACAAATACTTTATCGGGCTCTAATGGTAAGATTTCAACAGGCTGCATGAGATTTGCGAAATCTTCCTTAGGCCTAACCGCTTCTTGCATGCAATCATCTGCTAATTTTGTCGCTAAAGTGGCTGTTAATGGCCATATTGACGTAAGGCCTCCAGCAGGGGTTGATTTGGGCCAAATACTCCAATACTGATCATCGCTAAATTTCATTGAGACATGACCAAGGCTATTAAATCCACTTGACCAAACATAAATAGTGACTGAATCGTCTTCCAATAGGACTGGTTCTATACTCACGCTTTCCTTTTTAGATAACATAAAGGACTCCTCCCTTTATTGGTTATTTAGCAGCAAACCAAACCAATGCTGTTGATGCGAAGAACATCTTTGTTAAAAATTGCTCAAGTGATTATATGGAACAATGGAGTTGGTTGCAAGGTTGTTGCATACCGTAATTTAGGGCAAGCTTTCTTAAATATATGAAAGATATTCTCAATCCAGAAACCTACTACTCTTTATAAAGAGAAGCAGGTTTAATTAACTTACAAGACCTATTAGTTGACCATGGACTCATATCTTGAGCAGTAATCTAAATCCGATTCATCGCCCTTTTGTGCGGTAATAGGTTCACTACTAAAAAATGAATCAGAACATTCTGACGGTCTTGAAGAGGGTGTATCTTCACTTCCAGATGTTGGCTCGTCTTCTGGTGAAGATATTTCTACCGGCGCATCTACTTTTTCAGGCTCCTCTACAGATCCATTATCATAAGTAGGCCAATCATCATCATGGCTACCAGAGCTTTGCTGTATTGGTTGCGTGTGGGATTGAGTTCTTCCGAAGTTTCTTTCCAGGTAAAAAAATCTTTTACCGAATTGAACATGCTTCTCAGCAAGCCTGGAGCTTCCTCAGTTGCAGTCGTTTTACTTTGTTCTGTAGCTGCAACTGTATCTTCTGTCTTTTTAAACTGAGAAGCAAAATGACTATTAATGCTTGCTGGTGCAGCAAAGGACATTATGCCCTCAGGTCTTTTCATACCACCTGCTTCTAGGATTCTGCTCACTGCTTCAGCACAATTAATTACGTCAACTTTCGCAATTTCAGATTCAATGACGTCTCTATCGAGCATCTTTAATCCCAGCAACATATTTGAGGTGGATGAATTATTGTTGAAAACTGCTGTTGCAGCTCTTGTTACTGAACCTGGAGTTAAGCTAAAGCTGGCACGGCCTGAATTCATTAATTCGTTTAGTTCGTCTATCTTTTCAATAACTGCATCCATATTTTTTATCTGGTTAGTAATGTCATAAGATGCATGAACAGGACTGTCTGACGTAGAGGGGGTACTATGATTTACTGCTTTTGTAGGAAAAACGTACATCGAGCTAATAGCAAGTGGCGTAAATGCAGATAACTCCGAACTTGGATAAACACTAATTACGTGTTTTTTACCCTCATGAGTGGCCTCTATTGAAACATGTCCAGTCCCACCAACTTCGGGATGCTTGTGATAATTGAGCACTACCTTGGAAGCGGTTTGGACAACCTCGAGTTCAATTTTCTTTTGCATAATACACCCCGCAAGTTTTAAAAGCATAAAGTGTATTATAAGTGAACAATATTAAGAGGGTATTAAGTGATATTGCTTACTCTTATAAATCATCATTCCCTGCGTCTAGCGATATTGTCTTATTGAGTTCAATAAGCTGATCAGCTTAAGATAACCATTGAGTAGTTTTAAAATTCGGAATAAATATTGACCAACAAGTGGATTTATAATGCAATCAGAAGAACTAATAAATAAAATATCCAATGAAGAGAAGCCAACTCTCTCTGATGAAGCACTGCATGCTCAAGCAAATCAGTATATCGATGAATTTAAACAACTTATCTTTCAGTGTCTTCCCTCAGTCATATCCCAGATCATTGAACGGGAAGTTTGGAAAAAAAGAAATAATCCCTATAAAAATTTTGGCGAATATGCCCTTGAGAAATCATCAGATGGCCTGGGTATTACTAACAATGAAATGTTGTGGTTATTGCGGGCGGCTATGGATGTAAATAGGCAGCATGTAGCCCATTGGGGTGATGTGCTGAGTATGGTGGATAACAATGTCAGGGTTTATGCGAAGGAAAATAAAATCTCTATTAAAGATTTGAATCACGATCTCAGGGAGCAAGATAGTACAAATCCTAGTCTGCCTCAGGAAAACAATATTACGTATTTACCCTCGCATTCAAGATCTATTGATGGACAACTTATGAAGTTAAAAAAGAAAGATCCCATCGCCTATGAAAATGTGATACAAGGAAAAATGAAGATAAACGAGGCTTGGATCAAAGTTCCCAGAAAGCAACAACAACCTATTGAAACAATAAAAAATAAATTTTTTAATTTATCTCAATCAGATCGCGAAGCCTTTTTGGAGTGGCTTGAACAAGAAAAGGATAACCTGCAAAAATAGAGTCTATGGAGCAGGGTTTCAATTTTGAATCAGTAATTAAAAATTAGAAAATTCACAACCCAAGCTTTTGCCTAATACAAAAGTTGCTGCTCAATTGAATAAACCCAAGTAGGGGAGCTCGATTTGAGCAGTAATCAGTAATAGGTCATGAATTGCGTTAAGTGCTCCCATTGTTTGAGCTTAGCAAACTCCATACCAGCCTGCATCGCCATGTCCTATGTCCTAAAAAAGGTATTAGAACTATTTTTTCATTATGAATTCGGGCTCCACTATTGATTAATTTGAAGTGATTAATTTGAGATAATTAGATCATTATTAAAACTTTTTATCATGCATTTGGGGATTTCGATAGTTTAAAGATTTAAAGAATAATTCTTAATATGATATAACATCTTGCTATAAGAACAGCTCAGATATTTTGCTTACAGTGGATATTTGGCACCGCAAATGGGTCGTTTAATAAGCATCGATTGATTTTACTCATTTCAATCAATCGACACTTACCTTGTCGATTAAAAAACCTCATTATTTAGGACTAGGACGAGGTCAAAACTCTTCTGCTCTCTAAAGTCGGGTCATCATTTGCCCCTTCACTCAACCGCTCATCAAAAAATCTTGGCCCAGTTTGTCTCATTTTAGAATGATTGGTTTTGGGGGATTTTTCTGATGATGGTAATAGAGTTTTAGATTGAAATGCTTCTGGAGTATGGCCCTGTCCTGTTTTTTCTATCAATGGCTTCTCTATCGGTGAAGGAGCTTGAGTGGTTTTTCTTTTATTAAAAACGGTAGGCCAGGTAAAAGCAATCGATACGAATACTAAAATGACTGGAGACAATATGGCCATGGTAACGGTTAATGCAAACTTCTCCCCTATTGCTTCTCCCAGGGTTTCTCCAACATGAATTCCGCTTCGGATTCCACCAGCAACAGAATAAGCAAGAGAATCGCCTATTAATGCGCATAATTTAAGCATATTGAGAAATCCCTGCTTTAACTTTTGAGCTTCTGTTTGGTTTTCATCTGGTGGTTGATAAATTGATTCAAATTTTTCTTTTAGATCGACATAAGTTTTCGGGTTAAAGACTTTATATACTTGTGAAAAAGTATTAACAAACATGGTTGTCGAGGTACATATCATCGCAATAGCATATGCTAAAAGAGTTTCAGGAGTGGCACCTATAGCATTTAAAAATTTATTTACCCCTGATACAGTAGTAAACCAGGTTAACGTCGCATAAACAGCTAAAAAGATCGTACTTACGACTCCTAATAAGACACATCGCAAAAGACCATAGGGTTTTTTATAATCTTCAATAAAAAGATTTTTAAATTTTGTATAATTTTCACGTATGCCTACCGCTTGAAACGAATAAAAAGAAATCGCTGCAATCACCGATAATCCAATCGTAACTGCCATAACCAGCGGGTTAGAGATGAGCAGACCTGCCCCCAAAAAAGTGAGAAGTCCTACGAGGCCAGCATATCCAGTAATACCGGCAGAAATACAGGCCAACAAGGTCACGATACCAAACAATAATTTCTGACCTTTGTCGAGTATTGTTTTTTCCCTTGCATTTTCTTCAGCAGTCTTAAATGTTTTCTGTTTGCTAGGTTGAAAGCCAGCACTATCCAGCATGGCTTGTCCGCGACTTAATAAACATACTATTCCGTTACATAAGGAAAGTACTATCGCTAAGCCGAGGCTAAAGCCAAAGGGAGCTCCTAAAGTACTTAATAATCCCAGGCAAAATACCATACATAGCGCCATGGAGGTAACTACCTTACCAATGACTAATGGCACACCTTTTATCAGCCTATTTGTATTTTGCTCGGGGGTTCTTGTAAATTCTTGGCCATTGCAAGAGCAGGTAGCAATTTGTAAGACCTCTTGCTTGGATAATCTTTTTCCACCCGAAAGTATCTCTCCCCACTTAAAGGTAAGGAAACTCCAAAAATAGTGGGAAAATGGACGTATTAGAATATCTGTTATTCGAAGATCCCCATTGAGAATGGCTTGTTGGACTTTAGCCGATTCTTTGGGGTTAAATTGATATTCGCTGAACGAGGCAATAATCCAATCTCTTTGGGTGCGAAATTTTCTTTTTAAAACCATTATGACTTCTGGTTTATAAAGAGCAGAATCGATTTGATCTTGTTCTAATATATCAATTATTTCATTCATTTCGACAAATCCTTTTTTAATACAGGTTGCGTAGCTTATTTATAATTTCACAAGAATTCCATTTAAATTTTTAAAAAATTAATTATCAATAGGTATGAACCTTTATCATTTTCGTTAGAAAGGATTTGACATACTGTCCAAGTTACATTCTAATCGTATTTTTTATCATGATATGGACAATCATGGGCTTTTTGAAATTTCTAAAACCTGCACCTTATCTTCATGAAATTCAAGATAAAAACATTGTGAAACAGCAGTACCGCTATTGGCGTATTCGTACTTTTTATGCAATGTATATAGGCTATGCTTTGTTTTATTTTACGCGCAAAAGTTTTACCTTCGCGATCTGATCTATCCCCACGAATTATGAGTTGAAATAAAGAGCGTCTCATGATCAAATGAGCGTCATTAAGACTCATGGAAATTAAAATGTTAGCTGTAGAAACCTATCTTTATAATTCGCTTACAGAATCATGTCCTGAAATTCATATATCACGATTGAATGCAGTAATGGATGTAGCATCAGGCTTAAGACATAGCCAAAACCTTTCATTAAGTGAATTAGGGAGGAACTTGCCTGGAGATGCAAAATTAAAAAATAAGATAAAGAAAGTTGATAGGCTGGAAGGCAATAAGGCACTGCATAATGAACTTTTTTCCATTTATCAAGGGTTATCAAGCTTTGTTTTTACTTACATCTCGCAAGATACAACCTTACCTTTGATTGTAGATATTTGCTGCTTAAAAGACGACCGAGAAATTCAAATGCTCAGTGCAGAAATAGCGTTAAAAGGTAGAAGTCTTCCTCTTTATCGAGAAGTGTATAGAGATACCGAAACAAAAGGACGAGCTAAGGACTTTTTAAAAGAGTTGAGTCTTTGTTTGCCCAAAAATCGTCGAGTAATCGTAATCATGGATGCCGGTTTTTATGAAGAATGGTTTAAAGAAATAGAAGCGCTGGGCTGGTATTGGCTAAGTCGTGTAAGAGGAGTTAAATCGGTACAATTATCCGAAGAACTGGGATGGAAACTCATTAAAGAACTAATCCCTGATATTAAATCTAAAACGACACATTATGAGCATGCTCTATTAACCAAAGAGCATACAAGACCTTGTAGGGTGGTTACAACCTATCGTAAGCCTAAGGGAAGAAAGGTAAAGACATCACGAGGAAAAACCACCTCGACACTGTCTAATGGAAGTTATAGTCAAGCTAATAAAGAGCCATGGATTTTGGCTACTAATTTACCATTGGATGTAGGGCCTACTGATATTATCAATCTCTATTTTAAAAGAATGCAAATAGAAGAATCGTTTAGAGATGTTAAAAGTCATCAATTCGGACTAGCAGGACGTTATGTGCGTACTCATTCAGTAGATAGATGGGGAGTAAAAATGCTTCTTGCTGCTATTGTGCAAATTACTTATTGGGTTATTGGAGTAATTGCACATAGTCAAAATAAACAACAATACTTCCAAGCCAATACGGTCAAAGATAAGAAAATATTCTCTTATTTTACCCTGGGTAAGCTTATGATTGAGCATAATCAGCTCTGTTCCTTAGCCCCTGACCCTAGAACCTTACAAGAGATTATAGAACAGGAGCTTAACCGTGTTTGGTAATTTCGTGGGGATCTTTCAGTTCGCGATGCCTGCATTGCAAAGTACTTTGGGGATGACCAAAACAGAACTGGGAATGATTGCGAGCATTTTGAGTTTAAGTTATGGCATTAGCAAATTTTTGAGTGGAATTCTCGGTGATAAGTCAAATCCTCGTTATTTAATGGCGATTGGACTCATTTTGACAGGTATTTTTAATATTTTATTTGGATTGTCTTCCACCTGGTGGTTATTTGCTATTTTTTGGGGATTGAATGGGTGGTTTCAAGGTTGGGGATGGCCAGGATGTACTAAATTATTAACCCATTGGTATTCTCAATCCGAACGTGGCCGTTGGTGGAGTATTTGGAATACATCACATAACGTTGGTGGTGCATTAATTCCATTGATTGTTGCTGTCTGTGCGCAGTATTTCGGCTGGCGTTCAGCCATGTTTGTGCCTGGAGTCATCTGCATTTTAGGCGGTATTTTTTTAATCAATCGTTTAAGAGATACTCCGCAATCGCTTGGTTTACCTGCGATAGAGGAATATCGAGAAGATTTTTCTGGTTCATCAAGCCATCACCCGGAAAAAACAGAACTTTCAGTCAAAGAAATTCTTTGGAATTATGTGTTAAGTAATCCTTATATTTGGATACTGTCCATTTCTTATTTGTTTATTTATATTGTTCGCACGGCACTGAATGACTGGAGCATGTTGTATTTAACGGAAGTGAAGGATTATTCCTTAATTACAGCAGGTAGTTGTATCATCTGGTTTGAGGTGGGTGGCTTTTTCGGAAATCTGGTTGCCGGCTGGCTTTCTGACAAAGTATATCAAGGTAAACGCAACCCGATTAATATTCTCTTTACCGCAGGTGTATTTGTCACTTTGTTGTTATTTTCGTTGACCAAGGCATATACCCCATTTCTCGATTCATTATTTCTCTTTTTCTTTGGTTTTTTTATCTTTGGTCCCCAAATGATGATTGGTATGGCCTGTGCGGAGTTAACCCATAAAAAAGCAGCGGCAACTTCAACCGGCTTTGCGGGATTTTTTGCCTATTGTTTAGGTGCTGTCCTTGCGGGTGCTCCTTTGGGTGCAATTATTAAAAACTACGGCTGGGATAATTTCTTCCTTACCTTATTTATTTGCTGCCTGATTCCATTTTTTATGATGCTGCCACTCTGGCACGTGAAATCACATCCACGAGTTCGTAAATCGGAGTTTCCAGGAACATCTGAGTTTGTATCGTGAGGCGCTTACCTAGGTGAGCCAGCACAAATAAAGGATGGTGTAATTATCGTAGGCTGGGCTGAAAAGTCCATAGCCGTCAAGCTAAGCAATCGGAGCTAAAAGCAATCTCCTGGAAAAGGGTTGGCAAGAAACTTAGTTTTCGTTTCTTTGACGGCAAAGAGAGCAAGGTCCTCAAAGAAATCAGCAATAAATAATTTTAAGCGATAGAGAGAAGAGAACGCCTTGGTCAGTAAAGCGGATTTGAAGAGGAGCAAGGCACAAGATTTATAAAAAGAAATGTCTTTTGCAAGATGAATTCTGACAGGATTACATAATAAGAAAAACAGCATCATTGTAATAAATTTGCTATATATTTCAGTGAGTAATCGAGTAGATTTATGAGTGCGGAAGTGATTTATTTTCATT
This sequence comes from Legionella sheltonii, assembly GCF_026191355.1. GTDB lineage: Bacteria > Pseudomonadota > Gammaproteobacteria > Legionellales > Legionellaceae > Legionella > Legionella sheltonii. The sequence goes on from NZ_JAPHOQ010000024.1 coordinate 13,469, forward strand.
AAAGATTTGCTTAACTTAAAGAATAACTCTATTTGCCATCGCAAGGCATATGTTTGATGTATATCCTCATCCGTTATTTGTGTTTTTAAGGTATTGGTAATGTAAATAGACCAATCTTGCAGAGCGAGAGCTTCTTTACTAGGCTTCATGCCTCGACGTCGCAATCCTTCTTTGAGCTTATGTCGCCGTTGTTCGGCGATTTGAGAAGGGAGTCGTGTTGCAACAATTCGCACGGGGATTTTGTCTTTTGCTCCTAAAAGTACGGGTTGTGAAAAGAGAGCTCCTGCATTAGAAAGTGTTTTTAGTAAATCAATCGGCTGATGATCGGTTTGAAACAAAGTGGTTTTAGTGCGAAAGCGAGTGACAAAAAAAGCACCTCCATCTATAATTTTCTGAAAGGAACTCAGTTTAAAATATCCTAAATCCATTAAATAAAGTGCATCTTTTTCTACTTCCCTAAAATAATGATCAAAGCCTTGGTCATTATGACATCCGTCGGTTAAAGTCAATGCTTTGATTTGTCCTTCAAGATAGTCAAACATGACTTGAATTTTTAGTGCAGCATCAGAGGCAGCTCCTCCACTTCCCTTAAATAATGTATTGAAAATACTCGGTAAAGAAATCGTACTGCTGTCCACAATATTGATATGGCTAAATCCTTTTAATCCTTTAATGGCAGACATTTTTTCGGCCTTGAAATGGTTTAAGCAAGCATTTGAAAGTGCTGCTAACCACTTCACCGTTGCCTCGTTAAAACGCTCGTGAATACCCTGTTTCGTGATAGATATTTTTTCTTTCCTAAGTAAACTACTCAACTGCTCCAAACTAAAGTGTGGATTAAGGTTCCCTACAATCAACGCTTTTATAAATGATGGAGCGGTTACTTTTGATTGACGTTTGGTAAATCCATATTCCTTACCAAGTGTTCGCGCTTCTTTAGTTAAAAAATTAAAGATTTTTTGTGGCAAATTTGATATTTTGTTTAACAGCATAGAGTCCCTTTTTCTTTTTATTTCCCGGCTAGGAAAAAATTTAAAAGGGTACTCTATCTTTTTTTCTAATTAATTCAACCGCTTAACACCAAAAATCTACTTCTTAGCTTGACGGCTATGGGCTTTACAGCCCAGCCTACGCTTGCTTTTATGGTTCCCTTTTTTTCATCCCTAATCTGGAAAGTGGCAAAAACTTACGCATCAGAAATGGGCAATAATATCCATTGCACCTAATACAGTATAACGTTTGCTTGGGGGAATCCCTGCATTAATATTGCCATTAAATGCATTCCTATCGAGCGCATAATCGTAATCAACTTCTGGACGCAGTTCGATTTGTGGCGATAGCCAATGTTGCCAACCCAGCCCAAAGTTAAGATAGCGAGTTTTTACACCGGTACGTTGCCCCTGTTTGTCATCATAAAATTCAGGTCTAAATGAAATATTATCGAGAGGGGAGAATTGATAATTAATGTAGGCAACAGTAGCTAATACCGACGCAGTACAAGTAAGAGCAGATGTGCTATTGCATTGTGCAGCATTTGGCGCATTAAAAGGAATATATTGTGGCGAAAAAGGAGTTCCTCCAGCGGCAATGGCGGCCGCCGCAATAGGATTGTTACTATTAGCGACGTTGTTTTGATGCAGTGTATAAATTTCATAGGCAATATGCCACCGATCGTTGAATTTATGGTAAAAAGTGAATCCATACCATTGAAGATTATTGTAACCCCATATGCCATTATTGATGCCATCCATACACGGATAGAATGTATCTTTGCCATCATTCCAGGTAAAACGAGCACAAGCAACGGCTGACAATCTAGCTCCTGGATCTTTCAAAAAGGTTGTATTTGGATACAACGGATTGGGTGCAGGATTTTTTACCTTCTTCCCCATATTCCAAATTGCGGTATCTGTTCCTCCAACTAAACCTAGTTGGAAAATGACATTTTTAGCAACTGCTAAACTCGCAACGACCCCTTCATTGGTATAGTTATCAAAAGTGTAAGTCATAGAATGCGAATACATATAATTATTGGGAGCAAGTTGCGCCTCAATATCAGGAATGGAGATATAACGCCCAACTCGGAGCAGTAATCCTTGAGCTACATTAGGTATATATAATTCACCATAAACCATTGGAAAGTCATAGCCATAAACCGAGTTGCTATTTAAAAGCTGATAACTGGCAATCCCATATGCCGTGGTATAGCGGTAGTTTTCCCCATAAATTCCTGATAGTCTAAAACCCCAATCGATATGATTTGTTTGAACTGTATTGGGAACGCGTTCAATATAGAGAACGGTTTGATCCAGTTGAACGGTATTAGGTGTATATAGATAGGCCATAGGTGCATTGCCACCAGGTTTTACCGTGTTGGTACTTATATTGCCTCCGCCATTGACCCAGCCGTAAACTTGAATATGATTTTTTTGTAACCATTTTCCAGCAGAAGTATTCGCGATGCCAACCATAAGTGGGCTATCAACGGAATTAGGTAGACTTACCCCTAAAGCCGTAGCAGCACCATAAGGCCATTCAGTAAAAGGCATTGGTGGTGTAGACTCTGGGGTTGCAAGCCAGCCTGTTCGATGTGAGGATGGGGCATGAGGATCAGAAGGTGCTGCAGCATGTCCCATTTCCAACTTATAATAACGAAAAAAACGAGTAAAAAAATCTTCCCCTAAATAGCTATCCAAATACCCAAAGTTATTATAAGGATCACATTTTGATGTGGTTTGATCTTTTGCCCAGACTGAGGGCGTAGTTGTAGCCAAAATGAGACAAAAGAATACTTCTAAAAAAATAATGTTTCTCAAATTAACATCCTGTTAAAACATATAAATTTATCTTTTCAATAAATTAACAGAGTAATGTATTGAATAATAGTTAATGCTCAAACAAAAACAGTGATAAAAATACTTGTAGTTCAAATTTTTATCTTTCTCGAGAGAAGGACAATTAATCCGCTGCCTCTACTTGTGTATTCTTATAAAAAATAAGCAGGCGTAGCCTGGGTGAAAGTCCAAAGGATTCAAACCCGGGTTACGCTTGCCATATCAGCTTTTAATGTTGCAGAAATAATTTTGGGTGTCAGTTTTACAACTTCTCTTTTTAAGAAATTATTTTTGCAACACAACGGATAAATACAGTTCGTATTGACCATTGGTATTGGAGAGTAAGAATTTTTGAGGTGTGTTTATACCCCAAGTCACTGGTTCTGATTGTTGATTAGGCACACTCCATTGTGAATGTAAAATTCCTTTTTCATTTTTTAATTCAATACGAATTAATCCAATAATATCATCTGGATTTAAAGGTTTTGAGTCTTGATCCATCAGAGATACAATCAAAATAACTTTTTCTTCGTTCTTAATGGGTTCAGACCATAGAACAGTTGGCTTAAGAGTATTGATTTTTGATGGTGGCAAATGAAGTGGAAATTCTGGGATTCGAATATATTTCATTGGCTGTTTGGCTCGTAATACACTGATATCAAAATATAAATCATCGCCCAACCACTCTCCCTTTTTTATCATTTTAATTTGATTCAAGATAAGCTTAGGAGATACCTCTTGGTTATTAACTGCGAATGCCATGGATGAGTAACAAAAAACAACAAGTACACACCAACGTAGCCATTTCATTTTCTGACTCCTTTCAATAGTTTTTTGCATACCCATAGCTTTTTGTAGGGGCAGCTAATTTCAGTATGGTATAAACCAGTAATAATCGCTATAAATCAATATACAATCGCATAATAAATCATAAAAAATACCTCAAGCATTAGAGTTTGTGGGGTAATTGGCGATGGATAGGGCTCGTTGAAAAATCGAGATGCGCAGAGTGGTGGATGGAGTCGTTTACCTGATTTGGATTAAGGGGACATGTTAAGAAAATCCGATTTTTTACGAAGTGAAGCTGCATAAGCAAGCATAGCGTAGATGAAGTGAAACGAAATCCGGCTGTATTAAAGTAGCATCTGTATTGAATTATATTTCAAGTCAGTTGCTAAGCTTGCTTTTCTTCTTGAAAAACATAAAGAGTGAATTGTATCGCCCGCGTATTTGTATTAGCTCATGTTCGATGAGCATGAAACCTTATTTGATGATTTTTGACCTGATATTCAATCTAGGTGTTTGTTTACCCACTTTACTAAATCTTGTGAACTTATGACGCCGGCATTTCTCGCAATTTCTTTGCCATGATGGAAAAGAACGAGCATGGGAATACTCTGAATTGCAAACCGTGAGGCTAGAGAAGGTTGCGCTTCAGTATCAACTTTGGCGAGCCTTACCTTGGGTTCAAGAAGACGTGCTGCCGATTCGAATTGTGGCGCCATCATTTTGCATGGGCCACACCATTGAGCCCAAAAATCAATAAGAACAGGGATATCATTCCGTTCGATATGGCGAGCAAATTGATCATTTTCCAAACTCATCGGTTTACAATTAAAAAGCGACTGTTGGCACGTTCCACAATTGGGATGTTCACTCAAACGCGAAGCAGGTACTCGGTTAATTGTATTACAATAAGGACAAACAACATGCAAATTTGTATTCATGAGTTAAAATCTCATAGCACTAATTAGTGAATTGGTAGTGTAACTTATCATAAAATTCCAAAGCTATAGAACTAGAAAAGACAAAATGCAGAGACAAGAGAGACTTGTGGGGCACCCGTGTCCATTGTCCTCGTCTTACTTTGCCTATCATTTTGCTTATGCATCACTGCCGCGCACAAGAAGTACTGGTGTTGTGGCAATTCGAACAACATTCTCCGCCACGCTCCCTAGAAAGAGACGACTAAAGCCACGCCGGCCATGCGTGCCGATCATTAATAAATCAGCAGGCCATTCTTTTGCTGCGTCAACAATTACCTCAGCTACTCTCCCCTGAAATGGCTTTAATTCCAAAATTAATGTTTCAGGTTTGATAGATGATTGTTTCGCTATTTTTTTTGCAGCATTATCTAATATCTTTTCTCCATCTTCCTTCCAAGCAGCAATAATTGAAAGATAGTCAAAAGAAGGCCCACCATAACGAATACTGCTTTCATCAATAACATGGATAATCCGCACATTGGGGCTCTGATCTTTAGTTAGTTTAATTACTTCGTCTACTAAGGAGTCAGATATCTTACTCCCATCCAGTGCTAGCATGATATTCTTATACATTATTAATGGCTCCTTGCTCGTATTCACTTCAGAGAAATTGTAGCAAGCGTAGGCTGGGCTGAAAAGCCTAGCATCTGCAAACCTCCTTTCGTACTTGAAAGAAATGGAAATGTTAAATTAAGTCCAAATCTTCTGCAGCGAGTTTGGAAAGAGGTCTATAATACATGTTGGGGTCGTGACTTGCCTTTTCAGTTATAGGCAAATGGTAAGACGCGACCCTATTACATGAGCCCAATTAGACTTAATGGTTGACGTAAGATAATAGGGATTAAACTATCTTTTTCACGATAAAGTCCTACATTAATTCCGTCACTGGCTCTTTGCAAAGTTTGGGCTAAATCAAGCCGTGAAATTCCCGCCCAACGTGCGCGTTCTTGTTGATACTCTGGAACAATTTCTAATACAGGTTCACGCCAATCAGTACGTACATCAATTGCATGTGGGTTCGCTCGTAAAATAGCTACAGCTTGATCTGCAAGATGACGTAAAACCATCGGGCTTGCATTGGCCGGGCCACTAAAACGAGCAGCAATTTTCCAGTTATTAAATGCACCTACAGCATATTTACGCACCCGCACCATGGATTGGGGGTAATTTTTCTTATTCCATGCAGGTAATGTCGAACGCTAATGCAAGAGCATGATGAATTGCCCAGTTAACCTACTAATAAACCAGGCAAATGAGATCAAAAAAATCAAAGCAATGCGAGTATGATAGTTACTAATTGTTTGTTTTGGTGTTTGAATTAGTTTTATTTTCATCCAAAGGCTGAGTGCATTTGCATCGAGCATTTCCGTGCTCATCGCAATAACAACCGCATCCTTTACCGGGGCAGTCAATTTCATCTGAAGACTTTGCACCGGTACAGTTGTCTACGTTGCAATCATCGGCAAACAAAATGGTCGGGGTAAATATTGCGAAACAAATGGACGAAGAAAGTAACAATGATTTAATAATGTTGCTCATAGTGAATACTCCTTTTCTTGATCCTTAAGTTAGAAAATACAGATTACATACCGAAGAGCACATATGTTTGATATTAAGTATAGTATGTTTTTTCAATATCGATTCATTATTAGGGGCTTCCAAGAGGATCGAATTGCCTCAAATTATCTGTTGCCGAAGGTGAAGGAGTATCCAGATAAGCAAGTAGGTTGGGTTAGGCGTTATCCGTAACCCAACAAGCGCACTCACCCTCACCTCATAAATTATTGTAAAGGTATCTGATAAAGTGTTATGAGCTTGGTATAGGAAAGTGACAACACGAGTCTAATCGCAATGTATTATCGAAGAGTCTTTAGACCAGGATCCACCTATTTTTTTACTCTTAACTTAAAAGAAAGGGGCAGCAATTTGTTGGTTCAGAGTATTCATGTACTGTGTAAAACGATGTCACCAATAAAGAAGCGCTATCCATTTGAGATTAACGGAATTGTGATATTACCAGAACATCTTCATATGATGATAAGTTTGCCGAAAGGTGATAGTGATTACCCTTTAAGAATTCGTTTAATTAAAAGTAATTTTTCCCGCGAATTGCCATGTAACGAATCAATTCGCTTTGCGAGACAAAGAAAAAGGAAAGGGAATATGATAGAGACGTTATTGGGAGCATTGTATTCGAGATGAGAAAGATTATGAACGTCATTTAAATTACATACATTACAACCCTATGAAACATGGTTATGTGAAAAAAAGCGAGCGATTGGCATTATTTGAGTATCCACCGATATATCGACGCTGAGATATTATGTAAGGAGTGGGGGGCAGTGATGAAGGTAGGGGATTGGGGGTGTAGGAATTGGTTATATAAGGAAATTTAGCGTTTGACGCACATCGCATGTTGAGTTACGGTTAACGCCTAACCCAACCTATCTCGCTGATTAGTAAAAATAAGTACAGGTTGCTCATGCATCCATTTTACATAAAAGACGATACCCAATACCTGGCTCGGTTATTAGATACAGAGGTTGTGCAGTATTTTTCTCCAATTTGTGACGTAATTGATGAATGTAAATTCGTAAGTAGTGAGCTTTTTAGCCCAGCTTACGCTTGCTGATAAAATATTTTAAGGAAAACGCAATCCAATCAATGTTCTCTTTACTGCCGGTATTTGTCACTTTGTTACTATTGACGGTGACTAAGGCATATTTCTTAAAAAACGTTTTACATTAATTATTAAATCGGCAAAAGAAAGCAAGTTTTATTTCCCGGATGAGGATTATATTGAATATTGCCTTAAAAAATCGTTCAAAGATCCTTCGGCTTCCTCGTATTTTTTTGACCAACTATCTACCACACTGATTATTTGGCTTTGCTCTGCTTTTGAATCCTCATCAAATTTTTGCATTTCTCTTTCGATATCTCCTTCCGGGTCTGAGCTTTGGAGTGCAGCTTTTTTGACTTCTTTCAATTTGTCCTCTCTCTGAAAAGGTTGATAAAAGCCTAAGTTACCGTATCTGAATTCTTTAGCTAATCCATTATTTAATTGATCATACTTATTTAGCATTTCTTCCTGATGCTTCAATAAGTATTCAAAGCGAAAAATTCCTTTTTTAATTTCTTTTATTCTTTGTTCTTCACTAAAAAGGTCAATTCGATTGGGGTTATATAAAATTGTCCATTTTATATCATTAGATATTAATAATAAGTTAATCAATAAATAATTCGTTCGAAGATTTACATCATAATATAAATGTAGAATTTCTAATTCATGGGCTAGTTTATCAATTGCTCTGATTTTATCGTGAACAGTAATTGCTTCATTGATCTCTTGATTATAAGTTTTAACAGCATTTAAAGAATATTCATAAGCTAACTTAGGCTCTGGAGTTAATATATAAACGGGTACTCCATTTTTAATTTTTTGATAAATGTTTTGAGCGAGCTCTTCTATTTGTTCATCCTTAAAATTTTTGATGTTTACACTCTTGTCTGAAGAGGTTTCACCAGCACATGCCAGTGCATTTTTCCTCGCATCTCCAATTACATCAATAAACTCTTCTCTATTAGAAAATTCTACACGAGAAGGACTGCCAAGCATAAATCCCTCTGCACTATTGTCTTTTCTAATTCGAAATAATAATTCTCTAACTCCTTCTATTGTTGATGTATCTTTGAAAATTGGAAATCCATTGTAAATAGTACGATATCCTTTAAGACCTTCCCCTTCATCATCCATTTGGGCCAAACCTTTACTCAGCTGATGATGCAATCTGTCTATTATCTCAAGTGTTATATTTGTTTTGATCTTTGGATCAAACCTATATAACTCTAGAATTGTGGTAGTGGTATCAAACAAGTTCTTAACACATTTTCGCTCTCGAAACTCATAATCAATCCAGTTTTCCTTGCCATGGTGAAATAATTCAAAGTCAACAAATAATAAGTATCGTAATTTATGAGGAATCGCGGAAATATCTTTTATAATGGACTGAGTTTTAAATAGTTCTTCCTCAACATTGCTCTTATACGACAGATTTTCTTCTTCCTGTTGTTCGTGTTTTAATGGGTCTAGTTCTGCTCTGGTTATGATTATTCCACTCGGGTGAGTTATCGATTCCAATCCATCAATAAATTCTTCTCGGGTTAATTCTTCTCCCATGTTTTCTTCAGCTATTTTAATTTTAGCAATCCCAGTATGGAATAATTTATGAGGTTGACCATTTCGCTGTAATTCTATTCCTGTTTTTTTAAATAGTTTTTTAGAGGCAAATGCAGCTCTTTTGAAATCGTGGTAAGCCCTTACGCGAGTTTCTGAAATGAGTTCATTCTCTGCAAAGGTTATGTTGGCTATACTTTCCAAGGTTGCACCAACTCGTAACAACCTAGGAAAGTCATTCACAAGGACGTAAACATACTGGTCTTTTAGAGTGCTTTTTTCTTGCATGTATTTTTCCTCTAAAACAAAAATACCTTTAATATTTATAATAATAGTATATTTTAGATTCAATTAGGTCTTTAAATATACCTTAACAGGTATCAGCTTGGAGGTTGTATAGTGATTAACGCACTGCAAACTCTGGGTTTGACTTGCTTAGGGATAGAAATACGGGGACCTATTACAGAAATAAAGGCGCAAAGAAATTACCTGATTGTGCAAGCGGATAATTGATTAGCACGGTAGATTGGTTGTTTTGGACCCAACCTATCGCGCTTAAAAGTGCCCTAGAGGTTAAACCCTTGGTTATATACCTGGTAAAGCTTTTAGCCCTGTGCGACGGGAAGTTTCTGGATCCG
>NZ_JAPHOQ010000025.1 GCF_026191355.1 Legionella sheltonii
CTCCTCAATAACAAATTTGCCAGGACATTTTGAAACAAGGCTTTTGAATTTGCGGTAGCTTTCGCTGGTATGAGCATTTTTCCCATCGGTGCCTGCAATACGTTGCATCCATGCTTCTCTTTCGGAAAACATTTGTGCAAAAAGCATGAATTGTCTATACCCTAAAAGGCTGAAAATATCTTCTTGGCTTATGAACTCTGGTAAATCCGATATGGGTTGTTGGGCAAGAGGAGCTAATACTTTGGTGGTAAACTCTTTATAGAATTCTTCAATATTTTTTAGCTCAATATCTAAGGTTTTAAAATCTTCTTCATTTGCTTCGAGAGTAGAAGTATTTTTTTCCCATCTTCTGAATCGCTTCATCAAACGGTGGTAATTTTTAAAAATTTGTTGATGTTGATGCGAATTGGATTTATTTCTGGTTAACATTCGATCTCCAGTGCCATTTTAGTTTGTGACTAGATGATAAAAAAATTCAGAATGATATCAGGAGATAAATATTTTTGAAGAAGTTTATTCTGTGCCAAGAATATTAATATCTGTGAGATTCATTATTACCCCGTATAACTCATTAGCATAAGGTTAGCGGATCTGTATATAGTATTTTTGATTATTAGTAAAACGATCGACCTATAGCAGCTGATTGAGAGTTATTGGGATCATAGTTTTCATCTATTTCAAGAGCGGCTGCTATTTCTTTAGCTCGGAGATGAGAAGATCTATTACTATCTAACGGTCTAAAAAACAATTGAGGACTAGTACTACGCAATGAACCGTACGTGTCTACTTGTGAGTTTTCAGAAGAATAAGATGTGATATCTGAGGACTTATAACCTGATAAATCATTTAAAGTGGAGTTAGTCGTTGCAATAAATTCCGCTAAAGTTGTGTTTCCTGAGACAGGTTTTTTGCTCTCAGTATCATAGATGATGCCCTCTAGTTGAAGTAAGCTGTGCTGATAGGAATAAGTAAACGGGAATTTAAGCACATGCACTAAAGCAACTAAAGGAAGAACCATTAGAGTTGCTGCAGCTGCCAATGCAAACCTTAAAAATTGTAAACCAAAGCCTACGCAACACGATATATTTCTAAGAATGATGGAGTCATTCCATCGTTCTTCATCTCTAATATATATGAAAGGATTCTCACTACGTTGCATACTAGGCAAGCCATAATTAATTAAGACGCCAGATAATTGTGGGATCAACGTGATATCAATTAATCCATGTTTCAGCTGATTCGGATCGAGTTCTCTTCCATATATTTTTTTTAGTATCCCATAATCCCCATATATAATTGCAAACGTGTCGCTTATTCCTTCAATAAAATTATTTTTTATTAGTTTATTTAATTTTATCCATGGATACCAACTATTGATTTTCAATGCAGTGTTTTTAAAATATTCATCTGCTTTTAATCGAGACGAAGCATAAAAATATAGTTTAGGCTCTTTTCTTATAGCTAAAGAGGTTATATTTTCACGATCCTTTAAATTATCTGATATATATATATAAGAGTTGCAATTGATTAAAATGGCTTTAAGAACAAAGCTTTCTTTATTTTTTAGCGTTGGTGCTGCATAGTCCATTGCAAAAGAACTTATTTTGACTGCCTCAAGCATGAACGCTTCATTAGCTTTTAGCTCTTCAGGAATATCCTTGAGCAATGCAATGTTGTGTTTTATTTTTTCTAATTCTTGTTCTTCAAACTTACTTAGCATAATGAATGAAATCTCTTAACCAATATAAAAGCTTAACATCGTACAGTTTGTTTATTAATATTGCAAATTTAAAATAGCTATCCTAAATGATTTTACAAAGTAAGCAGCAAGGGTCAGGTCGAATGACTCGACCTTTGTTGTGTGTCAATTAATAGATTGCATTACCATTAAGGTTTACTAACTGGAAAAGAGGGTTGAATCTGAGCATCGTTTTGGGGGGGAGTGTGTTCCTCTTGTTTTTCGTTATTCATGAAATGAAACATATAATGATGTTGGGGGGCACTTTTTTTTCTACCACGTTTTATTGCATCATATTTCATTACACTTTCGACAGATTGATTCGGTTTTTTCGTAAGTTCTGGGTTATTTGTCTCTCTATTCGGGATGTCTCTATCATTTTTGAACTTAAACATAAATTTCTTCATATGCACCTTATGTTTCTGTGATTCAGAGGGCGCGTGTTTTTCCTTATTCAGTTCAAACATGTTTTCCTCCATACGCTTTTTATGTGCCTTAGGCAGCCAATACGCAGGTACTGGTCTTTTTGTGGCCTCATTATTTTCTTCCACTTTTTTTAAGCACTCTATTTTTCGCTTTTTTAAATTGACTTCAGGCTCCCTTTCTTGTGGCTCTGTATCTGCTTTCTGTTGTTCAACACCTACGCTGTTTATGTCTAAACCAAGGAAAAAATCGTCTGCATCTTGTGGTTCTTTGTCCGCCTGATGTTGCTCCAATCCTTCACCATTTATATCTAAACCAAGAAAAAAATCGACTGTTTCTTGCGACTCTTTATCAGCTTCTTGTTGCTTAAGATCTTCTTCATTTATATCTAAATCAAGAAACAAATCTTCCGATTCTTGTCGCTCCTTATTTGCTTCTTGTTGCTCAAGGTTTTCGCTATTTAAGTCCAAATCAAGAAAAAAATCATCGGTTCGTTGCGATCCTTTGTCCTCTTGCTGTGGCGCAAATTCTTCACTATTTAATTCTAAATCACGAAAAAAATCATCCGCTTGTTGAGACTCTGTTCCATTGCAAGCATCTTCCTGTTGCTTAAGGTCTTGGTCATTTAATTCTATTTCAAGAAAATGCTGGTAGGAATTAGGCATTAAAGCTCCTATTTTTGATTAGAATGGTTATGAATTAATATTTTTGTTGTCCTTATGATTAATATTTATACCTATAGGGCTGGGTCATTTATCCCTTTTTTATGGTTTGCCACCCGTAAAAGAAGGTTGATCCTGCTCTTCTTTCTGAGGCTCGATGAGCTTACCCGTATTTGTATTCAAGTGAAACATAAAACGATGTTGGGGGCCAGTTTTTTGGGGGCGCCTTTTTCTTGCCTGCTCTTGATGACTCACGAAAATTATCTTCTCGTCTTGAGCTGGTTGACTCTCCTCTTTCTCAAATCTTTGGTTGTCTTTTTTCAGCTCGAATTTAAATGAATGTTCTGCCCATGGTGGAGTTTCTTTTTTCGCTTTCAAGCAAAGCTGATTATCGGCTGTTTGCTTGAGTTTAAACATGTTTTCCGTCATACGCTTTTTATGATCTACGGGTAGCCAATAACTTTTCTGTTTTAAGGGGGGCTGATTGTTATCTTCTTGATTTTTTGCAAGCTCCCTTTTTCTCTTTTTTAAAGAATCTTCTACCTCTATTTCTTGAGATGCTTTGCGATATTCTTGTTGTTCGTCGCCTACGCTATAGCCTAAATTAAAAAAGCTGGTTGTTTCTTGGGAGTCTTTGCTGTAGAAAGCATCTTCCAGTTGCTTTAGGTCTTCATCATTCAATTCTAATTCAAGAAATGGGGAGTCCATGGTTTGTGGCTTTTTACCATAATACGCATCCTCCAGTTGTTTCAGGTCTTCGTCGTTTAGTTCTAATTTAAGAAAATGCGCGTAGGGGTTAAGCATGAAAGCTCCTATATAAAAAAATCTAACATGGTATCAATTGATTCAATTATCGTCAATATGATTATAATAAATCCTATGTTATTGGGTATTTTTTTAAATAACTTAATGCTTAATTAACCATTTGGTGGTATATTTGTACAGCATGTTCAAACAAACAAGATTTATCGAGAAGTTAAAAATGTTTTCTAAAAAAGAAATTATTTACATCCCCAAACATACACACATTCCTGCACAAGATAGTCCTCAATGTTACTTTTTTTCCTTTTTACATCTAAGAGCAATGCATAGAATACAAGTGAATGTTTCCTCTTGTGTTAGCGATATTGTTCAGGCATGTAGAAACACCAAGGATGATTTTAGAGAGATTATGTACCAGGTAATGTCCGCTTACGCTGAAGACCTTATTAGGGTTGCGGATGAAATAATTGATGAAGCAGGAGAGGATTATGATGGAGATTGGATTGAAGATTTTTTGGATAAATATGGAGTGGACTTTGCCATGGCAAGATTACTCGATTTATCCGTTACCACATTTGATGACTTAAATATCGATAGGGACATTTTCACAACTACTGAATTAGCTAACATTCTTGAAAACTTTGGTCCCATAGCCATAAGGCTCACACATGGGAATACTTTTCCTCAAGGAAAATTACCTGTAGCTGAAAAGATTAAATCTTCGAATGGATTAATAGAGAGAAACGTTTACAGTGTGGACGGATATCAACAAAATATTCCACACACCATCCTTTTAATTGGTGTTAAAAAGGAACCTAAAAAACAGGTTTATTTTATAGATCCCAATTACCCGCAAATGATTTTATCAATGGAATTTAAATTGTTTAAAAAGCACATGCTTATGGCAGAGTTTGTTCATAATTCCAGCAATACGTTAAAATCAGATGAGGTAATTTTTTCCAAACCAAAACAGACGCTGCGTCAGGATAGCAATCCCGTAGGTTTCAACCCAAAACGTCGTAAAGTAAACCCGTGTAAAGAAGATCTTATGGATGGAGCAAGCACTACAACTCTTTCCGGTGACTGTGATGATTTCTATCCAAATCTTCTATCGTCTGGCTTTTTCATGTTCAATAGCGTGCAGTCAGTTTCGCTTGGAGCCCAAGAATTAGGGAGCGCTAAGCTACCGCCTGAAGAGGAAAAGGAAGACAGCATTATGGTTTCTCTTAAATATCAATAGGGGAAAGGGGAAACAATTCCCATGCTCTATGAACGTATGATTCCATTTTTCAAGGCATACTTCTTTGAATTTTTGCTATTAACTGTCGGCAAATAAGATGCTTAGTTCGGTCACAATTTTTTAAAATATTTTTCTTAATTGCTTTTAAATCTTCAGGATCAGTAAGTTCATTGATATGATCAATGACAAATTGACGAAATGCTGCTGTACTTTTATTGCCAGTGAGGTAAGGGCTCGCATAGTTCCATGGCTTAGTTAACAGTTTGGAGACAACATCAATCATTCCTTCTGCAAACTCACCATCATCATACTCAGGATGCTCCTTGATTAGCTTTGATATTTCAACTGCTAGTTTCCATGCTTTTGGCGTATTTTGTGTTTGATTAAGATAGATTTCAGCCTCATCCATTTTAGTCTCTAATAACTTTCCTGTATTTGTTTGAGCGTTTAAAAGCTGCGAGCAACACATTAAGACATATCCCAATATGAATAATATAGTTTTTTTCATTTCAGTAATTTCCCTATTTATGAAACCTTGGTTTCAGTAATGAGTATATAACTTAATATGTCTTTGATTGTTGGTTTTAACTCACTTAGTACCAAAATATTGTGGATCTTTTCCTTTTACTCTAACGAGCCAAAAAATTATTTCCAGTCTATCATTTAAATAATATTCAGCATTGGAATCAATATCTCATTAAGGAATATTATGAATATCCCAGTACTAACTGCATGTGCCTTTTTAATTGTAACGACGGTGACTTTTGCAGACAACACCACTTACAAAGGCCCTGATAATCCCATTATTCCCGCAGATAATAATAAAATTAGATTGGATCTTTCTCAATGTATTGAAGATACCAATGAGGTGATGAGTGATAATGAAACCCATGATTTAGCGAAAGATCTATGTAAATTACGGGCAGAACATCAAACCGCTCGTAAACAAGTATTAAAAGGATTATCTGAATTAGTCGATCAATATCAAGGAGTGACCAATCATGATCATGATCAGCGATTAGCCAAGACCATTTCATTGATTCAGAACGGAATAAAAATATGCATCGATGCCTTAGCCTCTCAAGAATACTGTCACAATATAGGTTGTGCTACTGAACCAGAAATTGATGCTATCTTTTGTGATAAGCAAGCGATGGCGATTATCAATAGAATTTTAGGACGGGAGTAATATAGAGAGCACGGATAAAAGCTTAGCGATGGTGACAATTCGTGATCGTGTCCTCTTCGCGGGAACGAGCACGAAGGTTAGGCCTTGGCCTAACCTTCGCCTATGCGCTGCGCGCTCTATTCTTGCGGAATTATTTTTTGTTTCGTGTGTTTCTCAGAGAATATGATGGCAAAAAATATCATTAACGCACCGACACAAAATTGAAAAGTTAATTTTTCATGTAAATAAATGGCCGCAGTTATTGTAGCGAATACCGGTTCGAGGGAAAAAATTATGGCTGCTTTGGTTGCACTGATATGTTTTTGAAATTGCAGTTGCAATACAAAAGCAATGATTGATGCAAAAATACTACAAAATAAAATCGATACCCAGATATTCATTTGTTGAGGAATTGCAATTTTATTGGTAAAAAAACTACCTACCCCCACCAAAATACAAACAAAAGCGGCCTGTATGAATGTTAAGGAAAATGATTGATGAATATGAGAAGCTTTTCCAGCACAAATAATATAATTTGCGAAACAAAAGGCACAGAGTAATATCCAGATATCACCCTGATTTATCGAGAGTCCATTTGAAAGTGTAATAAATCCGATGCCAATCATTGCTATCAAAGTCGATACAAATAAATAGAGTGATGGCCACTGTTTATTGGATAATGACTCCAAAAGCGCAACTAAAATAACAGAGAACCCAGTAATGAAACTTGCTGTTGATGCCTTGGTGTAACGTAAGCCAATGGTTTGAAAGACTACAGTCCCGGCCAAAAAAATGCCTAATACTATTCCATAAAGAAAAACTTGTTTGTTAAATTTTATTTTTTTCCAAAAAACAATCAATAATAGGATGCTTGCAATTCCAAATCGCCAAAATAAAAAATTAAGCGGGGAAAGGGTTGCCACAGCATCCTTTATAAATGCAAAAGTCATTCCCCAAAATAAGGTGGCGAGTATTATAGCTCCTGTTCCAAGAGCCGATTGATTTTTTTTTATCATTGACACGGACGTCTCCCTGATTATGTCCCTTGGTGGAATCTACCCAACAAATGGAGTATTTAAATCAAGCCGCGCTGTGATGCAAAAACTCCAAAGAAATTAGATTGATAATAAACTTACAATCTATATTTGACTCCATTAAGTTTATCGAAAATCATTTTCTGCATAACAAAATTTTAAATCATCTAATTATTTGTGCTCCCGAAAATGGGGATGATCCGGAAAGAGCCGGATTTTTTATGGTTTGAAAAAATGAATTGTAATTTATGGCTCTACCCCAAATAAGGGGGCATTTTAATCAAGTTAGTCTAGACTAACCCTTTGATTTGACGGTCAAAAGGAAGATTAAAATGCCTAAGAAAGATTGTATCCTAAATTTGCCTGGATATTCTATTAAAAGAGTAAGTGGAGAAAACCCGGTATACATAGAGGTAAGCTATCGCTGGGTAGTTCGCTGTATTCATTGTGGTAATAAGAAGTTACGTAAAAAGGACAGTTTTATAAGACGAATCCGTCATGAATCGATTGGATTGCGACGTAGTTATTTGTGTTTAAAAGCTCATAAGTATTATTGTCCATCATGTGGTCGTTATTTTAATCAGCGATTTCCTGGGATAGGGAAACATCAAAGAGCGACGGAGAGTTTACGAAAACAAGTATTTCACTATCACAGTAAGGGAGTGAGTCAAAAAGATTTGTCTCGGGACTTAAAGCTGGGCAAATCGACTGTAGAGCGTTGGTATCACTATGGTTATGAGCTCCGTTATAAAAAGATATCGAGACGCTCTTGTCCTCGGATATTAGGCCTTGATGAGCATTCATTTAATAGAAAGGTTGGGTATGCGACAACCTTTTGTGATTTAGCCAAGCACAAAATCTTTGATGTGGTTGAAGGGCGTAGTGCTAAAGACTTAGAGAGCTATCTCAAGACCTTAGAGGGGCGGGATAAAGTGCTTGTTGTGTGTATTGATTTAAGCAGCAGCTATCGCTTATTAATAAGACGTTATTTTCCTAATGCAAAGATAGTGGCTGACCGTTTCCATGTGATTCGCTTGTTGAATCAGATGAGCCTCCAGACTTATCAACAGATTGACCCTCAAATAAAGTATCAACGTGGTCTATTAGCTGCATTAAGAACGAATGAAGCCAATTTAACGATAAAACGATTAAATAGAAGAGCCAGCTATTTACAGCACCAGCCAGCAATTGCGGCTATCTATCACTTTAAGCAACGTCTCCATCGACTCCTGATGAAAAAGCATCGGACAGCAAAGCAATGTAAGCGTTTACTGCCTTTGTTTCTTAAATACGTAACGCTTTTAAAAGAAAGTCCTTTTGAGTCACTAAAGACTCTAGGTAAAACATTATACCAATGGCGTGAAGAAGTGGTTAGAATGTGGCGGTTTACTAAAAACAACGGCATTACGGAAGGGTTTCATCGTAAAATGAAACTGATTCAAAGACGTGCTTACGGGTTTAGAAATTTTGAAAATTACAGGTTAAGGGTTAAAGTTTTGTGTTCTTGATTAGTGCCCCCGGAAATGGGGAAGAGCCTAATTTATTGATTTTATGGGGTCTCATGGTGGCCAGAGGCAGAATCGAACTGCCGACACGAGGATTTTCAGTCCTCTGCTCTACCGACTGAGCTATCTGGCCCCGAGGGTTGCTATTAGACTCCGAGAAGCGTTTTGAGTCAAGTGTTGAATGCATTTTTTTTTAAAAAAAATTGTTTTTTATTCTTAGCCCATTAATTTCTGAATTATTATTTTATGAATCTTTTATAGTCATAGTGCTTTTTTTGAATAAATGATTGTTTTTTAAGTATTTAATTTTATCTTTTTGGTCCAAATTAAATCTAATTGGTACTTGATTTTTCTATTGTGCTAAGTTTATGTCAACATTTTAGGATGAAGAAGAAAATAGACGATTTTGGGAGGGGAGTGACGTTCTTAATTTTAATTTAATGAGCACATGGAGCCACTGGCTTGAAATAAACGTTTCAGACAGTGGCTACATAATCCAAGCTTGTTTCCGATTTTAGAACAAGAGAAAATATTCACGCTTTTTTTATTCTCATAACAAGAGCCATGAGGAATCTCTAATACTCCCCTACAGTGGGGTAATCTCTCGCTAAGGCTTGAAGTTTTGCAACCGGGACTACATTTAATTTATTTAGGTGTATAACCAGCGGGTTTTTCAGAACCCTCACCAAAAAAATATTTTTGCATTTCTTCTTTTAAAAACTCGCGTGCTTTAGCTTCCATTAAATTCAGGCGGTATTCATTGATGAGCATGGTTTGGTGGGTTAACCACATATTCCAGGCCTGTTTTGATACTTCATTATAAACCCGTTCACCTAATGCACCGGGGAAGGGTGGTTTTAATAAGCCTTCAGCTTCGTGTTTTAATTTACAGCAATATACTATTCTGGTCATGTTTGCCTCTTATTTGCTACATCATAAACGCAGTATAGTGTACGTGTTATTTGGCAATTTTGTACTTAAAATGATTAAATTATTTTTTAGTCCGAACGGTGTTTCGCCTGTGCCAATAAAATATGTTGAGAAAGAATTTGTTCTTGTTCATTGGTTAATCCATTAAATGATACTGCAGTTCGGTAGTTATGTTCGCTTTGATATTGGCTATAAACCACAGTGCCTTCAACAATGACAGGTATCATTTTAGGTTTGGTATAGATGACCAATTTTAACAGTGTTTTTTCCTTAATGAGCTCAGGTGTCTTAAATGCCATTCCACCTAGACTAATATTGACCTTGCGTAGCTGAATCGTATTGGTCATAAGCATTTGTCGTGATAAGTAATCTATTTTTGCGTTGAGTAGATTAAGATAGTGGGCTATTGTAGGTTCTTTAAGCGCAATAACTTGAGTTAGTTCCGCTAATTCATAATCAATTTCTTGAAAATAATGTGCAGCCTCAAGATATCGTTGCCCATTTTTGCCTAAAAGTTGATCCACAACTGCGCGATCAGGACACAGTTCCCCTGGCTCCATAACTCGGTAGTTAAAATAGATATGATCTTCTACTCGAAAATGTTGACGTCTCTCATGTATAGGCATAATTGCTCCATTAACTTCATTCAGTATATGCAAATAAATTATTAATTGCATAACATTTTTATATGTTCCTCAAGTTCTGTGTCCGATGACAATGAAGTCGGTGATGATTTTACTGTCCACACCTCTTCTTCCTTCTCCTGCTTTGTTTCAATGATGAATACATCCTGCTTCAATCCATCTTGTTGCATGCATGATGATGTGAGAAGCTGGCTAAAATAAGGTATTGTAAATACCTCTAATTGACACATTACCTCTTTAGCTTTACTGGAGAGTTCGGCGCTTTCTTTCTGTGCCTGGGTATAATTTGTTGCTGCATTTGCTCTTTGTAGGCATTCATCAAGAAAATTTATAAATTGTTGATCGGTGATTTTATCTTGTTTTATTGCTTGTAATACGACTGCATTAAATTCGGATACTCTATCCAGCTTTAAAGCAGCAGCAAAAGCATTATTTAACTTCACTGGAACTTTTAAAGGAAGTATCAACCGCTGCAATTGTTGCTGTGCATCAAAATAGAATTTTTTGAAGACATGCATGCCAAAGCCTCTATCATGCGCGCTCATAATCAATTGTTTCAATTGTTCTTCCGTTTCAACAATACATTTCAATTGTTCATCAACAGAGACCTTATCATTATTCATTTTCTCACGGTAACTTGTAATCGTGTGCATAATGTAAGTTCGATTTCCTGCATTATAAGCTTCTTTAATTGCTGCCAAGTCGAGTGGATCCAAATAGTTTATGGCTGGATCTAAGACTAATTGATGCTCAGGATGGAGTATGTCTTCTCTTAATGCAATCAATTGAGCTTTACTTAGGGTGATCGTTTTTGCTGTGGTGATAGTTATGGAGTCACCTCCACCACGCCGTTTAATAAAATCCACCATGACTGAAGAGACTTTGTCGCTAAAGGTGAGTTGTATCAAGTCATTACCCAGATCATCTATTTTTTTAAGTTTATTTTGTTGTCTGTAAGTCCAAGGGTTTTTAAAAGGGCGCCCATCGTCACTATACAATATAGGATTATGTATTAGTTTTTCAAAAATCAAAGCATTTCTTACCATAGGCAAATCGATATCACCAGTTGATTGCGGTAACATATCATCAATTGCTGCGAGACGTTCCATTAACCGAGTGCGCAACGTTTCTGCATCTTTTTCTAAAAGCATGAGATCACTTAACTCGGAAGTTAATTGGCTTTGTTTTTCAGTGCTCAATGGTTTTTTAAATTGTCGTTTAATTCGAGCTGCTTGTTGCTGATGTTGCCATATAACGTGAGTCACATATTGGAGAATTTTATCGTCCATTGCACGTAATTGCATGATGCTTTCAAATTTAGAATGCATGGACGAATCTTCAATGAGGGTACGATTTCTCCCCAAACCATGGCGTGTGTGTTTCTTAAGAAACTCTCCTGGTATAAGACACAAGCGTGAATCAAGGATAAATTTGTGAGTATCCATAAGTGACTGGTCAAAAATAAAAAGTGATTTTGCATTTCTTAATGCCTTATTTTGACAATTTCCACCTATTGCATCGGTATCACTGCATAGGTAAAGCAAGGCAAATGCATCGCCAAAATCATCAATAAAACAGTCCGCTTGTATTCCTTCACCTAAAGATTTGATGGTTGAATAGTGAGTATAAGTTTTCCCTAATAACCATGCGTAAAAAGTTTTTCCTAAAGAAAAACCACTAAGTAACTGTATCTCATCAAAAGGAATAAATAATGCAGGGTGTCCGTTATGAGAAATGGTCGTGGTAGTGGCCGTATCTAATTCCATCAATCGAGAAACATTAAGCGCCATTGCTTCATGTTGAACTTCTTGAATAGCACCATGTTTAGGTAGTTTGATAATGGCTTCCGTACACAGTTTATATTGTTCTCTCGCAGCCTGATAATCTTTTATACTCAAATCTGGCGCACTCTCACATAGATGGCGTAATTGTTTTTTTACATTGTCCAAACTCATTAAGGTGATTTTTTCTGTTACACCACCTATATTTTCTTGTAATGTACAATAAATAAGCGTGGACCCATTGTCTTGCGGGATACAGATACGCTTTAATTCATTAATATTATTAAGATCGGATAGAATATTTAATCGTTCTTCTATCCTTTCTTTTTCTGAATCATTATGCGGCAACCGTTCCATCTCTTCTTGCAGACGTTGAATCAGTGCTGTGACCTGTATGAAATTGGAGGCGTCAAATGCTGTGGCTTCTGGAAAAGTTTGGGTAAGCGAGTACAGTTTTGTTCTGCTGTTAATTATTAAATCATCTAATTCAGTATCAACTTCTGTGGGTGTATGAGTTGGTCGTTCGTAGTAATTGTCTTTGGGTAATCGAATAATCTCATGAGCATTCTGGGTATAGCGTATGCCTTCTTCTGCTTTTTTGAAGTCGACAGACTTTAATAGAGGAGGTGAGCCCCCTTTCTCAAAGGTACAAGAATATTTAATGATGCCACAAAATTCTCGCCACTGTTCGGGATCTGACTCTAGGGTTTCCAAGTCAAATAAACCATTTTGATGGAAATCGATATGATCCAACAACTTATCCAGATCAGAATAATGCTCAAGATCGATACTTTGCAGCTCCATTGCAATAGGATTTTCACACTTTTCTTTTAAAAATCTTTTGATAATCCTATTTTTTTGCCCCAACTCCATTAGTTACGTCCTTATAAAACCAAATTATTCCTGATTATAAATATAGACAATTTTTATGCTTTTGGTCAAAAAGAACTTTAAGGATTTCCATAGAATAATCAATGTGAATACAACAGAAAATTTTAAAAATTACGATTGTTATTAGTTTGTATTCGAAGAAAAAAACAATTTTGAGGAAATGAAGTAGCTCTTCCTTGAGCATTTATCTACTTTTTATTGTACCAAACTTGTAGTTGTATCTATGGTTCGGATGTTTTTCCTTCAGTCAATGGTTCAAAAACATCTTGAATCCGCGGGTGCTGCGTTCTTTGCTCACCTCTAAAGAGGGTGCTTCCAACCCGATGTGCTGATGCACCTCTTTTCTTCGATGAGACAGCTTTGGACAATTTTGCATAATTTGCAAAAAATTGTTGGCTTTCTGCAAGACCCACAGAAGTTTTTTTCTTATGTTGTTGAGGTTTCTCTCGGTGTGGAGACCCCTTTTGAGATTCAGAATGTAATGTTCCACCTGCAGATTTTTGGGAAGCAACGGGTGCTTCTGCTTTCTTAGAACTGTTTTTCTTGACTACCATCGTCTGAAATGAAGAGGACTCCGCTGGGGTTTCTTCATTGCTAATCGTAGGGGATTTTGCGGGTGTGCCTTCTCGATCTTTTTCACCCTCAGGCGCTTCCTCTTCATTATCAGCCTCATCGCTCTCGCTGTCCGAGTTCGAGGTATTAAGGGCTCGAATCTCATCTAAATGAGTTTCAAAGTAATCTTTGAAGTTATTTGATTCAGCGATGCCTAAATCATCGAGCTCTTCTGCAGGCAAAAATTCTAATTGAATAAAATGGGTGCGGAATGTTGGATCGTTATAATCGAGAGAAAGCTTTATTTTGTCTACTGGGGTCACTCTGTCCACTCTGAAAAAGCCGAAAGAGAGAAGATGGATTGCTTGTCTCCACCAGCTTGCAGCCCCCCAATCTTCGGTTAATAGAGCATCTTCAATATCCTCAGAAATTCTGGAAAAATATTCTTTCGAATATTTTTGATAACATTTTGTCGCTAATTGTTCGGCGATTCGATTTAAGCGAGGTTCTTTAGGATCTCGTTCTGAAATAGCGGTAAAAATGGCGTCCGCTTGCTCTAAAAATACTTCTTTTTCGAGGTTATCGGCGGCCAAAAGCTTTTTAATACCTATTAATTCATTTTTAATGCCTAATGTCTCTGAAGATAATGCTATTTCAAGTTTTCTATGAAATACAGCCGGGTTGTTAATCAAGAATAATAGCTGTTGGAATTGATCAATGGAAAGTCTTTTTCCTACTTCAGGACGTGTTAATTCTTCAACAAGAATGGACAAATTGGTTATTGCATGGCCTGGTTTTTGAAAATATGAAAGTGCAGTCCGATGACGCGTTTTTCTTAAATCAGGTAGCTTATCCACTTGCGTCACAATTAAGAATTCTTTAAGCGCCATACCGAGTTGGTAGGACATCAGTTGTTCCACATTGAGGTGGGTTTTGTACGCAGCAGGAGAGTATGTCTTAGTCTCTTCATTAATACATACAAGATATTCGGGAGGAGCGTAGCGCGGAGAAGCTCGTAGTAAGCTGGCAAAAGGATTGGGGGAATTGACAAATGTTTTGCGGTCACTAATTACCAACTTATTATTATGTGCCAAAAAATTACTTAATTTAATATCAGGATGGTAGTAACCTGCTTCTTTGAGTTTAAGACAAAAATCATTAATTTGATTAAAGTGAAATTTTGCTCTTGCGGCGATTGTTTCTTGGGACTCGCCTTTTAGCGATTTTGCGACATGAAGTAAATTTCCCTGGTTAGCATATTGGCTTAATACCACCGGCCTGTATTCTAGTTCCTGCTGGTCTTCACTTTTGAATTGCATCATAAAAAGACCACTATCATTCGCGAAATATTTTGAAACAGGATCAGAGTATAGATCTTGATCACTTAAATCACTTCGGTCTACTACAGATAGAACCAGAGTTTTGTCCCAGCCTCTCATTTCGAGTGTATAGTTGTGGTTATTAACAGCCTCGTCACCTAGAACCTCTGTCTTATAGGCAGAGCTACATGTAACAATTTCACCTTTAATAGCGCTGATTTTCTCTTTGGCCAGTGCTAAAATTCGAGTGTGGTCATCGAGATTTTGTTTCAGTATCATATCGTGTTCAGCTAACAGACTAAGACGCTGGCTTATTGTTACAAATTGTTCTTTAATTTGGGAAAAAGGTTGGCTGCTCTTCAATAATTCATCTCGCTCTTTCATTAACTTATAGAGCTCGGTGTCATCTTGTTCTGGTAGCTCAGCGGCAGCTAAAGGGCATTGTGCTGCTACTGCCTTTGCAAATTGAATTCCTTTGTAAAGGAAAGCACCATCAGGATTTATTCCATAAGCCAAGAGATGTGCTTGCCAACTCTCTTCATCAGTGGCTGAGAGCCATTGATATTCTCCTTCAGTGATACGTATTGAATTGACTGAGTAATTGATTTTTTGCAGGTAAAATAAACGCTGGACGACATCTTCAGGTGCTATTTTATTAAAGTCATGGATCAGTCTTATTAACTTTCGATATTTCGCGCTTATAGGTTTTACTGTTAATCCCATGGATACTCCATTACAAAAAAATCAAAAAATATTATCGATTCATTGAAGGTCGACGATTAATTTTTACTCGGTGCTATTAAAAATTGTGTAAAATTACAGCATAGTACCACTTATCTTTCAAGAATAATAATTGCCCAGAAGGAAAGTAATTGTGTTGTACTACTCATTTTCAGTTGTTCACTGTGCAACTTAAATCGCGTGAGCAAATAGGGCTTGGTTTTAGATGATGCAATTCCTATGAAAACCACTATCTTAAGTGATCAGTTTTATGATTTAATATTCATTATTTCCAGCTTAAAAAAAGGTTATCATGACTTTTGTAGTAACAGAAAGTTGTATTAGGTGTAAGTATACTGATTGTGTTGAAGTATGCCCTGTTGATTGTTTTTATGAAGGACCCAATTTTTTGGTGATTCATCCAGATGAGTGTATTGATTGTGCATTGTGCGAACCTGAATGTCCTGTCAATGCCATTGTTTCTGAGGATGATTTAACTTCAGAACAGCAGCAATTTAAAGAATTAAATGCTGAACTTGCTAAAAACTGGCCTAATATAACTGCTAAAAAGGATGCCCCACCTGATGCCAAAGATTGGGACGAGGTTAAGGATAAACTTCAATATTTACAGAAAGAGTGGTAGAAATCACTTCACTTGCTGACTCATGCCAGCGAATTCTTAGTGAGAAAGGTCGACTTTCCACGGCTATTGCAGGATTTGTGGCGCGTAAGCCACAATCTGATTTAGCTGTAGCGATTGCTGAAGCAATTGAAGAAAAATCAATTTTGATTGCTGAGGCAGGTACGGGAACAGGCAAAACTTTTGCTTACTTGCTTCCTTGCTTGTTAAGTGGCAAAAAAGCACTGATTTCTACAGCAACTAAAACACTGCAAGATCAACTTTATCAAAAAGATTTACCTACTTTGGTTAGAGCCTTAGGATTATCTGCACGTATACAAAATCTAAAAGGAAGATCCAACTATATTTGCCAATACCGAGTAGAACTGCACTCCGAAGAAGGGCAGTTTCAAAGCCCCCAATGCGCGCATGAAGTGGCTCATGTACGCAGTAAATTATCACAAATGAAAAACGGGGATCGTTCGGAACTACCCGAACTGAGTGAGGATTCACCCGTCTGGCCATATGTTACCTCCACAGTGGATAATTGCTTAGGCGCTGAGTGCCCTAATCACGAAACCTGCTTCTTACTCAAAGCACGTAAACGTGCGCTCGATGCAGATGTGGTGGTGATTAATCATCATCTTTTTTTTGCGGATTCACGCTTAAAAGAAGAGGGGTTTGGCGAGTTATTGCCAGGTGTGGATGTTATTATCTTTGATGAAGCCCATCAACTTGCCGAAATAGCAACTCATTTCAATGGTGAACGTATTGGAACGCGTCAATTTCGTGATTTATTAGATGATCTGATTAAAGAGTGGCCGGTTATGGATCTGGCAAATCAACCTTTAAAACTCTTAAGCCATAAAGCCGATCAGCTCCTTGATGAATTATTAAATTGTTTACCCGGAGCGGATGAGCGGTTCAGTTGGCATGAAGTAAAGCATAATAAATCCTTTATGGGGGCATGGACTAATTGGTTGACGTTAAAAGATGAAGTGATGAACTGCTTTAGCGAACTATCGCTTACTGAATTTCCTGGACTGGCGCGGTGCAAAGAGCGATTGGAAGAGTTTGCTCGAATTTTGTCGTTCTTTACTCAGGAAAGTAATAATAAAATACGTTGGCTGGAACGTTTTAGACATACTTTAGTTTTTCACATTACTCCCTACGATGTTGCAGAAACGTTCAGTAGCTTGCTCCTGCGCCAAGAGTGTACTTATGTATTTACTTCGGCAACTTTAACTATTGCAGATTCTTTTGATTGTTTTTGTAAACCACTTGGATTGAATGGGGCGAGAACATTATTATTGCCCAGTCCTTTTGATTATCGACAACAAGCGTTACTTTATTTGCCTAGAGGATTACCCGATCCAAAAGATTCAGCCTATTATGAGTTATTAGTATCACGAGCCATTCCTTTAATTGACGCTTTAGGAGGCCGCTGTTTTTTTCTGTTTACCAGTCATAAAGCATTAAAACAAGTTGCCCAAATGATGGACAATATTTTAAACTACCCCTTATTAATTCAGGGCACGGAGGCAAAACCAATTTTATTGGAGCGTTTTAGACAATTAGGTAATGCTGTTTTATTGGGAACCGCCACTTTTTGGGAAGGAGTGGATGTAAAAGGTGAGGCTCTTTCTTGTGTTATTATTGATAAGTTGCCTTTTTCCAGTCCGGTTGATCCTGTAATTCGTGGTAGAATGGCTTACTTAAAAGAAAAAGGTTTGTCAGGTTTTGATGAACTATCTCTACCAGGGGCAGTAATTGCCCTAAAGCAAGGGGTAGGGCGGTTGATTCGGGATAACACTGATAAAGGGGTTCTAATGATCGCCGATCCTCGTCTAACCAGCAGAGACTATGGTGGACGAATTTTGGCCAGTTTGCCCCAATTACCGAAAACACGCGATGAGCAGAAAGTGCTTACATTTATTAAAGAATTAGAGCTGGATTATGAAACTGCTAGCGATTGATACATCTACAGAAACGGCCAGTGTGGCTTTACTGACCGGGAAAGAATTACTTTGTGAAGAACAAAGTAATCAAAAAACACATGCACAATTTATTTTACCGATGATTGATAAGCTAATGGCCAACGCCAGTTTACAAATGCATCAGCTGGATGGCATAGTATTTGGTCGTGGCCCCGGAAGTTTTACCGGTTTGCGTATAGCATGCAGTATTGCAAAAGGATTGGCTTATGCTCATGATTTGCAGTTGATTCCAGTGAGTAGCTTAGTCGCTATCGCTTGGTCGGTCCGCCAGGAAAAGCAGATGAATCAGCTCCCTGTATTGGCCGTACTGGATGCGCGTATGCAGGAAATGTACTGGGCTTATTTTGCGCCAGATCAATGGATAGCAGAGGAGCGTGTTAATCCAGTGCATGAACTCAGTCTTCCTGAGAATCAACCTATAACTCTTGCAGGAGTAGGGGCAGACTTATATTGGGAGGCGTTTACCCCGGAAGTTAAATCACAAATTAGTGATAAAATTACAGTGAATCCTTCTGCGGCAGCTATGATTCAATTTGCGCAATTTTTTGGGCAAAAACCCATTTCAGTTGCTCATGCTCAACCTGTATATGTACGAAATAAAGTGACTTAGGTTCTTTGGAGAATTTTGTGGATAAAAAACTATTGGAAATATTGGTGTGTCCTTTATGTAAAGGAAAATTATTATTAAAAAAACAGGAACTTATCTGTAAATTCGATCGATTGGCATTTCCTATCCATGATGATATTCCTGTGATGTTAGAGCATGAGGCTCGAGTTATTTCATTGGAAGAAAAGGATAAGTTGTAATACTAAATGACAGCTATAGAAAAATCTATGTAAGTCATTGTCTTCTTATATCGAGCTCTATGGATATTTATTTCTATTATTAGGAATACAAATTTTCTTTATTTGTCCGATAATAATTCTTTTTGATCTATAATTTACCATAAGTGGTGCGCGTTTAGCATGTTTTGCGAGACCAAAATGGTAGATTTTATAGATAAAAAAAATTTTTTTGGTAAAAAAATGGGGATTCATGCACCAGGTGTTGCTCCTAAGACGAGCGGTACTGTAAAGGGAAAGTGGCTTTGGTATCGTGAGCGTGAAGAAAATAAATCCACTATCTCGCAAGAAAGAGACATAGACAGACAACAGTATTTAAAAGCAACTGATGTAGAGAAACAACAACGTCTTTATTTGGTCAAAACAGGGGCCATCAGACTTCAAACTAAAGAAGATTATTCGATTAATAATGTTCGTAATCGAGTAGAAGTTGCTAATTCTGGCCTCTTAAACTTTTTCCTCGGTGACGGGACAGCGGTCAGGAATACGATAGCTTACTCTACATATCATAATGAAAAAAATCCTGATAACTTTCCATCTGGCAATAAATTTTATCTTGATGAAAATGGTTTTGTAAAAGAAGAACTGGCATCTCAATTTGCTGGTCAGTTTGATACCCCCAAAGGAAAAAAAACAGAAGTCTATAATAGGGAGAAATTACAAGAATCAGGTTTTGCTCCATTAAGGAAGGCATTTGTTGTTTGTGGCCTTATGGGGTTTCATGATTTTTTGGGAAATTACGATAATTTTGCTTTTATCAATGGCAAGTTAATGATAACTGATACCGGTGTGGGTAGTGGGAATACAGGTCAGCATAGTTCCTATGTACGAGCTGGGAATACCCATTTTGATAGTAATGTAATAAAGGACTTAGATAGTTTATTCGAAAATAAAAATGCACTTGTTTCCGAGTTTAGAGAGCATTTAACAATTAAGGATGTT
>NZ_JAPHOQ010000026.1 GCF_026191355.1 Legionella sheltonii
GATTTGATTATTTACTGCAATAGCTCTGGCTGGTTTATTAGTAAAGTAGACCGTTTTATAACCAATATCCAAATTGATAACTCTATGTGCTGCGAATGTAGAAAACGAAACTAAAAAAAATGAAATCAGGCAGGGTAAGGCAATCCAATGATATTTCTTAGATTGGATTTCATGAATATCTTTCAACATGATGCACTCCATGAATATTAAGGTTGATATTCTGTACCTAACTCCAGCCCGAAGGTTTTTCATTTTGGAAACATCCTTTTCCCTTTAAACCTACTCCAGTAAAGGGTAATTTTGCTTAAATTTCATTAGCATATTCGTTATTTTGAGTAATTTCTACATAATAAAAATTTATAAATTGCAAATTTGTACCATAATTTTAGAGGGATATTATAAATTTGAAGAGACTCATTTATGTCATTATCCAGGGATGATAAGGGGCGTTTGATTGGTAAAACCGTACAAATTCATGGTTCTGTCGTAACTATTGCGTGTAAGGTTTTGCCCCCTCTACATCAAGCACTTAAAATTTTTCGAAAGGATGACAGTTATATTTTGGAAGTTCATAAACATATCGATCACGAGCATGTGATGGCAATTGCATTACATCGAACCTCAGGGCTACAACGAGGATTGGATGTATTTGATCTGGGAACCCCACTTGAAGTCCCGGTTTCTATACATTCATTAGGTAGACTTCTTGATGTGTTTGGTAAACCTTTAGATGGATTTGACGCAATACCCGCAAGTGAATCGCGTCCCATTTTATCAAAATCACCACCAATTGAAGGCATAACAACACCACAAACAATTTTAGAAACCGGAATAAAAGTTATTGACTTACTTTGCCCCGTAGTTCAAGGGGGAAAGGTAGGATTATTTGGTGGTGCAGGAGTTGGCAAGACGGTACTCTTGATGGAGTTTATGCATGCGATTATCAAAATTCATCGCGGAGCTTCTGTTTTTGCAGGGATTGGAGAGCGAGTACGCGAGGGCCATGAATTATGGCGTGAAATGCAAGCAGCAGGATTAATGGATAATACATTAATGGTATTTGGACAAATGGATGAATCTCCATGTGTTCGATTTCGAGTTGGATTATCCGCACTTACCAGTGCAGAATATTTACGAGATACATTACAACGTGATGTCTTGTTTTTGATTGATAATATTTATCGATTTGTCCAGGCTGGTAGCGAAATATCAGGGCTATTAGGACGAATGTCGGCTAATGTAGGCTATCAACCGACGTTAATGACTGAAATAGCCGAAATCGAAGAACGTATTAGCTCTTCATCTAAGGGCGCAGTCACTTCAGTTCAAGCGGTCTATGTCCCTGCAGATGATATGAGCGATCCCGCAGTTGCAGGAATTATTACGCATTTGGACTCCATAGTTGTCTTGACCCGTTCGCAAGCTGGAAAAGGGATATATCCTGCAATTGATCCTTTGCTATCTAAAAGTAAATTTATGAATGTTGCTGTATTAGGGCAGCGCCATTATTCAATCGCACAGGCAGTAAGGGAACATCTGTCACATTATCGTGAGTTAGAAGACATTATTTCTATGATAGGAATCGAAGAATTGTCGTCAGAAGATCAGAAAATTGTTTTAAGGGCTCGTAAATTGCAACGGTATCTCACGCAACCATTTCACGGTATGGTTGAGAGAACGGACATTCAGGGGGTATCCGTACCACTCGAAGAAACATTACTCGATTGTGAGGCATTTTTAAACGGTGATTTTGATTATTTGACTGAAGAGCAATGTTATATGAAAGGCTCCTTATCTGGAGTTTATTAAATGGCAACGTTTACACTGCATTTACATAGTGCCCTGCAAGAGGAACAAGTGAATGGGGTAGTAAGTTTTGTTGGTGAGGATGATTCAGGACAATTTGGCTTATTTGCCCATCATACGCGAATGATGACTTGCTTAAATTACGGATTAGCCCGATTTCGTTATGAAGAGGGTAAAACAGAATATTTAGCAATACCCAGTGGTTTGCTCTATTTTATTGATAATGATCTTCATATTTTAACAAGACATTACATACGTTCCCCAAGATGTCAGGATATTTTGCTTGCTATAGATCAACAGCTGCAAAGGGAAGAAAAAAAGTTAATAACTATTAAAGAAAGCATTCATCGATTAGATTATGAAATGTTAAAAAGCTTATTAGAATTAAAGAACAAGGATTGGTATGACCTCTAAGAACTCCCATAACAAACTCAGAAACAACGTAGAAAAATCCATTGTTAAAATAGAAAAGTCAAAAAAAGAATCCCCTACAATTTTGGCGCAAACCATTTTTTTAGGGACCTTAGGAATACTTTTTATTCTGCCCATAATTATAGGCGCTTACTTGGGCGTATGGCTTGATAATAAATTGCATGGTTATTCTATTGCTTGGACAATTAATTTGATTCTTGTTGGCGTTTTTGTTGGTGCGCTTAATGTATATTTATTTATAAGGGATTAACAATAAGCCGTTTTGTGTCGCTAAGATCCCCTCTCTCGCTTGTCGAAGAGGGGTAGTGATGAGGGTTCATTCATTAAAATCAATACCCTCATCCGCCCTACGGGCAGCTTCTCTCCGTGGGGAGAAGGGAAATTACTTTATGCAATACCACTGGGTTGTACCAGGTTACATTTTGAAATGGAGAGCCGATTGATGCCGACTCAAAGCATATTAACCAGTTGGTTAATTATTTTAATGTTACTGATATGGGCTTGGTTATCCGGGCGAAAATTAAAAGAAAGGCCAAGCTCATATCAAGTGGTTACTGAAGGGATTTATTTGGCAATGTATGATGCTGTAAATGAGGTATTGCCTGAGCATGTTGAACTTATTTTTCCCTTTATTGCTACTCTATGGCTTTTTATTGTGCTGTCCAACTTAATTGGAGTGATTCCTGGATTGAGTTCTCCTACAGCCGACCTATCAGTTACATCAAGCCTTGCTATCGTAACTTTTTTTTCCGTTCATTGGTTTGGTATACGTGCTGAAGGAATTAAAAATTATTTACGACATTATATTTCACCGAGTCCTTTGTTACTGCCTTTTCATTTAATTAGTGAGCTATCACGAACATTGGCATTAGCGGTACGATTATTTGGTAATATGATGAGTCTTCAGTTAACTGCTATGATTGTACTTATGGTTGCAGGATTATTGGCTCCTGTCCCTATTTTAATGCTGCATTTATTAGAAGCGGTTATCCAAGCGTATATTTTTGGAATGCTTGCATTAATTTATATCGCAAGCGGGATTCAATCACAGGTAATACGAAGAGAGAAGGAGTATCTTCATGGATAACATGAGTTGGTTTACCCTGGTGTCCACGGTTGTCGCTGGTTTGGCTATTGCCTTTGGAACTATGTTACCTGCCATTGCAATGGGGCGAGCAATTAGTAAAGCACTTGATGCAATCGCAAGGCAACCCGAAGCAGAAAAATCAATCACACGTACTTTATTTATTGGTTTAGCAATGATTGAATCTTTAGCAATCTATTGTTTGGTGATCGTATTGATTATTTTATTCAGAAATCCCTTATTGGCTTATTTAGTCAATCATTGAAGAGGATTTGAAAATGGAATTTTCCTGGTCAAGCTTTATTCTTGAGTTGATTAACTTTATTGTACTGGTATGGATTTTAAAGTTTTTTTTCTATAGTCCAGTGCAGCAAGTGATTTTAAAGCGTAAGCAGGCAGTTCAGAATGATCTTGATAAAGCGCAGGCGATGTATGATGAAGCCCACAAGTTACAAGAACAATATACAAATCGTCTGCAAATTTGGGACATTGAAAAGGAGCAGGAAAGAAAAAAAATAGAGCGCTCACTGCAAGATTGGAAAATAAGTCAGCAAGAGGCTTTTAAAATAAACTTTGATATAGGCGCGGTTTTTTGGACGAAAAAAGGTAATTTTTAAGAGCTATTCTTCTAAGTAACAGAGGAGAATAGAATGAGCAAAAAAAGAAACTATTACACGGCATCAAAAAAATCAAAGATAGCAGTTGCGGCAATTGAAGGAAAATTGACTCAGGCTCAACTGACCAGCGAATACGGTGTGCATCCTACCCAAATTAAAGCATGGAAGCAAACAGCATTGCAGGCTATTTCAGATGCTTTTTCCAATTCTCATGATAAGGATAAAAAAGAGCAAGCCGAGCTTGTTGGTGCTTTGTATGAGGAAATTGGTCGACTTCAAGCCCAATTATCATGGTTAAAAAAAAAGACTGCCACTGAGCTTGGATGAAAAGCGTAAGCTGATTGATAGCAACGCTGAAATATCAATCCGAGAACAATGCATGCTACTCGGATTGAGTATTTCCAGTTATTATTACAAAGCGTCTCCTATATCAGCAGAGGACGAGCGGCTCATGGCGCTGTTAGACGAGCATTATCTCCAGTATCCATGTGAAGGTAAAGTGAAGCGCGCACAATGGTTGTCCCTTGAAGTTGGCTATCCTGTTGGTAAACGACGCATCAAGAGACTCATGGAGGCTATGGGATTAGAAACCGTCTACCCAAAGCCAAATACAAGCGTTCCCAATAAAGAGCACACCGTGTACCCCTATCTATTACGTGACATCGATATCACTAAGCCTAATCAGGTCTGGGCTGCTGATATTACCTACGTGCGTATGAAGGGAGGCCATGTTTACTTGGTTGCCATCATGGACTGGTATAGTCGGTATGTGCTTCAATGGGCGGTGTCCCCAACATTAGAAGCAGAATTTTGTGTAGAGGCGCTAAAAAACGCGTTATTACAGGGGCGGTGTGATATTTTTAATACCGATCAGGGTGCTCAGTTCACGTCTAATGATTGGATCAATACCTTGAAGGCCCACAAAATCTCTATCAGTATGGATGGGCGCGGCCGATACCTCGATAATATTTTCATAGAACGTTTATGGCGCAGTGTTAAGCAAGAAAAACTCTATCGGTATGATTTCGAAACAATCGAAGAGATAGAGCTGGAATTAGCTGAGTATTTTGAATATTATAACAACCGAAGACTCCATCAGTCTTTTGGATATTTAACACCAGCTCAAGTGTATTTCGGACACCCTAGTACGGTTTCTAAAACATAGTTCGGTGTGTCATGGCTTACCCACAGGGTCCACAGGCCTATCCGAGACGATGAAGGCTCTACTGGCCTATGGACTTGTGGATAAGCCATTCTGTGAGAGCAGGAGTTAATAAACCAATTCGGAATAGCTCTTATTTTTCCTGAATTTTGTTCCAGATTACCAGACCTAGATTAGCAAGTGAATTTTGCTAGTCAAAAGATCAATGACATTATCCGTGGCACTCTGTTGTTGAATTTTGTTTAAGTCCCACTCCCAAGCAGCATGCTCATAAGAGAAGACCAATAAGTTTTGTGCATAAATTATTTTTAGAAACTCATTAATAAAAAATGGGTTACCCTGAGTTTTATAAAAAATACATTTGGCCAGCTCCTGGACTTTTTTGGGTGAACTGGATAAGGTATCGACCAGAAGACTTTGAATGTTATTTGTAAGCGCTCCAAGAACCACAGGCTTACAATTTACAACTTAGGGGTATAATCTAAGCCAATATTCCAAGGCAACAGTTTTTCATAATCATCAACACTGTTGCAAAGAGGAGCGTTCTTTAACAACATGACATAGTAATGATAAGGGTCGAGATTGTGTAATTTAGCCGTTCTGATGATACTGAAGTGTAAACACAAGGCCTCAGCACCTTCAACAGAGGCGCAAAACAAGAAGTTCTTTCGAGCAATGACCAAGGGTTTGATTTCTTGTTCAGTAAGATTGTTATCGATTTCCAGACGCCCATCATCTAAAAAGCGCATCAGTCCATCTCTATATTTAACACAGTAATTGAGTGCTTTCCCAAGCGGTGATTGGGGCAAAGTTGTAGGATAGACCTTATCAACCCATGTATTAAAGGCTTCCATGAGTGGTTTGGATTTTTCCTGACGCAACTGGTGACGTTGGTCTGGATTCAGTTGATTATTTTTAGCCTCACGCTCTATTTTATAAAGCTCTTTAAAAAAGCGCATGGCTTCTTTGGCAATGCCTTTGCCTTTATTAGATTGGGCAATAGGTTCAAATTTTCTGCGCGCATGCGCGTTGCAATTGACAATGTGCGCATTGCTGCTACCCACAAGTTCAAAAAAATTGTCACCATCGACATGTAAATAGCCATTGAATCCGACAAACCAATCGTAAATAAATTGTTTGTGCTCCACATCGTTGTAGTCATAAAGAATAACGGATTTATCCGGTGGTCCACCCCGAATGCAATACACATAGGATTTGGTTTCTGCTTTTCTTCCAGGCTCATGCAAGACCTGCAAGGTCGTTGCATCACAACTGGCCACATCATACTCAATCACACTGTCTTTCAACAGATTATAAATGGGACGCAGTGGTGTCATTAACTCAATGAGCCAGCGCGCCATGGTTTGGCGTGAGCAATCAATACCATGTCGTTCGCTGAGTTGTCGCTCCAGATGGTACAGTGGTTGCCTGTCATCCAGCTTGCTGACCACCAGGAATGATAAAAACTCTTCTGTTGCTTTAATTTTGGGGAGAATTTGTTTGGGCGCTGCTGCGGTTACGATTTGATTCTCGCATCCTTTAGTGCAAGCAACTACTTCACGTCGTTGCTCCACAATTTCGATGACGCAAGGTTGGTAATGCAGTAGCTCTTTGGTTTCATAACGAATCACTGTTTTGCATGCACCACAGGCACATTGCTTGTCTTCATCAGATACCGGAATAATTTCAATGCGACGGGGTAGTTCTTTCTGCGCTTTTTTATTCTTCTTTCTTGTATGGGCAGCCACTGGTGTCATTTCTTCGGTCTGCTCACCGCTTGCTTCAGCCTGAGAAAAAATGCTCTGATTATTTTCAAACAAAGACAGCTGAGGATTTTCAGGGTCAATATAACGCTCAGAGCGCTTGCCAAAACGGTGACGGCGTAGCTCCATGATTTGTGCTTTTAAAGAATCATAGGCTTCCGCGTAGTGTTCATTGCGTGCTTGAGATAGAGCAAGCTCTGCTTTTAATGCGAGTATTTCGTTACTTAATTGCTCTATTTTTTCTTCGTACATCATGTTGAAATGGCACCTGTTTGCTGAGTCAATTATATCACATTACGTTGATTTTAAAAACAAATTAATCGTTTTTTGTAAATTATTTCTAATAGAAATTCGTAGCCAATACTTCCGGCAACAATGTGTGTTTTGCAAAATCCAATCCTGAGAGCAGCCAGCTTAATTGGTCATTGGTAAGGCTCATGACCGCGTCATCGTGTTTGGGAAATTTTAGTTTTCCTTGCTCCAATCGCTTATAACAGAGCCAAAACCCATTTCGCTCCCACCACAGCATTTTTATTTTATTGGCTTGGCGGTTTCTGAAAAGAAAAATTTGCCCTGATGTGGGGTTCAACTGAAGATGGTCGGAAATCAACATCACCAGTCCATCAATTTGTCGCCTAAAATCAATAGGCTTTGGATAGAGCCATATGCTTGCATTAAATGATAAAAACATGGCTAACCCCACAAGGACAACAACATTGGCAATAAAGTCTGGTCGTGAATTTTTAGCTCATGCCCATTGTTCAATACCAAGGTGCATACTGTCTCTGGAGCTCTTTGTGTCAGCTTATTTAATTGAATCGGTACTAATTTGGATGAAGCTATTTCTTCCCGATACTTTCGCTCCCAATAGCCAAATTGATGGTAGTTTAATTGATGCTTTCGACAGTACGTTACTCGCGACAAACCACTTTCTTTTTGATGCGTTACATGCTCCATCCATCTCTGTTCTTTCGTGCCATCTGTTTCTTGGGGGGATATAATTTGTGGGGATATATTCATCGTACTCTCCTCTCTAAATTGATGTTGCAGAGTATGACGAAACGGAGATAATTATTAAATTATGTAGTTGCTGGCGCGCTTACTGTTATTTAGGCGTAGTGGTCTTAGAGTCAAGGTACTTAAGTTCACTTTATTTTTATCTAGGTTGTTAATACTTAATTGTAAAGGGTGATTCTCATTGATTTCATTATCACGATAAGCGCCAATAATGAGTAAATGATTCGTTTCTCTATCCTGTAACAAGTTTTCAATAAAATTTAGGGACGAATTATCAGCCCATTGTAAATCATCTAAAAACATAACGAGTGGATGTTCTGCTTGAGCAAAGATTCGTACAAAATTTTGAAATGCCAGATTAAAACGTATTTGAGTTTCAGCAGGGCTCAACTGGAGTACTGGTGGTTGTTTACCGATAATAAGTTCAACATCTGGAATAACATCAATAACAACCTGGCCTATATTACCTAAAGAATGGATAAGTAATTTTTTTAGTTTCTCTAGCTTGTTTTCACTCTCTGATAGGACTTGTTTTACTAAATTTTTAAATGCAGCAACAATGGCGCTATAAGGGATACTTCGTTGTAATTGATCAAATTTTCCCTGAATATAATAACCTCTATGTTGAATAATCGGTTTATGGACTTCTTTAACTAATGACGTTTTTCCAATGCCAGAATAACCGGCAATTAAAACAATTTCTTTGCCACTTTGGCTAATTCGATTAAAAGCTTTGATTAATTTGTCTACTTGTAGTTCTCGGCCATATAAATTACGAGAAATACTTAAATGATCGTGAATATCGTTTCGACCAAGGGTAAAATCACAAATCGCTCCTTTTTGTTGCCATTGATTCAAGCATTCCTTCAGATCTGATTTTAATCCGATAATACTGGAATAACGATCCTCGGGCATTTTGCACAACAACTTCGCGATTATTGCATCCAGCATTCTGGGCGCATCAGGTCTAACCTCTAATACTGTTGGTGGCTTTTTAGCAATATGACAATGTACTAATTCAAGTGTATCAACTGTTTGAAAGGGTAATCGATTAGTCAACATTTCATAAAATGTGATACCCAGTGAGTAAAAATCAGTACGATAATCAACTGGACGGTTAATACGTCCTGTTTGCTCTGGTGAGATATAGGCTAAATCCTCATCCAATATTCCCAATTTTAGATAATCAAAAGTTTCTTCAGTTAGCTTGGACGAGGTACTTAAATCAACCAGCTTAAGATTCAGCTGCTCTGGATCGATAACAATATTAGATGGTTTAATTTCTTTGTGAATAATATGACGTTGATGTAATTCTCCAACTATATCAACTAGTTGTAATGCTAAAATTAAAAAACTTTCAATATCCAATTGGTGCATAAGAAGGTATGAAGTTAGTAATTGTCCTTTTACATCTTCAAGAATTAAAACCGGCGTTTGTAGATTTTGCAGAAAGTCGTAAGCTTTAATGATAGTGGGTGCTTCAATCATATTGAGCAAATAGTATTCATGTTGCAAAATAGCCAAATTCTCAGAACTGGAGTGAGGTTTGCTTGGTGTTTTGAGAAGCACTCTACGACTATCTTTTAATCGCAAGGCATAATAGGTATCAATATTATGGTTATGCCTCATTTTTTCTCGTAATGCATAGCCGGATATAGAAATCATTTATTTCCTTAGCAGCTGGTTAGACAAATGGTTCAATACCTTTATTTAGATTATAGAAGATATTGAGGCTTAATAAGGCGATTAATCAAAGTATTTATATCTCTTAAAAAGCAAACTCATATGACTTCAAAATTC
>NZ_JAPHOQ010000027.1 GCF_026191355.1 Legionella sheltonii
ATTTCCGTGGTTTGAGAAAACTGGCTCGTTTAGCTGATAAAAATTGGGTTAGCGGGATAGTTCTATATAGTGGAGATAAATGCTTGTCATTTGGGGATAATCTCTGGGCAATACCATTTTCATTTCTTGATTGAGACTAGAGGAAAATATTTGATGGTTGATCGTTTAAATCAAATATTGAATAACACATGAGCCTAATATCAAATGATATCATGATTTAGTTGCTATCATTTGATACCAAGTATGAATTGATATCAAATGATATTAAAACTATACTTAAGAATATTAATTGATAAATACAGGTATTTAAATGCAGTGTTTAAAGTGTCTCAAGGAAATCGAAGATTCTACAGCGGAGCATTATGGATTACATTCTGATTGCTTTAAAGCATGGTTTAATGTTGCTGAAACTGAAAAATTTACGGGGCTACAGAGACGACATAGTTCATCATTAGAAAACCCCAACAGCAATTCAAAGCAAAATAACAGCTTTTTCCATGGCAAATTCAAAAAGTATTCTGGCAGCCTTGCTGGTAATTCATACATCTTAAAAATGAGGCAAGATGATGCACCGGAATTACCTGAAGTTGAGTATTTGTGCAATCAAATTGGAAGGGAATTGAATATTCCTGTAGCAGAATTTTATTACATTGACTTTTATGGCGATAAAACGTTTGTCACTAAGAACTTTATAAAACAAGATTCTCCAATTGACCTTCAACATATTTATCATTTCCGCTCTGATGAAGATCATAGTTGTGAAGGACTTATCAATGCAATTTCCAAAGAAACAGGTAGACCCTTAGATACTAGAATTTTTATCAATACCTTATTGTTCGATGCATTTATCGGCAATCATGATCGTCATGGAAGAAATCTTGCGTTTATTGTTACATCTTCAAGCACTAAACTTTCCCCAATTTACGATAATGTATCCTATTTAAGTCTTGAGTCAGGTCCAATGCTACAAGCTGACTTTAACCCGACTGGTAGAATTAGCACAAAAGACACGTTTGAACCAAGTATGATTGATTATGTGCGCGAATTTAAAAGATTGGGATTTCAAGCAGAAATCGATAATTTCTACAAACGGCTTTCAATATCCAAAATTAATCAATTAATAAACGATAGTTTCTGTAGTAACTTAATGAAACAAGCTATCAATCGCCTAATTCAAAAAAGATTTGAGGAGCTTGAAAATGCACGATAATTTAAAGCTCAGCCAGGACAAACTCAATATATTTCATGAGGGAAGAAAAAGAAGAGTTTTCGTTGGCGAGTTGATTTATAGTAGAGAACATGATGTCTATGAATTAATCTATGATGAAAGTTATGCCTATTCAGATACAGCTATTCCATTAGGACCAGAGCTGGATTTATTTCAATTGCATCACCGTTCTGAAAAAGGAAAACTATTTAAATCGTTACTTGATAGAATTCCATCCAAAGAAAATCCAGCCTACAAAGATTATTGCGCATCACAGGGAATCTCGCCAGATGAACAAAATCCGATTATTTTGCTAGGTTCAATTGGTAAACGTGGCCCATCGAGTTTTATTTTTGAACCTGTCTATTATAGTGCGTTTACAAAAGAAGATATAAAAAAATTAAGAAATGAAATAGGTCTTACTCAACATGACTTAGCCAAGGTCTTGGATATTAGTATTGCCACACTGGCACGCATAGAATCAGGTACAAGCCATGACGCAAACACCATAAAAAGAATAGAAATTTT
The DNA here is from genome assembly GCF_026191355.1 of Legionella sheltonii. GTDB lineage: Bacteria > Pseudomonadota > Gammaproteobacteria > Legionellales > Legionellaceae > Legionella > Legionella sheltonii. The sequence continues at coordinate 1,736 of NZ_JAPHOQ010000027.1, forward strand.
CTTTAAATTTCCAGAAGTAGCACTATGGCAATTAAAGCAAACAGGAGGCTTGCTTCATAGTGAAATGCTTACAAAACTATATAATCATTTCAATGACATGTAAGACAAAAGTTAAAGTTAGACATGTATTCATAAGCAATTGGCCTAGTGATAATACTCTTCCGCATTTTGAGGCGCCCGTATTATCGGTGAGATATATTTCCAGTGTTCTATTAGTTCATTGATATTCATAATTCAGCCGTCTCCATCATATGTTCAAGTATAAAATTGGCCACTTGTTGCATGGGTTTCCTCAACCGTTCAACGTCTTTCATGATGTACCCCGCTGTAACATCATTGTTCATTTTATGGTTGAGTAATCGCTTCAAGGCATAAGCAGGTAAATCAAGGCTATCAGCAATAGTAGCGAATGTTCTTCTCAGATCATGTAAAGTAAATGGTACACCGGATAATTCCACTACCCTATTCACTGCTTTTTTAGGTTCATAGATGTATCCTGTTTTACTTTCAGCAGGGAATACAAATTCACTAGTTTTATTCCGGCTCCTGCGTTCCATTAACTCAAAGACAAAATCAGACATAGGTAACGTGTGGACTTCGTGGTTTTTGGTGTCTTGCAGGGTGATGGTTTTAGATTTGAGATCTATATCCTCCCAACGTAAAGAAGCTGCCTCCATTTTTCGCATGCCGGTGAATAAAAGTAATAAAAAATAATCATGCCATAATAAGGCATTCCGGTAGTTGTCTGTTTCCACCAATACAATGACTGCCTTATACCAGTCAGCTAATTGATGTGGTTTGATGACGGTTTGTTTTCGATCCACTCGATACCATGCACGGGTATGCGATAAATATTTGACTGGATTAATGGTGATGATTGGATGGCCATTGCCGTCTTGATATTCATACATGGCGTAATTAAAAATAGCTCTTAATACTCTCATGGCATTATTAGCTCGTGCTTTACTGTTTGCCTGGCCATGTTTGGTGTGCCGTTTGGCAATCATCTCGCGAGTGATATTCACTAGAGGTTTATCAAGCCAGTCAGGGACGACTTCATGCAGAACACATTGATAATCGTTTAAGGTGCGTGGCTTTAAATCTTTTCTTGCTTTAAGGTAATCATTCAATACTTGCTGCAAAGTCATAGCATGGACTTTTTTGGTTTTCTTCTCAGCTATCGGATCATCACCTCTGGCCACACTACCCAACAGACTCTTGGCTTGTTTTCTGGCTTCTTCAACCGTCAAGTTGCCGTATTTGCCTAATGTGACTCTTTTTACCTTGCCGTTGATTCTGGTTTCTACGATGAAGCTTTTGACACCACCTGAGGTAATTCTTAAGGCAAACCCTTTTAAATCATTATCTCGATAAAAGGTTTGAGTTTTGCCTGGAATATGCTCGAGTTTATCAACGATGGTTTTGGTTAATTTAATACCTTTTTCAGTGACTGCCATTTTTACCCCTAAAATTCCATGTAGACGCCATGTAGACAGTTTATTTAAAACCAAATATTTGTCAATAAAATTAAAAATGGCTTAATATCGTTGATTTTAAATGGTTTTTAAAAGAAGTTAAAAATTGGTAAAAGTGGCTAAAACCCATATTTTACAGACTCATAATCCGTTGGTCCTAGGTTCAAGTCCTAGTGGACCCACCAATAAAATCAAGTAGTTACGGTAGTTTTCAGAAAGTTCGAAAAAGTCAGGCTCTTTGCCCCCTTTGTTCGTCTCATTTTTATATCCACATTGGACGAATTTTGAGGCTGAACCAATGACTTCTTTTCATTCCTTTAAATTTACCGCGTTAACAGTAATTTTCAGGAATTTATAATGAATAAATAGAGGTAAAATCAGAAAATTAATCAAATTTACCGTCATAACAGTAATTTATGACGAATTACTACAAATAAATGGAGTAATAAGTTTATTTTAATCATTTTTACTGCTATAACAGTAATATATAATTAATTTTTGGTGTTCCATGCCCACACACGAAATTGCCAATTTAGTCCATTACTACCGCAAACACAGCGGCTTATCGCAACAAGAATTAGCCCGGTTAGCGGGGGTCGGCAAGACGGTTATCTATGATATTGAAAAAGGGAAAGAATCGGTGCGGCTAAATACATTGCTAAAAGTGTTCGATGTTTTAAATATCCAAATAAAATTTGAAACACCTTTTCCTCAAACAACGGATAATAATACATGAGAAAAGCATACGTATCAGTGAATGGCATTAAGGCTGGAATATTAGAGGAATTACAAGGTGGAACCTATCAATTTACCTACTTTGATGATTATCACGGCGCACCTGTTTCACTCACTATGCCGTTGAAAAATAAGGTCTATGATTTTGACGTATTTCCACCCTTTTTTGAGGGATTACTCCCTGAAGGCATTATGCTTGAAGCATTATTACGCAAATATAAAATCGATAAAAATGATTATTTTGGCCAATTGATACTAGTTGGCCAAGATGTCGTAGGTGCAGTGACTATTGAGGAACTAAGATGAAACGCTGCCCTATTACTTATGACGTAATTAGTGACCAAGAAAACTATTCTCAACGTGGATTGCATTTGCTTTCTCCTCAATTAAAAAATCTTAGTCCATTAGATTTAAGTGCTGATGAGCAGCGACAGGAAGCAATTGCTCGTGTAGGAAAGATGTCTATTCAAGGCGTCCAAAAGAAACTAAGTGCCAAACTAAAGATTAAAGAGGAATGTTTTGAAATCGTTGATCAAAAGGGTCACTATATTTTAAAACCGCAAAGTGATATTTACCCAGAATTGCCGGAAAATGAAGCCATTACTATGACCCTTGCAAAGGCCATTGGCCTCGAAGTTCCGGTTCATGGTTTGGTTTATTCTAAAGACAAGAGTTTGACCTACTTCATTAAACGCTTTGATAGAATAGGCCATAATAAAAAGTTAGCTTTAGAAGATTTTGCACAGCTATCAGGTGAAGATCGACATACAAAATATAAAAGCTCTATGGAAAAAGTAATTGCAGTCATAGCACAGTTTTGTACATTCCCAAAAATTGAATTCGTGAAATTATTTAAGCTGACGTTGTTTAACTTCCTGGTCGGCAATGAAGACATGCATCTAAAAAATTTTTCCCTGATTACTAAGGATAGAAAAATTTTCATATCACCAGCCTACGATTTACTTAACTCAACGATTGCTCAAAAAAATACCAAAGAAGAACTGGCTTTACCTCTAAAAGGAAAAAAAAATAATTTAACAAAGGGTGATTTTCTTAAATATTTTGCCATTGAAAAATTAGGATTAAATCAGAACGTCATCGATGGGATCGTACAAGAGTTCAATCAGGTACTACCAAAATGGCAAGAGCTGATCGGTTTCAGTTTTTTATCTCAACCGATGCAGGAAAAATATCTCGAATTGCTAGAGCAACGATGCAAGCGATTAAATTTTTTTAATTTAATTAACTAATATCCGCAGTCTCCATCATATGCTTAAGTATAAAATTAGCTACTTGTTGCATGAGTTTCCCCAACCGTTCAACATCTTTCATAGTTTGGATTACCATTTGATTGATAACATCCAAATTTCCATGAGTATTGGTGATCAATAGAATTCTGCGTATTTATGACCTATAGATTTAAATTTGATCATGTTAAGAGAGTCCGATTTCTTTAACATGAGAAGTGAGTCATGTTAAGAATTTTGAGTTTTCTTAACACGAAACATTTGCCTGGAACTTTATAACCTAAAATCTAATCAATAAAAGTAGCTGGCGTAACATGAAATCGCTCGGCTAATTTCTTAATATGAGAGAGATTCAGTTGTCGCTTTCCGTTTAATATTTCAGAAACGACGCCCTGACTTCCAATTTCATTTTTAAAATCACTTTGATCCAAACCATGCTGTTCCATGAGAAATTTTAATGCTTCAATGCCGTTTCCTTTTTGAAGCTGCTCAGCATGGTTTTCATCGTACTGAGTTATCATATGGCTGATTACATCAACTAACCCCATTAATTCATGCGACTCATTGTCACCAACAATATCCAACAATTGATCAAGCATGTTGGCAAGTTTCTCATACTCATCATCATTTTGAGGATCATGGATAATGGGAGAGATATGTTTCCAATGTTGGATTGTCTCTTCTAAATAATTATTGTGTGCTAAAGCAGTCATACTCACTCCTTCCACTTATTTTTGTCATATTCTTGATGGGTCAAGATATGACGTATATACAATTTTTTCCGATTAAAATGGATGCTGGCTATCAAACGGAGCTTATTACCCCCAATATCAAAGACAAATAAGTCACCCACTTTATCAATACTATTAAATACTGCTTTCAACTCAGCAAAACTCTTAAACTCATTCTCATCCACAACTTTCAACCACCCAGCTAGAGCTGATGCGCATTGTGGATAAAGTGCTTTTGCTTCGGTAATTCTTCTTCTAGTTATAATATGCATAGCAAATAAACACCTTCTTAAATCAAATTATATCTCATTTTGAGATACGTGTAAAATAGTCATTATACCTGTTCACATATCATCATGTGTTTTTTAATAAAATTGGCAACCTGCTGCATCGGTTTGCGCAATCGTTCTACATCCTTCATGATATATGCTGCTGTAACATCATTATTCATTTTATGATTAAGCAAACGCTTCAAAGCATAAGCCGGCAAATCAAGGCTATCAGCTATGGTCGCAAATGTTCTTCTCAAACCATGCAAAGTAAATGGAACACCAGATAACTCCACCACCCTATTCACCGCCTTTTTAGGTTCATAGATATAACCGGTTTTACTTTCCGCTGGAAATACAAATTCACTCGTTTTATTCCGGCTTCTGCGCTCCATTAACTCATAAACAAAATCAGACATAGGTAATGTGTGGATTTCGTGGTTTTTGGTATCTTGCAGGGTGATAGTTTTGGATTTTAGATCCACATCCTCCCAGCGCAAACAAGCAGCTTCCATTTTTCGCATGCCGGTGAATAAGAGTAATAAAAAATAATCATGCCACAATAAGGCGTTGCGGTAGTTGTCTGTCTCAACCAATACAATGACTGCTTTATACCAGTCAGCTAATTGATGGGGCTTGATGACTGTTTGTTTTCGATCGACTCGATACCATGCCCGGGTATGCGATAGGTATTTGACTGGGTTAATAGTAATAATTGGATGGCCGTTGCCGTCTTGATATTCATACATGGCGTAATTAAAAATGGCTCTTAATACCCTCATGGCATTATTGGCGCGTGCTTTACTATTTGCTTGACCATGTTTGGTATGCCGTTTGGCAATCATTTCTCGGGTAAGATTAATCAGAGGTTTATCAAGCCAATCAGGCACGACTTCATGCAGCAAACATTGATAATCGTTTTTGGTTTATTATTTTTATTCTTAATAAATAGTTCTGTACTTTATTTGATTTATTCATACATTGTAGTGGCTTGCTCAACAATGGAAAATAATATTTTTCATTGTTCCTATGAGCCTTCGGGGATGCAAATGTTTTATTATTTCATCTCATTGCCGTTCTTTTTAGTATTGGCCTATTTAAGTCGTATACATAGTTACTATTATGATTTAAAAACATGTTTAGCTTCTGGAACCACTCTTATTTGGTTCGCTTATTTTTTATTAGTTTTATATGTTGACCAAGTAACTCATTTTCCGAAAGGAAAACAATTATTTTATTACGGAAGTTTAATTATTTCATTAGTTGCGATTTTATATGTTCTTTTTTCAACATATTTCCAATATAAACAATTATTTCAAGAAGAACTTTAAATTTAATAAATAAACTATATCAATTATTCCTTGAAGAAATATACTTCTTCTTGCAGGCTTGAAAATTACACGCTTATTCCCGATGTTGTCTCAAATAATCATTTTCATGACAATCGAGTGTCTTTCCTAGCGAAATGCCATTAAATTAGCTAAAATATCCTTGCGTGAGATTTGCGTGTTTGAGTACGACATTGTTATACTCTGTACGGCATGTGGTTTCCCGTTGCGAATTATTTATTTAAAATCAACGTGTTATTTTTAAGGGCCAGGGCTCATAATCCGTTGGTCCTAGTGGGCCCACCAATGAAATCAAGTAGTTACGGTAGTTTTCAGAAAGTTCGAAAAAGTCATCTAGACGCAATGTAGACAGTTTTCAAGGAAGAGGACAATGAACACAAACCATTAAATAGCTGACCAATTAATGATACAAATTTATCTTATAGGAGCATGGTGTGTATTTGTTTCGTTTAAATCTACCTTATATTCTCTTAACCATAACGTTATTTCTATTTTTTTGCATTCCTTTTACTATGCATGGATTGTCAAGTGATGGACGATTATATGCTTGTTTTGCATTAGACATTGCAAATCACTTAAGTACCGTCTGGCAACCTTTAAGCTCAGTTTGGTCTGTTTCTTCAATATTCCATGAACATCCTCCTTTATCTTTTTATACTCATTCATTATTCATTCAATTATTTGGTGAGGGAGTTTTTGTAGATAAATTTTATTTTTTCTTGATGGGATTATTATCTTTATTTTTAGTTACATTGTTTTGGCGCAAACGTCATCCCCAGCTACAACATACGTTTATATGGATCCCCATCCTTTCATGGTTATTAACAGTTGGGACTTTTCATCCAGCATGGGAGGGAAATATAGAGGCTACATTAGTTGTATTCACAACAACAGCTTCTCTTTTTATTTTAAACGCATGTGTAACCTCTGATTTATCAAAGCGGTTTGCATTCTTATTGATTGGATCGATATTTATTATCGCAGGATTTCTTACTAAAGGTATTCAAGCTCTTTTCCCTATTACAATACCAATCATTTACTCATTAACAATTCCTTCATCGTTCATATTAAAGAAAGGAATACAATCAAGTCTGTTAACTACTTTCTTAGCAGTTATTCTTTTTGCACTTATAGTATTTTTTTATCCAGTGATATTAGAAAATATCATCGCTTATTTTCAACAACAAATAGTAGGAACGTTTAAAGGTGCTTATGGTGTTAACATCCATGTTCCAAGATTTATACATATTTTCTGGTTGATCTTTAAAAATCAAATATTGATCATTGCACTCACCTTATTTATGTACAAAATTATAAAAAAAGAGAGCATTTCTATAGCAAACATTGCATGGTTCAAAAATATCCTTTTAAAACTGCGTGACTACCCCTGGATCTATTTTTTTCTCTTACTTGCCTTAGTTTCTTCCGTACCCGTGGCGATTTCTCCTCGACAATCTAGCCGTTATATTGCGCAATCCTTCCCTTTTTGGGCTTTGTTTTTTGCAGAGATATTAACACCACTATTTCAAGTTCATATTGCAGCAATAGATTTACAATCTGCTAAATATAAACGTTTCATTCGTATAAGTTTTGCTTGTCTTGCAGGTGTGCTTCTACTTGGTTTTTGTTGCTTTGGGGGAATTTTTAGAACTAATAAACTCATTAAAGATACGTTACTTTTACAGCAAGTTCTACCACGGTCGTCCATTATATCCATTAATAAGCAGGTGGATGAAAGACTAATTCATTTACTGTATAGATATCATCACGTCAGAGTTTCCTTTGAACCTAATCATAGCTATTATGTTCAGCGAAAAGATGAGACTCATGTCCCATCGTCTGAATATAAGCAGGTTGAACTTCCTTTTGAATCCATTTCATTATTCAAAAAATGACAGCGAGGTAGGTTGGGTTAGGCGCTAGCCGTAACCCAACATGCGATGCGCGTCAAACGCTAAATTTCCTTATACAACCAATTCCTACTCCCCAAATCCCCTACCCTCATCACTGCAAACTCCTCACTTCTTACATGATATCTCAGCGTCGATATATCGGTGGATATTCGAATAATGCGGCTCTTTCCCATTTAAGGGGGCAGC
>NZ_JAPHOQ010000028.1 GCF_026191355.1 Legionella sheltonii
TGACCCCATATGTCCGTAGGGTTGGTTTTCTAAGCATCATTGTTTTTCTTTTGTATATGGTTTATTACCATCTCAATTAATTCGACTTTAGAATTTGCGCCCATTTTATTTCTAATATTATTTAGATATTCTTCCACTGTACGCGAAGATAATTTTAATTGTTGTCCTATTTGTTTTGCCGTTTTCCGCTTTATAGTCAATGCTAAACATTCCATTTCTCGTTTAGATAAATAAACTGAATTAATTTCTGCACCTATAGGTAAATGTGGAAAAGAACTACTGCTCAAAAGATTTAGTTTGGTGAGCTGTAATAATGAATCAGCTAGAGGTTGATTGCCTAAAACAATCGTACAGCCAAATAATCCAATTACTTTGTTCTCATTGCTATACCATGGCATTTTAATAGAAAGAGTATGAAGTGGCTTGTCATCATTAAGGTTGGCATGTTCCTCTACTATTTTATATTGATGTTTTTTCATGACCTCATTGTTATTTTCTACAGAGGGTTTAATAGAGGTGGATTTGAATAATTTGTACCAAGGATTGCCTATGCTCTCTTCTCTGGAGCTAAATCCACAATGAATAGCCGCTATTCCATTGCAGTTTTGAGTGATCATTTCTGTATTTTCTAAATAAACAGAAAAGGGAAGCGCTAATAAATTCTGCAGACTATGCTTAGTATTGTGTTCGCATAAAAAATAGTCAACATCTGGATGGTCTGGCCGCTGCAATTTAATACCACTGCCAAATCGATAAATAATAAGCTCATCGCTGGTGTCTAAAGCTTTTTTAGTCATTATAGTTGGAATTGAATAATAATTATTTCGCCAATTATATAATTTTAATACAAATTATTAAAATATTAATAACCATCATTGTACATACAATGAGAGAAGATATCTGCTTATCCTCGTTGTTTTGCCGTAATCAATACGGGATTTAATCAGTATTCAAAATGAGTAAAATCTCGGCCCGATAATTCATACTAGGAGAAAAAAATGTTTTCTAAGCGTTTTAACGGCAGCTCTCTAAATAAAGATAAATTTAAAAAAATAGATGAAGAGTGTAAAAAAGAAACAGATGCAATTATTGATCAATGTTTTGAAGATTATGAGCGTAATGAAAATTCAGCAACTTTAAGCATATGTTGTTTAGAAAAAGATGCAATGAACGAAATGTGTATTAAAGATCGTGTTAATAAAGAAGAGGTAAAAGAATTATTAGATCGAGTAGAAAGTATGGGTGATAAATTGGGTCATGATTGTACCGCTCCCGCTACGTCGTTTATTGTGGGTGAAAATAGGCTCAATAATGCATGGAGATTGCTTCTGAATGCACCAAAATGTTATAGCATAGGCAAAAAAATAGAAAAATTATCCGAAGAAGATTCTATCCTCAGCGAACCCAAAATAAATAATGCATTGGGAGAGCTATTTCAAGCAGCAGGAAATACAGGTTCATGCCGTTTTTGGCAGCGTGGCGGTAAGGAACTTGCAGAATGTAAAGAGGTCACTAACAAACAATCCCAAGCAAGAAAAAATGCACAAGAAGAAATTATTCATAGGTTGAGTAAATAATAGTGATTAACCAATAAATTTGCTTCAAATAATGATGTACTAAATAAGGAAAATATTTGTGTTTAATAGCTCCAAAAAAGATCCTGTCAATAAAAAAATTAATTTAGATGAATTAATTGAACACTTACACGAAAGGGAAAAGGAAACTAGGCAGAAATTGTATCCTCATCCACCAATCTCCTATGAAAATTTCTTAGATGCTAAACTTATCATTGAAAATTTTTATCTAAAGGGCTTGCGTGCGGATAATTTCTGTATCGATTTAACGGATGCCGGCTTGGAGAATTGGAGTAAAGAACAATCCAGAGCTTTTGCCAAGCTTTTTGTAGCATTTTCTAACGAAGTTGAATATCAGTTAAAAATGAAACAAGAGAAAAAATTAGATATAAAGGAAGACGTTCAGCTCTTGTGGATAAAGTTCCCTACACAAAATGATGAAAATAAAAAAGTAGTTAATGGTATTATCAAATCGTTACTAAATCACGGTTATAAAGATCATACAGGAAATGATGGTAGTATTACTTTGTTTAAAAACATTAATTCCCAAAGAGCAAATCCTATTGTGCCTTTCTCACGAAGCAGCAAATCAATCTCGCTCGTGATTGTGACAGACAGTAGCAAAGTATTATTGCTAAAGCGTGGTGGTCTATCTGGCAGGGCAGGTACATGGGGAACATTGACAGGTACGATTGAAAATAGTTCAAAAGAAAAAACGCTGATAAGAGAAGTCCATGAAGAAATTAATGTCCTTGTAGCAAATCGGTCTGTACATTACCTTGGCTCTTTTCATACCGATAATATGTTTAAAGATCTAGTAATGAATGGCCGTTCAGTCACTTATGCGGACGATTGTTGTTACTTATATGGGATGATAATACCTGAGGAAGACTTAATTAAGTCAATTAAATTAGATGATGAAAATTCTTCTTGGCGTTTGTTTACTAAAGAAGAATTAAATGCTGAATTAAAGATACCTTGTTCAGAGGCGAAGAAAGAAACAAATAAATATGAATTGCATGTAGCCTTAGCCAAAGCATCGTTAGTCTTAGAAACAGCAAAGAATAATTTTGCAAATGTTGAGCAAAAAAGATTTAATTACCCTTATACCAATAGTCCTGGTTTTTTTGCACATATCAAAGTCAGTCCAGATATCGATGATAAAGTCGGCGGTCAATCTATGACAGCTTCTGTAGGGAGTTATTTTGGATGAAAATTAAACTTTTTATTTAAAAATAGTCATTGCCAAGAACCAATTGAGGTCGCGGGCGTGGGCAAGACTTAGAGGGTCAGGCCTTGAATTGTGAATTTTCAATTAAAAGTTGATTCATAATTCAAGGCCTGAGCCTGAGCCCATATGTGTTAAGGGTCTGCACCTGGATTGTATTAAAATTCAATATCTTATAAATTCTTTCAACCAGAAAATATAATTTCAGCTTTCTATATTTGATAAAGGACTTAATATGTTTACCTTCTTTTACAACCGCACTCAAAATCTCCCTTTAGTCAGCGCTGATAGCCGCTTATTCAATTTAATAGCTCTATTGCTTTCAGCCCCACTTATCGAAGCACAAAGAGGGGGCGGTGGACATGGAGGTGGATTTGGAGGGGGTAGTTATGGTCATGGTTATGGTGGTGGTAGCGGATCCTGTGACAGTAAATGTTTAAAGGTAATAGGTGGTACGATTGCAGTACTACTTTTATTCGTATGCTTAGTGGCAATAATATATAAAAAATGTAAAAAAAATAGCAGTCAAATAGATAATTCTTCACTAATAAGCGGCCCTTATGAAAATGCTCACCTCTTGCTCAACCATACAGTTGCAGTAAGTTCAATTTCGACCACTAATAATCTTGGTGAAAACTCAGATCTGATTGAATTTTTGAAATTGAATCCAAGTACATTAAACAGTTTATGGGAGGGTACCTATTCTGATTCTGGGATTCCGGGACTAGTTGGCAAATTTCATCCAAAATTACGCTTTAAATGGAATGAGCAAAAAAATTTGATGGCGTTCGAAACCTTTAATGACGAGCAAGACGATTACGGTCAATATAGAATTATAGGAAATTTAAACTTTGAGAATGGCAATTTTGTAGCCCATAAGTACTATTTTAATCCATCACAACAAACAACTCCTTACAATATTGTGCAAGAAGGACATATAAAGTTTATCAGTAAAGAGGACCAATTATATATCACAGCCAGCGGAGCCTGGTATTCTTCATATAAAAATTCAGTGAAGGGCACATTTGAATACAGTAAAGCCATTCAAGAGTTAACTTTAACAGAGGAACAGAAATCTTATGGAACCTTTTTAAATGTCTGACCCACATTGGAGTATTACTTCATCACTCTCAAGAGAGTTAGAGGGTCAGGCCTTGAATTGTGAATTTTCAATTATAAGTTGATTTATAATTCAAAGCCTGACCCTGACCCCACTTCATCGATGTAGTGCTCAAATCTCTCATGTACTTGCATGCACACTCCACTTCCACACTCGCCTCGCATCACACCTCATTTCCCTCTGTGAGTTTGGAAAGAGGGATCAATTAAAAAAGAAAAAAAACGGGTTTAAAAAGATTTTACTGATAAACACAATGAACACGTTTCAAAGCAGCATCCGCTAAATCGATTGCCATTTCAAACGTGTCTCCTTCAGTGATAACCGCACATAACAAATGGTCATACCCTTGCGGCGGAACAGTAACCAACTCATTGACCTGTCGCAAAATTTTAAAATCCCTTACCCCAGGTTGATTACTCATTTCTTCAACATACTTCCAATCTGTAATGGTACCATTCTCGGTTGCGAATAAATTTCGTTCGCATACAAATTTATTTTTTGTTGCTTTTAACTCAATCGGTTCGCCAAGTGCGGTTTGGATACTTGCTTGTGCTAAATTAATTCCAGAGGCTAATGGAACAAGGTGGCTTGAAACAAAGCCCCCAGCCATTCGTGAGTTTACCTCAACAATTTTAGGTCCTTCGGCGGTCAACATGACTTCTATATGAAAAGCACAATTGTTGATGCCAACGGCATGAATAGCCTTTTCAACCACCTTATAAATTGAAGAACAAACTTCTGGTTCCGGCTCATATGGAAAACAATGCATCCATTCCGTGAAACCAGGTTTTTCTACAAATTTTTTGGTAATCCCCGCAAAATAAACTTGAGATTGATTAATAATCCCTTCAACACTAACTTCCTGTCCCGCCATAAACTCCTCAGCAATATACTCATCAGCATACAACCAAAAAGATACACGTTCACAAGTACTCATCAGCGCAAATGCATCTTCGAGCTCAGCTTGGTTGTTTAATTTAAAAACGGCAACACTTGTTGAAGCAGCTACGGGTTTGAATATTAATGGGAATCCGATAGTATTTGCTGCATTTTGCAAGTCCTTAAATGTTTTTACCAATTGAAATTTTGGATGGGGAACCTCCCTCCTCTTCAACGCTTCTCGCATTTTGTATTTATGTTTCACTGTAGTAGCTGATGCAAGTGAGCTACCAGGTAGTTTAAATTCTTCTGCGATTGCTGCAACCAACTCGACACTTTTATCCAGTAGGGTAATTACACCATCAAAAGGTGTCTCTTTATACTCCTCTTTTAAAACAGAAATAGTCTCAGCAAAATTGGTGGTATCTGCCTTAATAAATTTATCAACTATATCTTTGGCCCAATCAGGTAAATTAGGAGCTATCAAAAAAACCTTTATCCCTAGATTTTTCGCAGCCTCTATTTTTACCAAATTATGCACATCAGAAACATTTACAAATAAAATCGATCTACTCATATTTACTCCATATTATTAAACGCTCTTCCTAAAGACTGTTTCATAACGGGTTTCGCGTACTCACCTACATAAACAAAAAAATATGAAATCAATGATAGCCCTCCAATTATGATAAACAGGATCTGACCTCCAAAAGATTCAAGGAGAACCCCACCTAAAACTGGCCCTAAAGCCAAGCCCAATTCTCTAAAAGCTAAAGCTCCAAAATATGAGCCTTTCAAATGCGAAGGAGCCATATCATCAACAAACAAGAATGCAATAGGAAATATGAACAATTCACCCACGGTGATAATTAAAATAGAATAGTAAAAGTAGCTTGCTTTGTTACCACAACAAGAAAAACCCAAACAGCCAAGAAAAAATAAAAAGCAACCACAAAAAACAGCTTGATGCTTCGGTATTCTCCTACACAATAGAAAAATAGGAAGCTGTCCAATCAGCACAAACAATGCATTTAATGCGATCGTTAAGGAATAGACACGCACACCATCATCGATTTGCTGGGATATGAATTGAGCTAATGTTGAATCGATTTGCGAGTAACATAAGGCAAATACTATATTAAAAAGAATGAAATTTAATAACCTACGATCTAAAGAAATAGCACGTAAGGTCGCCGATAAAGAAACATTGCTTTGTTTGTTTCTACAAAGTTGTCTTGGTTCCTTTAACAGGATGGCATATAAGAAACAGCCAAAACTAAAATACATGAAGCCTGCTATATAAAATGCAATGGGAGATAAAGTAACTCCTAGATATACTGCTAATAAAGGTCCAAAAACAGCACCAATATTCATTGCGGCATAACGTAAGTTAAAAAATAACTCTCGATGTTCTTTATCAACTAATTCGCTGATTAATGCGAGTGCGACCGGCTGAAAGAAAGAAGAGAATAACCCAAACATTCCATTAAGCGTGCCGATCAATATTAATTGAAGATACCGAGAGTTAATTTGCCAGCTTAAACCTAATAATAGGAAGATACAGGCTGATGTGAAAATTGAAATATATAATAATGGAATTCGTCCATATTTATCCGATAATTGTCCACCGATAAAACCACCAAATATTGAACAAAAGGGAGCAATTCCACAGACTAAACCACTTATCCATAATGAAAAGTGAGTATTATGATTAAGAAATAAGATTAAAAAAGGAAGGCACATAAATTTTGCTGAGTTCACGCAAACAATGCCTAATAGCAAACACCAAATCAGCTTTAAATTAGGGTTAAAAAATCTCATTATTATACCCCTAATTAAGTCGTTCAATTTTTGTTATAATCGCATTTACATGTATTTCAACCGTATCAAACAGTGGGATACTAACATCCGCCTTTGATACCAATAGAGGCAACTCCGTACAACCAAGTATGACCCCATCTAAATGGTAACTCGAGGCTAATTTATTAATAATATTTAGAACGATCTCTTTTGAACTGCTCGTGACAATACCGTGACATAATTCATGATAAATGATCTGATGAAGCAACTCCCGATCATAAGCATCGGGAGTTACCACTTGAAGTCCTTTTTTAAGCAGTTTATTTTTATAAAAATCTTGCTCCATTGTATAACGAGTGCCAATTAAACCCACTTTTTGTGCACCCAAATGATGTAAATAATCACCAGTTGCATCAATGATGTTAATTAATTTTTTGTGGATCTTAGCATCCAATTGATTCGCCAACTTATTCGTAGTATTAGAACAAATGGCGATTACATCTGAACCGGCCTTATCCAACAAAATCACTTTTTCTTGAATTAATCTTAATTCCATTACTTCATTTTGTTTTTTTTGATGCTCCAGA
>NZ_JAPHOQ010000029.1 GCF_026191355.1 Legionella sheltonii
CGATCAAAATGCTTTTGGGTCATCTCATATAAGGAGCACCATGGCTTATCTGGAAGAGGGTTGTTTTGAGTATCCGTATTGACGTTTAAGCCAACACCTATAATGACTTGGACATTACCGTTTGATTCAGCCAAGATTTCAATCAAACTGCCGCATAATTTTTTGTTATCCCATAAAATATCATTAGGCCATTTAATCTTGATATTAGAGGATAGATCTAATTCATTTAAAGTGGCCACAATAGCTAGACTAGTCACTAAACTTAATCCGGAAAGCTTGGCGAGATCATAGTTGAGGTTCCAACGACTCGAACAGTATATATTTTCTCCAAAAGGTGAGTGCCAGTGTCTTCCAAACCGTCCTCTACCCTGAGTTTGTATTTCGGCACAACAAATATCAACGGAATTTGAAAGGGGTAAATCCTTAAGATAGCGATTGGTTGAATCAAGGGTTGTCAATAGATGTAACTCAAAAGGTGATATGTGTTTTTCTGCGATAAGATGTTCTGTAATTTTCTGTTTATTTAATAAAATCAACTGATTAGGAAGTTGGTAACCCTGGTGTCTCATGCGTATTATAGGAATTCCTGATTCTATTAAATGATTAATTTGTTTCCAAATCGCTGAACGGGTAATACCTAGGGCTGCTCCTAATTCGGAACCACTATGACATTCGCCATCGCCAAGTAATTGTAATAATGTAAGTTGTGAATGGGTAAGATGCATTGGCAGAAACCTAAAAAATCAAGCGAGTATTTTGTTGTAGATGAATAAATCCATGTCGAATTTCCCTTACTGTGGGGTGATGACATAAAGCGCCACTACAAGCTACTTCAGGCATAAAGGAACGTAATTGCCAAGTCATGTTATGTAATGGATCGTTCACTAACTGTTTCGTTGGTATCGATATAGGGACGCTAAAATGTTTGGTTGGGTAAGAAAGACCTAAACCACAGGCTTTAATAAATGCTTCCTTTTGCGCCCAAACATGAAAGAAAACAGCCGGTTTCAAAGCGAGGGGTACTTTAATGAACTCTTCATACTCAAGATCGGAAAATAAATTTTTGGCAATTCCCTCATACGGCCTGGCGGAATATTTCTCGATATCAACACCCAAAGGAAAGCCTTTTCCAACAGCCAGTAGCGCTAGGTCGCCCGTGTGGCTTATATTAAATTGCAATTTTGCTGTATTGATGACCTCTGGTTTTCCATGCTCGTTATAAGTAAATTCCAGCTGCTCAGGATGAATATTGAGGTAATTTGCTAAGATGATTCTCAACGTGGCTCTAGCAGTAGAAAAACGGCGTTTATGCCTACTGAAGTAGAATCGCTCCGCACGTGCTCGCTCTTCCTGATTTAATAGTTCATATGCATGATTCAATTCATGCACTAAAGAAAATTGCCAAAGATCAATTCGAGCTTCATTTAAGATGCAGTTTTGTGTATTTAAAGGGTTAAATCCTGTAATGATCATATACTTTGTTTGAATCTGGCATCAATTGTCGGTTAAGGTTATCATATACCATGATATTTAATTCACCAAAGAGTATTCAATGAGCAGACAATTTTTGGATTTTGAGCAACCCATCGAAGAGTTGAATCAAAAAATTGAAGCACTTCGTATGTTAGGACATGATAACGAAGTGAATTTAAGTGATGAAATCGCACGACTTCAAGCAAAATGTTCTGATTTAACAGCCCAAGTTTTTTCAAATTTGGAGCCTTGGCAAGTAGCGCAAATGGCAAGACATCCACTAAGGCCACAGACTACAGATTATATTGAACGTATTTTTACTGATTTTCAGGAGTTACATGGTGACAGAAGTTGTTCTTCAGCTCCTGCAATTATTGGCGGTTTGGCTCGCTTAAATGGTGAGCCAGTTATGGTGCTTGGCCATCAGAAAGGTAAACGTACAAAAGAAAAAGTATATCGAAATTTTGGGATGGCTCGTCCTGAAGAGTATCGAAAAGCTTTGCGTTTGATGAATATGGCTGAAAAATTCAAATTACCCATTTTCACTTTTATTGATACTGCTGGAGCGTATCCAGGGATTGGTGCAGAAGAACGCAATCAATCTGAAGCAATTGCGCGAAATCTTTTTGTGATGTCAAATCTTAAAACTCCAATTATCTGTGTGGTAACAGGGGAGGCAGGATCTGGGGGGGCATTGGCAATTGGCGTCGGTGACCGTGTGCTTATGTTGCAATTTGGTATTTATTCAGTAATTTCTCCAGAAGGTTGTGCATCGATTCTATGGAAAGATGCGTCTAAAGCAAGCGAAGCTGCTCGAGCGATGAGAATTACCGCAGATAAGATTCTGGAAAATAAGTTAATTGATATGGTAGTGCCTGAACCATTAGGGGGGGCACACCGTAATGTTGATGAAATGGCTGCACGTTTAAAAGATGTTTTGGTTAGCGAGTTACGTGCTTTAAAGAAATTACCATTGGACCAGCTGGTCGAGAACAGGTACCAAAAATTTATGGCTATGGGTGCATGTGATTAAAGCTTTATTAGATCTTCTTCCAAATTCAACTGAGGAGGCGAATTGCACGGCCGATGCGGTGCTCGAATCCTCAAGTACTTGCTTGTACACTTCGGTTCTAAGCTCCGCATCTTATCAAGCCTCGCCTCCTTCAGTGAGTTTGGAAAGTGATCTATTGAATACCGAGTGGCTTTCTCGCCTAAGCCATTTTAATAAGCTAATTGTAGGCTTTAGTGGGGGGCTTGATTCAACGGTGCTTTTGCATGTACTCGCTTCCTATCCCACCTTGTTTGCTAAATTAGTCGCAGTGCATGTGAATCATGGTATTAGTGCGCGTGCACTTCATTGGCAAGCACATTGCGAGCAGTTTTGTCATCATTTAGATATTCCATTAATTACCCAATCCGTACAATTTGATCGCTCAGCCAATATTGAAGAGAGGGCGCGTATTGCTCGATATGCAGTTTTTTCTTCTTTGATGACCGAACAAAATTGCTTGATTTTAGGACATCATTTGGATGATCAAGCGGAAACAGTTCTTTTGCAACTATTCCGAGGCGCTGGAGTAGATGGTTTGGCTGCGATGAGTGATTGGGGCAAATTGGGATTGGGGGGAATGGCTCGTCCTTTTTTAAATCATTCCCGTACGCAACTTGAGAATTATGCGGTTTTACATCAATTAAGATGGATTGAAGATGAGAGCAATCAGGACATCAATTATTCACGCAATTACCTACGTCAACAAATTATACCTTTGTTGAAAAAAAAATGGCCTGGAGTGGTGGGTAATATCGCAAGAACAGCCATTCATTGCCAGCAAGCCAAAAGAAATTTAGATAGCCTGGCAGAAGAAGATAGTCGACTTATTTCCAAACACGTTAAGGAGAGAGAAGTACAAGAGGATATGGAAGGTAGAACCGCTACGTACACTCCAGTTAAAGAGAATTTGAGCACTTTATCGACGAAGCAATTTTACACCCCAGATGAGGTTGGAAATAAGGGGAATGCATCGGAAGAAAATTCAGACGTCCTTTTAAACAATTTTTTGTCAATAACACCATTAAAAGAACTCAGTCGCGATCGTCTCGTGAATCTGCTCAGGGTTTGGTTGAAAAATAATCGAGTTCAATTGCCTTCTACAGCCACTTTCGAGCGTTTGATTGATGAAGTGATCTTTGCAAGTTCTGATGCAATTCCTGAGGTGAGTTGGACAGAGGTGATTGTGCGTCGCTACCAAAGGCATTTATATATAGATAGGAAAAGTATAAATAAATTACCTTCTTGCATTGAATGGTCGGTATTTCCTTTACCTTTAATAATCGCTGATCTGGAAATTAATTTATTGGCAAAAAAAAGCACTCAAGGACTAGTAGCTCCTCCGAATGCAAAAATATCTGTTCGATTTAGACAAGGTGGGGAAGATTTTATCTGGCATGGGCAAACCAAGCGTTTAAAAAAATTATTCCAAGAGTGGGGCGTTCCACCATGGTTAAGGGAACGAATTCCTTTAGTTTATTTTAATGACACGCTTGCAGCGGTAGTGGGTTATGCAATGAGTGATCTATTTTTTTCTAAAGAAAGTGCTGACGCATGGATTTTCGTTAATGGTTGCTGAATTTCCCTTTTTCCC
Source organism: Legionella sheltonii (assembly GCF_026191355.1). Lineage (GTDB taxonomy): Bacteria > Pseudomonadota > Gammaproteobacteria > Legionellales > Legionellaceae > Legionella > Legionella sheltonii. Next base: position 4,116 of record NZ_JAPHOQ010000029.1, read on the forward strand.
TGCTCCAGTCATCCCGAGCACAGCAAGGGATTTTCACGCTATAGCATTGCGTCACAATGAGGAGATCCCTCGTTGTCTCGTGATGAGGCAGACAGGGGGAAGGGATTTTATATCTTAGTAACCAAAATTGTTGTGTGGAAGATCGACGTGCTCAGTCGGACCGAATCCAACATCTCGTTCATATGCAATTTCCAACGCATTATTCACATTTTTTCTAATCTGTTGTGCACCAGTTATGTCATGTTGTTTAAAGAAAAGATATTGTGAGAATATTACTTGTGATTGAGGGGCTTGTGCTAATTTCTTTTGAGTTCTTGTAATGAGATTAAGTTCACCATCTTCATTCATCCACTCATTGGGTTTCATTTTCATTATTATTATTACCTCTGGTTTAAAAAGAAGCGCCATAGTACACGAGAAACCATAAAATTCAAGTTTTATTCAAATTGAAAATAAAAAATGTATTTTGATTAATTGAATAAAAATTATTTTTAATTTTAATTAAACTAATTTAGATTAATAAGAAAAATAATTAAATATCAAATCATTTCAACCATGCAAAATATTTCGGACATTAAATCATTACTCGCACTCAGTGGAAAGCCTGACAGTATTCCTGAAGACCTTATGGCATTCTTTTTATATTTAAAAAAAAGGTTCAAAAAAAGTAGAGATAAATTTAACGCTTTCGCAATGAGCTATGATGAAATGGATTGTTTAGCAGGGATTATTGAACAAATGATTGAGTGTTGTGTCAAAGATCTACGGTTTGAAATTGCTTTTTCAAAATGGGACGGAAGCGCACAATTAAATCATTGGTCTTTTTTAGAATTCAATTTTAAAGGAACAGAAACCCCTCCTGGTTTAGATATTTTGATTTGTGATCCGCTTGGTTTCAAACAATCACTCGTTTTAACAAATTTATTAAGCAGTAAGATGAAATTTGGTAGTTTGAGTAAATTGTGCACATTGATGATTTATATTCCCCTAGACACATTACAAGTTAAAGGGCGTACATGCGCCTATTTTGTGACCGATAATGTTTCAATGTTAGCAAATCAAGATAAGTACAACCCAGTTTATGATTATATGAGGTCTCATCAACACGAAAGCAAAATAGATGAGGCAATGAGAATCTTGGCACAATTTCGTGAATCTCTCACGAATTGTTATACGGAGGAAGAGCTCAATGAGATCTATGATTTTAAACTCGTTGCGAGTGCTCTACCTGTCAGGCTCTTACGCACAAAACACTCTGTACCTGAACTAGAAAAAGAAGTTCGTGATTCGGAAAACCTTAAAGATGAGATTGTGAATTACAAGGGCGAAACCGCATGGCATTCAATAAGTAAGAATTTATTTTTTGTTAAAGATAGGCTCTACCCCAAATAAGGGGGCATTTTAATCAAGTTAGTCTAGACTAACCCTTTGATTTGACGGTCAAAAGGAAGATTAAAATGCCTAAGAAAGATTGTATCCTAAATTTGCCTGGATATTCTATTAAAAGAGTAAGTGGAGAAAACCCGGTATACATAGAGGTAAGCTATCGCTGGGTAGTTCGCTGTATTCATTGTGGTAATAAGAAGTTACGTAAAAAGGACAGTTTTATAAGACGAATCCGTCATGAATCGATTGGATTGCGACGTAGTTATTTGTGTTTAAAAGCTCATAAGTATTATTGTCCATCATGTGGTCGTTATTTTAATCAGCGATTTCCTGGGATAGGGAAACATCAAAGAGCGACGGAGAGTTTACGAAAACAAGTATTTCACTATCACAGTAAGGGAGTGAGTCAAAAAGATTTGTCTCGGGACTTAAAGCTGGGCAAATCGACTGTAGA
>NZ_JAPHOQ010000003.1 GCF_026191355.1 Legionella sheltonii
AATAAAATTGATTTTATTATTTTATTTTCTAAATGGGCGGGAAATGCGCGACAATTTAATTGACTCCATAGAAGTCCAAAAAAGAGTCAAACGCACAATAAAAAAGGAAAGTATTTATTGATTTATCCCCAGCAATAACTATATTTATATATTATGTTTCACGAAATGTATGAAGAAAACGTTGTTAACTAAGGAGAGTAATAACATGAAAAGTTCCAGTGAGAAACCAACATATACTCCTAGAGACCATCTTGAAGCAGCTGCAAGCCAATTACTAAATGAAGGGAAAAAAAAGGTAAATCAACTGTATGAAGAAGGATTATCTAAGGCAAATCAAGTAGAAGAAAATGTCAAAGAATATTCTGATCATTTAATAAAGAAAGTACAAGACAATCCATTAACTTCTGTTTTAATCGCAGGAGGAATTGGCTTTTTATTGTCTCGGTTAATGAAAAAGTAATGGAAGTTTTTAAACAGTTAGAAGCTCTAGTTACTGCAAAAATATCTGTTATTAAAACAGTATGGTCTTTAATTCGTCTTGAGGCAAAGTTAGCTGGACTTAGCGTTTTTCCTTTATTACTGAATATATGCATGCTGTTTGTGGTGCTTATTACGGTATGGCTAACTGCTATGTTTTTAATAGGTTATTTTGTATTTTTGGCATCTAATCGTTTTCTGCTATCTATTTCCCTTGTTTTACTGTTGAATGTGGGATTCTTACTTGGATTGCTTAAGTATTTATCCTATAACTTAAAAAGTATGAGTTTTCCTAAAACAAGAGCATATTTTTCTCAAAAGAGCGAAGAGCATGAGCAACTCGAGAAGACAGATTCGGGCACAAATTGCACTGATGGACAAGAAGTTGCGATTCCAGAGCAACAAAGTAGCTGAACATCAAGAGTATTTTGCCGAAAGTAAACTAACTCGTTTTCATGTACCTACTTTGTTATTGCTTGTTTCTGCTTTTTTTATAGGTTGGAAACTGGAACGAAAGCATTGGAGTGGCAAAATAGGCCAACAACTAGTTGAGGTCGGGACATTCGCTTTGCTTAATTCGTTTAAAAAAGTTGTTCTTACTCTTCTCAAATAGCGAGTTAATAATCCCTAGTGTAAGTTATATTTCCAATTTGGAGGGATAAGTGTAACAATATGTGACCTATTTACGATATATTTTAAATTCATGCTCCTGTTCCGTTTTTACCAAAATAAAAAGTATGTTGAGATCACTCACGATTTTAAATCTGACGAATTAAAATCTGCAGTCGCAGGCAATGAACATCGGTTTAATATGATATTAAACCATAAGAAGAAAATTGTTTTTAGTAATCTTCAGGAACTAATTGAGGATTTTAAACGATTCCAGATAATTCAAACCTATGAACAGTTTTTTAACGGCAGTAGTTTTCTAACGCGACTCTATGAAATCAATCTCACAAAATTTGGGGATTCCCCAGAAAAAATGGCCTCAGAATTGGAAATCAGAAGATTAGCTTTAACAAAGGAAGAGGGGGATCCTTTAAAAAGAGATATCCTCTTAAAAATGGTTAATAGTCTTCGTTATTTTAAATCTTATAAACGATTTAATGCGGAATTATTGTTTCGATATAATGCAATAAAGCTCATGGATACCGATAAATTTCATTTAGAGGCAGAACATTATAGATATCCAACACAAAAAGAAAATTATTTGCAACTCGATGAGCATTATTGGCATATGCCGGATAAGCAAAATGGCTTTTTTATATTAAAAAATGGACAGCGTCCCTCTGAAGCCATCAACTCAATTTTTGATGGTTCTCATCTTGTTGTACTTGAATGTCATAGTTGGATGCTCTCTATTCAATATAAAGCGTTATTAGATACCGTGGGTGCGAACAATTTTGATCTTCTTTTTGCACGAAAGCCACTCATCATTGCAGACGGTATGTTTTTATCCGGAGATTTTGCAGATGATTTAAAAGAAATACTTCCTTATAAATTTGGTTTAACACCAGAGGAGTTAATTCCCGGGGATTGGCTCTATCTCAACAATTTCTCTGAATATTGGATGGCTACCTTATTTGATGCATCTAAAAATGGGAGTGGACTGCATTCTATGGCGATGGGCGATCATAAATATCGAGGTTTTGGGTTACCTAAAGCAATGACAGAAAGTGAAATAAAGCATGAGTTTTTAGAAGTCTACAATGAAGACTTTCTTGCTGATCCTATAGATCTTAAAGAGGAAAGCATAGACAGTGAAACAATGGGACTTGATGCTAATGAGCAAGATATAGACCCTGGGGATAGCGTAGTGATATATGGACATATTGATTGTCCCGAGCGCGAATGGGCAAGTGTAGAATGCATATATCAAGGAAATGGCAGGTATCAATGCGAAAAATTAAAGATGCAAGATGCTACGGAGAACGAAATTGTTTTGGCATTATTGGAGAAATACAATGCACTACTTCCAAAAAGAAAAACAGAAAGTGATATAGATGAGCTTAATATTTTCAAATCATTAAAGACCAATGTGAGGGGGATTGATTTTTCACATCAACGATTTGATTATTTATTTCAAGAATCTCTATCTACAGCTATTAAGAATTCCCCGATGTTATTTTCTTATCATCAAGATAAAAAGCAGCCTAAATCGGAGCCTGAATTTTTATTTTCTCCATTTAATTGATTCATAATAAAAAGGAATTACCACCTGAAAATCTTGATACACATTTTTCGATGGTAAGGTGTCTTAATTATTAACATTGTGTATTTTTATGTCATAATTGTTTTTTTATTTTGGTCAAAAAATAGATAGAGAAGATATTTATGCCAGATCAACCAACCTCATTAAAGAACATCAGTGCTAATGCAGTAATGAAGCACTTTATATGGGAAGTAAATAGAGAAAAATTTAGCGAAAAGTTACCTATAGAACTTCATCAATTGCTTGCATCAAAGAATAAGGAACATTTTTTTATTGATTGGTTTAATGAGATTAATAAATCAAAACATAATGTGGAAAAATTTATCAAAAATGCCGGAATACAACTCCCTGAGAACTACTCATCAATCCATATTAAGATAAAGCGCTGCGACGACGGCTACTATGATATAGTGATAGATAATACGTACGTGAATTTTAAGCCAGAAAAAACAAGGATGAGTGAACAAAAGTTAATGGACTCAGTGATTGCAACAATTTCTGAATTAGACTCTAAGCCAACTCCAAGTATTTTATCGAGGTAATGTCTTACTTATTATCCAGAGTGGTGTACGCGAAGGATCTCCTGATTTGAGCTCAAATATTGACAGTACTGGAGATCCTCACGGCGTTCGGGATTGACGCACCTCGGTGAATGCATCACCAGATTGTTCGATCAGAAACGGAGTATCCTCCATCAATGGGGATCATGGCTCCGGTGATAAAATCTGAGCCGCTTGAAGAGAGAAAAACGGCTAAAGGCCCAATATCCTGGGGTTTTCCCCATCTACCGAGTGCTGTTTTCTTCCTAATTTCTTCGCCGCGAGTTGTTTGTGGCAAGGAGCCATTAATTGCTGTTTCAAACCAACCCGGCAAAATAGCATTTACCTGAATATTCCAAGGGCCAAGTTCTAATGCAAGCGATCGCGTGAGACCTAAAATCCCTGTTTTTGTTGTGGCATAGCCAATGGAATTAGGATGTCCAAATAGTGAATACATAGAACCCACATTAATAATTTTTCCACGTTGTTGTGGTTTCATGAAACGTGCCGCACTTTGAGAACAAAGAAAAACTGAAGTAAGATTGGTACGGATGAGATGTTCCCAATGTTTCAGTGAAAGAGCTGAAAGATGCTGGTCCTCATAGATACCTGCGTTGTTAATCAGGATATCCAATCTTTTAAATTGATCTTCAATGGTTTTAAAGCCAGCGTGAATGCTGTCCTCCGAACTCACATCCATTGTTAGAGGAATTAAGTGGTGTATTTGGGCGTGTTTTAATTTTTCCTGATCTCGGCCACAAATGATAACTTGTGCGCCTGCTTGTTGCAAAGCACACGCCATGGCTAGGCCTAATCCTCCATTTCCCCCTGTAACTAAAGCAACACAATGATTCAAATCATTTTTTGAGTCCATAATGGTCATGCACCTTTTTGATAGCAGTTATAAGTTCATCCAGATCTTCTTTTCCCAATGTGGGTGATAGCGCAATATCAATATAAGAACTAATGTATCTAAAACTATTAGGATAAAGCTCGGGAATTTCTTGTTTGGATACATCCTTGAATAAATAGGCCCAGTCCCAAAATCTTCGCACATTGATTTTATTGGGATCACCAAGCGCTTTCGTGTCGATTCCTTCTGCAGTAAGTGCTTCGGCAAACCAACAACAGTCTTCGCTCGAGCCCTCTAACTCCAAAAGCAAATTATCACCCAAAGGCAATGCAGTTTTATCCCAGGTAGCACGTGGTCGTAAATATTTTAAAGGGCTAATGCCTTGAGTGACGTAAGCATAATTTTGGGACAACAAGTCAAGTCGCTTATTTAATTTTTTTAATTGGGATACTCCAAGTGCACCACGGATTTCATCCAAGCGAAAGTTAAATAACGGCAACCTGGTGAAGTCAATGGTACACGGTTGGTCGGAAAAATGCTTTTCATAAAGACGCTCGTAAGCTCCTGATAAAATCACACATTTTAGATAGAGGTCTTTGTTGTTGGTTAAGATAAATCCCCCTTCTCCGGTATTCAATGATTTATCTGATTGAGTGCTAAATGCCCCGGCTAAACCATAAGTACCCAAATATTTATTTTTTAATTTACAGCCAAGACTAGGTACCGCATCCTCAATAATAGGCACACCATGTTTATTGGCGATTTCCATAATTTGGGGGAGCGGGGCGGGAAATCCTCTCATATGAACCACCACTAATGCTTTTAGGCGACTCATTTTATTATCAAGATCCGTAAGATCCATATGGAGATCGCGATCGACTTCGATTAGGAGTGGTTTTAATTTTGCTTGTATAATGGCACTCGGTGTTGCTGTAAATGAATACGCAGGACATCCCACTAATGAATCGTCAGGTAGATCGAGAGCCATAAGAGGTAATGAAATTGCTGCAGTACCTGAACTGACAGCCAGTGCAAATTCACTCTTAAAGTATTCCTTCAGCCCCTCTTCGAATTGTCCTACTTTAGTATCTTTGATTTCACGATTATCATAGCGAAACAATCGCTTACTTTTAATCACATCTAAGATAAGTTCGGTGTCTTCCTCATCAATGATGACATTTCCTTTGTCATAGGTAGGCCATGGTTTTTGGCGAATGGGAGACCCTCCATATAACGCCAATTGTCTCAAAGAAGAATATTCTCTTTTCATACTACTCATACAACTCTCCATGATATTGCTCAGGAATTTAGTTCAACTTGGCTTTTTTTTATCAAGCAACAAGCGAAAGCGAGCTAATGCTTTATTCCCCCCAAAAAATCTGATGGTTGCAAGGACCATAAAACCTTTGAGGAATTGCAATTTAGAACCTTTTCTAATCCAAAAATCGCATTCCTCTCCTTTTGTAGGTACAAATAGCTTTTCATTGAAAATGGTTTTAGGAAACGGTAGGGAAAAAAAGGTACTGATATTTTTCCCGTGTGTTCCAAAAATAAGGGGGCCTGGATGCAGGCACAGCACATCTAGAAATAATATAAAATAAAGAAATATAATCCATGTAGCATGCTGTGACTTTTTCTCTATCCAAAGGCATGTAATTTCATGGGGTTTCTTTCGATCAAAGCGATGAGCATTATATAATTTTTGTAATTGAGATGGATTTAAAGGAAGAAATGTACGATAGTTAGGACCTGAATTGATGCAAAAACCTGCTAGCATTTTTTCCTCTGATTCTCTAAAAAATATCCGCACTTTACATTCTTTAAAGTATTCCAGATCAGCGCGATTATGGGCCAATGACGAGTAATTGCTTGCATAGATTTTAAGTAAGCTTTCGCTGTTAATTATTTTTGTTCTAATCATCATCTAGGCTCTAAAAAAACTCTAATTGTAAGTATAGAACATAATGGGTTTTTTTTGGTCATTCGATGTTAAGTCGAACTGGATAAGTGCCAACTTCATCAAATAAATATAGGGAACACAGAGTGTTAGTTTTTGAGGCGTTATTGCTGGGTATTCGCTTTGTAATCAGCACGTAATTAATTAATCTTTTCAAAATCACGTAGATAAGAAGGGTGCGGAAAGTAATCCATTAAAAAATTAGGTATGTGTTGCTCCAACCAATGGTGTCTTCTCTCAGCGATAAATCCTACATGGCCTCCATGTTGGCTCAATTCTAAGAGAATATCGGGAGATAACTCCTTGGAGGTTGGGAGAATGTCAGATGTCATAAAAGGATCATCTAAAGCATGAATAATTAAAGTAGGCGTTTTGATTAGAGATAGATACTGCCGCGAACTGGATTTTTGATAATAGTCACTTGCACTGGTAAATCCGTGTAACGGAGCAGTTATTTGTTCATCAAATTCATATAGAGTTTTTATTGAATAAAGTTTTTGTTGAGACAGCGGCAATTCGTTATTAAAAACATCCAATTTTTGGAGAAAAACCCTACGCAATTTTTCTAACAAATATTTCTGATACACCCGAGAAAATCCTTTATTTAATTTATGAACCACGTTTTGCAATTGAAAGGGTACAGAAACTGCAACAGCAACATCAATTAGAGATTGAGACCCTGTTTCTCCTAACCATTTAAGGAGCACATTACCGCCTAAAGAAATACCGACTACCCCTTTTTTTGTTGTGGGCTCTCTCAGTTTTATAACCTGGAGCAAAAAAGCCAAATCTGCAGTATCGCCACCATGATAAAAACGTGGTAAACGGTTTGGTTCGCCACTTGCACCACGGAAGTTCATCAATACGGTTCGATAACCTGATTGATTGAATGCATTGAATAAGGTTGCAACATAAGCTGAATTCTCATCACCTCCCAATCCATGCAACAAAATAATTAGAGGAGCATCCTTGTTTAATCCATTCACTCTCCAGGCTAAATCAATAAAATCGCCATCAGGCAATTCAAGCCGCTCATAAGAGTCAACAAAGGCATTCATGCGATGAGTTAAAGTTCGATACAGAGTTTGTCCATGCGCATTGGTTAACCACCAAGCAGGCTTAAATTCACTATGAATGATCATACTCTAGTACCCTATGTATTGAGATTTATTTAAGCTTTATAGTGCTACTTTAGTCTTTAAGTATAAAATAATACTAAATAGAAAAAAATGCGAAGTGATAAGTTGTAGTTTAGTTACAGTTTTCATTGCTAAAGCGATCATCTGCATTTACATTATCTTATTTAGAACGTTTTTTTTAATTAAATGAATAGATTACTTAAGATGATGTTTCTTTCATTACCGGAGGTTTGATGCAAGTAAAGGCAGCAGTAGCTTATGAGGCAGGGAAGCCATTAGTAATTGAAACGGTTGACTTGGAAGGCCCCAAAAAGGGGGAGGTGCTTGTTGAAATTAAGGCTACAGGTGTTTGCCATACGGATGCATTTACTTTATCTGGTGATGATCCTGAAGGTCTTTTCCCAGTCATTTTAGGACATGAGGGTGCCGGTATTATTGTAGATGTTGGTGCGGGAGTGACATCTGTTAAGCCAGGCGATCATGTGATTCCCTTATATACCCCTGAATGCCGTCAATGTGAATACTGTCTTTCCCAAAAAACCAACCTTTGTCAGGCAATTCGAACAACACAAGGTCAAGGGGTTATGCCTGATGGAACAAGCCGTTTCAGCCTTAATGGAAAAAAAATATTCCATTATATGGGGACATCAACGTTTGCTAATTATATTGTATTGCCTGAAATTGCTGTTGCGGCAATTCGTAAAGATGCTCCTTTTGAGAAAGTCTGTTACATCGGTTGTGGGGTAACTACAGGTCTGGGGGCTGTGATTTATACTGCAAAAGTGACGCCAGGATCTCGAGTTGTTGTTTTTGGTTTGGGGGGTATCGGGCTTAATGTGATCCAAGGTGCTCGTATGGTGGGAGCCGAACAGATTGTAGGGGTGGACATTAATCCTCAACGGAGGGTTTTGGCAGAAAAAATGGGAATGACCGATTTTGTTAATCCTTCGGAAATCAGTAACGATTTGGTAGCTTATCTTGTTGAGCTGACTAAGGGAGGCGCTGATTACAGTTTTGAGTGCGTAGGGAATGTAAAACTGATGCGTCAGGCATTGGAGTGTTGCCATAAAGGGTGGGGCGTTTGTACTGTGGTTGGGGTTGCAGGAGCAGGTCAAGAGATTTCTACTAGACCGTTCCAATTGATCACTGGCAGAGTATGGAAGGGATCTGCATTTGGTGGTGCACGTGGACGTACTGATGTACCTAAAATTGTTGATTGGTACATGGATGGGAAAATCAATGTGGATGATTTAATTACCCGAGTTCTTCCGGTTGAGCAGATTAATCATGCTTTTGATCTAATGCATCTTGGTCAATCAATCCGTACGGTGCTCACTTTTTAAAAGTGTGTTTCAAGGAATAAATTAAATGGCCATTGAACTCATTGAAGAACATTACTGTTTTGGAGGTATTCAACGGGTTTATGCCCATCAAGCTGATTCAACCCATTGTACTATGCGCTTTGGTCTTTTTTTACCACCTCTCGCACGGAAACAAAGCGTACCCGTAGTGTATTGGCTTTCCGGATTAACATGTACGGAGCAAAATTTTATTACGAAAGCAGGGGCGCAACGGATTGCTGCCCAATTAGGTTTAGCACTGGTTACTCCGGATACAAGTCCTCGAGGAGATAATGTGCCAGGCGCTCAGGAGAGTTATGATTTTGGTATGGGTGCGGGATTTTATGTGGATGCCACACAATCTCCATGGTCAAAATATTATAAAATGTCGACTTATGTACATGAAGAATTACCCCATCTACTGCAAGACCATTTCCCGGTTAATCATCAAGCATGTGGTATCTTTGGCCATTCAATGGGAGGGCATGGTGCGCTTATTTTGGCATTAACTTATCCTAAGCACTATCGTTCAGTTTCTGCATTTGCACCTATTTGCGCCCCATCGCAATGTCCATGGGGTCAAAAAGCATTCACAGGATATCTGGGGTATGATAAGGAGCGGTGGAAAAAATATGATGCTTGCGAACTCATCTTAGCTAAAGGATGGCCACATCAACACATTCTCATTGATCAGGGTGCACAGGATCCTTATTTAAAGGAGCAACTCAAACCCGAATTATTTCAGGCAGCATGCTTGAAGGCTGGAGTCGAACTGAACCTACGAATGCATGAGCATTATGATCACAGCTATTATTTTATCGCTAGTTTTATCGAAGATCACTTAATGTATCATGCGTCAATATTGCATGGAATTAAATAGAGGCTGATAATTCATCTAATCCTATTTTTAGAAACACAACTCATGAAGCCTAAGCATCTATTAAAATTCATCTTAGCTAGCGCATCACCAAGACGATTGCAAATATTGCAAGAGCACGGATTGGCTACTGTTGTTATGCCTGCCAATATTGAAGAAGTTCTGCAAAAAGATGAGGAAGCTAAAATATATGTAACTCGACTGGCCAGAGAAAAAGCTCAAACTATTTTGTCTCAGATTGAAGTAGGAGCAGCAGATTTTATTCTGGCAGCAGATACTACCGTAGCTTATCAGAACCATATTTTAGAAAAACCTCGCGACCCTGAAGATGCTTATAGAATGCTGCGTATGCTCAGTGGCAGCTCCCACGAGGTCTATACCGGTTATGCCCTAATTTCTCTACCCGAACAAAAGTGGTGGGTTGATTGCGTAACAACCAGTATTACATTTCACTCGCTTACAGAACGACAAATTCAAAATTATGTTGACTCAGGGGACCCCTTTGATAAAGCGGGAGGGTATGGTATTCAAAATGTTCATGACACGTTTGTTAAAGAAATAAAAGGTTCTTATTATAATGTTATGGGTTTACCTATTGAGGAAATTTTGAAAAGAATTTCATCTTAATCTGAGCGAAACGAGGTGCTGAGGCAATCTTCCAAAATTTTTTTGTGCCCGTGCAGAGGAAACGCAGCGCTGTCTCGAAGTCTTGGGGCAGAGCCTTCTAGAACTGAAAGATCCCCACGAAATTACCAAACACGGTTAAGCTCCTGTTCTATAATCTCTTGTAAGGTTCTAGGGTCAGGGGCTAAGGAACAGAGCTGATTATGCTCAATCATAAGCTTACCCAGGGTAAAATAAGAGAATATTTTCTTATCTTTGACCGTATTGGCTTGGAAGTATTGTTGTTTATTTTGACTATGTGCAATTACTCCAATAACCCAATAAGTAATTTGCACAATAGCAGCAAGAAGCATTTTTACTCCCCATCTATCTACTGAATGAGTACGCACATAACGTCCTGCTAGTCCGAATTGATGACTTTTAACATCTCTAAACGATTCTTCTATTTGCATTCTTTTAAAATAGAGATTGATAATATCAGTAGGCCCTACATCCAATGGTAAATTAGTAGCCAAAATCCATGGCTCTTTATTAGCTTGACTATAACTTCCATTAGACAGTGTCGAGGTGGTTTTTCCTCGTGATGTCTTTACCTTTCTTCCCTTAGGCTTACGATAGGTTGTAACCACCCTACAAGGTCTTGTATGCTCTTTGGTTAATAGAGCATGCTCATAATGTGTCGTTTTAGATTTAATATCAGGGATTAGTTCTTTAATGAGTTTCCATCCCAGTTCTTCGGATAATTGTACCGATTTAACTCCTCTTACACGACTTAGCCAATACCAGCCCAGCGCTTCTATTTCTTTAAACCATTCTTCATAAAAACCGGCATCCATGATTACGATTACTCGACGATTTTTGGGCAAACAAAGACTCAACTCTTTTAAAAAGTCCTTAGCTCGTCCTTTTGTTTCGGTATCTCTATACACTTCTCGATAAAGAGGAAGACTTCTACCTTTTAACGCTATTTCTGCACTGAGCATTTGAATTTCTCGGTCGTCTTTTAAGCAGCAAATATCTACAATCAAAGGTAAGGTTGTATCTTGCGAGATGTAAGTAAAAACAAAGCTTGATAACCCTTGATAAATGGAAAAAAGTTCATTATGCAGTGCCTTATTGCCTTCCAGCCTATCAACTTTCTTTATCTTATTTTTTAATTTTGCATCTCCAGGCAAGTTCCTCCCTAATTCACTTAATGAAAGGTTTTGGCTATGTCTTAAGCCTGATGCTACATCCATTACTGCATTCAATCGTGATATATGAATTTCAGGACATGATTCTGTAAGCGAATTATAAAGATAGGTTTCTACAGCTAACATTTTAATTTCCATGAGTCTTAATGACGCTCATTTGATCATGAGACGCTCTTTATTTCAACTCATAATTCGTGGGGATAGATCAGTTCTAGAAGGGGCTTTTGTCCTTCCTAAAGGCTTAAATTAACCGATTTTATGCACCATGATTTCAATTTTTGCAAAAACAATCGACAAGATGATCATCAACCAGACCTACTGCTTGCATGTGGGCATACATAATCGTTGACCCGACAAAACTCATTCCTCTTTTTTTCAAGTCTTTGGATAACGCGTCAGATTCAGCAGTACGGGCAGGGACTTCTTGAAGTGTTTTAGGGTAATTTATTTTGGGACTTCCATTCACAAATTGCCAAATATAGTTGTCAAAAGTTCTAAATTCTTGAGCAATCTTAAGAAACACGATCGCATTTTTGCGCGCCGAAAAAATTTTAAGACGATTACGAATAATCCCCGAATCGTTAAGCAAGCTATTTAATTCCTCATCGCTCATCTTTGCTACAGCATGAGGGTCAAACTGTTTGAATGCTTTTCGGTACGCTTCCCGCCGTTTGAGTATTGTTTCCCAGCTCAAACCAGCTTGTGCTCCTTCAAGAATAAGCATTTCAAAGTGTTTGTGATCATCATGTACGGGAACACCCCATTCCTTATCATGGTACTCTTCATAATAAGGTTTGCCAGTACCAACCCAAGGGCAACGTTTCATAATGAACACTTATCTCCTATAAATTTTATTTAGTGATTTTGGGCGGCTATAGTCCCGTCATTCAGGGCCACAGCGCTCGGGATGATGTAGTTGTGTTCTGCATCTATGAGTTTAAGCAGATATACAGTTGACCTATTTCATAATCCTCTTTAATCATAGCGCTTTTATGCGTTAATGACTATTCAAATCTCGTTTTATGAGTGTAATCTCCCTTTTTCGAGCGGTGTTTACCCTAGAAACAACGCCTTCGTCTTGTATTTGTTCAGGAATGTCTTAAAATTCACTACATACATTAACATTATATTTATTTAGAGAACTTCATGTCCGATTTTTATCAGGATTTTAATACACGACGAACCTTTGCAATTATCTCTCACCCTGATGCAGGTAAAACCACAGTAACCGAGAAATTACTGTTGTTCGGAGGTGCAATTCAATTGGCAGGAACTGTCAAAGGACGTAAAGCCGATCGGCATGCGACCTCCGATTGGATGGAGATGGAAAAAGAGCGTGGCATTTCTATTACTACTTCAGTGATGCAGTTTGTACACAATCAGCATGTAATGAATTTGTTAGATACCCCTGGGCATGAGGACTTTTCTGAAGATACATACCGTACCCTGACCGCAGTAGATTCAGCGCTGATGGTTATTGACGTAGCTAAAGGGGTCGAGGAGCGAACGGTTAAATTGATGGAAGTATGTCGTTTGCGTGATACACCGATTATGACTTTTATTAATAAATTGGATCGCGAGGGTCGTGATCCTATTGATTTGTTGGATGAAGTTGAATCTGTTTTAGGTATTCAATGCGCGCCTGTGACCTGGCCTGTAGGTATGGGGAAACGTTTTAAAGGCATCTATCATCGTTATGAAGATATCGTTTATCTCTATCAACCCGGTAAGAACGCCCAAAAGCAAGAAGCAATGCAAATTAAAGGTTTGGATAACCCTCTACTGGATGAGCTTTTGGGGGAAAGTGCCCAAGAATTACGTGAGGAAATTGATTTAGTGAAAGGGGCTTCGCATGAATTCAATTTAGAGGATTATTTAGCGGGTAAAATGACGCCAGTTTATTTTGGTTCGGCAATTAATAATTTTGGTATCAAAGAGTTATTGGATGATTACGTACGTTATGCTCCAGGTCCACAACCTCGGACAGCCCAAGAGCGTATTGTCTCTGCTAATGAAGATGCTTTTAGCGGATTTGTGTTTAAAATCCAAGCTAATATGGATCCAAAGCATAGGGATAGAATTGCTTTTTTACGAATTTGCTCCGGAGCTTATCGAAAAGGAATGAAAATCAATCATCTGCGTATTGGCAAAGAAGTGCAAATTGCTAATGCTTTAACTTTTATGGCGGGTGATCGTTCACATACAGAAGTTGCTTTGCCTGGCGATATTATTGGTCTACATAACCATGGAACAATTCGAATAGGTGATACCTTTACTCAAGGTGAGCAATTAAAATTCACCGGTATCCCCAATTTTGCACCTGAATTGTTTCGGTTAGTGCGTTTAAAAGATCCTTTAAAGAGTAAGGCTTTATTAAAAGGTTTAATCGAGTTATCGGAAGAGGGGGCAACACAAGTATTTCGACCATTAAATAGTAATCAGTTAATTCTTGGGGCAGTGGGTGTGCTGCAATTTGACGTGGTAGCGCATCGTTTAAAACATGAATATAAAGTGGATTGTATTTATGAAAATGTGAATGTCGCCTGTGCTCGTTGGGTTTACTCTGATGATGATAAAGCAATGAGTGAATTCCGTACAAAAGCGCATGATTATTTGGCTTTGGACGGAAGCGATGCATTGATGTATCTTGCTCCAACCCGTGTTAATTTAACCATGGCTGAAGAGCGGTATCCTAAAATTAAATTTCATGCAACTCGGGAACATTAGGGAGGGAGCTTCCCTCGCCATCCCGAGCATTGCGACGCTCTATTAGAATTAAAATTTCTATTAAGCAGTACAAATTGCTTTAACTGTGTGGGGCCCAAAATTAGTGATATCAACTCGTGCCCCTGAGTCTGCGCTTAATTTCACAATGTCATTCGGATGAACAGTTAGCAGTAAAGATTGTCCTGCGATTAAATCCATGTTATTAACTTTTCCTTTTTTTGCCAGAGCTACGAATAAAATATCATTACTTTGATCTTCAGACACAATTTTACATTCAGCCTCTATCGTCCACATAAAAAAATTAGCCACTGGTTCGGGAACATTGCTTTGCAATATGTATTCAATTGTGGCTCCAATAGTCTTAGTAGGCAAACTTTCCACAGCATGCGCGCCTGTAGTTAAAGACGCGGCGACACACAGTAAGACAAGTCTAAATTTTTGTAGCATTATATAACTCCATAATTGTAAACGACCTAAGATACCCGTATTTTGTATGCATGGCAAACGTTGGATAAATTCTTGACAACTCACTGCTAAAATTTTTTTCAAAAACTCCTACGCAGTATCCTTAGCCTTATAAAGGAAAAAAATTCTAAAAGCGAAGCAACAGCTTCTGGATACCGCGCATAAAGCGCGGTACGTAGGGAAGTTGATTGTAATTTTTGAGAATTTCTCAGAAGCTATTCAGTTGATGTGAAGATTTAGTGGGCTTTTCTATAATGCTTCCAAAGCCTTAGCAATCGACTCAGTCATCGCTTTAGCATCACCAAAAAGCATGTACGTATTATCATGATAAAATAAATCGTTTTCGACGCCTGCATAGCCTGGGGCCAAACTCCTTTTGACAAATAATACATTTCTAGCTTTCTCTACTTCCAAGACTGGCATGCCATAAATTGGTGAGCCTGGATCAGTTTTTGCTGCCGGATTGGTGATGTCATTTGCCCCAATAACATATGCTACATCACAGCTTGTAAAATCACGGTTAATTTCACTTTGTTCAAACACTCTATCATAAGGAATATTGGCTTCAGCAAGTAACACATTCATATGCCCAGGCATACGACCAGCAACAGGGTGGATTGCAAAGCGAACTTTGATATTGCGACGTTCTAGGGCATCAACTAATTCTTTAACTGCGTGTTGCGCATGCGCTACGGCCATGCCATATCCAGGAACAATAATTACATCTTTAGCATTACTTAATAGAAATGCTGCATCTTCGCCATTACCTTGACGTACTGTACGTGATTCATTTGTTGCATTCGCTTGTGAGTGACTTCCTGATGATTGGATACCTCCAAAAATGACATTGAAAATAGATCGGTTCATGCCAACACACATGATATAGCTCAGAATGGCTCCGCTCGCACCGACCAAAGCCCCGGTAATTACAAGCAAATGGTTGCTTAGTGTAAATCCAATACCCGCGGCTGCCCATCCTGAATAAGAGTTAAGCATAGAAATGACGACGGGCATGTCTGCACCACCAATAGGGATAATGAGTAATACGCCCAGTAAAAAAGCGAGTCCTGCCATTACACTAAACAGCGTTAGTGTCTGATTAATTAAGAACAAGGCAAATAAAATAAGGATGACTACCGCGGTAATCAAATTAATGGTGTTATGACCTAAGAGTTTAATGGGGACACCCGACATAATGCCCTGCAATTTGAGAAAAGCAATGACTGAACCTGAAAAAGTGATGGCACCTATAATTAAACCAAGACTCATTTCGATAAGGCTTGCTTTGGCAATTGCTCCTGGAACGCCAATATGAAAAGAGGTAGGGGATAAGAACGCGCAGAAAGCAACTAAAACTGCGGCCATACCCACTAAAGAGTGGAAGGCTGCGACGAGCTGCGGTATAGCTGTCATATTAATTTTGAAGGCAATGAACGTACCAATTATGCCTCCTGCGATGATTAAACTAATGAGTAGGGGCTGATGGTATGTTGTTGGCATCATCAAGGTTGAACCTACCGCGAGGATCATGCCGGCAATACCCAAAAGATTTCCTCTTCTTGCCGATGCGGGACTGGCTAAGCCTTTTAGCGCCAATATAAAGCACACGGCAGATAATAGATAAAATAAAGGGACCAGGGTTGTCATGAGAAATCATCCTTATTTTTGTAACGATTCACTACGGTTCATCGAAAAGCCATATTCGTTCCATCTAGGATTAAAATATGACTTTTTCCCACGGTTTTAAAAGAGTGGTCAACGGTTATAATGTTTGTCATTATTTTTTATACATACGCAACATGCGTTGGGTAACAACAAATCCACCAAAAATGTTAATTGAGGTGATAAATATTGCGAGGCCGCCTATCCAAGTGATTTTCCCTGTTAGCTGAGTACCCGCAGCAATGAGTGCTCCTAAAACAATAATACTGGATATGGCGTTAGTTACTGACATTAACGGCGTATGGAGGGCTGGGGTGACTTTCCAAACCACATAATATCCAACAAAGCAGGCCAAAACGAAAATGGTCAGTATGGCAATGTATGGATTTCCTAGGGAGTTCATCTCATGCATTTTGTGTCTCCTTTATTACCTGGAAGGGTAGATATTGATTCTGATGACAAAGTACTGCTTGCTGAATGATTTCATCATTAGGATTAAACGTAATTTCGGGTGGGTTTTGTGCTAAGAGGTTAATTAAATGTACCAGATTATTGGCATAAAGCTCACTTGCGGTAGCTGGAACCAAGCCAGCCATGTTACTTAAACCAATGACAGTGACTTCTCCATGCTTTATTGTTTTATCAGGAACACTCACTTCACAATTGCCACCTCGTGAGGTGGCAAGATCAACGACAACTGAACCGGGTTTCATCTCTTCTATTGTTTTTTTATACAATAAAATAGGCGCTTTTCTACCGGGGATTAAGGCTGTGGAAATAATGATATCTGCTAATTTCGCGTATTGATCAATCAGTTCTGCTTGAAGTTTTTTATATTCTTCACTCATTTCGGAAGCATATCCTCCCTTCGTTTCACTATCTTGATCCTGGCTTACTTCAATAAATTCTGCACCTAAACTTTCAACTTGTTCCTTTGCTGCACGCCGAACGTCAAACGCATAAACTACGGCACCCAAACGTTTGGCTGTTGCTATTGCCTGTAAGCCTGCGACTCCAGCGCCCAGAATGAGTACTTTAGCCGGCTGAATCATTCCTGCAGCCGTCATCATCATGGGAATTGCACGATGAAACTGGGTACATGCTTCTAAGACCGCTCTATAGCCTGCTAAATTAGCTTGTGAGGAGAGACTATCCATGCTTTGGGCCCGACTGATGCGTGGAATCAGGTTCATTGAAAATAAGGTAATTTGTTTTTCCTTGCACCAGGTGATTAATTTACTTTCTGGTTCGTTATCGATATGTCCGATGACTAGCGCGCCTGGCGATAAACCCTCTAGCTCTTTGGGATCTGGTTCATTAATGCAAAGCAGAATGTTGGTTTTTTCTAATATGCTTTTTTTACTCTGAATCGATACGCCAACTTGTTCATAATCCTGATCCCTAAAACGTGCAGCGACTCCAGCATTTTTTTCTATAGCGACTTCAAAGCCTGATTTAATAAAGTGCTTCGCTGAGTTAGGGGTAATGGCCACTCGGGTTTCATTACCTGGTGCTAGTAAGGTTGCGATCATCATGGGTAAATCCTTTTTACCTAAATATTAATTATCCTATTGTAATTTAGAATAATTTTCCATACTAAGGATCAGAATTTGGCAAATTCTGGTAAGGGGTATTGGCGTCATCCCGAGTGTAACGAGGGATCTCTCAATCGTAACAGTGTGCCAGATCATGGGAGATCCCTCGCTGCGCTTGAGATGACGGTGTTTGCACCAGGCTAGGCAATCTAAGTAGCTCATGTTACGCACGATCTATTTTAAGCAGCCATATTTTTAAGCTCCCGCCATGCAAGCTGATTTGCTCTAAGGATCAATCTGTACTTAATGGCAAAATGATTTAATTGAGTTTTTATCTTCAACAATTCCAGCTTGCAGTATGCAATAATAGAAGCATAAATATGATTACACTGAGTTTTAACGGTTCGAGTGGGCGACTTGGTTAAGCTTGCATTTTGCTTAATTGATTTGTGATACTCTTCAATCCGCCACCGTTTCTGGTACACTTCATAAAGACGTTCGGCACTACTTGGCATGTCATTAGAAACAAGATAGAGAATTCCTGTTGAACCGTTTTCGTTTTTGAACACTTTTTTCAGGAGCCTCACGGGGAAGTCTAGGCCTTTAAGCCAGACTGTGTGGGCTACATCCTCTTCTAATTCTAAAGCTCTTACTTGTTGGTACCGTCCGTTTTTGGCCTCGTTTTCAGATAAAGCTAACGTGCGGTTAGATTTAATCCCAATGATAAACGATTTTTGAAGGTCTTTATGGATGTGAACCATATTGGCCTTCGAGCCAAACCAGTTGTCTGCAAGCACATAATCAAACATCACTTTATTGGTAATGGCCTGAGTAATCAGGTTTTGAAATAATTGATTTTTGGTAACCGATGATTTTCTTCTGGCTTGTTTGGTTTTAATATCACAATAGGCAACATCTTTTTTAATCACCTCATACCCTATGGGTACACTGAAGTCAGCATAGCGAACCATGCATGACAAGATGTTGATTCCTTTGAGCACGCTCCCTTTAGCATGAGAGTAATGCCAACAATTAATTTCATTCTCATCCGTGTAGGGTTTCTCTTCGATGGAGTCATCCAGTATTAAGACACCACCAACCGTTTCTTGCGACCTCACTGGCTTTTTTACATAGCGCCAAAGGGATTTTGAATCAAAAGACTCAAAACGAAGAAATCGAGTCACCTTGTCATGCGCAAATGCTCCATCAACCAAATCAGATAATCCGGTGGCTGTCGCATATTTGTTCTGACAAATTAAATAATCACTATAAAGATCAAGCATATCCATTTAACTTCCTCCCTAAAATAAGGACGAAATTCTAATGCTTTTTATTCAAACTACAAGGTCATGTGCGTAACATGAGTAAGTAGTTAAACAGAAGTATTACCTGACTTATTTTGTTCTTCTTGCAAACTATCTACCTCTATAGCAAGTGCAATTTGATTGGCGCATGATTCCAGAAGCTGTATTTTTTCAGGTGTTGTACAATCATCATTCTTGGTGGGTTGGACCCTTAAAACTCCCATGGTACCGCGTGCACCAAGTAACGGAATAAATAAGGCATTAGAAAAGGAGAGGGTATCAGTTCCCCATCCTGCTTTTTGTCCTAATTCAAACACCCATTGAGCAATGCTGTACTCTTTTTCATCCAATTCTTGATGTGATTTTGCGCTCGCTTGAACAACGAGTTTTCCATTTTTTGGTAACAACGCGATAATCTCGCAATGAAAAATTTCTGAAATATAATTAACCCCTGTTCTTAGTAATCTGACTATCCCTCGTGTTCTCGATAATCGCCGACTTAGGGTATATAAGGCAGAGGTTTGATATTCTGCAAGCCGTGCAATTTCTGATTGACGGCGGGTGACTAAAGTTAACTGGCAAATAAACAGCGCCATAATGAACATCATAATCAAAGTGAAGAAATAATCGGATTGTGCCATGAGAAAGCTGTAATAGGGTGGAATAAACACATAATCATAGATTAAAATGCTGAGAATAACTCCTGAAATTGCAGGTCCTGTACGTCCTAATAATGCAATGCAAATCATTCCTATTAAATAAACCAGAGTTAAACTGGTTTCGTTGACCAGAGGATAAATTAAATAATTAATCAGTGTCGTGACCGTGACAATGCTGGTCGATAAAAGGTAATAGAACCATGGCGTCTTTGGTTTGGGAAGATTTTTACTCTTTGATTTTTTTGATGCTATGGTCATGGTATAGACATCAATTTCACCACTATAGCGTAAAATTTCATCGGCCAAACTGCGAAAGAAAAAATTTCTCCATCGCGTACGAATTTGTTTGCAGATCATAATGAGGGTGACATTTTGATCACGAGAAAAATTGATGACTTCTTTAACAAGGTCATAAGCCATTAAAATATGAGTTTCAGCCCCTAACTGTTCTGCAAAAAATAAATTCTTTATGGCTTGATTACGTTGCGTTCTAGATAATTGAATTCGTGTGGAATCTACATATACGGCAATCCAATCGGCTTGCAGACTGGTAGCCATTCTTTTGGCTGCTCGAATCAATTTATGTGACTCAGGACCTGGCCCCACGCAAACGAGTATCTTTTCCATAATGGGCCAAATGTGTTTAATACCTTGACCTTGTCTGTATAAAAGTACCTGCGTATTCACCCGCTTTGCTAGAGTACGTAATGCCAATTCGCGTAAAGCCATTAGATTTCCTTTGCGAAAATAAAACTCTGCAGCAAGACGGGCTTGTTTGGGGACGTAGACTTTACCTTCGGACAGGCGTTTTAATAAATCTTCGGGGGCTAAGTCAACTAACTCAATCGTATTCGCCCTTTCAATCATTGAGTCCGGGACTGTCTCTTGAACGGGGGCATGAATGATTTGTGAGACATCATCATTGAGGCTTTCTATGTGTTGAACATTGAGGGTGGTACATACATCAATTCCACGGTCTAATAGTTCTTTAATATCTTGCCAACGTTTTTTATGCCGTACACCACTAACATTTGTATGTGCCATTTCATCCATGAGAATTAATCCTGGATTTCTTTTCAGGGCGGCATCCAAATCAAATTCTTGTATTTTTTTTCCGTGATAATCAATGGTTACTTTAGGTAAGATGACGAAATTTTTAAGTATTTCCTCAATTTCAATCCGTCCATGAGATTCGACAATACCGACTACGATATCTAATCCCTTAGCTTGCTCCTGCATTGCTTCATGAAGCATGGAATGTGTTTTTCCAACTCCGGGTGCGGCACCAAGATAAATTTTGAGTTTACCACGTTGTTTTTGTTGTTCCTCTTCTAATACTTGTTGTAGTAATGCATTAGGATCAGGGCGTTTGTCGGTCATTGAGTTGTCCTTAGATGATCCAGAGCTAAATTGAGCTCCAATACGTTGATTCGTGGTTCTCCTAAAAGATGCAGGGTACGTTTTTTTATTAACTGATTTACTAATCCTTGAATTTCTTGTTCTGAAATATGGCGTGCTTTGGCAATACGAGGAATCTGATATAAGGCTGCGAGTGGACTTATTTCAGGGTCCAATCCACTAGCCGATGCAGTAACTAAATCTACTGGTACTAATTGTCTGGTCTCATTTTGATCTGCCAAAGTATATTGTCGAAGCGCAGCGATTCGTTTTTTTACCGTATCCAAAAATTCGGGGTTAGAAGGTCCCATATTTGAACCTGAAGAATTCGTTGCATTATAGGGAAATGGGGTGGTGGCGGAGGGGCGTCCCCAAAAATAATAGGGTGCATCAAAATATTGTCCAATCAGTGTAGAACCAATCGGATGGCCATTGTTCCATAACAAACTACCATTTGCTTGATAAGGGAAAAATAGCTGGGCTAATGCGGTAACCAGTGCTGGATAAATTAAGCCAGTCAGAATTGAAAAGAGAAGTAGAAATATTAAGGCAGTTTTTATTTGTTTTAGAGTTTCTAGAACCATTTTTTTATCCTGTTAAACCCAACGCTGTTATGAGTAAATCAATCATTTTAATGCCGATAAAAGGAACGATTAATCCACCTAACCCATAGATAATTACATTATTTCTGAGGAGTTGTGCCGCAGGAAGTCGGCGGTATTTTACTCCATGTAACGCTAAAGGAATGAGGAAAATAATGATAAGCGCATTAAAAATTACTGTGGAAAGCACTGCAGTTTGTGGCGTTTCAAGGTGCATGATATTGAGTACACGCAGTGCGGGATAAGTACTGGCAAACGCAGCGGGTAAGATGGCAAAATATTTGGCAATGTCATTCGCAATACTAAAAGTCGTTAGGGCGCCGCGCGTCATAAGTAACTGCTTACCTATTTCAACTACTTCAATTAACTTAGTTGGATTTGAATCCAGATCAACCAAATTGCCTGCTTCTTTTGCGGCTTGTGTTCCTGAATTCATCGCTACCGCAACGTCAGCTTGAGCCAGTGCAGGTGCATCGTTGGTCCCATCACCGGTCATTGCTACTAAATGACCTTGAGCTTGTAAGTCACGAATCAATTTAAGTTTATCTTCGGGTTTTGCATTGGCTAGAAAATCATCCACGCCCGCTTCACCGGCGATTGAGGCCGCAGTTAGAGGATTATCGCCGGTCACCATGATGGTTTTAATCCCCATTTGTCTTAGCTGGGCAAATCGTTCATGAATTCCCCCCTTAATGATGTCTTTAAGGCGAACAATTCCTAAGACGTTTTTTCCTTCTGCCACAACCAGGGCTGTGCTTCCTTGGCGTGAAATAATTTCTACATTAGTTTTTACATTTTCAGGAACGTTACCTCCCAGCTCATTGATGTATTCTTCGATGGCTTCGGAGGAACCTTTACGAATTTGTCGGACTCCAAGATTCGCGCCACTCATACGGGTTTGTGCTGTAAAAGGAATAAACGTTGCATCCAGTTCGGCAAGTGCTCTGCCGCGTAACTTATATTTTCTTTTAGCAAGAATAACAATACTTCGGCCTTCGGGTGTTTCATCAGCAAGAGAAGCGAGTTGAGCTGCGTCAGCTAAATCCTTGACATCGACGCCTTCTGCAGGAATAAATTCAGTTGCCTGTCGGTTACCTAAAGTAATCGTTCCGGTTTTATCCAGCAATAAAACGTCAATATCTCCAGCCGCTTCAACCGCGCGTCCAGATAAGGCAATCACATTGGCCTGAATCATGCGATCCATGCCAGAAATACCAATGGCTGAAAGGAGCCCGCCAATCGTTGTTGGTGCCAAACAAACAAAAAGAGCAACAAGCACTGTGATAGAAATTGCTGAACCTGCTTTAGTGACGGACACACTAAACATTGAAAAAGAGAGCAGGGTACTACAAACGACCAGGAACACGATGGTTAATGCAGCAAGTAAGATCGTCAATGCAAGTTCATTCGGTGTTTTTTGTCTTTTAGCACCTTCTACCAGAGCAATCATCCGATCCAAGAAGGTTTCACCCGGATTAGAGGTAATACGGATGATAAGCCAATCTGAGATAATTTGAGTACCTCCGGTTACTGCGCTTCGATCCCCGCCGCTTTCACGAATTACCGGGGCGCTCTCTCCGGTGATGGCACTTTCATTAACTGAAGCAATTCCTTCAATAATCTCCCCATCACTGGGAATAAAATCACCTGCCTCAACCAAAACCAAATCCCCTGCACGTAATTGCACGGATGGAATTATTGTGAATTTTGCACTTTTAGATGCCTTAGCTAATTTTTTGGCTTGAATTTCTTGCCGTGCGCGACGCAACTCTTCTGCCTGTGCCTTACCCCGACCTTCTGCCATAGCTTCTGCGAAATTAGCAAACAGGAGTGTAAACCAAAGCCATAAACTGATAGCTAGAATAAACCACGGTGCAGCTTCTCCATTCGCTATCAGTGCTTGTATAAAAAGGACTGTAGTGACAATTGAACTCACATATACAGTAAACATGACCGGGTTTTTTATTTGGTTGTGAGGGGCTAATTTTAAAAATGAATCCAGAAGCGCGCCTCTAATAATGCTAAAATCCCAAATAGAATGTGATTTAGTTGCCATATTTCCCCCAAAGCATCAAATGCTCCACAATAGGACCCAGAGCAAGTGCTGGAAAAAAAGATAATGCGCTGATAACAATGACAATACAAATCAATAAAGTAACAAAAAGAGGGGTATGAGTGGTTAATGTGCCCAAGCTGCTGGGAATTCTTTTTTTTCTAACGAGCGAACCTGCAATTGCAAGTGCAGGAATAGCTAGCCAATATCGACTGATCAACATCAGCACGCCACCGATAATATTATAAAAAGGGGTGTTGGCATCTAAACCCGCAAAAGCACTCCCATTATTATTTCCCATAGACGTAAATGCATAAAGTATTTCTGTAAAACCATGTTCCCCAGGATTTGCGATGGAGTTTGTTCCAGCAGGAGTTACTGAAGCATAGGCTGTTGTAATGAGGACAATTAGAGGCATAATTAAAACAGCGATGGAGGCCATTTTCATCTCAAAAGGCTCAATTTTTTTACCTAAATACTCAGGAGTTCTGCCAACCATAAGTCCTGCAATAAATACAGTAAGAATAACCATCATTAACATTCCATATAGCCCGGAACCAACGCCGCCAAAACTGACTTCTCCTAAATGCATCATCCATAAAGGAACAAATCCTCCTAGGGGAGTAAATGAATCGAGCATGGAGTTTACTGAACCGTTAGAGGCTGCTGTTGTAGCTGTTGCCCAAATTGCTGAATTGACAATACCAAAACGTGTTTCCTTACCCTCCATATTACCGGCAGGATAAAGTTCAGATTTGACGATAGGGTCAATCCCCATTTGTTGAAATGAGGGATTTCCTGCTTGCTCGACTGCAACTTCGAATATTAACCATGGAACAAAAAGAATGGCCATGGCGATTAATATAGCCCAGCCTTGCCTTTTATCGCGAGCCATAGTGCCAAACGTAAAACAAAAAGCGGCAGGAATGAGCAGGATTGCTACCATTTCCAGAAAATTGGTCAATGGAGTAGGATTTTCAAATGGGTGAGCAGAGTTAGTATTAAAAAAACCACCACCATTTGTACCCAGTTGTTTAATGGCAACTTGTGAGGCTACCGGCCCCATAGGAATGATTTGTTCGGTTATTTTTACCGGTGTTGTTTCAGGGTTGCCTAGGTTATCCAATACCGTTTTACCTGTTGCATCTGTTATTGTCTGTTTGCAGGTAAAGGGGTACGGTAAGCTTATTTTTTGATAGGGTTTAAAATTCTGAATGACTCCCTGAGAACACAGAATAAGTGCCAAAATTAAAGATAACGGCAATAAGATATAAAGTATTCCACGTACTGTATCCACCCAGAAATTTCCCAGGGTGTTCTTTTCATTTTTTACGATACCTCGTATTAGTGCAATGAGTAACGACATGCCTGTCGCTGCTGAGATAAAATTTTGTGTGGTTAGTGCGACCATTTGTGTAAAATAACTCATCGTGGTTTCACCACTATAGGCTTGCCAATTGGAGTTGGTGGCAAAGCTTGCTGCAGTATTAAATGCAAGATCAGGCGATGGGGAAGTAAACTCCTGAGGATTCAGTGGGAGATAAAATTGAATACGTTGTATGAGGTAAACGAACAGTAATCCAACTAAATTAACGAAGAGCATGGTTGATAAATAGGTTTTCCATCCCATTTCCTCTTGAGTACGAATACCACAAATCCTGTAGGTCAATTGTTCAAACGGTCTTAAAACGGCATCTAATAAACAGGGACGTCCTTGATAGACTTGGGCCATATACCAACCTAATGGTTTTACAAGCAGTAATAGGAAGATGAAATAAAATGCAATTTGCAGAAAACCAACTTTAGTCATAAGGGGTCCATTCCCATTTTAAATTAAATCGGTTAGCCTAGAATAACTCGGGTTTGAATAACACAATTAACAAATAAATTAACAAACATAAAGCAATTATTCCGCAGCTTAAATACAAACTCATGATTCACTCCTTGCTAGATAATCAAAGAATCGGATTAGCCCAAAGGATAAGCTAAAAAAGAATAGGATAAGAAAAATTAATAAAATATCCATTTGCTTGAGTGTCCATTATAGAAGTATGTATTTAATTATAATTCAGGTTTTAACTGTTTGATTATAGTGGTTATACATTAAAAAAAACAATCGAACAAAATGAGTGGGTATTATAGTCTGGGTGAAGCCCCCTTAGAACCTCGTCATGACGAGTGCCGTGAGGGATAACAGGAAGCTGCTAAACAGCACCAAAACTCATAATCATAATTTACACAGGGACATAGAAATGAAAAAGGGCGTATTTTAAACGCCCTTTTATGAAATTTGGGATAGACAGTAAGATTGAGTACAGTCCTTTTTACCAAGGTGGACTCCTCTGGAGTGTTTTAGGCTTCTTAGTACTTGCTAAGCTTGCGCACCGCACTCTCACTCTGGCTCCCAAAGTAATAATGTTGGCTGAACAATGTGTACTGTCTATGATTCTATGATAGGCCAATATGCGTTCTATTGCCACTTGATTTTGCTGGTTTTTTGCAAAGATTTCGTTAAAATTGAACAGGTATTTGTTAATGTGTTGAATTAATGAAGAAAATTTAGCCTGGATTTTCGCTGCGCTGCACCCAGGCTAACGAATCTTTAACTACGACGCTGAATACCAAAAAAGGGGACGCCAATGTAAGTTCTTCTTGCTGCGTGTCTTTGCGGTGGATTCTTGCTTGTTTGTAGAAAAATTTGGGTATAATAAAGTTTGCCTTGTTTGTCACGAGCAACACCTATCCCAGTAATATTATAATTACCCATGATATTTTTTCGATGTCCTGGGCTACGAACCCATTGGCTAACTACGATTTGAGCCGTTTTGTAGTTGTATGCGACATTCTCGGCGCCGCCGCCAGTATTTTTAATTTGAGAACGCAGTTTGGCAATACGCTTTCCAAAGTCCTGATGGCCAAAAGGCATACGATGGTTGGCCATATCCTGAGAGTGTTGTTTGGCTTGAATTACAATCTTATTATCCATTGTAAGCTTAGATAAGCCGTGTTGCTGTCGGTATTGGTTTATATAGAATAAAACAGCGTTTTGAATGGCGGTATCATTTTCTACAGGCTTTGCTGCAGAGCTTGCATAAGCACAGGTAAATAAATTAAAAAAAAGCGCGCTTAAAATAATTATTTTGGTTTTTAAAGACATGGTATTCTCTTCAACTGGAATAAAGGAAGGGAATGGTGACTAAAAAAAGTTCATTTGTCTAGACTTGGAATGGGTTAAATAAAATCAAAATAAAAAAATAATATTCATTTTGATTTAAAAAACAAACAAGGCTTTGAGAATATAAGTTAATGGCTTAAATTGGCTATAGCATCTTTTAAATCTTCAACCTCACCGGAATAATGAAAGTAAATACGTTTTTTTGAACAGTCTATGATGCAAAGTGGTTCTTGTGGTTGATCACCAAATTGTTTAAATACCCAAAATATTCCATTGCTATGCTGGTTTTCTATTTCTTTTAGCAAGTCCACCATTTTAGCATTCTCCAATGCAGAATGTGGGCAATTCAAACCTGATGCGCTGTGCGTTATTTTATAGGCATAATGTTGTTCTTTCATGATAATACTCCCTGAAAATCAATGGAGAAGAGGACCTATTTGCTTACATTATAGTCTAGGAAAAGCCACATTTGGCGCATCTTGCGTGAAAAGGATTCTCAATCTGTACACCCATCTGACTTTTATCCGGAATCTTTTGCCATCATCCCGAACGCAGTGAGAAATCTCCCGGGATGACGGGGATTTTTAAAGGTTAACCGATAAACCCAGGAGAACGGCGTGTAATGTAGGGATGTTAGATAACTGCTCTTTTTTAGAATAAGTTTCCAAATGAAAATTTGGACCATTACCACTAAATATTCCTTGATACAACAAACTTAGGCTAGCCAAAGCAGTAATTGGATAACCAAAACCTGCTTGTATTTCGCCAGCTAATTGGGAGATGTCATTAAGAGGAACACGATCGTCACGCCAATGCCGATAAGCCAGCCCCCCTTTTAATTGGGCAAAAAAAGAACTATTTCCCAGGGGGTCGCTTTTGGTGGTAATTAATAAATCCAGCGTAGGAGCAAGAGTAGTTTGCATGGGTATCCATTTTTTAAGTGCATGGAGTGTTTCTCGGGTCATGTTTAATTTTATCCGAGTCCCAGTTTGCAGTCCTAATTCCAAGCCTAATGCAATATTTCCTGCAAGCATCATTTCATTAGCCAGGGCTAATCGTCCTATTGGAGCATTTTTGTCTCTGGAAGAGATTTGGTAATTGCCTGTGCCTGCACTCGCAGTAACAGACCATGGTTGATCTTGTGATGTTAGTTTAGGGAAATAATCACCAGCGATTGCATTAAATGATAATAAAATTCCTATTATAATTAATTTCATATGCCATATCCCTAAATGAATTGTTCATAATCATACTTTTGCATGCCAATAATTTGAATTTTTTAGCCCCTAGTTCCATCACTGCAAAAGTACCTATGGGAATAGTAAACATAAAAAAACGGTAGGCACTTTAAGCATAATTTAACCGTTTTTTTATTGAATTTGGCGGAGAGAGAGGGATTCGAACCCTCGATACGTTGCCGTATACACACTTTCCAGGCGTGCGCCTTCGACCGCTCGGCCATCTCTCCAATTCGGGCAAGCTTATACAGGTCGGATAATAAAATCAACCCTTGTACGGGCCTAAATTGATAACTTATCTACATAATTTATAATTGATATTGTATATACTATTAATAAATGGCTCTAAAGTCTGTTAACAATTCATTTTAATTGTTTGCTTTTAGGCCAAGCAAATTGTTAACACGCACCATTTAAAAGGATTAAATTATGTTAGCAAGCACTTTTATTACTATTTTAAGCCTTATTTCATCAAGTTCTCTTTCGGCTGCTATTACCTGTTATTACACTTTAGTTAAGGATAATTGTTGGACTAAATATGATGTATCTGTGGAAATCATGGATGCAGCATCAGGTAAAACGCTAACAACTGTAGCAGTTCCTTCTGGAAAATCTTGGATACGACAGACTTTTCCTTGTGAACCTGGGCAAAAGCTAATGTATCGAGCTCAGTTTTCACCAGTTTTTTGGGAAAGTGACAAAGGGAAAACTTACATTGCTAAAAATTATTGGTCTTTGCCCAATACTGTAAATCCTGGAGATTCAGCCTGGAATGTCACGGTCTGTTACCCGAGTGATTTTTCACTAGTCCCGCTGCCTCCCGATGCATCAGGAAATTGCAGTTGCAATTTTAATGATATTCCGGCGATACCGCCAAAAAAGATATAAATGGCATTAATTTTTATCTTTGTGTATGATTCTCGTCACAACATAAACTAATTTTTTAGGAAGGATTTTTTCCTAATTTGTTGACGGAGCGACTGATGATTACTCTTAGAAATAAAATTGGTCAGATGTTAGTCATGGGATTTGATGGCTGTGATATTCACAACAAAAGCCCTGTTGCTGAATGGCTATCTTCAGATGGATTAGGTGGCGTTCTGTTATTCGATTACGATATTTCTACAGATTTATATGGTAGGAATTTAAAAAATCAAGCACAAATCAAACGCTTAACACACCAACTTAATTATTATTCTTCAGAAATAAATTACAAAAACAATGAATTGCCTTTATTAATTGCCCTCGATTATGAAGGGGGCGCCATAGATCGATTGTCACGGATTGAAGGATGCATGCCCACTATGAGTGCCTACGCGATGGCACAATTATCTCCTGAAGCGTTGCAGGCTGAACTGACACAAATGGCATTTACCCTAAAGTCTTTAGGGTTTAATCTTAATTTCAGCCCAGTTGTTGATTTGCATCTACAAGAAGAGCAAGGAATTATTGGCAGTTTACAGCGTAGTTTTTCAAGCAATCCTGATGATGTAGTTCATTTGGCTAGAAAATTTGTTGATGTCTTTTCTCATTATGGTATCGCGTGTTGTTATAAACATTTCCCAGGACATGGTAGTGCATTGGGTGATACCCATAAAGGATTTGTGGATGTTACGAATACATTTCATGAGGAAGAGTTGATTCCTTACTATCGATTAGCAAAAGAGGCTTATAAACCTACTTTGATTATGACGGCGCATGTGGTGAATAAACAGTTGGATAAGCAAGGCTTACCTGCTACTTTATCCCATGCTATCTTAACAGGCTTATTGCGTGAGACTATTGGCTATGATGGAGTCATCATCGCTGATGATTTACAAATGCAGGCAATTACAGATCATTACTCACTTGAGGATGCCCTATGTATGACAATCAACGCAGGGGCTGATATGCTCATCTTCGCAAATCAATTAGCAAAAATTTCGGCTCCAGAAGTGATTGAAGTAATTGAACGACTTATTTTTGAACAAAAAATAGAGCAACAACGTATCGAAGATGCCTACCGTCGAATCATTCGTTTAAAGCAACAAATTAAGTGCATTGAGTTAGTTGATTGAGAACTCATAACATCTACCTTGGTACATAAGTTCACCTAGGGAAATTACCGTTTTTTGACCCAGATTTATTAATAAATTATTGTGGTTAAGGTTTTAAAGTCTCTTGAGGTTATAGGAAATTCATGGGATTTATGTGGGATTTGGCGCCAATCAGCTAAAGGAACAAAAGAAACTCCTGGTAGAGTATATAAGAGAAATAAAACACACCAAACATGAGTCATAAAAGTCTATAGTTCAGGCTAAACATGGCTGTTAGCACAAAAGCTTTGGCATTGGGGGCAGACACTTTCCGGACAGGCTCTTATTTTCCAAAATTTTGTTGGCGTTCTGTAAATGCAGCAAATGCTTTTAACAATTCCTGCTCATTAAATTCTGGCCACAATACAGGAGTATAATAAATTTCTGAATAGGCAATTTGCCATAATAAAAAATTGCTAAGTCTGAGTTCGCCTCCTGTTCTAATGACTAACTCGGGATCAGGGGCTTCTTGAGTCGCCAAAAATTTGGCAAAATCTTTTTCATCAAGATTCTCAATATCTAATTGTTTCTCTGTCACTTGCCGAACAATTTGTTTGGTCGCATTGAGAATGTCCCATTTTCCGCCATAATCTAAAGCAATAAATAATGTTAAACGTGAATTTTGTGCTGTTTTTTTCTCAACCTCATCCAGCATTCTCAATAAGTTTTCATTGAGTCTTTTTTTAGAACCAATAATACGTATTTTGATACCTTTACTATGAAAACGTTCTACATGATGGGATAGATAGGAAATTATAAATTTAAGAAGATGAGATGATTGTTTTTTTTGAGTTCTTTGCCAATTTTCGGTACTAAAGGAAAATAAAGTAAGATATTGGATGTTTAACTCCATACAGGTACACAGAATTTTCCATGCTGTTTTAGCTCCAATAATATATCCTGTAATCGCGGGTAAAAACCGGTTTTTTGCCCAACGCCGATTTCCATCCATAATAATCGCTAAATGAGAGGGGTATTTTATCTTCATGATAATCTCTTTAATTGACCAAAATAATGAATAAACTGTTTGCTTGTTAAGGCAATATTTAAAACTTGAGGTAGCCAGGGGGTGAATACTTTAGGGCATTCTGCCAGCTGTTCTTGTAGTTTATGAATGCTTATCCAGCAATAATTATCAACTTCCAGAGGATTAGGATGAACGTTCTGTTCAACCCAATAGCCAATTAAAACATGGTCTATCTCATGCTCAAACATATTATTATTCAAGTCGGCAAAATACTGGAATACTCCAACTTCAATCAATGTTACTTTGATACCCATTTCTACAAATAATCTCTTCGTTGCATCCTCAAGTAAATCATTGCCGGGTTGTGGATGACTGCAACATGTATTAGTCCACAGTCCTCCTCCATGATATTTGCTATTGGCACGCTGTTGGATAAGGAGCTCAATGGTGTCTCTATATTTGCGAAATACCAATATAGAATAAGCTCTATGGAGTTTCCCTACTCGATGGGCAGACAGTTTATCCATTATTCCTATGCAGTTATCTTGTGAATCGACTAAAATAACATGGGTGTTTTGCTCTTCTAACGAATTATATGACATAATTTTTATCCCAATCAGGGGCAAGACGAATGCAAGAAATTCATCGCTTTTTCAAATTGACTAACCCCATATAAAGGCAATTAATGCTGCAACTTGCATACTAATCATAGAGATCTGAAGGTGACTAAGAAGCTTTTTCATCAGAGGCTTATCCGTTTGATTATTATACAAACACAGTTGCAAATACAGCGAATAAAAACCCGCTATAAGCGCTAAAATCATAGAACTGTAATTTACAGTTAGGGTAATGCTATAGACACCAAGAGTCGCAATGACTAAGGAGATTAGAACCGCGCTGCAAGTAATGAAAAAAGTGACCTTAACTCCTAGTACAATAGGAATAGTTTTTCGTCCGCTGATTTTATCTCCCTTGATATCTCGAACATCATTCAATGGTGAAATTGCCCATGAAATCAGGAATGCCAAGGCCAAGAAAGGCCAAATTTTCCAGGAGAAATGATTCGATGCAGCAACACCTACAAGGGCTGCTAATACGGAAGCTACAGCAGTGGCTATTGTTTTGATTAAGAAATAAGTCTTGAGGTGAATTTTCGGATGTGAGTAAGTGAACGCTAATAATAAACTAAACAATCCAATAAAGAGATTGTAGATACTAAGATAAATTCCTAAAAGTAATGCGCTGCACAGGCAAAAAATAGAAACAATCAATATCGTACGATATAAAGTGACATCATAGGTAAAACTTGTCACCTCATTATTCATACTGTCTTCTTCAAAATCATTCAAATCATTGTAAAGATATGTCCCAAATCCCGCAAGATAAACTGTTAGTACAACTAAAATACTGGTCGATATCTTATAATCAGGTCCAGCAGAAGCCAGATAAGTTAATAAGGCAAAAATTGGCCGATAGATAACTACTATACGAGATTTTATTAGTCTAATTAGTGTTGTAGTAAAGTTGCTTATAGGGAAATTGCTACTCATGGATTTCATAAAACCTCCAAAATATGCTTTTAAAGCACTTCATAATGACTGACCAATAAACATAAATAAAAAAATTGCCTACACTCCTCGATATCTACGATGATAGCTCTGCTTTTTTAGTTGAATTTAGTATCAGAGGATGTAATTGGATAGGAAAATCAGAAGGAGGAGGCTCTTTCCATAAACTTAAAACATGGCCACCAAAACCTGAGCCCACTACTTTACAGGCTAATGCATACTCTTTTAATTGCTGGATGTGATTATGTAGTTGGGGAGATACCAAGTCCCAGTCATAAAAACATTCATTTCCAGTTGATAGCCCTTGCGCCAAAATACGCAGACTCTCATCATTTTTTTCTTCTAATGCACTTTGAATTAAGAGAACCGCATGTAACATTTTTTCATAAATAATTTCCGATTTTTGGGGATTTTCCTTTTTTAATTCCTGGACTTTTTTAACACATGGTCCAGTAAAACTGGTTTCATTGGATGAAGAAATATAAAAAAGAGGTTGCCATGCAAGGTCTATCTCACATAGTTCACGATTAGGGAAATATTTTATCATGTTTTTAGCCGTTACACCGGCAATATCCACACCACTACTTTGTTTATGAAACATATTTTCCAACTCTACTGCAAACTGAAATAATTGAGAACGAGGTAATAATCCTTGATAGATAATCCACTCGGTGATGGCAACGCATAGCGCAGCGGAAAAACCTAGACCTCCGCAAGGAGTGATGGTTGATTTGATATCAAAAACACCTGTAATTTTATGAGGATCTTTTTGTAATAGTTCATATGCTTTATAAATCGCCGGCCATAATATAATGCCAAAGGAATCATTAGCTTCAGCAGAAATAAGATGCATTGTTTTTGTTTTATCCGGCTCATAACTCAGGGTTAAATTATACTGATAAAATGGAGCAACAATTGCATAACCACGTTCCAGAATAAGGTGTTCACCAGCTAAAATACATTTTGCTGGTACGTTAATTTTGAAAGTCATTGCCGTCTCCACCGTCTCAATTTTTATTCATAGCATAAAAAAAAGTATAGCTGATTAATTTTAAGTTTTATGAGCTAAGTGAGTGGAGTTAATTCGCAATTATTTAGACTTTCGAAATCACAAAGAATATTCTAGAGTTGTATAAAAATAATACGAATCGAGTAATTATGTGCTAAATTTATAGATACCTTAATTTTCTTGATGATGTCTATGTTGGGTTTTAAAGTCTGTATTCCTGCAAAATGCATATTAAGCGGTGAGTTTATTAACAACCAGAAAGGATATGCAATTATTAGTCCATTTGAGCGCTATAAATTAGTTCTAAAATATTATCCTAATGAAATCAAAACAATTCGAACGATTACCGGAGAGGGATTTAATTCCACCCAGATAATTCTATGGTCTGTGATAAGCCGGGCTTTGGAATTGCTCGGCAAGGAATGCTCCGTGTTGACAGGATATTTTGAATTAAATTGCAACATCCCTCCATGTAATGGCTTTGGTTTTTTTGCTGCTCTTTATTATGCCGTGGCTGAGTGGCTTGTTTATTACGGCCTCATGCAAAGAAGTAATTTGTTTGAGTTTACTTTAAAACTAGAGAGCTCACTCCGGGAAAGCAGTAATGGAGCCGATATTGCAGGAGTGATGTCACCCAGCCTCATCATGTACTCCTATTCACGTGAAATAAAAAAATTAAACCCTACATGGCACCCTCATCTTTATATATCAAGTACCAAAGAAACCACAATAAGTGACGATTGCCTGCAAAAAATTAATGAAATGAGATTATTGGAGCCTTCTAAAGCCGCTCTTGTTGACGAAAAAATGATAACTTCCTCCATTGAAACCAGACATGCTTTGGAAAGTAATCAAAAGTACAGATTATTCTTGCTAGCAGATGCACTGAATCTCGCGAATGAATGTTATTTTGAATGGGGACTCATATCAGAACGAGTTAAGAGTCATATAGATATTCTCAAAAAGTATGCTTTAGCTTGCAAAGTCATAGAGGCAGGTTATGGAGGATATGTTCTAAGTTTATGGAAAAAAGAGCCGACAGTAGATCTACCATTCAAGTTGTATCGTGTAAATATCTAAATTTATAACGTTAAGATGTTTGTAAGGAGTAGCAAGGTGAATAAAGTTGGTTTCTCTTCAATAGGGCTTCATTTTCCACCCATTTTTCTTTCTGTAGAAAACCTGGCAAAACTACGAAATGTAGATCCTGATAAATACACTATTGGACTGGGTTGCAGAAAAATTTCACTTTGTCCTGAAAATATAAGCGTAGTCGAACTGGCTGTAGAGGCAGCAAAACGTGCTCTTTCTCGATGGGGAGGTACACTGGATGATATTGGGTTGTTAGCAGTAGGCACTGAAAGTGCACCGGACATGAGTAGGCCTTTGAGTGCATTCGTAGCAGAAAAATTAGGCATTCACGGTGCTGTTCGATCCTATGAAGTCAAACATGCCTGTTACGGAGGTACATTAGCCATTAGACAAGCTTTGGAGTGGAAACTTGCCAATATTGCCCCCCAAAAAGCCGCGTTGGTGATTGCTGCTGATATCTCTCTCTATAAAGTGGGTGATCCCGGAGAACCCACGCAAGGAGCCGGTGCTGTAGCATTTATCATTGATACTCCCGATATTGCTGCAATCGATTCTGCATCATACCCTTTCAGCAAGCCAGTATTTGATTTTTGGAGGCCGGAGAATGAACCCTTTCCTTTAGTCAATGGGGATTTTAGTCTTGAATGTTATAAAAAAGCCGCACGTAGCTGCTTCAAGGCATTGTGTATTGATAAAAAAATGGAGTTTGCCAATTTGTTTGATGTCTATAAAGCGCTTTGTTTTCATGTACCCTTTCCTAAAATGGTGAAAAAGGCGTTTGCAGATATATGCCTATCATCAGGAATAGATCCTCAAAAATGTGAACAGCTCTTCATGGAGAAAGTTAATCCTACAATGGAATGGAATTCTTTAACCGGTAATTCCTATACGGCAAGTTTATGGGTTTCTGTAGCGAAAACCCTATGCGGCTTACATGCTGGCGATCAAATCACTGCTTTCTCCTATGGTTCAGGCTGTGGAGCAGAATTGCTGCTATTGACGGCAGGTAATCTGGCAGCAGAGGGTAAATGGCGAGAGGATGTGAACAAGGATTTGGAAAACAGAAAAGAAATTAATGCAGAAGCCTATATGCAAATGCGTCGTCGCAATAAGAACGAGTCCAACTTGGTCGAATCCCTAATAAAAGGATGAGGATAATGAATTGTCAGTTATCGGTACCTGCAAAAACGTTCATTTTGGGAGAATATCTGGTCCTTAGAGGGGGGATGGTGATTCTGCTAACTTCTCATCCATCCTTTGTCCTTAATGGTTCTGCTGCGAAAGATGCACCCAGTTTTTTGCTCTTGCCGCATATTCTCATAGTGCCTGGAATGGTGTATGAAAAAGAATTTACGGATTATTTACTTGGAACAGGAACTTGGGGCTGGGCTCAAATGGAAATTTTTTTAACGTATCGAGTTATTTGAGATGAGCAGTATTAGTTTAAATGGTAAAAAAGTATGGGAAGGTTTTTCCAAGTTAACTAAAAAAGAGAAACTTGAAAGACTCGTTGCAACGGTTTTTTTGGATCCCGAGGGTGTCGTTGCATTGCAGCATGGAGGTACTTTTAAAGAGGAACTGCTCGAAACATTAATCGAAAATCCAATTGGTTGGTTTGGGATTCCATTAGGAGTTGCTGTTAATTTTTGTATCGATAAAAAACATTTTATTATTCCAATGGTGATTGAAGAACACTCCGTTATCGCAGGCCTCAGCAAGGCAGCTAAGTTTATTAACCTTCATGGCGATTTGAGCACCGAAATTTTAGGGAAACACGCTATAGGTCAAATTCAATTTGCATGTCTTCGTGATCCAGTTCGTTTTGAGAAAAAAATTAGTGAACAGAAAGAGTTTTTTCTCGACCAGGTAAATCAAAAAGTTCTCAGCTCCTTAATCAAGCGTGGCGGAGGGGCATCAGACATCATTGTTCGTACTATAGAACGACCTGATAAAAAAATTATGGGTATTTTACATGTATTAATTGATCCAAGTGATGCAATGGGGGCCAATAGAATTAATCAAGCCTGTGAGTTTTTGCGAGGGCTAATCGAGGCGCACACACATGAAGAGGTAACCATGTGTATCTTATCCAATTTGTCTGATCAAAAAATCACTGTTGCTAATGCAGTAATTTATGACATTGATCCAATCTTGGGAAAACGTATTGAAGAGGCTTCTTTATTTGCTCAAATAGACCCTTATCGAGCTGCAACAAATAACAAAGGGGTTATGAATGGCATTGATGCGGTATTAATTGCTACAGGTAATGATTGGCGAGCGGTTGAGGCTGGAGTTCATGCCTATGCAGCTAGGAATGGACAATACAGTTCAATCACCAAATGGGAAATGCGTGATGGAAATCTATATGGGCGGATTGAAGTTCCAATTCAACTGGGAACGGTAGGAGGAGTAACGCAAATTCATCCGATTGCTAAAATTTGTCTCGGGATACTTGGGATCTCTCGGGCAGATGAGCTTGCCCGAGTAGTTGCGGCTGTAGGTTTGATACAAAATTTTGCTGCATTAAATGCCCTTGTTTCTGATGGTATTGTTAATGGCCATATGAAATTACATATAAAAAATTTGGTTTTGTCTGTAGGTGCGCAAAAAGAAGAGATACCTCTTTTAAGTCAAATGCTGATAGGAAAATTAGAGCAAACGCATTGTGTTAACGAGACTGATGCACTCGAAATTCTTAAGGAAATAAGACAAAGCACTTAGGGAGCTTTTTGGGGATCGCTCCAATCCTTAGGGGAGTAAGCTTGGCTTTTCAGCTGCTCTTTGTGTCGTAATAACAAAATGGTTGATAAGGTGAAACAACATGATGAATGCAGAAATTTATCTCAAGGAATATCAAACACGAATTAATCATTTCCTGAGTAATGGAACCTGTTTATTACCAGCAGAAAATAAACAACCTGTTGAGCTGCATAAAGCGATGAGATATGCGGTATTAAATGGCGGAAAGCGGATACGTGCAGCTTTAGTATATGCAACAGGAGAAGCACTAGGGGCTGATTTTGATATACTTGATCACCTTGGTTCCGCTATTGAAATGATCCATGCTTTTTCTTTAATCCATGATGATTTACCTGCATTAGATAATGATGATCTACGTCGAGGTAAACCTTCATGTCATAAAGCATTTTCTGAGGCTACTGCTATATTAGCGGGTGATGCGTTACAGACCCTGGCTTTTGAAACTATTGCCAGTCTGGATAAAAATAAAATTGCAGTTGAGATTGAAATAGAAATGATTCGCCTCCTGGCGCGAGCAATTGGATCTTTAGGGATGGCTGGAGGGGAAGAGCTTGATATTGAGATGAAAGATAAGGACGTAAGTTTAAATGAATTAGAAAATACTTATAAACTAAAAACCGGATATTTACTTACCGCAAGTATTTTACTGGGCGCCCTCGCTGCCAATTGTGATGATAAAAATATTTTAAATAATTTACAAAAATTTGGAGACTATATCGGATTAGCATTTCAAATCCATGATGACATTATTGGAATTGAGTCTGATACCCAGACTTTAGGTAAACATCAAGGTTCGGATCAGGAAAGAAACAAACCTACTTATCCAACCCTGATTGGGATGCAGAAAGCGAAGCAAAAAGAAAACGAAATTTTCAATAAAGCCTTAAAACATTTAAAAAAAACGGGTATTCCAGTGAATAAATTAGAAGCGATAGCTCATTATGTGGTAGACAGAAATTTTTAGAATTGATTCACACTTTTTTAGGCTACTCCCAAAGCACTACACATGAGCTTAACATAAATAAGGGAGTTGCTTAATTTGCGCCAATGGCTTGAGAATTTATTAAAAATGCTCTGCTTAATTTGGAATCCTGTTTGAAATTATCGCAGGTATGAAAAAACGCATTCCCTACCTTAAATCATCTTGTTCCGAACTCATTGTATCAATTCTTACCTCGCATAAATTTGCACAATACAAACAGTGCAACGATGTTACCGATGGTAGCTGAGATCCCAATTGAAAAATAGCCAAAATCAAACAGTAATGAACAAAAGGCTAATTTCCTTAATTATTATTATTAGCAATTTTCCAATCTGCTAACCGATCAATATGGAATTAGTTCGATTTGAGGGCAATTGCCCACTAAGATATTATGCAAAACTGGTTGAGATTCATCCTGGTCCTTTGGTTTTTCTGCTACTTTCGCTTTGCTAATTTCTCCAATAGCGGGATAAGAAAAGAGAATGCCAGTTTCATGGCCAGGTAATAATACCGTCATTGAGCATACCGGATCTTCAACCTTACCAAAATAATTACTTAGAGCTTCATTTCCTACTGCTTTATTACGAAGTTGAGTCATCGCGTCGGAATAGTCATTCATATCCTTCAGATTTGCTGTGGAGAGATATTCTTTTGTTGGCCAAAACAAAGGATAAAAATCAAAATATCCCTGTGTTAGTATCAGATTGCCTTCGTTGCTATTAGGACTTCTCTGTTCTAGTGAAACTATACATATTGACACCAATGATTACCTTTCTATTGATTTAAAATTATACACAATGGATGTTGGTTTTCCAGCCAAGGCACTACGGAGCAAGTAGGTTGAGTCGGACCCAACAATTCACAGAAAAATCTCTTCAACATACTTTTATATTTACTATAATCTGGTCAAGTATGTTGATGTAACGAGGATCATTGTAGCAGGGCGAATGAATCCGACTACATTAACTCTGATTACTGTGATAGTCAGGCTATTTATTTTTTACTTTATAATCAATAATTTTTTGCCTAACCACGCTTTACTTTGCTTTTAATTAAAGCATATTGCACAATACCCCCCCGATTTAAAGTTTATTTTTAATCAAATTCTTCGCGCGGGCGAGGGCCTCATAGATCCTCCTATCGCCAAGGAGATGAATTTTGCAGATTATGAATGGCTAACAAAAGCGGAGAATTAGTTATAAGCATCTTCTTTTATATGCGCTCTCTTTTCGGTTATCCGAGAGAAATTTCTTTTAAGATCAGTATTAAACGATTGTGGTTTGACATAAATAACTTGACGAACATGCTAGATGTGTTAGAATATTTCTCATTGTACATATTTTAATCAGCCAGAGTATAAGGTTTTTATGTTAACTCACTCGAACCAAACAATGCACCGTTCAACCCTCGCTCATTTTAAACTTGTTTCTTGTTGTTGCTGCTAACTTAATCTCTTTATGTTCATTTTTTTGATTTTTTAAGGATTCCCAACATGTGTGCAGCACATCAACAACAGAAAAAACTCATTTTCAGCACCCCGGTGATTTATGCTTTAATGATTGGTTTGGGTATTGCCAGTGGAATGTCAAATGTTGCTGTTTTGAAAGAAACAGGTCTATTGATTTCTGATTTATTTATTAAACTTTT
The DNA here is from genome assembly GCF_026191355.1 of Legionella sheltonii. Taxonomy (GTDB): domain Bacteria; phylum Pseudomonadota; class Gammaproteobacteria; order Legionellales; family Legionellaceae; genus Legionella; species Legionella sheltonii. The sequence goes on from NZ_JAPHOQ010000003.1 coordinate 40,130, forward strand.
TAAGTGCATCAGTTTACCCATTATTTCTTTATCCATCATCGTTACTTTGGCAAACTACAAAACTGATGGGTATATGAAAAAAATATGGCAACGTACAATAAAGTATACTTTTTCAACTACGATAGTGGCTGCGGTGATCAGCTGTTTGCTTTATCTCATCATTCAACCCAGTTCGGTGCAAGTCAATTTGGATGCGCAAACAACCACATCAACGAGCAGTTTAGGTTATTTGGGATATCTGGCGAATATTATACCCACTAATTTATTATCTCCTTTTCTTGAACAACAAGTTATGGGGGTATTGTTCTTAAGTATTATTATCGGTATTGCGGTTCGGCAAATACCTGATGAAGAAGCACGTGATACCATTACGCGCTTTTTCCGAGGCGCGCACGGTATGTTTTTAGTGATGACGCGTTGGATTATTGCAGTAATTCCATTAGGTTTGTTCGGCTTTATTACCTCAACAGTAGTTCAGTTGCGTTCAGGTATGGATATCAAAGGGATTGGTGAGTATTTACTAATCGTTGTTTTAGCCAATTTAGTCCAAGGTTTTGTCGTCTTACCTTTATGGCTAAAAAAGAATAATATTCAACCCTTTGCTGCAATGCGCTCTATGCTTCCTGCCTTATCAGTGGCTTTTTTCTCTAAGTCTTCCGTAGGGACATTACCGGTCACCATGAATACTATAGAAAAGAATTTACAGGTAAAGCCAGCAGTAAGCCGTTTTGTTTTACCTTTATGCACCAGCATTAACATGAATGGTTGTGCTGCCTTTATTTTTGCTACGGTAATTTATTTAATGCAGAATCATGGCATGCCCATTTCCTACGGGACGATGGTTTTGTGGGTATTCGTTGCGACTGTTGCTGCTATTGGCAATGCTGGGGTACCTATGGGATGTTTCTTCCTGAGCATTAGCCTCTTATCCAGTATGAACGTTCCTATCGTGCTTATGGGGGTTATTTTACCTTTCTATGGTTTAATTGATATGTTAGAAACTGCTTTAAATGTATGGTCTGATGCTTGTGTCACCAAGATCGTCAATGATAAAGCAATTGCCGAGGAGCAAGCCGAATTAAAACCGAGAAAAATAGCTTCTTATGAAGCCGAATTGGGTTAAATAGAATCCCCTTCATCCCATGCGCAACGAGGGATGAGGGGAATTTTGCTGCACGACTCATTTCATAACTTACAAAGCTACTTTCGAAAGATTTTCCTCATTATCTATTTTACCCCCAGGATTCAAGCATCGATGGTTTTCATAAGGCTCGCAATAATGCGCAAAATATTGTTTAAAGTTAGAAACAAATAGTTCCTCATTCTCCATAAGAAAAATTTTTTCGGGCTGTAATTCAACATAATTTGAATCTCTTAAGACTGCTTTATAAATGGAGCTTGCATGAGATGAAACCCATTTATCTAGGAAAGGCAGTATTTTATTAGGATCAGGAGTAAAGAAATTTTGATAGATATCACTGAATAACTTATTTTTCATTTCATAGTTGCTTTTGAAGTAGAAATTACTACGGTCTTTGTGATACTCGACAAAAGGAGGTCTATTCGGCTTTTTTTTCATTCCTGCAGCAACTTCTAAGGAAATGATGAGACCTTTTGCAGATTCAATTTTATATTTCGTCCCAAATAAATCAGTGCCATTGTATTCGCTAAGATAGGATTCCAAGTAGGTAACTGCTTCGTCATTTAAAGGATCAAAATAGCTGTTGATAATGAATTGGGTTGCTAATCGAGTTTCCGGATTATAATAACAACTAATATAAATCGCATAACTAAATTGCTCATTCACTATTTTTTGCACTAAGATTTTATCAATTTGGCTATTTACTTCATCACAGGTGAGTTGTTGATTTTCTATGTTTTGATCCATACGAATGATTTGTGTCGGAAAATCAATGCTGCGAATCAATGATTTATTTTTTTTAAAGTTATCTATTTCATTTGAATAAGTGAGGGTTTGGTTGTTTTTATTCTCCGGGTTTTGTGAAATCATCAAGGTGGTCACATCATCATGAGTCTGACTGAAAACACATAGTGGCATTAAAATAAAAGGGGCGAGCAGATAATTAACTTTCATAAAAAAACTCCTGTTTAGTCAGCCCAGTATTGCATCCTGCAAGTTCTCAATTTTTCGACTGGGTTATTTTGAGTATAGTTGAGTGGGTGAAAATTATTCTCCATGTTCATTTATATTCAAAGGAGATTGTCCAAAGGAATTTGCATCAAATTTGTACTGAAATTGGTACCGTACTTTTTTACCCTGACGCAAAATAAATGCCATGGATTCATAATAAAAAGTGGGGGCAGAAGCTTATATACAAATAGAACAAGTGTGATAATATTTAACCTGAAAAAAATGGTTGCAATGCTACTGCAGGTGTTTACTGTTCTGGATATAAGAAACACTTATAGGTTGCGTCACTGCATTTTTTCAAGTTCAAACGCAACGGAGAATTGTGATTAGTTCCCATTCGAGAACTGTCTTTTTATATATTTTAAATTTTTAGGGAATAAAATGAAAAAAATATACGCATTAGTGAAACCTCCATATACCAAAATTGGTGATAGTTTTTCTGATTTGGCTTCTTATTTCGTTTCCCCTCTTCATACATTAGCATTTGAGCAAGTTTGTGGGTATTCATTAGGTCATGAAGTCTTGTTTTATGAAACGATAGAAGATGCTAAGAAGATCCTGGAGGATGGAATTAAGGGTAAAAAAATAGACGCCAAAACTGCAATCCAAAAGGCTATTGTAGAATTAGAGGCAGATGATGAGGGAAAAATCACGGGATTTGGGAAGCTTTATACAGTTGAGTATGATAAACGCTCTGAACCGGCCGAAGGTCGTTATTTTAAGCCAGTACGAATTCCTAAATGGAGTGAGCAAGCAATTGACCCCAAAGTAGACGTTTCACCAGAAGCACTTTCTGAAATGATCATTCAGTATGAGCAGAGTAAAAAAGCGGTCACTGAATTAACACAATAGTTGTTTTATTGTTTCAGTGGTTCTTATGAGCATAGCGTAATCGGTTTGTGCATATCTCAGGGGGAACAAGTATCTGATCTAAGGAAAAAGCTATTTTAATACCCTCACCTGAAGCGCGAGAGGGGATTTTTTATGGAGTGTTTTTTATCCCCTCGCCCCTTTGGGGGGGGGGATAGGGTGAGGGTATAGTTACAAAAAATCCCAAATTGCGCCGCACTAATGATCGTTATAACGCATCAGGTAAAAATCCCCCGGCTTGCATTTTCCACATACGACTGTAATGACTCGGTATTTTGAGCAGTTCCTCGTGAGAACCATCTTCAATGATACGGCCTTTTTCAAAAACCAGGATGCGATCCATTTCAGATAAAGTGGAGAGTCGGTGCGCAATTACAATGGTTGTTCTGTTTTGCATTAGCACATGTAAGCCATCCTGAATCAATTTTTCAGTCAACGAATCCAGGGCTGAGGTTGCTTCATCTAGGATAAGAATCGGTGCATTTTTCAACATAGCTCGGGCGATGGCAATTCTTTGTCGTTGTCCACCCGATAATTTAATTCCACGCTCACCAACTAACGCATCATATTGCTCAGGAAGTTTGGAAATGAATTCATGGCAATGTGCTCTCTTTGATGCAGCAACTACTTCAGTATCTGTTGCATCAATTCGACCATAACGAATGTTTTCCATTAAAGTGCGATGAAATAAGGTTACATCCTGAGGAATCATTGCAATATTTTCGCGTAGTGATTCTTGAGTTACCTCGCGAATATTTTGTCCATCAATCAAAATCTTACCTGACTCCACATCAAACAGGCGAAGAATCAAATTGACAAAAGTACTTTTTCCGGAGCCAGATAAACCTACCAGACCAATTTTTTGCCCGGGTTCAATCACAACGGATTTATTTTTAAAAAGGTGGGCTCCTTCATCATAGTGAAAGCTCACGTTTTGAAATTCAATCCGACCTTGAGTGACTGTAAGTGGCTGCGCATTCGGTTGATCGTTGATCTCATGGGGTTCTGAAATCAGGGTTAGGGCTTGTCGGCACTTTCCCAGTTCTTCAGCAAAATGTACGAATTGGCTCGCCAGATACCATAAATTATAGAAAATACTCAGTGACAATGAGATAACGAAACTAAAATCACCTATTGATACTTGACCCTTACTGTACATAACGACCAACATATATAAGTTGGTAGCAATCAACACAATAATACTCACGTCCCAATAGATACGCATTTTCAAGATAGTCCATTGCATGGTCTGATCCTTATCTGTGGTATCCTGGGTTGCATTTCGAATTACTTGATTCTCAAAGTCTGCTCTGGAAAACAAGCGCAGGTTCGTGATATTGCTTATGCTATCAACAATTTTTCCAACTAAAGTGGTTTTACTGGTCGCAAAGATATTAGAAAGATCTTGCACCGGCTTGAAATAAACGATTGCGACTCCCAAAAAAGTAATAGCCCAAACAAATAAAATCAAAGCAAATATCGGCTGCACAAGCAGCATGCTGATAATCGCAATAATAAGACCGACAATTTGCGCGGCAGCATCATCGATTGTTGTAAAAATCGAGATGGTGCCCGCGGTCATATCAGAGATTTTATTGGATAAACTGCCTGCAAAGTTATTTTGGAAATAACGATGTGAATGCTGATTCAAATAGGCAAACATGTTATTAACCAGGTCATATCGTAAGTAGGGAAATAACTTCAACCGGAGCCAATCTGAAAGGCGCATATCCATAGCAATTAACACCCACAACGTAATGTATACGATGATATAGGGTTTTATCGCATCAAATAGGGCTGATTTATTGCCCGAAAATGCTGCAACCTTATCAATAATCAGTTTTAACACATAAGGAGACAGGGCATTATTAATCCCCCAATAAGCAGCAGTAAGCAATAATCCAATAACATACCAACTGTATGGTTTTATCAGATTCAGGAAAAAATTGTTTAGCGAATTATTTTTTTTATTCATAATCTTTACTCAGTTTTGGGTACAACTATAAGGCGCTTAATAGACCACCCTTAATTTCATACCGATCAGTTACTTGGATAGCATGCAAAAAATCAGCATCATGGGAAATAACAATCATGGCCCCAGGATAAACTTTGAGTACCTGAATGACGTGAGCACGTGTTTCTCTATCCAAGTTGTTTGTCATTTCATCCAAAATCAGCATTTTGGGTGTAATCGCCGCAATTTGTGCCAAAGAGAGTCTAGCCTTTTCTCCACCAGATAAGGTTGAAACCAAGGCATTAACTTCTTCATTTTTTCGAAATAAAAAATCATTTAGATGCTCCCTAATTTCGGTATAGGATTTATTCATTAAGCAACAGCTTATCGCCTCCCATACTGTTTTCTCTGCTGGCAGAGTCGTGTAATGTTGATCAAGGTAGCCAATCTCATCCGCTTGCGGGACCGTCCAATTTCCTGTTTTGATGACAGACGGACTACCTAAAATGGCTTTGAGTAAAGTGGATTTACCTGAACCGTTATCGCCACAAATCCCAATCCGATCTCGTGCTTTTATTGAAACGCTCAACTCACGCAAAATTGACTTATTTTCAACATAACCAACAGTTCCTTCGCTGATTGTTACTAAGGTCTGGCTTGTTGCAACCCCAGGAACAGCAAATTTGGGTTGAATCGTTTCGGGCAAGTAGAGTTCTGATAAACGTTGACTTAACTCGTGTTTCTTATGGCAGATTGCGCTTTTTCTACGTCCAGAAGTCTCTTGTGCATTCCTCGCTTTACTCTGTGAAACAATGGTTGGCCACTTCCGCTGCTGAATGTGTTTTTCACCTTGAGCTCTACTGCTCTTGGCTCGTACTTGTTCTTTCATCATGTCGACATGGAGTTGCTTTTTCTGACGTATCAGTTCCGCAAGTTCACCTTCAATCGCATGGCGCTGAATCGTGATTTCTCGCAAGTAATCCTCATAACATCCAGTAAAAACATTGACCTTACCTAGATCAATATGCCAAATCGTATCCACAGTGGATTGCAGTAATTCAATATCATGAGTCACCATAATTAAGGTTCCTCGATAATCAGAAAGCATTCTTATTAAAGAATGTCGATTTTTACGATCCAGGTGATTACTAGGCTCATCGAGCATTAAAAGATTTGGATCCGCAGCAAAAGCATGCGTCAATAATTTTTGAAAACGTTGTCCTCCACTTAATGAGTTATATTCTTCAATGACTTGGGGGACATAACCTATATTTAATGCTTGAGGAAAATGGATGTCACCCTCGGTTGGTTGAAGCAATCCTGCAAGTATTTTGAGCAGAGTTGATTTTCCAGTGCCATTGCGTCCAATAATTGCAATTCGACTGCCGTTGTAAACTTGGCCACTGAAGTCCACAAAACATGTTTTGTGGGGGAAAGAAAGACTAAGATCTTCAAATCGAATAGGCTTATGCATCATGTAACTCTCTTAAGTATTCTAAATGGGCAGTGATTTTGACTGCTTCCGTCATCGCCCGAAATAAAAGGCGTACTTAAGAAATAATGTCCATGATAGTTTAAGCCTCTTAGAGATGTGCTTGTTAGATATTGGGTACAATTGTATCCGATTGCATGATTATCTGTCAATACTCAGGGAGTAGGGGGCTATATTGCTTCTTCCAGGTGGGGAATCAGTTCCTTACAATGTCTCATGACTCGTTGTTCTTCTGGAGGTAACTGCAAATAATCACCATATTGTTGGATCAGGAACGCTTCCGCGTTACGAGGGATATTAAATTCTTTGGTTTCAAAAGAGACGCGCTGCAAAGGATAGATTTCTTCTTTTTTAATTAAATTTTTGCCTACGCAATTATAACCTCGTCCTATATATGGGCTATGACTGGCATTTGCTTGATGGATGATTTTCTGCAAACTCCACTCAAGCAGAGGTTTAGGAAAAAATGAGGCGATCAATTTATAGAGGGTAGGATAGTGTCCTATTTTTACTTTACTGTATTTAGTGCTTAATAAACGGGAGAGCTTTTTAGCATAGAATTTGTATCGTTTACGTTGTTTTGGGTCTACTGGCATCCTGTCATAGACAAATACATCAATAAAGATACCTTGAACGTACGGCTCATTCCCCTTTTCGTGTTTTTCAATAAAACGACTGGCACGATCCCTGATTTTTAAAGGAGTAGCCATATTAAAATAGCCTGGGTCGCTATGGATTGTTTGCAACCACATCCAGCTTGGAATCTCTAATGGAGCAACACGTAGAAATTGTTCATAGCTGGCGCGGGGCATGGCAATATCCACATCATCATCCCAGGGAATAAACCCTTGATGGCGGACAGCACCTAAAAGAGTTCCTGCATCAAGCCAATAATCCAAACCATGTTTTCTGCAGATAGAGTCTACTACTTCCAGCATAGCGAGCATTTTTAGCTGCGCTTGGCGTAATCGGCCATCTTGAAATGCAGTATCAGCTGAATAGGGATTTGAATTTTTTGCTAATGTCATAGATTATTCTTCTTATAATGACAACGGCAGCTATATTAGCAAAATAATTTTGAATCATTAACTATTATGGGAAAAAATTTATAGATGGTGCTTAAAGCAATGTGCATTGATGTGAATTGTAAAAGAAAAACTGCTAATCCACTTTGAGAGTAGATAGTTGATTAAAATTCTTTTCTATTTTTTGGGCTCCTGCAGCTGATTCGGTTTGATTAAAAAATCTAAACCTATCCGTTGCAAGATAATGAATAAAACCAACTACGGGGTAGAACACAATAAGAGAACACAGGGCTATCCCAATTTCCGCCCAAATGTAATTGGAGTCTCGATGGATATCAAGTAATTTTTTATTATCTTTTAAGACTTGTTTGCAATATTCATTGCATTCAACTAAAGCATTTCGTTGATCATGGGAAGGCATCATAGCGGCTTGATATGTTTTCTGTCTTAAGTTGTGGGCCAGAGCACACAGTTGTTCTCCTTCTAATTCTTGAGACGTGTTCTTCAGGGATTTTCCTTTATTTTCCAAAAGCCTAAAATAGGTATTAATATCATTAAACAGCTTTTGTTTCTCTAGATCTTCTATAAAGATTGGATAAGGAAAGGTACTCAGATCAATTTTGTGTTGTTGCAATCTATCTATACATTCCTGGACGGCCTGCCTCATCAAAGCTAAATTATTCGCCTTAGATCCTTTTAATGCAGTTAATAGATTAGTTTGTAATTCCTGGGCTAACTCTTTGTTCTCCAACTTGTTTAAATAGACAAACATGTGATCCAGGGGTTCTTGAGATCGTGAGGTGGGGGATATAACTATTTCATCAAGACAAAGGTAATCTAGTATATCGTTTGATCTTAAATACAATAATCGATTAATGTACTTAGGTCTATCTGATTCATTTGCCCAAATCCACTCTAAAAGCTCACATAATGAAAAAGCATCATAATTTTCTCGATAGACAGTTAAAGTGGGGATATATCTGGCAATCCCATAATCAATAATATTTACTATAAAAGGGTTTTGTGAAGACTGGGGATCATATTTTATTAAAATATTACCTCCATGAAGATCTCTATGAATAATTTTTATATCAATGAGTTGTTCTTTAATTGCATAAGCGAGCGCTATAGACAGATCTAATTTTTCTTGCCGGCTTAGAGCGTATTTGCTTAAAAAACTAAATAGTGTTTCGCCTGGCATTTCTTTCATGACCAAGTAGTGCTGAGTTGGTGCTTTAATATGTAAATGTGCGGCGTAACGTGCAACCTCATACTCATTCAAGGCATGATGAGGATCGAGAAATTTTACGACTCGATGTTTGTCTTTAGCTTGGAAGGTATTTGTTTTCCCTTGGCTCATAGTGCAGGAAATACGATATACTGATCCATATTCTCCTGCGCCGAGACGTTTTGTGGATAGCATTTCATAAGCATAGCCCTGAGCAGGATTTTTTCTTTTTCTTGCAAATACAGGTTGCTGAAATGTGTACGAAGTGCCGTTATAGGTAAATACTTCATTCGGTTTCCAAACCTCTTTCCCTACGAGACGCTGAGACTCTAGATAATCCCAAATCCATTCATTATGTGCAATATTTTGCGAATCTATAATAAGAGGCATAGCGAAAGCATAAAATTAACTCAAATAGTATTATAATTTGATTTTTATCAGATGTATTAAAATTTTACATTTTTGTTATAAACTGACATTTATCAAATCTCAGATAAGGAAAAACATGGTGCAGTTATTTACTGATATTGGCCCGATGTTGATTCAATATAAAGAAGCGAACACTCAAGGTCGACAAGCCATAATGTTGGATAAAATGGCAGACATCAAAAAACTTGCGGGTAAAGTGACTGATAAGAGCCAAGTGAAGGCACATTATAAAGAGTTAACATATGCTGCAACTTTCATTAATTATGCTGATGTTTTGCAACGCATCGAAAATCAGAACTTTTTTGAAATTTTATTCGATTTTTATAATATGGAGATGGATGACGAATTAAACGCTTGGTTTGAGTTTGGTAGTACCCCGGGGCAGATGAGATTGAAACTACCAATCCCTGAGTATACGTCAGAAATTTGGGAAAAATTTCGTGAAGCTCAAAAAGCCCACTTAAGGAAAACGAATAAAGCTCATCTTTTTAATTTGGATCAGCTCAATATTGCTCATCCCCCCGCGAATCAACTCTATCCAATTCAGATTCAAATGGGTGGTTCGCTTAAAAATGAAGCGGTGGATAGAATTCATGTCGATGCACAGGGGCGAATTCGTTTTGCAAAACATCACGGTTATTATCTTTTACCTGGGGGCGGGATGATTGAATTAAGCAACGCCACCAAAATGGATGATTGGGAGCGAAAAATGTTGGAGGAACATCTGGAAGAAGAGCATGCGAATCTTTATTTAAAAGCGGCCGAACTCTATGATCGATTAACTCCAGATGATTTCGATGCTGCATTAACCAAAGTATTTTCGAGCAAACAAACTCAATCTTTATCTCCAGAGTTATGCAATTGGTTGCACGATCAAATGGTTACGAAAGGAAAAAATTCTGTTCGTCTGCACAAGATTGTAGTTGAACTCGATAATCAAATAGAGGCGATGAAAAAGGAGGTACAAACTTCGCGAAATAAGACTACAGAAAATCAGGTAAAACAACAAAATAGACTTAAATCATTGATGGAATTACGTGCTAGAGTTCAGGTGCAACCTTTCGAATTAAGCCCATTATTTACTGAAGCATTGGAATATATAAAGAACAACTCAATTTGTGTTGATATTCAGCAATATTTAGATACTCGAGTACTTGGTGGTTCACAAATCTCCCATAGCTTTATTATGAAAGGAAAGTCTTTAGAGGATTGGTTTGCGGCAAAATTTAAAGGCATTGATGGAGAATGCGGGGATGATATATGTGGATCTGAAATTGAACGATTGACTTTATTTGATGCCTTGCGCAAATTTAGAAAAATTAAATTCTCCCATTTATTAATTGGATTAGCTGCTTATGAAGAATGTCTCGATAAGGGAACATTACTCGTAGAAAACATTTGGAATGAGACGCAATTTATAAATGCTCGCAAGATGATACTTAAAGAATCGGCTAATTTATTTCCAACGTCATCCCAAGCCTAGCGAGGGATTTCCCATCCAATAGAACTCTTCTACGATATGGAGAGCCTCGCTAGGCGGGATGAGGGGATTTTTTAATTATGGAAGCATTGATTTATCAAAAATTAAAAACGAAAATAACCATCCAACTTTTCTCGAGCAATTATTGTGTAAAATGAGCCTTCTATGTCAGACCCTTTAAATCGTTATTATCTACAGGTTATGGGAATCGATCTCTGGGAGCGACGTAGCTCGCATCCCTCCTGTGAACAAGGATTATCTGCCTTAGCTAAAGAAGTGGCTGCTTGCACTCGATGTTCTTTACATAAAACGCGGACGCAAACTGTTTTTTTCCGTGGCAGTTCGAACGCAAAATTAATGATTATTGGTGAAGCTCCTGGCTTTTATGAGGATCAGCAAGGGTTACCTTTTGTAGGTAAGGCAGGAAGTTTATTGAATCAAATGTTACAGAGCATTGAAATGCAGGAACACGATGTCTACATCGCCAATGTTTTGAAATGTAGACCACCCAATAATAGAGATCCTCAGATGGAGGAAATTACCCAATGCAGTTCTTATCTCGCACGGCAAATTGAGCTGATTCAGCCGCATTTGATCTTGGCTTTAGGACGCTTTGCGGGTCAATTTTTACTGAATCAACCACTGCCGCTGAAACAATTGCGAAATTCACTCCATCATTACAATAATATTCCTTTTATCGTAAGCTATCATCCTGCTTATCTTTTACGAAATCCAGCCGATAAGAAAAAAGCATATCTTGATTTATTAACTGTAAAACACATGTTAGTAAAACAGAAGGGATAAAAAATTTTGTATAAAAAATTTAATATTTGATACGTATTTTTACGTATTGCTGCAATTTAAATACGTTTTTATACTATGAGTAGATTCAAAGCTTATTGGAAGCCACGCATGGGAGAAAAATGATGAATCAACCTAAACGTATTTTTATTGTCGGTCTGCCTGGTGCAGGCAAGGGCTTATTCGCAAAGCTTCTGGCTGAAAAACTGGGCTGGGAGTTTATCGATGCGGATCTTGGAATCGAATATCATGTGGGGCGTACTTTGCATGAGATTTTCGGCGTCGAGGGACAAAAAAATTTTTACCAGTGCCAAAAAGAAGTATTGATGGGGTTACGCGCTAAAGAACATATTGTAGCAACCACTGATGCCAGCATTATTGATGATGAAGCAATTCAAGAATTGTTGTCTTCAGAGCTTGTCGTATTTTTGCAAGTCAGTACTGACGTACAACTAGGACGAATTTCACGAAATCCACTGCCATTATTAACAACTGACCTCAAAACTTTTTTTGATTCGCTGCATAGCAAGCGCGATCACCTATTTGAAAAGGTAGCGAGTATCTCTCTTGATACGGATGATAATGCCTTAGAAGAACATGTATTACATACTCTCAAGTGTGTTGCTGAAAGCAATACAGAACAAGCCAAACCAGTCTCATTAAACGAAAAGGATATGGTGCTGTTTCATAAATCGACCCATTTACCCATCCGTTTATCAGAACAACAAGCCGTCTGTCTTAGATTACTTGCTCTGGGAAAAAGTTCCAAAGAAATCGCCCGGGAAATGAATATCTCTTACCGAACTGTAGAAGGAACTTTAGCTAAAACCATGGAATTATTAGGCTGTTCTTCCAGTAAGGAATTAATTGTTTTGTATCATGATAAGCCTTGATCATTGCCTTGCTTTTATCGAAGTTTTTTTTGCTCATAAAGTATAATTAAAATACTATAATAGTATTTATGAATGACTTTTTGAGCAAAATTATGACGCAGGCAAAAGCTAATAAAGAAAAGAAACAAACAGTGAAGGTTGGCTTTTTTGGTAGCTCTGGAAGTGGAAAGACACAACTTTCTCGTGCATTATTAACCGAAGAAGGCTTAAATAAATTGCCGAGATTTTTTCAAAATCATCAGCCTACACAAGGATTTACATTCCATCAAAACGTACCATCAGATATAGAGGGTCTTCAGCTTGAGCTTTTTGATACGGCAGGAGAGCTGAAATTTTCAGGTCTAACGCCGATGAATATTAATAAATACTCAGACATAAGAGTTATTTGTATTGACCCGAACAATCCAGACTCATTAGTAGCAGCAAAGGAATATGCAAAAAAAATTGCAGAGGTATCAGGCGATAATGCTAGAACTATTATTGCCATTACTAAAACAGATAACATTGAAAAAGCTGCCCTTGAGAAATTTAAAGGTGATGTCGAGAATTTAAAACGAGAATTTGGTATTACCTTTCCGGCGATTATTACAAGTGCTATGAACGAGGTGGGTATTGATGAGTTACGAAAAAATATTTCATGGTTAGCTGGGTTAGCACCTGGATCAGATGAAGTATATTTGTATGCGTTTAAAGAGCAATTTATAAAGCATTTGAAAAAAGATCCTGAACCTAATAAAGAAAATCAACCAAAAAACATTGTAAAAGAAGCTAAAGATACGATAGGAAAATTATCAAGACTTTTTGATGCTTTGGAGTTGCCTATTGTTGATCGTGCCTCTTTTAATAAAAGAATTGAAAAAGCAGGGAGTACCATGGCTTACATGCGCCCTATATTAAATGAAACGGCAAAAATGCTCCTCAATAAAGAAAGAACTCGTTTACATGATGATGTGATTGCTGCTATTGGCATAGACAATTATAAAGACATAGTTAATGGCGTAGTAGTTGACGGGAGAGTTCAAGCAAAGCCTGGTGAAGAGAAGACGTTTGCAGAAAAAGAGGCAGATGTGGCGAGAAATGTTATGGCATCTATAGTAACCAGTTACTCCCTGCTTCTTCAAGATTACAACTTATCACCTGAAGAAAGAAAATGTTATGAAAATAATAGGAGACTCTTTGACCAATTTAGTGCCTTAAAAGAGAAAATAAAAGAAGTCAATGACGGCAAAATGCCAAGCTATGAAAAAAAGGCGAGTAATGTTAAAGAGTTAGATTTAGTTCAACTGAATCAAAAAATTGCAGAGCTTAATCAACAAATTGCAGAAATTGACCTCGAGAATGTAAGCAAAGGTCATATAAATGAACTGATTAAGTTAGTAAGTGAAGCTGAGTCTTTAAATCAAGCGGTAAATAGTTTGCTCAGTCCTAAATTAGGAAGATTTACAGAAGAGATAGTTCAACCATTACAAGTTATGGCTACTCAATTTAACTTGGCTATGTTAGATGATCCGAAAAGTAATATTAGTTTCGAGGAGATTACAGAAAAAATAAATTATTTTTATTCTATGGTAGTTACATCTCTTGATGAATTGGATCATCAAAATGTAGATAAAACTGACCCGTCTTATAAAGCCTTAACAACCTTAAAAGATAAATTAGATTCAGCATTGCAAACTGATCTTTTAATGCCCTCTGCATCGGAAATGACTAAAAGAGATTATGTGCTTAATAGATACCGCGATGCTGTGAATATGTTTGTAAAAAACGTTAATGAGGATACTTTAAAAGTACAACCAGCTAACGTACGAGGTGTTTTTAAAAGAATATGGGATGCGATATCCAATTTAAATCTTAGCCTTTTTTCTTATAATGCGGAGGAAGTTCAAGAGAAACAACGCAACAAACAGCAAACGAAATTGAAAGAGGAGCTTTTATCTCTGAAAACTGAGGGAGAGGAAGCTCCTACCCCAGAAGCTCCAAAGTATAATTGAACTTACATTTGTGGCTTCGAATCAAAATCAGTGGTCTTTGGATACTAATATAATGTTTAGTTGAGAGTGTTCATCCAACTGTGTCACCTCAGTCATTATCTAAGTCCCAGGGTTAGTCTGTCTTCGAAATAGATTTGTAACTGGGACACGATAAGCGCCCAATTGTGCATGGGCTGATTCCATTTTTCCAGTACTTTCTGGCAAGCACAATAAATAAGCTTAATAAGGGCGTTTTCACTGGTGAAAGCGCCTTTATTTTTAGTGTACTTGCGAATTTGCCGATGAAAGCCTTCAACAATATTGGTAGTGTAAATGATGCGTCTTAGCTCTTCTGGGTATTTGAAGTATTGTGATAGAGCTTCCCAGTTGTTATTCCAGGATTTCATCACCGCCGGGTATTTTTTGCCCCATTTCTCTTCCAACTCAAGTAGATGATGCAAAGCCATATCTTTGCTTGAAGCCTTATAAACCAGCTTTAAATCGGCCATAAAGGCTTTCTGGTCCTTACTAACCACATACTTTAATGAGTTGCGAATTTGATGAACGACACAAAGCTGGATCTCGGTGTTAGGAAAAACTTCAGCAATGGCATCAGGAAATCCCTTAAGTCCATCGATGCTTGCTATAAGGATATCCTCTACACCACGAGCTTTAAGGTCATTTAATACACTAAGCCAAAAACGAGCTCCCTCTGCCTCAGATAAATAGAGCCCTAGAATATCTTTTTTACCTTCTGAATTTACAGCAAGGACGGTGTAAAATGCTCTACTTATGACCTTACCTTCAACACGTACTTTAAAGTGCATGGCATCAAGAAAAACGATTGGGTATACAGATTCTAGGGAGCGATTACGCCACTCGGTAATCAGGGGTAATAGTTTGTCAGTAATCAGGCTGATTTTAGCACTCGAGACTTCTAGTCCATACATCTCAGATAAATGCTCGCTTATCGCCTCGTAACTCATGCCTATCGCATAGAGGGCTAGGACTTTATTATCCAGTGACTCGTTGAGTACCGTTTGACGTTTTTTTACAAGCTCGGGTTCAAAGCTGCCATCCCTATCTCGAGGTGTTTCTAAATCAAAAACTCCAGTTGTTGATTTAATTGTTTTAGTCGTTTTGCCGTTGCGACGGTTTGAAATACCTGTCTCATGACAATCAGTCATATGAGAATCCATTTCACCTTCTAATGCCGCCTCTAATAGCTCTTTTATTAAGGGGGTCAGTATGCCGTCTTTTCCAGTGAGAGATTGGCCAGACTTTAACTGGGTCAAAGCCTCTAATTTGAACTCATTGAAATCAAAATTCGATAAATCTATTTTCTTTTTATTCATATCTACCTCTTTTAAGTGTTAAATTATAAACAAATTAAAAGAGATGACACAGTTATTTAAACACTACCGTTTAGTTTTGTGACATGTACTGAATGGCTTGAACGAATGCTTCATCAGAACAATTTTTCTGAGGGGCATCCACTTCCTTACATAAACCACTATGAGGCATTAGCCCTTTACCTCGCTTCATACTGTATAATAAATAATCCATGGCGGTTTTATATTCTGTAGGATTTTGTTTCGCTTCCAGCGCTGCGTTTTTAAAACGTACACTCCATGCTTTTTTATCAAAGGCGGCAGGAGCTTTCATTCCAACTGCAAATTGAGCTGCATGACAATTTTGACATGATATCTCATAAGTTGTTTTACCCAAATCTTCAGCAAATGACGCAGTATGAACGGCATACAATAAAATAATCCATATTTTTTTCATTTTTTTCCTTATCTGGTTTATTCCTTTAAGCATACTCTAATATCGGAACTACTCAAGATTTCCTTGTTTGCTTTCTCTATTTTTTTAATTCACGCACTCTATTTAAAAATAATACTATAATTTATATCAACACTTTATTGTTCACCCAATCAATGCTGGAATGCTCCCAAGGATATTCACTATGAAAGGAACTGAGAAAACAAACGCTTCAACTCGACACCTAAAGATTCAATCTACTTCTCTAGCCGAGAGTGGGGCTAAGCCTCAGTACGAAATATTTAAGAATCAGTTAGATGATTTTTTTTATTATATCAATAAATTATATCAGGCAAATCTTGGTAAGATTACTATGGGAATGAGTCCAGCTGTAATCGGAACTTCTCATTGTGCTTGGCTTTTACAATTAGCCCAATCACCTGGGCATTTGTTGGCACTGGCTTTTTTTCACATCACACATTCCGATGAATTTCTGACGCATCTGCTGTGTGATAAGCAACCAGCACAAGGGACTGACGTTCGTTTTCATAAAGAGAATTGGCAATTGATGCCTTGGCGATTTTATGCAGAAGTTTTTCTTCAGAGCGAAGAGTGGTGGCGATTTGCAACCCGAAAAGTTCCTGGCCTTTCAGGTCGAGCAGAGCGTACGGTTTCATTTTATATTCGCCAGTTACATGATGCCTTATCGCCTTCCAATTTTGTAATGACCAATCCTGATCTTTTTTATGAAACGATTCGCTCCGGTGGGGTCAATTTGATTCAGGGTACAGAGCTTGCTATTGAACATACTTTAAGAAGATTAGTTGGTCTACCTCCCCCGGGGGCTGGAAAGTTCAAACCGGGCAAGAATGTTGCAATTACCCCTGGCAAAATCGTGTTTACTAACCATTTGGTTGAATTAATTCAATATGAACCACAAACAGAAAAGGTTTTTAAAGAGCCAATACTTATATTACCAGCATGGATAATGAAATATTATATTTTAGATTTATCTCCTGGAAATTCTTTAGTTAAATGGCTTGTGGGGCAAGGACATACGGTATTCATCGTTTCATGGCGTAATCCGGATGAGAAGGATCGGGATTTAGGAATGGATGATTATTATCGCCTTGGTGCAATGGCAGCAATCGATGCAGTGAGTTCTATTTTACCTAATACTAAAATTCATTTAATGGGATATTGCCTTGGAGGAACTTTAGCGATGATCACTGCTGCTGCGATGGCACGAAATAAAGATTATCGCCTTAAAACCCTTTCGCTTTTGGCTGCACAAGGTGATTTTACAAAGGCAGGCGAGTTGATGCTGTTCATTACAGAGAGTGAAATAGCATTTCTCAAAAATATGATGTGGGAAAAAGGGTATCTTGATCCCAAACATATGGCCGGTTCTTTTCAAATGTTAAGGACTTATGATCTGATTTGGTCAAAAATGATTGATGATTACATGACGGGCAAAAAACGGGGGATGATTGATTTACTGGCCTGGAATGCCGATTCAACCCGAATGCCCTATAAAATGCATACGGAATATCTTGAAAAATTGTTTCTGAATAATGATTTTGCTGAGGGACATTTTAAGGTCGAAGATGAAGTAGTAGCTCCTAGAAATGTTCATTTACCTATTTTTGCTGTAAGCACAGAACATGACCACATTGCCCCTTGGGAATCTGTATATAAAATCCACCTGATGATGCATACGGATATTACCTTTGTGTTGACCAGCGGCGGTCACAACGCAGGAATTGTTAGTGAACCCAACCATCCCGGACGTTATTATTCTATTCTGGAAAGCAAAAAGAAAATGCCTTATATAGGACCGAAAAAATGGCTCAGTAAAGCAAAAAGAAGAGATGGTTCCTGGTGGACTGCATGGCATCATTGGTTGGTAAACAACAGTTCGCAAAGGTTTGTTTCACCTCCAGAGCTGGATTCTTCGTTACCCTCCGCACCAGGAACTTATGTGCTGCAAAAATAAAGTAACATCAAAAACTTGCAGTCAGGTCTTGGTTGTTGGAACGGAGTGTGTTAAATTTGATTTTTAACACTTTTTTTAATTCTCTATGATGAATAAACTTTCAATTGCAGCAGCCTGCGTTATCGCAGTTATTTCTATCAACACTTTTGCACATACACCCAACTTCAAGATTAACTTTAAGAAAACCTATTGTGGTAATGTGGAATATTTAGGGAATGCAGGGAACAAACGACCCCATTTACATTGCGGTGAAACTTTTATTGCCTACAAAAAAGCAAATGGTGATCATTTAAATCTCACCGAATCCGGCTCTTGTGGGCGAACAAATTCAGTTTTTGACGATGTTAAAGAGAATAGGAATGCATTTGCAGATTATCAAGGAATATATAACGCATTGGTCTCTTACCATCAAGAGGGCTGCCCTAATCAATTGACTACCAATTAGCAGAATGCTCCAACAGTGATCTTGATCAATAATGCCTTCGCTCTGACCATTTGGAAAACTGGATGTCATTCCTGCCTTCGCAGGAATGACAAAAAATCAGTTTGGTAATTATCTTATTCTTCCAAGCTCTAAGGCCCACTTGTGGGGTGAGTGCGACTTCCTCATTCGCATTGTCGTGCACCTCCCTGATAGGGAGCGAGAATTAAGATCAACGGCTAAATATTACTCAAATAATTCCAGAATTTTCTCGGGGGGGCGTCCAATAACTGCTTTGTTTTTGTAAGTGACGATGGGACGTTGCATTAATATGGGTTCTTTGACCATCGCACTTAACACTTGAGTTTCATTATTCAGAGATAATCCCAGTTCTTTAAAAACGTGCTCATCGGTACGAACAAAATCCTTAAGAGCAAAATGACTCTTTAATGCGTTTAATTGCTTTAAACTAAGTGGGGTTTTAAGGTATTCAATAATTACCGGTTTAAAACCTTTGCTTTGCAAAAGTGTCAAAGTTTGTCGTGATTTGGAGCATCGAGGATTATGATAAATAGTCATTTCTTGCATATTTTTTTCTCATTGTTACCGAGATTCTATTTTGCACTATAACATGTTCTCTGTTCTTTATCTTTAGTTTTGGCTGTCCGTTTTACAGTCCTAGGGCAATTGTTTATTGACTCAAGAAAGAATCTCCTTTTTACTTATCCCAAGGTTAATTATTGAATCGATTCTTATGCAATTTACTATTGTTCCCATCCAAGAAAAACATATT
Organism: Legionella sheltonii; assembly: GCF_026191355.1. Classification (GTDB taxonomy): domain Bacteria; phylum Pseudomonadota; class Gammaproteobacteria; order Legionellales; family Legionellaceae; genus Legionella; species Legionella sheltonii. The sequence continues at coordinate 59,398 of NZ_JAPHOQ010000003.1, forward strand.
GAAGCTTTTTGGAACGCTGTAGATAGTGTGGCACGTGAACGTAAATTTTTAGCTTTTTTAGAAGGGCCTCCCATCAAATTAACTCGAGATTTTGTTTTAGAGCATATTAAAGAGGGGTGGCCTCAAGTGGTCGCGATGCATGAGGATCAGGTGATTGGTTGGTGTGATATCAGCCCGCTTGATCGACCTGTTTTTGCCCATGTTGGTGCTTTGGGGATTGGTGTGCTTGCACCCTATAGAGGACAGGGAATAGGTGAGAAATTATTAAGCACGGCATTGCAAATGGCAAAATTAAAGGGGTTAACACGGATAGAGCTTACTGTACGGGAACATAATTATGCGGCAATCTCATTGTATGAAAAATATGGTTTCGTCAAAGAAGGAGTCCATAAAAATGCGGTCCGTATTGATGGAGTATATGAAAATCATATTTTTATGGCATTACTCTTTGAATAGCGATTGCCATTTAATGAGTGTCAGTTACAGGTCGCAAGACTCAATGCTGTAATTTGACGTACTGTGCTACTCACTACCACGTCATCCCTCGCTATGCTCGGGATGATGTGAGTCTAATCATCGAGTTTGTCTTTATTTAAGGGAAGAGGAATTGGTTTTGTATAGTGTTTATAAATGTTCCACCTTTTCTCCGAAAACTCTTTTGGAGTCGTTTTTAATAAGAGGAACGCTAAAAACTCAGCACACACTGTGGGAGGTATCAAGGTTTTTTCTTGATATGCTCTCTTAAATTCATCAGCTAATGGAAATAATTCTACAGGACATTCCCGTAAATTTTTTTGCATACCGGTATCTACTTCACCTGGAATAACATCAGTTGCCACTATTCCCTGGGGTAATTCAGCCTGTAAGACGTTCGTCCACATGTTGAATGCTGATTTGGAAATGCAATAAGCGCCAGCTCCGGTAACCGGCTTTTCTCCAGCTACGGAAGTGATATTTAAAATGCGGCCTCCTTGCTTGGAGAACAAGGGAAGCATACTTTGAGTAAGTAACATGGGCGCAATAAGATTGGTTTCAATTATTTTTCTTATATCAGCTGCCGTCGCCTTATGTAATAAGCCCAGAGGGGAAATAATGCCTGCATTATGAATCAAGTAATTGATATTCAATGATTTCATTTCATTGGCAATTCTTGTTAGCCCTTCATCAGTAGTAATATCTGCAGGTATGGTCTTGATTTTTTCTGGATGTTTCTCTTTTAATTTAAGCAACTCCGTATTATTTCTGGCAATCGCAATTACGGTAATGCCCTGAGAGGCTAATTCTAAAGTTAATGCATGCCCGATACCACTGCTCGCTCCTGTAATCACTGCACTGTGTGACATTGAATGCTCCATCACTTGATTTGAATGAAAAAAATCCTTATTTCTTACCTGAAGAAACCATTGTGAGATTTCTCATCATGATATTGTGGATTTAATTCATTTTTTAAACTGGTCAAATGGGTTTTCATATCAATCACTATCCTCTTGACATTGGTAAGTGTTTGGTCGTAAAAGCCCTTTCTCGATAAATTATTGATTCTTGTAATTTCATTATCAAAAATCTTGACAACTTTAGTATAAAAATCATCATTCTTAAGATTTGCTTTATTTATAAGACCGATAATCCTATATTCTCTTGGGACCATATCATCTAAGTCACAAAAACATTTATCAAGAAGCACATCACAAACTTGTACATCCATTTCAGAAATTTCATCCTCTTGAATGGCCTCAATCTTTTTTTGAAACATATCAAGACACTCTATTTGAAAGGGGGGAACTTTATTTTGAAGTGAATTTCTTGTTCGATTTAAAATTTTTAATAACATTTCTCTTGAGTTGGGCATAATTTTTATCAATCCATTGGTTCATCTGTGGTGCAAATCATAACATTGCTGGATATCATTTTCACTGCGATAAGCAATGGATTTTTTTAGATCGTTTAACGAAGGGGAGCAAGCATCTTATTTAGGGTGTCGTGAAAATAATTTTTAAAAAAATCTTTTTGTTAATCAATCCTTAAGCTTGCTTGTTTTACACTGATAAAAAGCGAAAAAGGAGACGACCATGTCAAACAAAAAATTAACTGAACGTTTGAACTATGAGCTTGATGAATTGGGTGTTCCTGAATTAATGACAGAGCGTGTTCAAGCATGTTCAAAGATGTTTCAGTTACCCAAGTTTAAAATTGAAGCGCTCTTGCATGGTGTTGTGGCATTCGATGACAATACGATGCAAAGAATTGCTGATGAACTTGAAGTGAGCACGGATTGGCTGTTTGGCGACGTTGCTAAAGAAAAAACAAAGCACTAGGTAGACAGATTAAAAAAGATCCCGTATCGAGCTTGATACGGGCTTCATGCTAGACTTCATAAGCAGTAACTAGGTCATTGATCAATCGGCGCGTCACCTCCGCAATTGCTTTTTCTATCTGAGGGGAAAGTGTTTCATCCAGCGTAATTGCATCAATTTCGATTCCATAAAATAAAAGGTTAGCAGGTAACTCATTAAGAGCACGGGCTAGATCAAGTGTTTGCAGGATGCTGATACCATGGGTCGAGAATCTATTTTCTGAATCGAGAATCGATTCATTTTTAAATCGATGAATGGTTCCAATTGTACTCCCTGATTTGACTGCATCAATGATAAATACAGTATTGAATCCACTCATTAGCTCAATGAGTCGCACACCTGGCCGATCATGGTTTTCAATAAGTAAAAAGGGAGCAAGATGAGGATGGTTTGATAGGTGTTGTTGTAACGCATTGGCTACCTTCCAACCTACCTGATCATCACCAAAAGGGGAACCAATTCCAAGTACTTTGATGACCTTCATTCTCGATTCACTTTAATCGTTAAAAAATGAGTGGAACATGAAATACAGGGATCATAATTGCGGATGATCATTTCACTGTAAGCACGTAATGAATCCTCATCCTGGTCAAGACCATATTGCACCAAAGAACGATGTAAATCCTCTTCAATCCGTGCCTGATTTTGGCTGGTTGGCGGTACGATGCGCGCGGATTTTACTTGTCCTTGCTCATTCAAGTGAATATGTTGCCACAAAGTCCCTCTGGGGGCTTCAGTACACCCAAATCCTATTCCGGCACGTGGTTTCACTTCAGGATGGGATTCTTTGGGAATTTTGTATTGTTCCATGATACGTATCGATTCTAAAACACAAAAATAGATTTCAACGGCGCGTGCAAAAATACTGTGATACATATTTTTGGAGGGAAAGTTTATTTTTAATTCCTGTAAAAGCAGATGGATAGGGGCGGGCAGGTGACCAAAACAATTGTTCACTCGTGCTAGAGGTCCTACCAAGTAAGGCTTATTTTGTAATAAACAATGCAAGGCGGTGGAGTATGGGACTTGGCTTTCTTTGAAATAGACATCAAATTCCTCGATGCTGATATTTAAGCCATGATTGGAAACCAGTCTGCCCTCATTGAATGGATATTCTGTAGGATGATAAAGAGAAACATAGGTAAACTCATGGGAGTTATCCGGAAAGGAATGTTTTGCAAGCCAGCGAATTAATACTTCACAATCCTCAATGCGGGCTTTCGCTTTTTCTAATAGGGTGTTGATTTGCGTCAGAGAGGGGGCTTTATAAAATCCACCCACGCAAGCACCAACTGGATGAACCGAACGACCACCAAATAATTTGATTAAATCATTACCAAACGATTGCAAACGGATGCCCCGTCGTACTTCTTCAGGATAACTTTTTGCCATTTCTGGTGCTGACTTAAATCCTAAAAAATCAGGTAAAGCTAAAAAATGAATGTGCATGCTATGACTTTCAAGCCATTCACCGCAGTAAAAGAGGCGGCGCATCTCGCGTACCCAAGGGGAGGGTGGCAGACCAAAACAATGTTCAATAGCCTGAGTTGCACTCATTTGGTAAGCAACAGGACATATCCCACAGATCCGCGCTACAAGATCCAGAACTTCCTTATAACTTCTGCCTTCGAGAAATTTTTCAAACAATCTTGGCGGTTCATAAATTTTTAATTGTAGTTTGCTGATTTTACTGTTACGAATGTGCAGCTCAAGCGCTCCTTCACCTTCAACGCGCGCCAAAATAGGAACATTAATGGAAATGGTGTTACTCATTGCTGATTTTAATTCCCTTAAAATAAGCTCCTGCTTTGTTAAATGCAGGAGCTTGATTATTAATATGCAAAAATTTTTGCGCGATGGCTTCCTTCGATAAACCAAGCTGTTCAAACCAGTTACCCAAGGAGTTAGGGTTTGGATTTTCTTTTGGGCCATAGCATGCATAACATCCCCGTCCTACTGAGGGACAAAGAGAACCGCAGCCTAATTGGGTTACAGGGCCCATACAGGGTTGTTTTTGGGTAACCAAAACACAAACATTGCCTTTACGTTTACATTCCATACACTCAGAATCTTGTTTGATGCGTGGGGTCGCATTGGATAATAGAAAACGAATTGCTTCCAATACTTGATTGCTATTTACCGGGCAGCCCCATAACTCCCAATCCACTTTCACATGATGGGAAATGGGTGTGGAAGTACTTAGGCTATGAATGTATTCTGGGGACGCATAAATACTGCTGACCCATTCTTTAGTATCTGCAAAATGACGCAAAGCCTGCACCCCTCCTGCGGTAGCACAAGCACCGATGGTAATGATGAATTTACTGTTCTCGCGAATTTTTTTAATGCGTAGTTCTTCATCGGGCGTGGAAATGCTGCCTTCAACAAAGGCGATATCTACCTTGGCATCAAGATCGACCGCTCCCGCCTCCGAAAAATGAATCATATCCACTAATTCTGATAGCGTGATTAAGGCCTCTCCGGCATTTAAAAAGGCCAATTGGCATCCATCACAGGATGTAAATTTATGTACCGCCAAACGTGGCTTCATCGTTGCTAAAATCCTGGTTCATTAAATAATTCTTTGATTTCTGAATAGGCAAATACCGGGCCATCTTTACAAATAAAAACTCCTCCATATTGGCAATGGCCGCATTGTCCAATTCCACACTCCATATTTCGTTCCATGCTTAAATATATATCATGTTCTGAAATTCCTCGTGGCGTAAGTACTTTGACTGCGGTATTCATCATCATTTCCGGTCCACACATCATCACGATGGTATTTACAGGATTCAGATGAAGTTTATCAATCATATCTGTAACATAACCTATAGCCCATGGCCATTTCGGTCCGGCTTGATCTGCTGCGATATGAATTACAGTATCAGGCGATTTTTGCCAAATTGCATACTGTTTCCTAAAAATAAAATCATCGCTGTGCTTCACGCCCTGCAGAATACTCAAATGACCGTATTGTTCTCGGCGTGCCAAAATGTATTCAATAATGGAGACCGAGGGGGCGCAACCTAGTCCTCCTGTAAGCACCACTACATCTTTACCTTTTGCTTGGTCAAGCGGCCATCCGCGTCCATAAGGTCCACGAACTCCTATTCGATCTCCAGGTTGGAGTTTTTGTAATGCTTTGGTCACTCGCCCTATGGCGCGAATGGTATGCGTGAGAATATCCTTTTTTTCCGGATCAGAGACAATGGAAATGGCAACTTCCCCGACGCCGTACAGATAGAGCATATTAAATTGACCTGGATAAAAGAGAAATCGTTCATGATGATCTGGGTCAAGAAAACGCAAATGCAAGGTAAAAATTGAAGAGGACTCTTCGGTTTTCTCTACAATGATGGCTTCAAGTGGTACATAGGGATCGGGAATGGAGTTAATCACTTTCTTTTATCCTTACATTGGATTCACCAGAAATTGCCGCGAGTTCCTCGGTGATATCAATACCAACAGGACACCAGGTAACACAACGTCCGCAGCCGACACAACCACTCGTACCAAACTGATCAAACCAACTGCCGACCTTATGAGTCAACCATTGTCTGTAGCGTTTATGGGTATCGTCACGAATGACTTTCCCGCTTAAATAGCTGTGGCCTGCGGTAAAACAAGAATCCCATTCGCGCTGATGTTCACTGCTTGTGCCATCTAAACTGGGCTTTTCCACCTCACTATGACAAAAACAGGTAGGGCACACAGAGGTGCAATTACCACATGATAAACATCTTTGTGCAACATCGTCCCATCTTGCGTGATGTAAATTGGCAAATAATAAATCTCGTAAACCCTGCTTATTCTCTAAGGGAATTCTTTTGGTTTGCATTGCTGCCGCGTGTTCCACATTGTGACTGGCTTTTTTACATTGATGGGCTTTCGCTTTGGGTAAATCTAAATTGGCAATCATTGCTTGACCCCGTTCGCTGCCAGTTTGGATTACGAATCCATCATCGATTTCAGTCAGCAGAATATCAAAGGGATTTCTGACTTCGGGTCCAGTTCCTGCGGAAACACAAAAACAATTATTTGAAGAATAAGAACAATTGACCGCAATAACCAATAACTGCTCACGACGTTTTTTATAACGAGGATCGGGATGGGCACTCTCAATAAACACTTTATCTTGAATACTCATTGCCGCTAAATCACAAGAACGAGCGCCAATAATCGCAATCGGTTGTTCTTCTGCTTGATGTGGTTGAAAAATTAATTTCCCTTCTTGGTTACGTTCTACTTTCCATACGGTTTCTTGGGGCTTAAATAGAAGCGGTTTGATTGCTTGCGGACCATTTGCAAAGGCGAATGCTTTATGTTCCTTAATTTTTTCTAATTGATAACTACCCGGGGTTTGTTGATCACGGACGCCCCAAGGTAATTGTTCGGCGTGTTGTAACACATCATAAACAATCGCTCCATCACGTACTTGAGGGCCTACACAGGAGTATCCTGCATCGTGCAGGGTGTCCAATAAATTCTGCAATTTCAAATAAGGCATGAAATAGCTTATTTTATTTGCTGTCATAAAATTCCTTTCACCTGGGTGCAGCACAATGTCACTGCCATTAAATTGAAGAGATCCCCGCTCACATTTGTGGGAGAGGGACCGGGGTGAGGCTCATTTAATCGCAAGTAATGTCCTCATCCGCCCTAAAGGGCACCTCCTCCAGTTGGGAAGAAGGGATATTCCCCTACATTAATTAACATTAACAAATTCGTGGTAATTGTTCACCCGCTAACCAATCGACAATTCTCATACCTCCAAGTTTTGTTTTAAGCTGCACAAAATGGTGTGGATCTTCAATCACTTCCCCTATGATTTCTGCATGCACTCCCAAAGGATGTGCTCGCATTGCAGCTAATAATGTATCTGCATCATCATCAGCACAAACGGCAACTAATTTCCCTTCATTTGCGACATATAACGCATCAAGCCCTAATAACTCGCATGCACCGGCAACTTCCGTGCGGATAGGGATTTTATTTTCCTCAATCATAAATCCAACTTTGGATTGTATCGCCAATTCATTTAATGTGGTTGCCAGACCCCCGCGCGTAGGATCACGTAAACAATGAATGTCAGGTACTGCATCAACCATGCAAGAGACCAAATCATGAAGTGACGCAGTATCCGATTGAATTTCGGTATGAAATTGCAAGTTATTTCGATGCGCCATAATCGCAACTCCATGATCGCCAATGAACCCGCTAATCAACACCCGATCACCTGGCTTGGCCCTGTTTCCAGAAATATGAACTCCTTCAGGAACTATGCCTATTCCCGTAGTGGTAATAAATACACCGTCTCCTTTCCCACGTTCGACTACTTTTGTATCGCCAGTAATGATGGCAATATTCGCTTGTTGCGCTGCGACAGCCATGGCTTCGACGATCTTTTGTAAGTCCGCTAATGGAAATCCTTCTTCGAGGATAAAACTGGCAGATAAGTATAAGGGTTTGGCGCCGGACATCACAATGTCGTTCACTGTTCCGTGCACCGATAAAGAGCCAATATTGCCGCCTGGAAAAAATAAAGGGGAAATGACATGGGCATCTGTAGTCATGACCATTCGGCCTGCAGATATTGAAAAACAGGCTTGATCATTTCGTGCAGCAAGCCACTGATTATCGAAAGCAGCTAAAAACATTTGCTCAATTAATTGAGTCATTGCACGTCCACCGCTCCCATGAGTTAAATTAATAACTCCTTCTCGAACATTAAGTTTAGGTGTTTTTGGTGTATTCGTTATGATTGCTCCAGTCATCCATTCATCCGTCCATAAGCATATACTGCGGCACATGCACCTTCTGAGGACACCATACAGGATCCCAGAGGATTCTCAGGGGTACATACTTTGGCAAATAATTTACATTCCATGGGTTTCTTTACACCGCGAAGTACGTCACCACAAACACACTGTTTGTGTTCGTGGGAGACAAAATCAGGAATATCAAAACGTTGCTCCGCATCGAATTCAGCATATTCTGCTCTGATTTTTAAAGCACTTTGAGGAATGAATCCTAAACCACGCCACTCAAACTGATCACGTAATTCAAATACGTCAGCCATTATTTGTTGCGACAGTAAATTTCCTTCGCGATTCACGGCACGAGTATATTGAATTTCTACCCCACACCTTTTTTCATTGATTTGTTGAATTAACATTAAAATGGAGTGCAGTAAATCCAAAGGTTCAAAGCCGGAAATCACGATGGGCTTATTGTATTTTTTGCACACTGATTCATAAGATTGACTGCCAATGATAATGCTGACATGAGCTGGGCCAACAAATCCATCGAGGGTGACGTCATTGGATTGCAGCAAGTGGTCCATGGGGACCGGTGTTAAAACATGATTACAAAAAACGCTAAAATTTTTGAGGTTCAGTTTACGCGCTTGCTGGATAATTACGGCTGTGGGGGGCGTTGTGGTTTCAAAGCCAATAGCAAAAAATATGATTTCTTTTTGCGGATTTTCTTTGGCAATTTTTAGTGCATCACTTGCCGAATAAATCATCCGGACATCAGCCCCCGTTGCCTTGGCGTGTAATAGATTTTTTTGTCCTGAACCAGGGACTCGCAACATGTCTGCATAACTGCAGAGAATAACATGGGGTAATGATGCTAATGCCATGGCTTTGTCTGTGATTGCCATTGGTAATATGCAGACTGGACATCCTGGGCCATGGATCAGTTCCACATTTTTTGGTAACAAACTGGGTATTCCATACCGATGAATGGCGTGGGTATGTCCCCCGCAAAACTCCATAAACTGATAATGTCGATCCGGAGCAACGTGTGCAGCAATTTCTCTGGCCAGTGCTTTTGCAAAATCGGCATTCCTGAATTCTTCGATATATTTCATAAGGATTCATCCTTCGCCATTTGTGCAAATAAATTTAAAGTGGTTTGAGCTTCATGCTCATCGAGTCGTGTTAAAGCGTAGCCAACGTGAATAATGACATAATCTCCTAGAACGACTTTGTCTAATAATGCAGTTGAGATTTCTTTAGTGATGCCACCTATATTCACTAGGACTTTGTCATCATCAAGAATTTGAGTAATTCGTGCAGGTAACGCCAAACACATAAGTTATCCTTTTTTTATAATATCTTGATCTTCATCTACCCAGCGGGGGCAGCTTCTCCCCAAGCTTCGTCATCCTGAGCGTAGCCAGGGATCCCTTGTTGTGGCACAGTGTTTCCGATGGAGATCCCTGGCTACTTTCGGGATGACGAGGATAAAGGAGAAGGGAAAAGCTCTTAGAGCCCTGTTATGGTTATAAATTCCCAGCAATCCACGCTTGTCCGAGGGAAATTCCTCCATCATTGGGTGGAAGAACACGTGGTAAAAAAGAGGTGATATCTGATTCACTTAACGTGGTGACTAATCCTTCGGCTAATATTGGATTTAAAAAACAACCTCCGCTTAATATTACCACATCAATTTTTCTTTCTCGACAGATTCCCGTGATCCATGCTGCAAGACCAGCAATGAGTGTTCCATGAAAAAGATTCGCACCAGTTATCGGCTCACATCGATTAGCTAATACGTTTAGCGTAGGCATCATATCAAAAAATCCCTCTTTTATTTGCCATCCATTGGGGAGTATTTGTACTTGAGTGACCATGCTTTCCAAAAGCATGGCAGTGTGACCTTCATAGTGCGAGATCAATTGGACTCCCAATAAGGCACTTACTGCATCAAACAAGCGACCACAACTGCTTGTGCTGGGGCTATTTATTCTTTTATTCAGCAGTTGGTGGATAATGTGCGCATGGGGATGATTTGAAAATCGTTCGCTAATTTCATCGCTACGTCCCAAATGATGTAAAACGCTGGCTGCCATTCGCCAGGGCTCCCTTGCGGCAATTTCTCCACCGGGTTGTAAAAGAGGTAAAAAAGATCCCACCCGTGTGCAGGTTGAATTTTCTAATAGAAAAAGTTCTCCACCCCAAGCTTCACCATGGATACCGTATCCATACCCATCAAGCGCAAGTCCTAAGGCCTTTTCTTTAATCCCGTACTCCGCTATAACTGAAGCTAAATGCGCATGATGATGTTGAATGGCAAAAGCAGGAATTCCATAATGTCGGGCAAAATGGGTGGTATAAAAATCAGGATGTAAATCATGAGCAATCCGTTCTGGGGTCACATCGAGAAAACGCAGTAAATGCTCTAATGATTCATGAAAGAACTCAATAGTTGCTTTATTGTTTAAATTGCCAATATGTTGAGAAACAAAAGCTTCATCACCACGAGTAATACAGAACGTATTTTTTAAATGTCCGCCTACTGCCAAAGTGGGTGGAATTTCATGCGAGAGCTGAATGGGATTTGGTACAAAACCTCGAGAGCGGCGAATAAATAGAGGACCATGACGGACTATTCGAACGACCGAATCATCGGCACGAGTGATAATTTGGCGGTTATAGGAAATTATTTTATCGGCGATATGATTGAGTTGCTGTTCGGCACTATGGTCTTCAATGATGAGGGGGGCGCCGCCTAAGTTGGCACTGGTGATTACTAATACGGTATTTTGATACTCATTCAACCACGCACAACCGTTTTTATTTCCAGCAAGAGCATTGAAAAGTAAATAATGTAATGGAGTATACGGAAGCATAATTCCCAAGGTATTTAATCCTGGAGCGATTGCAGGACTGTATGTGTTCAATAAATCATTTTTTTTGAGCAATACAATGGGGCGCGCAATACTCTCTAACAAATCCCTTTCTTGCTGATTCATTGCGACAAGCTGTTCCGCACTTAAGCTGTTTGCGACCATAAGAGCAAAAGGCTTCTCGTCCCGGTGCTTTCTTATGCGCAACTTGGCTACCGCTTCCTCATTACGCGCATCACAAATCAGTTGATATCCGCCTAAACCTTTGAGAGCAATGATTTCGCCTTGTGTAATACATCGGGCAATTTCTTCCACGGGTAATGAAAGTTGAGGACCACAATGCACACAGGCTGTCGGTTGGGCATGATAGCGTCGGTTTCCAGGATCGTTGTAATCCGCTTGGCAATCCAGGCATAAAGGAAACAAATCCATCGAGGTTTGATGGCGATCATAGGGAAGATTTCGGGTGATTGTGAACCGGGGGCCGCAATGCGTACAATTCAAGAAAGGGTAGCGGAAATAGCGGCTTTGAGGATCAAACAGTTCGTCTAAGCATAGGGTGCAAATACTCGCATCAGGGGTAATAACCGTATTTACTCTCCCTTTTTGACTTTCAATAATTTCAAAGACTGTTTCATTGTGTTTTAAGGGAATCGTCTCAGATTGAATTTGTTGTACTTTGGCAAGCGGGGGGAGATTTTCTTGTAAATGAGAAATAAATTGATCGGCCAAAATCCCTTGTACTTCAATCAATACGCCCACAGCGTTATTTTGGATCCAACCTGTGAGCGCAAGTTGTTTGGCGATTCGGTAAACACAGGGTCTAAAGCCAACACCTTGGACTTGTCCTTGAATGATTATTCTTAGACGTTCCATTAATTCACACGAGTGTCCGTTTGTTTTTTCCTGAGCCATTCGTACCAGGCTTCTAAACCATTGCCATTCACCGTTGAGAGGGTTAGTGTCTCAATGGATGGATTAATTCGACGTGCGTATTCAATACATTGGTCTAGATCAAAATTCACATAAGGCAGGAGGTCCATTTTTGTGATGAGCATTAAGTCAGCACAACGGAACATATCGGGATATTTTAGTGGTTTATTGTCTCCTTCGGTTACTGAAAGAATAACCACTTTAAATTGTTCTCCTAAGTCGAATAAAGCAGGACAAACAAGATTACCTATATTTTCAATAAACAAGAGTGAATTTTCTTTTAAAGGTAGATCTTCTAAGGCATGACCGACCATATGCGCATCCAAATGACACACTTTTCCTGTATTGATTTGTAAAGCATTACCGCCACTGGCTTTAATTAATTCTGCATCATGATTGGTTTGTTGATCGCCAACCACAACAGCAATATCCACTTCATTCTTTAAATCCAGAATGGTTTTTGCTAAAAGGGTTGTTTTACCAGAACCAGGGCTTGACATAATATTCAAGGCCAAAATAGTTTTACTGGTTAAAAAATTTTTATTGGCACGAGCAAATTGTTGGTTCTTGGCTAAAATATTTTGCTCCACGTGGATTAGATGTTCATCATGGCTGTGATGCATCGACTCATGAGTATGATCATGATGCTCCATTTCATTATGTTCTTCAGTACAACCGCAGATTCCGCACATTTTTATTCCACCACCATTGATTTAATTTGTAATTCTTCACCTTGAATGACCTTTAATTCATGACTTCCACAAACCTGGCATGCATCGTAATATTGCTGTAAAGGACTTCGGTTTTGGCACGATTCGCAAAGTGCTTCACCTGGAATATCGATGATATAAAGTTCTGCATGCTCCGCTATCGTTCCTTCTGTAATCACCTTGAAACCAAAAGTCAGGGCGTCTTTCTCAATTGCTGCAAGCTGGCCAATCTCTAAAATGATTTTTTTTACACGAGTACACTCTGTTGCCGCTGCTTTTTGCTTAATAATCTCAAGAATACTTTTACATACCCATAATTCATGCATGAGACGACTCTAATTATACATTTTGATAAAATTAATCATACCAATAATCAGACTAAATGATGCAATCATAAAGCCGGCCAGCCGGGAAAATAACAGAGATACTGAATCGGCTCGTTGGATTAAAGTTGAAACAAGTAATCCATTTAATCCGTCTGAAACCATCATCCCAAACATAAAAACAAGGCCAAGCATCCCTGAGAATAACCATCCTGCCATCGCCCGAGCAGAAAGGGAAAATAAGACCACTTGACTTACTGTATCAAACGACAGGGCAAAAAGGGCGCCAATCAATACGATAAAAAAAGGGTTAGCTTGACTGCGGATTAATTTTTTTGAGAAATAGTTTTTGAAACTGGTTGGAAAAGGAGATTGGGCGGGGTCTCGGAAAATATTCCAAAGATTGAGTAATCCAAAAATAAATAAAAAGGTAATGGATATACTATTGCCGAGCCCATCGAGCCATTGGGGAACAAGTACTGGCTTAACCCCATTGCCGATAATTAAACTGATTAAAATGACTACTAAACCATGTCCTAGGGAAAATAAAAATCCTACAAGTTTTGCTAGAGTTCGACGTCCACTGACTATTCGTGCGACGGAATCTATGGTTGCCAGATGATCTAAATCAAAACCATGGCGGATACCTAGCAAAAAGGCCATTGCGATTAAAAATAATCCGGTATTTTCCATGGTGTATTCTCTAGTTCGCTACTTCGAAATAAAAAAATCCCCTCTCCCACGAGTGGGAGAGGGGTTGGGGTGAGGGTGTTGGTCAGTTACCCTAATCCGCCCTTACGGGCACCTTCTCCCAATAAAGGAGAAGGGAAATTTAATTTAATTACAATTCCCATTAATGACACAGTTTAGCAAACTGGAGGCAAAGTGATAATTGTTGCTCTCGTCATGAATAACTTCCCAGTCAAAGACTCCTCCAAATCCTGGATAAGTTCGTGGTGGAATGTAGGTATCACAACTGGATGCGCCGGCAACTCCAGTACGTAAACATTGTATGGCTCGTTTGATTGTACCAATCACTGCTGCAGGTGAGCCATCGCTTTGTCCTGATGCATTAGGTGCAGGATAACCTAATACCACTTGAGAAGGAGTCAGATAACTTATATAAGGTTGGAACCCAGTTTGCTGTCCAGAACTGGTGACCGCAGGCCAATTTTCAAGTAAATCGGTGGCCATAGCAACTGAAGCGTTTGGACTGCTTGTATTGTTCGGATCATAGCAAATCAGGTCAATGCCATACGTACAACCCGCATTATACATTTGAATACCGACCCATGCTAAAGATTGATGGGTTTGCATCACCAAAGAAGCATAATTACCCCACGTTGCATCAAAACCTGAGGTAGCGGCGATATTCGCAGTTTGTGGTACTAAAGTAAGAAGCAAATTAGGATGATTCGTATGCATTGTATTGATAATATTCGCAAGAACAGCGATATCACCTGTTGGATTGCTAAAAGTTCCACTCGCATTTAATCCACTTTCAATATCAAAATCAAATCCATCAAAATTATATTGAGTGAGTAGGTTTTCTAAGGAACTAATAAAAGTTTGTTCAAATGCTGTAGGTGAAGAGGCTGCTGATAATACTTGATGAAAATCTACTGTAGTATTCGCAATACCAGATGATGCTCCACCTATGGACAGTAACACTTTAATGCCTGCATTATGCAAGGACTGAATGTAACTTGCTGAGACGGTATCGAATGCAGAAGTGATTTGGCCAGGATTGGTAGTACTAAAGACTCCAAATGCTACGAGGATGTGAGTATAACCCGCATTTGCCAAAGTGGTAGCAGATGGTGGAGTCTCCCAACCAGGCAAGTAACCTATAATTCTGCCTCCGGTAGTTGTGTTTTGAGTATAAGTAATGGTTTCAGTAGCAGAGGACGATGCAGTTAACGGTTGGGGAGCATAACTTACCGCATAACCATTTACTGATGTTGCGCTTACAGTGTAAACCATTCCATCGGTTAAGCTCACATTAGCTGTTCCAGTTCCGTTGCTTAATGAAATGGTTTCATTAACTGGTGTGCCATTGCCGCTCGGAGTAAAGGTTACATTAATGGAAGAAAGAGACGAAGGTGCTCCTGTTATGGTAACGGGAATACTGTCTTGGGCTACTTGAACGCAATTATAAGTGAGTTGCACTGTAGGAGCAGTCACTGCAGCAACAGCTGATGTTGGTGTAAAGGTCGGAGTACAGTTGTATCCATTATAGGTGATTACTGGAGTAGAAAAAGCGTAGCTGATCCCATTCGATAACTGGCTGATTACGTTAATTGTGCTCCAACTCACTTGCGCATTGGTTGCACTTTGATTATCCATGCGAGTTAAGGTTACGGTTGGATTGCCTGTATAACCAGATAATTGGGAAGGCAATGCAGCTAAATTGATGTTGATGTTTCCTGTTGTTTGCATTGCAGCATAGTTAATTGTAGAAGAAACAGTAGCGCCTGCTGAAACGGTTAAGCTTGCAGGATTTGCTACTCCTTGATACACGACTCCATTACTATCCGTTACATTAGTAGGCGAAACGGTATAAGTTCCGGCAGCAAGGCCAGATATCTGTTGTTGTCCAGACCAAGGAACCTGTGCACTTACTGTTTGACCGTTTAAAGTTAAATTAACCAGTGCATAGGTTTGGGTTACATTGGCAGGTTTTGCTGTAGCGTTAATTAAATTGATAGTGCCGGTAGATACTGGAGAATTTAAATAAACAGAGACGCTATTGGCTATATAATCTGCAGTTGGTTCCCCGTAAATAATGGTAAATGAACTTCCTTTGGGGAGTTTACTGTTGGCTCCTTGATAGGTGGGAAATTGTAATGAGAGCGAGGATAAATAGGTACCGCTTTGAGGTTGTGACGTGATTTGCAACGTATTCACTGGATAAGATAATGGCGAAAAATTTCCCCAAAAAGAGGTATTCAGATTGCTGCCATTAGAAAAAGTTATGGTCGAGTTTTGAAAATCTACAGTTTGACTGCAATTGTTGGTTATTTTCAATGAAACGGTTTGCCAGCTACTTGTACCAGTTGAGCTGAAGCTGCCTGTAATACAAGACGTTGGTTGGGGGGCAACAATCGGCGTTTTAGCAAAACCATCATTTAAGAAAAACAAGAAACCCACTAATAGTCCTATTTTTTTCATAAATTCCCTTAATTTTCATAAAATTAGTGATTTGGGGTTTAAACAATAAAGAGCTTTAAGATTTAATGCAAGAATTTTTTTTGTAATAAAAAAGCACAGCTAAGGCTGTGCTTTTCTCCTCATTCCAGTCTAAAAAAACAGTTGTTACTGATTTAAATGGAAGCGTCTTTATCTTTTATTTGAGACCATTGCTCATCTGCTTTTTTAATGTTGCCAGGAATATCTATTGCCCAAATAGCTTGAATTTGCTTATTCAGATTAAGATAAAGTTTCCCATCAACAATTTTCCATGCTAATGGATCGCTGATGACTTTATGTCCCGAGGCAACTCCATAAGCACAATAACCCCCATAGGCAGGTAAATATTTTTCAGGATTTGCTGCAAATGCTTTTTTATTTTCCTGGGTTGCAAAAATGTAAGCAATACCATGATACATGACGACATGATTTCCACTTCCTCGTACAGGCCCACTTTTTTGTTGGTAGGAGACAATGTCATAGCCTTGATCCCCAACCAGACTGATTGAATTATCAGTCGCAGCTTGTACAGAAAAGGGTAATAAAAAAAATAAAGAGAAAAAAGGTACAATGCGCGAATGCAAAAGGTTCATATTTTATAACTTCCTGTATTGAATTATCTGAAAGTACAGTCAGAACCAAAAGAGCAGTTGCTCTAGTGGAACTCATTGTAATCCATAGCCAGTAATTGTGATTCTTTGTTGTAGTTTTCCGAAAATGAAATCAGTTCAGATGGATTTTTTTCACACCAGCGAATCGCAGTAATTGTAGGTAAAGTATCCTTATTGTTTTGCAAAGACCATTGAGCATGTTCCAACAATAGGCTGGCTGCATAAGTTTGTGTTAATGCATAGGCAAGTTGTCGTGCACCAGTTTGTTGTTCTTCAATACTCATCTTAGGCATAGAATGAATGTAGTTTTTTATTTTTTGTGTGGTGTGCTCAGTTTTCACTTTAGACTTTATGAGTTGCTTATGATGGATATGACTCAGTCGTTGTTGCATGTCGTCAAGAAAAAATTCTGCTGCATTCTCTTTATGTATCGCTCGCAAGGCATCAAGACTCAGAATATTCGTTGTTCCTTCCCAGATAGAGAGTACTTGCGCATTTCTTAGTAATTGAGGGAGACCCGTATCTTCAATGTAACCTGCTCCACCAAAAGCTTCCAAGGCTTCGCTGGTCACGGCGATTGCCTGTTTAGCTGTATAAAGCTTTGCAAGAGGAGTCAAAAGCCTTAACACAGCCTGTTCGGCCTTTGTTGCTTCACCTAACTCGTCTTTTCCCAATAGTTCAATGGCATGAAAAACCAGATGGAACGATGCACTAAATTCTACTTGCATATTCGCCAATGTTTCTAGATGGAGCACCTGCTTTGACAAGGTGTGGCCAAATGCGACACGTTTTGTTGCATAATCACGAGCTAGAGCGATAGCGCGTCTCATATAACCCACGGCACAACAGGCATTGTAAATGCGGGTAATATTAAATAAGGATGAAATTTTTTTAACGCCATCACCTGCTGTACCAACCAGTAAGGCAGGCGCATTTTCCAGAGTTAATTCTGCAGTAGGTAGGGCACGAGTACCTAACTTGTCTTTTAAGCGATTGATGCGAATTCCATTCAGTCTACCCATTTGATCCCTAAGCTCGACGTAAAACAAACTTAAACCTTTACTTCCTTCAGGAGCGCCTTCAATACGGGCAAGGGTCATGGCGATTTGGGATGTGGTAGCAGAAGTAAACCATTTGACTCCGCTGAGATGAAACTGGTTGCCATCTGGTCTGGCAATGGTTGATGTGCCACTGACATCAGAGCCGCCTGTTCGTTCAGTCATCCATTGGCCGGAAGTCCAGAAGTAGTTAGGATCAGCAGAAATTAAATGGGAAAGCGCATGTTTTTTTAAAGATTCATCAGCATAGAGTTCTAATGCTCGCGCAGCGCCATCGGTCATGGCGAGAGGACAGGTATAAATGGCTGATGAAGGATGAAATAAATACAATTTGGCAAATTGATGTATACGCGATAAAGCGCCATGTTGGCGCTCATAACCTATGGCAATTAATTTTTCTTCCGCAGAAATTCGGTCGAGCTCTTTCCATGCTTGAGAAACCTCGATGTGATCAATGCGCTTTCCCCATGGATCATAGGGTATATGTCGAGGTGGATATGCTTCCGCCTCTTGTCCAAATTGATAGATATCTTCAATGACTCGTTGGCCGAGGTGATGCAATTCAGGTTGAATTTCGGTCAGCATGGAGGGAGGAAGCTTCCACTCCAGATACGTTTTTAAAACCCGATCTTCATCATATTGATTACCCAAACGGGGGGGAGTTTGGAAAAAATCACTCATCAATCCAGTCCTTTAGATTGTTACATTCCATCTATAGTAACCGGACTAAAGACGTGGAGCAATCGAGGGTTATTGATGCCCCCTTACCACGAAAAATTTCTCTCTATGTCACGAGTGATAATGCGGTGTTGGCAATAGATCATAGAAAACATTTAATTTTTGGCAAGAAAAATAAAAATAAATTTGAACTTTTTGCATAAATCTGACAAGGTAATTGCTGAGTTTTAAAAATGAAGCGCACTGAAATGAAGAAAGGAGTCTAAGGTGAGTAATTCACGTTTATTAAATAAGGAATTTGCGGTTGCTCTTGTAATGGGTCAATTTTTTGTTGGTTTGCCCGTATTTGCAGGTGGCTTTCAGTTAAATGAGACTAGCCCCAGCTTGCAAGGTTCGGCAATGGCCGGTTCTGCTGCGGCTAATAATGATGTCTCTGCATTATTTAACAACCCTGCAACTTTATCTACATTAAAGCAAAACCAGATATATGTTGGAGCGAGCGAATTTATTCCTCAAATTAGTATGTATGATGGAGCGGCTACTCATACATTTAATGTACCTGGCACGCCAGCCTCAAGTATTGTTGGTCGGGTACAAGGAGATGCATCAGAACATAACATCAGTAATGCGGTTTTTATTCCTCAAGGTTATGCCGGTTGGCGAACTCCTATTGATAAGTTAACCTTAGGTTTAGCAGTTGTTGAACCATTCTACCTCTATAACAAATATTCGGAAGACTCCGTTTTACGCTATGCATCGGTAAAGACCGAGATTAACTCTGTTGATATAAATCCTTCTCTGTCTTACCAACTTAATGAAAAACTGTCTGTGGGCGCTGGTTTTCAAGCCCAGTATTTAAAAACAATTTTTTCTCACTTTGACGGAATTAACACTGGGGTTCCTCCCATTGATGCGTTGATTGCAGCAACAGAACCAACTCATTTGAAAAGTGATGGCTGGGGTTATGGCTATACTGTGGGTGCCTTATATCAGATGGACCAATTTACTCGTATAGGGTTGAGCTATCGTTCAGAAATCTCTACCAAACTGAGTGGTCATGGCGAACAATATACGATTATTGGTGATATAGTTCCTTCACCTGCAACTACTTTTTTGTTTAATACAGAAACCTCTGTAAGTAACACGCTGAGAACTCCCGGTGTATTAACCCTTGGTCTTGCTCGTGATATTAATGAGTGGACGCTCAAAGCAACAGCACAAGTGAACTTCTGGGATTATTTGGGTGATATTGTTGTTTCAACCCCAGATGCTTTTGAGACTGTTTATGTTGTTCCAATGAAATGGCACAATACCTTTTTCGGATCGTTAGGTGCTGATTATCGTTATAACTCTGCTTTGACACTACGTGGCGGATTTGCCTGGGATCAGTCGCCAATAAATTCCCAAAACCGTACTCCACTTATTCCTGACTCAGATCAATATTGGTTAAATTTTGGATTGAGTTATTTGGTAAACGACCATTTCTCCGTTGATGGAGCTTATTCGCACATTTTTATTCATAAGCAATCTGTGAGCATCACTCAGGTTAATGAAGGTGTTCCTGGCTTGGTCGCACCATTGGAAATTAATCAGGTCAGCGCTGATTATAAAGGAACAAATAATATTGTATCACTGGGACTACGTTACAGTTGCTAAGGCCATTATAAGGAGATAATTTAATGTTAGCCAAAATTAGAAAAATGATATTACATGCCAAAACACAATTGACGGTGCTGGTTGGTATGTTTTCGTTATGCTGTACTTTGTCCAATATCGCGCAGGCAGTTCCATTTAGTGAAATTAGCCAAATGGTGTTTTTTGGTGATAGTTTAACGGATAGTGGCTTCAATAATACGTTTACGCTTATAAATGGCATTCCTGATAAAGCCCCTACCTTCACAACCTTCGACGGCTATACCTGGTCTCAGTATATTGCGCATGATATCTTAGGTGTTCCTCTTCTTCCCCCTGGCACCTTATTCCCATCACTTAATGATAAGATGACCAACAATACAACGCCTATCTTTGTTGATCCAAGTCGTCCCCCAGCACCACCAGTCGTGCCGCTTAATGGGTTTAATTATGCGTGTGGCGGCGCTAGAACTGCAGCCGAACCTGGCATTAATTTTTATTGGGCGCCATCCGTTCAACGACAAGTTCAAAATTATTTATCTACCGCACCAAAAGTACTGGATCCCAAAGCAATGTATTTCATTTGGTCCGGTGCAAATGACATGCTTTTTGGTATTTCGACACAACTTAATCCAATTGGTTTTATGCAGTTGATCGACGTGACCACAACCCAGATTGTCCAACAGGTTGAAGCACTTGCTGCACGGGGTGCAAAAAGAATTGTAGTGTTATCTTTGCCTAATATCGGTGTTACCCCTTTTATCACTCGACTGGCTGCAACAATCGGGGATCCATCGCTTCCTGGAAATATAAAAAATCTCAGCTTTATGTTTGATTCACTGTTAAATCAAAAGCTGGGTGCTATTGTGAAGCGTTATAAGCGTCATGAAGTCAAGATTTTATATTTTGATACTTATATGGCTTTGGATAATCTAATCCTAAATGCAGAAGCAGGGGAGCCAACAGTGGTAAGTGGTGTACCTTTCTTATTTCAGAACGTTACCGATCCAGTGTGTACTGCTCCCTTGGCTATTTTATGTCAGCAAACTTCAAACAATTATCTTTTTGCTGATTCAGTTCATCCTACTGATATGGCTCACCGAGCATTATCATTGGAAGTGGAAAATAAAATCAGACAATGGGCATAACATAACCCTCACCCCTTAGCTCCTCTTCCATCGCTGGGAGAGGGGAATCTATTGTTGAATTCTTTCTCCCATCGCTGGGAGGGTGAATCTATTTTTGAAATTTTTCTCCCAGGGTGGGAGGGTGAATTTATTTCTGAATCCCTTCTCCCCATAAGGGAGAAGGTGCCCGTTAGGGCGGATGAGGAGTCCTCCATTGCTCCCAAATGGCTAATTATAAAATTAGTTCATTCTTAACTTCCTGCGTATCTTCTTTGATTTCGTGTTTACTGCTGGGTGCAAAAAATCCTAACCTAGTACACGTCGCTTCATAATAAAGACGAGCTTTTTGATATTGCCTGCATACCATTTCTTGTACGGCGGTGGGTAGCATGCCGATGGTGCCATAAACTTTAACATTTCCTGTAGGTTTTTTGTCAGCAGGATATTGCTTTACTGCAGTTATTGCCGCATCAAGATCGCCAATAAATTTCTCTTCAAAGTGATCAACCAAGGTATGCACATGTGTTAAACATAAATGAAATCCATCCGGTTTTTGTAATAGATTAAGTTTCCAACCCCGCTTTTCTAACTCATCTGCTATAAAGTGGGGATTTAATGTATCACTACGGAAACCCAATATGGACCATTGAGGATTTCCAAAAATAGTGACGTCTCGCTTTCCTAATTCATTGGGTTTATATAATTCTTCAATTTTATTTTGCAGTCGTTGGCGCAGGGCTATAATATTTTCAGAAATTTCCTGATACTTTTGACGTCCGTAATATGACAATGTGGCATATATTTCTGCAACGCGGGCACCACTGGTTGAGCCATCTAAAATACCTGGAGTAGTATAAAGCCCACCAGACCAGTTCAGGGCAGCGTATACGGATAAAGCTGGAGAGTCTTCGCTAAATAGGCATACAGATGTTCCTTTAGGACAGCAACCATACTTATGTAAGTCTGCTGAAATGGAAGTGACTCCTTTAACACGAAAATCCATAGGCTTTTTGGAAGTATCTAGAAATGCGGTTAAAAATCCACCTAAGCAGGCATCGACGTGAAGTGGGACCCCTTTTTCTAGAGCTAATTGTCCTAAGTCCTCGATAGGATCATTAATTCCATTCATAAAGGATGGTGCTGAGCCAACTATTACGGCCGTATTGCTGGAAATGTATTTTCTCATTTCATTTGCTGTAACTGCGCCGGTTTTAGGATCGACTGGAACTGTAATTAGTCGAGCTCCGGTCAAGTCTGCTGCTTTTTTAAAAGCAGCATGAGCGGTTTCAGGTACTACAATCTCAGGTTGTTTAATTCCTTTGGCTCGAGCGTGAATGACATAGGCAGCCATTGCCTCAATAATGCTTGTCGAACCGCCATGAGTGATGAGCCCATAACCCTCTTTAGAACCACCAAATAACCCCTGGCACCAGCGAATAATTTCAGCCTGCATGGCAATAATGCGTGGCCATTTGTCATGCAACGGATTGGTTAAAGCAGTTTTGGCATATACTTCCTTGAGTAATTCTTTAAGTTCTTGAGGATGAACGGCATAGAGTGCACCTGAATCCTGACCATCTCCTTGTTGGACCGTAAATTGTCTTGCCGTATCGTTATTTTTTACACCTGCAAAATTAAAAAGACATTCCTCTGGATTGATGCCAAATTCTTTTAAAATGAGACTTGGGGAAGTGCTTTCTTCAGGAATTTTATCTTGTAGCGCCATCTGAGCACGTAATTCCTTTAATTTGTCTTTCGTGCTTTGGAGATCCTTGTTCAGTTCCTTATCGAGATAGGCTTTTACTTGGGGTAAATTTTTACCCAAACTAAAGGCGACATCAATCACACTTTGTTTGTAAGTTGTATTATTTCGAGAGCGATAAGCTTGAGCTATTGCGGGGTATTGTTGCCAAAGAAAATAAAGCGCTGCGGTAGCAAAAACGATCTGATGGGCTGGAGTGTCTTTAAACGTTTCATCAAATCCTTCAAGCCCACTGCTTAAGAGTTGAGTAATATAAGTCAACATAATGATACATCCTTTTATTTAAATCGGATGTGCATATTAAACTCTTTTAATAATTGATGTCACGATCTAAGACTTTGCTTCGAGATAACAGTCACGTTACACTGTATTTTTTATGTAGGGAAGCATTGATGAAACTGAGAACATATAATCTTTTAACGTGGATTCCTCATCTTTTCTTGTTTTATAAAGAAAAAGTTTTTCGAAAATTATTACCCATAACCATCATAATCGTTATCTATGCGGTAATCATTGCTTATTTTTTTGAAAATGCCACTCGTTATAATTTAGGTCAATTTCATCTGATTTTTAGCTTTATCCTGACTATCGTCATTGGTTTTCGAGTAAACACCAGTTATTCACGTTGGTGGGAGGGAAGAGTTTTATGGGGGTCAATTGTAAATAATTGTCGAAACTTAGGTCTAAAATTCGATACTTATGTGGGGTTGCAGGAATATCCTGAGTTTTATGAGTTGTTGAAAAAATTACCGGCTATTATTAAAGCCCATTTACGAAAAGACAGTAGAGAGGTGCAAACAGAGTTGCTTTCTTTGTGCATTCATGAGTTTGAGGGAAAGCATCCGGTCCTCTTAGTAACTAAAAAAATGTATCGTATGCTGAATCAACTACGCCAAGAAAATAAATTAACATTGGAACAATATCTGGTTTTGGACACTCATATGGCCAATTTGATTGATATGGCTGGAGGTTGTGAACGAATCGCAAATACCCATGTACCGCCTGCCTTTGCCTTTTTTGTAAAACAAGCATTACTTTTTTATGCCATTATGTTCCCCTTTGGTTGGGTAGATACATTCGGTTTTATGATTATCCCGATGATGGTTATGATTGTATATATTTTATTGGGTTTGGAAATCTTATCTGAGGACTTGGAAGAACCTTTTGGTAAGGAAGATAACGATTTGCCCTTAAGTGCTATCGCAAAAAATATTGCTCGAAATATAGATCAAATCGCTGAGCCGTAGATGAGGTTAAGCGCTTACATCCTCGCTATCAGAGAAGGTATGCTCTTGAAAAATATAAATATATGGGGTAATTTTTTAGTAAAAATAATTACCTGTACTAGGGTTCGGTTTGGCCAAGAGGGTAGAAATGCAAGCTGAGCCTATACAATTCATATAAGTTGAAGCAACAGCCGAAAGAGCAAACTTCAAATATAATTCCCCCAACCACACATTCATCATGAAATAAGGAGATTCAAATGGAAAGTGAAAATTCATCGGTTCGAGAGCATTGCCACATACATCCTAATAAACGCATTTCTTGGACAGCAGTTGTTGCTGGTGCATTAACTGCATTAGGTCTCAGTTTTTTATTGAATCTCTTCGGAATTGCTATAGGGCTAAGTGCCTTTAAAACCATGAGTAATGGCTCAGTTATAGTCGTCGTTGGCGGAATGTTGGGAATTATTATAGGTGTTGTGATTTCTTCGCTGGTTGCAGGATATACTGCTGGTTATTTGGGCCGCTTGTATTGTCCTGAACGTAATTTGGGAATGATATATGGCTTTATCACCTGGGTTATGGCATTAATCTTAGGCGCTGTATTGATAGGACTTTTAAGCCAATCCGTAGCAACCTATACCAATTCTATTTCCCGTACTGTCGTCGCAGTTCCAGTTACAGTTAATCAAATTTCAACCCCAGTAGGTACCACCAAAATTTCTTCTGCCATGAAAAATGGTCAAAATGAAGCGGTGGTAGAGGTTAATGTGACTCCCGCTAATTTGACCTCAGGGGCATTTATTATGTTCACGCTCTTTTTCTTAGGGGCTATCTTTACTTGTGTAGGAGCGCGTTGGGGAATGCGTTGTAAGAGAGATGATGACACCCTATAAATTCTTAACTCGTGCCCTGAAGTTAAAATCCCCTCTCCTACTTGTGGAAGAGGGGTAGGGTGGAGTGTTCATCAGCCTGCCATCAACTCCCGAACCAATGAGAGCACTTCTCATTATGACACGAGTATGGTGATCCCTCGCTTTGCTCGGAATGACGAGAGCAGGGGAGAAGGGAACGTCCTACCTTAATTGCAATTAAAATCATAAGGAAATACTACAGAAACACTATTATCTGAACCATTTAACATGACTTGTCCTGCTTTTAAAACACATTGACCAATGATGGGGCCTTGTAACAAAGAATGAGTTGGAGTTGAGTATAAGGTGGCACTGATGGTTAAAGGCGCCGGAGAACAAGGTAGTTTATCGATAAATTGAGGTGCTTTGCCTCCGAGAAGGGTAAGTGATTTGCTGAGTCCGAATTCATTAGTCACATTAAATGCTACATTTTGATCAAATTGCACCGGTGGAGTAGCAACAGCAACCTCAACTTTACAGCTCAAATCTTCATTGGCATAGGCAGGAAGAAAAACAGAGAAATTGATAATAGACAGTGTAGCGACAATCACTTTTTTCAACATAATAAACTCCTCATCGGTTTGGATTTAATTGAATCGAACAATGATACTTTTTAATACACTAGATCTTTTAAAATGATTTATTCACTTTAGTGAACTGCTATCATGTACCATAATATGAACAATAAATCCACAAAATTTGCAGAGAGAGAAGGCTAATCTGTCGAGAAAGTTGATTTTAAAATGAATACGTACTTACTCTAATTGGAAAGTTTTTTGAACCTGCTATATTAATTCACTTCAAATAATAAGGGATAATTGGGGCAGACCCCTATAAAATTAAAGAAAGGGAAATAATGGCTACCACAACCATTTTTAAAAACAACCCATTTGTGCGATACATTCTAATGATGGTCATTGGAATGATCGGTATGGTTCAAGCATACGCATTACCCAATACCAGCAAGCAACTTTATGCAGTGCCTTCTGCAGCACAAGTTAAACCGGCTCATCATCGGGAAATCATCGTGCTAATCCATGGTTTGATGCGCACATCCCTTAGTATGTGGCCATTAAAAAATTATTTGAAAAGACAAGGCTATGAGGTTTATTCCTACAGTTATCCATCTCCAAAATACAGTATTCAAGAGCACGGAATAATTTTAAATCAATTTATTAAAAATTTATTAGAAAAAAACCCAGGGGTGAAGGTTAGTTTTATAACTCATAGTCTTGGCGGAATTATTACTCGTCAGGCATTATCTACTTGGTCGCAAGAACAATTAAAACAAATCGGTTGTCTCATCATGTTGGCACCCCCAAATCAAGGCTCAAAAATGGCAAAACTGTCTTCCAAAATATTTCCTATGTTTACTTCCCCAATAAAACCCCTGGCTGAACTGAGTTCTGAGCAAACGTCCTATGTACATCGTGTCCCCGTACCAAACATTAAAATCGGAATTATAGCAGGGCGCTTTGATGCGAAAGTTCCTCCTGAATCAGCGCGTTTACAAGGACAAAATGATCCGATTATTGTTAACTCCAATCATACATTTATTATGAATAATGCAAAAACCAGGCAATTAATTATGAGTTTTCTTAAAACAGGATCATTTGCACAGGTGGTCGATCAGTAGTTTGTGAACCTATGTACGGAAAAGCGTGTGCTATTTTATTTAGGATCACAATGAATTTTCGGGCACGCTTTCATAAATGAGTATGATGTTGTGCTTTAGTTCTAGCAAATGGTCATTGCCATTTCTAGATCCTCTTCTTCGCTATCCCCACCCCAATCGTAATCCGTTCCTTGATCATAACCTCGAATCATGGAGCTTAAGGTACGGAGAACAAAAATGATTGGGTGAATGGCAATACTGACTGCACTGAGCGCAAAACCCACTACATCATCGATAAGATTTAAGGCATGACCTGGTACACTGGGCCAAGAAAAAGGATTTAAAAGATAAAATGGGGTAATTAATACGCGCAATAGAAATGCACTCAAATCATATAAAGCACGCAGTATATGACAAAAAAAACTGGTGATGGCATCGAGATGAAAACCAAAATTATAATAAGGGTAAAGTTTGAGCTCAGCGTAAATCGCGTACGCTGCGATGCGTGTTGCATTGAAAAAAGTACTCAGAATAACCCTCCTGAGAAACAATGGCTAATGTTAATCCTATGGTTGTTTTCAAAAAACACAGAAACAACAAATCGTCATCATATCTCATCTGGTTTTGGGATTCAAACGTAAATTTTTATTTTTTGAAACAGGTATTTATCATAAAAAAAATTTGAAAATAATTTTATTTGAAGAGGTGAGAAAATGTGGAAAAGAAGAAGGATGTACTATTTTGATGCACCTAAACGGTTTGACGGGGTATTGGTCTTTTCAAAAATTAGTTCAGTAATCGTTGCACTTAAAAGTTTGCGCACTGCGTGTTTTTTTTCTGCAGTAGGAAACTTTATTTCAGAGAATAAATCTCTATATACGTCATGCTCATCGCTAAATGAACCTTGACAAAAGCCATTGATTTCTCGAAGTTCCTGACATAAATAATTGATTGCCTCTCCTCGTTCATTTTGTGGTAATACACTTTGAAACTCATTTTCAAGTGCGTCGGCTTGCGCATAGGTGGCTAAAAGCAATAAGGTATCAAACACTTCAAGACGATTATTTCTCTCAGATTCATCATGAGTTTTCGAGAAAAAATCACGCATAGAATCAATAAAATGTTCTATTTTATTTTTCTCTCTCTCAATTTTTTTTAGTAAGCACTTATTCATTGTATCTTCCTTTCGATTTAGGAATGCATTATATCTATTAATTTCATATTCTATATATTGTAGCTGCAAACTGTTCTTTAAAAGGGCATTTCTCCATTGCTTACAGCGGTTTTTTTGGTTTGAGATTGGGTATCAATTATTTGTTCTACAATTAAATCAATATCTTCATGCACCAAACATTTCTTTTGAACTGCTTTCAAACCACCCAGGTGCCCATACAATAAAAGCATTTGCAATAGAGGTTTTTCAGCTTGATTTTCTTCAATTTTATTTTTCAGCTGTTCTGGATCGAGAATTTCCATAGTAATTCCATCACCATTCTTTGTAATAGTTAAACAGGGACTGTTCATTTCGCCCAGCAACATAATTTTAAATCCAAACTCCATAACTGAGAATAATGAATCAATCTGGAATTCGGGTTGTTTTAATTTTTCTAAAAAGAGATGTTGATCACTTTTAGCCCCTACATTAACGCGAGCTTTATTGAAAAAAGAAGCTAAATACATTAAAGAGCCTTTATTATGATTAATTGTGAGTGTTTTTTCTCCATGAGTATCGACAGTAGCAATTAAAGGAGGAGTGACGCCTCGTGGGACATTCGTATTGTAAAAATCAATTTTTGTATTCGGTGCACAATGAACTAATAAGTTGAGGCTTGCCGTTTTATGCATGTGGAGTAAGCTGGTTGTATTGACATATCGTCCTTTATCCGCTGATCCACTTTCCTCTTGTCTTGCTCTATCATAGCAACGCTTAACCACTTGGGACATATCATCCAAGCAAGCACAGACTACAATAGAATTATTATTTCTTTCGACCAAAGCTTTTTGGGATGGTTTATAGGTTACCCCATCAACGATTACATTAGGCCTTTTATCTTTCTGAGCATGCATTCGCTCTTCAACGAGTTCACTGATTAAATAGGCGCTGTCTTGGGTGCGAATAAATGCCTGATCGGTTTCTTGTTTTTCAAATTCTTCGGTAAATGGCATATAAATGCCTCGATAATCATCGGTGGCCAATGAAACATAATCTTTTCTATTTTCTTTTTTAATATATTGACTGGAAATGGTGCTCTTGCCACTTGCTGCCGGGCCTAAAAAAACAAAATCATGATTATCAGCGAATGGATAAACTGTTTTTTTCTCCAACTTATATTTTTGAGCAAAAGCATCCAGATTTTTATCCAAAAACTCGGACATCGTTTTGTTGACTAATTGTCTTTGGATTTTATTCTTTTCTATCACCAAGCATGAATTATATTTGAATGCATACTCGCTACTGTCTTTGCTCAAGGAGGGGTACAATTGTTCCATCCGCTCATGCGCTCTTTGCACGCAAAAGTGATGTACTTCTTCTTTATTCAGGGATTCATGAATTTTTGACCAAAAAGTCATTAGCTTCAAACCGCTCTCCTGCGATTCCAGAATGTCATGGAATAATTTTTGAGCGAGCTCATTCACCTCTTCAGTGTCAACGCGATAATCGGTTATTAAGCGTGCTGCGAGATGAAGCATCAACGCCGTTTGCAATTTGGGCACCAGTACATCAGTTAACCACTCTTCATGAGCTATATTGGCATGTGTTAACTGCTCTTGGATGTCCCCTTCCATAAAATTAGGCTGTAAAATTCGATTATAAGTTTCCTGCAACTTTCTTTCTTGAACACTCCATCGGTTAAAATCTTTAAGCGTTAAAACATGCCGCATGTTGAAATGAGCTACTGCTGCTTCTCTTACCTCACTTAATCTTCCAGGAACTAATTTGAAAGTTCCCTCTGGAAGATCTAATTTTTCGCTCATTGGCTCGATGACTTCTACTTCCGAGCGTAGGGTTTCTAATGACAGCATTTTATGACCTTGATGAATGCCTCGTGTGATCCTGAAGCTGTCTAATTTTTTTGGAGCAGGCTGTGTATCAACTGCTGGAGCTGATTCTTTTTTATGCGAGTGAAGAATATCAATTAAGGGTTTTTTTTCAGGCAAATGAATTGTTGCCATCTGTTTTTGACCGGGAGAGGGGAGCTGCACTAAAGGTTTGGAAGTCAACGAGTTGTCTTGTTTCTTATTATAAAACTCAATGCCCGAAGTAATAACTTCCCTGGTAAATTCACTTACCCCCTGAATTTCCCCACTTAAATTTCCAGGGATTACATCAAGAATTTCATTATGGCAGTTATAAAGGATGGTCATGATATAATCATGAGGATTCACGTGGGTATAAGCTATTTCACCTAATTTTGTTTTGCCTACAATTTCTGCAAAAGGTTGTGAATGAAATGATTCCTTACCCCGAACGATATAGAGAATCTTTACCTCGTTCATTCCACCAAATTTGATTGCTACATCAAATTTATCCGTAACAGAACGTGTTCCAGCAACCCCTGTAGCCGCCAGGGTAGATGCTGTTCCGGAGCGAATTTCATGCTTTTTAACATTATTTTCTTGCCCAGCTAATAAATGACTGTCCGCAGTATACTCACCAGTTCTCGTCATTTTTTTAGCAAACTGTATTGTTTCACCCACAGAGTCAGTAAAATGTCCGCCTCTAAAAACAACAGGTGCTGGAGTGATATTTAATTTATCATTTTGATAACTCTGTACAGTATGATAATGATGAACATCGTTTTTAAGATAGGCTGTAAGCCTCTGTTTTAGCTGTTCTCTAAAAACAATAGAAGGGTTTACAACAAGCCCTGATTCATCGGTTAAAAATGACTGCTCGTTTTTATTCTTTACATCACGAACCGAAACAAAATTTCTGTTGTTCACTATACCATTAACTAAACTCACCAAATTTAATTTCCAAGTTCGGCCTTTCTCATGATCGTCTGGTATATATTGAATTAATTTATCACCTGATGAGTTGAATAGAATTCTTTTGATGAACTGTTCAAAATGACCTGTTGTGGAGGGTAATGTTTCTCCAGGATTTAAAAAGGGGGTGTCGCTATAGAATTGTTTTAGGACTTTTAAATGGAGGAACAGTGATGTTATTTTATTATCTAATTCTTTATCTTGTGCGTGCGGATCATCATCAAGAGTAGCGATTATTGCGGTAATTTCTTTCACTAAGTCACCGACTGCATCGATCTCGTGTTGAAATTCTTCATTTATTTCTGTAGGGGCTTTCATCTGTTTTATCCAGGCGTCAAGTTCCTTGTTATAACGTTGGCAAGCCCCCAAAACCAATAGATCGTTTAAACGCTCCAAATTTCCCTGATTTAACCAGTGATACAGAGTAAATTGATATCCTTCGTCTTTGACGAGATCGACTGCTGGTAAATGGGATAAAAATAAACTAGTACCCACATCGCTTTCCAAAAAATCAATTCCTTTATCTCTTAACGCTGCGGTGCTATTAATGGCGATGTTCCCGGTATGGCCTCTTTGCGAGGTGATTTTCAACAGTTTAGGGAAATAACTTCTTAACTCTTCTTCGGTGGTTTTTTCGTCTAGGGTAAAACCAAGTTCACTGAAATTGATTGTGGCGCTAATTTCATTCCCAGAGGGTTCAATGACCACATAGTTTAGCTTGTCGCGAAGTATTTCAAGGTACAAAGTATTGTTTTGTAGGGGGCTGGATTTTGGAAATTGGAAACTGAAATCATAACTAATGGAATGGAAAAATTTTAATAGATTTTTGCTATCCATTTCTTTAGGAACTTCAACCTGATTATTTTTTATTCTTTTTTGATTAAATTCGGCAGCAAGATGTTGGGTAAATGCCAAAAGGAACGATTCATATAAGGGTTCATTGGCCATAAAAGTAGTGAATTGATAAAAATCATCTTCCTCAGTTATTTTCATGAAATTAGGAAAGCTCTTGCTTAATTTCTTTTGTGTGTATAAAAAGTTAGTGAATACTTCATCGAATTGCTCGAGGCTGACAATTCCTGCCGATTTTAATTGTTTTAGAGTGAGCTCTGTAGATTTGTTCGCAGTAATATGTAAGGCCAGTTTTTGAATAAATAAAGAGTAATTTGGATTGTTTTGTAATTTTTCTATCGCTCGTTGCAAGCGTGCTTCATTAAAAGCTTCAATTCCCATGCCCTGAATCACTTCATCTTGGATATTAATTTTTTGTTTTTGAGCCTCTTGAAGAATAACCAGTGCGATTTCTGGTGCGATATTATCCCATTGATAAATTACCCCATCACTCGTTTGTTGTTGTGAATAGCTCGTAGCAGATAAATCAATTGCCTGACGTAAGGTTCGATGATACTCATAGCGAGGCAGATCCATATCAGTCAACAAATCGAAATTTATACGCTGCTTGGAGTATGTTTTGGGCATATTTGTATCAATATGTGTAATTGCCGGCTATTAATTTATAGCATAAGATTATTAAGATTTTATTAAAAGGAGCATTAATTAACCGCAAGAGACAGCAGTTTCTCCAAACATAGGTTTGAAGAATGAATTCGAATGAATTAAGTGAAGCAGAATAAAGTCAATTTATCAAATCAAGAGTAATTTTTAATTGATATTACATCTTTATCTTTCTAACCTCTAATTAACAATACAGGAGTCTTGGAAATTCGAATGACTTCCTCGGCTACACTTCCTGTCAATATATGATGGATTCCGCGACGACCATGGGTCCCTATAACAATTAAGTCAGCAGAAAAGCTTGTTGCTTCATCAACGAGTTTTTCAGCAATTTGAGCCTTGGAAGGGATTAACTCAGAAAGTTTCATTTCAAACTCTACTTTTGCACGAGTCAGCATTTTTTTCATTGAATTTAAAACTTCCTGTCCTTGCTTTCTGGTTAACTCAACAAATGATTCGCGATCGACATCACCTTCATATAAAGTATCAATTATATGAATCACGCGAAGTTTGGAGTTTTGATTTTTTGCAAGTTTAATGGCTTCCTTTAACGCTAAAGTGGAGGCTTTAGTATCATCCACAGCGACCATAATTTGTTTGTACATAGATGAGACCTCCTGGCGATTAGAAATTATTTATTTAATAATCCATTAGCTTGCTTGCAATATCAAATTCTATATATATCTGGGCGTTTAATCCAATTAATAATCCATTGACCTTCATTCGTTCGCTCAAGGCATGTGATAGTTCCCGGAACAAAAGCAACAAGAGCTCTTTCTTCATCGTGAACAACAAGTTTACTAACCAATTTGCCCATAAAAGGCATGTGCCCTACAAGCATGATATTGTGGTGTAGCTGATATATTTCAGATGCAACCGGGTTCACATCATCTAAAGGCTCCAGCCCTTGATGAAATTCGATTTCCCCGGAGAATGGCAAATTGGATGCGAGTATTGACGCAGTTTGCTCGGCTCTACGTTTTCCACTGTGAATTATCCGAGCGATTTCTATTTTTTTATGACTCAGAAAATGCCCTAAATGCTCAATGTCAGCTATTCCTTGCTTGGTCAGTGATTGCAGGGGATCAATTTCTTTTCCCAGACTTTCTCCATGCTGAATGAGATATATTTTCATGGTGGTTCCTTCCTAACTGAAATTATAGCCTAATGTGAGCAAACTGAGTCTATTCTAACCGATTAATTCCAAGCATTTTCAAAAGTAATTGCTGAACGCGAGGGCCAACCTATCCGGACCCAAATGTTGGATGGAAGAAATTGGACATAGTCAATCTCATGGACCATCGTGATTTTATGGGTTGTTTCAAGTTTGTCCTTCAGAGCATAGGCAGTTGAGACATCCGCAATTCCAGCCCCTTTAACGATGATGTGAGCCATACTCATATCATCCCTGATTCAATGTTGTCTATTTGCAACCGACACCAAATCGATTCAAGATTTTTTCTAAAGGACAAAACTGAGTAAATCCACTTTGAAATAAATTGGCACCTACAAATACAGTAACCCAAAGAAAATAGTTACTGAGATAAAGGGGGCTTTGTGGAACACCAACTGCCAGCGAAAGTAAAATAAATGTTCCCGCAACAATGCGAACAATACGTTCAGTGTTCATGAGAGCCTCCTCGTCAGCATGCTAAGAATTACGCCATTTCCACCAACCCAAATAAATTAAAGGAATGAGGAATAATGTAAGTATAGTTGAAGCAAAGGCCCCAAAAATTAATGAAATGGCAAGCCCGCCAAATACAGGATCAGATAACATCACTGCGGATCCTAAAATAATTGCAAAAGCGGTTAACAGAATAGGCAAGAGCCGAACCACACCGGATTCTGTGACTGCAGATTCGATTGAATACCCGGCTCGCTGTTTCTCTAAAATAAAATCGATAAGTAATAAAGAGTTTCGTACAACAATTCCTGCCAGAGCAATCACCCCGATCATGGAAGTGGCTGTAAATGGTTGATGCATAATCCAGTGACCGGGGAATACGCCAATAATTGTGAGTGGAATAGCTCCCATAATAATTAGAGGGATGAAAAAGGACCGATAAAATCCTGTCAGTAATATATAAATAAGTACAATTGCTACTATAAATGCAGAGCCTAAATCACGAAATACGTCTAATGTTAAACGCATTTCGCCAAGCCAAAGTAATTGATTTTTAGTAATATTCTGCGGTTGCTGCTCTGTAAATCCAAGATTCCCAACGGTTAAATGGATGTCATGAGGCAGTTTTTCATGGTGCAGCATATGAGTTACGGTTGCTACCGCATAGGCTGGGCTTGAGTGCAGCATCTCACCTGTGACATAAACAACTTGATGTTGATCGCGGGTGAAAATGGGTTTTTCTTGGATTACATTTTTGAAATCAACAATCCTTGATAAGGGGATAAGTTGATTTTGCTGATTTAATAAATACAATTTTTTTAGAGATGTAATATTATTCCGCGTGATTCTGGGCAAGCGAAGTATGATATTTTCTGGTTCAAGAAGGCCTGGTCTATGGCCACTACCTACATTAACCCCTTTAAAATAACTGCGTATCTCGTTAGCCAGTGCATTAGGAAGTAGGCCTGAAAAAACAGCAGCATTTCGATTAATCAATAGTTTGTATTCGGTTAAATCCTCAGTGACTGAATTATCAATATTAATCATCCCATAAATTTGAGGGTAGATAGTGTTGCTGATGTATTTTCCTAGTTCTCTTAGCTGATTGTAATTGGGTCCATACAATCCAGCTTCCATTTGTGAACGAACCGGAGGTCCTGGAGGACTTTCAAAAAGTTTGATATGGGCCAAAGGATAAGTATGACGCACTTCAGACAATGAATCATAAACCTGTTGGGCGATTTCATGCGATCCAATGGTTCGTTCGTGTTTGTTAATTAAATTAACGCGAATTTGCGCATAATGGGTGCCACTGTTCATGGCATCCCCTCGAACCATCGCTGC
This sequence comes from Legionella sheltonii, assembly GCF_026191355.1. Taxonomy (GTDB): domain Bacteria; phylum Pseudomonadota; class Gammaproteobacteria; order Legionellales; family Legionellaceae; genus Legionella; species Legionella sheltonii. Next base: position 94,641 of record NZ_JAPHOQ010000003.1, read on the forward strand.
AAAATCTTCGGGGGCTGCTTGTCCCAAAAAGAGCTGATAATTGGTGATAAAATGATTTTTGGCAAGAACGTTGGAAATATCGTCTGTAATCTTTAGGGTTTGCTCTAACGAGGAACCAGCTCCAGAGTTCACCTCAAGTAAAAAGGTATTCACGTTATCATCAGGAAGCATTTTAAGCTCAACACCTAAGGGACTCAACGGGCCATTACTACCTGATGGTCGGATGAACTCCCATAAAGGTTGCAACATCACCAGAAATAAAAGAACAAAAATAAAAACGTAAAATGAATAGCGTAACCATCGAGATCTTAAAAGCACAGTAAAAAGATAAATATAAATTTTATGTATCAAGCTTAAGTGGTGTTTTTCTTGGGAAATGACGATCTGATTCTCTGAGTGCAAATAAGACCGGTGTTTAGTTTTTAGCCATTTATAAGCCAAATAAGGAACAACGGTATAGGCAATAATCAGTGAAGTAAGCATGGCCAGCGGCGCATTAAATGGGATAGGAGCCATAAAAGGGCCCATCATGCCTGAAACAAAAGCCATGGGAATTAACGCAAGAATCACAGTAAAAGTAGCAATGATGGTTGGTTTTCCTATTTCATTTGCTGCATATACGATCAACCGAGTGAGGTTATTCTGTGCTTTTTGCATCATATGACGATGGATATTTTCAATCACAACGATACTGTCATCTACCAATAAACCCAACGACAGAATTAATGCGAATAAGGTGATCCGGTTAATTGTTTGTCCTGATATCCATCCTATCCCAAGTACAATACAGAGAATCAGTGGTATGGAAAAAATCACTATAGATGCTTCACGCCAACCTAAAAACAGCATTAAAAGAAGTACTACAGAAGCGATCGCAATTCCTAAATGCTCAATCAACGTATTGACGGCGTCATTTGCATCGTCACCATAATTGCGGGTTACAATAGTTGTTACATCGCTGGGTATCATGTTGCTTTCTTGAACGAGTTTTAATCGCTCAAGTATGGCATTGGCGACAACTACCCCATTGCTTCCTTTTTGGCGTGCCAGCGCAAGCGTCACTGCAGGTTTGAGTACCCCTGTGGGCTGATTCGAGGCGCTTGGGCCGAAGGCTAAATAGGAACGAATTTGTTCCTCTGCGGGTGCTAACTCAACTCGAGCAACATCTTTTAATAAGACAGGCATACCATTATCTACTCCAATAATGATTTGATTTAGATCCTCCGCTGAGATGAGATTTCCTTCGATACGTAAAGGAACTTCACGCTGTTCAGGCTCCAACTTCCCAGCATTCAGGCTGATATTATTCATCTGGAGCGCTTGTTTGATTTTTTGCAATGGAATGAAATGCGCAGCCATCTTATCAGGATCTAACCATACTCGTAGCGCGGAAGGTGATGCACCCATAACCCAGCTTTTACCTACTTGAGGTACCCCGCGTAATTGCTCGAGTACTTTGGTTGCCATGTTCTGCAGTTGAATGGAACTGTATTGCGAGGAGCTAAGCGTAATTGTCAACAAAGGGACATCATACAGACTGATTGATTGTATCAACGGCATTAATGTGCCTGAAGGCATTTTATCCATATTGCTGTTGATTTGATTGTATACTTTAACTAGGCTGTTTTCTTCGTTTTCGTTTACTTTAAATCGTACTGTGACTAATGCATTGTCATTCATTGCCATGCCATAGGTATGATCTACTCCAGGAATAGATGCCATAAGTCCTTCCAATGGCCTTACAATTTGATGCAACATTTCCTGAGCATCACTGCCTGGACGACTCACGGAAATTGCAACAACTGGCACTACAATTTCAGGATTATAAGTTCGCGGTGTGAACTCTATTGCAAGCGCACCAAACAGCAGGGAACTAAGAATAATGAGCAGGGTGAGTTTTGAGTGAATAAAGGCTCTAGCCATTTGGCCAGCACTGTTTAATAGCGGTTTATGTGAGATATTTTTATTCAAAATCCAGGTGCTCCGATGCATTTTTTGTTGAAAGAGTTGTGAAAACATCTCTTTATTAGCAACTCTCATTTGTCCAATAAATTACACTATTTTATTTCTCTGATGGAATTAACTCATTCGTTAGCATTAACAATCGTCCTCGCGCAAGAATTTGATTGTATTGTGATTGGATACACTGATTTTTTGCTTCAGCCCATTTCATTTGGCTTTCCAACAATTGCCCAAGTGGCACTAATCCACGCCCATATCTTTTGCTAAGATGGCCTACAACTTTTTTTGCTTGCATTGCGTTAGCATGATGTGCTTGATATTGAACCATTGCAAGTTCTTCAGCGCGTCGTGCCTGGATAAGTGCAAGACGCAGTGCATTCGCAGTATCCTCTAATTGAAAAGTAGCTTGCTTTACTTCAGCAACCGCTTTTTGGACTGCTCCTGAATGTTCACCTGAGCTAAATAATTCCCAATTGACACCAAGGGCAATGAGATTTGATGGAAGTCCAGCACCTACAGTATTCCCATTCCAATCCTGCCGTAATTGTAAGTTTACCTGCGGTTTGTTTGTTGCATTGACTGCATCAATATTGGCGCGACCCGCCTCTATGGTTGATTTAATGGCACGCAATTGTGCATTACGGATGAATGCCTTTTGTGTCAGGGCGGCAATCGTTCTTTTTGTTGTTGGAAACTGAACGGAATTTTTTGGAACATACAAACCTTCTTGATGGCCAATTAAGCTGCGGAACTCATCAAGATGGTTTTGCAATTCTGCTTGCGCTGCTATTAAAGATATTTTTACTGTCCTCAGATAAGTATCCGCGAGTAACAAGTCACTTTCTATGACCAGCGATTGCTTAAAAAGGGTTTTCGTTGTTTTGAGATATGCGGTAGCCGCATCGACTTCTTCTTTCGCAAGAACTATGAGTTTGTTGGTAGCAAGAACACCTTCATAAGCTTGGAGAATATCATAAGCTAATTGCATACGTGCTGCTTGATCACCGTGTTGAGCAGCACGAAGCAGGGCATTAGTATTTCTCAGTCTTGCGCTGGTTTCACCCCCTGAGTAAATGGGTACGGTTAGTTTAAATCCTGCGTTGTAATTACTGTAATACCCAGGTGAATCCAATGCTTGGGGCCTTACGTTAATTGAACCGGGACCTGTGAATTGCCCCAGACCAAAGTCAGCAAATGAAACATTGCCCTGGCTTAATTTATAACTAAAAACGTTTAAAGGATTATCACTGCGAGCAGCATTCATTTCCATGCCTAGCTTGGGTAACCCGGTTCCCCGTGTTTCAATAATTGCTGCTCTGGCTGATTCAATTTGGGCTTGGCTCGCACCAATGCGAGGATTGCTACTGAGTGAAAGTCGCACCGCTTCAATATAACTGATGGGTTTCACCACCTCAGCACTTACGAATGAAGACGCCAGGAACTGGCTTAGTCCCAAGAGCAGCAATTTTTTTTGAACAGTTCCTCGAGTTATCACACTATACACCTAATATAGAGACATTCAATTGGGTTGACAGAGGGTCACATCAGTTCTTAAATTCCCTGAAGAACTCGTTGTAGGCGAGCTTTTACCTCTTGGGCTAGCTGTTTAATCTCTGGTTTATTAACCAATTGGAGTATGGCTTCAGGATCCATGAATTCAACATGGACTTGTTGGTTATCATCCTGCCGGACAACAACATTGCAGGGAAGTAATAAACCAATAGATGGATCGGCTTCCAGTGCACTGTGAGCTAAATGAGGATTACATGCTCCAAGTATGCGATAGGGCGGGATGTCTTTATTCAGTTTCCGCTTCATGGTTGCGGATACATCAATCTCCGTAAGAATCCCAAAGCCTTCTTTTTGTAGTTCATTTGTTACATGCTCAAGTGCTTGATCGAATGCGTAGTCGACATTTTTGCCAAACCCGTATGAATTTTGCATGTCCTATCCTTGGTCTTAAGTGAATTGCTATTATAACGATTTACATATTCCGTTGAAAGATTAATATGAAGCATAGATCATATGTACTTATGAGAGATTTCGGGGAAAATTTATTGATCGATTATCGTTTGTTTATGACACCTATATACGATCTTGCCTGTGGCAAGTTCAATAATTTCTCCTTCCACCCCCGAATGTTCTAAATCACATTGTTGGCTTAGATGTACTTTCAACGCATCGATATTTTGTCCCGTTGTTTTAGAGATAATTTTGTTTTCAATTGTAACTCTGGCCTCATATGGGTCTTTCTGCCGGAGTGAGTTCATATCTAATACCTCCAATTTTCGTGTTCTTATATTTATTATAGTTAAACAGGTGCAAATAAATGCACAATTGGAGTTAAAATTGTTACCATCGACACAATTTAGCTGGCAGAAACAGGGGGTAAATCAATTTTAATTTTGCCGCCCCATGCAAGCCTGAGCGCATTAACAATTGCAATTGCATCAATTACTTCCTGAAGAATAGCACCAGTTACGGGAGTGATATAACCGACTGATGCAAAGCCCATCCCAATAACACTAAGTAGCATTCCTCCAACAGCGCTTTGTAATGCAATCTTGCGGGTATCCAAACTTAGGTGAATTAATTCATCTACTTTTTTCAAAGTATTTTCCATGATTACGACGCCGGCTGCCTCAGAGGTTATATTGCTGTATTGTCCAAAGGCAATTCCCACTGTTGCTGCGGTGAGTGCTGGAGCATCATTAATACCGTCCCCCATAAATACGGTGGGCGCATTTTTTCTTTCTTCGCGAACAATGGCAAGCTTTTGTTCTGGACTTTGTGAGGCATGAATTTCTTTCAAATTTAACTGGGAAGCTAAATATCTAACCTCTGACTCACGATCACCAGATACCAGCATTATTTTTTTAAACTGGTGGGAAGGGGATAAATGGCTGATAAAGGATTTCCCTTCTTTACGCGGTGCATCATGAAAAACTAATGAGCCTATAAATTGTTCGTCATAGAGAATAATACATTCTAAACCTGGAGATTCAGGTGGAAGTTCCTTAGCGGATTCGGGTTTATTAAGCAGAAATTTATTACGACTGGTAACATGAATTTGATGATGCTCGATAATACCAATTAGCCCTTGTCCTGGTTTTTCAGAAACGTGAGAGGCGTCAAGCAATTTTAAATGACGCTCTTCAGCAGCTTTCAGGATTGCAGGAGCCAGAGGATGCTTTGAATAACGTTCTAAACTTGCAGTGTATTGCAAAATGTGATCTGAATTCAGGGATGTGTTTTTGGCAATATGGATTTCTGATAATGCGGGTTTACCATAGGTCAATGTTCCTGTTTTATCGAAAATCGCAGTGCGACAGGTCGGTAATCGCTCAAGAACGGTTGGGTCACGAATAATAATACTTTGTTTTGCCGCCATAGAAATCGCACTAATTAAGGTAATGGGAATAGCAATGAGTAATGGGCAAGGTGTGGCGATGACGATTACGGCGAGAAAGCGCATCGAATCACCGGTGAGGTACCAGGCAGCACAGGCAAAGATCAAGGCGAACGGAGCAAAAATGGCGCCGATCTGGTCTCCTAATCGTCGTAAAGAAGGTTTTCGTTGTTCTGCTTCTTTAAGTACCTCAACAATAGCTGCATAACGTGAATCAGAAGGGAGTCTGACTGCCTGGATAGTTAACGGAGCTTCACCATTGATTGCACCCGAAATCACAGAAGTTCCAGGCGCTTTGGAAATCATATAAGGTTCACCTGTCAGATAGGATTCATCCATCATGCCATGTCCTTCCACAACGTTGCCGTCGACGGGACAAATTTCATAGGGATAGATAACAATGTCATCACCAATACGAATATCATCTAGTGAGATGTCTTCAATTTGATCTTTTGTTTTTCGATGGGCTTTAGTGGGCATACGCGCGGCGAGGGCCATTAGAACAGAGGATGCCTTACGCATGGCATATTGTTCCAACGTTTGTCCACCAGCCAACATGAGAATAATGAGCGCCACAGCCAGGTATTCATGGAGGAGAGTACCGGTGACTAAAGCAATAGCGGCTAAGGAGTCTGCACCTAAATTACCTTGAAATAGTTTACCTACGATTTGTAAAAATAAGGGGATTCCTCCAATGATGATAATGATCAATAAAGGGACTTCAGCTAATGGAGCATTCATTATTTTCATCACGAGGTATAAGAAAATAGCAATCAATGAGAGGAAAACCAAAATCATTTTCCATTTCGATGCTATAGATAAAGAGAATGGGTTCATTGTTTTGAGTTTGAGATTTGGTATTTTTAAATAATAGTCAAGGAGTTATGGAGATTCAAGAAACTCGTCATCCCTCGTTGTACTCGGGATGACGGCAAAAAAAATCCCGGGTTCCGCTAACGCTTCACCCAGGCTACAAGGACTAGTTACACATACTCTTATACGCTGCAACCAAACTATTAGGATTTGAAACAGGTAGGTCGGTATCAGCGCTCCACATAATGGTGCCTTTAAGTTGTTTATTCTTGATAAATCGGCATACCTCTTTTACTACCTCGGGAGATTGATAGCCAATAAATTGTTTGGTTGTTGCATTGTAGAGATAAGAACCGGTAATAAATGGGTTATTGTTCTCATCGAAGGCATTGACTCGATAGCTCTTATAATTGAGTTGGTTTACCACTTTATCTACAGATTTATAAGGGAGTAAACCATCTTGTATTGAATACTCAGTGGCAAAATGGCTTGCCCCAGTCCAAGGTTGTTCAAAACCAGGAAGATCAGGATTATCACCAGACGCTACCCCGGAAAATCCTCGGCCATAGGCTGCTAAACCTACTTGCAATTTTTCTTTGGGCATACCGTATGCAAGAACTTGTTCGGTAATCGAGTCTGTTGCATAGTTAATCGCAAACTCATCCTTATGATTGGTCCCCGGTTGCTTTAAATAGGCATGTACAGCGGTATAGGGATCACTACTTTGTGACCAAGGGCCATGTAAATCATAGGTCATTAAATTAACGCTGTCGGCATAATTGGCGATTTGTTTAAACCAGCCGCCATCAACCGATTGATTGATTTTTTCCAAATACTCTTTATTCACCGTGATGGTTACAGAGATATAGGCATCTTTTCCTAAGGTTTGTCGGCTGGCTTTGACTAAATCAAAAAGATGTTTGTAGTCAGCCAGAGTATTTGCATCAGGAGGTAATTGGCCACCTGTTTGCAAATCAATAGGGGGTTCAAAATCATAATCAATTCCCTTTAAATTTTTAAAATGGTTCATCCAGGATTTAAATTGATTTAAAAATTTATCTTGATTGGCGAAGATGGCAGCAAATGTAGCGGTGCTGATTCCTTTATTTTCTACTGTGTTGGCACCACCAATTGCAATGATGCGTTTGGCAGTATATTTATTGGAATGAATAAATGCACCAAAACTGTTGAGTTGTCCCACCCCTTTTTGGTCTGTGTAATTAAATAATTCTTTTTGTCCGGTGTTGCCATTCATTTGTATGGAAGTACATGCACCTTGATTTGCGGTACAAAAATCAAGGAAGTCTTTAGTTTCTGGTGGTAAAGGTGAGATCCAGGAACCTTCCAAAGGCAGCTCACCCCAGAGATCTGCAAAATGCATTAAACCATCCCAGCTGGAGGGGATTTGATATTGAGCCTGGTTGGGGTCTTTGCTATTCCATACTTGTAAAAAACTCCAGGCGACTACATCCGCTTTATTGAATTGAGCGACCATTTCCGGATTGTACACATAAGCTAACTGTCCATAAGGCCGACCTATTTTGTAAGCCCCATCATACTCGTAAGGATTTTGGCCATACATAGACCAATTGGTCGTGTATAAAGTTAAGCTTGCATTTGCTACTACAGGAATTAGGGAAGCAGTAATTGTAGTTAATTGAATAATTTTCTTAAAAAAATTCATTATGTATCTCCAATGAACAGGAAGTTAAATTTTAATCCCGTCAATTGGTCATTGACCACTGTCAATTGTGACAGGGGGATCATAAGACTAATAATTGATATTCTAAGGCCTTGGCCAAGGATTGATATTTATTCTTAGTACCTAATTTTTTATTGATTTTTTGGATATGGAAATTAACAGTTCGTTCACTGATTTCAAGCCGTTGAGATATCTCTTTGACGGAATGTTGTTCCGCAATCAGCAGCAAACATTGAATTTCACGCTGGGTTAAATGAAAAGCTTCTTTCTCACTAATTTGATCGAGAAGATGAGTTTGGATGTAGTGATAGTAGAGATGCGCAGTAACAAAGAAATCATATTGTGCACGGTTATCCTGCAAATTACAGTGCTGATTTTGCATTTGCACCAATAACAAAATGGCAAAATTATTATGTGGACCATGGATAGGGATTGATAAGCCTGCTTCTGCGCCAAACGCAATTGAGTCCTCGCGCATTTTACGTTCTGACTCACTGGCTGCTTGTGCCAATTGCTGTTTTAAATTCCAATAAATTGGTAAATGATTGTTATAAACAAAATTCATTGTACTATCAATATCTTGGTATTGTTCTGCAAGGTAGTGTTGATGCCAGGCTTTGAAATTAGCGGAACACATATCATATTTTAAACGATTGGCTGAATTGGGATGATATGCATAATAAGTAAATGAAAACGTTGTAATCCCTTTTTTATTTAAATAGTAACTCAAGGCAAGATCACAATCAGCAAGTGAGCATGCCTGTACTAATTCATTCTCTAAGGTTACAAGTAAGTCAGTCATACTGATTCATCATTCTAAAAGTTATTATGACAAGCATTATATTTGCTGCAAAAATATAAAGGAAAAAAACAGAATAACCGAGTTGTTGCTCCATCCAGCCACTCAGTGCACCAAAAAACACATAACTTGAGGCCATGATCGAGGTACAAACAGTGTACATGGACATTGGGTAGGCGCTTTTGTTGGCTGCTTCCAACAGATAGCCCATATAGGTTCCATTGGCCAAACCTACAGTGAATTGATTCAATAAAATAACCAGATAAAGTAGGTTATGGTTTGCATTAAAAAGGGGAAACAAAAGATAGAGTGAATGACCAAGGAGCAAGAGTACTGTTACCTTTTTGATACAGAGCTCCAGTTTATAATGAGTAATAAGCCAGCCCGACATAAAAATACCTAACATCAATAGGGTACTTCCAAAAATCCCATAGAGCTCTCCAACTTGATATAAGTTGAGCGCTAATCCCTCTTGATCCAATAAAAATAACGGGATGATTTTTTGCATTTGCGCTTCGGAAAAATTATAGAAAAAAATAAAGAGTAATATAGGATAGATTTTTTTATTAAAGAAAAGCGTTTTAAATATTTGCTGATAGTTGGGGTTAATCGATTCGGTTCGTGAGTCGTTTTCTGGGATTTTCACTTTATGGTAACAGGTCAGCAGAAGCCCTATGACAAATAAGCTGAGAAAAAATATTCGCCATACATTAAATTGATAGTGCAAGGCGAGGCCGCCAATGAGGGCCAATAGGCCTCCTTTAATAAGCAACCTTCCCATTTGATAAAAGAAACTGCGCCAAGCAACGTATCTTTTTTGTTCCTCATTATTTAACAGTAAGTAAATACCATCAGAAACAATATCATGAAGTGAAGAAATAAAGGCAAGACTTGCAAAACCTAATGAACTCAATATTAGAAAATAGGGCGTATCGATGCCAAATGCCATGAACATAAAAAGGAAGCTCAAGGTGGCTTGTGCATAAAGGGTTAATTTTTTTTTGGTGGCACGATCTTCCAAAAAAGGTGTAAATAGCGGTTTAATTGTCCAAGGGATCATAAATAAGCTGGTAAAAAACGCAGCTTGGGTATTGGTCATCCCATATTGTTGAAACATGATGGTTGCGATCAACGTGACGACCACATAGGGTATACTTTGAAAAAAATAGAGACTGGCTATCCATTGATAGTTCTTTGGAGATACTGAGGAAGACACGAGTTAATTCCAATCTATTGTTGCTCATATTGTAACATAATTGGTCACTAATGAAAGATAATCGCTCACAAAATTATGCCTAGCTATGCCCTAGATACTGAAACTTTTTTGGTACTACGCTACGCATAGCACCGATTTTATCTCCAAATCCTTAAGTAGACATTCATTTGACGGGTCTTAGGAGGGCTCTGTTACAGGATAAAATTCGTTATCACACTCTATTTCTATTCTCATTTTGGAAATATAGCTCTCTAAGGATTGGAATTGTTCTTCAGGGTGCTGGTTTAATATTTTCTGTATTCGTTTTGAAACATGGAGCATGTTTTTAGCGTTTATGGATTTGATGGTGTATTGAAAACTCATATTCTCATTAATGTATGAGACCATTTCTTTCATGTTCGCGGGAACTTTTACATCGACGATGGGTTTTGCAGAATATAACTCAAAATAGATGCTTTCTTTCTCTAAATTAGAAACAGCGGGATTAATCAGTCGCGCTAATTTTTGCAGATGTTCAGAGAGATTTGTTTTACACGATTTCGCATCCATTAGCCATGCTGCAAGGGAAAAAGCATTATCTTCCATGTCATACGCTACGTTAGATTGATAAATGTACCCCAAAACTCCTTCCGCTTTTTTTTCGCAAGCCAACATCACATAAGAATGTCCAGGAATATCAATGCGAATAATTTTGGGCAAATCATTTTCGAGTGCCTCAACGAGCGGGGTAAGAGATTCAATTCCCTTTTTTCCCGTTATCATGATATCGCCAGTCATCAGCTTACAAAATGCATTTGCAATATCACCACATCCCACTGGTGCAAAAATAGCTTCGGCTATGGGGGTAGTGAGCAGTCCAGTTCTTTCCATTGTTAAGAGTATTTTGACTGTGGATTCTAAGTCTACTCCGCATATTGCTAAATAAAGTCGAGCATCTGCCACACTATTAAAACGCTTCGCATAGGCACTTAAGACCATTTTTCGAAAGACGTAATCAAAGTTATCTATGGAAAAATAGCCATTGGAAGCGAAAAATGCAGATTTGCTTTGCATGAAAATGGAATAAAGTTGTAAGTTATTATACAATATTGCAACTTTTTGTTATGTGTTGCAAGAATCGATAAACATTATTATGCGTGAAACTAAAACTTATAAATTTTTTACAGAAGTTAATACATTTAAGATCCATGTCCAAGCGATACTTAATCGTCTAAGAAAACAAAATGATCCTAACCATATCGTTTCTGCGATTAATCTGATTCTTGAGGGACAACTCAATAAAGCTGTATCTTCGGCAGAAATTATTACTTTAGATTCTCTTTTGCATCATCCGGAGCACTATATTAAGAATATGGATCCAAAAGCCAAAGAAGCCATTCAATCTGAAATTGAAAAAATTCTAAAGAATTTTATCACTGAATTTAATGAGGATACAATTTGCTCAATCACCGCACCAAGAGTTTGAGAACGGGTGGTCTAAGTTAACGTTGTTGGTGGGTACTGTTTTTCTCAATTATTTTCATCTTCTTCAATCCAGCAGTCGCTAGGACCACCTGGAGGTTTTGGGCGGTTTGGTAATGGCGATGGATGAAATTTTGCTCCGTTTTCATTTTCAGTAAAGTCAATTGCTTCTTTTTTTCGATGTGAATTGATAACTCTGTTTAAGGTATCAATAAGGTTTTGATTTTTAACTAGAAAAAAGAGATCATTATCTTGGACCGTTTCATCTAATTCGCACTTATCCTCTATAAATGAATCTGCATCGATTTTATCGCTGAAGTGAGCAATTTCAGTTTTTTCCTGCACGTTTTCTGGCTTGCTCAGTACCATGAATGGAAGTTGGATGAGATTAAGATCTCCATTGCCCTCTGCATATTTTGCATAAGCTATAGAGACATTTTCATTATTTAACACATGCAATAATTCAGAATCATCGTAGATTCTATAAATAATTTTTTGTTTTTCTTGAGCTGAATTCGCGACCTTTTTAGTAATAAATACATTCATATTTTTTAATTCATCGAACTCAGCAATGAGTTTTTCTTCGCCGCGCGCAAATTGCTTTGTAATTTTATATCGCATCATCAAAGCTCATTAGTTACACAATAAATTATATCATAACTGATCAAAAAGAAGCCTTTGTACTTATGTCTAAACGATTTTAAGTCAACATACTGTAGCCTCATTGCTGTCCTAAGCTTTTTTAATGATCTGCACATAGCTCTTTCCATCATCTCCGGTGACAACGCCATGAATTTCAGTTGCAAAACCTGGTAGTGCTTCTCCTATATCATCCAGCATGAGGAGAAAATCAAGAATCACTTCGCTCTCATCAGTAATTTGTTCTCCTGGCATAATTAAAGGAATACCAGGTGGGTAGGGCAGGATCATTGCAGCAGAGATTTTATCTTTCAATTGGGATAGGGGGATCAATTGTGTTTCTTGCCGAATGAGTTTTTGGTAAGCCTGATGAGGTGTCATGACGATTTGAGGTAATGTATCAAAAGCATGATACATCACTTTGGGTAAATTATGTTTTTGCATTAAACCGTGGATGGTTTTAGCCAAGGATTGAATGGACATCTTTTCATAAAATTCAGGATGTTCTTGATACAACTGAGGGAGTAGGACTTTGACCGGTACATTTTCATCATAAAGTTGTTTAAATTTATTTAAAGCAGCCAATAATGCCATCGATTTTGCGCGAGTAATTCCCAAACTAAATAAAAACAACATGGAATAGGGGCCTGTTTTTTCAACAATAATTCCATGGGATGCGAGAAATTTTTCGACAATGACAGCTGGAATTCCCCAATCATCGAGCTCATCATTTTTGATTCCTGGTAAAAGTACGGTTACCTTCACTGGGTCTAAAAACAAATGGTCTTCGTCTACGTGATGAAAACCATGCCATTTTTCATTGGGTTTTAAGGGAAAACAAGATGATTTTTTTTCTATTGTCGGTTGCCACACGTCAAAATACCAATCGGTACTTTGTTTTTTTAAGCGTTTTACTTCCATGCGAAAGTCTATTGCTAATTCAATCGCTTCATTGATTAAATCATAGCCTTGATTACCGGCCATCATGGCCGCAGAGACTTCACAACTGGCGACAAGAGGGTAAAAAGGAGAAGTACTCATATGCATCATGTAATTGGCATCAAGAATGGCCCCATCGAAAGAGCCTTTAATGTGGATCATCGATGATTGACTGAACGCTGCCAATAATTTGTGGGTTGACTGCGTTTCAAAAATCACTTGATCCTTTTTTGGCGTTAAACTGAGCCCAAATTTTTCAGCGTAAATGGGATGAAAATTGGTGTAGGGAACCCAGGCACTATCAAAATGCAAATGTTTTACCTTGAGCTCGTTTTGAAGATTTTCAACCTTATAAAGTATACCGTCGTAGGTCGAGTTAGTAATGACCGCGTAGGTAGGCCAAGCAGTAGCTTCTGGATGTTCAAGAATTTTATCGTGGATCGCTTGTTCTGTGTATTCTGATTTAGGGATCCCACCTAGAATTCCATAAGTATTTCGTGTTGGTTTTAGATAAATAGGGATCACATCGACCATCATCAAAAAATGGGCGATTGATTTATGACAGTTACGATCAATCACTACGGTATCGCCGGAAGTTGCCGAATACATTCCCACTATTTTATTGGATGTTGATGTGCCATTCGTTACAATTAATGAACGATCACTTTTAAAGATATTGGCTATAAACTGCTCTGCATCACGTTGAGGTCCTGAATGGTCCAGTAAGCTTCCAAGCTCTTCAATTGAAATTGAAAGATCAGCGCGAAAAATATTTTTGCCAAAAAAGTCATAAAATGCGGCACTGGTCGGGTTTTTTTGAAATGCTGTGCCTCCTAAGTGCCCGGGTGTACAAAATGCATAATTCAATTCATGCACGTAATGCATCAGCGCTTTGGTAAATGGAGGTAAAATCTCTTGTTGATATTTTTCGATGGCAAGTAATATGCGTTTAAAATCATCGTGTGCTAAGTTTGCATCATATTGCAAAAAGTCCAGAGCGAGATCAAAGTCACTCAGATTAATGTCAATTGAGGCATGTCTATTCGCCATTGCAAATATAGGTAACAATTTATTATGACTCGAAAAATGATGTAAATCATCAAATCCAAAATCATCCCAATCATAAAGAATAGTAACAATTCGTGGATTTAAACTGCTCACATCATAAGCATCTTTTAATGAAGTACATACAGTGAGCTCATAGTTTCTCTGTGTTAAAAAATCTTCGAGTATACTGATAAAATGCTTTTTGTAATCTTCAATTTGTTGTGCATAGACAATAAGAATATGATTCATTTGCAATCCTTTACATCGATTAGATTCATAAAATCTACTTTAGCTCATGAGAACGCAAATAGTATATTATTTAACGAGCGGTTTTTTATTTAATTCCACATGTTGTCTTAGACCCCAGATCAAAATGGAGCGCTTGTAAGATTTTAGTCTCAACACATCAGAATTAGCTTTAAATAGCCATTTTTTGAGATAAAACCAAGTTTTTTCAGGGTGTGTCGTTTTTTTAATAAAATTGTTTAATTTTTGTACTATAATTTACCGAAAATTGGTTTTAGAACCCGTTGGGTTGTTGTTTATTATACAAAACGAGAAGAGTCAATGCCAAGTGTCTGTATTGTTATGTTGAAATGGTGTTTCTGGCTTTATTTCTACCTCCTCAGATGTATTTCACTCATCTTTCACTTTGCCCACAGTATTCTTATTTTTCTAAAGAGGAAATTACCTATGCGAATTAATAATTTTCGAAAAGATGCCTTTTTTTTAAGAAATTTAAAATCAAAAAATGCTCTATAGATTAAAAGAAGGTATGCTATGACTATTGAACTAATTTTAACTAAAATCCTCCACTATGCGGAAGTCCAACCGGAAAAAATCGCTTTAAAATTTTTCGAGGGAGATTATCTCTCTGAAAAGCAGCTTAATTACCGTGAATTAAAGGAGAAAATTATTGCTTATTCTCAAGTAATTACCAGCTATAGTTTTACGAAACAAAAATCGGCGCGACAACACCCCATTTTATTAATTTTTGATTCGAGCTTGGATTATATCGTTTCATTT
Organism: Legionella sheltonii; assembly: GCF_026191355.1. Taxonomy (GTDB): domain Bacteria; phylum Pseudomonadota; class Gammaproteobacteria; order Legionellales; family Legionellaceae; genus Legionella; species Legionella sheltonii. The sequence goes on from NZ_JAPHOQ010000003.1 coordinate 109,654, forward strand.
TTAGCCACATTACACTCTGGAAATATTGCAGTAACAGCTTATCCTCCTCGGCAAACCCGTCATTTGGAGCGCCTGCTAAAAATAATTGAGGATTCGCAAGTTGAGATGATTTTGACAACCGCAAAAGTTAAAAATTACTGTGATACCAATCATTTCATGTTCCCAAACGCTGATTTAATTTGTGTGGATATGCTCGATGTAGAAAACTCTTTTATTGCCTCTCCATCAATTGCCCAACCGGATGATATTGCCTTTTTGCAATATACCTCGGGTTCTACCGGTTCGCCCAAAGGGGTAATAGTGACCCATAGAAATCTCCATGCTAACCTGAATCTGCTCGTAGAGTACCTAGGAGAAAGTTCAATAAACACCTGTGTTTCCTGGTTACCTATTTTCCATGACATGGGATTAATTGGTAATACCTTATTGCCTTTGTATCGTGGGGGAACATGTGCTTTTATGGCGCCATTAACCTTTCTAAAAAATCCTCTCTTTTGGCTCCAAAAAATTAGCGAAGAGAAGGGAAGTTATACCATGGCTCCTAACTTTGCTTATGATTTATCGATCGATGCCTTGGAAAAAAACGCTTCTTTATATCAAGGACTAGACTTTAGTTCTGTTTGCCATTTGGTTAACGGCGCCGAACCGGTAAAGCCAAACACGGTGAGACGGATTGAAGAAAAGTTGAAAACTTATAATTTGGCACCAGGAACGATGAAGACTGGTTATGGGATGGCCGAAACAACCTTGGTCATTTCCCTCTATAACCAGAATCCTGAGAATCGATTTCTCTTCGTTGATAAAGAAAAATTGAGTGATGGACGAGTTAGGCCTCATTCCATTCAGGGGGAGGCAGTTGAATTAGTACGTTGTGGTAAAGTCTCTAATCATTATTCCCTAAAAATTGTGGATCCGACTACTCGGAAAGAGCTTCCTACACAGGTGGTTGGTGAACTTTGGCTGCAGGCAACTTCTGTTGCTGCAGGTTATTATCGCAATTCAGAAAAAACTGCAGAAGTTTTTAATGCGTTTACTGCTGGTGGTGATGGTCCTTTCTTGAGAACGGGGGATTTAGCCTTTATAGATGAGCAAAATTATTTAGTGATTTGTGGGCGCGTTAAGGATTTAATTATCATTAATGGTCGTAATATTTATCCTCAGGATGTTGAATTAGCCTGTTATCAAGCTGATTCCAATTTAATTCAAAATGGCGCCGCTGCATTTTCCATCGCAGGGACATCTTCAGAAGAATGTGTTGTGGTTGCTGAAGTAAACCGCCATCTTGAGGCAGCAAGATACAGCGAAATTCTAAATAAAATAAAAAAAGCGGTTTTTGAGGCTACCGATGTTGTTCTCTATGATATATTGCTGATTCCTCCTAGAAAAATTCTTAAGACGACCAGCGGCAAAATTCAGCGCAGTGCCTGTAAGCACGCCTACTCTGAGGGACAATTTGATTATCTCGCACGTCTTTTATTGCCCGAAAAGTTCGAAGAAGAGAAAACAAACCCAACAGTAACAATTGAAGATAACAAGGAGATTGTTTCTTGGCTTAAGCAATGGATAGCAAACAATAGCAGCGTTTGTTTTCACGATATTGATGAGCAACGTGCTTTCGCAGAGTTTGGGCTTACTTCCATTAAATTAGTCACGATGGTCAATGAGTTGGAGCAATTTATCCAGCAACCTTTAGATCCCTGGCTTGCCTGGGAGTACTCGACCATTTTCGCCTTAAGCCAGCATATAGTTAAAAAAAATAAGGAAGAGAGTAGATTATTGGAAAAAGATTATGAACCGATCGCGGTCATTGGCATGGATTGTCGTATTCCAGGTTCTCATCAGACTTTAGAAAATGTGGATGAGTTTTGGAAATTCCTGCAAGGTCAAGAGGACAGTATCAGGCCGATTCCAAAAGATCGTTGGGATAATAGGCAGTTTTATGATGCCGATCCCCAGAAAAAAGGGATGATGTACTCTACTGCTGGAAGTTTTTTAACTGAAATTAAACGATTTGATACCAAATTTTTCAATATAGCACCCAGAGAGGCTGAATATTTGGATCCTCAGCAGCGTCTGGCGTTAATGGTGAGTTGGCATGCATTGGAAGATGCCGGTATTGTTCCTGCTGATTTAAGCGGCACACATACGGGTATTTATCTCGGAATCAGTACTCATGATTATGATGCTTTGATTCAAAAGCATGTTCCCTTGGAGGAAATAACTACCTATCAAGCAACAGGAACCAGTTTCTCTACCTCCGCTGGGCGTATCGCTTATTTTTTAGGGACCCATGGACCATGCATGGCAATTGATACTGCGTGCTCCTCTTCATTGGTGAGCATTCATCAAGCCTGTCGTGCCTTGCAAGATGGAGAGTGCGATCTGGCTCTGGCTGGGGGTGTTAATGTAATCCTTTCACCAGAAACCAATATTATTTTTTGTAAAACGGGCATGTTATCACCTAAGAATCGCTGCAGTACTTTTGATAGTGAAGCCGATGGCTATGTTAGAGGAGAAGGCTGCGGGATGGTTGTTTTAAAACGTTTAAAAGATGCTCTTCGCGATCAAAATAAAATTTATGCGGTGGTTCGCAGCAGTGTGGTAAATCAAGATGGGGCGAGCAATGGTTTAACTGCTCCTAATTTACAAGCACAAGTTCAGGTGATGCAAGATGCCATCAAGCTTGCTCATTTAACTCCAGAGCAAATTACTCATATTGAGGCACATGGTACAGGAACGTCATTAGGTGATCCTATTGAATGGGAAAGCATACGACGAGCGTATGCACTTGCACGAAAAACACCACTTTATATTACTTCTTTGAAGACACGAATAGGGCATTTGGAGGCTGCTGCCGGTATTGCGAGTTTTATTAAAACAGTTTTGGCAATTAAATACGGCCAAATCCCAAGTCATCTTCATTTAAAGCAGTTTAATCCCAAAATTACGCCACAAGAGACCATGCATGTCCCCACACAATGTCAAACTTGGCAAATGAGCGAGCGTTATGCCGGTGTCAGTTCTTTTGGTTTTAGTGGCACGAATGCCCATATTATCTTGGAAAATGCCCGATTCTCAGCGCCTCAAATCGAACAAGAAACTTATCCTTATCATCTTTGGGTAGTTAGTGCCCGAGAAGAAATTGCTTTAAAAAATTATTTAGAAACCTATCGCCAATACAGCAAAAACGCACCTGTGGATTTTGCTGCAATGTGCCAACAAGTAATTAGCCAACGCACCCATTTTGCATACCGTGCCTTTATCGTAGCTAAAGATAGGAGCGAGTGGCAGATGAGTTTGGAACAGGGGGAGTGGCAGCAAGGTGAAGTTAGTGACAATAATAAATTAGTATGGCTATTTACCGGTCAAGGGTGCTTACAGCCACAGATGGCGGCCCAACTTTATAAAACATTGCCATTATTTAAACTCATTGTGGATCACTGTTGTTCTATCGCTAATCCTTTGCTTTCCTATGATTTGCACGAAGTTTTACTCAATACCCCCGAGCATATCAATATTAACCATACTCGTTATGCCCAGCCCGCTTTATTTGTCTATGAATATGCGCTGGCCAAATGGTTCCTTTCATTGGGGATTCGTCCGCATGCTTTAATTGGTCATAGCTTGGGAGAATATGTTGCCGCTTGTGTTGCTGAGATCCTGTCTTTGGAAGATGCCCTGCGTTTAGTATGTATTCGTGCAGAGTTGATTGCCTCTCTGCCTGAAGAGGGGGCAATGCTGGCTGTTGCGGTGAACTCCGAAAAAACCGAAAATTTATTGCTGGATTTCCCAGATTTGGTCATTGCAGTAAAGAATAGTCCACAGCAAACTGTTGTTTCAGGCCCTCGTGAGGCGATTGAGGCTTTAAAAAATTATTGCGCAGAAAATAATCTGCGTTGTACCTCTATAGCGACATCTCATGCTTTTCACTCACCACTCATGCAGCCTATTGTGGCTGATTTCTATAAAGAAACCCAGAAAGTAATCTACAATCAACCCAAAATAGCCCTGATTTCCAATGTTACAGGTTTAGAATTGAATCCTGAGGAAATCAATGCGCAATATTGGTGTGAGCACTTGCTAAAAACAGTTAATTTTTATCAAGGGCTCCAAACGTTAATGCAACAGGGGATTAATCTCTATCAGGAAATTGGCCCCAAACCCGTTTTAACGGCACAAATTCAACTCCTTGGGGATTTCACAGTCTTGCCATCGGTTTTGAACGCAGAGAATCCTTGGCCAAGCCTGCTTCAGGTCTTAGGAGTACTTTATTTAAGAGGCTGGAGCATTGATTGGAATGCATTGTATTTGAAGGCATTCTTTCACAAAGAATCGCTGCCTAAATATCCTTTTGCAGGAAAGGATTATTGGTTACCTGCTTTTTCGCAACAGCAAAACACATCGCAGGGGCAGTGGCGAAAAAATTTATATCAGGTGCAATGGGAGGAACTGAATTGGCAGCTGTCTTCTATTTCTTCCACTCAAAAAATTGCTGTCATGGCTCGCACAGAATCAAAAATAGAGCTTTTGAATTTCCTGTTAAAGCAGCATGACATTACCACCGTACGGATTGCTAGAGAAGCACAGGAAGCGACTATTTTAGCACAACTCAAAGACGCGTCTCATTTTATTTATTGCTGTGAAGCTGATGAGGAGGAAGTAATTTCCGAGACTATTTTTCTTGCTCGGATAACGCAATTACTGATTAAAAATAAGGTATATAAATCTTTTATTTTCTTAAATGCTAACTCCTCTGTGGTAGGTACTGCCTTACTTGCTCTGCTTAAATCCATCAAGCAGGAGTATCCCCAGTGGTCCGTCCACTATCGAGAGGGCACTCTAGAAGAGACCGATAAGAATTGGGTTAATATATTGCTTGGTGAGTCGGAAAATGATTGGATTTTACGTTATGAGAATCAACGCTATTATTCGTTAAACATTGTTCCGCTTATGCCTGAGTTAATTTTGGGTAATAAGGTGATTTACCCGGATAATACCTATTTAATTACAGGTGCTTGTGGCGACATAGGTCAAGTTTTAATTGAAGAGCTCCTACAGCAAGGAGTAAAAACAATTGTTGCGGTAGGACGCAGAAAAAAACCTGGAATTTGGTCTCCAGTGATCCAATCGTATCTCAAACATGACGCGCAGATTCACTATTACTGCTGTAATATTGCCGAAGCCAATGAGGTAGAACGATTAATTGGAGCAATTAAAAAACAATTACCTCCATTGGCCAGTGTTATTCACGCTGCTGGAGTCACTATCGATAAACCTTGGCTTGCTATGCAAGAGACGGATATTAGACTTATTCTGGAAGGCAAAGCGCTGGGAGCTTTTAATTTACATCGTGCAACAGCATCATGTGAACTTAAAGAATTTATTTGTATTTCTTCTATAGCTGGTGTTTTAGGAAGTCAGGGGCAAGCGGCCTATGCAACAGCTAATGCTTTTCTCGACGCTTTAACTGATTTACGCCAACAACAGGGGAAACCTAGTTTAAATTGGATACTAGGGCCGGTAAAAAATACGGGTTTATTCAAAAAAAATGAAGAATCATTAACCTCTTACTTGGCTTCATTAGGAATTGCTCCAATTACCCAAGAAGTAATTCGGGCAGTAGTGAAAGAAAAAGTTGGCATAAACAAGGTTATTGTTGCGAATTTTCTTAATGATAATGCCTCTGCAACTCATGAAGAAGCGATGCATACGCAAACATCTTCCAATGGCGCTGCAAATATAACCCCAGCACCGGGTAAAAAAGAGTGTCGTGTAGATGACATTCTCCATATGGTGCAAAAGATATTAAAAGCCGATGATGATAGTTTATCGAGAAGCCATAATTGGTTCGAAGCCGGCATGGATTCGATAATGGCAACCCAATTGGTTCATCAAGTGAATAAAAAATACAAAGACAATATTGTCTCTGTTAAAGATGTATTTCAGTATGCCTCAGCTGAAGAACTGGCCACACAAATTCAAGCAAGGTTAACTGATTACATAGCACAAGAAAACACTTTTCCTACAGCGAACACCATTCCTCTGTCATTACAGCAGCAAGAGGTATGGAATTTTCTTAATCGTTGTCAAGATAAAAGGGCATACCAAATTCCTATGGAAATAAAGATAGAGGGAACTTTATCCCGAGAAAAATTTGAGTATGCTTTAAAACAGACAATGCAGCGTCATGATATTTTCCGATATGGTTTCCACAAAATTTTGCATCAGGTTAACCAACATATTCATCAGGATGTAGCGGTTTGTCTCGAATATAGTGATAATTATGATGCAGGGGAGGTAGCTGAATTTTTGCTTACTCCCATAGATTTGAAGCAGCCACCACTGATACGCAACCGACTCATTCGTGTTAATGAGCAAGAACATCGCTGGCTGATTGTTTTTCATCATTTGATTTGTGATGGTAATACAGTAACTTCTTTCATTCAGGAAGTGATGTCACATTATGATGATCAGCAGTTCGAAGAAAAACCTCCGCAATATAGTGATTATGTGTATTGGCAATGGAATAATGTCCTGGATTTACTTGATGGCAGTCTAAAAGATTATTGGCTGAATTATTTAAAAGATATTCCTTTGAGTGTTCCCTTTGTCTGTGTCACCCATTGTCCTATGGAGGCCCGGGTTATTTCAGCCAGTATACCTCTTGAGAATCTAAATGAGACATTGGAAATTCTTGAAAAAAACAAACTTTCCTTAAGTAACTTCATACTTGCTCATTTATTTGATTTACTCCTTAAGTCTTTTAAGAGAGAAAAGCAAGGTATTGTAGTATTTTTTTCAGGCCGAGAAGATGGCAATTTTACTTCAGTATTCGGTGATACCTCTAGTGATGTGGTCATAGTTTCGCATCAATGCGAGGATATTTTACAGCATGCGCAGGCACTACAAGAGCAAATTTTATCACGAGTCGATAAGCAATATTTACGCATGCCTATGCTCCCGGAAAACGGCCTTGAGTATCCAGAAATTTCTTTTGATTTTCAGCGCGGTGTTCAAATACGAGTGACCAGTTCACAACTTAAGGTTACTGCTGCAAAAAGTGGTAATGTGCAAAATTATTTGTGGGGAGAAATGCCTAGGCTTTTGTCTTTTAAAGCATTGCTTGAACCCTCAGAACTGAAGTTAGCGTTAAAATACCGCGCAGATAAAATAAGAGATAATCTAGCCCAGGCCTTATTAATGCAATGGATGACCCTGATCAGCAACTGCATTCAGAAAAAAAATCAAAAAATTAATGCGCAAAAAGCTAATTTAACCGTCATGAATGCTTCTATTTTACAACAAAATTTATGGCAGTTATTAAAATCGCATCCCAATGGCATGCCTTATTTTATTCCCCTTATTAAAGAGTTAGAGAAGGATGTTGATTTAGCACGATTAGATAAAGCGATGCGCATTTGCATTAGTAAGCACCCAGCCTTGAGAAGCTATTTTACCCCTAAAGAAGAAAAGCTTGAGCTCATTCTCACTAGAAAAGAGGCGCACTTACCTTTAAAGCAAGTAAAAACAAATAAGCTCTATCAAACGCTGGGTGAATTATTGCTAGAGCCTATTGCTATAGATAGTCCTCCCTTATTACGGTGGTATCTTGTTTTATCTGCAGAAGAAAAGCCCATTTTATTAATTAGAATTCATCATCTGGTTTGTGACGGTTTGTCTGCAGAGATTTTTTTTCAGGAACTCGAACACTATTATTTACACTGTGATGAAACAAGCATCATTGAGCAGGACTCAAGCTATTTAAATCATATTGCTGCAGATTATAAAAATTATGAATTAAGACTCAATGATTACACGGATTATTTGGCCTCAGCAAGCCTTACCAGGAAGCAAGATACGTTTTTAGTAAAAGAGACTTATTATGGTGGTGTGGTTTATCAGCAGGTAATGGAAATTTATTCCAAGAGAATAGCTGATTTTTGTCATACCAATAAAATATCTCTTTATACTTTTTATCTCCATCTTTTCTGTGCGAGTATTGCCCAGTATTGGGGTAATAAAGAAGTATATATCAGTATTGTAAAATCGAATCGTACACATTTGGAGCATCATAATATATTGGGTTATTATGCTGATAACATTCCTTTGTTAGTTTCCATTAACGATGACCCTCTTATCTCTCAATTACAGGCTTTGCAAATAAAGATAGTAGAGTTAGTTTCCCGTTTTGAATTTCCATTTTTACTGCAGGATATGACACGAATTAACTACAAACAGCCTCAGTTTATTTTCAATCAGTATTCTTTAATCGATGCCCTGAAATTTAAGTCTGCAGATCATGTGTTTGAGACAATAATTCAGGAAACCAAACAAGTCGCTCTGTGGAATTATTCGAATCCGGAGCGATGTAATTTAATGGTAAGAAGTAGTTCTCAAGGAGACATTCTAGGTTTAATTTATAATCCCATGTTGGTGACTGAGAAAGAAGCTCAAACAATAATGGACATGATGATAAGTGAGCTGATCGCTAGGATAAAAAGCTAGTTAAATCTGCGATAGTAAGGATGAGTCGCATAATTTAAGATTTCCTTATCCCCATTACTGTCGCCATAAGCATAAAGTGTTTTGGGGTTATTGATGCACTCTAGTACACGTCTTAATTTTTCTTGGCCGTTACAGCTTTTACCTCGTAACTTACCTGTAGCCTTACCTTGAGGGTCAAAATCAATTTGTGTAGAGACGATATGATCAAAGCCATTTTGCTTTCCCCAATAATCTACATAAAGGTTATAAGCAGACGTAGCTAAAATGCAATGATGACCTCGTTCTTTATGCCATTTTAACCGTTGTATTGCCGAGTCTTTAATTAATTGCGGCAATATCGAATCGACAAAATTTTCTCCGCTTTGATAGAGAAATTCTTGTGATAAATCTTTTAAAAAATGTGTTGCAATAATGTTGTTTAAACCATCGACATCGATTAAGTGAAGTTTATAGGCTAGTGCATGAGGGACTTTGGGTAAAAATTTCCAGAAAAAGTGTTTTTCCTCAATAAATCTTAAAAAGGGAATGGTGGTATTCTTGTACGTTATGGTGCCATCAAAATCAAAAATGGCTACAGTGTCCACATGATTTATTTGATTATTTTCGTAAGGCGTCATATGTATCGAAAAACATGAGAGTTATTTATTATTAAGTTTAGTAAACTTTATGAAGTTCAATAAAAAGAACCCTTATAAACTTTAAAATAGATTCATCTTTCGTACTCACTTAGTCAAAACAAACACCGTTCTCATCGAATTTGTAATCCAAACTCAGCATTGCAGGAATTATTTTTAGCCTGTCGTCCATGTTATTTGATGCATTATAGATTTTATGTTGTTGTAATTAACTCAAGTCAACATAAATCAAACCATTAAAAGTTGCTGAAATGCAAATATTTCGGTAAGCAAGTAGGTTGGTTCATTTTTGATCTAACAATTTTAAAGTGATTCGCTGAATAAAAAAATGTCCAATAAATTGACCTTATGAAGAGTGGAGGTGCCAGCTGATTATTTTTTTCCTGCTATAATTTTAGTAGCACTGCTGTTTTTAGTGAGTCCAAGCTATGGATTACAACGATTTTAAAGATTGGTTTGAAGCAGTTAAAAAAGCCAATCCTAATTATAAAGAATTAGATAAATTCAATGATATGTTTGACTTAGCAAAGGTTCCATCTTCTGACCTGATTGATGAATTCCTCCAATTCTTGTTACAGGAGTTAGCGCCAGACGTTCTTGATAAGCGAGTTACAATTCCAGAAAATTTAGCTAAACCGAGTAAGGTCGCTATTGAATTTGGAGTTGGAGGTCATTTTTTAGCGACAATGAAAGAGGCAAGAGATGAGGCACGAAATGCACGAATCGCACGAGAACAAGACATAAAAACAACCGGCAACATTGAATATCAAATTAGAATCATTTATGAAAACAGGAAGAAGGCTCTTGAGCAGCAGGAGCAGTTGATGCATAAAGCTTTTATAGAACACGCAGCTTCAAAATTACCCTCAGCAGGAACGAAAATCGAATTAACTCAAGAAGTATTAAATCCTAAACAACCTATTAGACCATTTACTGACGCCTTCATGCATAGACAACAATTCGTAAACTTTGTTGATCAATATGGCTTTAGATTTGATCAGAGTAAAGAGGTCAGCCGACCTGATTTTACTTTATCGGAACACACAGTAGCCGAAAAAAAGGAATACACTTTCAAAGAAGTCAAAGTAGACGATATTATTAATTTCTCAATGAATCTAGCTGAAAAAAGCGAGGGATATAAAAGTGCTTTTGAAACATTCCAGAACGTGCAAATGGATGATTTAAAAAAACAGTGTGTGGTTGGTACTTTACAAGACATTAAAGCATTAATTGAAACCAGTGAATGGCCACTAGGAAAATGGGGAAGCAGTAAAAAAATATATGTAAATGGAGAGCCAAAAGAAATTCCTAATAATCTGTATAAAATCCATGAAAAGATTGGCGATGTTAATCTGGAAAAAGTCGATCACAAAGAGGCATTGAAGATATTAGAGGACGTTATGGAAATAGCACATGCTGCAAAAACAGATAGACCATTTTTCGCCCCAAAATATAGAAAGCGCGATGAAAAGGTACAAAAGGCATATGAAGTTATTGATGAGGAAGCTAGTAATTTATTGAAAAAATAGTAAAGCCTGGTAATTATTTTTGATACACGGACTTATCACCGTATGGATTGATTACAAGAAGTGGTAATTTTCAGCTTATTTCTTATTTATTTATATGATTCGGCCTAAAATATTCCTAATTCTTTGTAGGGGCTCGAACGTAAAAAGCTTCGTAAAAATCCACAAAGCCTATCAAACTAAACTATACTTAGCATGCATAATTGTGCATTTAATGTGCTTATTGATTGAATAATTACAAGGAGCGGTATATGTTATCAAAAAATATTAAAAAAATTACGATGATTATTGTTATGAGCGGTTTTATTTCTAACTCTTTTGCTTGGGGATATCACCGAAGTTATACCGTCTGTCGTGGAGGCAATTGTCACCATACGAGTGTGAATAAAGGTTGCTTTAACGGTCATTGTGGTACCACACGCTATGGATCTACCTGGCATAGATAATTATAACAAGCTGGTTGGATCCTTTTGATCCAACCTTTTAAACTTTATACACATCCACATCATCTTTGAGCTGCTTGGCAATCTCGTCCAAATGATGAATAAATGTCATCATTTCTTTGATGCCGCTCGAAAAAGTGGAGGTTGTGCGATTAATTTCATTCATGCTTTCAACGATTTGCTCGATTCCGACTGCTTCTTGACGAATGGCTACCTCAATGTGTTGACTTGCTATGGAGGCATCATTAATCATTTGGCTCAGTGTTTGAATGATTTTACCTGCATTCTCAATCAATTTTGCTCCTGAATCCAATGTTTTAGTCCCTTCTTCGGTAACAATGACTGCTTTTTCAGTAGCGCGACGAATGTCCTCAAGAATTTTTTGTACTTGTACTGTTGATTGTTCCGATTGTTCGGCTAGATTTCTTACTTCTTTAGCTACTGCTGCAAAACCTTTTCCTGATTCCCCAGCTTTTGATGCTTCAATTGCAGCATTCAATGCCAACATCTTTGATTGTTGTGCCAGAGTATTGACCACTGAGGTGATGTCACCGATTTGTTGGGTGTGGTTGTCTAAATCAAGTATGGTTTGGGCAATGAGCTTCATTTTTTCTTCTGAAGCTCTAATACCCAGAATGCTTTGTTCTACAGACTGTGTACCTAATTTCCCTTGCTCATAAGTATTCTTAGCTACTTCTCGCAGCGTTTGAGCTTTTTCCATGGTTTGTTTTGAGCTTTTATCCATTTCTTCCAGTGAAGCACTGATTTCATTAATAGCGGATGCTTGTGAGGTAATACCTTCTGCTTGTTCCTCTGCAGAAGTAATCACCGTGTTCACCATAGTGACTATGTTCGTACTCACTTCGGTAATATTTCTAGTAATGGATGCCAAACCTTCGGTCATTGAATTTAAATCACGGCCTAAATCGTGCAATATGTCTTCTTTATCGAGTTTAAGTCGCTCTTGAAGATCTCCTGCAGCAACTTTGCTGCTGAATTCGCTAAATTTTTTTGATGAATTGACTAGTTGTTCATATAATTCTCGAGTTTCCACTTCTTTCGCACGTAGAGCCGCATCATTTGCTGCAATTGCTTCTTGCATGGCCTTAAGTGCTATAAACAATTTCCCTAGCCTACCTGTTGAGCGAAGTTGAATTGGAATATTACGCTCACCCGCAGCAATTCGTTTCGCAATATCAATCGCAAAACCCACGGCGCCTAATATCGATTTTTGGGTCACATAAGGGACAATAAGAGTTAAAGCAATGGCTAAAACAAGTAATCCATAAGCCGATTTTTTTAAAGAAGTTAGGCTTTCATTTATTCTAGTTGTACTTTTGTCAATTTCTGATGATATTTCATTAAAAAAACCTCCTATTCTTTTTCCTGCATCAGAAGAATAGGGACCATCAATAATATCAATCATTGCATTTTGAATTTCTTTTGTATTATTTCTACTATTTTCTACATTATTGGGATCATTAGGATCTCTAGGGGCATTGATTATTTTTGCTTGGATTTCATAGAGAGGCCCATACAAGTTTTGAAGTTTGTCCCATTTTTTCTGTAACTCCGTATTATCCAGCTCGGTGGAGTTCATAATCTGATTCCATAGATTTCGGGTTTCATTAATTTCTCTCCATATCCGCGCAAAAGCGTCTTTATCCTGTGGATCTCCCGTCATTGCCCAATGTTCAAGAATATCTTGGGCTTGATAAATTTGGGTATCAAGAATTTGGGGTAAACTTTCGCGATTAATTAATTGGCTCAATTGCATGACGCAATCTATTTTGGGGAGCAATAACATAATTAATATCAATAAAGGCAAACAAAGTGTTGCAAAGCCAATAACTAATCGGCTACGGATAGAAAGAATAAAACCTTCTTTGGGAATCTTGTCCATATCTCACTCCTATTTTCTATAATTCTAGATTTTTTTTACATAAATAGCTCTATTAAAAGTGATAGTTCCAATGTTTCGCTAATTTAAAAGTTTTGGAAAATCCATAGTGAGATTAGGGACATGCAAATTCGCTAAGTAAGTTATAATGGGTATAGGCTTTTTAATGAATTCTAAAATTTAATTGTACTCATTGTGCGAGAAAAACCAAAACAGCAAATCGCTTTCAGTCATTATGCTCTGAGCTATTGTCACTTTTTTGCATAGTTCATATTCTTAATAAATTCTTCACAAAAAGGTGACAATAACTCAGGTCAAAATGACCCACATAGATTCGATATTCAGCGCACTCACCAATGAGTAACCGATTATTAGCTGGGTAACCTTTTGGAGGTGCGTAGAGCAATTGCAATGATAATATAAGTCCAACCACTGACTATCATATCAATCGCAATAAACATTCCAATGACCCATAATCCACTCATTGGCCAATGCATTAAAATTAGGATCCCGAGTATTAAGGAGGTTATTCCGGCAAAAAAGATCCACCCCCAGCCTGTGGTATGTCGTAATGAAATCGACATGAAAATACGAGTAACACCAATAACAATAAGTGTCCAAGCCAGTAAGGCAGTGATAATAGTAGAGGCTAACAAGGGATCATATAAGATGATACAGGCTCCAATAAGATACAATATGCCAATACAAACTTTCCAAATCGCGCCTTCCCATTTTTTATATTTAAATGCATCTGCAATGTGTGATAGTGCAGAAACCATGAGGAGTACTGCAAAAAAATACATGCTCACTATGGTTAATGCGATTTCCATACCTAAACCAATAAACCCTAAGAGTAATAGCAGTATTCCAAAACCAAAGAGCCATCCTCGATGATGTTGCAAGAGTTCTGATTCGGGACGATGAATAACATGATTAGTAGCCATATCAGTTCCTTTTGATTGTCTAACTTTAATAATATAGCGTATTTTTAATATCGATGCCGCCAATTCTCTTGAATTCTCGAAGAAAATTTCACCTGTAAATTAGTCGGCTCTTTAACAATCGCTAAATTGAGTTCGAATGACGTTATTTTTCGGGGGTATTAAATGTGCGGCATACATCAAGTATACGCATATCGAAGTGCATAAAATCATGCTCTGCCTTCGACAATATCATTTGTAAACTAAGCCCTAGGAATCAGAATGTTCCTCTGTAAAGGCCTTAATTTCTGGAATAATAATGTTGCGGAATTTTTTGCCGTTGAATAATCCATAATGACCTACGCCTTCAGCAAGGAAATATTTTTTCATGGAATCTGGTAAGTTTTTGCATAAGCTGAGCACCGATTTTGTTTGTCCTACGCCCGTGATGTCATCTCGTTCACCTTCAATTGCCAGAATAGAAGTATTCTTTATGTCCTGTAAACGCACATTATGTCCGCGCGATTTGTAGCGTCCAGTAGTTAATAGTTTTTCTTGAAAAACTGTATTGATTGTTTGCATGTAAAATTCGGCGGTCAGATCCATAGTTGAAAAATATTCAAGGTAGAACTTGATTATCTTGAAGGCTGCTTCTTTTTGGTTGTCTGCATATCGATCGACTGCTTTTTGCAGTGATTCCATATGACGCTGAAAATTCATGCTCATAAAACCCGCAAGTTGCATAAATCCAGGATATACAAGACGCATTGCACCTGGAAAACGAGAGGGCACAATCGAGATGACATTTTGTTGAAACCAATCGTCTCCTCTGGAAGAAGCTAATTCATTGACCGAAGTAGGTGATTGGCTCGTATCAATAGGTCCCCCGAGCAATATTGCTGTGCGAGGCAGGTTGGGTGAATTATTGGTGGACATTAGAGCAACGGCAGCTAAAACCGGTACCGTCGGCTGACAAACTGCCATGACGTTTAAATTGGGTGCAAGTAAATTTAAATAGGAAATAATGTAATCAATGAAATCATCCAAATCAAACGATCCTTCAATTAAGGGCACATCACGAGCATTTTTCCAGTCAGTAATATAGACATCGTACATAGGAAGTAAATTTTTAACGGTATCTCGCAACAAGGTTGCATAGTGTCCGGACATTGGTGCGACGACGAGTAATTTGGGTAAATCCAAGTGTTCCGCATTTACTTTTTTAAAACGAATTAGGTTGCAAAAACTTTTTTTATTAATAATTTCTTCTTGGACATCGTAATATTCATCATGGATTTTCACTTCATTAATATCAAATTGGGGTTTATCGTAAACATTCGTAATAATATGAAATACATAGGAGTAACCGGATAACCTACGAAAATGACCTGAAGATGAATCCAATATTTTTTTCAACACCTCTTGTCCTTCATTGGGCATATAAGGAATGTTAACGGGCAAATTAATATTGTCAGAAATTCTGCGAAGACGTTTCGCCATATGGTCAAAATAATCGGAGTAAGGCTGAAGCAAACGCATATTAAAATCATAGATATTGTAAAGATAACGATTATCAAGAGGGTGAAAATGCATAGAAGTGCCTCACATATTTTAGAAAGATGCGAAAAAATGGTGCATCACAATATTAAATTAATACACACAAAATTCTAAAATAGCAAATTCCAATTGAGTGGATTGGTGATATAGGCGCGGTTTTTTGGACGAAAAAAGGTAATTTTTAAGAGCTATTCTTCTAAGTAACAGAGGAGAATAGAATGAGCAAAAAAAGAAACTATTACACGGCATCAAAAAAATCAAAGATAGCAGTTGCGGCAATTGAAGGAAAATTGACTCAGGCTCAACTGACCAGCGAATACGGTGTGCATCCTACCCAAATTAAAGCATGGAAGCAAACAGCATTGCAGGCTATTTCAGATGCTTTTTCCAATTCTCATGATAAGGATAAAAAAGAGCAAGCCGAGCTTGTTGGTGCTTTGTATGAGGAAATTGGTCGACTTCAAGCCCAATTATCATGGTTAAAAAAAAAGACTGCCACTGAGCTTGGATGAAAAGCGTAAGCTGATTGATAGCAACGCTGAAATATCAATCCGAGAACAATGCATGCTACTCGGATTGAGTATTTCCAGTTATTATTACAAAGCGTCTCCTATATCAGCAGAGGACGAGCGGCTCATGGCGCTGTTAGACGAGCATTATCTCCAGTATCCATGTGAAGGTAAAGTGAAGCGCGCACAATGGTTGTCCCTTGAAGTTGGCTATCCTGTTGGTAAACGACGCATCAAGAGACTCATGGAGGCTATGGGATTAGAAACCGTCTACCCAAAGCCAAATACAAGCGTTCCCAATAAAGAGCACACCGTGTACCCCTATCTATTACGTGACATCGATATCACTAAGCCTAATCAGGTCTGGGCTGCTGATATTACCTACGTGCGTATGAAGGGAGGCCATGTTTACTTGGTTGCCATCATGGACTGGTATAGTCGGTATGTGCTTCAATGGGCGGTGTCCCCAACATTAGAAGCAGAATTTTGTGTAGAGGCGCTAAAAAACGCGTTATTACAGGGGCGGTGTGATATTTTTAATACCGATCAGGGTGCTCAGTTCACGTCTAATGATTGGATCAATACCTTGAAGGCCCACAAAATCTCTATCAGTATGGATGGGCGCGGCCGATACCTCGATAATATTTTCATAGAACGTTTATGGCGCAGTGTTAAGCAAGAAAAACTCTATCGGTATGATTTCGAAACAATCGAAGAGATAGAGCTGGAATTAGCTGAGTATTTTGAATATTATAACAACCGAAGACTCCATCAGTCTTTTGGATATTTAACACCAGCTCAAGTGTATTTCGGACACCCTAGTACGGTTTCTAAAACATAGTTCGGTGTGTCATGGCTTACCCACAGGGTCCACAGGCCTATCCGAGACGATGAAGGCTCTACTGGCCTATGGACTTGTGGATAAGCCATTCTGTGAGAGCAGGAGTTAATAAACCAATTCGGAATAGCTCTTATTTTTCCTGAATTTTGTTCCAGATTACCAGACCTAGATTATGGCGATCGATACAGTTCCTTTAGGGTTTTACCCAATTTTGGGAGTAATAATAATAGTCTCTGATTTCCTGTTGAATCTCAGTTGCTGATATTCCTACTTTAAATTGCATGAGAAGCATTTTGACGCTATCAAGACGTTGCTGAAGAATAGTCACTAAAGAATGTGAGTTTTTCTCTGGCTTCCCATAAAATTCTGTATTTAAATGAGATTTCAAATCGCTTGTTTGTATCGAGGAATCTAAAGTAATTGCGCTCAATGATTGTAATAAGGCGTCTTCTAATAAATGAGGATCTTGAGCCATGTTTTTCTCCGCTGTGGTAATTGCCTCACAAAAACCTTCAAGCATGGAGCGGCTAATTATATCTTCTTGAGACATATCAAATAAATCAGCAATTATTGTATGAGGTAAAAGAGGGGCAACCAATTTATCAAAAGGTAAGGCATACCCATGACGATAATGTTCACGATAGTTTTGTCCCAAGAATGAATAAGCTACTTTTTTAGTTGGATAAAAATCAGGATCATCAAAAGCCAGTGTATCTGTATGTCTTCCCTTATAACTTAGAGTGCCTCCACAACCAAAATCAACAATAGCAGCTCGCCTTACATGATTTTTATCCTCACAATAGCCTGAATTGAGTAATTTGGAATTTAATAAATCCCATAAATTAAAAACGAGTGCTACTGCGTACAATTGGCCTAGAAATCGTGCTTCTTCAGAGGTAAGTGATAAATCATCGCGTTTAGGTAATTGTTCGCGTTCGAATAATGGTTTCGTTTTGACTGCTTCTTTTTGCGATAAAAATTCAGAAAAACTATTGATGAATTTTGAAATGACACCAATGGATTTGTCTTTATCGACATGTAGATAATTTTCAGGGACTTCTATAATCCCCTCAAACATTTTTTTTGCCATCCGCGGAATTAAAATTTCCAGAAAGGCACTTTCAAGTTTAATTGAAAAAATATGTTCCATGGTGTCAAAGGAGGGTTTTTGCAGTTCCTGATGAGAAAGATATCCTTTAAATACGTCTTCTATCGTTAAAACATCTGGCTTTTTAATCAGATAATAGGCCCCAAATTGATCACGTAATATTCTTTTTTCAGTGATTCCCTTTGATAAAGAGGAAGCTATTTTATCAGGCAGCTTTTCTTTTTTTACTTCTTTGAGCTCAATATCATGATGAAGCGTTGGCATGATTATCTCCTACAAAAAAAGTAATGGACGTAGGGGCTATTTACAATCCTACTATTTTGGCTCAAGCCAGCGAATTGAAAACAGTCCATATTGTTGTTGGTTATTTATTTCATACTAAACTTATCGTTGAGTAAAAAATGCTTTATTATTTTCATCTTATTACACAAAGAATGAAAAGGGCACTATTTTAGCTTGGCTGTGTCCGCTGATAGAGAATAAATCGATGGTAAATATAAAATGCTCTTAAAGAGGTTGGAAGCCCCCAAACACTAGAGCGAATTTTTAGGAACCGTAGTTGGAAGAATAGATGAAGATGCTCGGCGCTACATATATTGGCCCCCATTGATATCCAGGTTAGAACCTGTGATAAATCCCGCATTTTCACTCACTAAAAAAGATACTGCGTTGGCAATTTCTTCAGGTTTTCCAAGGCGTCCTATAGGAATGCTCTTGGTAATTTTATCAATGACTTCTTTTTTCATAGTGGTCAGCATTGAAGTTTCAATATAACCGGGAGAAATAGTATTCACGGTGATCCCTTTATTTGCAACTTCCAGCGCTAAACTCTTGGTGAATCCAAATAAAGCGGATTTGGTTGCAGCATAGTTGCATTGACCTAATTGTCCTTTTCGGCCATTAACGGATGAAATACTCACAATACGCCCGAAATTTTTTTCTATCATGAAAGGAAGTACATTACGGGTGATATTGAATGTGCTTGTTAAATTGGCATCAATTACTTGTTGCCAATGATGTGGTTCCATTTTTTTTAGACTGACATCGCAGGTAGATCCGGCGTTATTTACTAAAATATCAATACGACCAAAGCGTTCTATAATTGAGTTTGTAATTGCTTCACAATCAGAAAAATTGACTAGGTTTGCAAAGAGAACTTCAATATTATAACCTGCTTTTTTTTGCAGGGTTTGCCATTGCAATACTTCGTCATGTTTGCCATTCTTAAAGTAACAGCCAACAACCTTATAATTTGCTGCGAGACGTCTGCAAATTGCAGTACCTATCCCTCCAGTGCCACCGGTAACAACTGCTACTTTTTTTTCCATAAATAAACCTCCTGCTAAAAAATTGGATGTTTTTTCTATTTGCTCAATTAAATTGTTTTGTTATTATTCAAATCGTAATCGTAATATGACTAATGGGGTTTACACAGCTGAGGTAAACCCTAATAAACTCAAAAACCTCAGTGCGTCACAATAGATAAAAAAACTGCTAAAATTATAATAAGAGTGAATTTTTGTGATGAAGGAACCGGAGTTATCAAGACAACGAGCCCATTGTAATTGGATTCTGTTTGGGAATAGCAATATCCTGTTGTATGAATTACTTGTTTTCAACTTAGTACTCATTCACTAAGGAAATAGAGATGGATTTCACCGATGCTGCAGTTTTTATCGTAGATGATGATCCTGAGCTTTGCCAAGCGCTTCGTTGGTTATTTGAATCAGTAAACATCCCCGTATACACCTACAGTAATGCGAAGGAGTTTCTTGAACATTATGATATGAAGCAAAGAGGGTGCTTGATTATTGATGTGCGTATGCCAGTCATGAGTGGATTGGAGTTACTAGAGCAGCATCTGAATGTATCAAAAACGCAACTTTTAGTGATTATGATTACCGGTTATGGTGATATTCCAATGGTTGTTCGTGCAATGAAAGCCGGAGCATCCGATTTTATTCTTAAACCAGTGAATCATCAGCATTTACTTGAAATTACGCAAAAATTGCTTAAAAAAACGTATAATTATCCTCTCCAATCGCAATCTGATTTTTTTGAACGTCTTGAACGACTAACCAAACGTGAGCGCCAAGTGATGGATTTTGTTATTGAGGGAAAATTAAATAAGCAAATTGCTCATGAGCTTGATATATCTATATCCACTGTAGAAGTTCATCGTGCAAATGTCATGCGGAAAATGGAGGCTAAGACATTGGCTGAGCTCATTAAAATTAATCTAATCCACACGCTTAATGGTGATAATTCTAATACTTTAGGTGAGATGCAATAAAATAACATTTTTTTGTAAAACACTTCACTTACTCCAGGTTTTCATAATTTCCAATCAAGAAGTGTGTCATAAACAACCAACATGGTAAAATAACTTTTTATCTGGGTAACAAAAGGATATTATTTGTTTTTTGTAAGTTAAGGAGTAAACCATGTCAAAATTTCCAAATAGAACTGCTTTTGAACTGCGTCAATATTTTAAACAATTGACCTTGGGCCAATTACTCGAGATTAACCGCTCATACGGACCCCATTTTGAGCAGTTGGAAGAACGAATTGATCGCTGCAATCAAAACATAGTAGATGCGCAAGAACGTTTGGAGCGGCTTAAGGAAAGAAATCAAGCGCATCAAAATAATTATGACACCGTAGAAACTTCCGAAGCAGCATATCGCGCGCAGTTAAATAGCGTACTTGCAGATTCCAGCAGGACTGGTCGTTTTCTTGGAAGACAAGCGGCGGGTGCTTCACCGATGGAGCAGTATGATTCTCAAAAGTTGTATTTAGACACCGAAATTTCAAATCAATCTGAACATATTGATAATTTGAATCAGCTTTTGACTGCCTTAGAGCAAAAGAAAACAGATGCGGTTTCTGAATTAAGAATTTTAAATCGAGTTATTACAGAAAAGAGAGCCGAAATTTTAAATCAGGTTACCCCAGAAGCGAGTGAATATAATACTGAACGGGCTCATAGAATGTAGCAAATGCCCAACTCCGTCATCTTGATGAATTTCGAGCCATGGGTTGGAGATCCTTCACTACGTTCGGGATGACGTGTCACGAACCCCGTCATCCTGGAGCGTGCGACTGTGACATTTTATGATCCAGGAGAGCCTATTCTAAAATATCTTCAGTATATATAAAATTGTCCTTTGCTTTCTTCATTAATATCTTAAACTGTTGTAAATGTTTTTCAGTTGTTGTTGAGGAATGTAAAACAAACTCTGAAACACATAACGCAAAGATAAGCCTTCGTAGGTCCCAAATTGTTTCTTGGAAAAGGTCGACCCTTCTTTTGGTTTCGGCACTGATTTTTACCTCAAGTTTCAAGTTCTCAGAACTAATTGCGATAGGAGCACAATGTTTAATGACTTGGCCACGCAATTTTTCAACAAAAATAAAGGTATTAATTTTTTTAGCTCGGCATTTGACGATTTGCTGCATGGTATCGTTAAAAAAATTGTATACCATCATTTGGTGAAATAAATAAAGTTTTTGTGAATAACGATAGGCTTGAAATAAAAAATAATCGCCAACCAAAACAATAAAAACGCCAATCAGCGTACATATCCCTCGATTCAGTACCATTTCAAATGGCCCCTCGGGGGAGTTTGCGTCGGTTGTTTGCGCTAAAAGCAAAAAAACGACAAGCGTAATGAAAAAAACACTGATATCGTACCGTTTTGTATTTAATGCTGTGACAGCTAATCCAATGATCGCGACAATAAATACAATCGGGATTATTCGATAATTTACCTGCATTAGATAAATCAAGGGAATTAAAACTAACAATGCGGCAAAAGTACCCCCAATACGATGGATGGCTCTTCTAATAATTAACCCAGGTTCGATTCCCGCACTGACCATAATGACGGTCAGCAAAACCCACCACTTGTGAGGAATAGTCGTAAATAAATAAACCCACATGGCGACCATAAACATAATTGTCAATTGAGTAAACCGTGCGTAATCAAGCTTCTTTTTTAGTTTTTCCGCAGTGAGCATAATTTATTCCAACGGAGAAAAGCCAGTTGCAGACAGCGGGCAATATAAAACTGCAATTGGGTTTTAGGGGCTACATATAAGGTCGGCGTGCCGCATGGAGTATAAGTATCCATATTATGTCTCAGCCGAGAAAGATTATTTTTGACGCCATGCCAAAATAGTTCATTCTTGGTCTCATAATATAGATTGTCCAAAGAATGTTGAATGTTTCGGATGTATACTGAAACCCGATAAGTTTGCATTATGTACTTCTTGGGAAGCAGTCGCCGATAATTTCGAACCATTCCTAAATGTTGAATTTCTTCTCCTATAGGGCTTTTACGATCTTGATTAAGGGCCGAATCAATATCTTCTTCGAGGTATAAAATGAATTTTTGCAGCGCCTTATTCCATATGATCAAATACATATTGGGAAAAAATCTCAAACAAATTAAGGTCGTGGTTATTGATAACGCAGTGGATGAAATAAAACCATACGCCACCTCAAGATTTGCAGGTGGTTCGGTGCTTAGAACAACGGCTCCGGTAGCGATAAGCAGCATGGATAAACTTTTTAACGCATAGAAATATTTTAATACGCAAAAATAGGTTGCTGCGAAGACAAATATTGAAAAAAAGAAAAAGACGCCACGGAATGGGTAAACAAGATAAAAAGACACGCTAATGAGGATCACTGCAATTCCGATAAAAATCAGTAACCATTCCTTTTCTTTAAAGGTAGGTAGCACTGGCGCTTCATAGAGGGACAACAAAAGAAAAGGTGAAAAGAAAGCCAGAAAACTTACGGGTTGAAATAACCAATAAACATACACTTGCACTGTCGCAACAACAAGAGACTTATAAAGAGTGATCCTTTGTAAGGCATATGGATCAACCCCATCAAGCCATTGCTCAAACTTTGATATAGACATAAGCACTTGTTCCAAGACGTAGTGGGTAATCGGGATCGGGATCCGTGATTCGGATAATCACCGGCAGTCTTTGTGGTAATAAGATCCATTGATTTTCGTTGATGACATTTTGTAACTGAGTGCGGTTATCCACTAACTGCCTATTGGCCGACCAATAATCAGAGTCAATCACACCATGAAACATTTTTCTTCCCAAATACATTCTAGGGAATACCAATACCTTCGAACCTTTACGCACCTGACCTAAATCGGTTTCGTTAAAGTTCGCTTGAATGTAAATATTATCCGTATCAACTAAAGAAAAAAGTGGTTGGTTCATATTTACCGGTGTTCCGACACTAAAAAACAAATTTTGAATAATGCCATTACTTTGCGCATATACATCGGTTTGTTCCAAGTTGACCTTGGCATTTTTTAAACGGGCATACAGGGATTTAATTTCATTTTCTTGGGCTCTTATCTGATGCTGATCAATTTCTAGTTGTTTTAAAGCCGCATCCCATCTGTCTTTAGCTGCTTTTGTTTCTTGCTGCGAATTTTGTAAGGTAATAAGTGAGACCGATTTTAATAAATAACCTTTACGAAATTTTTGGTCATCCAACTTGAGCTTAATGTAATTCCTTTGCTCATTTTGACTGAGTTTGAGATGGCGTTCATAGGTTGCTTTTAAAGCAGCAAGTCTTGCTTCTGCGCCTGCTAAGTCTGCGCTGAGTTGTTCTAGGGCATAGATATAGGGTTTTTGAAATACGGTGAAGAGCTTTTGGCCTTTTTTGACAAAATCACCATTTCTTATATAAAGATTTGTAATATAACCATTTGCAAGGGCCGCGACAGGGCGCACATTATTGACGACAAATGCATTATCGGTAAAAGGAAATAAAAAAGAAAAAAGATAGATAATTGTCGTTAAAAAGCCAATAAAAATGATGATATTGGCTATAGTGAGCCAGTGTTTTAATCGAGTAAAACCTTGTTTCATGTGGATACGAGTTCGAGTAAATTTTATCATAAAATATATGGTCAGCCTTAAAATGAGTATGTAGCCCGGGATAGAGCACAGCGAAAAATCCTTCATCCCGAGTGACACAAGGGATCTCGCATCGTAACACGGTGCTACACCATGAAGATCCCTGGTGCCACTCGGGATTTAAGCCCCTAAAATGCAGTGACGCTACGACTAGTCCCAATAACTAGTTACTGTAAGCATATCCTCCAGCCAAGTCTTGATACAAAATAACCAATGACATAGCAAGTTCCAATTTAGCTTGATTCGTTGAGAGTGCCAAGTTATCCAAATAGATTTTGCTTTGTAATAATTCTTTGTAAGAAAGAAGCCCTGTTTTTAGCAGACCTTGTTGCAATTTATATTTATGGCGATAATTTTTTTCAGCGCGTAAATAAGCCACAAATTTTTCATTCATGCGTCTATTGGCAGAGTAATCGCTATCAACTTCTCTTAAAATTCGTTTCACTGTTTTATTAAATTCGGAAACTCGAGCATTATAAGCTCCTTTGCTTGCTGCAATTTTACCAAGAGAACTTGGTGGAATAGTCCAATTAACGTAGGCATCCGTTGCCTGGGCAAAGTTACTATGGGGTAGATGTACGTCACCAAGAAAGTCATCGAGTTGTAATCCAGGGAAAAAATCACTGTAAGCCACTTTAATTCCTTCATGAGAAGCTTTTAATGCATATTGAGCCATTTTCAAATCAGGACGATTATTTAATACCGTAGCAGGTAAGCTGCCAGGTTTAAAGCGAGAAAAATCAATTTTTGAGAAGTTATGTTTATTTTTAACGTTCCCTGGATTTGCATTAATCAAATAACGAAGTGCATTTTCACTGAATACGATATTATACAAAACAGGTTTCATTTGGGCTGCAACAAGTTGCTCATCGGTTTGCAATTGGCTTAAAGTAATTTCATTTTCTAATCCAATTTTAATTTCTCCTTTGCTCAATTTAACGAGTGATTTTAAGTCATTATCTAATTGTTGTAATAATCTCAATTGTTCTAATTGAGCGATTAATGTGAAATAAGCTGATGCTACTTGAGCAATTAATGTCAGGCGTGTTGCTTCAATTGCAGCGAGACGATATTGAACATTATACGTAAGTTGTTTCTGTTGCGTATAAAGTTTCATAATATTCAAAAAATAATAGGGCCATACTCCTAAAAATGCCCCAGGCGCCCCCAGTGCGGGGTTTGTGGAATAACCAGCAAATATTTGTACTATAGGTATCCAGCTAAGCTTAACTTGCTGCAATTCGCCTTGTGCTTGTTGTAAGTTTCCTAGAGCTATATGAATGTCCATATTGTTCTTTAAGCCAGTCTCAATCAATTGATTTAACTCGTCATCATGAAATTGCTGCCACCAGGCAACATAGGGTAAATCATTTACCGGCTTATAATTTTTAGTACTGGAAGGAAATTTATTAGGTGGTGAGAAGATTGGCTGTTCAACTCGTTTATTGCAGCTTAACAATCCTGTTAACAATAATATTAAAAGTGTTATTTTTTTTAACATGAACCAATCATCGTATGGTATAGGAGTATTTTTATCATTGTAATTTGAATAGTTATATCATTTAGATTTTCTTATATTCCTTGAAATGATTAGGTTTAGTCAACTACCGCACTTTATTCTTTACATTGACATCCAAAAAAGTTTTCTCTATATTCTATCGCATCCACGCAAGTTGATGATTACATCTATTCTCGAGTCCCTCCCGATTTGTAATGTCTTATTCAACTTGTAGGGCGAGGGATACTTTGATTATTTTTAAGGTATCTCTATGCTCAATGACATTTCAATGTTGAAACGTACATCCATTTCAATCAATCTGGATGATTTCCCTGGGGGAGTAGCTGCATGGGGTGCTTTACCTGCAGTGTTTGATAGCCACGATAAGAAATTTGATCGCGGTGTTCATATTCATGCAAGAATGGCTCACTCGCGCAAAAAAATCATAGACCAATCTTTCCCGGAAGTTGAGCTCATCTGGCAAGAAAAAACGATGACACTTACTGAAGAGTGTGCTCTAAGTTACACCATGAGCTCAATTTTTGATTTTGATATCGTGAGTTTGAATTGCAGTCATTGCGGCGCAGAAATACTAGATAAGGACTTGTCCTCAGTTCTCCCTTCTTTTGAACATTATTGTACCTTTTGTGGCGGTTTAACCCTAACCAACAAGCGTTGTGTTGCAAATCCGGTGATTCGATTCAAAGAGATACTAGATGATAAATTAGTAAAGCGACCCTCGATAATGCCGCAACGTAAAATATATTTAGATAGCACACGATATGCAGGTGGATTCCAGATTTGGGGGTCAAATCCTTCAATTATTTGGACGGCACCACGTTTGGAGGAAAGTGCAATTCATGTCCACGCGTACAATAGTGAAAAAAAGCGCGTTATCGATAACACGTATAGCGAAGTTTGGGTCAATGGAATTCTTCTGGATATTGAAATGGTACGTGTATTGCAAATTCAAAAAGCAATTCCTCAACTCAAACTCTATTTAACCAGTCTAAGCTGTCCTAGTTGCTATCACGCTCATTTTGATACAGAAGTTCTTGCTGTAGTTCCTCATCAACAACACCAATGCGAACAATGTAATACGGTGTTTACTACTTCCAAGAGTATTAGTAATCCATCTATAGCCATTTTAAACCAATTAACTGACTTAACAGATAAGGTATTAGAAAATGAATCAATTGGTGAAAACTATTTTTAAAGCAGGTGCATTAATTTTTGATGCACAGTATCGAGTATTGGCAGTACATAAACGTGGAAAACCACCCAATGAGTATATTGTCCCTGGAGGTAAGATAGAATGTGGAGAAACGGATGAAGACGCATTAAGAAGGGAATTATTTGAAGAATTGAATGTCGGTGTCCTATCCGTTATTCCTTATGATGAGTTCCAAGCACAGGCTATATATGAAGATGCATTATTGGTGATGCGCGCCTATTTTGTGCGTATTGAAGGCATTCCAGTTCCTGGCAGTGAGATTGATCATTTTGTGTGGTTAGATGCTCATTTTAAGACTAGCGGACATCAATTTGCTTCAATTTTGGGACAACAGATTTTGCCGCGTTTACTTGCTGAAGGTTATCTGCGTTCGCCTTAAGCAGCCCTAATTATTCATCCCAGGTTGAATCATTTAAATGTTCATCCAGGGTTTTACCGGGAGCACATTCTTTTGAGAAATAACCATCGTGACGTTTCAGGTAAAAGCCATTGTAGTAGTCAAGAGCATTTTGTTTCGCAATATTGTCTGGAACCCCAAGCAGTTTTGCTGTGCGATAGTTTCTTTGTACTGCCTCACATTCAGTTTTCGCTTCATTGTATTCACCACGTGCATGCATGCTTTCATGGGTCAGGATATCCAAACTAATCAATTCTTGCATGTTTGCGAGTGCAGGATGGTGAAGATAATCCATTAATAGAGAGCATCTCGGATATTGGATGACAATATATCCAGTTTTAGGATCAGCATGACCATAAACTCTGGGTTCTTCATCAAACAGTGTGTCAAATAAAGTATTGCAATGTACTTTTGCCGGGTGATTTTCAGCAAGTTGGCCGGCTATAGCTGTTAAAAAACGTTCAAAGTGCCAGTGATGATATGGAGGCCATGCAAATAACAAAGCCAAGCTCAGTACCGTGATAAGATATCCTTTGGATATGGGTAAATTGCCTGTGAGCTCTCGAAAAACTAACCAGAAGAAAAATAGAGAAATCAGTGCCCAGAGCATGATGGTCCTTTTCATACTGAGAAACAATACAACCGATATAACATGAATTTTATTCTAATTGTAGGTTACAATCTGTCTCTATGACACTAGGTAAAGAATTTTTAACTCAATTTGGTCCATTTCTACCTCTCGAGATGTAGGGAGGAGTTATTTTGGCTTAACTTAGTCCTATCAGGATAAGTCCGATTTATTTAAGCGGTTTCTTTTTCAATGCTTCTTTTTCCAGGATTTTCTTAGCTGTTTTATAACCATTTTTCTTATGTTGCTCTATAGTCTCTCTTGAAAAATCAGAGTCCCATGAATAGGGTTCATTTTTCCCTACTTCGCGGATAATTCGCGTGATGGATTGTATGCCCGCATCACCCATTGCTTGAATGTAAGCAGGGAATTGTCTGATTTCTTCAGCCACTTTAGGTTCACATAAACGCAAAATTTGTTCAATTAGCTTTTTATAGTTGTTGATAAGATCGGTGGTTCGTATGTCCTTTCTTATCTTTTCTGAGTATAAGATCTCATCTTTTCTTGAGAGAACTTCAATCATATTTTGAGGAAGGGCCCGATGCCTTGAATAGAGCTCAACGGTATAAATTTTTTTGTTGGATTGGCCGCAGACATCGAGTGTTGAATCAATTGGGGTATTGCTTATGATTCCTCCATCCCAGTAATGTTTATGATTAATTGTTGTCCATGGAAAGCCTGGAGGCAAACTGCCACTGGCAAGAATATGGTCTAGGGTGATGTTATCAGTGTAACTATCAAACGTTTCAAATTCAGATGTTTCAACATTAACTGCCATGACCAGTAGACGAATGGGGCTGTCCTTTAACGTATCACAATTAATGTATTTGCGTAAAAGATCCTTAACGTAAAAAGTATCGTAAAAACTTGTCCAGTGTATTGGAGATTGAGCAGCACTAAATATTGGCATTGTCCATTTGGGGTGAAAGAAGTTAGGGGAGCCCCAAATCATAGCCTGCCAAGAAGAGAGAATACGCCGAGTTTGCTCATCGGAAACCTGCAACGTATCCAAAGCAAGATCACTCCAAAAACTTTCTAATGCCTCAGTAGCATGTTTTGGATTTCCAGCAATAATTGCGGAGTTAAATGCGCCTATAGAAATTCCGGAAACAATATCTGGATAAACGCCATACTCTTCCATGGCCTTGACCACGCCACATTCAAAAGCCCCTAAAGCACCTCCTCCCTGTAGAGTAAGAATTGTTTGGAGTGCAATTTTCTCCAGGCGGAAGTTTACATCAAAAAGCTTTTTTTTATGGGCCTTTATATTTACTCGATTGATAATGAGTGATTCTGCAGCTTTAATTTCTTCTATAGGGCGCCCAGAAAAAAAGGCACCTTGCAACAATCCATCTTTTAAATACAATATTGAGCAATTCTTTTCCTTAATAGATCCTCTTACAATTCGCTCTGTAGCATCCGTTGTATCACCAATAATGACAATATATGTATCAAAGGCATGGAGATTGAAATAGGATGCACTGTGGTAGCTTTTCCTCATTCCCATCATATTATATGCGGCAATTTTTCCTTGTTTGATCGCATTATCCACTCCTCCATTTCGGTGACCTCTTCTAAATACGGGATCAAAGAAATTAGCAACATCACCCGAGGCGTAGATATCTTTTTTATTTGTTTGTAGGTATTGATCTACAATTATGCCGTCATTGACTTCAATGCCACTGCCTTGGAGAAAATCAGTAACCGGAAAATATTTATCGCTAATGATTACAAAGTCACATGATAAAATTTTTCCTGTGCTGGTCTCCACTGAGTGAACCTGATTTTTACCGTTAAATTTTTTTACTGTTTCATTGAGGAGTACTTCAACGCCATTTTGAGTTATAAAGGCAGCAACCTCAGCAGAAGAACTGACATTGAACAAATGGAATTCTTCGGTAACAATAGTGACCTTTATCTTTTTTTTGACCAATAAGGAGGCGATCTCAACGCTAATATAGCTTCCTCCCCAAATGACGACTTTTTTTGCATTTTCTATTTCACGAATGATGGGTTGGGCATCGAGAATTGTTTTAAGGTAGTAGATCTTATCTAATTGACTTCCTGGTAGACAAACCCTTTGGGGGCTGCAACCCGTGGCAATAAGCAATTGGTTAAAGTATATGTTCCCAGCATGATCCGTTTTGACTCTCTTTTTTTCGGTATCAACAGATAGCGCTTTGGTATTAAGTAGCACCTCAATATCATTTTTTCTATAATAATCTGCATCGAATAAAACCAGCTGTTCTTTTTTTCGTGCTCCAATCAAAAATCCTCTAGCGAGTTGAGGACGGAGGTAGGGGAGAAAATTTTCTTCCGATAGTATGGTGATTTTGCCATTAGCACCTTCTTTTCTCAAAGTGTCCGCACTAAATGCGCAGGAAAGTCCTCCGCCAATGAGTAAAAAATCAACTGTTTTTGTCATCTCTTATATCCTTTTATTCAATGACATGTATGTAAGCATTACCTTAAATTGTATACCTTGGGTATATGAAGAAAGCAAATTCCAGAAATTTTAATTTGAGGGGACTGTAGAGAGCATAGAAAAAGAGGCGCTTTGAGAGCGGACAATCCTGGGTGTAGCCAGGATTGTCCTAATCGACTTTTTTATGCATGCAAAGTAAGGCTTAAAAACAGTCCTTGGAATGAGAAGTTATTGGTTTCATTGCCAGCAATGCGCTGAGGTCCTAAACCACCTATGCCAGTAAATCCTCTCAGTGTATCCATAGAACTCAGATATTCATTGATTTGATATCCCACTGCAGCAGTCCATGTTGCTGTATTCGTTAGGGCATGCGTATAGTCCAGACCAATTTTACCAGTAACGCTATTAACAACCCGGTTGCGTTTAGGCCAGTTGAAACTGAAGTTGGTTCCCAGGAAAACTTCTGAGAAGGACTGCATAGAACCTGCCATGAGTGCATAATCAAAATAACCAAGCAAACCAAAACCATAGGCTAGGTCATAATGGCCATCCAAGCTGATTAAAGGACCCGCACCACTGAATTTGCTTGTTACCAGTCCGGGAGCCATAAATGAAAGGTTATGGGTTATCTGCGCATAACGCACCCCAAGAGAGGGACGTATTTTAAATACACCGGAAGTATCACTGTATTTTCTTCCTACTCGCACATCTGCTTGGTCCACTCTATAAGTTAAATAAGCGTCACTGACCAGTCCTGGAAGAAAAGCTTTGGGGATGGTGGCATCTGGGAATAAAATACTTCCAAATAAAATAGAGCCGTTAGCAAAACTATTTACAGCGTGGGTTTTATTTTTTAAATAAAGATAGTTGACTTCAATATTATTTGCAGACATAGGTATATCATAACCCAGAGCAACACTTCCAGCCCATTGATAATCGGGAGCAAAGGGTTTGCTTTCTGCTTGGGTGCCGCCAGGTACAACGAATAACCAGCTGTCAGTGACTAAACCAAGACCGGTTTCACTTGGTTGTACATAATACCCAGTACCGCTTACATAGAGGCCGCCGGGGCTTTTAAAGGCGCATAGCATGCTCGTGCAAACAGGGCCGTCTTTGTCAATGTATTTGGGAAGCGGAGCAGAAGTTGCAGCATTTGCAAAAAATAACCCTAAAAGAGCCAAGGGTAAAAACTTCAATGTCATAAATTTCTCCTTGTTAAAATTTCTTTGGCACAATACTTTTTTTATGGAATTAAATCAATAAAATTGCATTATAAATAAATTACTTAATGGATGAAGGAATAAAATTAATCGAGATGATCTAATGGCAGCGTCGTTGTTTCACAAATCGTTCTCAATATAAAACTGGATTGTACGCTGGTTACCCCATTGATGCGGGTTAGTTTATCCAATAAAAAAGATTGATAGGCATTGAGATCAGGTACAATTACTTTCAATACGTAATCTGCAGATTGTCCAGTGATTAAATAACACTGAACTATTTCAGGAAGAAAACGCACCGCTTCTTCAAACTGACTCATCACGGAAGGCTGATGACTGTTTAATCCAACTAAAACAATCACGGATAATTTTAAACCTATTTTTTCAGGTTCAAGAAGGGCAACCTTTTTCTTGATGTAACCTTGATCTTCTAACAACTTAACTCGGCGAAGACAAGGTGAGGGAGATAAAGCCACCATGTCCGCGAGTTCCTGGTTGTTGATTTGGCAATTGGATTGCAGGATATCAAGAATTTTTTTATCTGTACGGTCCATAATTTTTAAAAATTACATAAATATTTTATATTTTAGCATTTTATTCTAATAAATGATAATACGGTGAAATAAAAATTCAAATTTATTCGTTGACCGCCTATATTTGCAATAATATTTCAAAAGAAATGTATTAGAATATACTGATGCGCAGGTTATAGTCATTGTGCATCAATTGGCTGCTTGTTTTTTCGAGGATTTTTATGTCTACATCACGAATTGTTGCCTGGTTTGTATGGATTGTTGCGTCCATATTTTATGCGTACCAATATGTTCTAAGAGTAATGCCCAATATCATGATGGATGATATTACATCGCAATTTCACATTGATGCGACAGTATTTGGGCAGTTTTCTGGTGTTTATTATCTTGGTTATTCTTTAATGCATTTGCCAATCGGGATTATGCTGGATCGTTATGGTCCTAGAAAAGTGATGACTTTATGCATTTTGCTTCCTGTTGTTGGATTGTTACCTCTTATTTTTGCAGACCATTGGGCCTATCCTCTTATAGGAAGAGCACTCATTGGTATTGGCTCTTCAGCTGCAATTTTGGGGACATTTAAAATAATACGGATGACGTTCAAAGAACAGCATTTTTCTAGAATGCTCAGTTTTTCTGTGATGATAGGACTGATAGGAGCTGTTTATGGTGGCGGTCCTGTTAGTTATATGTGTCATGCAGTGGGCTATAAAATGGTAGTCGAAGTATTTATTGCTGTTGGACTTATTCTTGCCTGCATCACTTATTTTATTGTACCTGACGAGAAACCTACTTATCAGGCATCAGCCCTTACAAATATCAAAACGGTGTTTACCAACAAAAAGGTAATTTTGCTCTGTTTGTTTGCAGGATTGATGCTAGGCCCACTTGAAGGTTTTTCTGATGTGTGGGGATCGGGCTTTTTAAAACAGGTTTATGGTTTGAATACCTCGACAGCAAATTATTTGCCTTCAATGATTTTCATAGGAATGTGTTTTGGCTCGCCCATTTTAAGTTTAATCGCGGAAAAAACCGGATATTACTTGGGAACGATTATTGCCGCAGGAATAACCATGTTCGTGATCTTCACCTTACTTATTGCTGGGAAGTTAACCGTATCCACCATTACAATATCCTTTATATTGGTTGGAATGTGTTGCGCTTATCAAATCTTGGCGATTTATAAAGTTTCAACTTTTGTGCCAGAGCATCTTGCAGGTTTGACCACGGCGATTGCCAATATGATCATCATGATTTTTGGCTATGCCTTTCACTCATTGATTGGTTTTGTAATCAATGCAAATGGCGGTATTCGTGAAGCAAATGCTTTTGTTTATGGGGTAGGCGTTATTCCTGTTACCCTGGCAATGGGGGTTATCGGTTTCCTGTTTCTGACGTATCGAGAGAATTATGGAACTGCAAAACTTTATCCTGTAGAGTCTCCTACTTAAAAAAATCCCGGAATGGTAATGGTTTGCCATGTCTGGGATTAAATTGTTTGTTATTGAATAGGATGAGATTCGAGCACTTAAAATAAACGCTAATATCAACTTTTATGATAATTCATGGTCATATGGCAAAATTTATCTTTATCAGCTACTATTTTATGTGTAATCAACATGTTGTGGATGTAATTATAATTCCTTTTAAAATGGGCCGTTAGCTCAGCTGGTAGAGCAGGAGACTCTTAATCTCTTGGTCATAGGTTCGATCCCTATACGGCCTATCAATGAAATCAACCTAACATGGATTGACTGATCTTGGCTCACTATCTACAGGATGTTCAAGCCGTATATTTCTTTTATTCATAAATAATTCCTGGCGTACTTTTTTCTGTCGTTCAATCATAAACTCAAGGTGCTTTTGTTTTGTCTCATCAATGAAATCCGCCTTGCTTAGCTGTTTGATATTCATTTTCTCAGGCGAATATTCATCTCTTCTGCTTTTATCTAATGTTTGGCGTACCTTGGAGGCGGGGAGCCGCTGGCCATTATGACAGGAATATTTTTTTTTATCTGTTGAAGGGCTAAAAAGGGTTCCTGCATAATAATTAATGAATGCATTAAATAAGATTAAATTCTGATGAAATTTCTCTGCTATGGATTTTTGATTCCCCTTATTATTACAAAAATAAAGTTTGATGCTTTTTATCCTATGATGCAGATAGAGAAAATCAGAGTTAAAACGATCAGCTATTTTATCAATGCCAAGAAGTGTAGTCCGAGCGGTAGTAGGATAAGTGCTTGCTAGATGAAACTGCTCTAACAAATAATCAATACCATGCGCCAGCACATAGATTGTAAGGGATTCTTTCATCATAGATTGATAATTAATTTTTTTACCATGTTGTATGATGAGTAGATTTTGAGTGTTGAGCACTTTTTGCCAATAAATTGCACTAGCTATTAAATCATTTTCTTCACAGAATGGAATATATAGGATAATCATGCTCTTAGCTCATCGTGATTTTTAATCTAATTAACTGAATTAAGGAATGGTGAGTGTAGAAATTTTATAATGAATTGTTCGCAACGATGCAATTGTTCAAGTGAAACAAATTCATTGGCACGATGAGCTTGTTCAATGCTACCTGGACCACAAACAATCGTCGGTATTTTCGCATGTTGGAATAAACCAGCCTCGGTTGCATAAGCCACTTTAAGTAGCTGTTCATTGTCACAAATTAATTGAGCGGCGCGAACAATTGGTTCTGATGGGGGAGTATCTAACCCAGGAGCATTCGCAAGCCTATCTAAAATAATGTTGGTGTTCATTTGTTCCTTACGGAGTGTGGGAAGCAGCTGAGTTTCTATATAATCAACAATTTGTTGATGAAGTTCATCGGGATTATCTGCTACCAAGTTTCTAATTTCAAAAATAAACTCACACAAGCTAGGTATCGTATTATACGCATTTCCACCCTGAATGAGATTTGTAGATATCGTTGTATACGGTACATCATAAGCTATATCACGATGTCCTTGAGATTTAAGGTGATGCGCGATATTGCGAAGATACGTAATTAATGATGCAGCATGTTCTATGGCATTACAACCCTGAGGCGTCAGCGATGAATGAGCTGCTACACCATGAATTTGGCAACGATAGCATTGTATTCCTTTATGCCCGATTACCGGTTGCATCGAAGTGGGTTCGCCCACAATACATGCTAGCGGTTTATAATTGAGCTGTGTCATTTTATCAATAAGACTTGGTGCACCAAGGCAACCAATTTCTTCATCATATGAAAAAGCAAAGTGTATTGGGAATTCAAGATTTAATGCTTTAAATTTCGGGATGAGATTCATGACTACGGCAATAAAACCTTTCATATCACAAGCCCCGCGGCCATAGACTTTTTCGTCTTTAACCGTTGCCCGAAATGGGTCGTTATCCCACGTTTGACCATCAACAGGTACTACATCCGTATGCCCAGATAAAATAAGTCCTCCATCGAATCGACCATAGCGATTTGGGATGGATGCAAGTAAATTTGCTTTTAGTCCTTGGTCATCATGAATTAAAATGGGATTAATCTGATGATCATTCAATGCATTGGCTAGAGTTTCAATCAATGATAAATTGGAGTTGCGTGAGGTGGTATCAAACGCGATCAGTTTTTTTAACCAATCCAAAGTATTCATAAGATTCCTTTTAAAATTAAATGGTATGCAGTACAAAATTCAAACTCTTTCAAGCGATTATAATCTTTCTTGCAGCACAAAACACCCTAACAACATTAGGAAACATCTTTTTTCATAATCCTCATGATTCATGAAATTTTGTGGGGATTGTCTACAATTGAGGATAGGGATTTTAATCAATCAATTAATTCGTTCTGTTATTGATGACATAAGGAAATGGACAATGAACAAGATGAACGTCGTACAGGTCAATAAATCCGGTGAATGGGAAGCGGTTGAACGAGACATAATGATGCCTGCAACAAATCAAGTTCGTATCAAGGTTGAAGCATGCGGAGTGTGTCATTCTGATGTATTTGTGAAGGAAAATTTATGGCCCAATCTTCAATTCCCAAGAATTCCTGGTCATGAAATCGCAGGTGTGATAGATGAGATTGGACCTCATGTTACCCAATGGAGAGCGGGTCAACGTGTTGGCGTGGGATGGGCGGGGGCACGTTGTGGTCAATGTCTTCCATGTCGTCATGGGGATTTTATCTTATGTGAAAATCATCAAATTACAGGATTACATTATGACGGTGGTTATGCACAATATATGATCGCGCCTGTTGAAGCGCTTGCTGCAATCCCTGATGAGCTCTCATTTGCTGATGCTGCGCCATTAATGTGTGCAGGTATTACTACTTTTAATGCATTAAGACATAGTGTTGCTCGTGCAGGTGATTTAGTTGCAATACAGGGTATAGGCGGATTAGGTCATTTAGCAATTCAATTTGCCAATAAAATGGGATTTAAAACGGTTGCTCTGTCTAAGGGAGCAGACAAAGAGTCCCTCGCTAAAAAGTTAGGCGCTCACATTTATATAGATTCTGACAACCAAGATGTTACTCTTGAATTAAAAAAGTTGGGTGGTGCCCAGGTAATTTTAGCAACAGCACCAAGTGGTAAATCAATATCGCCCTTAATTGACGCGCTTGGTAATAAAGGTGAGTTGGTTATTGTAGGCGCTTCTCATGATCCAATTGAGGTCATATCGACTCAGCTTATTTCTGCGAATCGCTCGATTAAAGGTTGGCCTTCTGGAAGCGCAATCGATATAGAAGAAACATTGCAGTTTTGTGCGCTGACGGGAATTCGTCCAATGATTCAACAATATTCACTGCAACAAGCGGAAGCAGCTTTTGCCGATATGATGGAAAATAAAGTACGATTTCGTGCAGTGATTAAGATGTAGTGAAAAAATAAATTAAGTAGTGTTTTTGTTCTATACTTAACCATAATCGCGCATCTTTTCAGGGAGTGAAATTATTATGAAAAAATTATTATTAGCATTTTTTTCGTTGATGATACTCAATGTCAGTTCTTACGCCGACAAAATTTTGATTACGGGACAACCCATTATATTGGAAAAACAAGGAGATGTTTATTATGTCCCTGCTGATTATAAAACAACAACATCTTATTACTATGTAACTGTAGAGGGGGCGAAGCGAGTCTGTTATATAGACAAACAACCTTCCTTAACTTCTTTAGATACTTCAACACTTGAAGTGAATTACAATGGCTCCACCTTGACTTGGGTTTGTTATCCATTTGACACGAATTATTTTGAAACTCGATGAAATAATTCGGTTAAGTGAGTGCAGAGGAACGTACTGGTCCGGAAGTTCACGTCATCCTGAGGAGCTTACGATGAAGGAGCTCCTCAATAGGGGATACTATTCCCTATTATCTCTATCTCATTTAGGACGACGTATCCCAGGCGAGCTTATCAGAAGTGAGAACAAGAGCATTGGAGACCTGGGTTCCGCTTCATTGGATTGGAAAAAATCATTTTTCTTTTGAGGATAAATCAAGTCCATTAACTACCTCTTGTAGTGCTTTTAAATGAATGGGCTTGGTCAACACTCTAGTCATTCCTATACCCAAATTTTTTGATACTACCTCATCTGAGGTGCTTGTTGTTAAGCCAATAATCGGTATGGGATTTCTCTGTGTTTGTTTTTCCAGATCGCGAATGCACTGAACCAGATTTTTATCTGAATTACCTGATATCCCTACATCAGTAATAATTAAGTCAAAATTATTTGCTTCTAACAACTCTAGAGCATGCTCGCCATCAATCGCTGAGTAAAATTGATACCCAGCCTGTTCTACAACATTTTCAATCATATGAAGAGAAATAATATTATCTTCTACGAGAAGAATAAGTGGAGAATCCGCTGCAGTTGTTCCTTGTCGCGCAGGCGTTTGAGTTTGATTATATGAAGGATTGAACTCATCGTACCCCACTTTCATGGTCAGGGTAAAATAGAAAGTAGAGCCTTTTCCAACTTCGGTTTCTAAATGTATTTCGCCACCCAATAGACTTAAGTACTTTTGCGCCACATGAAGTCCAACGCCATAACCGCTGTGCTGGCTTTTATAAGAAGGGATGGCACGAAAGAACCGATCAAAGATTTTGCTCTTTAGTTCTTGCGGTATACCGATTCCTGTATCGATCACACTAAATCGAAGTTGCGTATAGCTGTTTTCATGGGAAAGGGTTTCTACCTTAATTGTGACCCTACCCATGTCTGTGAACCTAATTGCATTTCCAACAAGATTTAACAAAACTCGATGTAATTTTGTTCCATCCGTAATTACTGCATTGGGTACTGTATCATCAATCTCAATGTTGAGTTGAATCTTCTTCATTTCCAGGGTTGGTTGAACGAGATGTGCGATATCCTTGATGTGCTTACGTAATTCGAATAATTCTTCTTGGACATCCTGTTCTCGGAGATTATCTGCTTTAACGATTTCCATAACACCATTAAGTAAATCCAATAATTTCTCGCCGCTTTCATGAATCCAACGTGCATATTGTTTTCTTTCAGGATCTTCTGCTTTCTCCTCTAAAAGTCTTGACATCCCGACAATACCACTTAATGGAGTATGGATATCATGGCTCATATTTTCTATAAACTCGGTTTTAGCCTGATTGGCTACTTCAGCGTTTTCTTTTGCACGACGTAAAGCAACTTCCATTTTTTTGCGTTCTGTGATGTCCAGGGAAATACCTAAAACACCAATAATTTCATTTTTTTGATTGCGTAAAGGAACTTTTTGCGAATAGTAAATGCCCATTCCATTTGCCATGACTGCATATTCTTCCGCAGTATGAGGTATGCCTGTTTCCATGACTAATGTATTGAGTCTATTTAATTCTTCAGCCTGATCTTTCCATGGCATATCATAATTAGTTTTTCCTACGATATCTTTTCTTGACCGCAGCCTTGCGCTGGCCGCTTGTGCATCGTTACAGCCTAAAAATACATTATTCTTATCTAACCAATAAACGTGTCCTGGCATTAAAGCAATGATATTTTCATAATAATCATGAACCGCCTGTAATTCATTTTTAAATATTAATCTTTCTTCTTCTAGAGAAAGATTTAATTGAGTGATTTCCTCATTCTTTTGATTAATAATCTTTTGTAATTCTTGTATCTTTTCGGAATCCATTTTTCACCATATTCAAATGAACTTAACAATGAAAATCAGGGTCATTATTAAGTAAAATTGTTTTTACCTAAACTGCTTGACAGATGTTAATAGACTAATTTACAACACGCTGAAAAAAAGTCCTCTAAATATTCTGTTCTTAATAAAATGTTAATGAGACTATTATAAACTATTTGCCGAAGAAATGGTTATTTTTTTTTCAAAATGAATTATACTGTGGCTATATTTTTAGTCGAATAATTCAAGATTATTAGAGTTTAGAAAACCAGATTAATTATATTACGCGGTAGTATCGAATATAAAATTTATTTAAGTCGGTTCATGAAATGGTTAGCGTACTGATGTGATAGAAATAAGCGCTAAGGAATATTTAGATGCCAAAAGTTAGAGGTCCAAAAGACGGTAAGATTGTTACTGCTAGTTTTGATTCAATCGATAAAAAAAATAATAGTAAAAGTTTTTTCCCCACATTAAAGACTACAAAAAACTTAGTTCTTTTAAGTATTAAAGGAAATGAGTTTTGTACAGGGGAGTATTTGGCGGCTATTGTGAATGAATCAGTAGCGATGCATCAAACTCCTAATGGTCACTCGGGTACAAAAGGTAAGACAACGTTCTTAATTGCTGATGAAATATACTGGCATAATCTCAAGAAAACATCTGATGATGGGGGGGATGTGCTGAAACGGCAAGCCCGAGAGTTGGGTGAGTCGTATTTTGAAAGAAATTTAGGTGCTTTTTTAGCTCCTTTGAATATTACTCCAGAAGATTTTAAACGCGAATATTCCAGTAAATCGACGGATGAACAAATTGCGATTATCAATGACCTGGCGTTAAAACAAGGAAAAAATTTTGAGATTATGCGTTGGCATACCTGGGAGTCTCAAAATGGCTTTGAGAAATCATTAACTGAAATCCTGCCTCTTTATAGCTCCATAGATGGTCTTAAGTTACCTATTGAGCAAGCTGCGAGTGACTTTGCTAAGCGTCATCTCGAAGAAGGAGAAAGTGATGAACTTGAACTGTGGCGAGCTCGCTCTCGAAGCTATCTTACGGAAGAAAGCCCTTCTATTATGTTGCTAGCGGCCTCCCTCGGTTATAATTTCATTACTTACCCAGGTAACATTCTACCTCCATTTAAAGCAACAAAAGAATTCTTTGTTGTTGAAAATCATGTTCCACATATTGAAAAGGGACGGAATATTCAAGAAGAGTGTTACCATGATAAACACAGCATTCACGTTGCGAAACCTTCTTTACTTGTCAATTGGCTGGAAGTGAATTTTAAAAGAAGCCATGATTTAACTGTTACAAGTGAAAAAAATGAAAAAAATGAAAAAAATGAAAAACCTCAAAAACCTAAAAAAGATAAAAAAACAAAAAATGATGAAAAAATAATCAATGTCGGAAAGGTTGAGAAAGCTGAAGCAATTGACGAAGTTGATGAAGTTGAGGATGTTGAAGATGTTGCGCCACCACAAGAATCTCAGAACGTTGAAAAATTTCAGCCGGTTGTAATACCGGTTAAGACCGAGAAGTTAAGCAACCTGGTCACTTTTTTCTCTCCTAAGAAACACCGCTCTACTCCTCAATCCTCGGTAAATCATTCGACATTATCGAGCTCAAGAGATGAAGGAGTTATAGTGATGGAGCTTTCTAATGGAAAAGAAAAAAACCTGGAACGTCTATTGCCAAAAGGAACTAGAGATGACGTCTCTTCTGCACTAACTGCAGGAGTTGGCCTTGCTCTTTATAAAGAATCTCTCTCAAGAAGTAAAAAATCAGATCTGGAATATAAATCATCCCCGCTCAGTCAAATATTTCAGGGTATTACTCAAGGCGTGTTGGCATCAGATCTTTCTATGGCGGAGAAAATTGGTTTTTTGACCGAGCTTATGGACAAGTATATCGAGCGGGAGAGTCGTCTTTCTTCAGGCGTTACAACGACTGTAAGCGCGCCAGCAACTACATAATTTAATAATTATCTCCGTTTCGTCATACTCTGCAACATCAATTTAGAGAGGAGAGTACGATGAATATATCCCCACAAATTATATCCCCCCAAGAAACAGATGGCACGAAAGAACAGAGATGGATGGAGCATGTAACGCATCAAAAAGAAAGTGGTTTGTCGCGAGTAACGTACTGTCGAAAGCATCAATTAAACTACCATCAATTTGGCTATTGGGAGCGAAAGTATCGGGAAGAAATAGCTTCATCCAAATTAGTACCGATTCAATTAAATAAGCTGACACAAAGAGCTCCAGAGACAGTATGCACCTTGGTATTGAACAATGGGCATGAGCTAAAAATTCACGACCAGACTTTATTGCCAATGTTGTTGTCCTTGTGGGGTTAGCCATGTTTTTATCATTTAATGCAAGCATATGGCTCTATCCAAAGCCTATTGATTTTAGGCGACAAATTGATGGACTGGTGATGTTGATTTCCGACCATCTTCAGTTGAACCCCACATCAGGGCAAATTTTTCTTTTCAGAAACCGCCAAGCCAATAAAATAAAAATGCTGTGGTGGGAGCGAAATGGGTTTTGGCTCTGTTATAAGCGATTGGAGCAAGGAAAACTAAAATTTCCCAAACACGATGACGCGGTCATGAGCCTTACCAATGACCAATTAAGCTGGCTGCTCTCAGGATTGGATTTTGCAAAACACACATTGTTGCCGGAAGTATTGGCTACGAATTTCTATTAGAAATAATTTACAAAAAACGATTAATTTGTTTTTAAAATCAACGTAATGTGATATAATTGACTCAGCAAACAGGTGCCATTTCAACATGATGTACGAAGAAAAAATAGAGCAATTAAGTAACGAAATACTCGCATTAAAAGCAGAGCTTGCTCTATCTCAAGCACGCAATGAACACTACGCGGAAGCCTATGATTCTTTAAAAGCACAAATCATGGAGCTACGCCGTCACCGTTTTGGCAAGCGCTCTGAGCGTTATATTGACCCTGAAAATCCTCAGCTGTCTTTGTTTGAAAATAATCAGAGCATTTTTTCTCAGGCTGAAGCAAGCGGTGAGCAGACCGAAGAAATGACACCAGTGGCTGCCCATACAAGAAAGAAGAATAAAAAAGCGCAGAAAGAACTACCCCGTCGCATTGAAATTATTCCGGTATCTGATGAAGACAAGCAATGTGCCTGTGGTGCATGCAAAACAGTGATTCGTTATGAAACCAAAGAGCTACTGCATTACCAACCTTGCGTCATCGAAATTGTGGAGCAACGACGTGAAGTAGTTGCTTGCACTAAAGGATGCGAGAATCAAATCGTAACCGCAGCAGCGCCCAAACAAATTCTCCCCAAAATTAAAGCAACAGAAGAGTTTTTATCATTCCTGGTGGTCAGCAAGCTGGATGACAGGCAACCACTGTACCATCTGGAGCGACAACTCAGCGAACGACATGGTATTGATTGCTCACGCCAAACCATGGCGCGCTGGCTCATTGAGTTAATGACACCACTGCGTCCCATTTATAATCTGTTGAAAGACAGTGTGATTGAGTATGATGTGGCCAGTTGTGATGCAACGACCTTGCAGGTCTTGCATGAGCCTGGAAGAAAAGCAGAAACCAAATCCTATGTGTATTGCATTCGGGGTGGACCACCGGATAAATCCGTTATTCTTTATGACTACAACGATGTGGAGCACAAACAATTTATTTACGATTGGTTTGTCGGATTCAATGGCTATTTACATGTCGATGGTGACAATTTTTTTGAACTTGTGGGTAGCAGCAATGCGCACATTGTCAATTGCAACGCGCATGCGCGCAGAAAATTTGAACCTATTGCCCAATCTAATAAAGGCAAAGGCATTGCCAAAGAAGCCATGCGCTTTTTTAAAGAGCTTTATAAAATAGAGCGTGAGGCTAAAAATAATCAACTGAATCCAGACCAACGTCACCAGTTGCGTCAGGAAAAATCCAAACCACTCATGGAAGCCTTTAATACATGGGTTGATAAGGTCTATCCTACAACTTTGCCCCAATCACCGCTTGGGAAAGCACTCAATTACTGTGTTAAATATAGAGATGGACTGATGCGCTTTTTAGATGATGGGCGTCTGGAAATCGATAACAATCTTACTGAACAAGAAATCAAACCCTTGGTCATTGCTCGAAAGAACTTCTTGTTTTGCGCCTCTGTTGAAGGTGCTGAGGCCTTGTGTTTACACTTCAGTATCATCAGAACGGCTAAATTACACAATCTCGACCCTTATCATTACTATGTCATGTTGTTAAAGAACGCTCCTCTTTGCAACAGTGTTGATGATTATGAAAAACTGTTGCCTTGGAATATTGGCTTAGATTATACCCCTAAGTTGTAAATTGTAAGCCTGTGGTTCTTGGAGCGCTTACCAACGACTAACCCCACGTTAACGATGTAAAAAAGTCTAAGCCCATATCAATACGACATATGGGCTTTTCTATATTGTTAAAATGATTTCACAGTTTGATAAAGGAAATTAAATTATCTAAGCTGATCAGGGTTAAAAACCTTTCCATTCACAATAATTTTTTGGTTTTCTAATTTAAAGGTGAAGGTATAATCAGTACCTTCAATCTTTAAAAAACCTTTACTTACTAAATCCTGCAATATTTTATCTGCTTTTTTATCCGCATCGTTATCAGGATTTGTTAAAATTTGCGTCGGACTCGTTGTAGATGCTGGTGAGGTCACTGGATTAGCTTGAGTATCATTGGGGGACGATTCGTTTTTAAGCGAAGCGATCAGCAGTGTTTTTACCGTCGCCATTGGGGCTTTAAAGGAGCCTTCACCTTGTAGTTTTTGCATGATCTGCGATAAATTATTGCTCTCATTTTTTGGCAGAGTTATTTTAAAATTTCCTGCAATTTTCCCATCCGGTAAATTCAAAGTCATTTGAGAAAGCTCTATGACTGCTCCTTTAGCAAGCAGCTGAGGTAATTCATTCAGGAATGCAAGCGAGATCATATTGGGATCACTATTATTTTGCATCATGCTGAATTCTTGCTGATTGATTTTTGCCGCCGCAATGGGATCCAGATTTCTAATACTTAAATGCATTATTCCTGGTCCATAGGTTTGATTATTAGCAAATAATTTCTGTAATGACAGTTTAAAATCAATGGTTAATGCTTCATGACTCACATCAGAGCGCGCCAGAAAGTTGAATCTGGTGAGTTCAAATAACGGGGTGCCAGCTAGATTGATTGTTATAGTAGGAATATCAAAGCGCGAATGGCCTAACCACAACCAGTCTTGGTAACGTTTTAAATTAAAATCATAGGTAATTCCACCGACTTTAAAGATCACATTACTCCCTGTGTTCGCAGGGTTATTGGCGGATCCACTTAATCCTAATAATTCTAAATTACCCTCAATACGATCAAGATTAGAAGAAACACTAAGTAAGGAAGTTAATCCGTCCCAAGAGAGTTGAAAATCGCCTTCATTTTGCCCAATTTTACCTTCTATGGCTAAAGAGGGGAGCGTGTACCTAAATATGGTTCTATTAAGGTAATTAATAAATGCTTCATAATGCGTTTCAGGTTGAGTCGTAATTATCCCCATTCCAAAACGTATTCCATAGTTTGTAACTATAAAAGGTCCATGCTTGATGAGAATGGGTATATCGGTATCAAAATCAACGGGTGGTTCTGTTTTGGCGACACCATTTTTATCCGTTGTAGTTTGCGCAGGAATATGCATCTTGATTGATATAATCGCATGAGAAGAAAA
The DNA here is from genome assembly GCF_026191355.1 of Legionella sheltonii. GTDB lineage: Bacteria > Pseudomonadota > Gammaproteobacteria > Legionellales > Legionellaceae > Legionella > Legionella sheltonii. Next base: position 154,390 of record NZ_JAPHOQ010000003.1, read on the forward strand.
CCATCCGCTGTGGTATTCGTGAAGACGGACATTAAATGCGGAAGATTTAGGTATCGAATTTATATTTTTATTTAAAGTACTTTTTATTGTGAGGCCAATGGCATAATAAGCCACTAGAGTAAGTACTACCAGTAATACAAAGAAACCAGTCCATTTTTTCATAAGTATTCTATTTAAATTCCTTTTAATATTATGTAGCCTAAAAAATTTGTTTTGTAAAATAAATGAATAATTTCCATTTAAGAAACAGGCATTAAGAATTTGGATATGACTCTGTAAAAATTCTATCAGCACTAAAGACCAGGTTATTCTGGTCTGTATGTTTAATGATTAAAAGTAAACGAATTACAAATTGATTCTGAAATTACTTTTGGAATTGATTGTATAAAAGGAGTTGATTGCATAAAGAATGAATGGCGCATTATCTGTCTCATATAGTGCTGATAGCCTGCGGAGTCTATAATATTTTTTTGAAAATCTTTTAGATGGGGTAACTTAAATTGACGGCCTTGTTCTAGCATATCATTGAATTGGGGATCCTCTATACTGGAATACAATCCGCCTAATTCTTCCCATAATTTTTGGATAAGTTCTTTTTTTATTGCTTGCCAGATAGGTTTTAAATCGTTCTCAAGCTGTGAAAAGAGGTGCATTAACTTCTTATATTCTTCAGCAGTCTGAGGTTTGGTTAAAGGCTCCAAATGGCTCATTACTACCTGCTCAATAATTTTATCCCTTCGCGCTGAGACAGCAAAAGTTAATGCTTTTTCGAGTGGAAAGAATTCATTACATTTGGGTTCGTAAACCAGTACTTCACCAGTCTCAAACTCATAGAACCAGCCATGAATAGTGAGTTCTTTACGCCTCAGTTTTTCAGCTATGAGTGGATATGATTTTAAATGATCCATCTGAGCCAAAACATTGAGCATAGTAGCATGTCGTACTTTTAAAGCGAAATTATCGTTATAAGATTCTTTCGAGTCATTGATTTTTTCTAAGACAGAATGTGAATGAGTAAGCCATGAGGCCACTGCAGGATGATTTGCGTCTGGATTAGGAGCTAAAAGACCTTTCATCGCGCCACAATGTGAGTGGCCACAAATAATAATGTCTTTAATGCTATGAAGCTCACTTAAAGCAAACATCAGTGCTGCTGCTTCACTTGAAGGAACATTAGGGGGGGGAATAATATTCCCTACATTACGGATGAAAAATAAATCACCAGGTTTCGATTGTGTCAAAAGATTTGGCAACAGGCGTGAATCAGAACAAGTAATAAATAGAATTTCAGGGTCTTGTCCTGAACTCAATCGCTGAAAAATATCCTTCATTTGTTTAAACGATTCGTCTTGAAATTGACGAACTCCAAGCATCAGTGTAATTAACATTGGACGCTCCTTGTAATATGGATAATAAATTTCTGTACCTACATGAGTACGAATAGTCTGCCTTTATTTAAAATAAGGTATTATTTCATAATCGTCAATTTTATATCAAAATTGTAAAGAAAGTTTGGGGGCATTTTGGATATTTTGTAGATAAATACTATGATCTTAATAATTGATAAATAATTAAGGACAATATGGACTTCCCGGGCATTAAGAGCGATCAAATAGAAAATAAGCTTATAGCCGCGTCCTATAATAAATTTTATGTGTTAATTATTGCAGATTTTTTTGCCACCCTTTTTTTTGCCGCAATTATTTGGCAGCAAGTGAATAACAAACTTCTAATCGTGACATGGGTCTTGGTGATGTTCCTCTTTAATCATGTATTGAGAAGTTTATTTTTATATCAATATCATCGACGAAAAAGGCAGGATGGTTTATTTCATCCAGCCTTTTGGAAAAAGTACTTTGTAGTGAATAATTTTCAGTCGGGAGTGTTATGGTCTTTAGGAGGAGCTTTATTTATCTATGTCGATGATCCGCTGCATCGCATGGCAATTTTTGTTTATCTCATTGGTCTTCTTGGAGCACCAGCGGCAAAGCTCCTAACCATGCATAACGCATACATTGCTTTTATGATACCACTTTGGGTGCTCTTGATTTTTTTATCGGTATCCATTGTACCCTCACTATCATTGATTTTACTTTTAGCGATTTTGCTTTTTGTGATTACACTGATTTATGCAACAGCACAATTAAGTCAATTTTTATTAAAATCACTTTATCTGGAAATATACAGTTCAAATCTTTTGTCCGATTTAAGACGTAGTGAAGAAAGCTTTCGCAATACTATTGAAAATGCACCAATCGGTATGGCCATTGTTTCACCCGAAGGAAAATGTATTTATGCAAATCGTACGCTGCAAGAAACCTTGGGTTACAGTGATGAAGAATTACTGAACAAAAGCATGCTGGAAATCACCTATCCTGATGATAGATTGATGACTCGAGATGCCATGAATAAACTTCTTCAGGGTGAATTGCGTATTTCACATATGGAAAAACGTTATATTCGAAAGGACGGAAGTATTATCTGGGGGATGGTTAGCTCGAGTCTAATCCGTGATGAACAGGGAGAGCCAATTAATTTTATTATGCAAATGAAGGATGTAAGTGATCGCATACAAAATGAAGAAAAAATGCGACAGTTAAATGAAAAAACGATGGAAATGTTAAATGAATTGAAGCTGCTGGAGCATGATGAAAGTTTATTAAATAAATTGAATCGCTCCCTGCAAATTTGCATTACCACAGAAGAAGCTTACCCCCGAATCCATTTAATTGCTCAAGATTTATTTCCAGACTTAAGTGGGGGGTTATCAATTTATAATAAAACGATCAAGCAAATGGAAACAGTAGTTCAGTGGGGAAAAGAACAATTATTACCTGATATATTCCTGCCTATGGCTTGCTTTTCAATTCGCGAGGCAGCCACTAATGTAGTGGATGATCCCAATAAATCAGTACCTTGTGCCCATTATAATACGCCTCCTCAAGGTGGATATATGGCGTTACCGCTTATGGTACAAAATGAGTTGATAGGTGTTATCCATCTCCTCGCACCAAAAGATAGAAAGTTAACACGACATCAACAAGACATGGCCAATTCCTTTGGAAATATTGTGAAGCTTGCCATTGCTAATATTAACCTGCGCGTATCATTGAGCGAGTTGTCCTTACATGACCCATTAACCAATTTATACAATCGACGTTATTTAAATGACATTTTGTCACGGGAATTAATTCGAATTGCTCGGGAAAAAAAGACATTATGCGTTGCGATGTTGGATATCGATAATTTCAAGAAATTTAATGATACTTACAGTCATCTAGCGGGGGATGAGATACTCAAAGCCATTGGAAAGTTATTAAAAGACAGTTTCCGTGAAAGTGACATTTCTGTACGTTTCGGTGGAGAAGAGTTTGTTATCGTCTTGTTGAACACTACCTTAAACAATGCAGTGAGTAAAATGGAAGAGCTTCGTGAAAAGATAAAAAATATATCAATTTACTTTAAAGGCAATCCCTTGAATCACATTACTATTTCAATTGGTGTTGCAGAAGCACTAAAACATGGGGCTTCTATTGATGAAATAATAAAGGCTGCTGATCTTGCACTTTATGCTGCAAAACTGGCAGGCAAAGATAGAGTAATAGTTTACAGCCATAATACATAATTCTACGTTTTCCAGTTTTGCGCGTAAGTTTTTAAAATTAGCGAATCCTACTCATACTCATAGTATTAGGTACTGATTCTTGAAGCTCCTCCCAATAAGTTTGAACTAGAAGCTCTTTTATTTCCGGACTTGGCTCTCTGGTAATTGCTCCACTGGTTAATTTTTCACCGATAAAGTGAATTAAGTTGTTTATCGCTTCTTGAATTTTAGCTTTATCATTCATTAAAAGACATTCTAATTGAATGGTTAATTCTTCTATTGCCTGATAAAAACGATTTTTTGCACCTGATAATTGGACCGTTGCTGGTATAGGACTTTGGGGTTCACTATAGTGCTGATATGAACCAATCAACGGTTGGTGCTGAGAGGATAATTCCTTTAATTTTTCAATCGCTCTATGATGATTAGGATCTATTTTAATTACGTGTTGATAAAGATCGAAAGCTAATATAATCGCATTTTGTTTTTGAATTCCATCAGCCTTATGTCTACAAAAGAAATCTGCTATAAGAGACACTAAGTTCGCTAAAAATTTCGGTTGGTTCGAGTGAGTGACTATTTTTTTTAATGCCAATTGCAGGGCGCGGCTATAAGGCATTTCATCCCCTACTTGTTGAGAGGGGGATGAAGGATGAGAAAAAAATCCCTGTTGTACGACGAAACCATAAGGTTGAGTCAGAATGAGCGGTATTGTTGAATCATTTTCCATCATTAATGGATTGCAAGATCCCAAGTCACTTGATAGAGGAGGAGGGGTATCCTCATCCTGATGAGGCTCGGAGTCAACAAGCATATCATTTCCGAGGTCTGTAAAAGAATCCTCTGTGTTAAATCCGTCTTTGCTTAAATCACCCAGTGATTGATCCATGCTTGTGCCTTCATTCTCAGAGGCATTCAATTTATCATCATATTCGATTTCTTCTTCCTCTTGAGGGATTAATTGAATTAAAGCACGCAAGTCATCCAAAATGGGATTTTCTTTTTCTTCCTCTTCGAGTTTGGTATAGAGGGTTTGACACTCGTAGGTCAGGGCATCGACATTTTCGCCATTAGCAAGGGCTATTGTTGCAACGTAACTAAGCAGCTCGAGTTTCTCCAAGGCTGATTCAATGGTCAACGCCAAGAGTTTCTGCCTATCAATATATTCGGACATCATTCGCAGGCTATCTCTATTTCCGGTTTCTTTATATTGCTGCTCAAGTAAATTTAAATAGCCTAAACTACTTGAGAGGTTAGGATTTCCTTCAATTTTTATCTGAAAATCAATCGCTCTATTCATCCACTGAACCGCTTTTGATAGTACACCTTGGGAGTCAATAAGCGTCTTTTGGTTTTGTTCATCGAGTTGATCGACTAAGGCATCACTTACTTCCTCGCAAACTATTGCAAGCAATTCATTAACGCGCAAAACTACGTGATCTTTATTACTATTGGACTGAGATAATCCTGTAAGATGTTCTTTATAAACCAATTCCATTTCATGCAACATACCGGGAATATCATCCCAATAATGATCGACAGCATCGAAGTTCAAATTATCTACCTCACGACGGATGAGCATAAGTTTGGTATGTACTATTTCGGAAAGTACATAAACTAAAGCATCATAAAAATCGTTATGTCGAGAACCATTAGAAGCAGCATGTAACTGCAAAGTTTTTAATGCCTCTGAATAATGCTTATATGCCTCTTCATATTTTTGTTCGTTGTAAGCTGCATCGCCTTGTTGTTGTCTGAATGTATTAAAATAAAATCCCATGATGATTGCCTGAAAAAAAAGATTATTGTAGCTAAGATATTTTTTTATTCAATAAGTAAATATATATTGCAACTATCAATATGGGGGTAGCAATACATTACATATTTTGAAATCATAAAAAGATAAAATAATTATTTGGGCATAGAAATCATCATGTTATTTACTGAGATCTTGCATAAGAAAAGCGCACCTCCTGAGCTACATGGACGAATTTACTTTCGTTCAGATAGCAGGCCACCCGAACTCATTTTTAAAGAAGGCTTCGTTCCAAGAATCAAAGCTTATGGTAACGATTGGTGGAAAGAGGCAATTAAGTCTCGAGGATACATTAATGATCGAGGAATTGATGATAAAGCGGTTGATGCTGATCCTGCGGTATGCATTTGCATGAGTACTAAAATTGAAAGCGCAGCTATTTTTCCGCTCAATAATGAAGAGACCTATATCTATGCTATTGCGCTTCCAGATTTTACCCAAATAGAATATGTCGGATCGGGTAATGGGGAAGTGCTTTTGTCACGAACGCAAGATACTCCAACTGACAATAAAGAAATTGTGGTTGATTTGAATGAACTGCAAACGGTGCAAACAAGAAATATTAATGATTTTTTTAAGTCCTCAATGACGCTAAGTGCGGGTTGGCCACTTCATGCATATGAAGCAATAGCTTTTCAAGTGTTGCCCAGCTCCATTATCTGCGCCATTAAATGCACCAGAAAAATCGCAGAAGAGGAATTGAGTAGTGCCTCTATAGATAAAACAGTCACCCTTCATGGTGATATTATGCAGAATTTAAATTTTTGTGACGCACAATTATTGAAAGTAGGGGCTGCAAATCAGGTACGTTATACGACAATTGATTATAGTTTACAAAGAACGCAGGCAATGCAACAACTGACTGAATTGAAACAACTGAATGATATTAAAACACCGAATAGGCACTACGGATTTGGAGGCAAAACTTTTTAGTTGCTCTCGCGCTCCTTAACATAAAGGAGTAGGTAGACCCTATTTTGAACCATGCATAACCTGAATGAAAATGCGCTTAGCAAGGCGTCTTAAAGGGACATGATTGGTATTGGTGAGAATGATAATACTTACCTTATCATCAAGATGACGCTCCATCCAACTACTATATCCTCTTATCGCCCCATTTTTAAATGCAATCCGTTTGCCATCAATAGTGGCAATTTGCCATCCTAAAGACCAAGCCCAATTTTTATAGCCGGCAGGTTGACCATTGTTCAAAAAAATGGGTGTCCACATTTGCCGGTATGCCGCCGGGGTTAATATTTTTCCTGCAGACATCGCATTGTCCCATTTTGCCATATCACTTATGTTCGATACGATCCCACCTGAACCCCCCATCTGTTGCCATGGTTTTTGATTCGGACTGGGAATCATTTTACCCGCTCCTGATTGATATCCGGTGGCTAAATTTGGAGGAAAAAGTGAATTAGGCAAGCCTGTATCGTTCATTTCCAAAGGGTTAAAAAGTGTATTGGATAAGTAATTGATTAACGTTTGATGGCTTACATTTTCAATGACTCGCCCTAATACAGCAAAGGCAAAATTATTATAAGTAATTGCCGATCCTGGTTGAAACTGCATGGGCTTTTTAGCCAGGTTGTTCCAAACTTTAATCCATGGGAGATGGGGGCCACGATGCTGGGGAATACCGCTAGAGTGGGAGAGTAATTGTCGAATAGTGACATTCCGCCATTTCTGTGGTGCTTTGGGTACATAGTCCAAGACGGAATGATTTAGATTCACTTTCCCTTCCTGTACTAAAGTCATTAGCGCAAAAGCAGTGATTACTTTGGAAACGGAGCCGATAGCAAATAAGGTCTTGGTGTTAACCGGATCTTTAGTTTCGATATTGGCATAGCCATATCCTTTGATAAGAAATGGTTTACCGTCTTTGAGTACTGCTAATGCTAATCCAGGGACATGGTGATGCTGCATAAAAAAAGTAACTGTTTGATTAATTTTTTGTTTAACTGCTTCTGGACTTGCGTTGGCAAACTTTAAGGGAAAGAAGAGTGTGAAACAAAGAAAAAATATCAAATTTTTTTTAAGCATACTCAATTTGTACCTGGCTGTTTTACGAAAGACTTAATGATAGAAAAAATCCTTCCTAGGTTTAAGAAGTACCAAAAGGATATTGATACTTCTCACTAGTTACATGGTACTAGATATAGGAAAATTTGGGATCATCACTATGATCAGCTAAAAAAGGTTTTTGAACAATCTCTGCAATTGTTGCTACATCATCTTCCATAATATCCGTTGCACAATAATTAATTGTGTATTTGGTTAGCATCCTTGAATCTATTTTATTAAGGGTGGGGTGAGCATCACTTGCAACTTCAGATGCTAAAGCTGTAATTTGACTAGAAGGACTTTGAGCATCTCGTACAAAGCTGCTTGCAATTGGCTGATCTTTTTTAATCTGAGATTGATAATATCCTAAAATTACTCCAAGACTTTCTTTTACCTTACACACGTCGCCATATAAAGTTGGATAAGGTTTTTCTTCGGCCACAGCTGTTTGTAGTCTATTAATGCGAGTCTCCAAATCGATGATAAATGCTTGATTATCGGGTACAGTTGAGTTTGGAAGAGCATGAGAAGTCAAAACACTTTTCCTGATACTTACTAATTGCTTAAAATTAAAAAAAATACTCTGAATATCATCTAGATCATACGAGCAGCTTAATATATCAAAAGCTTCTTGACTGGTTTTAGGAATAGGTTGTTGTTTAAAAAGTTTCATTTGCATGTTGTTATCTCACTTATAAATGCTTTTAATTTAATCAAGTGGAACAATAATACGGCATTTAGAATGATTTTGTCAAGTTTATAATCGCAATGTTTTATATTTGGTCATTTTGTTTGAGTAAGAAATGATGGGCGAGCACACGAAGAGATTTGAGTCATCTGCCTATTAAGGGAATAAATTATTTCGTTTCGTAGCTTATTGGTGGGGGGCGTCATAATGGGTGTATCGGGCCTTAGCCCGACACTTTTGAAATGTTCTTACCTAAAAATTTAAAATTTTTATCCTACTCAAATTCCTATTTTAAAAAGGATTCGATAATTGGCAACCCAAGCCAAAACACCCCATACTGCTGGGAGGTGGATTTTGACAGGTCACTGGCCCAAAAGTAATTGAAGATGGGGATGCAGTAACGGCGGTGGCTGTAGTGGTACACGATTGTCCACTTGTCGCTGAAGAAACTGTAATTTGAGCCCCTTGATAAACCAGGAATTGCGGCCATGGAGTTACCGAACTGATATTGGGCGATAGGCCAGAATTAGCTGGTATCGTTGCATTTATTGTTGGATGTTGTCCTGATGGATAGGTAATTTGCACCGTAAATGAGGCTTGAGTCGGCGGTGTAGTGCCAAAAATGGAGAGTAGAGTACCGTTAGTAAATCCCTGACATCCCGTAGCGGACACTATCGTATTGTTGGGAACCAGTCCTGCGCCTTTTTGATTACAACCCGAGTCAAACAGACCATAATTTTGCTCTGCTGTAGGACCTGCTTTTGCGGGTTCATCATAGGCCTCAAATGCAAGAACTCCTATATTATATCCGGATGTTTGTAGAAAATTACTGGTACCGAGTTGATAAAGCGTTTGGAAATAGGCAGACGCATTACCCACGGATGGAGCACATGGGCCTGGGGAATTGCATGCATATCCCGTGGTAGTTCCTGCTGTTGCCCATCCTGTTTCTGCTGACAATAAGACACGACCAGCAGTGTAAAATGGTTGAGGATTAGCTGCCGGTAAAGCAGGAGGTGTTGTTGAGCCGACGACCTGGATGTAATCCCATGCTAGTGAATTAGTAGGTTGTACTGTTGAACTTAATGGAGGCGTCCATACCGCGGCTGTTGCTGGGGATACACCGAATTGAAAGGGGTAAGGGTCAAAGGCTAATGGAGCAGTAGGCGAATAAGAGTTAATTAGTGTTTGCATATCTGCAGAAATTGCAGGGCTCGGTGTGACTAAACTTCCACTGAGGACTGCGGAACCTACTGGAGTTGTCACTCCTTGTGCGGCGAGTGTCGTTTGCAAAGTCGACACCGCGGTCGTTAAATAAGTCACATTGGAAGTTCCCGTGCATGGTGGAACGGTATTCCCCGCATTACAATAGTTTTCATGGCCAGCAAAAACAAGAATGACTGTATTGTTGAACACGGCAGGAGTAACTGCCTGAATAACCGCATTTAATGTCGCTTGTGCACAGGGAATATAATTTTGAGCGCCTAATGGACATCCTGGATAATTGGTGTCGTTAGGGAGTTGAGGAATCACTGCCTCATAAATCACTTTCATCCCTAAAGCATTGGCTTGATTAATAATATCTATCCAACTATAGGGCTCTGTTTGATAGGAGCGCACGGTGGTAAACCCTGCATTTTGCAATTGTTGTAGCTCTGCATACACATTAGTTGCTGCAGGGTTATTGAGTGTCCCAGTATAAAAAACATCATGAAAATTAAAGGGATAGTTATTGGTATAGTGGTTAGGATTATAATCAACACCGATGAGTTGATTGAATGAAACGGATTGTATGTTGGTTGATGTACTGAGTGTATTGGAACTTAGGTTGCCAACTAATTGAGCTGCCAACGTAAATGAGCCATTAGTTGGTGCATTGAAAATACCCGTAATACTGCATTGCCCGCCACTTGCCAAAGTTCCAGTTGTGCCTGAGGGAATACAGCTGTTGCTCGTTATTAAGAAATTGGGGTGGTTTGGATTGTTATTTTGAGTGATTTGCTGAGTAAAACTGGCTGTTGATGCATCATAATTGGTAAACGTAAAGGTTACTGTATAGTTCGTATTTGCAAATCCTTGGCTTGGCAAAGGTTGTGCTGAAGGAAAGTTGGAGGTGCCGAGAAGACCCGCAGGACTGTTTGTAGCAAGGGTTGTTAATGCAGGTTGAACGTGCACCACATTATTGTCATACCCACTGTATGCGACCATTACGGTTTTCCGGCCAATGCTATTTGGTGTTAAGGTAATGCTGTAGGTACAGCTTTCTTTAGGTTGTAATTTTTTACCTGTGCATTGATCCTGGTATTTAAATTCGGCTTCACGAGCAGTGCATTCTTGAATTGCAGAGGCGCAAAGCATGGGTGTCACCTGAAATGGTTTTTTAAATGCAAAAGGAAGATTATTCGTAAAAGTATACGTAGCCGTGACACTACCACCAAGTGTGGAAATTTGTGTTGGGAATGGTTTATCTAAAGAATGAAGAATAGGATTACCTGCAATGGCCTGATTCAACATAAAAAATAAAATATTTGCCATTATGAATTGATTCATTTTACTCTAATGTCCTTTTTTAGTAGTAATAAACTCAAAATAAGAAATAAAATTGAAAATACTCTTAATTTATGAAACGTATTTTTTTACGAAAGTTGTTTCTTATAAATTTAATTTTCAACAAGGAAACAATACTAAATAATGTCATCCGAATTTACCACATTTATCTTTTTCAAAGAGTGAGTTAGAGAGAATTAAACAGTTCCTTTTTATCTATTTGATTTGGGAAATGAAAAATAAAATGCCTTTAAAATGATCTATATGCTATTATTTGCGCCTTTTTGTTGGCAGAAGGGTGTTTTATGGGGCAAGAAAAAAAAGAAAAGAAGACGCTATGGGATGCTTATGCTTTTAGTATGAGTTATACAGGATTTACTACGTTAATAGGGCATCCAGCGGAACGATTGAAAGTTGCAATTCAAACAAATCTTTCTCAAAGTCCTTATTCAGTAACGAAACAATTTTTAGGCGCAAATTTAAACCATTTTTCCACAGGTTTTTTATCTTGCGTTGTTCGTCAACAAGGAAAAGTAATATACCGACCTCTCTTGATTACTCATATGCCAAAGGAGGTTGATAAATTGCAATTTCCTATGTTGGTCGGAAGTTTAGTCAAAGCTTCCATTTCGAGTACTTTTGATACCTTAGTTGTTAGTCCGCTTGAGAATATTAAAACAGTACAAATGAAAACTATTGCAAGTCAGAGTAAACCAGTAACTCCAATTCAAGCAATGAAAAGCATTTATCAGCAAAGAGGATTATCCGGTTTTTTTGTCGGAAGTGGCGCTACACAGGCAAAAGCATTTCCAAGTTGGTTTTATTTATTTATGACGTACAATGCAATTAAAACCAGGCGTGAAAAACAAACGTTCCTGTCAACGATTTTTTGGGCAACCGCTGCTTCAGCACCGGTAACTTTTGCAACGACACCCCTTGATGTGATTAAGAGCAACCAACAGGCTTGTACTAATCAAACCAAGCAAACCATAGGGGAGGTCGCATCACAAATCTATAAGAATCATGGCATCGGTGCTTTTTTTAAAGGATTTAATTGTCGACTGGTTCACAAGTCACTGTCGACAGCAGGTGCTTATATGATTTTGGATATCGCACATAAGATGTAATATGTTATTCATGATAAAAAAATGAGGACAGCTTTAACTGTCCTCAAAAAAGATCGCCTAGGATAAACCGAGTAGCTTTGGAAATAAATTACCATAGTCCAAATTACTGTCATCCCGTTGCAGACGCCAATAGCCCATATGAGTTACTCCTTGAGCAATCATATTCGTAGCAGCTTGATTTGCTAATTAAAGTTTTAGTTCAGGCGCTTGATCGTCTGATGGGATCATAAATATCTCACCCCAATATGGGTATGAAGCGAAAAGCTTTTGCTGTAGCTCATGCTCATTAGATGATGGATTTTTTATATGGCTGTTCTACAATAAAACCAAAAGAGGTGATGAATTGATGAATAAAGCAAAACATGATGAAAAAGAGGCGTTTAAAGTTGTTGAGCAATTTAATCATTTAAATGCTTCACGGGCGCCAATCTCCGATTTTTTACCGATTGTTGATCCAGAAAATTTAATTATTACTTTGCGTGGCAGTGATATAGTTTTTAAGGGGATTGCGGGTTTTGCTGATCATCAGATAGGCAAACTCATCTATTTCGATCAAAAATTTGAATGTGAACTCACTAATAGCGAAGCTCAAGACGATCAAATTACTTTAAGTACTAAAGGAGTTTGGTATGCACGAATCTGGCAATCACCGGCAGCTTACAGTCAACAACTCATCGCGGATTTAACGCATACTTGGATTTTAAAAAAAACCAAACAAGGAACATATATTATTGTCATCCACATTTGTGAACATTTTAAATATAGAGACGGATTTTCTCCCCGTGATGAGGCTGAAGATTTTCATCTTACTTTAAAATAATCGGCACTTTTTGCAATGAACTTTATGAAAAAATACCCATGTTAGTTTATTGATATTCATAAAATTTTATGCTTAGATGCTCCAAGCCGTTTTACGATCATGGGTGTTATAACAACTACCGACCATTCTTTATTTCAACCACTCTTTTATTATAATCGATAACTTTTTGGTGCAAGGAGCATTAATTGAAAAGATATCCTTTTTTTTTCATTTTATTGTTAAATATTCTAAATTATAGTGCCATTGCCGGTACTGATCCTATCAATTCAGTATCGACTGTTAACCCTTTATGGACGTTTACATCGGATGTAAATTTTCCACCTAAGTTGACTGTCAGTCCAACAGGTACTGCTTTAGTGAAATACACCATTACCAATCAATCAAAAAAAACACATACCTTAATCATGAACTCTATTGTCGGTCTCAACCAGATCACCTCAGGTTCAGGAAATTGCAACAATCCTTTTACATTACGCTTTAAACAATCATGTACCTTGACGTTGCAAGTAAATGGCAGTGACTTAATCGGCAACATATCTGGAGGTCCAGTCGTTTGTAATCTAGGCAATCGTTTGCAGTGTTATCAACCCAATGCTCCAGAGATTTTGAATATCATTAAAGGAAGTGCAACGGTATTGTATGTTAACGGCAATAAAGCAACTAACGGGAATGGAAGTAACTGGGCCAATGCATTTAATAATTTAGAGTCCGCACTCGAAGCTGCTGACGCAGACCCAGGTGCTGTCGAAATTTGGTTGGCGAAAGGAGTTTATAAGCCTTCTCGAGTATATGCGCCACAAGGAATAATTGGTGGTGCTTATGGCGTTAATACCCCTAAGCTAAGAACCTTTGAGTTACCCAGTGATACCGCAATATATGGAGGATTTTCCGGGGTTGAATCGGAACGTGCACAAAGAAACGCAACACTTCATCCTACAATTTTATGTGGGGATATGACGTCAACCTGTCTTACCCCCTATGTACCTAGTAGTAGCAATGATAGAGTGTGGCATGTACTGATGGCCGGAAGTGATGTTCCTCCTGGCACAGGAGTTAAAAATGTTAAACTTGACAGCCTCATTATTAGAGGGGGCTATGCAAACGGTCCAGATAATGGAGTTTTGGGAGCCCATAATATACTTGAGAGTTTAGACTATGAGCATGCTGCGGGCGGGGGACTGTTGGCACGCTATGGCTCAAGAGTTGAACTCAATCAAGTGGTTTTTGAGCAAAATATTAGTGATGGCCTTAATGCAACAGTATCGGAAATTCTTGCTGGAGAATTTCTAGTCCTGGCTTCAGGCGGGGGAGCTGTAGCAGCAATAGATACCGATACTGCAATTCATATCAAAAAATCCAGATTTGTTAATAACAGTGCCTTATTTCCAGGGGGAAGTGGCGGCGCTTTGGAAAATTTAATTGACGCTGCTTATACTATCACTTCAAGTGAATTCGAACAAAATATTGCTTTTCGTAATGGTGGCGCGATTCGTAGTAAAGATGCAGGTGATGTCATTATTTCAGCAAGTCAATTCAAAAATAACGTGTTAAATGGTCCAGTTCCAGATGCAAGTGGGGGAGCTGTTGGTGTGATCAATACCAATTTATCAGTCTCTGATAGCACTTTTATGCAAAATTTAACGACTCTTACAGGTTTTGGTGGGGGCGCTATTTTTTTTCACATCCCTTTTAATGATGGGACCCCTTATTTTTTAAATGTTGAGAATTCCAAGTTTACCAATAACGTTGCCGCTGCATTTGGGGGAGGTGCTATTAATGTTTTTGGAATCCTGCCTAATCCAGGTTCAAAAGCTAAGATTATGAACTCTGAATTCACCAACAATACTGGAGGTGTTGGTGGGGCAATTTACCTGGATTCGATTGCAACAACAGTAACAGGATCAACATTTCTCGATAATAAAGCACAGTTAGAAGGTGGAGGAATCTTTGCCTCAAATTATGGGAATGCCATATTTAATTCTTCAATACAGACACAAGCACAAATTTCAAATAACAAATTTCTAAACAATGCCATTATAGGAGTTCCTCCAGGTGCCGTATCACCTTTATTTTTCTTTAACTTAGTTGCCAATATTTTTAGTTCCGGAAGTTCTACGGTAACCGCTATGGCACCTGGAGGTGGTGCAATTGCAGTGGAGTTTTCTGGGAATACTCAAATTTTTGATAATCTTTTTACCGGAAATACTGCCTTGAAAATGCCAATGGAAGAAGAGAATCGAGGAGGGGCAATATTAGTTGGAGGTAGTGTAGGAACTCCCTTCCCTGTGAACCTCGCTCATTCTTGTGTTGCTTCGAATGAATTTTTTGACAACAATGCAGATATAGGGGATAACCTTGCGCTATACAATCCAGCAAATATACCAGGGGGCGTAACTGTTGATACCTGTTTAGTTCCCTTAAAAAAATAAAAACGTACTATGCATTCAATCAATCATTTTAAGCATACAAGGAGTTGAGATGACAAATCAGTCTTATTTATTAGGATTATTAGCGTGCCTTTTAACTAATAGTGGTGTAGCGGGAACTATGGGTGAACCCATTTCCCGCTTTAATTATGTTGCTGCTTTAAGTATTGGTCCAGTATGGCCGACTGGAGGTGAGAGCCAAACCTTTTTTTTGGCCCCTGACATTGAAAAAACTTATGATGCTGACGATACCAATAACGCTCTGGCAAATTTTGAAGTGTTTTTAGGCTTGCAACGGTCAATTACTCCTTCACTTTTGGGACAATTAGGCCTCGCAGTTGCTGCAACCACTAATGCTCGTCTTTCAGGGGACATTTGGGATGATGCTGATCCAGAATTTGACAACTACACCTACAATTATAAAATCCAGCATTCTCATATTGCATTAAAAGGAAAGTTATTGGCAGATATGGGATTTATCGTGATGCCTTGGGTGAGTGGCAGTATTGGTGTTGGTTTTAATGACGCTCATGCATTTAACAATGAGCCCAAAATTTTTGAGGCTATAGAAAATCCTGATTTTACATCCCATACCCAAACAGCCTTTACTTATACAGTGGGGGCGGGAGTACAAAAAGCATTGAATCAGAATTGGCAAGTTGGTGTGGGGTATGAATTTGCTGATTGGGGTAAAAGTCGTTTGGGGCGTGCACCCGGTCAAACAATGGGGGATGGTATAAGCCTAAATCACTTCTATACGAATGGGGTCATGTTTAACCTGACTTATGTTGCATAAGATGTATCGCCTCTGTTTAGGCCTCATGCACCCCAAGGTGTATTTGGCCCATCCTGGACGAAATTGATACTTTAATTTACTGATGAGAAGAGTTTTAAAAACACTGAGTCACTTCACCAAGACTCTAATTCAATTGATGCGTATTGTTTGATTCATTGCTTAAAAAGTGTAGTTCGATTTGTTTATAAAATGATTTATAGAGTTTGTTGTGATTTTCCCCAAGTAATGTATGAAAAATTCCTTTTTTAGGTTTAATTTTGCTGTCTAGCATTGATAGTAACAATTCAATATCATTTTTTTCTAGAGAGGGTTCTTTAGTGAGGTATGCATTTAAATTAGATAACAATTTATGATAATCCATTTTCTGGTCTAAGAGACCAGATAGTCGAACATAGTGTGTTAGGAGATTATGTGTTCTATAAAGAGTTTCTTTTTTAAATGCCGGTTGAAAATGCACATCAGAAAGCCTGGAATCAACTTCAGATTGTATGACTTCAAGAGAAAGACGCTTAAATGCCTCTTCTATCTCTGCCTCGGATTGGATCGTCGTTTCAAGTTGTGGCGATAATGCCTGTCGTTTTTCAGGATGATTTATAAAACATCGTATGAGCTCATCTAAATGATAAGGAATTCGAACCACATTGATTGTTGCACAATCCCCAACAGTACGACTTTTTAAATCGCGCATCACTACAGCGAGTGGAATCTCAATATTTTCAAAATAAACTATTCCATCATTTAAACCATGCTTAAACAAAATGCTTTTTAAAGTATCAGCTGTTTTTGGATTACTTGTTTTATCCAAGTAAGCGAATACTTCACTGATGGTTGTTATCGATTTTTCTTGAAAGTGTTGTTGTTCGAGTTCAAGAAGTAATTCCACTAAAGTTTGTCTGCGTTGTAAGCTTTGGGACATCGCGTGATTGGTAATGATGTGAGCTATATCAAATGAAGAAGGGTATGGAGTATCACCTAATTGATCAAATAAGGCTTCAAATGGATAGGCAGCAATATTGATATCACGGTATTGTTCTGTTTCAGAAGTCAAATGTGAGGCCAACTCTCCCCATATGCCATCCGTCATCGAAATGACAATATCACCTTCAGTTAATTCAAGATTTTTGTGAATTAGAGCGCGATCTTTATTAGAAGGTGATGCAAACATTTGTACAGATGATGGAGACCATGTATTAAATCCCCGATAAACATGGCGTGCATTTAGAGTGTGTTTGATATGAAATTGTTTATCTAAAACAATAATTAATCCATCGCCAATATTTGCAAATTCACCAGAATAGTTTTTTCCTTGCTCGTGTTTATAGGTAAATGCTGCCATAGATGCATGCGGACGCTCTTTATTAGTTCTATCCCTTACAGAAGTTAATTTGCCAATTGAGACGAGAGCTGTATCTATATTTTCATCACTATCCAAAAATGCTTCACACGTTGCTAGAGATACTCTATGTATCTCCTCATCTTCTTGTTGATCTCCAGCTCCTCCACCCAAGCCGTCGGTAACTGCAATGCGTGCGCCGTTAATAACACCATTCTTATCTTTAGTAATGGATGTGCCCGAACTATCAAGAATCTTATCATATTCTATATCGTGATCCTGATGAGATAAGCTTGAGCCGATAAGAATTGTACTGTTATGACTTTGATTTATGGAATAAAATCTTTCTGATAAAAAGCCAGACAATTTTTTACAGCGATCTTGTGCCACTGAATACGAATAAATAACTTTCTTGTTGGTGATAATTTTATCTCTCATAACATTCTCTACATAAATCAATATGGGTAGCTCAAATCATAATAAATCATCTTTGGAGATAGTTGTTACCAGCATGACAGTATCTCATCAATTCGTGTCTTTATATTGCATTTAGTCATTTTTCAAAACTTTTCTTTAGAAAAATTAACAAAATAAAGCCAGGCATTATGACATAAAATATGGGTTCTTTGAATATATTTAAATCACTTTGGGCTAATATTATAAATAATAATGATGCTTTATGAGTAAAATTATGCCAAACTTGCCTGGATTATTTTTTCTAAAATCCTACCCCCCTGAACAAATATGGAGATTATTGGTTGATGGACGCTTTTGGTCAAAAGAAAAGGGCTGGCATGGTTATGAATCAAGAGAACGAGGTTCAATTAATGCTGCTTTAGAGAGTTTGTGCTCCATTGCACTGCAAGTTTATAAAGAAGGTGAGACATTTGAATTAAGTGTCGATTTAATTAAAGAAATACATAAAAAGTGTGGACGGAAAGTAGAGGCGTTAGAAGATAAGAGCCCAGGTGAAATCAGAACAGATGAGCCTGTATCATTTGGTATTCCAGCATGTCGTGCCTCAATTGAAGGGATAGAAGAATTTCTCCAACTATCTTTTCTTATTGATGGTGGTGCATCATTTGGTCCTGGAAATCCAGGCCCGTTTGGTCCTAGCTTTGATTTGGACTATTTTAAAGATTTGACCCCTGAAAAAATACCGGAGCTTGCTAAAAAAATATATGAAGATATGAGGGCGCATGGCTACAGTAATACAAACCACTTTTATCTGGCAGTAAGAAAAAAAGTTGATGTTTTTCTGGAAGCAATCACTCAATCTTATAACAAGGAAATTAAAGCCGCAAAAAACCTTGATGAAAAACTTTACGTTATTGCTAAGCATATTCGGCAATATGAAGTTTTGCATCCTTTTAAGGATGCCAATGGAAGAACCTTTGTAAACAATTTATTAAATATTCTTTTAATGCAACAGGGTTTGCCCCCGGCGACATTTTATGAGCCCAATGTTTTTGATTTATATAGTGCTGATCAGTTAGTAGTCGTTATTAAAGAAGCGATTTTAAATACAGTGGAGATTCTTGAGCACAATAAAAAAGGTATTTCTTTATATGGATATAGTGAAACTTTGGAAGATAAGGCAAAGTTTATGGAGATGCTTGATAGTCCCTCTTACCAGGAGATTCGAGATATAGATTTTTCATTTTCCGACATTGGAAGGCTATACGACAACACGCGAGAGTGTCTTGAGCCATTAAAAAAGAAATATCCACTTCATCGAGGGGCAATTTATTTGAGCGAGCCACGTGATATCAATGAGCTGGTATTTGCTTCTGATGAAGCTCAGATAAATGAATGCATCAAGCAGGGTGCACCTCCAATTTATGTAGGTAAAGCCCCTATTCATTTAGCAGTGATGATGCACAACATCGCAATGATCGATGCATTAATTGCTAATAAAGCCGATTTATCAATTCAAGATTACGACGGCAAAACAGCCCTTCATTATGCTGCTGAATCTGGAAATATGCAGATAATGGGGAAAATATTAACGGTTATACTATCCCAGAAAAATGCTCTTGCCGTATTAAACGCTAAAGACAATCAGGGAAAAACAGCATTCCATTATGCTGCGGAGTACGGAAATCCCGAGCTGGTTGTTGCCTTAACATCCACAGATGAGATTCAGATCAATGAAACCGATAAGAGGGGTTCTTCACCTATATTTTTAGCCTATAAGAATCACAAACAAGAGGTATTTGAGAAACTATTAGATTCTGGGGCAGAGATCACTAAAGATCTTTTAGATGAAGTATTGGTGCGGAATGATAAAGAGGCATTAAAAAAAATTATTAAAAAAAACAAAGAGCTTCTTACAACTAAAGAAATTTTCTATATTGCTCTGAGTATAGGAAGTAGAAGTATAGTGAAACAATTTTTGCAGACTAAGGGTACTGGAATAGACATTAATACTCCGATAACTGATGATAAGGGAACACCATTAATGTTGGCGGTTCAAAGAGGGGATATAAGACTAGTTAATTATTTATTAGAAAAAGGTGCTGATACAAGTAAAACCGATGGACGAGGATATACAGCGCTACATTATGTTTTTTATACTCAAGAAAAAAGCAGAGAAGAACTGATAAAAGTACTATTGAAGCAAGATAAAAGATTGGTGAATCAACTAAATGATAATCATTGTCCTCCTCTCTACAATGCTATGGTATTGAGGGATGTTAAATCGATGCAATTATTATTGAAAATGGGTGCAAAGGTTGACTACGTAGATACAGATGGAAATAATATTTTGCATGCAACAATAGGTCGTTCTCCTTTACCTATGATACATGAAATTGTATCTAGAGATCCTACATTACTTCATAAAAGAAATCCTGCTGGGAGGAATCCATTGCATCATGGACTTGCTGAAGTATTTCGATATTCGGAGGATGCTGAAATCAACTTTATGGCCTTAAGTAATTATCTTTTAAAGGAACAAGTTGATTTAAATACAGAAGATATGCATGGCCAAACCATGTTAGATATTGCTCTATCGAAACATTTTTATCAGTTATGCGTAAAATTGATAAAAGCAGGGGCCCAACCCAATATTTCCTCTGCATCAACCTTTCTTCAGGAGTCTGATGCAAATTCTATTTTAAATCATCCGAAAACATTTAAGAAAAAATTGGGGAAAACGCTCGATGAAAATCCTTTAATTGCAATGACTCAATTGAATGATTTATACCTGCAAATTAAAAAGAATCTAATCAAGAGTCCTAAAAACTTTGTTCCACAAAGTAGCTTAGCCTTTTTTAAAGGAAAATCAGAAGATACCCGAGCTCATGATCAAGTTTTATCTGTATTAAAGGAGAGCTATGACAGTAAACTTAAAGAACTGCTTGGTAGCTATAAGGGGCAGCATGAACATTTTGATAAAAGACATCAAGTGCTTGACGAAAATCTGAAGTTTTTAATTAAAAATCATGAAATTTCAAAGAGAATAGAAAAACCTACTACACAGCTCGTGGAAGGGGAATATTATCAGATTAAATGGTAGTGCTTTTACGGAGAGTGTTCATCCAACTGTGTCACCTCAGTCATTATCTAAGTCCCAGGGTTAGTCTGTCTTCGAAATAGATTTGTAACTGGGACACGATAAGCGCCCAATTGTGCATGGGCTGATTCCATTTTTCCAGTACTTTCTGGCAAGCACAATAAATAAGCTTAATAAGGGCGTTTTCACTGGTGAAAGCGCCTTTATTTTTAGTGTACTTGCGAATTTGCCGATGAAAGCCTTCAACAATATTGGTAGTGTAAATGATGCGTCTTAGCTCTTCTGGGTATTTGAAGTATTGTGATAGAGCTTCCCAGTTGTTATTCCAGGATTTCATCACCGCCGGGTATTTTTTGCCCCATTTCTCTTCCAACTCAAGTAGATGATGCAAAGCCATATCTTTGCTTGAAGCCTTATAAACCAGCTTTAAATCGGCCATAAAGGCTTTCTGGTCCTTACTAACCACATACTTTAATGAGTTGCGAATTTGATGAACGACACAAAGCTGGATCTCGGTGTTAGGAAAAACTTCAGCAATGGCATCAGGAAATCCCTTAAGTCCATCGATGCTTGCTATAAGGATATCCTCTACACCACGAGCTTTAAGGTCATTTAATACACTAAGCCAAAAACGAGCTCCCTCTGCCTCAGATAAATAGAGCCCTAGAATATCTTTTTTACCTTCTGAATTTACAGCAAGGACGGTGTAAAATGCTCTACTTATGACCTTACCTTCAACACGTACTTTAAAGTGCATGGCATCAAGAAAAACGATTGGGTATACAGATTCTAGGGAGCGATTACGCCACTCGGTAATCAGGGGTAATAGTTTGTCAGTAATCAGGCTGATTTTAGCACTCGAGACTTCTAGTCCATACATCTCAGATAAATGCTCGCTTATCGCCTCGTAACTCATGCCTATCGCATAGAGGGCTAGGACTTTATTATCCAGTGACTCGTTGAGTACCGTTTGACGTTTTTTTACAAGCTCGGGTTCAAAGCTGCCATCCCTATCTCGAGGTGTTTCTAAATCAAAAACTCCAGTTGTTGATTTAATTGTTTTAGTCGTTTTGCCGTTGCGACGGTTTGAAATACCTGTCTCATGACAATCAGTCATATGAGAATCCATTTCACCTTCTAATGCCGCCTCTAATAGCTCTTTTATTAAGGGGGTCAGTATGCCGTCTTTTCCAGTGAGAGATTGGCCAGACTTTAACTGGGTCAAAGCCTCTAATTTGAACTCATTGAAATCAAAATTCGATAAATCTATTTTCTTTTTATTCATATCTACCTCTTTTAAGTGTTAAATTATAAACAAATTAAAAGAGATGACACAGTTATTTAAACACTACCCTTTTACGATCTGCGATTTTTTCATTTCTTAAATCATTTTATTCATGGGAATCAGGTTTTTTCCTCAGCATTTTAGTTTCACTTTGCCTGGATTTTTCATCTAAAATTTTTTGTTTCGCTCGTCTTGAACGTCTTTTCTTTTGACGTTTTAATTGTTCAATTTTTTGCTGTTCTTTTGTTTTCTCATCACTCAATATCGAATGCAATTTTTCACAAAGCCGTATTCTGGCAAAATATCGATTATCTTCACGACTTCTTGAGTCTTGGCATTTTATTTCCAATCCTGAAGGAGTATGCTTCAAATATACTGTTGAGGCAGTTTTATGGAGTTTCTGCCCCCCCTTACCACTACCAATAATAAATTTCTCAATCAGCTCGGATTCATTGATATGAAGTTTCACCATGAACTCAGCTAATTTGTCCCATTTTTCTTTATTAATCATCTTAAGTACTTCTTGTAGAAATTCTTTTTAACGCTCAGAGAAAGCATCTGCATATTAAATGACCATATTCTATACTTAATATGATTATTATACAAAGCGAGGTCATGATGTCTTTTGATGGGAAATATTCGCCTGAAATCAATTCAAATGGTATTACTGTAACCATGGCGGTAAAAAAATTAACTCAAGATCCCAAATATAGAAGCGCAGATTTTTTTGATAAATGTATGGTAAAGCCAGATTTTAAGATGGAGCAAGAACAGATTACGATTCAAGCTCCAAAAAACCCACCGCCAAAGGTCAAGATGGAGGATTTAAATATCCCTGAACCTTTATTAAAAGAGATGTCTGCGGAAGAGATAGCAAACATTGCCAACCAATTAATGGGTTTTGCTTATGATCCATTGAAAGTGGTAGATCATCTCAAAGATTTAGATGCTGAACTGGGAAAATTAATGCAAGAAAGTGAAATTTTTCCATCACAAGGAACTTATAGTCCTCCTTATTTGATTGCAGGAAGAGGCAACTTCATTCCAGGTGCTCCAGATGCCTATCAACCTTTAAAAAAGGCAAGGATGTTGGATACGCTATTATTGAAGCATGAAAATTCCCGTGATGTAAATAAAAATGGTTATGTGGTTAAATTTATTGGTTTTGTCAGTAGCATGATAGCGGACCGAGTCATCTCAAGCGGCCAACTTTTTACTGAAAATAAGCAAATTGATCGTGTGCTGTTACATGGTTCTTATTCTCATCGATTATTACTTGAAGCATTTGCGCACGCAATCGAAAAAGGTGTTATCGATTTGAATCTTAAAACAGGAAAAAAACTGAACTTTGTGCAATTACTTGAAGTGTTGGTTTCAGTAAAAACAAAATATGGTCAAAGTCTTTGGGAAATGACATTGGATTCTGTAGAGGATTCTATGCGCGCTTCCAATGATCCATTAGATTCAAAACAATTTAGTTTTAGTTGTCGTTCTCCTTTTGTTTTAAATTCCTTATTGCTTTGTTTTGGTAAAGAACTAGGATTACCTCATCTCCAAACCTATTTGTTGGATAGTCATTACAAAGCTGCGTATGAAATGGTTTTACGATCTAAAGAAAAAATAGCCTCAATGAATAAAACGCATTATTCACAGCTTAATATTCCCAGTGAAATAATATATGAGCGGTGCATGGAACATTTTTCTACGAAAGCCGAAAGTTATGGAGAAGTGGGTGGTAATAGCCCTTTTACTCTAGATGAATTTGCAATGCTCTCTGATAGTAGCTATGTAGGATCTTTATGGGGCCCAAGTGTCCGGATAAAAGTAACCTCTCCACAAAAACCAGGATTTTATTCTAATTGGATGGAGTTTTTTCAGAGTAAAAGCAAAACGCAGGAGCCTGTAGCAAGTCAATCTAAAAAACACGAACGTTCTGCAACAGATGAGTCTGAGGAAGATATTGAAAAACGCCAAGAAAAACACAGTAAAAAACAACAATGAGATAAAAGAGTAGTATCCTTTAACAATTGTGTACCCAAGATTAAGTCTCACTTTCAAATGATTGTTAACTGATTTGTTGCCAAAATTCTTATGAAAAAAATCGACATCCCTATCGATTTTTAAACTAAGCCCAAATATTCCTGAGGAACGTTTTTATACTCGCTCAGATAGTGACTGCAACCTTAATTTACTGATCTTTCTTGATTAATGAACTCGTCATCATCTGATTCATCTGGACCTGCTAAAAATTTATCTTCGTAATCAATTACAAAACCGGCAAAAATACGAACAATGCGATCATCTATTTTTTCAGGATAATGAACTGAAACACTCCAGGTTTTATCGCCAAAATTGCGATTGAGTTCGGCAATAGGATGAGGACCGCTCGTTGATGCTAAAATGACGAATCGGTCAAAGCTGGGATTTGCATAAGCATAACCAATTTCAGTAGCTTTCCCTGACTCATCATAGTCATATATGGTGAATTTTGCAGATTCCAGGGTTGCTAAATTCCCGTCAATAAAACCAATTTGTACGCCACGAGTATCATAAATATCAATCTCTTTAGCCCAAGGATATAAAGAACCTAAAGAAATGATTCGCGTGATACCGGTCGCTTGCCATCCATCTTTATTGGATAAATCATAGTTTGTACGAATACGAAATGCGCTCTTTTTTATTGACCCCGGATAGGTTTCTCTTTGGGGAGATTTAATTTGATAAACTTCTGAAAACTTATAAACATCTTTGGTAACGACAAAATCATAAGGATGATCTTCATGAACACCATAACTGTTAGCAAGAGTTGCATACGACATTGTCAATAGAGCAAACAAACATGACACCAATAATTTACGCATATACGATTTTCCTTTTGGTTAAATAATATTTGAAGATGCCAATTTGGCAACTATGAAGAATAAATAAAAATATAAATAATTCAATATTCTTCACATACCTCCTGCGAAGGCAAACTCATAGTAAAGCAAATTTATTAAGAATTTATTAAGTAATAAAAAGACATCTAAATTATTCATCAAAATAAAGAACTACGGGAGAGTGTACGGTGATAAGTGCTCGAAAAATTGACAAAAAAGCAGTAGAGAGAGCAATACTCACTTCACGCTTTAAAGCGGCATTCAGCCTTAAGAAAGCGCTCTCAAGCGATGCGGAAGCAACACTTGAGAAGATAAAGGTGAGTCTAATTGGGACCTCCTAAGTGCTGATCGTCTTCAAGCTTTCCTTGTACTTTAAATGCCTCTATTGCTTCGGGAGCCGGAAATAAAGAAGTAGGCGTAGTAGTGGTGTTTTTCGATTCAAAAATGCCGAATTGGACTAGACTGGAACTGCGTTCTTGCTTCCCATGCGGATCTTTCGCTTCCTTTTCTCCATTTTCAGAAATAGACATGAGATCGATTTCTTCTTGTATTTGTTGATAGCCACGATTTAAGGCAGGAACTTTGTGGACTAATTCAGAAACTTTCAAGCTCAGTTCGTTCTGCTCTTCTTTTAACTGTTCGAGTTCTTTGTTTAATGCTTTCTTCACTTTTCTTTTAACGGAATCATCTTGTAATTGTTTTTCAATCGAATTGATTTGGTTTTTAAGGCTCGTTACCTGGGTCACCAAATTTTTCATAGAAACAAGTACTACTGTTTTAGAGGATTCTCTCATATGTTCCAGTTTTTCGCGTATTACATGGCTTGTATTTGCTAAATGTTCCAGTTTATCAGCATGACGTTCTTTAAAATCTTTATTCCAGTTGTCATCGCTGATGCAATTTTCCAATACGGGAGTTAATTGACTTAAAAAACCACTCAAACCCAAAAGATCTGTTGCTGGAAAGAGATCTAAATCTTGAGTCAATCGGGGAGCCATAATAATGGCGAGATTATGGTACGTCATACGATTAGTCTGTTGGAATCTGCCAGCCTGATGCATTAAATAGCAGTAATGATAAATGATTTCTCCTGCACGCTGATGATCTATTCGTTTTGACAGTAAAAGGTCACTAATGAACTCATCGAGTAATTGATTTGCTGCTTTTGTAATATCTTTTTTCAGTTGAACACCCAGTAATAATTTTAATTTTTTAGAGAAACTGATCTGTAGATTATCTTTGGAGTCTAATAAGGGACGGTTTTTAAGAACAGCGGGAATCATTCCCAAACTATTATGTAGATGCTCACTGTTTACTTTATTCTCTTTCATCACATAGTTACTTAGAATAGCACCATCAAATTGTTCGCTGATCAGTTGCTCAAGTAACTTTTCTGTTTCTTCCTTTGCTCCTGCGACTCGAAAAACTCCAGAAGTTTTTAACAATTCTG
This sequence comes from Legionella sheltonii, assembly GCF_026191355.1. Lineage (GTDB taxonomy): Bacteria > Pseudomonadota > Gammaproteobacteria > Legionellales > Legionellaceae > Legionella > Legionella sheltonii. The sequence continues at coordinate 180,745 of NZ_JAPHOQ010000003.1, forward strand.
GGTGTTGGGATACAAGTTGTGTCAAGGAGCGCAACACATTCACTATGATTTGGGTATTATAAGGGCCAGGCATTTAAATTCTCCGGATATTGAACGAATATTAATTTATGGCTTTGGTTTTAACTATTTTCAAATAAAAGGCAATTTGAGGTGAGTTTGTTTTGAGCTTATCTGGCTTTTCAGCGCAGAACTCAATGGTGACATGATAAGCAAACGAGCAAATGTAGTACTAGCCTATCACTGATAATCCTCTATTACTATATATAATGCTCTAAGGATTTACAACGAAGGACTGAGCTGAATAAATCATGGTTTGTATGAATGTCTTTTTTTTTTAAAAAAAACACAAAAAAAGAAGTACCAGATTGAATTCGTTAACAGGTGGATCAAAGGCTGCACCTACAGAAGGTTTTTAGCCATAACTGATCCAGAACTATTTTTATAGATTTAAGAATAAAAGTAAGGCTTTCTGTACATGCATTCTGTTTTCACTTTGAGTGAAGATGATTGAAGCTGGACTGTCAGGCAAGGTTTCGGATACTTCTTTTCCTCGTTCCATGGGCATGCAATGCATAAATACGGCTTCTGGTTTTGCATGCGACATTAAGGATTCATTGACCTGGAATCCCTGAAAGGCTTCATGATTTTCCTGTTCTTCAAAACCCATGCTAGTCCAAACGTCAGTGTATACTGCATGGGCATTTTTAACCGCATCTTCAGGTTTGGAAAAATGATAAATCTTATCTGGCTTTATGTCCTGTGCCTGTTGGATAATTGAAGCATTAGGTTGATGGGATGCGGGGCAACAGTAATTAATTGTTATTCCTAATTGCGGCGCAAGCAGCATCAAACTATGCAAAATATTATTTCCATCACCAATATAGGCAACAGTCAGTCCTTGCAAAGAGCCAAATTGCTCCCATAGACTTAATAAATCAGCTAAAATCTGACACGGATGATGTAAGGCGGAAAGGCCATTGATTACAGGAACTTTCGCATAAGCGGCCATTTCTTGTAATATTTCATCCGAATGAGTTCTTACCATAACAAAATTTGCATAACCATTTAGAACTCTAGCCATATCCGCAGGGGTTTCCTGCTTTCTCGTATTACTTACACTTTCAATGGCTATTCCACCCATACTTTGAATTGCCATTGCAAAACTTAGGCGAGTTCGAAAAGACGGTTTTTCAAAAATCATGGCAAGGCTTTTATGAGCCAGAGCCTGATTGTAGAACGAGGGGGTTTGCTTCAAGGCCTTTGCTTTCTCTAAGACATGCTTTAATTCTTCCATACTTAATTCGGTTCCGGTAAGAAAGTGCTTGATTTTTGGGGGAGAGGATGTCTTCTTTACCTCTGATGGTCCTGGGCTATGTCCTTTGTCTTGATAGGTACCTGTCTCAAGATCAAATAGTGCTTGTTGTAAATTGATCACGAAGGTATTGGTGGTTACTTCGCTAATCGGTTGAGAATGAGTTTCTTCAACAAGCGTGTTTTTAACTGGAGTGTAAAGGGACATGTTGAGCCTCCTAAATTAAATCAGAATATGGTTTCTGTTAGATTTTGAATTAATGTTCATAATGAATCCTTGAGCCATATTTTTTCTAGTTTTTGAATTTCTCCACTGGCTTTCAGTTTTTGCAGGGCTTTATTAATCTTTGACGTTAATGGAGAACCTTTTTTCAGTGCTAATGCGTATCCATAGTCTGCTTTAGCAATTAGCGAAGAAGAGAGTTCCAAATGTTTTTTGCTATAGATTTTACCTTGGGCACCATCTAATAAAACAACATCAACATGATTTGCAAGTAGTGCTTCAATCGCTTGGTTATTATTATCAAATGTAGTGAGCTCCACCTTAGGGTAATTTTCTCGTAGCCATATCTCCATCGTACTACCAAGCTGCACTGCTACTTTTTTTCCTGTAAGTTGACTGGGTGTGGTGATGGGTTGACTGGAATGATATACCGAGGCCATCCCTTCAAAGTAATAGGGGTCAGAGAAATCAAAATTGACTTTTCTCGCATCAGTAATCGTGATTGTAGCTATGGCAATATCATCTTGCCCAGAACTGATTGCAGGAAGAACAGTGCTGAATTGCATGTTGTCAAAAACAGCCTTTTTTCCAAGTTCTTTAGCAATAAGTCTCGCCAAATCAATATCAAATCCCTTTATTTCCCCATGGTCGCTATATTCAAAAGGTGGATACTCTGCTGATGTGACAAAATGCAGGCTATTCTCATTGCCTTTCGTTTTGCAAGAGGATAAAAAAATACATATTGCTAATAATAATAGGTTTGAAAATCGGCTCATTTGAATTCAAATCCACTAAATATCCGTTTTATGAATATACAGATCCATGGTTTCATTGTCAATGAAAATGAATTTAATTTCAATTTATCGAATATGCGTTCAATTCTTTTTTTTCAGGGATAATAAACTCAGCGTTCAACACAAAAAAAAAGGGATATAAGAGCGATATGAAATAACTTCTTGAATATTCGATAGTATTAGATAATATCAGCGGAGCTGGAGTACGACATTCCATTTTTTAATCGTTTTAGTGGAGGAGTTGTGTTTAAAAAAAAAGAAGTACAGAAAATTGCCACAAATACAGGAAACTTTTCTCAGGTTCCTAATGACGTAATGTACCTGATATTGCTTTTTCTTGATGTTAAGTCGCTGAATCATCTCGCTATGACTAATTCAACTTTCAAAAAGCTGGTTTCTAATTATCCAAAGCAAATCTACGTTAAAATATGTGATAAAGAATATAAAGGAACCTACTCACAAATACATGCCCAATTTATAGGTCACCTCCAATACAAAGAAGCCGAAATTGCTCGTCAAAAGCGTCGCAAGGAAGAAAACGCAATTGCGGAACTGAAAAACGTTGTTACAACTCAAAAAAATGACATAAGACAAACCTGGGATGTTCCACTTAAAAAGTCATGCATCACTAAGGAAGAACGACTAGCCATAGGATGCGGTTTTACTTTCGGTTTAATTGGTGGGATTCTCGTTTCCTGTTTCACGCCCATACCTTGGTACTTCGCTTATTGTTTAGGCATGGGGGCAGGAGGAACGACACCTTTAGTTGCCTCTCGAACCATCCGTTGTTGTTGTGGTAAATGCGTGGATTGTAAAGAACAAGAGCTCAACACCAGAGAGGAAAATCTGAAAAATAATTATCCTTCTTCCCCAAGTATGAGAATGTGAAATGAGTTGTGGGTGCGGGTAACTGTATTTTAAAAAGTTACTCGCCTCCAAACGTCTAGCGAACTGCTTGAAATGAACAGAGTATATAAGGAAACTTCTGTCATTTGTTAAAACCCAATTGTCTCCAAGCTTCATACAAAATGACTGCAACAGCGTTCGAGAGATTTAAACTTCGATTGTTCTCACGCATAGGGATAGAGAGCGACCTGAATTTCTGTAAAATTTCTTGAGGCAATCCTCTGGATTCTGGACCGAATAAAAACAGATCATCTGCGGTATATTGAACGGTTGAGTAACATCGTGTAGCTCGAGCGCTAAAGGTATAGATAGTCTTTTGATGGTGTTGTTGAATAAATTTTTCCCAATTTTCATATTGATCAATAGAGGCCCATTCATGATAATCCAAGCCAGCACGTCTCAGTGCTTTTTCTTGTAATGAAAATCCAAGAGGATGTATCAAATGCAATTTTGCCCCAGTGTTGGCACATAGTCGAATGATGTTTCCTGTATTTGGAGGGATTTCAGGTTGGTAAAGGGCGATATGAAACATAATGTTAGTGAGTTAATAAAATGGTAATCGTTATTTGTTAAAGGATTGGTTCTTGATATTCCAGAGCATTTTTTCAAATTATATCTGATCATAAGTTTTAAACAAACTCTTTTGATTAAGTGCTTAATAATTTTACAGAACTCATGATCGTCAAGAATTGTGTTTGTAATTGGCTATGCGCAAAAAATGAAACTCATTCACATGTGGTTGATTCGCTACAAACAGAATGCTCCATAACGCTATGGCCGCATTGTTGTCTAATAAAAAACGTCCATCAGCTAATAATAACGGTTTATTATTAACGGTGATGAGATAGTTGTCTGTAAACCAGTTAAAAATAATGAAATCCCTCATTAATGAAGATGAGTTTTTCACATATTCAGGTAATTTTTGATAAGAAAACGCACGATAACTTGTCACAAGTTGGCTTCTTGATTCTTTTAAAAGTGGGGTTGAAACATTAATGAGGTACAAACGATTTTTATTTAATGCAATTCCTCTCCACTGTGTTGAACTGAGTAACATGGGAAATACACGTGCCTTGTCTGTGCTTACTCCTAATTGGGCAAGTTCATCTCGAACTGCAGTCATTGCTCGATAATGTTGCTCGATATTGAATAGCATAAATGAACTGATTAGGACTAAAGCAATAAGGACAGGCTTTCTTTGATCAAAGACCAGGGCCGCGATTACTCCTAAGCCCAGGGGGATGGTCACAAAGGGATCAACAATAGATACAATATCCCAACTCACTCTAGTATCAGAAAATGGCCAAAATAAAACCGTTCCATAAGTCGTACAGGCATCTAACAGGCCATGAGTTGAGTAACCGATTAAAGCGGCTAAAAAAGTAAATTTCCACTGGGTACGAAAGCGTTTAAAAATCAACAAAGTTAAAGTAATGATTAAAGCACCTACGGGGATAAAACTTAGGGAGTGTGTGAAGTGACGGTGATAGAGAAAAAACAGCATTGGATTGCCTGATTCTTGAATGAATATATCCAAATCAGGTGCCATGGCTGCTAAGCCACCGACAAGCCAGGCATTGTGTTTGTCCTTGCTGTACAAAATTGCTTGAGAACAGGCTGCCCCTAAAACCGCATGCGTCACTGGATCCATGTCTTAACCTTTCGAAGGAGTTTATGATTCCTATTTTTAGCCCCTTAATAGAGGAGCATAGCTCGCAGAGAGTGCTTCCTGACAATCTTGTTGTATCGAATATTCTTTGTCGAAAATGCAAACAGTAAAGGTCAGAAAGCAAATAAAAATCTAATGAGCAATACAAGGCTCTTCTTCAAGATAGCCACTTAATACAGCATGCTCACTATTTTTCCAATAGAGTCTTGGTTGACCTGACTTTTCAGTGGGTCTGTATAAATGGCTTATCACATTTTCTAGATAGCTTGGGTTGGTAAACAATGCGACGGCTATCTGGTTCTTCAACGCTTTAGATTGTCCATTGGTGTAGAGCAAATCAATTTCGCCATTTATTGTAATCATAACCGAGGTGAATAATCCCACGCCATAACCATCTTGATGCATAAAAAATACAGAAAATGGGATTGCATATTGGGTACTCTCTTTAAAATCAATTTTTAATTGTTGAATACCAGAGTCTGTTGGCCATTGAACATGGTATAGTCCCTGTTGTTTTGTTAACGTACCGTTTGCATTAAACAGTAATGTGCCTTCATCCAGCATTACTTTGCCAACAAATACTTCGGCCTTCCACATGCCAACTCCAGTTTTTGTTAATTTAATCGTTAATTCATCGGTATTAGATAGAGAGTCGAAAATCATTAAACTGGCTACATAGCTATCACCCTCGCTTGCCATAGCAGGAAGATTGGCGCCCATTTTTATTTTGCTGGTGGCTTTAGGCGCTAAATTTTTTTGGGAGATTTTGATTTTATTTAAATGCTTGGGGGCTGATTTTTTTGTTATTCCAAGAAGGTAGTCACCCCATTCTGTGCGAAGGTAAGCATCAGCGTCTAAATAGAGTCTGCCAAAACGTGTAAACAGTAGTTCACTGTCTTTTTTGCCACTTGATACAACAAAATAACCAGGGTTGAGCAGAGCAAGATCGAGTGCATTTCCTGTCGCTGTGATGGGGCATTGATTAATCGTCAAAGGCTTTTGAGTCAATTTAAATAAATTATCTGCGTGCACTTGAGATGAAATTATGAGAGCAGCTGTGAATAAAATTGATTTAAGAGTCACGTTAATTCCTTTTAAAATAAATATAAATTGTAGAGAAACAACAACTCCCTTTTGTAACCAATTTTTTTGATCGACAAAGCAGGGCGCGATCTAGAATATCTGGATTTAGGTTTTCTGTCATTGAGAAAAAGACCGAAATCAGCTATCTTGTGGACCAAATTAAGGTGATTATTAATTGACTTAGCCAGAAAGGATTTTAATCCCCTTTTTACTTCAGGGAGAAAAGGAAGAATATTTTATGTTTAAACGAACAAAAACGGATTGTTTCTCACCATCTTTTTCCATACGTTCTTTATTTATAATTTTTAGTTCAGTGATTGTGACTGCCAATGCAAGCTATGCTGATCCAGCTCAAATAAATCACCAAGCGAACCAAAGAGACTTAAGTTGGTTTCATCCATTTATTACTTTCTCAGGTGGTGTAGCAGTTGCCAAGACAGGACATTCACAAACTTTAAACATGGATGGTGATTTCACAACGTATCAATATACCCCCAGCCATGGCCATTCAAATCGGATGTTATGGGGCGGGTCTATTGGAACTGAAGTTCCAATGAATTCGCTGTGGGCTTTGCAGCTTGGTATCAGTTATTATAGGCCTAATAATTTTTCTAGTAGCGGTATTTTAATACAAGGTATAGATGAGCAATCAGCGGATGAGTTTACCTACAATTATAAAATAAAAAGTAGCCAACTTTTTTTTGAAGGCAAGTTATTACATTCTGTTAAACAGATTTTTCATCCCTATGTCTCTTTAGGTCTTGGCGCTGCTTTCAATAATGCTTCAAATTATCAGACTAGCGTGCCCCCGTTTCTAACGTTTACCCCAGAATTTGAGGATCATAAAACAACGAATTTTGCTTATAGTCTTGGTCTTGGCATCGATATGGATCTAGGTAAAAACTGGCGCTTAGGGGTGGGCTATCGTTATGTGGGCTTAGGTGAGGCGAATTTGGATGAAGGAGTGCTTGATGTAATACCGTTCACAAGTACTTTGACACTACCCCATCTTTATATGCAGGAAGCCCTAGTACAACTAAGCTATTTAATTTAGGAAATAGGAAAAATGAAAAAGAATAAAAGGATGTCCTCTTTATTTCTGTTTATTAGTGCCACTTCGTTAAGCACGATGAGCTATGGGGTTGCCTACAATGTTGTACCCAAAGCAGGTACAGTGTTACCTACTCAACTTGTTTTAGGAAATACTGCAACAGCATTTTATACCGTAACGAATGCTACGCGTCGTACGCTACCAGGGGGATTTGTTAAATATTTACCACCTAACGTTACCCAAGTACTCAACGATACAACTTATTCTGATTTATGTGGTGCAAATTTTACCTTGTTGCCAGGAGGGAGCTGTACATTGGAACTTAAGGTTTCAGGTGCTGTTAATCCACATGATCCTAATCCTCATAATCATCTTTTTGTTTGTAGTCCTAATGTTCCAGCATGCGCAGGGACGAATGAACCTTTAAATGTTAGGGCCTTCGAACCTACAATAAAAGGGGTGGTTCAATCAGGGAATGTTTCTGCAATTCCTCTTGCGAATGCAAATGTTACTATTTACACTGCCAGTTCAACGTCTGCAATACCGATTGCTAATGCGACAACCAATGGATCAGGACAATTTTTTATTTATATTCCACCGGAACAAATACCCCAAACAGCTTCATTTTATGCAGTTGCCCGCCAGGGAAATAACACCAAGCTGGTGACTGTAATAGGTAAAAATCTGCTTCCAGCGATTACAATTAACGAATTGACGACTGTAGGCGCAGCTTTTTCAATGGCACAATTTTTTAATAATGGGCAGATTAGTGGTAGCTCATTAGGATTAAAAATTGCCTCAGGCATGAATGATAATTTAGTTTCGCCGATTCAAGGTACTCTATCGCAAGTGATTACTGCGTCACCCAATGCAGATCAAACAAATACAATGCGCTCCCTCAATAATTTATCTAATTTAATTGCCTCTTGTGTTCAAAATTCGCCAGGTGCATGTACTGTTCTTTTTGGATTAACCACAGTCAATGGTTTTGCACCTACAAATACCTTAGATGTATTGCTAAATATAGCGCATAATCCGGCGAATAATGTATTAGGCATCTATGTCCAATCGAATCAATTTGCTACTTATCAACCTTCTTTAAAAACGAAACCTGATGCGTGGACTTTAGCTGTAAAATTTAATAATTCAGGCAGTTTGTCAGCTCCTTTTGGTGGGCCAGCCAAAACGGTTTTTGATAAAAACGGGTACGCCTGGATAACGAATAACGTGATTCAAGGCACTCCCAATTCATCCAACTGGCTTATTGTTTTAAAGCCAAACGGCCAACCTGCGGACGGAATAAATGACACCCCCACATCGCCACTATTTGGCGGTGGTCTTTTAGGGAATGCTTTTGGAATTACAATTGATACGCGTGGATCGATATGGACAGGCAATTTTGGATGGGGGAGTTGTGATACCTGTTTGCCTCCAGGAGGCGAGGGGAGCGTGTCTCAATTTTCTTCAACTGGTATTCCAATTTCAGGTCCTCTAGGCTATATATCGGCTTTATATAGAGTTCAAGGTACTGTTTCAGATAAAAATAACAACATTTGGATGGCCAGCTATGGTAATGACAGGATTGTTGTTTATTTAAATGGTGATCCTAATTCTGCCATTTATTATCAAGAACCTGCAAACAGTGGACCTTTTGACATAGCTATTGCTCAAGATGGTTCTGCATGGGTGAGTAACAGCAAAACTTCTGCTGGCAACCCAGGTTCGGTAATTAATAAATATGTGATTTCCGGAACCCAACTCATCAAAACTTTAGATGTTCAATTACCAGCCGGTAGCTCAACAAGGGAGGTTTCTTTAGATTCGCAAGGTAATGCTTGGGTGGCATCTGTAAATGACTCCACAATCTATAAAATTGCCCCCAACGGAACCTTTGTTGCATATAACGGCCAAGGTGGTGTGTCTGGACCTTGGGGGGTTACTGTGGATGGTGACGATAATATCTGGGTGGCTAATTTTGAGGGCATTGGCTTTCCCCCTCAATTTTCAATTTCCAAACTTTGTGGTATTAACACAGCTAAGTGCCCGACAGGATTAACTACAGGTGATGCAATATCTCCCTCAACCGGGTATACCTTACCCAGTGCAGGGAGCCAAGTATTGCTCGCCGATGGTACTCCGCTTAATGGCGCAGGTGGACCACCCAGTTTTAATCCTTTAATGCGTCTCACTCACGCCATTTCAGATCAAGCAGGAAATGTTTGGGCTGCAAATAATTGGAAACCACTTCCTTTTAGTGACAATTACTTTAATCCGGGAGGGGATGGGATGGTCGTGTTTATAGGAATTGCAGCACCACCGAAAATGAGCCAGTGATCACTTTATTGACCTTATCGCTAATTCTTTTCGTCAGAGTATAGTGATTGTCAAACCAACGTAGAAAGGTCTAAATCTACGTTGGTTTTTTTTGCTGCACGAGAAGGTAAGCCTCAATTCATCAGTTTGCTTAATAGGTATGATTAGATCTATTATTATTTTGTATGAATTACAAATTATCGCCCACATCAGGACATTTTACTTATGCATTTACTTTTTGATTTTGATGGTACGCTAGTAGATAGTTTTGACTGCGTGATTGAAAACACCAACTTATTGGCTGAGCAATTCAACTTCAGAAAGATTAAAGAGCATGAAATTGAATCCCTTCGAGAGCTTTCATCACGAGAATTAATCAATTTTTTAGGGATTTCTTTTTATAAAATACCTTCCTTAATACGACAGATTAGGTATCTTTTACACGAGCAAATGGTGAATATGAAGCCAATAGCTAATATTCCCACAATCTTAGAGACTTTTTATAAGTCGGGATACTCACTCGGCATCTTGACTTCTAATTCAGTTGAAAATGTTCTTTTATGGCTAGACATGCATCAAATTCACCACTTTTTTAATTTTATCCATGATGAATCGAATTGTTTTTCTAAACGTCATTTACTGAAAAAAACGCTCAAAAAATACAAAATTGATAAAAGCAAAGTATTTTATATTGGAGATGAAACCCGAGATATTGAGGCAGCAAAGAGAAATAATATTCAATCAATCGCTGTAACCTGGGGTTACAATTCAGAGAAAACTTTATTAAAGCATCAGCCTACATACCTTGCGAAACAGCCTGAAGAGTTGTTAACGATTTGTTCCGAAGTTTCTTTCACAGGGTTTAATGATTATTAGTTTGTTATAGCCAACGAAGTGAATCACCCAATACAATTTTATTCTTTGAACAAATAAATTATTTAAACGTACGGTTTATGAATTATTAAAATCAAATAAAAATGAAAAATAGTTTGAGTCAAGACTGTTTTTTTAATTTTTATTTGTATAAGATAGCTACGCCTAATTCCCTTTCAAAATGATCCAGGTCTGTGGATATTTATTTCAATCAATAGTGAACCAGTAATTAACAGTCTATAAAAAGCCCTTGCAGAGCCTGCTTTATTCTATTTTTAAATCCGAATAGTACTATATAAGTTATTCACATTTTCTGTGGATAAGTCTGTTTATAGTCTGTCAAGCACCATGTACAATTTAGGGGTTAAGCAGATGACTCATCCTTTTCCAAGGTGTTTTTTCAGTAAGGCTAACAGGACGTTATTGTGCCTGTTGTTTCACCTAATGTAGGTGGTGTCTACCTTGGACTTGCTTTATTTCCAAAACGATTCACACCTTCTATCGCCTCATTAGGGAGCGTGCCTTCAATTTTAGTTCCAAATTTATCTTTATTTATGGCGACAAAGAAGGAGGCGGTATTAAATAAAGATGGAGTAGTCACCTTAAATCCTAGACGAGCATAAAGATTAGCTTCCGCTCTGCTTAAAAAGGGATTGCACTTCTGATTCTCTTCATCAACTAAAATAATTTGCTTTGCTTTCGGGAATCGAGTTTGAATGGCTTGTAGTTGTTCTGTACTCATTTTCTTTAACTCTTCAGTTGCAAAAGACACAGTTGTAATATTTTGAGGTATTGCTTGAACAATAAGCGCCAGTTCTGCTGCTGTCTTTCGGCCAAGGCCATTCCAGCCTAAATTAAGATGGGAGATTCCTGAATCTTTTAGGGCGTCCAATAGGGCTGCCAGTTCTGCTGCTGATTTTTGCCCAAGGTCATTGTCACTCAAATCGAGATGGGTGATTCCAGAGTCTTTGAGGGTGCTCAATAGGTTTACCAGTCCTATCCCTGTCTTTTCGCTAAGACCATTCGCGCGCAAACTAAGATGAGTGATTCCAGAATCTTTGAAGGTGCTTAATAGGGCTACTAACTCTGCTTCGGTTTTTTTCCCAAGGCCATTCGCAAACAAATCAAGGTGGGAAACTCCGGAGTTTTTGAGGGCGTTCAATAGGGCAACCATTTCTGGTGTGGTCTTTTTCCAAAGGCTATTTCCCCCTAACTCAAGATGGGTGACTCCGGAATCTTTGAGGATGCTCAATATGGCAACAAGGTCTGGTCCTGTTTGTTCGCCAAGGCCATTTCCTCCTAACTCAAGATGGGTGATTCCAGAACCTTTGAGAGTGCTTAACATCGCTATCAACTCTGCTACTGTTTTTTTTCCAAGATGATTCAATTTCAGATCAAGATGGGTGATTCCAGAGCCTATTAATTGTTTGAGTTCAGAGATTATTTGATCGGTTTGTTTGTTTGAAAGATTCAGGCGCATTGACAAATTTTCCTATACTAAATATTCGCTACGATACTTAGAACCTGTTTGTATTTCTGCTTTTTTGTTCAAATATAGCTAATGTAAACAGGCTCTGTTCTGTGGCTGGAGTTAACTAAATAATGATCTATTTATTCATGATTTGTTCAATGTTATCATTTGTTGAGCAGTTGATCAATGTATCATAGCTAACCTGCTACAGGAAGAGGCTTGGTTGTGAGCAGCTCGCTTTTGATCACATTGTTGCCCCCAGCGGCTTGGCCGCGTGGGCTCGTGTTTTAATGCCGCTCTCCTTGTGCTTCCTGAAAGCTTTGGCGGATGAGATTTTGGTTGCTGGAGGTTCTGTTCACTTTTTTGGCAGTGCTACAAATAATGAGCCTGAGTGATTTAGCGCATTTGCTTCCATACCAGCTTGATTGCCCTCACCCTTATAAACATCAACATGTGCGCCCACAATGGCACCGCCTGTGTCTTGGGCTACACACCATGAAGTAGATTTTTTGCAGTTATAGATAAAACTCACTCCAACAGGAATTACGCGGTGATCTGTTGCGCATGAAGCATGTGGGGTGAGCGAAATATTTTCAGAACCATATGGTCCTCCAGCTTCTTTAGTAAAAAATACAAAGCTTTGGTCGCGATTCCGCAAGTCAGCAGCTTTATCGCGGTTTAGAGGGTTATCGAGATATTGGCGAATTCGCTTTTCTGATGCGCCGCTTAGTTTAATCTCTTTAGATAGGTTGCAGCGTAACTTTGCTTCATCATGACATTTAGGATCTTTAGCGCAACGTTCCATTCTATCCAGGTTACCACCACAGGTTGGGTCTTGTGCACATTGGACTATGCGACCCAGCATGGTGCGCGGCCTGCCATTGGCGCCATCGTAATTAATACGAAATACTTGGCCATCGAGAATTAATGAACCAGATCCTTGAAGCATTAAAAAGGAAGGGTCATTTGGGTCTTTAACATAACCGATTATATATTTTGGATTTAAAGCCCCGTGATCAATTTCTTCGCGGTCTGGCGCTATTGAGTAGGTACCATCGGCATTTTTTAGACAAAATCCACGCGGTATTTTGGTAAGCGGGTCAACTCCGCAAAGAGGAGCTTTCAAATTAAATTTCTTGCATTCTGAAGCTGCATTGACAACACCTGGGTTACTGTAGATAGGATATAAAAATCCTCCTCCACGTTTGGTGCGAGCCTCAATAGCGGCTGGCGCATAATAGGCAGTAAATTGAAATTCACCTTTTTTAAATCCTGCATGATTTTCAGGCCAACCATCGCTTTTATACCAGTCAAATTCGCTTTTGATACTCGCTAAATATTTTTGAAAATTGCCTTGGGCAGCTTTTGCAAGACTGAGCATTTTTTTGTTGGCTTCGAGGCACCATTCTTGTCGCTTAAACTGATGGCCAGCAATAGTTACTGTTTGAAATTCACCATGGTATTTATTGCAGTTTTCAATCTGATTATTTAAGGCTTTAATTACTTCATCCATATTGCCCACTGAGTTATCTAACGGCAGTTCTGAAGCCGAAATTTTATGAAATTTAAACCGCAACACACCAGGCTCTTTGGCAGCCATTTTCTGTCTTGAGGTAAAATCCACAAGTCTTCTAACATCTAAACAATGTTGAATTGGATCTGCAGGGAGGGTTGCATGGGTGATGATGCTAAAAGTGATTAGTGCAATTATTAAAGCGGATCGAAACATGGGTATCCTTAGCCATAGCAATGGTTGAGTCTCGTTTAGCCATTGATTTTGAGTTATGTAACAAAGATTATATAGGCTATTTGACCAGTCATCAAAGAGATGTATTGATGTAAATGGTGGGGTGTGAATCTTTCACGCGATTACGGGGTCGTTTAATGAAGGCTATACTTGTTTTAAATACAGAATTGAAACAATTAATATGAAAGGTTATGAGAAAATTTCATTTAGTAGAAGATAAAACACCAACGCATGCTAATTTAGCTCGATTCTTGAAGGCCGAAGGATGGAAGCCAAGTAAGTTTTCTGCGCTGGCGTCAGTGAATGAGAAATGGCTCCATTTTTCACCGCTGATTAGTCAAACCTTAGAGTACAAGCATCTGCTTGCGGCATTTCTACAAGCAAACCATCTCGAATATTTGATGCCAGAGACCTTTTTCATCGATGATGACACTTGGCCTTCTGTTTTGGCTAATATCAGTAACTCAGGGTCTGCCAACACGCCTTGGATATTAAAACCGTCCATGTTAAATAATGGACAACATATTCATATCTTTCATGATCTTAATGCCATTGAGGCACATTTTCTTTCCCATCAGCGAATGGGAGGGGCCCAAGTTTTGCAACGTTATATTGTTAAGCCGCAACTGATACAAGGGCCCACTTTGGGGCATAAGTTTTCCATTCGAGTATTGTTGGTCTTATCGACACATGCAGGCTCAGCACTTTTTCCGAGTGGCTATGTGAATATTGCCTTAAAACCGTATCAAGAAGATAACTTCAATCAACTGGAGGCTCATCTTACCAATGAACATCTAAGTGAGGAACGACTTAATGTGGTGCAACGCCTAAGCGATGAAATCGCCATTTTTCAACCTTATAAGATGACTATTATTTCTATCTGCCAACTTTTAGTAAATGCATTGAAAAATCAATTTACCTCTATTTGGCAAGATAGCCAGCCGCGAATTGCGTGCTTTGGCTTTGATTTTATGGTTGAAGCAGAGGGAAATAAACTTTGGTTATTGGAAGCAAATCATGGACCTTGTTTTCCAGTGGATGATTCACATCCTTTATTTAATATTTTATACCGTCCTTTTTGGCAACAATTAATTAAACATTTTATTGAGGGGGAGCCATCCAATTTTATTGAGTTGGACCAGCATTCTTGATACTCAGTTATTAAATTACAATTTATAAAAATTTCTGAACTTGGTTTTTGATCACTTATTATAAGCACATACCTTGATAAATTAACTTTGACGTTCGGCTGGTGGTCATTTTTTATCCATATAGATATCTTTTTCTAAGTCGCTTACCGTTAATACCATACATAGTCCAGAATCTAACACTGCATATATAAATTTTAGCTTAATTTAAACATCAAAATCCTCTTGGCTCCTTAGTAATCGATCTGATTAGTTTTTGGCTCTTTCCGCAGTCACTGATTTTTAAATGACTGCACTCATAAACTCAAACTACTAAAGGATTGATCAGTATTCGAGGAATTCTCCTGGCTTTCGACCTCTTTATTCAAGCTATCACTAATAATGGAGTATAATTGACTGTTTGAAGCCGAACTCCACTGTGAAAACGGATTATATTCATTTGCAATTTTTTGCTGAGCCTCTCTTAATGCATTCAATTTTTCTAACTTACTTAAACTATCATTTTGTAATCGATTGATTAAGTGCATCGCCATTTCCACTCTATGATTCGAGTTTGGCCTAAAAAATGAATGACTATAACCGGATTTACTCTCGATGTAATGTTTTAAATCAGTCACTGCTGCTTGGGGATCAAAGCGTTCAGAGAGCTCTTCTAACATTTTGAGTTCGAATTTGTATTGAGTTAATAATGCAAACTCTTCTTTTGTGCACTCTAATTTTTCTGGATTGAATTGGGCAAAAATAATTTGACGCAGTTTGTCAGATTCGAACAAATCAGCAATTTCTTGCAGTTCCGAAATTGTAGAAACAAAAGAATCAAAAGGAACTTTTGATAAAAGGCGTTCCTGTGAGTTACTGGGCATCAAAGCCAAGCATTGTTCCAATAGATCTTTTGAGTTAATAAGATAGAGAAACTTCTCGACCACTTTAAATTTAGAATTGTTTCCCGTTTTTTGTAATAAAGAAATTAGCGCATCGCCCTCTTTAATTTCATCCTTAAACTGCAAAAAAAACTGTTCTAATAGAGCAGATTGAATCGCATCATGGTTGTTCCAGGCAACATAGTATGCAGTCCATTCTTTAAAGGAGGTAATGTGACTGCTTATCTCATCGACCATCATACGATCTAGTACTGCTGCGTCATAGCTTAGTAAAAATTGATGGAATGAATTGTAATTATCGGAATTTAACCACTGATATAAATTAGGTTTAACAAACGCTAGAACTTTCTTTTGTTGATTGCTGTAGTAAAAAAGTGCTTGAAGAATCTGGCATGTATTATCATAGCTGTTGAGCAGTACTGGATATTTATCTTCTAGAGATGCAAACACTTCTTCAAGTAACTCAGGGCTTACTCTTTTTCCTAACTGCAAAAAATCCTGACAGGAGGTAATTGAAGGTGCCAGCTGTTGTGCATATTTTTTTCTCAAACTACTTTTTGCTGGCTCTACAAGTTTGGCGATTAATTTTTGATATTTCTCCTTAGTATTGTATTCTTGGATCAGAGCTTTAAATTGAGCATCAACAATAAGTTGTTGCTGTTCTTTTGAGAACAGATGGATAAGCCCATGGATTTTCGCGACAGAGTTGAGCTCCGCAAAACGAGGCTGAACACAGGCTGCCACTTCCTTAAAAAGTTGGGGATGATCTGCCAGAGTGATGAAATCCTGAAAACTCTGAATAAACGGTTCTATAAAAGTGGTTGCTTCTATATCATGATATTCTGAACTTTTTCCGATTAATTGAATCAATTGATCAAGCAATCCCTCATCATCACCATCCAACATTTGGGGACGATGTGTTAAGGCTTCTAATACCTCATCTAACAATAAAGTCAGGGACGGTAAGTCCTCTTTTGCTTGATTTGTCTTCGCATCTCTGGGAACTTTATAGAGATCTGGATATTGATTAAGGAATTCAAAGAGGCAATTGGATATTTGATGAGCGCAAGGAAAAATGTCTTCTTGCTGCTGTCGCTTAAACTCTTCATCTGTGAGAACACAATCTTTATGGCGAACAAATAAAGCCAATAAATAACTCTCGAGAGTCAGCTCTGCACGGCCATAACTTTTAAGGTTGAGTTGTCTAATTGGCGGTTTGTGAGCTAAAGCTGTATTTTCGGGTAAACTCAGCTCTTGGGGGAGCTTGCGCCAAAGTTCATAAAAAGTTTTAATTGATCCGGCGACAACCTCGTTATCTGCCCATTCCTCACTGCCTGAATCAGCAACCGAGGCTTTTTCAAGCTCCAAAGCTAATTGATGTAGCGCAAAACCGATTGAATTATTGTCATATTTTTGATTGTGCTGTTTCTTTAATACTTGAATAAATGTTTCACTGGCCTTGCCAGCAACCTGTTCTAGATTGAGCATATCTCTACCGCCCAATTTATAGACCACTTGGTTTGCTGAGGGTTGGAAATCAGCAATCACGAGATTGCTATCCACTTTAGCTGTTTGAAAGATTTCTGCTATCGGTATCAGTTTGGTTTGAGCCTGATTAGTAATGTAATTCTCAAGTTCAAAATGTCCATCTTGCTCTGTTTCAAATTTGAGATCTGCACTTTCTCGATTCAAACCAACAAGACCAGGCATTAAAATCTTGCATATTGCTTCTTTAGGACCCGCAATTGCTTCTGCTATTTTGAGACAGAACTGGTTAGCAGGTAAAAATGGATGACGGGTATAGGCTAGATTCGATTTTTTCAGCAGTTCCCAACGCATTTTAAAATAGTTTCTGAAGATTATGGCGTCTTTATCAAGAGAAGAATTATCATCCCGACCCTGGATTAATTGAGTAAAAAAGGAAAAGGTAAATGCAGACTCTTGCTGCATAATCTTCAGTGTTTTCGCATCCAGGTCAGGAGAAAAAATTGTCTTTTGATTTTGATAAACACAGAGTAGTTCTTTTAATTGTTTAACGGTAAGCATAGAGTCGGGAACCAAAAAAATATGTTTGGCCAACTATAAATTAACCTGCTTCTTTTTTTCAATGAAAAAGTTTATCGCGAGGCTATTGGCGTAAGTTGCTCCCTCAGTAACCTTATATTTTAAGACGCTCTATATGTTTACTTCCTCTGTCATTATGACTGGCCTTTGCATCAAAAATAACTAAGACGAACCGTACGATATAAAATTTCATTTCGACTTAGATAATTAAAACCTTAGCCCCAGGATTGGCTTTTACCCAATTAGCCACATACTCAATATGGGTATTTTTGCCAACAGCAATGCATCCACGCGTTGAGTAGGGTAAGTTGTTTAACCAATTAAACCATCCAGAAGACTGAGTGGGCCCATGGATTCCTACATCCCTACCTGTATATCCTGCAGCTGATTGCTTTGGAGTCGGATAGAGAATTGGAATGAAGACTCTAAATTGATTAGATTTTCTTGGATGAGCTAACCCATATAATCCAATTGGAGTTTTATTATCACCCGCTTTCTTTTTACCGACGCCTTTATATCCGAGAGCGACTTTAAAGGTCTTAATTACAGTGCCGTGTTTACAAATAGCTAAAGTTCGCGTTTTGGTATGTACATTGATTCCGTTTGATAAAGGACAAGTCGAAGTACCAGCGAATAAAACGACAGGGAAAAAAATAGAGATCATTAAAACAAATGCTTTTATTTTCATACAATCAGACGAATATTACTTAAATTGGTCAATAATTATCCCACAATATTACTTTTATTCCTAGGGTTGGCAGGTTAAATCTTATCGAGTCTGATACTTTTGATTTTCAGGTCAGGAATTTTCATTTAAAGTATGGTTCCGAAATGGTCGGGATGCTTGATGATTTTTCCATTGGGTATCACCATTTTTTAAAGAGGGTGCTTTTGTTTTGTGATAAGCCTTATTACCCCTTATCACTCACTTATGGAGAAGAAATATTTTGCTCAATGACTACTTTTATCTAAGATTTTGTAGATTTTCAATTCTAGTTCTATTGATACTAATATGTAGCGGAAACATTACCAATAGTTTTTTATTACAAGTTGGATTTAAAGAAAATGACACCAGAAATAGTCTTATACTGATGATGAATGGAGATGCTCATAAACCGTTTGTCTATCGCTCTATTTTACCGAAAGGGATAAAATGGTTTACTGAGCAATTGAGTTTGGATACTCAAAAACAGTTATTTCAATCAATTAATAGAAAAGATTCACTCCGATCACATTATTTTTCAATACTGTCTATGGGCTCCTGGACCCCAGTGATTGCGATAACATACAATCTCATGTATTTGATAATTGTTTTAGCGACCACAGGAATTCTTTTTATTGTTTATCTCTTAGGACGTATGCATCATTTGAATTTTGGTGAAGCTTTGGTTTGTATGATTAGCTTCAGCTTGTTATATCCCTTGACCTTTCAATCTTATGGTTATTATTATGATTTTATAGAATTGCTCGGTATATTTTGTGCCTGTTATTTCGTACTGAAGCAACAGAGAATTATGTATACGGTATGTATTGCGGTGTTTTCCTTTAATAAAGAAACATTTTTTTTGGTACCACTTGCCCTTTTTTTTCTTCATCCAGAACAGGTTACTTTAAAAACACGGATCATCGATTTGGCATTGCAGTTGCTTATTTGTTTTGCCAGTCGCTTTTATATCATGAGTGGTTACGAGGCTAATCTTGGAAATTTTGTTGAATATCACTTTCGTGAAAATATTGCCTTCTGGACGAAACCAGCCAATTTCTTTAAGTTTTATAATGTAATCGCCAAAGGAGTGCATACTCCAAGTCTGCAAAATCCATTAATTGCTGTACCTTTATTTATTTTTTTTAAACACGCCTGGAATGAGTCGTCACAAAGATATCGTAATTACTTCTGGGCTGCTTTTTTACCTCTAATACCTTTATTTATCTGTTTTGGATATAAAGATGAAATGAGGGTGTTTTCATTAGCTTTTCCAGCAATTACCTTAATTACTCTGCATGGTGTCACTAAATTTAATGAAATATTTTCTGGATTAAGCAAAGCTGTAGGCGTGGTTAATGAAAGTAATTTGCTTTAATAATTAAGTCATAAAGCCAGTAAGAGTTTAAAACAACTAGGGTGCTTTGGAAAAGAAATTAATCTCTTTTCGGTTCTCTTTATCAGATTGTTCCTTTTTCCCAAGAAATTGATCTACCTGAAGTTTCAATGACTCATTTTCAAGGCGCAATTTTGAGAGTTCTTGGGATAATTTATCAATTACCTGAAACTGAAAATTATTTTCCCTACAAAAGGTTTGAGCCAACTTGCTATCGCTTACTACAGCAGTTAATTTTTCTATTAAATCTTTTTTATCCGAATGATTCTTAAAAAATACCAGCGTTTTATCCAGAGAATTAATAATATTTTGAATGTGATTCAGAGCAGTTATCTGACCAAAGATAAAATGTCTGTTTTGCGTATAAATATCAACTAGCTGTTGTACCTTAGCTTCCAATTGTCCTTGAGTGGTATTGATTAATTCCAATTGTTGGGAAATTTGTATTTTAACATTCCCTGTCTTTATTCTGGCAGGCCTGTTGCGTGCTTCTCGTATTAGGTTATTGTGATCGAGTTTCAGGTCATTGAGTTTCGTATACAACTCTAAAGTTTCATTTATTTTATTAGCGAAAAATACATCAAAGGGGATGGGTGTTTCAAAGAAGCGCTCGGTATTCATTTCAAAATGAAGGTTGAGCTGGTCACATTTTTGTTTCAGGTTCAATACCGATTTTTGATAATCTGATAATTTTAAAAGAATTTCTTTTTTTCCGATCATTATTTATCCTGGCTGTGCTTTACAGTTTCATTTTAGCATAAATTTATTTAGCTCAAATTCATTAGATGAATGGAAATGTAGTCTGAAATGAACATGCGAAATTTAGTTTTTAATTTTCTGAAGCAAAGTGTTAAATTGGATTTTTTGAAGTAAAATTCACAAAAAAGTGAATTAAAATCACTATGCAGGATGAAACTTAAAAGTTCAATATTTTTTGTTCATTGAAAAGAACGCTTTTTGTCAAACCAAGCTTATTTATGATTATTTTAATTAAGAATAAAGAGTATGCATTTGATAATTTATTATACTTGAACAATAATATACTATTAGAGCAGTAATGCATTTAGGCTGCATGGTTAGATGCAGATTCAATGTGTCATCAGTTAGTTACTCTTCTTGATTTAATTTAAGCGGCTGCATTACAAAACTCTTACAGTAATGAGTGGAGTGTTCAAAATGCTTGTGGAAATTCTCTCACGTGCCCAATTTGGTTTTAGCATCGGATTTCATATTTTATTTCCAACATTGAATTTGGGGTTGGCCTTATTTTTGGTCATTATGGAATTCTTTTGGCTTAAAACTAAAAAAACAGTTTACCTTGAAATTTGCAAATTTTGGACCAAGATTTTTGCACTTACTTTTGGAATGGGCGTTGTTTCGGGCATTGTCCTGGCTTATCAAATCGGAACAAATTTTGGCCCGTTTATTACCCAGTTCGGCAATGTCTTGGGTGCATTATTCGCCTATGAAACTCTAACCGCCTTTTTTCTTGAAGCAGGTTTTTTAGGCGTCATGCTCTTTGGATGGAAAAGAGTACCACCGCTACTGCATTTTATTGCAACCTTTCTCGTTGCTATTGGCACAACCATATCTGCATTTTGGATTATGTCTGCAAATTCGTGGATGCAAACGCCTAGCGGGTATGAGGTAATTGGTGGGAAGTATGTAGTTGCTAGCTGGTGGGCCGTGGTGATGAACCCATCTTTTATATCTCGCTTCATCCATATGATTCTGGCCTCTTATGTGACAACTTCCTTTGTGATCATGGGTGTAGCTTCTTATTATTTGCTTCGAAAAAAATCAGTGGAAGCAGCAAAGAAAACGATGTCTTTTGCACTTTGGGCCGCTTTGATTCTTGTTCCTGTCCAAATTGGTGTTGGTGATGTTGTGGGCCTCAAGGTTAAAGAATATCAACCGCTTAAAACAGCGGCGATGGAGGGGCTTTGGCATACTCAAAAAGGGGCTCCTTTAGTATTGTTTGCTTGGCCTTCTCAGGCAGAACAACAAAATAACTATGCTATTGAAATTCCTAAACTTGCAAGTTTTATCAATACTCATCATTGGGATGGAGAGATGGTTGGTTTAGACTCTGTGCCACCCAATCAACAACCCAGAGTTGCGCCAGTATTTTTCTCATTTAGAATCATGGTCGGCATCGGACTTCTGATGTTCGCAACAGCTGTTGTTGGGGTGTTTCTTCGTTATAAAAACAAAGTTTATGTGGCAAAATGGTTTCACTATTGGTGTTTTGTACTGACACCGCTCGGTTTTATAGCCAGTATTTCCGGATGGCTCACAGCTGAAATTGGAAGACAGCCTTGGGTAGTATATGGGTTATTAAAAACTCATGATGCTGTCTCTGCAATCAGTGTCGAAGATGTCATTATCTCTTTTATTCTGCTTGTTCTTGCTTATGGCGTTGTCTTTGGGTTTTATTTGTACTATCTACTGAAAATGATTCGTTTAGGTCCTGAAGTCATTGAAGAACAAGTTGAACATCATGCATTTCAATACATGACTGATTTAAATGTGGAGAAAAAATAATGCTCCCACTTATATTTGCTGTATTACTTGCCTTTATTGTTGTGATGTATGTCATCTTAGATGGTTTTGACTTAGGGATCGGAATTTTATTTCCTTTTACCAGTAGTGAAGGCGAAAGGGATAAGATGATGAATTCAATTGCCCCAGTATGGGATGGGAATGAAACCTGGCTTGTTTTTGGTGGCGCCATACTTTATGGCGGATTTCCTCTGGTTTATGGGGCTCTTTTGCCCGTTCTTTATATCCCTATCATGTTCATGTTAATCGCTTTGATTTTTCGTGGAGTTAGCTTTGAATTTCGATTTAAAGCGGATAAATCCAAACCTATATGGAATTGGTTATTCACGATTGGTTCGATTGCCGCTGCCTTTTTTCAAGGAGTCATCTTAGGATGTTTTGTTCAAGGTTTTACAATAAATCCTCAGACTATGGCAATTATTCAGTCCAGCTGGTTGACTCCTTTTAGCTTATTTACTGGTGTTGCTCTAATATGTGGTTACGGGCTTCTTGGAGCGACATGGATGATTATCAAAAGCAGGGGTAAACTTCAGAGTAAAATGGTCCACTATGCCCGAGGGTTGCTGATCGCTGTGAGTTTCTTTTTAGTGTTTGTTAGCATCTGGACCCCGTTGCATAGCACTGAAATCTTCAATCGCTGGTATCAATTTCCCAATTTTTTATTGTTAAGCCCACTTCCTTTAATTACCGCATGTGCCATTTTTCTGGCTTGGAGAAACTTATCTTTAAATGCTTCTGACGAACGCAAGCCTTTTATTTACAGCATTGTCATTTTTTTGTGCTCTTATATCGGTATAGCGATTAGTGTTTATCCTTATTTGATTCCACGTCAGATCACCATTTGGGAGGCTGCAGCCCCATCTTCGACTCTTGTATTTATATTGGTCGGTGTGGCTATCATGTTACCCATATTGCTTGCATATACTTTATATGCCTACTTTCTTTTTAGAGGTAAAACAGAAGGACATTACCATTAGGTTGGTTGTCAATACATCAGCAAAATTGCAGCTATAATTTAGCTAATACCCTTTTATGAGGAATAGAATCATGGTACATCATACACGCGAAGATTTTATTAATCAGGCTAATAGTGGTTCTAAAGCAATTGCTCTGATTTACTCACCGATTGAACTCCATGAATATATTGTAGAAATTATTGCTAAAAATTCTGATGAATTTATTCATAAGGGAAAAGAACTATGGCATTTCAACTCTATTGACGAGGCAATGTCGCGCGCTGCAGAATATGGGGCTGAAGAATTTTTTCTGTGTGCTGATAATACTTATGATGAATGTGGATCCGAACGTGGGCCACAGACTTTTGATTACATACCTCTTTATGCAAAGACTAAGCACGCCAAAAATAATTAGTCATTGAGTCTCGATGTATGTTTTCGATTAAAAAAAATTAGGGATTAATTTGATGAAGTCTTTAGGAGCTTTGATACAGAGTTGGCTTGTGAACCAAAATAATTACAATCCTGATGAACCATTAAGCAATACAATCGATTGGGTTCGTGCGATACCTTTTATTATGGTTAACCTGAGCTGTTTACTGATTTTTTATGTGCATTTTAGTTGGATTGCCTTGAGTGTCGCAGTGACTCTGTATTTTTTTCGTTTGTTTACCATTGGTGCTTTTTATCATCGATATTTCTCACATAAAGCGTTCAAAACCAATCGCTTTTGGCAATTCATTTTTGCAGCTCTTGCAGGAACGTCAGCCCAACGCGGTCCTCTTTGGTGGGCAGCGCATCACAGGCAGCACCACATGGTGTCTGATACCCCTGAGGATGCACACTCCCCAGTACACCACGGGTTTTGGTGGAGTCATGTAGGTTGGTTTCTTACCAAAAAACATTACCACTACAATCCAGAGCGAGTTAGAGATTTGGAGCAATATCCAGAACTCGTTTTTCTTGAACGCTATGACATTTTAATGCCTGTATTATTGTTTCTTGCTCTTTTCATCACAGGTTGGATACTCCAGATGTATAAACCACAATGGAACACGGGTATCGGTGAAATGTTGGTTTGGGGTTTTAGCGTTTCCTTGGTCGCAGTATTTAATACAACCGTAATCATTAATTCCCTGTGTCATGTATATGGTACAAGACGTTATGAAACGTCGGATAACAGCAAAAACAACCTGTTTTTTGCTCTCATTACGCTTGGTGAAGGTTGGCATAATAACCACCATCATTACCCTGCATCAGCGCGTCAGGGCTTTCGATGGTGGGAGATTGATATCACTTATTACCTAATCAAACTTTTAGAACTCATGGGTATCGTCTGGGATGTTAAACCGCTGCCCAAATCTCTATTAGAGCAGAATTTAGCTAAAAAGTAGTTATCCATAGGGGAATGACAATGAAACTTACAGGACTCTTTTTCTTAACAATGGTATGTATCTTTGTGTTGGATATGATTTGGTTGGGTATCATTGCGAAATCGGTTTATGCCCAAAACATCGGTATCTTGTTACGAAAGTCGGGTACAGGAATGGCTCCTATTTGGTGGGCAGCGGCAGTCGTTTATGTGTGCATCGCATTAGGGATCGTTTATTTCGTCTTGCCCGGCGCACAAGGCAATTACATGCTGGCACTCGCTGGTGGAGTAATCCTAGGATTTGTAACCTATGGGATCTATGATTTCACCAACTACTCAATCCTTGCGAACTGGCCTTTGAAAATCACATTAATCGATTTTATTTGGGGCATGGTCTTATGTGGACTGAGTAGTTTATTTGCTGTCTTCATTCAGAACCGCTTTTTTTCTT
The DNA here is from genome assembly GCF_026191355.1 of Legionella sheltonii. Classification (GTDB taxonomy): domain Bacteria; phylum Pseudomonadota; class Gammaproteobacteria; order Legionellales; family Legionellaceae; genus Legionella; species Legionella sheltonii. The sequence goes on from NZ_JAPHOQ010000003.1 coordinate 205,719, forward strand.
AAACCAAGGAAAAAACATTGAAGTTTGCTTTTGGTACTCAAGATATTTTTGTCCCCGTGATTTTATGGAGCCTCTTTCGGTCATGGGGCCAGTCATATGTGTAAAAATAACATAAAGCATCAAAGGGGAAAGTAAGCTTAGGTATCCATTGTTGGACTGTACCGCAAATAAAGCGAATCCCATCCAGCTTAACCAATCAAAAAAATAATTAGGATGACGTGAATAATTCCATAAACCTTGGTTACACACTTCCCCTTTATGCCGTATTTTAAAACGTTGCAATTGTAAATCGGCTATAGTCTCTCCCATTATCCCCACTGTAACCATGCAAAATGCAAGGATATCTATCATGGTAATGTGAGTCAGTCCTGCTTGGCTAATCAGTAAAAACACACTTGAAATGATTAGGATGAGCAGTCCCTGGAGTTGAAAGTTAAGAAAAAAACCAACAGAGGGGCTAATTTTCCAATTGGCACTGAGTTCTATATAGCGCTTATCTAAATGTCCTTTTCTTATTCGTGTGTACCATAGATAAAATGCAAGGCGTAAAGCCCATAAAATGAGAAGAAAGCCAATAATCACAGTACGAAAACTTAATGGGGTTAAGCCTAAATAGATTAAACCTGAAACCATTAATCCTAATGACCATGAGACATCAACAACAGAAGGATTCTTTAGAATACGATACAAACCCCAAATAAAACTCATTTGTAAAAAAAGATAAATCACTACAATGCCGAGAGAATACATTAATTATCATCCTTTATCTTATGATAACAGTAGACGCAAAATGGCAATACAATTGCCCAAACCGCCCCGATGAAAAGGCAAGTCGTATTGCTGCCATAAGGAAAAAAAGCAGCCCCTAAGCTGGCACCAATGCGAAATGCCGCTGCAAAACCTACGCATGACAAAAAGCCGAGCAAGAATAGGTGATCAAATAGGTTACTTAATGTGGCATATAAAACAACCGTAAAACTTATCCATATGGTTATCATCCAAGGAGAAGTAAAATAGGGGGAAAAAGGGTTTGCTGAATAAATGACTAGTCCTTTATAAACCAGGGCACTATCAATTAGAGTACTTATAGAGATGACTATTGCTAATAAAAGCCATAGCCCTTCTAGCGTTCTTCCCGTTTGATGTTGCCAGTACAACTGCAACATAACACAAACAACCACAATAAGAGCGCTTATCCATGCATATCCTCGAGCAGCGAGCGTGATGCAAGCGAACCAAGCAACATAATAAGCAGTCGTGTGAATGAGGTAATGTAATGTATTCATCGTCTTTTTCGCCACAAGGCATGAATATCGCTGATGTAATTGGTCTGAAAACCAGCAGCACAATAACAAAAATAGAACTCCCAAGTACGAATAAAAGATTCAGTAAATCCTTGTGCTAAAATCTCCTTTTTATTGGTTAACAGGTTTTTATGCCAGTCATTCAAGGTAGAGACATAATGGTGGCCTATGTCTTCAAATGAAAGCAATTGCAGTGTTGTTTTGTTGGCAATTGATTTACTTATGGAATGCACAGAGGGCAGGCAACCCCCGGGGAAAATGTATTTCTTAATAAAATCAACCTCATTTTTTGCAGCTTCATAGGCTTGATCGTTAATAACAATGGCCTGTAAGAAAAATAAACCTCCAGGTTTTAGCAGCTGATGGCATTGCTGAAAAAATGTATCAAAATATTTATGCCCAACGGCCTCAATCATCTCGATTGAAACGACTTTATCATATTGTCCGGAAAGTTTTCTGTAGTCTTCTTTTAATAATTTAATCTGATGATTTAAGCCCAATTGATTTATTTTTTCATTGACATAGAGGTATTGCTTTTCTGAAATTGTCGTCGTCGTGACCTTACATCCATATTCTTTAGCGGCAAAACATGCAAATCCGCCCCATCCGCTACCTATTTCCAAAATATGGTCACTGGGTTTTAGTTGCAATGCGTTACAAATGGCTCGAATTTTATTCTGAGATGCTTCCTCCAAACTTATATTCGATGGCTTATAAAGAGCGCATGAGTACATCATCGATGGGTCGAGAATTAATTTAAAAAAATCATTTCCTAAGTCGTAATGAGCCAGAATATTCTCCTTAGCGCGACGAATCGAGTTAATTTTTAATTTATAGTTTATTGTTCTCATGAAACTAAAAAAACGGGCGATGGGACTCTCAATCTGATTGAAGATGGCGTCATTTTTAATAATGATCGCAATTAATTTTTGTAGGTCATCTGTATCCCAATCACCATCAATGTAACTTGATCCAGCACCAACAGAGCCTTCCATGAGAATTGATTTATAGGCTTTGGGGTGGTTTATGGTGATGTTGGCAATTGAATCATTTTTCTCTTTTTCATTACCAAATGCATAGCTACCATTCACGTCATGGACTTTGATGGATCCGTGGGTGATGCCATTTAATAACTTGAAAAAGATTTTTTGGGAAAGTCTTGTCCGCTGAGTAGATAAATGATTATTTTGGTCCATTCGATGTCCTTTTTTTGGAACTTGGGTGTGCATGAAATGGAACACCCTTAATCCATAATTTTAATGCTTGCCAATAAATCGCTGCTGAAACTTTGTAAGTGATTAAAGGATAATGCCAAAATACTTTTTTAATGGAGCAATTATCTTGGGCCTTTAAAATTAATGTTGCATCAAAATCTTTCTTTCCTTCAATATGATTTTCCATATGAACCACAATTTTTTCTTTATTTAGTTTCAAATTGAGATGATAGGAATAATTCATGGACATAAAGGGGGAGACATGCAGTTCTTTTTGAAATTGATACGAATAAATTTCATTTTTAGGTTTGGCTGAATACTTCAATACATAATTATGCCGTTCTCCCCAAGGGGTATTGGTAACCTCCAAAATTAAATAATCCAAATTTTGATTTGTCTCATCAAAAATAAAATAAATACTGATAGGGTTAAAGCAATATCCTAAACAACTCAGTTGGGATAATAAATAGATTTTTCCTTTTGGGTAAGTTCCATACCGATTCATCACCAATTGACGAGCGTATTCATCAAGTGGGATAGTCGATTTATTAAGATAATTTTTGCGTTTAAATGAAAACCAATTAAACTTCTCTATGGAAACCTGTTTGATGTCTTTGAAGGTATTATTTATCTGCGCTAAATCAAAGTAGAACATAAATAACTTATATGAAAACTGATGCTTTTTTGGAACAAAGCGGCGATGTCGTACATGTCCTGTAAAAATGAGATGGCCCATCATCTAGGCTCCTAGCAGCTTACAGGTATTGATCGCACTATTGACACCATCCTCATGAAAGCCATAGCCCCAATAACTTCCAACATAGTATGTATTCTTCATCCCATTAATTAAATTAATTTGCTTTTGAGCTTTTAAAGCAGACACAGTCAAACAGGGATGCGCATAGTTGAATGATTGGATTATTTGATTTTCCGCAATTTCATTCGAAAGATTAACTGATACAAAAAAATCATGGTTGGAATGAATGGATTGCAATCGATTCATGTAATAAGTAAGTGTAGGCGCTGCGCTTTGGTTATCGAGGTAATTCCAACTTGCCCAAGCCCTTTTATTTTTTGGCATTACATTTTTGTCTTTATGAAGAACTACTTCATTTTCAGTATATTTTATTGCCGATAAAATATTGATTTCTTCAGGAGTAGGTTCCTCGAGCATGGTTAACGCCTGATCACTATGAGTAGCACATACGACTGCATCAAAGACGTGCTCTTCTGAGTTCACAATTAGCTTAATCTTATTCGCTTCTCGTATTATTCGCTCTACTTTGGAGTTTAAGTACACTTGATCTTTTAGCCGCTCAAGCATCGGTGTAATGTAGTTTTTTGAGCCGTGTTTAATTACATACCACATAGGTCGGTTAAACAAATCAAGAAGTCCGTGATTGTTATAAAATTGTAAGATAAAGAAAGCGGAACAATTTAGGGTATCTTCTTTATTTTTAGACCAAATAGCAGCCATCATTGGAATTAGATAACATTCTTTAAATTGCTCCGAGTATTTGTTTTCCATAATGAAGTCATTGATGGTTATTTCCAGATCATTGGTTCGAAGCAAGAATTTTTTTGCATCAGCATTAAATAAAATGATGTCTTTGATTAGGGCGTGTCCTCAATTTAAAGCTATTAATTGAACAGATTTGTCGATTTGTAAATTCTTTTTGTTCATCATTACACCAATTTCTCATTTCAATTTAAGCCAAATTATCGAACATGCTAAAAAAAGCATCGATTTGAAGTTTCGTGCCAATTTTTCAAAGCGCGTAGCAATACTTCGAAAGTGTTTCAATCGAGCAAAAAGATTCTCCACCAAATGGCGTAATTTATACAAAGATGAATCAAACTCTGGGTTAGGTTTTTTACTGTTTGTTTTCCGAGGAATAACAGGGTTCATTCCCGCACTTCTGGCCTCTTCTCGAATATCCTCCGAGTCATAACCTTTATCGCCTATGAAATGATCTGCTGAGCCCACTTTTTCTATTATTTTACATGCAACTTGGGAGTCGTGGACTTGACCCCCAGTGATTTCAAAATCGATCGGATTTCCATGCGCATCGGCTGCAATATGAATCTTTGTAGTAGCTCCACCTCTAGACTTACCAATGGCTCGCTCTTCTCCAAGCCGAGATCCACTCGCATGCTGGTGAGCGCGGACGTAACTTCCATCGGTGAATACCCATTCCGTATCAATTTCGCCTCGTACATCAAAAAAAAATCTGCCCATAATCCTTTTGCAGCCCACCGATTGAAGCGATTATAAGCTGTTTTCCATGGACATAATTCTTTCGGAATATCGCGCCATGGCGCTCCTGTGCGTAGTTTCCATAAAATGGCCTCCATAACACTACGATCATTATTCCATTTATGGCAGCCGTGAAATCGCATTGTCTTTTCAAGTTGTATCCATATCTCATCAGTGAGTATTTGTCTTGGCATATGTGCCCCTAATTTTTTGCAAAATAGTCGCACATCAGGAGTAAAAGTCTACAGGATTTTAATTGTTTTTTTGATTTAAATTAAGACAAAATAAATGGTTGGTGGAATGATGAACAAAAAGAATTTACAAATCGATAAATCTGTTCAATTAATGGCTTTAAATTGAGGACACGCCCTAGGTGATAAAAGTCTAATTTAAATAGGTTTCGACGATCTGAAAAAAGAGTATTTAAATTATGACCGCTGTACTCAAGTCCCCTATGATCGGCGCGATAACTAAAACTCATTTCACTGGTTTGAGTTGCTACATTTAACTCTTCAAGTAATTTACAAAAGTTGGGGTATGTTTTTTTGTTAAAAACGATAAATCCTGTATCAATCGAGTATACAGTTTCTTGAGTGATATAGGCGCGGTTTTTTGGACGAAAAAAGGTAATTTTTAAGAGCTATTCTTCTAAGTAACAGAGGAGAATAGAATGAGCAAAAAAAGAAACTATTACACGGCATCAAAAAAATCAAAGATAGCAGTTGCGGCAATTGAAGGAAAATTGACTCAGGCTCAACTGACCAGCGAATACGGTGTGCATCCTACCCAAATTAAAGCATGGAAGCAAACAGCATTGCAGGCTATTTCAGATGCTTTTTCCAATTCTCATGATAAGGATAAAAAAGAGCAAGCCGAGCTTGTTGGTGCTTTGTATGAGGAAATTGGTCGACTTCAAGCCCAATTATCATGGTTAAAAAAAAAGACTGCCACTGAGCTTGGATGAAAAGCGTAAGCTGATTGATAGCAACGCTGAAATATCAATCCGAGAACAATGCATGCTACTCGGATTGAGTATTTCCAGTTATTATTACAAAGCGTCTCCTATATCAGCAGAGGACGAGCGGCTCATGGCGCTGTTAGACGAGCATTATCTCCAGTATCCATGTGAAGGTAAAGTGAAGCGCGCACAATGGTTGTCCCTTGAAGTTGGCTATCCTGTTGGTAAACGACGCATCAAGAGACTCATGGAGGCTATGGGATTAGAAACCGTCTACCCAAAGCCAAATACAAGCGTTCCCAATAAAGAGCACACCGTGTACCCCTATCTATTACGTGACATCGATATCACTAAGCCTAATCAGGTCTGGGCTGCTGATATTACCTACGTGCGTATGAAGGGAGGCCATGTTTACTTGGTTGCCATCATGGACTGGTATAGTCGGTATGTGCTTCAATGGGCGGTGTCCCCAACATTAGAAGCAGAATTTTGTGTAGAGGCGCTAAAAAACGCGTTATTACAGGGGCGGTGTGATATTTTTAATACCGATCAGGGTGCTCAGTTCACGTCTAATGATTGGATCAATACCTTGAAGGCCCACAAAATCTCTATCAGTATGGATGGGCGCGGCCGATACCTCGATAATATTTTCATAGAACGTTTATGGCGCAGTGTTAAGCAAGAAAAACTCTATCGGTATGATTTCGAAACAATCGAAGAGATAGAGCTGGAATTAGCTGAGTATTTTGAATATTATAACAACCGAAGACTCCATCAGTCTTTTGGATATTTAACACCAGCTCAAGTGTATTTCGGACACCCTAGTACGGTTTCTAAAACATAGTTCGGTGTGTCATGGCTTACCCACAGGGTCCACAGGCCTATCCGAGACGATGAAGGCTCTACTGGCCTATGGACTTGTGGATAAGCCATTCTGTGAGAGCAGGAGTTAATAAACCAATTCGGAATAGCTCTTATTTTTCCTGAATTTTGTTCCAGATTACCAGACCTAGATTAGAGTTTCGACAGATAGAGTATGTGTATGACCACCAAGATAATCGTTGGCTTCAAATAAGGAAACATCATGGTTTTTGCTTAAAAGATAGGAACTCGTTAAACCAGAAATTCCTGAGCCAATTACTGCAATCCTTTTTTTCAAAAAAAATTCCTTTTTCATCAGGTTGTTTGGTAATTTATGTGAATGAAGAAACTTTGGCAAGGGTATTTTTCTCATGGAGTTATCGGTAGGTAAATATGCCCCTATAATTATTTGTGCAGCAAAGCGAAATCAATTGCAGAATGCCGTGCTTATGGAATATTGTAACTCTTATGGGGAAAACTATTTCTCTGCATGCAATCATGCTCAATAAGATTATTGAAATAGATTAAAAAATAAAAGTGCATTCACAATAGTGAACGATTAGTTAGAGTGGATTTACAATTAAAATAATTAATATCTGCGGACGACCGCGATAATCAGATAAGGACTTATACATGACCAAGCTCACTTTGACCACTACCGGTGGTAACCCGATTGGTGATAATCAAAATGCTTTAACTGCTGGAGCCAGAGGGCCTCTATTACTTCAAGATTACCAATTAATTGAAAAATTGGCGCACCAAAATCGAGAGCGAATACCCGAGCGTGTGGTTCATGCTAAAGGTTGGGGAGCACATGGCGTTTTAACAGTGACTCATGATATTACTGCCTACACAAAAGCTGATTTATTTTCTGAAATAGGAAAGAAAACAGAATTAATTACACGCTTTTCAACAGTGGCTGGTGAAATGGGGGCTGCAGATGCTGAGCGAGATGTACGTGGATTTTCAGTAAAGTTCTATACAAAGCAAGGTAATTGGGATCTCGTAGGTAATAATACTCCAGTATTCTTTATTCGTGATCCTTATAAATTTCCAGATTTTATTCATACACAAAAAAGACACCCCAAAACGAATCTTCGTTCACCTACAGCAATGTGGGATTTCTGGTCGTTATCGCCTGAAAGTCTTCACCAAATTACCATTTTATTTTCAGATAGAGGGTTACCTCAATCTGTTCGCTTTATGGATGGTTTTGGTTCTCATACTTTTAGTTTTATCAATAAGAAGAATGAGCGATTTTGGGTTAAATTTCATTGTAAAACAATGCAAGGGCATAGACATTGGACAAATGAACAAGCCGCTGAAGTGATAGGTCGTACAAGGGAGTCGACTCAGGAAGATTTATTCCAAGCCATCACCCAAGGTGATTATCCAAGATGGCGATTTTGTGTGCAAATTATGACTGAAGAGCAGGCGAATAGCTTAGAATACAATCCCTTTGATCTTACCAAAGTTTGGTCACAGCGTGATTTTCCTTTAATGGACGTGGGAGTTTTAGAGCTGAATCGAAATCCTGATAATTATTTTGCTGAAATCGAACAACTTGCATTTTCGCCCTCCAATATTGTTCCTGGAATTGGGTTTTCTCCAGATAAAATGTTGCAGGCGCGTATTTTTTCATATGCAGATGCACACCGTTATCGAATAGGGACCCATTACGAATCATTACCGGTTAATGCTCCCAAATGTCCTGTACACCATTATCACAAGGATGGTTCATTACGCTTTTACGATAACAATACAGAGTACTCCGAAGCTTATTACGAGCCGAACAGTTTTGCTGGGCCAAAGGAAGATCCTAAGTACAACGAGCCTCCTTTGCCTATCAACGGAGATGTAGATCGATATGATCGACACCAGGATACTGATGATTATAGCCAGCCAAAAAAGTTATTCCATTTGTTTAATCAAGAACAAAAGCAAAGACTCTATGCAAACATAGCCGAAAGCATGCAGAGCGTTCCTGATTTCATTATTGAGCGGCAAATTAAATTATTTGATCAAGTCGATAAAGAATATGGCGCTGGTGTACGAAACGCGTTGAAGCATCGAGCGAAATGATCAAATAAGTTAAGCACGCATGAATGTTTGGGTTATAGATCCTATTCAATCTGAATCAAACGGATAATTTACACTTTAAGAGGTAAGAACGATGGAAATGGGCTTTTAGATTTTTGCAAAGCCATTGAAAATGACAAGTGCTATGGTACCTCAGAAAAAAAACTTACACGCTAAGTTAGAAAAGAGAATCAAAAGCGATGGAGTGAATAAATTACTCTGTATGACTCAAGCAATCATTTTATTTGAAGGCTTTTTGGGATCTTAGGTGAAGATAACGATGTCAAAAAGCCCCATTTACCCCTGAAGATTAGCAAGACTAGCGCTATTGAATAAACTGGGTATCATTATTTTAAAACACAACCTGAGAGGCATCCAGTTTTGCGCTTTTACCTATGAAGGTAATCCAGTAACTCGCTGTACTAATCATGCGTAGCAAAAAAGCATTGAAATGAGCCGAGATTAATAATTTTCGTTGGCATGATTTACCTCGCACTTCACCGCTAAATCCAATTTTCATTTGCAGTAAAGGCGATAGTTAGCCAACGATGTGGTGTGTCTTCACCAATAGCCAACGCAATTTCATTACGAATTTCATCCAAGGTTTCAATGCTTGAAATTGGAAAATTCTTGGGTACTACGATATGTATTTCAATAAATTGTGCACGCCCTATTTTTGCAACGTAGCTTGTATAGGTTTGGAAATTACGCAATTTGGTCAGCTCATCTAAAAACTCTCTTATTTTTTCATCAAGCTCCAAGGGGGCCATGCGAAATATATCTCGCATGGCATCGCGCACTGCGGTCATAGGAACAAAAATCAAACAAGCAGTAAGAATCGCTAAAATAAGGGGATCAATGTAGGGAGTAAAGTATGCATAGGCTCCACCCTCCAATAAAGCAGCGATGCCAAAAGCCAATAAGAGAGACGAGGAAATCAACGCAGACATTAACCAACTTTGAATGTCTAATCGCAAAAATTCAGATTTAATTTTGCGGTTCTTTTTAATTAAATAAAAATACATGCCAGTTGATAAAAAAAATACCAAAAGTGCGAACACAAATGCCCAATCAAAATTCAGCTCATGTCCACCGGATATTAGACTACCTATCGCATTTATCATCGCATAAGTACAAAGAAGTATTAGAATACTACCATTCAAAACAAGAACCATGGGTTCAATATGCCAGTAGCCATATTGAAACTTTCGATTTCCTTTACTGGTTAGAAGACGAGCAACAAAAAAGGCCAGGATTGACATAACGGTATCAACCATATTAAACATACCGTCAAATACGATAGCCAATGAGCCCGACAATAGCCCAAATAAAATACCTACCACCGCTAAGAGAAAGGTAGCAGCTATTGATATTTTAAGAGCTCGTCGTTCATGAAGACCCGCTTGTATTGTCATTTGAGTAATGTCCTGATGTAAAATAATGTCTTATCTCTATATATTATCGTTTCAACAGCTCCTATAAATCCATAGGTTTTGTATTATTAAGCCTTTCAAATAACAACGGCTTCTTTTTTTCCAATTGTTGCGGTAAATTTTTTGTAGGGTTTAGACAAATCAATTTATTTTATGCACATTAATTTTGCGTCCTTTTAATTTCCCACTTTGCAAATATTGGTACGCCTTATCTGCTTGGTTGTGGTGAATTGCAACATAGGAGTACATGGGGGTGATGTTAATTTTACCAATTGTGTTGCCTGCTAATCCTGCATCTTTGGTTAATGCTCCAAGGATATCACCGGGGCGAATTTTATCTTTTTTACCGGAACCAAGACAAAGTGTAACCATTTCTGGTATTAACGGTGTAGTGGGGTGGTTTTTTAGCTCATCAATGTTCCCCCAATGAATGGGCTGCTGTAGATTGTCTTCAATGATGCAAATTCGTTGTGCATCTGCTGGGGTTGTAATATTTAAGGCAATGCCTTTACTTCCTGCTCGTCCAGTGCGACCAATACGATGAATATGGATGTCATTATCAAAAGCGAGATCAAAATTAATCACCGCAGAAAGCTCCTTGATATCAAGTCCTCGTGCCGCAACATCCGTGGCGACAAGAATAGAGCAGCTTTGGTTGGCAAAACGCAAAACAGCGAGATCACGATCGACTTGCTCCATATCTCCATTTAAAGCGATGGCACTGAAGCCTTCGTGGATAAGCTGGTCTGTTACTTCCATTGTTTGTTGTCTGGTATTACAGAAAATTAACGTTGATAGAGGACGATAGTGCAACAGTAATGATTTTAATAAGGGATATTTCTGAGCTTGTTTCGAGACCTCATAAAAATATTGTTCGATATCAGTTTCTTCAGGAGGAGTTTCTACATAAACTTCTTTGGGGTCTTTCATAAACTGCTTTGAAAGCTGTTTGATTTCTTCGGGATAGGTCGCAGAAAAAAGAAGAGTTTGTCTTTGTTTGGGACAAATCGAAATAATGTTTTTAATGTCATCAAAAAAACCCATATCCAGCATTCTGTCTGCCTCATCTAAAACCAAGGTTTTTACCTGAGATAAGTCTAAAGAGGAGTTTTTTAAATGCTTAAGAACTCTCCCAGGTGTTCCTACAATGATATGCGCTCCATGCCGTAATGAATCAATCTGAGGTTTCATTGGTATACCACCTGATAAATTAATAATTTTGACATTGGGTATCAAACAGGCTAATCGGCGGATAACTTGACTTACTTGCTCGGCCAGTTCACGGGTGGGGCAAAGAACTAATGCTTGAATTGCAAAAAAAGAAACTTTTAAATTATTTAATAAAGACAAAGCGAAAGCAGCGGTTTTTCCACTCCCTGTTTTTGCTTGAGCAATAATATCTTCATTTCGAAGAATTATGGGTAGGCTGTGCATTTGAATAGGGGTCATATTTTCATAATTTGAAGAAGCAAGGCTCTTTATTAATTCTTGGCGAAGAGGAAGTTGAGTGAATGATAGGTGCTGAGCGGCATCTTTTGTTTGAGTCATGAAGCGTTTTCCCGTATTGGTGCTTAATTTGCCATTGATACGTATAAGGTGTGGTCTCACCTGATGTCGTGTTTTTGTCACATTTTAATAATTCTCTTTTTTTCGTTCAAGAAATGCTGCAGCTCACTCTTTATGGATAAAATGGTTTGATATATAAAGGTAAAAATGTATAGGATAATCTGTCTACAAGGTAAAATATTATATAAAAACTAGTTTAAATTATCGATGACGTCCGCGTGAGGTGTGTTTCTCTTGGGCCATAGTTACTTTTAATGGACGTCCTTCCAGGATTTTCCCATTCATACCTAAAGAGGATTGAGCTTCTTGTTGGGAGCTAAAGGTTATAAAGCCAAAACCTTTAATGTGGCCAGTAAAGCGGTCTTTGATTAAAAGAAGTTCGTCTACCTTACCATATTTTGAAAATTCTGCTTGTAATGTCTCTTCAGTCACTCCAAAGGGTAAGTTGCCTACAAAAATTTTATTTTGCCTCACTGTTGTTTCCTCCAAGTAACCACTACAACTACAAAGAGATATAGTGGTTAAATAATACTAACTACTTAAATTAAAGAGCTATTATATTTTGTGCTTGAAGACCTTTTGCTCCTTGCGTCACAATGAATTGCACTCGCTGACCTTCTGTGAGGGTTTTGAAGCCAGAACTTAAAATTTCTTTAAAGTGGGCAAATACATCCGGCCCAGAATCTTGCTCAATAAAACCAAACCCTTTTGATTCGTTAAACCATTTAACAACCCCGTTTACTGTTTTAGACATAAGTAATCCTTATATTTATTGTAATGCCTGGATAGGCGAATTTAGCCGGAAACCGGTCAAGAATTAAAAACTACAGAACGAGGGATTAAATGAATAAAACGACGATTTGGAGAGTATAAAATAGACATTTTCTAGCTGAGTTTAGATTACTACTCTTTAAGGGTAAAAGTCAATCGATTTGTAGCATGCCAATTGTTTAAGGCGCTCAATATCCTATTTATGCAATAATATTTTAAAGGATTGTATCAACATTTTATTTTCTTTTTTTCTTCGCTTAATCATATTATACCTTTCTTCGCTCGTACACATGGTGCGCCTACACGCTTTAATATCGAGAAAAAATGTTTACTTACACATCGAGAATCTATTTTGATGACATTCAAATTAAAGAATGCTCTGGGAATAATTTAGACTCTCTTTTTATTTGGATGCTAAGCCAGCAGGAGAGAGAATTTGGTAATTACAATGGTCAAATTACTTATAACAAAACGCATCTAATTGAAAAGGAATTTTGAACCAGTTCTTATTAGTATGCAGTTATTTTCATTTTTGTTGCGCTACGTTTTTTATTCGTAGATGATGCGTCCTTACATGAGTCAATTATTTACGTATTAAGTCTTTAACCGTAAAGGAATCATTCATCAACATATATGGGAGATTTTTGAGCGTTTTCTTTTACTGCGTTTATAAAAAATTGACGACCTTCTTTGTCAGAGAAACTATTAATGCCAATGAATTTTTGGGTACATGATGGACAAAGGTGATAGCAAAGGAATTGTCCATTTTTGGCTCGAGATTTACCTCTTAAGGAAAAATCACTTTTAATTTCTAAACAATAATGACACGTTTGGTAGCTCATAGATATCCTATATAAATAGCTAATTGCTCCTAATGACTATGAGGTAATGAAAAGAAATTGCAGGATAAAAATGAATTTCCCTAGATAGGCAATAAGAAGATAATAGGGCGTATAATTAAAATACACCACTCAATAATTATAACATCTAATTGGCTAATACACTATATCATGATGGCGCGCTCGGAGGGACTCGAACCCCCGACACCTTGGTTCGAAGCCTGATACTCAATAATAGAAAACATTATAAATCAACAACTTACGATGCATCAAATCATCGAATTACTGCCTAGAACTGCCACAAATACACTACAAACGGTCACTGTTACGGCACGATTTCGTCACTGTTGTGTCAGGCAGCGCTAGGCAGTCCCAATCAATATTTCCCTGTGCGACATACAGCCACATTAGAGTCCTATTGTTGATTATTAGTATTTTGATTAGACTGACTCTGAATGGTATAATCTCTTATTACCTGAGTTAATAAAAATACAAAACGCGTATTTGAATTTGAGAGTGGTTGCGCTATAATATGATTAACCATGCCCGTCACGCCTCTCAACGATGCGCACCACGACGGGTTATTTTTTTATGGCTGAAAAGAGTTATACGAAACCTGCACTTACTGTTAGTCAACAGCTGGAGTTTTTAATTTCTCAGGGTTTGCAGATTGAGGATCAAAAACTAGCTATTCGTGCATTGGAAACAGTAAGTTATTATCGCTTATCATCCTATCTTTTGCCTTTTAAGCAATCCCACAATGCAAAGAACCCTCGCCAATTTAAAGAAAACGCTACATTTGAACAAGTTTGGCAGCTTTATCAATTTGACAGAGAGCTAAGGTTACTTGTTGCTGATGCAATTGAAAAAATAGAGGTGGCATTTCGAGCGGCATTAACCAATGTGACAAGTATCCGATTTAATCCTTTTTGGTATGTAGAACGAAATTATTTTAAGGCTAAAGCTGGTGCAAATAGAGAAAGAGATTTTTTTGATGATTATCTAAAAACAATTAAAACGATTAGTACCAATAAGCAGGAACTATTTATTCAACATTATCATAAGAATTATGATAAACCATATTTTCCACCAATTTGGATGATGGTTGAGGCACTCTCCTTTGGTGTCTGTTCTAAGATGTTTAATAATATCCAGTCGAAAGATGTGCGTAATGAGATTGCTTCTTTTTTAGGTCAGCATACAACTGTAATTGAATCTTGGATAAAAAGTTTAACCTATACAAGGAACCTCTGTGCTCATCATTCAAGATTATGGAATAGATGGCTTGTTATTCCTCCGCTAATACCTAAGAATGCGCCTATTAAAACCCATATTGATGGTAACTATCGTTTTCAATTAATCGCTTTTATCATAGATCAATTATTAGAAACAATTGCACCTGAATCTAATTGGAAAATAAAGCTCTTTGAGCTATTTGAAAGAAATGAGCAGTTTCCAGGAATTGAAATGGGATTTATAAATAATTGGCGGGATGATCCAATATGGCATTGTTGAATAAATCAAAATTAGGCAACATTTCACCTAACCGGATTGGTTTTACTTCACTTTCACAGAGAATGGCATACCCAGTGAAGTGATTCGGTTTAAAGCACGCGTAGCAATCCCACCTTCTGTTTTTTGCTGAGGTAATTCCCTTGCTTTCATGGCTGTCCCCATGACTTTTTTGTAACGCAAAATAGCCAACTCTATATGGCTGCGCAAACCATAATTGTTTTTCTTTTGCCATACCATACACCCCACGTCCTGCAAAAGGCAAAAATGATCGTCGCGCTGAGTGTTCGCTTTCCAGCTAATCACGGCAACTGATGGAGGAGGAATGACGTTCTTTGCATCGGGCTGTTTCGTCAGTATAGCCTCATTAAAAGCAAAGCTTGTTTCTTTAATTGCTTTTCCAGGAGAATTATGAAATTCAGCATTATCTACAATCAAGCTCTTGTCTGTTCCTTGAAATCGACCCGCTTGAATCCATGCATCTGGAAATATTTTGGCTCTGTCCTTACCAAATAATATTAACCCTGAAACTGTAGGTACTTTTTTGCCTTGATAATCCATTAAGATAACGACCGTTTCTAGATCTTTCTTATTGATCTTCCTAATTTTTTCGAATTGCTCTAAAGCAGCTCTGAAGTCTATCGCTTCGGAGTTCAATGCAGTTAAGGGTTGCTCATCAAAAGTTTGATTGCTGACTATGCGATTTAACTCTTTAATCATTTCTGTGTCAGCTTTTCTATTTGTGGTTCCAGCACGAATATATACTCCTTCTTCTGGTCCTGATTTTTTTATAATAATGATGTCTAGTCTAGCTTGGGAAGACACGAACAATTAAAAGATAAATATCCCGCCATAGAATAGTATCTATTTCGGGAAAAATGTGTGGGGCAATTGATCGCTAATAAGAATGGCAACTTTTTCTCTGATGTTTTTTGTTCTAAAATAAAAACGTAGATACCAAAAAGCTTGTCCATTGAGTCAATTGGTATTTCGAGATCTCTGGATCTTCCAGTTCAACCGCTGTAAATCGACGTTCTATAAAGTCAAGAATAAAAACTTGAGGATTGAATCTTAGGGTGGTTTGTATTTGGGGCAAAATATAATTTGGATTTTCTATTAAGGAGGTGGTTTTTAAGCCACCCCTTAGAATAATTTATGCTGCACTACGTCCTTTATGGGTATCAACGACAGGAAAGTCGATGTCCGTCTTGAATGCTTCGTTGAAGTAGTTAGTGAAAGTGTTCATCGCTACATGCGCTAAAATTTCAACCATTTCTTCATCACTAAATCCAGCTTCACGGACAGTCTTGATGTCGAACTCACTCACCCCACCACGACGTTCAATCAGTTGAGTAGCAAAATTGAGAGCCACTTGTGTTTTCTTATCAGACGATTTTCCTGAGAGGTTTTCTTTAAGTTCATCTTTATTAATCCCTGCTTTTTCTCCAAGATAGGTATGAGCGGATGCGCAGTAGTTACAGCCATTATAACCTGCTGAGACCAATGCGATTTGTTCGCGTAGTTTAGGGTTAAGAGCACCTTTGCTAAGAGAGGTCATAATCCCAATGTAGGCTTCCAGTGCCGCTGGTGAGTTGGCAAATGTGCTGAATAGATTTAATTCAGTGCCCATAGCTTTTTTTGTGCCTTCTAGTAGCTCTTTGGCTTTGCCTTGTGCGTTAGCGATAGAGATTTTTTTAATACGTTGCACGATACTTCTCCTTATTTTTGGATAGATTGGAATACGACAGTATCCTCTTGCCCTTTATAATTGTAGTAGACCATATAACTTACGTCAAGGAAATTGACAGTTGTTCGGAATTCTGTTGTTCGGAATTCTGACTATACTTAAGATTAGAGCATTAATCAGTGAGAAACCACCATGAAGCGTATTATCAAAGGTTTGTTATTTTTTTTCATGAGTGTTGCCTCTTTGACAGCCTATGCAGAACAAGCCTATAAACGACCTTCAGATGCTGTCATCAAACAAAAATTATCAACAATTCAATATAATGTTACTCAACAACAGGGTACAGAATCCCCGTTTAATAATGCTTATTGGAATAATGAAGAGCAGGGTATTTATGTTGATGTTGTTACCGGTGAACCATTATTTATTTCGCTCGATAAATATGACTCTAAGACTGGCTGGCCGAGTTTTACCAAACCGCTAGAACCTGGAAACATAATATATAAAGATGATAGCAGCATGTTTACTAGTCGGACTGAAGTGATTTCCAAACATGGAAAATCACATTTGGGGCATGTTTTTGATGACGGCCCTCCGCCCACCAATAAACGTTTTTGCATGAATTCTGCGGCGCTGGAATTTATTCCAGTCAAGGATCTGCAGAAAAGAGGTTATGGTAAGTATTTGCCACTATTCAAAAATGCAGGAAAATAACGTGAAGTAATATGCCAAGTTTATGGCTCACAACAAGATTTGCCTTTGATAAACAGAGCTTAGGCAGTTGAGTGGTTTTGCCTGGTTTTTGCAATTTATCAATTAATCAGCTACCTTTAAGCTGGATAATATTATCAACAGGGAGCTTAAAATGGACAAGCGAAGTTTAATTATAGCAGCTGCAGCCGCGGCTTTATTTACCTCTGGCGTAAATGCAGCAGCAAGCCAAGAGACTAACTCAGGTAGTAATACTACTATGATGAAGTCAGAAAAAAACAGTTGTAAGGGGCATAATAGCTGTAAAGGCACTAACAAATGTAAAGGGACTAATAATTGTAAGGGTACAAATAAGTGTAAAACTAGCCATAATAGTTGTAAAGGCACTAATAAATGCAAGGGCACTAACAGTTGTAAGGGTACGAACAGCTGCAAAGGTAGTAGCAATTGTAAAAGCAACCACAAATGTAAATCATAATCTGTATTGATATAACTATTGATGTCTTGAATGAGGCATCAATACTCATAGGAACTACCGCCAGGATGGTACAATCGATGGAGAAGAGTCAAGAGGTTCGCATACCCTATCCACCTCTAGGTATGGGGCTTGGTCTTAGAACAGAACATTATCAATATATTTTAGAACATGTACCAACAATCGATTGGTTTGAAATTCTTACGGAAAATTACTTGGTTGATGGAGGAAATCCACTTTATTATTTAGATAAGATTCGCGAACATTATCCTATGGTTATGCATGGGGTTTCTTTATCAATCGGAAGTTCAGATCCACTAAATAGTGACTACTTAAGCAAAGTTAAAAAACTAGCTGACCGAATAGAGCCAAAATGGATTTCCGATCACTTGTGCTGGACTGGTGTACATCAACGAAATATGCATGATCTATTACCCCTTCCTTATACTGAGAAAATGATTAGCCATATTGTTGAACGGGTCAAAAGTGTACAAGATTTCTATCAACGGCAACTAGTATTAGAAAACGTTTCCAGCTATATCACTTATAAACAATCTGAAATGACTGAGTGGGAGTTTTTATCTGAAATAGCCAATCGAGCAGATTGTTTCATTTTATTGGATATTAATAATATCTATGTAAGCGCTTTTAATCATGGTTTTGATTCAGAAACTTATCTAAACCATATTCCAGTAAACCGGGTCCAACAATTTCATTTAGCAGGCCATATGAATTGTGGTGAATATATTATTGATACACACGATCACCCAGTTATCAAAGAAGTCTGGGAGCTATATGCTAAAGCGATTAACCGATTTGGTGATATTTCAACCATGATTGAACGAGATGACCATATTCCAACATTTGAAGAACTATGGCAGGAATTAGACTATGCAAAAAAAATCAAGCAAACAAGCTTGTCCAAAGCAAAAGTGAGCTTAGTGCATGAAACCATCTGATGATCTCTATATATTATTACAAAACTCTATTTTGAGCGATGAACCGCTTATTGAACCCTATTTACAACTGCCACCAAAAGGTTGTATTGCTGACAGAATAGCGATATACACTGATGGATTTTATAGCAGGCTTGAAGAAACACTATTAAGTGATTATCAAACGTTAGCAGTATTAATGGGTCAAGATGAGTTCAGTCAAATGTGTCAAGATTATGTGGGATTATACCCCTCATACAGCTATTCTCTTAATTTTTTTGGTCAACACCTAAGTAAATTTCTGTCTGAAAAACCACCCTATAATAAAAGGCCGCATTTAGGAGAAATTGCATCCTACGAATGGGCTGAAGCGCAGGCGTTTACAGCAGCTGACGCAACGCTACTTACAACAACGGAGTTACATCTTGTGCCTGGAAGCGAATGGCCTGACATGAAATTTTATCTTCATCCATCTTGTCATTTATTATCAATGCATTGGAACAGTTTTGACCTCATTAAAGCATCAAGAAATGGTTACAAGCATCCTCCTCGTCCTAAAAAAATGGCTCATTCACAATCTTTAGTCATTTGGCGCCGCCAACTTCAAATAAGATATTATCTACTGGATAAGTTAGAGCTAAATATGTTAAAGGCAATCCAAAACAAGGCTTCTTTCATAGAAATTTGTGAACAATTAATCTATGAAATGAAGGATGAGAAAGCGGCAAGCTATTTGGTAAAAAAATTGTATGTTTGGCTTGAGGAACAATTGTTTGTCCATCAATTGAATCCTTTTGTCTAAAACACTATTATGCCTCGTTTCTAGTCATTCATTAAAATCATTGGTTTTTTCTATCTGTATTTCTTTTTCTTAATGGAGGTAATAAGTAAATTATTTGCTCTAAAAGTAAAAAAGGACCATACTCAATTGGACAGCACAGAGAATTTATTTCGTGCTCCTACAAGGAAGGATACATGGACAAATCCTCAAAACCATCAGGCAAGCGCTCCATAAAAGCTGAAATGATTTAATTCAACTATTAATGCTTTTCTACTAATGGTCGCCAGGCTGCCTAAATGTGTGTAATTAAAAGTAGCATTGGATGGTTTATTATAAACAAGAGCCGCAATTTTTTTGCAACAAAAGCGCCGCTTTGTTTTGCGGCAGGTGCAAGTCCAGGGAAAGTTTTTCCGTGCCACTTCAATGTAAAAAGATTTAAATATGGTTAACACTTTTATAAGGATAGCAGCGATGAAAAAACTTAACTCATTGTATATAGCGCAATTAATATTTATTTTTATGATGCCAGTTCTTGCCTGGGCTTCAGATATTTCCTACAGTTTGGTGGGTATTCAGGGGTATGATCCTGTGTCTTATTTTCAACAAGGTGGGCCTGTACGTGGTAGCGGAAACTACACGGAATATTATGAAGGTGTGAGTTATATTTTTTCTAATCAAGAGAACAAAAAAACATTTCTTGCAAATCCTGAAAAATATCTTCCCGCTTATGGAGGATATTGCGCGTATGGCGTATCCGTTGGGAGCAAAATAGTGAGTGATCCTTTAGCTTGGAGAATTGTGGATGGAACACTGTATCTAAATTTAAACAGCAAAACACAAGATGTTTGGGCAAAAAATATACCTGGCAACATAAAGAAGGCAAATATTAATTGGCCAAAAATTAAAGGCATCGACCCTAAAGACTTATAATAAGTTGCACTGTTTTAATATAATCCTCCTCCCCACTTAGTTTGCATCCGGATTTGTTTTGCGGTTCGAATTAAGAAGTTTGGAAGGGGAAATGATGTAATGAGTATGTATTCATTAAGTAAAGATTCGGGAAATTGTGGTGATTAATACAGACTCTATAGCCTTTAAACAGACTACCGTCAGCGGTAAGCCAGTAATCGTGGCTGGGAAAGCCTTGACATCTTTTAATATTCACCTAAACTTTTCATTAAAACGTTGAGCTTAATATATCGATAATATCATGTTCATTAGCTGAAGAAGGAATATGAAAGAAAAAAAAAGGAGTAAAACAAGTAAATACCTTAGTAATTTAGTTTTAATTCTTGCTCTCTCCATGATGGTTAGCTCAGCTGTGATTTCATATTTCTTTATCAGACAAAATGAGCTGCTTATATCTTCTTTGAAAATGCAAGCGCAGAACAAACAAATTCTCATTAAAGATGTATGGAACAATATAGTAAAAAAAGAAACCAGAGCTGATATCGCGATACTTCTGTCTGTTTTACCTGTAAAAGATGAGGTCGAAGTTCAGGTCATTAAAAAAGACTATTTGAGAGACTTTTCTGAGTTAACAGGAACATCAAGTACAGCGGATATTGTCAAAGAGGTTAAAAAGGAAATTGAGCGTTATGGTGAATATATTGATAATTTATATCTTGATCAAGTGACTATTCAAAATAAAGCAACTGCAATCGAAGGTAGTAATAAATTGTATTCTGAAATAGCGTTCTTTCTACAAATATTTAGCGTTGTATTGATTATTTTAAGGAAGGATTTTACAGAATAATAATAGTCTCAACGATGGATCTTAATCCCAAGTTACTCCTTAACATGAAAATTTATAAACTTGTTTAACCTTGACAGCGAATTGATCGGTGCTACATTTAAAGGATAACATATCGGATAGTCCTGAAATAATATGATTATTTTCCAATACCATGTTATGTAACTGTTATATTAATAAAGGAGCATTAAAATGATAAAAAGCGGAATTTTTACAGCAGTTGCAGCAGCGATAACTTTAACAACTAGTGTTGCATTTGCTGAAGGTGAAATGGAGAAATGTAGCGTTGTTAAAGATGGCAAGGGATTAATTAAGGAAAACAAAGCAGATTGCAAAGGTTCTTCCCACTCCTGTGCTGGACAAAATAAAGCAGGTGATTCTGAATCGTGGATCTTAGTACCAAAAGGTCAATGTGATAAAATAAATGCGGGTGATTTTAGCGCTGTTGGGCAAGACATTAAAGATAAAATAGAAGTTGCAAATTAATCGATTCGTATATTATGACTTTGAACCCGCTAATAGGTATTGGACTTCGGTACCCTCATTACACACAAGTTCTAGAGGAGCGACCTTCGATTGGCTGGTTTGAAGTTCATAGCGAAAATTTCTTCTCCAACCGCGGAAATGAGATAAAAGCTCTTTTAAATATTTCCGAATATTATCCGATAAGCCTTCATGGTGTTGGGCTATCTTTGGGTTCATCCGATGGTATCTCCAAAGTCCATTTGGATCGTCTATCGAATCTTGTTCATCAGGTGCAGCCTAAATTTGTTTCTGAGCATCTTTCATGGGGACATGTTGGTGGCATACACATGCCTGATTTACTTCCAGTGCCTTATACAGAAGAAAGTTTTAACACCTTTAAGCGTAGTATATCGATAGCACAGGATTTTTTAAAACGAGAAATTCTTATTGAGAACCCATCTTCCTATATAGAATATAAGTCATCCAGGCTCCATGAATCCGATTTTTTGGTGGAGCTTTGCAATCAAACAGGTGCCAAGATTCTGCTCGATGTGAATAACCTATTCATCTCATCCTGGAATCACGGATGGAATACCAAAGAGTACATTGATTCTATTCCATTTAATTTAGTAAAAGAAATTCATATTGCTGGTCATTCCATAAAAGAATTGTCAAACGATAGTACTCTGCGTATAGATACTCACAATAATTATGTGTGTGATGAGGTGTGGGCTCTATACGATTATACTGTTCAAAGATTTGGCCCTATACCAACTTTACTTGAATGGGATGCAGACATCCCTTCTCTCAATATTTTAATTGAGGAAGCTTCAAAATGCGAGTCATACCTCTCGTCTTACAAAGTTAATAGGGGGGTAGCAAATGCATGAATTACTTAAGTTACAACAGTCTTTTTATCGAAATGTCTTTAAAAAAGACGATGATTTAAGTTTTATAAGCTCGGATTTCTCCCAAGAACGGCTAGATGTTTATCGTCAGACTATTTTTGAAAATATGATCAATGCTTTGAGGATTACTTATCCAGGCGTTTGGAAATTAATCGGCAATGAGTGTGCCAATAGTGTTGCCTATACTTATTGCAAAAAGGATAAGTACTTACCAAAGACAGGCTGGCTTGATGATTTTGGTGGAGATTTCCCTGACTTTCTATCCACATTACAGCAACTGTCTGAGTTGCCCTATTTAAGTGATTATGCCCACTATGAATGGCTCAAACATTTGGCGTATGGGGCTGTAGACTCTAAGTCCATTTCTCCTCAAGATTTAATGACCATCCCCGAAGAGGAAATAGATCATATCAAACTGAATTTTTGTCCTTCAGTTTGTATTTTTCAGTCCAAATACCCGTTGTTTGATATTCATGATACCATTGAGAATTGTAGTTCAAAAGCAATTACCCTTAAGACAGAAGCAGCTTATGGTGTTATTGGCTGTAAGGAAAACGAAATACATACCTATTGGATTGCCGAAGATCAGTGGCATTTCATAAAGAAATTATTTGAAGGTGCAAAGCTTTTAGAGAGCGTCCAGTATGCACAAACAATCAATCAAAATTTTGACTTAACTTCAGCAGTTGCTTTTGTGTTACAGGAGCAGCTGGTCGACAATATCATTAAAACCGGAGGCAATAATGCTCAATAATTCGGTAGAGACTTCTATAAATAAGCCGTTCATTTCTAAAATCATTCAGATTTATCTATTAGTTACAAAGGTTTTGGAGAAAATTGCCCTTCCTGTGCTTGTTTTATTCATGCGCTTTTGGATGGCTAAAATCTTCTGGTATTCTGGCATGACTAAAATATCAAACTGGCAGTCGACCGTCTTCTTGTTTAGGGAAGAGTATAAAGTTCCTTTTGTGCCTCCAGAAATTACTGCTTGTCTTGCAACCTCTTTTGAGCTCGCTTGCCCTGTACTTCTTATCTTTGGGTTTGCAACAAGACTTGCAACATTGCCTTTACTGGCTATGACCGCTGTCATTCAGTTTACCTATCTCGATTTAATAGACCATCGTTACTGGGCTATGCTGCTTGCTTTGATTTTATTTTATGGCCCGGGTTCACTATCTCTTGACCACTTAATTTCTAAGAAATTTGGATTATTGGCATCTTCGCGTGGCGATGTTGCCTAAATCAAATTTGGTGTGCATAATGCTTCTGAGTATAATAAGTCCAGCGATCTCAATAATTCTTTTTCTAATAGATTGCCCGCTCAGAAAAAGTAAATACTTTGAACAGATTTATGCAGGGTAAAAAAATAATTGTTTTATCACCCGAGTTTATAAAGTATTAAACTAATGTTTAACACCGCAAGGAAAAAAGTGCAGAAAACGTCAGAACCATTCCCCGCACACGAAATTTGAAATGCTTTTTATTATAAATAAAAGCATAAGCATGAAGAATTCTTCCCAGAATAAAAAATAATGCCAAGATGAATAGAATTACCCAATGGGCTTGATTTGCTTCAGCGCAAAGCATCAATATCAATGCAACCCGTATTTAGGGTATGCGTTCGGGGAAATACGGGTTGAATTATCTGATAAAGCCAAAAGGGTGTTTGCCGAGGAAGCAGAAAATGTGTTTATGACCCATGAGCTTCTTGGTCAAGGTTTAGAAAGCAGGGTAAATTACCCTGAGAATACAATCGGATTAAATTATGGAAGAGATATATAATTCATTTAACTCTAGTGAATTTTATTTTCAACAAGTTAATATGGTGATAAGGGAATCACCTGGTTGTAGGATTATCAAAGTACGAATCAATTTGAAAATCGTTATTGGGAGTTATTGAAAAAAAGTGGCTTAACTGGGGTGTACAAATTTGCTTGATTACATCACTAGGCATTTAACCCCAAAAGGACGCTCACATTGCCTTTCCCTTTTTTCTTAGCCTGATAGAGTGCTAAATCTGCTCTAGCAATTAAATCGTCAATATTCGTATCCTTTTTATCTACTAATGTTGCACCGATGCTTACACTGGTTTTGATGTCTTGATTATTTGATATGGCAGTTATAATTGAATCCGCTTTAATTTTTAATGCATCGCTATCTACTCCATGAACCAGTACTATAAACTCATCTCCACCGAATCGACATAAATAATCTGTCTGTCGAATATTACTGAGACATATAGATGAAATTAACTTTAACTGTTCATCACCCTCTAAATGCCCAAATGTATCATTAATATGTTTAAAGCTATCAACATCAATGACCATAATCGCAAAGTTTAGGTTGCTCCTGAGATGATTAGCAAAAGATACAGCAGCAACATCATAAAAGCGATTTCGATTAATTGCGCCTGTGAGATGATCTTTATTTGCAAGTTCGTATAAGTTATTCTGCGAGATTTTTTGTTGGGTAATATCTCTCTCTATCGCACCAAAATAGGAAACTTCGCCCTTATCATCGAATAGTGGAACTACTGAAAAATCCAACCAATATTCTCGGCCATCTTTAGTATAGTTAAGAAGTTCAACACGAACAGGCTTTTTAAGAACCAGTGATCTTTTTATGCGTCTTAGCGTATTTTTATCAGTATTTGAGCCCTGCAGTATGCGAGGCGTTTGACCAATCGCTTCTTCTTTAGTAAAGCCAGTTAGATTCTCAAAAGCTTTATTTACATACTGAATTATAGGGTTGTCTATATTGTTATCTGTAATTAGAACAACGTCACTTGTTGAGTCTAAAAGTTTTGCTTTATATTGGTTTAGATCGTCCATAGAAATTTGTTGTCCATATGTTTTCACGGCTCTTCCGTATTTTTAATGTAATGTTATTATGCATAGATTTCGAAGCCTTGTGTAATCCTCCCTTATAATTGGACCAGTCAAAATTAAAGTTCTCCGGGTATAATGATGACCCGAGGAGAATTAGATGAAGAAATCGAGATATAACGAAAGCCAGATAATCAGTATTTTGAAAGCGGTAGAGACAGGCAGACTAGTAAAGGATGTTTGCCGGGAATACGGTATTTCCGATGCAACGTATTACAATTGGAAGGCAAAGTACGGTGGAATGGAAGCTTCAGACATCAAACGAATGAAGGATTTGGAAGAAGAAAATCGGCGCCTGAAACAGATGTTTGCCAACCTCAGTTTAGAGCATACGATTCTCAAAGATATTATCGAAAAAAAGCTTTAAAGCCAGCCGAAAAGCGAGAGCTCGTGGATTATGCAATAACATACCATCAGGCAAGTTTACGCACAGCCTGCAATGTAGTTGGTCTTAGCCGAAGTTCTTATAAATATGAGCCTGATCTCACTCGTGATCAGGTTGTCATTGCAGCTCTGCAGCGGTTGGCTGAAGACTATCCTTCCTACGGATTTCAGATGATGTTTGACAAATTAAGGCAGGAAGGTTTGGCCTGGAATCATAAACGCGTTTATCGAATTTACCGGAGCTTAAAACTGAATTTGCGTCGCAAGGGTAAAAAAAGGCTACCGAGCCGCAATCCAGAAAGATTAGCTGTTCCAGATACATTAAACCAGACATGGTCAGCTGATTTCATGTCTGATTCATTGATGACAGGCAGACGCTTTCGAACATTCAACGTTGTTGACGATTTTAATCGGGAATTGCTGGGGATCGCCATCGATTTAAATATCCCATCAAAGCGAGTCATTCGTGAACTGGATCAAATTGCTGGGTTAAGAGGTTACCCCAAGAAATTGCGACTGGATAACGGTCCTGAATTTATTTCAACCGCGATGGCTGAATGGGCGGAGCAACATGGTATCAAACTTGAGTTCATCCAGCCGGGAAAGCCTACGCAAAATTCTTATATAGAACGGTTCAACCGGACTTACCGAACGGAAGTCTTGAATATGTACGCATTCAGAAATTTAACGGAGGTAAAAGAAATCACACAAACATGGATAAAGGAGTACAACGAGGAACGGCCGCATAAGGCTTTAAACAGCATGACGCCTGTTCAATACCGATTAAGCAAACACCCGGAAACCTCTAGTTTAGCTTGGCACTAAAAAGGGTGGGTTTACACTTGCAAATCGAGGAGTAATCCCAAGGACAAAGCGCATGCCTGTCTTTAATTACTAAAAGTACTAAAAAATAAAATATGCTTGGAAGGATCATCAAACTATCGCTTTTCAAGAGAGCAGCACAAGCTCACCAGAATGACTATTTTAAAAATTCATCTAAATATCTAAGTGTCAATAACTCATGTTTAAAATTGGTTATTGAGATGCCTCAATCTTCAAAAAAATTTTAGATAGAACGTAAACGTTCGTGGAAATACGGGTTGCATGGAAAGGAACAATTAGTTTAATCCTGTCAGGTTAAAAGGCAAGAGAGCCTTATAGTCCTCCGCTGTTCTACAAGAGCTGATATTTTCAAAAAGAATTTTCAAGTAATGGAAGGGATTGAGCCCATTAGCTTTACCCGTTGCAATGAGGCTATAGAATAATGCACTGGCATGGGCACCTCTTGGACTACCCGACATCATCCAATTTTTTCTGCCCAAAGCAAAGGGCCTGATGAGGTTTTCTATGAGATTATTATCAATCTCAAGGGAACCATCCAAAAGATAAGCGGTGAGCTCACCCCATCTGCCATACATATAATCGAGAGCTTTGCCCAGTTCCGATTGGGGGGCTGTTGTTTTGATGGTTTTATCCAACCAGCTTTTCAGTTCGTCAAGAATCGGCTTTGCCTGCTGCAAGCGAAGCTCATATCGTTGCTGATGAGAATAGTGATTGTTACGGGCATTCTGCTCAATAAGGTAGAGTTTCTTAATGTAGGCTACAGCCTGATACGACTTCCCCGTGGTTTTAGCCAGTTTTACAAGCTTAGCAAAAGGCCTCCTGGCGTGAGCCAAACACCCCAAATGGATAATATCCGGGTGGTCATCCACCCAATCATAGCCCTTATACCCATCAGTTTGCAGATAGCCCTTAAAATCCTTAAGTATTTGTTTGGGCCACTGCGCTTGCCTTGTTTGCTGGTAATCAAAAAGAACTACTTTTTTATCGGGCCGGTGGTTACGATAGACCCACATATAACTGGTGCTGGTATTCTTTCGATTCGGCTCATCCATGACGTGCATAGTGGTTTCATCTGCTTGTAGATAGTTCGATGTAATAAGTTCCCCATGAAGCGCTTGTCCCATGGGTTCACACACCTCGTATGCCGCCATTATCCAGCCACATACGGTGTTTCTTGGCATCTCAATCCCTAATCGAGCCCATATTTTCTCCTGGCGATACAAAGGTAAATGGTCTTCGTATTTACTAACGATGGCATGAGCTACAAGACTTGGAGTAGCCATGCTTTTAGGAAGGAATAACGAAGGCATAGGGGCAATAGTGACTGCCTCATCACAACGATTGCAGGCATATTTAAGGCGAACATGGGCAATGACAGAAAGACGCGCTGGAACATACTCTAACTGCTCGGTAACTGCTTCCCCAATACGTTGCTTCATACACCCACAGACGCAGAATTTTTCTTCTTCTGTAATATCGTGCTCGATTACTTCACGAGGTAAATGCGCAGGTATTGGGCGTCTGACTGGCTTCTTCCGGGTGTAGGTTACCGTAATGGTATTTTCCTCTTCTGGAAGCTCAGTGCTCTCAACCGAATCCGCTTCATCAAATTGCAATTCGCCTTGCCCTATATGGGCTTCTGATGAGCGACCAAAGGGTTGCTGTTTGGCCAGGCGCAATTGCTCAAGAAGATGATGGTATTTCTCTTTCCATTCCTGGGCTTCTTGCTTTAAGACTTGATTTTCATCTTGAAGTGGGACGAGAATCGCTTGAAATTCTGAAGAAAAAATAGAGTGGTCAGGAGTCATTTTCATGGTGGAATTATACCATATCCACCATGATGTTCTGAGCTTTTTTTAATGAAAATCGCGATAAATTACAGGCTCTTCTCCTTGATGAAACGTGTATTTATTAGAAGCTATCAGCCAATTTAAATGGTCTTTTGTTAACTCAATATGGCTACGAGGGAAAATGAATTGTCCTTTCTCTAGCCTACGGTACCATAAAGTAAAACTACACGCCTCATAGTACAGGGCTTTGAGTTTGGAGCCACAGCGACTACGAAATAAAAATAAATGCCCTGGCTCCAGTTCCATGCCGAATACTTCTTTGACCAAAATCGCCAGCGTATTAATCGACTTCCTCATATCAGTAATGCCGCAATATAAATGAACCTGTACTTCTTCTGGAATCAGCATAGCAACCTCAATTGATTCAGTAAGGAGGAAAAATCTCGGCTCTTGATATCTATTTGTACTTCACAGCAAATCTGATTGGGAAATTGGATAATAATAGATTGGCTCGTTACAGGTTCTGGGGAAACAGACTCATTTTTACTAATAAGTACTGGTTCAAAATCACCGGGTTTCTCAGAACTATTTTGCACTGTAGTTTTATTGCTCCTTGCGCCAAACTTTTTACGCCATTGATACTTGAATTTTGCAATAGGAATGCCTTGTTCGCTGCAGAATTCTTCTTGCGATAACCCACTTCGCTCATATCCTTTAAATAGACGCTCCCAGTATTCTTCTTTTGATTTCATTTCTAGCTCCTCTTTTTGAGAGGCTTAGTTTAGAAAATTTTAAATTCTGCGGTAGGTGTATTTCCTCGAACAGTTACTATTACCTTCGTATGACGATCGATGTGTTTCCCGATATAAAGTTGAAAATGGAGACTAGGTACCCAGGAATAATCCCTGATTTGCAAGGCGATAACGATGAAACCAACTGATTTTGCAGAATATCTTACTGAATTTCTTACTGTTTAATTACCCAAACAAAAAAATGTAAGCAAGAACACCATTTACTCTTACAGAGACACATTGAAAATAGAAAAATATTTTCAGTCCAACAACTACCACTAATTTAAGAGAAAAATGATGACTATGAATAAAGATAATTATAATTGGATTGACTTGAGCCATTTTTATAGGCAAGTTTATAGAAACAATTCACGAGCCTTTTAAACTAATGTCTGAGATCAATTACAGTACAGTACAATATTACTTAGTACTCATTCTTACTCTTATTTATTTGTCATTGTTTGTTTTAGAAAAAAAGTGGCCTTTAAGAAAAGCAACTCGCCCATTATTGCAGCGATTAGCGATTAATTTCACCTTTACCGTCTTGGTTTATGTCATCGCAAGCCTGTTAATTAGCCCCTTAGCAAAAGTCACAGTCCTTTTCACCTTTAGCCATGATTTGGGTCTTCTCTCTATGCTTCCCTTTAATCAATGGGTACTGTTTGTACTTGGGTTTTTGTTAATGGATTTAAGCTTTTACTACTGGCATACTCTAAATCATAAACTTCCGTTATTGTGGCGATTCCATGTCGTGCATCACGCTGATCCTGACTTAGATGTTTCAACCGCTATGCGTTTTCATTGTGTGGAAATTATGTATTCGAGTCTCTTTAGGTTGGTGCAATTAGGGTTGATTGGAGTGAGTCCTTTACTCTTTTTTTGCTATGAATTTTTTTTTCAAGCACATACTTTTTTTCAACACAGCAATATCAAATTGCCTTTTCGCTTTGAACGGCTAATTAATAAAATTATCGTTACTCCAAGAATGCATGGCATTCATCATTCCAATTATCTAGATGAAACCAATAGTAATTATGGGGTTGTATTTTCATTTTGGGATAGGTTGCATCAAACAATCAAATTAGATATTCCCCAACAAGCTATCATAATTGGTGTGCCTGGCTATTCCAAGCCATCAGATAATAGTCTTATACGGTTACTTTTGATGCCAATTAAAGCTCAACGTCACTATTGGCAAATAAAAAAGGATTTTCATTTTAGCCGAAAGTCAAAAACTCCTGATAAGTAAATAGGAGAGTTATGTGAATAATGAAAAGGACATCATCTAATGAAAGTTAGTGCAATAAAATCGTGGCTTCCCCTTTTAATAATAATAGTGTTATTAGGTCTTTTTTTTGGTTTAGGCTTAAATAAATACGTAAGTTTTGCCAATTTACGAGACAATCATGAATGGCTTATAGCCATGACAAAATCACATTTTTATCTAGCCTCTTTAGTTTTTATACTAATTTATACAGTGGCCGTAGCTCTCTCTATTCCAGGTGCTATCTTTTTGACTTTAATAGGCGGCTTCTTATTTGGAATACTTTGGGGAACTTTTTTGGTGGTTCTAAGTGCCACTTTAGGTGCAACGATTCTTTTTTTTGCAGTCCAATCGTCCTTAGGCGAAGTGTTTTCCAAGCGTGCTTCAGGTTGGGTTAAGCGGATGCGTTCTGGG
Organism: Legionella sheltonii; assembly: GCF_026191355.1. Classification (GTDB taxonomy): domain Bacteria; phylum Pseudomonadota; class Gammaproteobacteria; order Legionellales; family Legionellaceae; genus Legionella; species Legionella sheltonii. Next base: position 236,599 of record NZ_JAPHOQ010000003.1, read on the forward strand.
TTTAAAGACAATGCATTTTCTTATTTGCTCACCTTGCGACTTATCCCATTATTTCCTTTCTGGGTGATTAATATCGTTTCTGCCTTACTGGGTGTGAGCGCCTATACTTTTATCATAGCCACTTTTATAGGAATTATTCCTGGCTCTATTGTCTATGTGTCTGTTGGTAATGGATTGGGCGAACTATTTGCAGCAAGCCTTCAGCCTAATCTGGGGATTATTTTTGAACCCAAATTTATTCTACCTTTATTAGGATTAGCCGCTCTTTCTTTGATTCCTGTTTTTTACAAAAAAAAGGGTAAACAGGGTACTGAAAAAATGAAAGATAAAGATTTATTTTGTGATTTGGCCATTATTGGCGGGGGTTCTGCAGGCTTAAGTATCGCTGCAGGTTGCTCTCAATTGGGATTACAAGTGGTATTGGTTGAACCAAACAAAATGGGAGGTGATTGTTTAAATTACGGTTGCGTCCCTTCTAAAACGCTATTGAACACTGCCAAAATCTTTTATCAAACCAAACATTCGACTGTTTTAGGTATTCAGGCAAAATCGGTGAAAATTGATTTTTTGCAAGTGATGCAACAGGTGCAAAATGTGATAGCGTGTATTGCCAAAAATGATTCGGTGGAACGTTTTACCTCTCTAGGTGTTCAGGTTATTCAAGAAGCAGGACGTTTTATAGGGCCTAAACAGTTTAAATTAAAAAGGAAAATTATTCAGGCCAAACATTTTGTGATTGCTACCGGCTCATCTCCGGCCATCCCTCCTATCCAGAACTTAAACAAGGTCTCTTACTTAACTAATGAAACCATCTTTAACCTAAAAGTACAACCTGAGCATTTGATTGTTATCGGCGGAGGTCCTATAGGCTGTGAATTAGCTCAGGCTTTTGCAATGCTTGGGTCTAAAATCACCATTTTAGAAGCCTTTACTATTCTTCCTAAGGATGATGCCGATTGCGTGGCTATTATTCGAAGTCAACTTGAGTCGATGCAGATAGCACTTTATGAACACATTAAAATTGACAAAATAGAAGAGAGTGTTGATAAGACTATTAGTGTTCATTTGGAAAACCAGGACAACCCAATTACCATCACTGGGTCGCATTTGTTGGTATCAACAGGTCGTGTGGCTAATGTGGACGGGCTCGATTTGGAAAAAGCAGGCGTTCAATACACCACCAAAGGGATAAACACGAATGCCAGACTTCAAACCACTAATAAAAAAATATACGCCATAGGCGATGTGACAGGGCCTCATCAATTTACGCACATGGCTAGTTATCAAGCGGGTATTGCATTGAGAAATATTGCTTTTAAATGGCCTGCAAAAATAGATTACAAAGCGGTGCCTTGGGTGACTTATACTGAGCCCGAATTAGCCCATGTGGGCCTATTGGCGAGTGAGGCTTTAAAAGACCCCACTTTAAAAATCACAGAATTTGCCTTCGCCGAGGTGGACAGAGCCCAAGCGGAAAATAAAGTAAATGGCAAAATTAAAATCATAACCGGTAAAAAAGCTAAAATTTTGGGTGTGAGCATAGTGGGCGCTCATGCAGGTGAATTAATTTTACCTTGGGTTATAGCCGTTAAAGAAGGGAAAAATTTGCGAACTTTTACCGATGCGATTGCAGCGTATCCCACTTTTAGTGAAATTAGTAAGCGAGTTGCGGGAGAGTATTATAGGCCGTTTATATTTTCTTCTAAAATTCGAACTTTTGTTCGTTGGCTAAATAAATTAGGATAAATCTATGATAGAACAATACCTTAGGCCATTGTATCAACGCCTTTGTGTCAATCCAATCACTCCTGTGTTGATAGAGCGAGTGACCCCAAATCAAGTCACCTTCTTTTCTGGCGTATTGGGTCTTTTAGTAATACCCGCACTGTGGCTAAACCTACCCTATCTGGCCATTAGTTTACTATTACTGTCTGGATATTGTGATACCCTCGATGGTACTATTGCTCGTCTGACTAACCATTGCTCTGACTGGGGTAGTGTATTGGATATTATGACTGATCGCGTGGTTGAGGTGGGTGTTGTGTTTGCCTTATGGGCTATTAATCCTAATGAGCGAGGTCTTGGGTCTTTGTTAATGATGGCGAGTATACTACTTTGTATCACGAGTTTTCTTGTGGTGGGTATTTTTAAGACTAATGATTCAGAAAAAAGTTTTCATTACAGTCCAGGATTAATAGAAAGAGCTGAAGCCTTTGTTTTTTTTATAGCCATGATGCTTTGGCCAAACCACTTCCTAAGTTTAGCAATGATCTTTTCTTTGTTAGTGATAGGGACAGCGATGCACAGGCTTTATGAGTTTCATAAGCAATCTATTTAAACAGAGTTAAATACTCTTCATAGCCTTCGTTGCTCATTTGATCTTTTGGGATAAATCGCAATGCTGCCGAATTCATGCAATATCGTTCGCCGGTAGGTTTTGGGCCGTCATTAAATACATGCCCTAAATGAGATTGCGCATTTTTAGAAATCACTTCAGTTCGCACAAAAAACAAATAGTGTCTATCAGGTTTTAAAATAACATTTGCCTTATTTATGGGTTTTGTAAAACTAGGCCAACCGGTTCCCGAGTCATATTTATCCAGAGAACTAAACAGAGGTTCTCCTGAAACTATGTCCACATAAATTCCGGCTTGTTCATTATTCCAATAGGGATTATCGAAAGGTTTTTCTGTAGCAGCCTTTTGAGTCACTTGGTATTGCAAAGGCGTAAGCTGTTTTAGTTTTTCGGGTTTGTTAAATTCAGGCGTGTAGGCCATGGCAGTACTTAGCATAAACAAGCTTACAATGAAACTAACGAGACTTTTCATCCCATAACTCCTTGATTCGTGCATCACGACCACAATTGTAACGATAATATTTGTAACGAATTGGATTTTTTTGATAATAATCTTGATGATAGTCTTCTGCAGGATAAAACGTTGTAGAGGGAATTACCTCAGTATATACCTTAGGAAATCGTTTTTTTATTCCATCAATACTAGCTAAAGCTGCTTTTTTTTGATCGTCATTTAAATAGAAAAGGACACTGCGATATTGCTTACCAACATCGCAAAATTGCTGGTTTTGTACCGTTGGGTCGATATGACGCCAATAAAAATCCAGTAATTGTTTATAGGTCACTTTGTCACTATCATAGACAACACGCACAACCTCCACATAAGCAGTTTTACCCGATGAGACCAATGCATAACCAGGTTTAGGCTCAGTACCACCATCATAGCCTGAAATAGTCTCTAAAACCCCAGGAACTTTATCAAAATCGGCTTCAACACACCAAAAACAACCACCAGCAAAGATGGCTTCGGATGGTTTAGCAAAAAGTGGTTGGGATAGAAGAGCTATCAAAATAAAGAGGTAGCGCATACCTAACCTTGGAAGACAGTTTGTATTTTAAGTGTAGCAGAAAATTACTTTAAGGTTTTAGCTCAAATACTCATGTTACCCACGATCAATTTTAAGCAGCAATATTTTTAAGCCCCTGCCAGGCAATTTGGTTCGCTCTAACAATTAGTTTTGTACTTAATGGCAAAGTGATTTAATTGGGTTTTTATCTTCAGCATTTCGAGCTTGCAGTAAGCAATAATAGACGCATAAATATGATTGCACTGTGTTATGACGATTCGAGCTGGGGACTTGGTTAAGCTTGCATTTTGCTTAATTGACTTGTGATACTCTTCAATCCGCCAGGGTAAACTTCATAAAGACGTTCGGCACTACTTTGCATGTCATTTGAAACAAGATAGAGAATTCCTGTTGAGCCATTTTCGTTTTTGAAAACCTTTTTCAGGAGCCTCACGGGGAGGTCTAGGCCTTTAAGCCAGTATATCCTCTTCAAGTTCTAATGCTCTTACTTGTTGGTACCGCCCGTTTTTGGCATCGTTTTCAGATAAGGCTAATGTTAGGTTAGACTTGATTCCAATGATAAACGACTTTTGAAGGTCTTTATGGATGTGAACCATATTGGCCTTCGAGCCAAACCAGTTGTCAGCTAGCACATAATCAAACATCACCTTATTGGTAATAGCCTGTGCAATCAAGCTTTGAAATAATTGATTCTTGTTCACTGATGATTTTCTTCTGGTTTGTCTGGTTTTAATATCACAATAAGCGATATCTTTTTTAATCACCTTATATCCTATGGATACACTGAAGTCAGCGTAACGAACCATGCAAGACAAGATGTTTATCCCTTTGAGTACAGTCCCTTTAGCATGAGAGTAATACCAGCAATTCACTTCATTCTCATCAGAGTAGGGCTTCTCTTCGATGGAATCATCAAGTATCAATACTCCTCCTACTGTTTCTTGTGACCTAACTGGCTTTTTGACATAGTGCCAAAGTGATTTTGAACCAAAATGTTCAAAACGAAGAAATCGTGTTACTTTGTTATGAGCAAATGCTCCATCAACCAAATCAGATAACCCGGTAGCAGTCGCATATTTGTTTTGGAAAATTAAATAATCACAATAAAGATCAAGCATATCCATTGAATTCACTCCCTAAAATTAAGGGCAAAATTCTAATGCTTTTTATTCAAACTGCAAGTTCACGTGCGTAACATGAGTGGTTTATAAAAAATCTCAGAACTATCCGTTAACATTTCACTGGTAAATCGAATTAATTAGGCTAAATGTATTAGTATCTCCCTGTATACCTCACAACACACACAATAACGCCGATAATTATAGCGTCAGTTACTTTATCAATTTTTATATTCCCCCAATTATCATTTTCGGCCCGCAATTCAAATGGATTAAATTCTTTTGATAAGGTTAGTTGTTTATATCTACGCACGATAACCTCATTTTCTTCGTTAAGCTGTGCTGCAACTAAACTTCCTGGATGCAGTTCAGAATTGGGATCAATAATCAAAATATCATTAACTCTTAATTCAGGGTGCATACTCTCATCTTTCATTTTTAGAGCAAATGCATTTTCTCCAAGACGAGTACTAAGCTCAGAAGAAATCGGTATAAAGCTTATTTCATCTGAATTATGTTCGTTCCTAACCCTTTGAATGAATTCTTTAGGATCGCAGGCTTGTTGATGATCGAGCATTGGAACCAATGACCCTAATCCTGGAATTTTTTTTGGACGTTTCTCATCGGTTAGGCACATCAAATAAGCAGGTGAAATATCTAGTGCTCTAGCAAGTTGTTTTATTTCTTCAGGCCCTGGAGTTCTATCACCTCGCTCCCAATTGCTAATTCTTGATTGTTTAAGATCATCAGTTAACTCCTCAAGGGCCTTTCTAGTTAATCCTTTTGCTATCCGTTCTTCTTGAATTCTTTGACCAATTTTTTCTTTTATATTCATATTAACCAACCCAATTAATCCCATATTGTGAAAATATATATTGACAATGCACCGAATGGTGGTAAATTAAAATAATTATTTACACGAATCGTACGATTCTAGTAGTATTTAATAGTAAATATACCATAGAAAAAAAATAATAACGAATTTATACACGGATTGAGAGTGAGTAGTGGATTTTTTAATTAATGACAAAGAACTTGCTGCTTTATGTGGGATGCCACACCTTCAGCAACTGGCTTACCTAAGAGGGATAAGGCCATATATGGATATCAAAACAGGATTAGTCGGCATAAAGCGCGGAATCAGCTATCAATCGATAGCAGAGCAACTTTATATTGAGCCGCATCAAGGCATTAAAAGCGAGAGCTATTCACGCATGCAAATACGCCGCGCCTTATCTGCTTTGGGGCGAGCAGGGCTTATTACACCACAATCCGAAGGTTTAAAATTAATTTTAAGATGCGAATTAGCTACAATGGGTTATTCCGTCCAAAATAAACTAGACCTAAACCCGACACAGCAACTAGACCCAGCTAAAAATCAGCAACGCCTTATAAACACTGGCTTATCAAAGACAGACCCACTAAAAGCCGGCATAGATAAATCTCCAAAAGCCGACACACCTCTAAAAGAAGATAATTATTATATTTTTTTATTATCACAATTCGAAAAATTTTGGGATTTGTATCCGCTAAAAAAATCAAAGCAAAAAGCATGGGAAGCATTTCAAGCGCTTAATCTCACACCTGAGTTGCCAATACAAATTTATTCGGCTTTACAACAACAAATCCAGTTTTATCAACAACAGCATAGCCAAGGCCAATGGGTTGCTGCTTGGAAATATCCTGCCAATTGGTTAGCGCAACATTGTTGGAAAGATGAAATTCAAAGTGATACGTGTCAGGAGACAAATAATGCAGTCCATGAAACAAATTATAAGAAACAACCCATTAGAGACAGCTTCTGGGAGTCATGTAAATCAGGAATTGAAGAAGAAGCCGATGACAACATCATCGACCTTAGCGCCTACCGAGGAAAGTCGCAAGCGCATTGATCGATTATTTTTGAGGTTTGCAGCTATGTACGGACAGGTTTGGCGTAGTCAATTTAAAAGCGATGAGTTTTTAGTTTTTGTTAAAGGTGAATGGCAACAAGGACTACTTGCCTATGCGGATAACATTCTTGATCTGGCAATTGATTTATGTCGAAAAAATAAGGAACTACCGCCAACCTTACCCCAATTTATTGATTTTTGTAAAAACTGTTCCAAGAGAAGTTCATTTTTTGTACCTGATGAAGCTCCCAAAAACAATAACCCTGAAGTGGCTAAAACCCAATTACTGAAAATGAAACACATTTTAAATATGAAAGTTAACTAAAAAGGAGAAGAAGATGTTGAGTTTAACTAGAAGAGTCGGTGAAAGCATTGTTATTGGAGAAGATATATTTATCACAGTTCTATGTTGTAAAGGGAATCAGGTACGCATTGGGTTTAATGCACCCAATTCAGTAGCAATCCACCGTTATGAAATTTATCAAAAAATTCAATCTGAAAAGCACGATGGTTTGGCTGATCCAACAAAGAAATTTTGCCCATCAATGCAGCAATCAATCCTCAATCACCATTAAAAAGGAGGGATAACATGTCTTTATTAAATCAGTTCAGAAGTAACGTGTTAAGCAGTATTAATGCTCACATTGGAAAGATTTTCATACTTATTTGCTTGCTAATAATGGCTCAAGGAACCTTTGCAGCGGATGCTTTATCCGCTGCAGAAGAAGTAGTTAAGGATACCTACAATGGTTCGATAAAAACCTATCTTTATGTCGGAGAAGCTGTAGCGGCTGTTGTTACCTTGATGTTTACTCGAAATATTAAAACGCTTGGCGGCGTTGGGGCGATGGCTATTTTTCTAAATGTCGTTGCAATGCTAGCAGGGGTTTAAGATGGAAGATCCGAGAAAATACAAAACACCCCAATATCTTAATGAGCCTTATCGATTGATTATTTTTACACTCGATGAGGTCATGGTAGCAGCATTAACTCTCTACGTATTTGGGGCTGTTTGTGGTTTTTTTGTTACCTCATTGATTCTAACCTGTGCGTTTCTATTCCTGATGAAACGCATGAAGGGGAATGAAGGTCCCTATTTTTATATCCACCTTTTTTATTGGTTCTTTTCTCTATCACCTAAGTTACGGGCAACACCACCGTCATGGATTAGAGCGTTTTTGGGGTAACAGATGAAAATAGAACAAAAAAAATCAGAATTAATGAAGGAAAAAAAGATTAGGGTTTTATTCATAGGTATTAGTAGTGTGCTGCTAGCTATGACATTCATGCAATCAATTACCATTGTGGCCTTATTGCATTATGCTCATAGCAAACATGAAACCCATTTCATCCCACCTAAAATATCTCAAGAATTTACACTTTCTGGAACAGGTGTTTCGGAAGGCTATTTAAGAGACATGACCAATTTCTTAACGCAACTTCGTTTTAATATCACTTCAAGTTCAGCCACTTACCAATTTAATGCGCTCTTAGGCTATGTAGCTCCCTCACTGTATGGGGACATCAGGGCGCAATTGGTTAAGGAAGTCGAACAAATTAATCACGAACATTTATCCAGCGTGTTTTATCCATCGACCTTTGAAATTGATATCAAACACTTGAGCGTAAAAGTAATGGGACAGATGAAGCGTTTTGTTGGCGCGGATTTGATGTCTGATGTACGGGAGACTTTTTTGATTAGGTATTCCTATGAGTATGGCCTGTTGAAACTAACGAATCTTGAGAAGGTGTAATCATGAAACAAATGGCAATGATATTCAGCTTAGGCTTATTAATAGCAACAGCAGAAGGTGCTCAAATAAAAACAGTCAGAAATTATGAAGATATTTTCATTAATGCCTCAATTAAAGAACCCAATAATCTGATGTTAGAGGATGATCGCATTCAGCAAATAAAAGCACCTGGCAACACCCTGGTTGATGCATGCAATGGGAAGGCGAATTGCAAATTAATTGATGATACGACGGGTATTCTTACTTTTTTGCCATCGCCTCTTTACCACACGCGAGCTTTTACTATCAATTTGCTGACTGAAAAAGGCTTTTTTTACAACGTGCGTGTAGAGCCAAAACCCATTGCTTCACAAACAATCGTTTTTAAATCCTATAAAAACCCTGTAATTCGTGCCCGTGACCCACGTACTTCAAGTTATGAAAAGGTAATGGTTGGTTTTTTAAGAGCACTGGTTAATGGGTATTTGCCAGAAGGTTTTACTCAAACAATACCTAAAAAGCCTTCGGTATATAAAGCGCAAAAAACACAGCTAAAACGCTTGTTGACGGTTAAAGGCAACCGTATGCGGGGTGAAATTTTTGAGTTAAAGAACGTAACCAATCAGCCTATTGATGCCAAGGAATCTTGGTTTAATTGGCCTGGAACCAAAGGGGTGGCGCTTGCTAAAACCCATTTAGCGCCGTTTGAAACTACTCGATTGTACAGGATTAGCTAACATGTCTATTCAACTTAAAAAACAACAACAGATCTTTTTAGGGATTGTTATCGGCGTTATAGTGTTGGTGATTGCGTGCTTTGCCTTATTGGGAAACAAGACAGTTAAATCCAGAGAGGTTGATAAACCCGCTTATAAAAAACACAGCTTAGCCAGCCCGATATCTACTGCCACTAATGAATCCCATTGGATTGAGAAAACACAAAATGCCTGGCGAGCTGAGCTTGCAAAATCAGAGCTCTTTGATAAAAGCCTCAAAGCATTAGGTGATGAAAAAGACAAGCAAAGCAAGCTCATTACTTCGCAAAAAGATGAACTATCGGAAATGAAATCAACACTTTCTGAGCTGAAGCATCAAATAGTTAAACTGCAAATGGAGCGTACTACCCCAATAAATGGGACATTAAAAACCAATGAGCCCCAAAATGGGTTATTACCCCGAGCAGATGAATCGGCAGCGAGTAACTCTATAGAGATAGATTCTGGATTTATTCAATACACAGCCAAGTTAAATAAAAAATCCAAGCCACGAATCAAAACACCCAATAATTATGTCTTCTCTAATACCTTTGCTAAAGCAGTTGTTTTACAAGGGGCTGATGCTTCAGCGGGAGTTTTAAGCCAGGCCAACCCGGACATTATGATATTTCAAATAGTCGATGATGGAGTGATGCCGAATAAATACAGGGCACCGCTTAAAGGCTGTATGGTAAGTGCTTCTGTAATTGGTGATATTTCCAGTGAGCGAGGGAAATTTCGTACCGAACGATTAAGTTGCATTCATTCCAATGGGACCAGTATCGACATCCAGGTCACGGGTATTATTGCAGATTCTAAAAACGGAATTCGTGGGCGTGCAGTATGGCGTGATGAACCGATGGTGAAAAAAGCTTTTTGGGGGAACTTCTGGGAAAGCATGGGCAATATTGGCCAGCAATATTCCACTGATTACAGCACCTCGCCTCTAGGAAGTGTATCAACCATTCAAGCAGGAAAAATTCCCCTAGCGGCTGTTTCTAGCGGCGGATCGGGTGCAGCCAAAATGTATGCACAGTACAACATCAAGCGCGCTGAAATGTACCACCCAATTATTCAATTGCCTCCAATGGTTACAGTTGATGTGACTTTTCTTAAAGGATTTTGGCTTGACGGAGGGACGGACACTAATGCCCCTGAACAACCAGAAGAAAGACAAGATTCCAAAGTGGCTTTTGAAGCTCCTGTCGAGTCTGAGACTTCTGAAGAAAAAGCTGCTAATCAATTTTTCTATAAAAACCACTCTTTCTAAGGACATATCGAACATGAAAACTCTAATTACTTTATTACTGTTGCCCTGTGTTGTTTTGACCGGCTGCGCCAAACTGAATGAGGACTTTGATTGCCCAGCCCCCAGCGGAGGATCGTGCAAACGCATGGACGAGGTTTATGACATGGTAAATGGTAAGGGCAAATCCCTGGCAGTAACCCCCAACCGAAATCCTTTAGTGATGGATGGACGACCTGGTCATCCTGTGCGATATGGAGAAGGGGTGATGCCTCTTTGGATAGCGCCTTATGAAGACACTGATGGCAATTATCATCAAGCCAATCGGGTGTACAGCGTTGTTAAAGAAGGACAGTGGATGCAGCAGTCCCAATTGGCTTCAAAATAAGGAGAGCCACTATGTTATCTACACTAAAAAAAGCGCGTCGCGCAGTTAGAAACACAAGCACTACTTTAAGTCATGCAACAGGCTCGTTACTGGAAACATTGCGAGAAGAGCTAGGCATGACTGATGCGCATCATAAAAAGCAAATAGAAGCACTGTTGGATACATATTGCTTAGCACCTTATTTGCCAGATGAGGTCTACGATTCGGAAGCCGACATTTATCCCTACAAACAAGCCTCTCATATGATGTTTGAATGTTCCACATTGATTGGTGCCAGTGAAGAAACCATGACTATTCTCACCAGTATATTAACGGATATTTTACCACCGGAAAGTTGTTTTCATGCTTTGTTTTGGGCATCGCCTAAAATTGGCCACATGATTGATGAAATGGAACATCAACGCAATCAAGGCAGTGAGGTTTTAAAAGCCCTGGCACACCGACGAGCTGAATTTTACCGCAAAGGGGTGTACAGCTCATTAACTAAAGAAAGCAATTATGTCTTGCGTGATTTTCGTTTATTTTTATGTATTTCAATTCCGCGCAAATCTATAGAAGACGATCGCTTGTTGCTTGGTAGTTTGCGCGAAGACATCAGCAACAATCTAAAGTCAGTCAATATTGTTTGTAAAGAACTGTCTGTTGAAGAAGTGATTAGCTTAAAGCGGGAGTGGCTCTTTCCAACCGACAGCTTGTATGAAGAAAAAACCAATTACGATACCAATACTGAAATTCGTTTTCAACTGACTGACATTGAAGCGAGTATGCGGGTTAAATCCAATCAAATAGAGATTGAGCGAGAAGAAGATACGAGGGTGATTAAATGCTTGTCCGTCAGGCAATATCCTAAATCCCCTGTGCAATGGCAAATGGGTGATTTATTTGGAAAAATGTTTAATACCTCTTTGCAAATAAGTTGTCCCTTTCTTTTTAGTTTTGCAATACGAATTAAAGATAAAGATAAGGTGATGGCGGCATTAGATGCCAAGTATGCTGATGAAGGTCAAAATGCCAAACAACCTTTTATTGCCAAATGGGTCAAAAATTTTAACAAAAAATACGCAGAAATTGAGGAGTTAAGAGAGCGGCTCAGTGGCGATGATTCTTTGGTTGATTCCTATTATAACGTTTTATTGTTTACAACACCTGCCAATGTCCGTCGCGATGTACGACGTGCCAAGGATGTATTTCGGGGTAACCAATTTGATTTACGCACGCCAACAGGTTTGCAGTTACAAACACTTCTAGCCTCCATGCCCTTTGCACCTGCTGAAGGTATGTTTGATGATTACAAATCATTTGGACGGATAAGACCTTTAACCAGTTTTAATACGGTTAACTTATTACCTATCCAGGGGGAATGGAAAGGGGCAGGACGATTTGCTCAGGTCTATCCACAAAGACGGGGGCAATTTACCGCTATTTATTTTTTTGACAACGTAGTCAGAAACTATAATGTCGCTATTGTAGCTCCTCCTGGAAAAGGAAAATCCTTTTTAATGAATGACTACATTCAAAGTCTGTTATCCCAGGGGGGCTTTGTTTATATCATTGATGTGGGCGGTTCATACGCTAAATCTTGTGAGATGTTGAACGGACAGCTTATTGATTTTAATCATGACACCGAAATTAGCCTAAACCTCTTTTCCACAATTGATGCACAAGCCAAAAATGATACTGCATTTAAAGATGTTCACAATCAGCTAATACAACTTGTAGGTATGATGGCAAGACCATCCGGTAACGTCAGTGATGAAGAACGAAGTCATATTGAGAAAGCCATTGAGGCGATGTGGCGACAACATCACAATGCTACAACTATTACTCTTATTGCTCATCACTTAGAAAGTAGTAACGATCCTATTTCTCAAAATATTGGGCGCCTGTTGTATAGCTATACTAAAAACGGTCGTTATGGCAGTTATTTTGAACCGCCTTGTTCGCTCGATTTTAAAAGAAATTTAGTCATTTTAGAGTTGGGTGGTCTTGATGGAAATAAGGATTTGCAGCGCATTGTATTGAAAATCTTAATGTATCAAATCACCAATGCGATGTATTACACGCCAAAGCACATTCCCAAAAGCTGCTTGATTGATGAATCCTACGAATTACTTTCAGACAATGGCACGGGTGGCAGTGCTAACTTTGTTAACGAGGGCTATAGGCGTGCGCCTAAATACGGTGGTAATTTTATTACAGTGACTCATGGCTTAGATGATTATGAAAACAATCCAACTGCCAAAATGTGTTACGACAACGCCTATTATAAAATCTTTTTAGGTGCCTCCAAAAGTACGATTGACACTTTAAAAACGAGTAATCAGTTGGATGCTTATGGCGAGCGTTTAATCCGAAGCCTTAAAATAACTAATGAATACTCTGAGTTTTTAATGATGTGTGAAGAGAATTCAACAGTGCATCGTTTGATTGTCGATCCATTTTCACGCGTCCTAAACACCACAAGAGGCCCAGAAGTAGAAGCCTTGAAACGATTAATGGCAACAGGTTTGCCATTGGCTGATGCCATTTCCAAAGTTGCCCTGGAGGTGTATGGCTATGTTTAAGGCAACTCAAGTATCTCTTTTGACCGCACTCATTACCAGCGTCTTAGTTAATGGGATTTTTTATAGTGCTTTGAGACGGCCAGATATTGCAACCGTTGATATCGTGTCAATCACCTCCCAATTTATCAAAGAGGAAGCGCAAAAAAATCATTCAAACCTTGAGAAAGAAGCAGCGATTAAAGCATTTTCGCATCATTTGGAAGCAGCGTTACAAGATTTGTCCCAATCCAAATCGTTGGTGTTATTGCCGAAGGAAGCAGTAATTAAAGGCAGCACTGATTATACAGCCACCCTCATGACGATGATCAAATTGGAGCATAAATCGTGAAGAAGCTTCTGTTGATTATTTGCATGCTCTATCTCCCTTTTGCAGAGGCTAAAGACTATGGTGTCTTTGGCAAAACCTTTGAAATTGCTGAAATAGATTTTTTAGATTACATCCAGCAAAAAATGAAGGGGATGCAGGCTAATGGGGAATGGAAGACAGTACAATCTGAGTTTAAAAAACGGGTAAAAGAACATGTGGCACGCCCAACACCTATTCGTTTGCCGAGAGCAGAAGACAATAGAACGTGGTTTTTTAATCCATCACTTGCTGTGCCTTACGATGTGAAGGACAGTCACGGCCAAGTGATTGTTAAACAAGGCACTGTAATTAACCCCCTGGATAGAGTGGGCTTGAGTAGCACTCTCCTGTTTTTTGACGGGGATGATGAGGCACAGGTTGCATGGGTTACCCAGGAATTAACGCAGCACCAAAAAGTAAAATTAATCCTCACTTCAGGCTCTGTAAAGGAAGTTGCGAATCAATTAAAGCAAGCTATTTATTTTGATTTGAATGGATTTTTGGTTTCCAAATTTCAAATAAAGCACTTGCCGGTCAGGGTTTTTCAAGCAGGGAAGCGGTTACAAATTAATGAGGTGACTGTATGAAAGCCTTTTTTGTTTTTCTTGCATTTTTAGCCTCTGGGTTGACACAAGCAGGCTCTTGTCATGGTCGTTTTGTTAATCCCATTACGGATGTCTGTTGGTCGTGTTTGTTTCCATTCAGTTTAGGGCAAGCCAATCTCGTTTCCTCCAATCATTTGCCAGACACTAAAAACCCTAAACTGCCTGTTTGTGAATGTCCAGGAAATCCTATACCACGATTTGGATTAACAATGGGTTATTGGGAGCCTGTGAATTTAGTGGATGTAACCCGAACTCCTTTTTGTCTGGTTAATTTAGGGGGGATTTCTTTAAATTTTGGCAAGTATTATCGCAAAGGTGCAGTGGAAACAGACAGTAATTTATCCAATCAATCATTTTACCACGTGCACTGGTACAAGTTCCCATTGATGTATTGGTTGAATGTGTTAACTGATGGGATTTGTGTTGAAAAAGGAGACTTTGACATTGCTTATCCGAGTGAATTGGATGTGATGTGGAATGACGATGAGCTGGGTTTCATCATTAATCCTGAGGCGGTATTGTTTGGTAGTTTACCCGCACAAGCGGCTTGCGCTGCTGATTCAAGTACCGCTTTATTGGGCAGTGCCATTGACAAACTCTTTTGGTGCGCAGGAGCTCAGGGAAGCATGTACCCTTTAACGGGGCATGTGCAAGAACATGTTGGCGGGGTTCAGGCATCAGTCTTACTGTCTGAGCGTATGAATTTTAAACTGCACCGCCAGGGATTATTGGAAGACACAGTAGGACTTGATGATTCGACAAGCAGCGCAAAATCCATTTGTCATACTCATTATTCCCCTATTTTGCCCAAATCACGCTACCGCTATCAAATGGTCAATCCTTTACCGACTACTAATGCCTGTTATCCCCTTGGGCGTGCTACGACCCTATGGGAGGCAGGGCACGAATATCCGTTTAAGGGCGAGGATTTTGGGTATCTGATCTGGCGCAAACGCAATTGTTGTGCCTTTTAACGATTAGGAGTTGTGATGAAAACAATACGAATGAACACTTCTTTCTTGGTTGCATTATTTTTG
This sequence comes from Legionella sheltonii, assembly GCF_026191355.1. Classification (GTDB taxonomy): domain Bacteria; phylum Pseudomonadota; class Gammaproteobacteria; order Legionellales; family Legionellaceae; genus Legionella; species Legionella sheltonii. The sequence continues at coordinate 251,667 of NZ_JAPHOQ010000003.1, forward strand.
TTGTCATTTCCTGCACTTGCAGAAGATGAAACCTATATTGCGTCTATTGAGGCGAATACAAAAAATCGCGCCAATGCTTTTACAAATGAAATAAAACAAATCAGTAAGTCTCTTGAGACTTCAGAAAAATCGGGTCAAATTGCAGAATTTACCGGCGAGATGCATCAAGTCATAAAAACACAGGAGCCCATTGTAACCCACTTAAAAAAAGTCAGTCAGGTACTCGTGTTCTTATCGTTTTCAATGCCAGAAAAAAGTCTACAAGCTTGGCTTTTACAATGTAAACAAAGTGGAGCAACACCTGTGATTCGGGGACTAATTCATAATTCGTTTAAAGAAACGATGACGGCTATTCAAACGCTCAGTAAAAAAACAGGAATTGGGATGCAGCTTGATCCTATTCTTTTTATAACCTTTGATATCACTATGGTTCCTGCAGTGGTTTATGTGAAAGACACCCCTGCTTGTCCTGCCAATATGGATTGCAAACCGGTGAATTACGACAGTCTTTATGGTGATGTGTCGCTGGATTACGCCTTAGAAAAAATGAGGGGCGATGAGCAGTCAGAAGACCCCGTGTTGGATCAAATGATTCTTCGGTTAAGAGGGGGGTTAATCTGATGAAAGGCTTCGTTTTAGTTTTTTTAATCCTTTGTTCACAGGTTTTTGCACTTGATTTGAATCAGGCGTATCAAGAAGGCGTTCAGACCGGAACAAGCCATACCAATCAATCCATTGATTTATTAAAAGCACTGGATCTGAGCCAGTTTCCTGGCTATCAAGCCAATCTGCCGCAAGAACATTATTATAGTGGCGTCACGCAGGCAAGCTCAGGTCTTGAAGCCGATTCGCAAACTGCCGTAGCTCAGAATGATGCAGGAAAGGCAGTAGGCGAAAGTTTTAATCATCGCCCCTTGTATCAAGTAAATCCTGCCTCGGAATCAATGCAAAGGTTAAATCAAATCGCCGAAAATGGAGATGCGATTATGCACGGCCAAAATACCGATAAAACCACCTGCTCTTTAAAGCCCAAAGAATGCCATTACTCATGGCAGGAAAAAACATGCCTGTCTAGCAAGGTATTAGGTGTATTGCATTGTGCAAGGCACTTACGGTTGGATGTCTCACCCTACAAAACAGAAAGTTACAGTCTGTACCTGCGAAAAGGAGGTATGAGAAGGACGCCTTTTAAAGTCTTAGTTAATCTGGCACAAACAGATACCTGTCAACAGGGTAAAACGCCTTGCTATACAATTTATAAAGATTTAGCGATAGCGCCTGCGATTATATTGCCTGCTAATTGTGCCATGGTGAAAGTAAGTTTTGTCGATGAAAAAGGAATGGTGGTTGTTGAGCAAACGGCTACTTGCACCAATCCCACCCTATCAATTTCTGTGGGCAATTGTCGATTTGGTCGCTGCACAGTGCCCTATTTTCACTCCGTTTCGATGACAGTTGAAATTTATGAAAGCAAAGAGTATTGGGACGACCAATGCCAACATTTGCAAAACAAAGAAAAAGAGGGGTTGTGTCATATTACTGAGCCTCTAACATGCACTGAGCGTAATCAAACACGAGTTATTGGTGATGTTTCATTTACTCGCCCTTGCTGGAAAGAAAGAGCTTCCTACACCTGTGGTGGCAGTCAGGAGCAAAATACCTGCGATGACTTGGTGAATCAAGGATGTGAGCAGACTGCTTCGACTTGTGTGAAAGAAGAAGCAGGACGTTGCACAACACATCAGCAAACGTATCAATGCCCGATAAACCAATGTACTGACAACCAACTGTTGTGTGGTGAGGATGCTTTTTGTTTGGATGGTAATTGTGCGAAACATGAACTAACCCCAGCCAATGAAGAAGATTTTAAAAAAGCAATGTCCACCTTATCCGCCGCCTCGGAAGCCTCAAAAGACTTTGATGGCAATGCCAATTTTATTTTCAAAGGTCAATTGCTTGAATGTTCAACAACAATGCTCCATTTTAAAAATTGTTGCAGTGATAAGGGGTGGGGTCTGGATCTTGAGCTGGCACAGTGTAGTGATGCTGAGAAAAAACTGGGAAAAGCTCGAGAAAACAAACTGGTAGTACCTACAGGTGAATATTGTTTTAAACGCAAAAAACTCCCTATTGGCTCAGTCTGTGTCGATCACCACCAGACTTACTGTGTCTTCCAATCTAAATTAGCCCGTATGGTTCAAGTACAAGGAAGACGTGACCAGTTACATATTGGTTTTGGCCAAAATAAATACTCTAATTGTTCAGGTATTACGCCTGAGCAAATGCAATTAATTCACTTCGAATCCATTGATTTTTCAGAATTTTATGAAGAGGTAAAAAATAAACAAAAACAACCGGATTACCAACAAACTGCCAATGGAATAAGCCAGCGCCTTAATCAATTTTACAATCAAGGAGACATCAATGGCTAGATGGTTTTTTGTTTTGTTGGTTAGCGTGAGTCCTTTTTTGTACGCCGAGCAGCCTTATCTTAATGAGCATGAGGAAGGTTGGTATTGGCATAAAGATCCCAAAGAGGAAGTCAAGAATAAACCACAAACTGAGTCAGTGGCAGCTTCACCTGTAAGTAAACCTGCCGATCCTGATAAAACATGGAAATTGATTGGTACTAGGGTGCAACAGGCTCGTGCACAAGCTATTTTAAATCCAACTCCTAAAAATATTGCTCGGGCAAGACGATTACAACGATTGATTGTGGCACAGGCTAATCTATTTTCTGAGAAATGGATGCTCGATTTGCTAATCAATCCAGATCAAGATGAAAGTCTTATTAATCCAAGCAGTAGTGCGGCACGTGATGTTTACAACCAGCAAAACAGCATGCAAAAGGAAAAGGCGATTATTCAAATTAGTCAAACATCTGGTTTGTTGTATTTCTATGAGGGTGGTGAACCATTTAGCGAGCGTATGGCCCAAGTGGTGAGTGATTTTGCAAACAGTTATCACATGACTGTTATTCCAATTGCCATGACCAATCGCATCTCCCCGATGTTCCCTAACTCACGAGTTGATTCCGGTCAGGCAACTCAGATGGGTGTTAAACACATTCCAGCGGTTTTTGCTCTTAATCCGGTATCAAAAAAAACCATGCCAGTTGCTTATGGCTTAGTCAGCCAGTCGGAATTGAAAGAAAACATTTTAATGGCAAGCAACGCTTTTCAATCGGGAGATTACAATGCGCAATAAATTAGCTATTTTTCTAATATTAGGAACGTTATTTTCATCAAGCCTATACGCCGATATTGATAATGCACCGCTTCATGCCCTTGCCAAACATCAAGGATTTTTCTTTTTTTTCAGTTCGAGTTGTCCTCATTGTCAACGCTTTGCACCCACGCTCAAACGCTTGAGTCAACACTATGGCTTTAGCGTAGTTGCTATTTCTGTTGATGGAGGCTTTTTACCGTCCTTTCCTGATGCGGTGATGAATGAAGGACAAACGAAGGTATTTCAAGTCAGTGTTTATCCTTCTCTTTTTTTGGTTAACCCAAAGAGCCAAGTGGCGAGTCTTGTTACTGAAGGCACTATTGATGAAGGCGAACTAACCAATCGGTTACTAAAAATTAGCCAGATACATGACAAAGAGGTGCCTTTATGAAAAAAATTCTTCTGTCTTGTGGGTTAATCGGTGCACTTGGCATCGGACAAGTGTACAGCAAATCAATAGGTGAGGATTTAACTGGCTATTTTAAAGCCCTTAATATGGGAGCGAATGTCACAGAGCCTCATGCCTATCAAGCACAGCGTGCCGGTTTTTATACGGGGGGTAATTTATACGCCAGAAGCAGCGTGCGTAATCTGCAAATTATGCGCTTGAGCTGGCCTAAGGTGTCTGCAGGCTGTGGTGGCATTGATGCCACGTTAGGTGGTTTTTCTCACATCAAAGGTAAAGAGTTTGTAGATTTTACCAAAAACATATTGAACAACTCACAAGGACTTGCCTTCCAATTAGCCCTAGAGCAAGCAACACCTCTGTTAGGTAATGTGGCAACCAAATTACAAAACGTGGCTACCTGGGTGAACCAAACTAATATCAGTTCGTGTGCAACGGCTGAAAGTGCCGTACTGGGTTTAGCCCCACGCACCCGTATTGCACAGCAACATGCCTGCCAATCCATCGGTCAATCTAAAAATCTCTTTTCAGACTGGGCAGAGGCACGACAAGGCTGTGGTAAAGGCTCCAGTAATTATGATTACGACAGAGTGATTAATGAAAACAGCAGCAATGAGCAGGTAGTTGATAATACCAATGTGGCGTGGAATGCGTTAAAGAAAAACGGCTTATTTGCAGATGATATCGAATTAGCTCAACTCATGATGACCTTATCGGGCACCTTAATTCTGACTCGCGATGCAGAAGGGGTGCATGTCCAACGCCTGTCTTCCTTAGTAAGTAATAACAATTTAATCAGCGCTCTTTTACGCGGTGGCGAGGTAAAAATCTATCAATGTGATGAAAAGGTCAAATGCTTACAACCCACCTTAACCAGTAAAAACATTGATATCAGTCATGGTCTTGAATCAAAAGTTCGTGATCTGATTTTGGATATGGCAAGCAAGATTAAAGACAATGTGGAGCAAAGTGATGCCGCTAAAGGATTAATAGAATCCACCCAATATCCGGTAATGAAAATGGTCAGTGTGCAAATGGCCTTTATGAAAGACAGTGCGGTGATTGACACCACCCGTTACTCAGAAGCCATTGCCATTGATATTTTATTTCAATATTTGAATGAAAACTTACAACTCGTTAAACAAGCAGCAGGAGCTTTGCAATATCCAGAGGCCATTATGAAAGAGTTTCAAACTGATCTCACTCAGGCTCGTCGCGACTTGGTTCAAATGGAAGGTACCGCGCATCAGCGAATGAGCATGGCGATGCAGATGATTCAAGAAACTCAAACCATAGAGCAAATGCTTGTAGGAGAATTTTCATCAGAGCTCACTCAGTCTTTGAGTTGGGCTAATCAAATGAGGTGAGTGAAATGGCTGTTACGATGCAAATTTATACGATTACCGGTGGTGAGTTACTTAAGGCGTTTTATAACGCCACCGCAGCTATGTTTCACTATGATGGAATACTTGGGATTTTTAGAACAGCACTGATTATTGGTGGGGTTTGGACTGTTGGCCAATTTATTGTAAAACGTGATGTGCGCAGTATGTTCTTCTTTATTTTAAAATATGCTTTTGTTATTTCATTTATTCTAACACCTACCTGCAATTTGCAAATCCACGATAGAACTGATCCTCTGCGACCAGATTTAACGGTTGATAACGTGCCCTTAGTTTTGGGTGTTGTAGGAGGATTAAGCAGTCAGCTAAGTGATAAAATAACCCGGCTTTTTGAATTCTTCTTTCATTCACCTAACGATATGGATTACAGCCAAACAGGCATGATCATGGGTGCGAAGCTCTTTTTATCAGTAAGTAATATAAAAATAACCGATCCGTTGTTTAATGCAAACATGCAAAAGTTCATGCAGCAATGCGTGTTCTATGATGTGATGTATGGACGATATGGCTTAAAAGACATTAATCAAGCAAGAGATATTTGGGAATTGGTTAAATCCAATGCCTCTGTTGCTCGTGGGTTTATTTACGATGGTTCATTTAAATCGTGTATGGAAGCCGCTAGTTTATTAGACAGTGCCTGGAGTGGCGTGATTGAAGATGCCAAATCTAAGTATGCAGGTTTTGCTTTTGGCAATCATTCAGATGCCCTAGCTAATTTCGAAAAATACTTACCTCAAGCTTATAATCATTTAACCGCCATGTCAGGTGATGCCGCAGCACTTATTCGGCAAAATATGATGGCCAACGCCATTCGCGATGGCGTGTTTTCTATGGGCGCACGTGTGAATTCAAAAGCGGCCATAGACAGTTTTTCAGCCAGTCGAGCACAGGATAAAATACCCGCGGCACTCAGCAATATTGGACTAATGTCCGCCTATTGGTTGCCCATGTTGCAAAGTCTTTTATTTTGCATTGTTATAGGGTGTTTTATTTTTGTCTTGTTTTTTTTCCCCTTTCCCTCCGGCATTTCTTTTTTTCAATTTTACGCAACACTGTATGTCTGGCTTGCCCTATGGGCACCGATGTTTACTGTTATTAACTACATCATGACTATTTTGGCGCAGTTTTCATTGTCCTTTGTGTCAACAGGGGCGACTACTTTGGCCTACCAAACAGGCATGAATCAAGTCTATGAAAATATGGCTGCCTTGGGAGGCTACTTAGTCTTGGCGACAACCACATTGAGTTATATGTTAATCAGTCGACACGTGGGTAGTTTTGTATCACTCACGCAACAACCAACAGGTATTGTTCAAAATGCCGCCTCCTCTGCGGCAGAAGAAGCACAAATGGGAAATTACAGCTACGGAAATACCAGTTTTGCTAATCATAATGGGTTTAATAGCAGTTCTTTTCATAACGATCAAAACGCCAGAATATCATTGGGTGGTATTGAAACAAGCCTTGATAGTGGTTCAATTGCGCGAATATCGCGTGATGGCAGTGAAACACTGACGATGGCAACTGCGACCTCGCATACCCCGCTTAATATTCAATTAGGAGAAAGCACGCGATCTGCATTTTCTGAATTATCCGACAGTGCTAAAAGTGCTGGGTTCAATAAATCAATTGCTTCATCAGAGCACTATGCGGCATCACTCAGAAGCCTGGCAGAGCTTGGTGAAACGCAATCACATGGGGAACAAAGTGGGCAGGGACATCAAATATCCACTTCAGCAGGCTTTAATGCCGCGGCATCAAAAATATCCAATCTCATTGATACCTTTGCTCACGATCATAATATTTCTCGGGATGATGCGACTAAAGTTTTAAGTGCTGCCAGTATTAATTTAGGAGGATCGTTTGGTTTTGGAACTGGTTCTGCAACACCTGGCGCAAGGGGCAATATTGAGATTGGGGGAAATGTGCGTCATGAACGAGACAAATCAGAATCCCATCAAGACGCACGCTTGATGAATGAAGCGCGACGCTTTAGTGAGGAGCATCATTTTACAGATGTAGTAAATGAGGCAAGACAAGCCACCAAGGACGATCATTTCCGCACTTCTGATGATTTTAGTGGACGCTTGGCTAATAACTTTTCAGCAGGCTTTGATAAATCTATGCAGTATCGAGATGAAGCTGTGGCGAGTTTTTCCGAATCAGAGAGTTATCACCGACAAGCAACTACTTCCAGCGAGCAAACAGCATCTATTAATCTTGATGCTCAAACAGGATTTATTGATTGGTTATCACATCATCGTGCACCTAATAGTCAGGGAACCATTGGGTTGCAACAGGCAGAATGGCTAATTCGTCACGATCCTGAATTAGCTCAGTCTTATGCAAGACAATTTGTTGGTGAAAAAACCGCGCAATCAATCAGCCAATTTCAAAAAAATCATCCTATTAACGAAAGTCAGGTGCACCAAAAAAATGATGCCTTTAAAAGTCGTGTTTCTGGTAGTGCGGGGGTTGATCATGCTCTTGGTGATTATACCAATACCTTCAATGAGCGAGCAAAGAACATCAATGCAGGAGGCGTTAATAAAGATTCGGTTAGTGCCGTTGATAAGGATTTTGCACGCGCCAAGTCAGAAATGTCCAAGAATGTTGAAGGTATTGTGCAAGATGGATCGCAAGTCATGCAGGATGTCATAGTTGCCCAAGCAAACAAGGACGTTAAATGATATCTACCAGGAGCGAGTTCCATAAGGGTTTCCAGAGGTATCCATACCACTGCTTCCTGACATCGGCCGACCTGAGCTTGGGTTTATGCTCACTGAAGAGCTGTAGTTATTTGAACGATGGTAATTGGGCGACTCATGTGAGGAAAACGGCTGGTTTAGTGATGAACCACCGTAGGATCCAAAAGAAAATGCAAAGCCTAAATCTGAGAGCATCAAATCAAAGCCAAAAGAGGCACCAAGCCCAAAAGCCGCTAATGGTGACACAAGGAATAAGAGCCAATCGGTGCAATAAAAAAATAAGGAGCCTTTGTTACTTGGGAAATCACCAAAACAAAGAAATAGTAACACCACAATTAAAAGAACAAGAGAACCGATTCCCATTGATGCCAAACGCAGTTTTTTTCTTTGTTCAGGGGACAGGTCATCAAGTGAGCGAATCATCACTTGCCCTTTATAGTTCTTCTCCATTGGATTTTCTCCTTTTTATTCATTGTAGCCTGTTTTTCACTTTTTTTATATCGATTCGGAGTCAATGATGGCGGTAAATCCTACAAAATTATTTATTCGCGGCGGTCAAATCTTTTTGCACAATGTCCGCATGTTCACACAGGTAGGTAAGAAAGTAAGCCTTGCTATGCTGATAGTTTTTTTTATTTTCTTAAGTCTGGCTTTTTATTTTAATACCAGTGCGTATCAACGTTATATTGGCCAGCAATGGGTTAAAGCCCAGGCAATGACTTTAATACAGAGCAAAACCAAGCAAGTGGTTCGCATGCCAACGGGTGAATCTTATCCAGTGTATTCAGCGCAAATTGTAAAAGCTCCCATGGTCATCGGCATTGTTAATCAATTAAAACAAGCTCTACTTAAGAGCATGATAGAGGCACTATTTGCCTCTGTCATGATGTTAATTGTCATGGTTAAGTGGTTACAAAAAAGAGGGGAAAATCAAAGTAAAGCCAAGATCATTCGAGGCAGTGAGTTAGTGGATGAAAGCACATTACAAAAGCGCATCAAAAAAACCAGTAGGGTTTCTCCCTATCGTATTGGTGGGGTGTCACTGCCCTATGGTTCTGAAACCCAGCACATACAAATAGTAGGCACCACGGGCTCTGGTAAAACGGTTGCTATTCGTGATCTATTAACGACGATACAAGACAGAGGTGAGCGTGCAATTATTTATGATAAAGGGGGAACTTATTTATCCCGTTTTTATCGTGAACATCAGGATGTAATTTTAAATCCCTTAGATACAAGAGGCCATTCATGGAATGTTTGGGCGGAATGTGAAGACAAAGCCGATCTTGAAGCACTTGCTGAAGCCATCATGCCAATGCCTATCAATAACACCATGGATCCCTTTTGGATTAAAGCCGCGCGTATGATTTTCGTCTCCACTGCCAATGAGTTGAAAAATGATCCCAAACGCTCCAATCTAATGTTGTTGCAATACTTACTCACTGCAGATTTAGGTCGGATTCATCATCTACTGCGTCATACTGAATCAGAATCTCTGGTATCAGACAAAGTACAAAAGACTGCATTAAATGTAAAAACCGTAATGGCTACTTATTTAAAATCCTTATTGTATTTAAAGGATGACGGGGATATCTTTTCGATTCGGGACTGGATTTTGAATGATCAGAGCAACTCTTGTTTGTTTGTCAGTTCTGATGGGCGCAAACACCCAACCATTAGACCGCTGATTTCAGCTTGGATTAATACGGCTACCAAAGAGCTCTTAAGTTTAGCGCCAGATGATAACCGCCGTGTTTGGTTTATTTTAGATGAATTGGCAACTCTACATGCTTTACCCTTTTTAGCCGCAGTCAAGTCAGAAAGTCGCAAATTTGGTGGTTGCTTCTTATTGGGCCATCATGGTGCATCCCAGTTGCGCACTATCTATGGTAACGATGGTGCCGCGTCCCTTTCAAATTTGTGTTCGACTCGCTTGTTCCTCCGTTTACCCGAACATACTGATGCAGAACATGCTTCCCGCAATATTGGTACCTATGAAATTGAAGAGGTCAATGAATCTATTAGTTATGGTGCTAACACCATGCGTGATGGGATTTCAGTATCTCGGCAAACTAAGGAAAAGCAATTGGTTTTACCAACTCAAATTCAGGTAATCAATGATCTACAAGGGTATTTGCGAGTAAAAGGTGAATTTCCTGCAGCAAAAATAAAGCTTAATTACGTTGATTATCCTCTCATTCACGAAGAGTTTATTGCACGAGCTATTGATCCTGATCCGCTACGTCAAAAAGTGGAACAATTGGTGGATACCTATAGCGATCCTATCCTTGCCGCATCCCATGATGATGCTTTAGAGACTGCAACTTCAACAAATAAAAACCTTACGAAACCAATTGCCAGAGAAAAAAAGATTGAAGAAGAAAAAGAGCTTGTTGAGTTTTTATAAGAACAAATAAGGGGTAAGCATGTTAAGTCTTCAGCCATTAGACAGTGCTGATGGAGCAGCATCGTATTATCTGGATGTCGTCAATTATTATGAAAATGATTCTAAAAGTGTGCGCTGGTTAGGGGATGGAGCGAAAATTCTTGGGATCCACGGGCAAACAGTAGAAAAAGAACAGATGTTAGCCCTTCTTAAAGGTACATTGCCGGATGGTACTCAACTTGGTCGAATCGATAAGGACGGTATCCATCATCGTCCTGGTTTTGATATGACCCTTACTGCCCCAAAATCTTTTTCAATTTTACTTGAGAGTGGTGCTGATCCAAGGCTTGGAGAGGTGTTTGATAAGGCTGTTGAATGGTTCGTTGAAGAAATGGAAAAGGAGTTTGCCCAAGCAAGGCAACTTGTTGACGGAAAAATTGAATACATCGACACCCAAAATTTAGTAATTGCTGCTTTTCGTCAACCAAGCTCTCGCGCCAATGATCCTAATTCGCATACACACCTGGTAGTTCAAAATATGACCCACTGTCCAGATGGTAAGTGGCGTTCACTTGCCAGTGACATGGATAGTCAAAAAGGAGTGGTTGAACAAATCATGAAACACCATATTTATGGTGGGCTTAAATTTCGCAACAAATTAGCAAATTTAACCAAAGAACTTGGCTATCAGCTGGTTTCTGATGGTGATGGTTTGTGGGAAATCCAGGGTGCACCTGAGCAGGTATTAACCCATTTTTCAAAACGAAGGGAATCCATCGAAGCACTATTAGATGAAAAAGGCTGGAGTGGTGCCAAAGCATCCTCAATTGCGGCTCAAAAAACAAAATTGGATAAGGAAATCATAGATTATGATCAATGGAAAGAAGACATCATCAATGAATGCCAGGGGATGGGCTTTGATCCGCATCAATTAGTGGCCTCATCGTATAAGCCTCAGCAAAATCTGTTTCAAACTTTAAAGGAAAACATTATTGAGCGCTTTTATGGCAAGGACAACATCGAAATGAATCATGCCAGAGAGTCTGTGTATGTGGCCATTGAATCAATCAGTCAACAGCATGCGGTGTTTGAGGAAAGGGAACTTAAAAAAGAAGCGCTAAAATATGTAATCGCCAGCAATAAGATAATCGATGAAACCTTAATTAATAAAGCCATTGATGAAAACATTGCAAATCAAAACCTGTATACGGCAAGACACCCCTTCACACAAAAGCCTTTATTGACAACGCCCTGGCAACTAACACTTGAGAGCGAGGCCATCCAGCGTATTGAAAATGGTAAAGGTGCTGTTTCTGCTATTTGTTCGAAACAAAAAGTCAGTGAGTTTATAAAAGCAAAAGAACAGGAGATGGCATTTGCTTTATCCCCTTCACAGAAAAAAGCCATGACAACCTTCCTAACTTCAACAGACCGATTTATTGCCATTCAAGGGTATGCAGGAACTGGTAAAACCACGATGCTACGTTTGACTCGTGAATTAGCATCCCTTCAGGGCTATGAAATTCGTGGTATTACTGCAGGCTCGGCAGCCGCCAATGAACTGCGCCATAAAGGAGGGTTAAATGCTTCTACCTTTGCAAGAGAGTTAGGGAGATTGCAAAATCAGAAACAGGACTTAAGTAAAACCATATTTGTGGTGGACGAAGCCTCTATGTTATCTAATCCACAAGGACATAAAATCATCAAACTGGCAGAACAGTTTAATACCCAGTTAAAGATCATTGGCGATAAAGCCCAGCTTCCTTCCCCATCCAGCGGGAAATTATTCTCTGTCATTCAAGATTATGGGATTAAAACGGTTGCCATGACGGATAATCTTCGCCAGAAAGACTCAGAATTAAGGGAATCAGCAATTCATGCTGGTAGAGGTGAAATCTATGATGCCGTTGATAAGTTAACTCATGTGGAAACGCTTGATACTTATTTAAAACGGGTTGATTATATTTCAAGTAAATGGTTGTCATTAACACCAGAAGAACGCCAAAACACACTATGCTTTGCCCCAACGCACAGAAATCGCCAGGATATAACTCAGATTTTACGAAACGCTTTAATTCAAGAAGTGACACTAACCGGACAAGAGCATCTGCAACCCATATTAAAAGAACGCAATTTAACCGGAATTAAGCTCAGAAATGCAGCTTATTATAGTCAAAACGATATCATTCGTTTTAATCATACTATTCAGCGGTATAACATCAAAGCAGGAGATTATTTAACTGTTGGGCAGGTCACTAACAAAAACAAGCATAATAATATACTGATTCTTAAGCATGAAAATGGTCAAGCCATAAAATTTAAATTGTCCTCACTACCTGAATTTAGAACTGAAAACAAAGATTTGGAACGGCCTGTTGAAGTATATCGGCGAGAACAATTGAGTCTAATGGCCGGTGATCAAATTCAATGGAAACGTAATTCTGAACACAACGGTATTCGCAACTCTGAATTGGCAACCATCAGACAAATCAACAATGAGGGAATAACAATCATAACGGAAGACAATCAAACCCTACACTTACCTCACGGAGCAAAAGAACTACGCCATCTTGATCATGGCTATGTACTCACGACCTATGCTACCCAGGGAAAAGATAAAAAAAGAGGTCTTGGCCTTATTGAAAGCCAAAACCGATTTGCATCAACCATCCAAAACTATTACGTGGAAACAACCCGTGGTATTTGGGAAATGATAGTAGTCACGGACGATAAAGATCATCTGGTTAAAGCCATTACCACCAATAACAGTGACAAGTACTCCTCAATGGATATGGTTGATTCAGATACTCTGAAAGCTCATGAAGCACGTTTTAAAGAGCACAAAAACAGCATAGTCTTACAAAATGCCATTGAAAAAAAATTATCGAAAGAACAGGACTGGAAGGGCTTGGAACAGACAGTAGAAACCTATGTTCAATGCAAACAACAAGGGGAAGATCGAAAAGCGGCAAAATTAGCATTTGCCATTGTGAATGATCCCAAATTGTATCGCCTTGCCAAAGAACGCTTGGGTTTTGGTGTTAGTACCTATCGGCGTGAAGCTCTGCGTTTCCAAACCTCGAAGTTATTACATTCACTACCCAAATCAGAAAGGCAGGATTTTTCTACTGTCAGGCAGTACGTGTTTTTAAACCAACAAATCCTTAAACGAAGTCAGCATATCAATGCCCAATCGTTGGATAATGGAATTTCAAATCAGAATAAACAAGCTCTGCAACAACAGTCCGCTAAACGCAATGCAGTAGCTTTTGTAATTAGTAGGGATCTGGAGCGTTATAAACCTTATTTGCAGCATTTTTCCATCGGAGAACTAAATCGAATTGGATTGCCACAGCATGAATATGGCAAGGAATTTAAAAAAGCACAAATGCGCCTGGAATCACTTGGCAAGCAGGCAACAAGGGACTTAATACGTACCAATATTTCGCTTTATTTAAACGCACAAGGCGAAGAGAAAGAAAGGCTTGCAGTCCAAATTAAAAGAGAATCCAAGTTATCACATTCTTTTGTTTTAACCCATGCAAAAGAATTGAATCAAAAGCCTGAATCATTATGGCAATCCATACATAAAGATGCGCGTTTGCATAGCGATAAATTGTTTCGAAATGGATTAAGTGCTGAGGGAAGATTGGCGTTCGATAACATCAAAGTCTATAAAGCATTACAGCTTGAGCTTAGAGAAAATTGGTCAGCAAATTTAAAAGAAGCGGGAAACAGTGAAGGGAAGAGTAGTAATCCAAAATCTATTGAGTTACTCACCCGCCGCAATGAGTTAGCTCACGAATTGATGCAAAACAAAGCCATGCCTGAAATAGCCTCTTATTTCAAGCTGGATTTGGCAAAATTAGCAGTACAAACAGAAAAACAGCAGTATCGGGAAAACATCAAGCAATTTACGGCAAGTAAGTCTAATTTCAAAACACGTCTTGCAGTAATTAATGAGATTAAAAATGATATCACTGGCCATTATCCCTTTATTAAAGAAGCAAATATTGAATCTAAAACCCTTAGTAAATATCTACGAGTTACCGACAGAAAGGAACGATTATCTAATATTTCTTCACCTGAGAAAAAAGACTATCAATGTTTCCTGACTTACAAAAAAGCCAGTATGCAAACTTACAGGCTTTGGCAGCAGGCGCACCTTAATAAAGCTGATGGCAATGTACAAAATAACAAGCTGATATCAGCAGCAATCAGTCAGTCATCAAAACGTGATGCATTGGCTCATCAATTAAAAGGCTCAAAGTACCTTGATTCAATTTTATCCTATGAAAAAGGCAACAAAGAAAAGCTGTTAGCCCAGGCTAGCAACCACCAAATAAAATTGCGTGAAATTAAGGAGCTAAATGAAGTCGTACACACACTATCAATGCAGTTCCCTAGCGTCACAAACTCTCATTCTGCAAAAGAAATATCAGCCTGGAAAAAGAACTGGTTATCTCTTTCCAGTCATATGAAGCAAATTGAAAAGGGCATCGGTTATCAATTAGCTTTGCAAGAATATCCATTGAATGTGTCATCTGTAAATACAATTAATAAGGAATTAGAAAATAACTACGATTTTAAGCCAGAAACGATCACCCAAAAATCATTGCAATCAACCAATCCGGTCTTACAAAAAATCCAAAAATCTGCACAATTTTTGGATGCCAGAATTATTAATGAAGCTCTGATGGCCGACCCAGAAACTACCTATAAAACAATCTGGGGTGAGCCAAAAACACAAAACTCCAGAGAGTTACGTTATTCTGGTGGCTTAATTGTAAGCTTGAAAGGCAAGGACAAAGGCTTATGGCATGATTTCAGTGACGGAATAGGAGGCGCGCCGATTCAAGCGATTATGGCAAGAGATAGGCTGTCTTTTAAAGAAGCACTTGCTCAAGCTGCGTCTATGGCAGGTATTAATCAATTAGAAGAACTTTCCAAATTTCTAAAAGCACCCATTCCTAGTAAAAATGAATTACAAACATTAAGTGACCTTGAAAAGAAGAACAAAGTAATTTCAGCCAAAAGTATTTGGGGTGGTTCTATTCCTGCAAAGGGAACACTGGCCGAAAAATATCTCAAAAAACACCGAGGCATAGAGACAATTGATAAAATGGATATACGTTTCTGGCCAACTGGAACTCAATGGAAAAACTGTAATGAACAAGGATTATTGGAAGATAAAGTTAATAAAATCCCAGCATTAATCATTGCAGCAAGAAATGAAAAAAATGAGCTAACAGGTGTTCAACGAATTTACCTCGACAAGCACACCGCCAGTAAAAATAAATTCATGGACAATCCAAAGCTATCTAAAGGAATCATCGAAGGCAGTTGCGGGATTATTCAAAAAGGAATGCAAGGAGCCAGTCTTTATATTGCCGAAGGCTTTGAAACGGGAGCATCTATAGCCCTTGCGGACAGCAAAGCCACAGTATTATGTTCCCTTGGTGTGTCAAATATGAAGAACTTAATCCCAATCATCAAGAAATTCAATCCAAAGGAAGTCGTTATTGCAGGAGATAATGATGGAGAGTTCGCTAAATCACAACAAGCCATCGAAAAAACAATCGGTGCCTTTAAACAAGATAATTTAAGTGCCAGAACAGTATTTCCGGATGGATTGCAGGGGAAAGCAAAAACGGACTGGAACGATATTCATTTAAGTAAAGGGATTGCTGAAATCCAAAAACAACTAATGAAAAAGGATATAGGAGCCATTTCATCAACCGTTGATAAGTCAATTGAACTACAAAAAACAATTGCCGATTTTGTACAAATAAAGTCCATGAAGTTAAGCGGCAGCCAAATCATTTCAATTAGAGACAATGCTGCAAACATTGACAATAAAAGAGACTTAAATCAATTAGTCGCAGCTTACAACAAAAGTCAACAAGCATTAGAAAAATCTGGCTCCTTCACTCCTGAAAAAACACTGCCCACAAAAACAAGGAGTGAAATAGAAATGGAGCTTTAGATACTCCAACCATAGCATAGCGTATGCTCACACTGAAAATATCTGCCATTGATATATAATCCTATGATTACATAAAGTAACATTATGAAAAATAGGGTATTTATTTTTACTTTATTCAATATGGAGCACTATAGTGGCAGTAAAAAAAAATTAGACGATTATGTTAAATAATTGATCGGTTAATTTAAAATAGTTTGAGGTTAGTTTATTAATCTAGCAGCTGTTTGAAGCCAGCATTAATAAGCACTTGATGATGTTTACTAAAAGATTTTTCAGGTATAGCTAGCCAGAGTAGGTGACGAGGACGGGTCATAGCGACATATCCAATTTTTAAAAGTTCACTGTTGTAATCCTTTCCTTTCAGTTTATTTAACAGAGGGGCTAAGTGTTTTTCTGTCATTATATAAAGAATTGCGTCAAAGGTATCGCCCTTCACCCCATGAACAGTGTCTATATGTATTCCAGTCTGGTTACTTGGAACTATATTATTGGAAATAGGGACGTCAGTAAGACCGGCATTGTTTATAGAATTACCCAGTCTTTCAGGGCAATTGAATCCTTCAATGGAGGACAATTCTTGACATAGGATTTGAAGAGCATTTTTTAGTTTAGGGTGCCATTCACTTTTAGCTTTTAAAGCGGTGTGGGGAAGGCCGTTCTCAGGATCTTTTACAAAATTCCATAACTTTTTCCTGAACTTCTTACGGAATTCACTTTGACTGTTATTCCTATCTATTTCTTTCCACTTTTGACTAGCTTTACACAAATATAAAACAAGCTCTGTACACTGTTCATAAGCACCGAGTAAATCTTTATGACAGTCTCTTTGCAAGGCTGCTTTAGCAAACCTATGAGTAATCGTAGCCTTATAAGTACTATTATCTCCAAGCAATTTTCTGACCATTTCTCTAGATCTGGCTACAACTGCACAATTATTTATGTTTAATTTATAACTAATTATGTGTTCATTAAACTTTTGAACGGCAGAGTTAACTTCATTTATATCATATTTAATTAAAAATACTCCTTGCCACGCTTCAGAACATACATTTTCGGAAAACATATCAGCTGAACTGCCAAAAATTTTGGTTGCAGCAACTATGTCTTGATTTGATCGAATATTCTTAGAAATTTTCTTGTTATCTACGTTATGCCGTTTTGCGTGCTGATTCAAATGATCGGCATTACCAATATCAAATTTAAAAATAGCTTGGTCTGGGTCTCCTATCAACATAAGCTTAGAGCCTAATTGCTCCAAGTGACATAAAATTCGTTGTTGCCATATATTAGTATCTTGCGCCTCATCTACAATGATCTCGGGGAAGCGTCTAGCTAGAATCTTACTTAGATTAGGGATCTCATCTAAGACCTTGGTACCCCAATATCGCGCATGATCATGCGTGTATAAACCTTGTTTGCCCAAAATTATTAGTTTTTGTAGAGCTTGAGATTGATTTATAGGGTAAGAAATACCATTTTGGTGAAAATAAAATAATGGTGCGTCTCCTTCACTTATCCCTATTTTAAGCTTAGCTATACTAATAGGGATATGTCCGTAAGGTTTCTTTGGAAAAGATACATTCAATTGATCCTGATTATTGAGAAAGTTTTCGTGTCCACTAACTAACGTTGGCGGACATTCAGATCCCATGACGATATGGCCAAAATTAGAAATTAAAAATCTTGTTATAAACCCGTCTAAAGTACCAACGAAATGGGGAGATTGCGGCAAGGATGAATATCCTAATTCTTTGAACTGTTTTTCAAAGCTCTTAATGGCTATATTGGTATGTGATAGGAGAGCAATGCCTGAATATTGAGATTTCCAATTTCTAATACGATCAGCCATTCGTAGAGATACCGTAAATGTTTTGCCACTGCCGGGACAAGATATAATCGCTGCAGAGCTTGATGCGTTTTTAATAATATCTTGTTGTTCGAGGGTTGCCCCTGAAAGTACATTATTAAAATCCATCATTTTCACTCGAATGGGATATAATATTTTCAGCCGTTATAAAATTTATTGCATTAAGAATATAATCTGGAACAATAAAACTTGTATTTTCTTCCAGTAAGTTAGATAGCTCTTGCGCAAATTCGCCTTTTGATCTGCACGAATGTATAAAACTAGAAAAAAACATTTTAGTTTTTTCCAAGTTGTTTGGAGCACTCTGTAATCTTGCCTCTAGATCCTCCCCAACTCTAGGATGGCAGGTTTTAAAAGCTTTTATGAGTACTGGTAAATTTTCAGGGTAAAGTGCAAGATCATACTCAAATGTTTTCTGAGACAAAAAAACCTTTATTAAATCTGTTTCTTTAGCTTTCAGTGCTATTGCTGTTGGTGAAGAAATAACTATCTCTTGAGCGGTAGGATAGTTATCTTTTGACGGATCTGAGTCTGTAATAACAGCGCATGGTATTTGAATACCTTTCTCGGAGAGAATAGAAAGGAAGGCATCAAAATTCAACCCTTGCACATTTACTATTGAGACCGATTTTTCTTTAAGTTCAATATCCATGGTTTTAGCAAAAAGAGATATAAGCATCGCCTCGGCAATTCCTTCAACCATGATTATTTTTTTAGCAAAAAATAGTTCAGCACGAGTTGCGTCTAAATAGCGCTCTAATTTTTTCTTATACTGATTATTTTTTAGTGACGCAATACTAAAACATTTTCCAATTCCACAAAGGCTCACAATACTATCCAACGGAGCTTGGCTAGCAAATATGGGTGAATGAGATGTAACAATTACTTGGACAGCTAAAGATTCAGGCTGTAGTTCATCCGAATTTATATTATCAGATTTATGTGCATTAATTGGGTTTGCTTGTTCTTTTAAATGTTGCAATAAAAGAACCTGTAATTGTGGGTGGAGATGGGCTTCTGGTTCTTCAATAAGAAGGGCTCGATAGGTTGCTTTATGTTCGCGTGTTAGTTGGCCAAGTACCGCAGCTGTAAAAATAACATTATTATATCCAAGCCCATTTTGCTCAACATCCATGCCCTCGATGAAAAGAGCAAGTCGCCCAAGAATTTTATTAAACTCTGTTCCAGAGAAGGACAATTCAATTTGTCGATATAAATCCTCACCGGTTATATCCTTTATTTTTTGGTTAATAGCTTCTGATGCTTTTGAAACAGGGGGTTGTACCTTTAGTTCCTCATCAACATTTTCTACAAGGCTGATTAATCTTTCTTCATCATCTTTAGATGAAAAACATTTAATGAGTCTAGCAATCTGGCTTGTGTAGCCAGGTTTTAACCCTTCTGTTGGATTTCGAAGAGGAGGAAGATATACACTAACAAGTTCTTCAAGTATTTCGCTTGATAGAGTTTGATTTTCATGTGCTCCGCACCATTTTTTGGAAATTAAACGCCTTCCATATTTACCCGGTGAAAGTCGCACAAAGAAATGTGCTTGAAATCTTTCTTCATATGGAATTAATGCTTCAATGAAAATAGCCTCTTCGTCTCTGGTTAGTCCATCAAATATATATTCCAACTCAATAGGACTATCTGGATTGCCTGTACAGATATCTAGATCAGTAAGATTTAGATTTTGCTGATCAATACTGGGTAATAGAGCACGTAACGCATCTATTACAGTGCTTTTTCCGATATTATTTTCACCTACAATGATATTCAAACCCATTCGAAAATTTATTTCGCAAGAGGACATAGAACGAAAATTTTTAATACTAAGCTTTGCAAGATACATTCCAATGCCCGTCCTTATGATATTGAATAGCTTGAAGGAATAGCTGTAACTAAATCTATCGGACAATTGGGAGAATTCTTTAATGAGTAGGGGGAAGGTAAATGTATTAAATTGAGCGCTAATGATTTGTTGAAAACACTATCTTTTGTTGCTATGCGTTGGGATTTGTTATTTCTGAGTGCCCCATCAGTGCCCCTCAGAGGTATTCAATTTGGCAAATTACATGTAACTACTTGATTTTGTTGGTGGGCCCACTAGGATTTGAACCTAGGACCAACGGATTATGAGGAATATGTTAAAAGTCTAAGGGCAAGATAAAGGCTATAGTGATTCCTGTTGAATACCTTTTAATTTATTAAATTTGTTTAAGGTATCTTTAGTTATTTGAACGATTTTATCATCATCAAAATTAAATTTATCAACGGCAATTTCTTTGATGATGCCATTAATTTGAATAATGAGTTTTTGGCAATACTCTTCAATGTTTGTAGTCTTCTGCTCATCTTTATTATCAGACTTACTGTTCATCACCATCAGTCCAATTTCAACAAGCCGTGTTGTCGTATAAGAGAGTGAATCATTCTCCTTACCGGCTATTTTAATTATTTGTTTATGAAGATTGTCAGGTAAGGTCACGGTGATTCTAGCCATAATATAACCTCTTTTGCGATTGTGTTGGTTGTCTGGCTGATGCATCCATGCACGCCACCCCTAATCACAATTAGATCATATTAGGCTATATATTTCAACTGGTTACGAGTACCAGTATGCGGATCTGCATCAGATACAACTTACAAAATATTTAAAAGTGATGCACATTTGCATACTGGTTTTTGATTGCTAATTAGCAAATATTTAGAATTTCGCATTAGATTCTTGCAAATATTACTTTATCTTGAATAAATACAATGAGTTACACATACTGCAACCAGTTGCGAAAGGTGTGCTGTTTTCTTTTTTAGAGTTGTCTTGTTCATTAATTCTCAGATCAAGTTTTATGTGAATCTGACTATTTTTTATTAAGCGCGGATCAATTGCGTGTTTGTGATTTAATGCCGAATCTAAATTTTAGCTATCAATTTACACCATGATCTCCCGGTTTAACCCACTCTATTCTTTGCTTGTTTCCAGATAGACATCAACTCATCAAAAGTGTGTCCTTCCAAATTAATGAGTTTCTTTTCATGAGCAATCATTTTGACAGCGCGAAGCCGCCGCTCAAATTTTTCTAAGGTTTGTTGTAGTGTATCTTTGGGATCTAATTTACAAAATACACACAGTGAAAACACGGCATGCAATAGGTCACCTATTTCTTCCTGCAAAGCAGATGAGTTATCATTAATTCCTGCTTTTAAATGCTCATCGACTTCAATACACTCACTTTGGATTTGAGTCATAATCTGATCGGTCGTTTCCCACTGAAAACCAAATTCAGTAGCTTCATTTTCTAATGCTGCAATTTTTTCTAATAGATTCATTAATTATTTCCACGTTATTCTTGTCTACCACGTAAATATAAAACTTTTGTGTTCGATCCAGGATTGACTCGTTCTTCCGTTTCAAAAATCTCCGGTTTTCCCTTAACCAAATCACTCAGCTTTTTGAAACCATAAAGCCTGGAATCAAAGTCTGGTTTTAACTTAGTTAAATAGCCACCAAATGTTCCTATGTATGCCCAACCAGTATCATCGTATGAGTTATTTAATGCTTCTAGAATAAATTCTTTTGGAAATTCTTGTGCTGAGGGTTCATTAGCTTTTGCTTGTTTAACAGGCTGCTTTCTCTTTTTTGACTGGCTAATTAATTGATCAGGTGGTGCTACAGGGCGTAGTACTTCAGTGAAAATAAATTTATTGCAGGCATTACGAAATGCCTCTGGTGTTTTTTTTTCTCCAAATCCAAAAACTTGCAACCCTTCTTCACGAATACGGTTAGCAAGACTTGTAAAATCACTATCACTTGACACGATACAAAAACCACCAAAACGATGCGTATAAAGTAGATCCATAGCATCAATAATAAGTGCACTATCTGTTGCATTTTTTCCAGAAGTAAAAGCAAACTGCTGTACTGGTTTTATAGCGTATTTATGCAATACCTTTTTCCATTGTGCGCTAGATGGTAAGGTGAAATCGCCATAAATTCTCCTTACGATAGCATCTCCATAACCAGCAATCTCAGTTAAAAGACCATCAATAATAACTGCTCGAGCATTATCAGCATCAATAAGTACAGCTAATTTTAACGCGGCTTCATCTGTTGTAATTTTTGTCATGCTAATTGACCTGTTTTATAAATTATTTATTTTTGGAACGATAAAATTTACACTCAACACCATGACCAAGTTCATCTTTATAATATTCCATACCACACTTCTCCATTACTCGATGTGATGCACTATGTTTGAGTGGCGCAAAAGCAATAATATAATCAGAATTGATATTTATTTTACTCCATTCAAGAAGTGCCTCTAGTGCTTCAGATGCATAACCCATACCCCAAAATTTTCTTACAATAAGGTATCCAACTTCAATTTCCCCTGTTTCAATTGGCCCAAATCCACATCGTCCAATGAATTCATGAGTCACCTTATTGAATATAACAAAACCAGGCAATCCTTTATCTCCATAAAGGTTCATAATCTGTTTTATTCTTCGCTTAGTCTGCTCGCGATCTTGTGTTCCATCAGGAAAGAATTTTCTAACTTCTCGGTCTGCATGAAGCTGAGCAACTTGATCTAAGTCCTCATCATTAATTAAACGCAAAAGCATCCTTGGTGTTTCAATTTTAATGGTCATATTGGTTCACTTATAATCCTATATTTTCTATATATTGAATTTCTTCTTGTGTAAGCTCAAAGTCATATATGTTTAAATCATTATCCATGTGTTGTTGATTTGTAGTGCCGGTTAAAGGCAATATCCCCACTTGGTTTGCAAAGCGAAATATAATTTGCGGGATGGTTTTATCATATTTTACAGCAAGTGATTGCATGTGAGGGTTTAATAAATACCGCTGATTCGCAGTGAGCAAAGAAAATCCTTGATAGATAATCTTGTTTTTTTGACTAAATGTCCTAACGTCTTGATCCCATTGTGTTATGGCGAAACATCTATTTTGTATAAACGACGGCTTTATAGAGACTTTTCTATATAGTTCTTCAACTTGTGCCATATTAACGTTAGAAATGCCGAGAAACTGTACCTTTCTACTACACACCAGCTCTTCCATGGCCTGCCAAATTTCTAAATCTGCATCGATTATTCCATGAGATAGTGAAGGGCCATGAAGTATATAGGCGTCAATGTAGTCTGTCTGTAAATGTTCTAGTGAGCTTGCAAAGGATTGCTTGACCTGGTTGGTCAATGAATCAAATTCATCATAAGGTTTTCTATGATCTTGGCCATGTACAGAGGTAAATTTTGTTTGTAGAAATAAATCACTGCGTGTTTTTTGACTAGTTGTTAAAAATTGATCAATTGCATCACCCACGGCTTCTTCAAAATAATGCCTACGTTGATTGGCAGTATCAATCCCTCGAAATCCTGAGTTGAGTGCCTGGAGCACCAAACGTTTTGTGTCATCTTCTTTCCATGCTGTACCATATAAAATAGGGGGAGTGGTTGATGTGTCGTTTTTTTTTATATTCATAATGCCGCCTCCATTGGTGTCACAGCATAACCAAGCATTATCCTCCTCAAAATATAGAGGTATTTTTCGGAGGATAATGAGCTAAGGAACAAAGCCATTAATAGACCCTGTGTCAATTTTATTTTGACTTTGAGCTTTCCACAATTGAGCATAGGCACCATTTTGATTTAGTAGTTCATTGTGGGTACCTTGCTCAATAATCACACCTTTAGCGAGTACCAGAATATTATCTGCATGCGTTACTGTAGAAAGTCTATGTGCAATAATAAGTGTTGTTGTGTTGATCGATATCTGTTTGAGACAGGTCTGAATGTCTTTCTCTGTTTTCATATCCAGTGAAGATGTTGCTTCATCAAAAATAAAAATTTTAGGTTTTTTAAGCAGCATTCTAGCGATGGCCACTCGCTGTTTTTCGCCACCAGACAATTTTAATCCGCGCTCACCAACTCTGGTTTCTAACCCATCAGGCAGTTTTGCCACGAACCTGTCAAGATGTACTGCTTGTATTGCATCCGCCAATTCATCATGAGTGACATGCGGATTTCCATATATCAGGTTATTTCTTAAGGTATCATTGAATAAAGCAGTTTCCTGAGGAACAATACCGAGTATTGCTCTGAGTGATGCATGTTGGATATTGCTAATATTTTGCCCATCAATCTGAATACTCCCCGAATTCAAATCGTAAAGCCGAAAGATTAATCTTGCGAGAGTGGATTTGCCGGATCCTGAGGATCCAACGATTGCAGTAGTGGTACCGGGTTCAACTATAAAGCTAACGTCATCAAGAATTTTTCGATGTTCATTATAAGTAAAATGGACGTGATCAAATTGGATTTTTCCTTCTTTGTACTTAAGTATTCTGGCATTGGGTTGGTCTTGAATATCGATAGGAATTTTCAGCAACTGAATCGCGGTTTGAAAACGAGCTAAATCATCTCGGGTAACACGAATTCGATAGCCTAGCATGGATAATGGCAGCATGAACATGAATAAATAGCCATGGACCAGTACAAAATCTCCGACATTCATGCTCCCTGCAATGACTCGGCTGCCAGCAAGTAAGAGCATAATAATAACACACATACCGACAATGACATTTTGCATAAGATGAATTTTTGCATCGGCATTTAATGCTCGAGTATCTGCACAGGCCTTTTCTTGTAATTTTTGAGCAGCTGTATTGATTTCATCCTGTTGGGTATTAAAATATTTCACGGTATCCGCATGCAACAGGCTTTCCACCAGATAGGCGTTTGCAGATGCATCTTCATTGTTTTGCTTCATTCTGCATTTTACAATCCATTGAGCGGTGTAATAGCTTAGCAAGATATAAGAAACCAGCATCAACAATAGAACCAATCCAAAAAAAAGATCATAAAAATAGCTCAAAAAAATCATAGCAAAAATTATTTCTATAAGAACCGGCAATATCATCACAACAGGTCGACCAATAAGATCAACAGCAGACGAGTGTGAACGTTCTATGATTGTAAGAATTTCGCCTGATTTACGTTCTCTATGAAATTTTGTGGAAAGCGCTTGTACGTGATCAAAAAGTTCTAAACAAAATTTTCTCGCCCCTTCTAATTCTACAGGAAAAGCTATTACTTGACTGAGGGTGATACAAGCTTTGGATGCACCCCAAACCGATGCATAAGTCAGAATGATGACTAAAGGGGTGCTGTTTAAAAATAGGGCATGTCCAGAGAGTGCATTAATGGCTTCTTTTAAAAAAATGGGGACACACAAATTTAGTGCAATGGAAATCAATATAAATAAGAGAGCCAAGACAACGTGAATTTTTCCTCTTAGGCTGTTCTTTGTCCAAACGCAAGGCCAAAGATAGTAGATAGTTTCTTTAATGCTTGGTAAACTTTCATTCATCATGATGCACTCTTTTGCTGCTGGCTATTCCACATGGAGTAATATAATCCCTTTTTCTCGATTAATTCTTGATGCGTTCCAGCTTCTACGATTTCTCCGTCTTGTAAAACAAGAATGTTGTCAGCATGAATAATCGTACTCAAACGATGTGCAATGACTATACTGGTGGTATGTTTTGTAACTTCCTCAATATTTTCCTGGATATTTTTTTCAGTCTGCGTGTCGAGCGATGCGGTTGCTTCATCAAATAACAAAATACTCGGGTTGCGTAATAAACATCTTGCTATTCCAATCCTCTGGCGTTCTCCTCCTGATAATTTAAAACCCCCTTCACCGATGTTGGTTTCAATTCCTTTGGGGAGGTTTTTTACCATCTCTTCCAAGTGCGCCAGTTGGATTACGTTATTGATTTCACGCTCGGAGATATTTAGAGCACCGTAGCAGAGATTAAACCTCAACGTATTGTTGAAGAGTAGAACTTCTTGTGGAACAATTCCGATTTGTTGGCGTAATGAATGCTTGCTCACAGCAGTAATATCCTGGTCATCTATGAGTATTTGTCCCTGAGTGACTTCAAATAATCCCAGCAATAATCGTGCAATCGTTGATTTACCCGATCCGCTGGGTCCCACAATAGCTGTCATCTTTGCGGGTGGAACTTCGAAGCTTACATTTTTTAAAATGGGGTGTTCTGGTTGGTAACCGAAAGTGACGTTTTTAAAGTGAACATGCGGGCCGGTAATGGATAAAGGTTTTGCATCAGGATGGTCTTGTTCAACTTCATCGGTTTGATCTAATAAATAGGCTGAATATTCTATTTTGGATAAATCATTTTTGGTATCTCGCCAACGCACACTAGCTTCGCTTAAAGGTTCAAATAACTGTAATAAATAGCCATTAATCAGGACAAAGTCACCAATTTTTAACTGTCCAATTAAAATTTGGTACCCTACTTTATAGGACAAAAAGGCAAGACCCCCCGCAATAATGAGTGTTTGTATCACCAAAAATGTACCGTTTCCACTAAATAATGCTGTATTTGCATGAACGCTTTCTTGTAAAAATTGGTCTATTTTTTTATGTTCTACGGTTTGACTGTTGTAGTATTTTACAGTTTCTGTGTTGAGTAGGCTGTCGGTAATTGCGGAACTTACATTTAATTCAGCAATGCTACAATTTTTTTGCAGGACTGTGGATTTTTTTTGAGTGAGTCCATTAAAAACAAGATAGATTCCCAAAATAATAATTAGATAGAGGCCATAGCTTAAGC
Organism: Legionella sheltonii; assembly: GCF_026191355.1. GTDB lineage: Bacteria > Pseudomonadota > Gammaproteobacteria > Legionellales > Legionellaceae > Legionella > Legionella sheltonii. The sequence goes on from NZ_JAPHOQ010000003.1 coordinate 278,311, forward strand.
CATAGAAGTGCCAAATGATTAAAAAAGCGAAGAGAATTTCTAAAAAGACAGGCACAATCCGAAACAATATGTTCGAGATAAGCATCGCGATTGCAAGCTGTGCGCGACTGATAGCGCTGGTTATTTTTCCGGTTTCCTTATCCAGATGAAATTTGTAATTTAAAGCATGAAGGTGTGCAAAGACATGAGTACTATAATCCGCAATTGTTGTACTTATGTTTACAAAAGAAAGCATCTCGCGAATTTTTTCACTGCATCTTGCCAACATCCAGAGTAATCCATAACAGCAGATCAGCGAGATAATCATCATGTTCGATGTCATTATCGTACCGGATAATGCAGTTACTATATCTTTAAAAAAAATGGGTACAATTAAATTTAAGGCGAGTGTTGTGAAAACCAAAAATAATGAAAATATGACCCGAAACTTTTTTTTAAAGTTATTTTTCGGCCAAAAAAATGGAAAAAAATGGGATATTATCTGTAAACTCGTCAAATAGAGTCCTTATTGATTATTATCATATGATCGAAGAGGATAACATTAAATAATTTAGGAAGTAAAAAAACCGTAGACATTGAGGCAAGCGCAAAATAATTTGTGTTCAAAAAAACATACATTTGTGGAATAATGTGAGTCAATTCGTAATGATATTGTATGCACTGACATGTTATTTGAAATAAAAGATTTCTTGATAATGGTTGATTTTTGATAGGATAATGATTTAAATTTTTATAAAATAAATAGTGCAAAATTTTGATTACCAAATTTTGGAGGGACTATGGAATTATTAGATGCAGTTGAGGCATTGGTGAAAAATCCACTCCTTGATACAGTGGTTTTAGAGGATTGGGTTTTAAGTAAAAGCTTGGTTGAATCATATAAAAACTCAGATACACATAAGATCAGGGAGTTAATCACTGATAAAAAGAATTTTTCGGATATGAGCCATGTGATCCCGTATCCGGATATGAGCCATGTTTTTCCGGTGACCAAATAAGGATTTAAGTGAAAGTTGTAGCGTTAGTTGGTACTGGAATTAAAACAATAGCTCATATTACAGAAGAAGCAAAAGGATATATTTCTACTTGTGATAAGGTAATCTACTTAGTTAATGAACCCTTGCTAGAGCGCTATATTCGTAAATTAGCGAAATCATCAGAGTCACTGGATGAAATATACTTTAACTCTAAATCAAGAGAAAGTGCTTATAATAATATTGCACAATATATTCATAGCGCGATAGAAGATGTACGATCATTATGTGTTGTTATATATGGTCATCCATGTGTGTTTGCTACTCCTGGCTTGCTCGCTTTGTCTATGCTTGGTGATAGCATTAAAACAGTGGTGTGCCCTGGTATTTCAACTCAAGATTGTTTATATGCCGATCTTAGGTTTGATCCCGCATCTGGAGGTATCCAATCCTTTGATGCTACGGAATATCTTCTATATGATAAAGTAGTAGATCCTTCTTCTCATGTAGTAATTTACCAGATTGGTATGGTTGGAAATCTGGGTTTACCAACAAATAAAATCAATTTTGAGGCTCTTAATTTTATTAAAAAAAAATTAATCGAACTCTATAAAAAAGAAAAAAAAGCGGTTATTTACGAAGCTGCTCTTTATCCTGGTACTCATCCAAAGATATCTGAATTTGATTTAGAGCAACTTGATAGGCAAGAGTTAACAACACTGTCTACTTTGTATATTCCTCCCGATAAAATACAACGAATGCCGAGTTCTGATGCATTAAGGTTATTAAATCAAGTGGCATAGTTTAGTGGATGTATCTAATTTTTATTTAATGTGAGGGATTACAATGAGCTCAACAGTCAGCTCTTCTAAAGTAGGGTTCTCTTTTAGTGATTTACCAGTCACTTGTAAATTATTATTGGCTCTTTCTTTTATAGAGGCTATTGGAGGCGGCCTATCTTACCATATTGCGTATTTTTTTAGTGTAAGCACCAATTTTAATAAATTAAATATAGGCTTCTTAGGCTTTTCAATGGGGATTGGAGCTATTTTGGGCAGTATATGTGGTGGATACGTTACGGGAAAAGCACAAGCAAAGGGTATAATTGGGGCAAGTTTCTTACTCATGGGCGTTGCATTTGTTATTCTAGCAAAAGTAAGTTCTTTTCATTTATCTGTTGTCTTTGTATTGTTAATGGGATTTGGGATCAACTTGTTCATCACTTGCAGTAACTCATCTTTCTTGCAGATTTCAAAAAATACCAATCACAGTTTAACGATTGCCCAATCCTATAAAAATGCACTGGAAAATACTGGTGGTATTGTGGCAATGGTTTTGATAATGCTTTTAGCGCAAAATCATTTTAAATTAGCAATGACTTTGGTCGGCGTTACTTTGATATTGTTTTCAATAGTTATTTTTCTAAAATTAGAAATCAGTAATCAGGATGTGGCTGCAAAACCCAGTGATAAAGAAGAAATTGAGACAGTCTATAGCTCGCTTATTCCAATGTTATTTTCAGTATTTTGCATCGGTTTAACTTATGGGATACAAAAAACAGTACTAGGCATTCACTTAAACGAAACAATAGGAAATTCTTTAATCATTGGATTTTTTTTCGCAACTGATCCCATTTTAATCGCATTATTTCAAGTAAAATTATCAAAAAGGATTGAGCGATTCAATAAACATATAGTTGCTTGTATCGGCTGTATTTTATTAGGGGTGTCAACGTTTGCTATGGGCCTGTCTTCTACAATACTAGGAATGTTTTGTTCGCTTTTAGTATTTACTCTTGGTGAAATGTTGTTTATGGCGTACTCCGTTGCATTATGTCATCAATATGGAAGCTCTAACCACAGTGGCCTAGGTATTGGGGCGTGGCGCAGCGCATATGCATTAGGCATGATGATTGGCCCTCTCATATCAGGAGTAGCAATGTATTATTTCAATGCCCAAAGTGCTTGGACAATATCTTCTTTGCTGTGTTTCATGAGTGCCTTCTTAGTATTTAATTCTAAAAGAGCACAGCGATTAGAAGCTGTTTATTGAGATGCATCCTTTAAAAAAAGGCGCATCTTGACAAAAAGTGTCATTACTTAAATGATGCACTCCAGAGTCATTTTGGAATAAATTATCAATGTCCGAAAGCCAATTTTTTTTATTCTCAAATCCATGGTAATAAAGAAATTGAGCTTTTTTGGCCTTTTCTTCAAGAATTGTATCAGCCCATTCTTCATGACTAGAAGAAAATAATTCTTTATATTTATTTGTAACGATTTTTATATTTTCAAGCTCAGAAATTAGAGTTGCTCTTTTTCTAGACAACCCTTGGTATGGTCTAAAAATAGGATGTTGAAGGGAAAAATATACCGGATTTTTTTCAACATGTTTTTTAGGTATTAATATAGAGGGGTCTGTTTTTAGCTTATAAATGTCTTTTAAAACGTAGGCTATCCATGATGCAGGCAAGAACTCATCGGTATTGGTAAACGAAAATCCATATTTTTCACCTATGAGAATTTCAAAGATATATTTAGCGGTATCTTGAATAAAAAAATCTCGTTCTAAATTTGATTTATCAAAAGCAACCCTAAAAATATGTTGATAATAGTCTCCATAGTAGGTGTAAGCATAATAATGTAGATAATATTTAAAGAAATATTTATTAATATTGATCCACTCAGGATTATTAACAATGTTTTCTATCCATTTTTCAGAAAAGTAAACGATGGAGGCCCGCCACTTACTTTCAGAAGGGCAAGATTGGTAAATTCGTTTAAAGAATTCACTGTGATCATGGTATGAATTGGGGATGGTGCAATCAATTCCAGATCGAATAAGACGATTATGGCTTCTTTTGCATCCAATGTTTTGTGTTACAAGAGTGGTTTGTGCCCCAGCTTTTACAGACAGTATGCCATTAGGCAAGTATCGTTTAAGTGGTTTTATCTGGGTTACATGTCCAATGTTAAAAAAATCCCCTTTCTTATCTATGTAAACAGGATGCGTTTCATTTTCTGAATCACCTCTTAAGTACCATTCAAAGCACTTATCTAATACAAGACCTAATGGACAACTGTGAAATCCATAAAAGAGGTCTTTAGTAATTGGTTCTTGAGATGAAAAATTATTAAGAGTTTGAAGCTTTCCTTGGTGCGGAATATAAAAGGTTTCAGAATCACCAATTAAATCACCATATCCAAAGTTAAAAACATATAGTGGGAAATCTTTTCCTGGCGCAATTTCATCAACTAAGAAAAAAAACTCAGGATTAGAGCGTTTTACTTCCTCTCTAATTTCATCCCAACAAACTCTAGTAAAATTCCTACAAAATTCCATATTAGTCTTTTTGTTAATTAAGTTGCTTTTTATTTTGAATTAAAATGCGTATTTGCCAAAGATTTTAGTGATATAAATGACAAACATATTATGCTCTAATCAAATCAAGCTTGTCAAATAAGTAAAGTACGTTGTTGTTGTCGTAATAAGGATTTTAATCATGAAGATTGTAAGTGAACAGGTTATTAATGGAGAGCGTATTGCGACTCAGGTTATTGATACAATCTTAAGCAGTACAGAACACAATCTTGTTACATTATCCGATATATTTGGGATATCTTTAAATAAGCTTGTTCTGAAAAAGGGGTTTTCAAATGATGAGATCTTAATGATTGTAAAGATAGGAAATTCTTTATTCATTAATTAATAAAATACTTTAGCCCCATTCTTTACCCAACCTATTATTTGAAACATTGATGCTGATTCAAATCGAATTTGTGGCCAGTCCGGATTGATAGGTGAGCATATAAACGTATTGTCTTCTGAGCTTATTTTTCTAAATAAGTTCTCTTCTGTAGCGTTAATATGAATCAGTACTAAATCGCAGTGGTTCTGTTTTTCTTTACAGAAAGTAACTAGGTCACCTGCATTATAAATAGGAGACATACTTTTATCGTGCACAATAAAAGCAAAATCATCATGCGTTATGTTGTCTTGAATTGATGAAGGTATTGGGAGATAACCTTCAATTTTAGATGAGGCATTGATTATAGGGATCGTTTGGAAGGGATGATCCTTCATAGGTTTGTGGTCAATATCTAAAAATAATAACCATGTTGGAGAAACACCCAATGCACTACCGAGTATTTCTGCATCTTTAAACCTGGGCGTTCTTGTTCCTCGTTCCCAATTACTAATTCGTTGCGCTGAAAAACCAGTGACTTCAGCCAACTGCACTGCAGTGAATTTTTTGTTTTTTCGCGACTCTTTAATTCTTAACCCTATTTTTAATTTTATATCCATATAAAAACCTTGCAAAATAAACATAATTGTTTATTATAAACGTTATCGTTTATATTTGTGTGTATTGTTTACCTAGCGTTTATTATACACATAAGTTGAATGAACAGTAACAAATAAACAAACCGATTTAGATAAAAAATATGCTTAGGCGTTTTCTGTAGCTATTTACAGAATAAGTTGAAAAGGAGTATTCGTTGTGGAAAATAACTTTAGGCTACAAATCTGTAAGAACATCATTAATTATCTATTAGAGTCAACTAACTATACTCTAAAAGACATTGCTGCTTTACTAAATTGCTCAATAAGACAATTACGTTCTATTTATTTCGATGAGTTAATGCCAACTAATCTATATTGCGAACGGGATCTTGTGAGGCTTTATCATTTAATTCTTGAACTCAATACTAATAAACAATATGTGCACCAGGGTTATAAATGGGGTTGCTTATGAATACTTTTAATATTGAAGAGGCTTCAAAGTTTCTAGGCGCCCACAGGGAAACTATCCGACGAATGGCTGCATCAGGTGAACTACCTGGAGTAAAGATAGGGCGAGGTTGGCGTTTTATAGAACAAGATCTTGCGATGTATATGCGAAACAAGTACTCTACTTGCGATGCATCGTGGGGTGTCGATATAGGAGATAATAAATGGCACTCACGAAAAAAAATGGGTTCTGGTGGATCGACGTCACCTTCGGTGACAAGCGTATACGCAGAAGCACTAGGACTAAAGTAAAACAACAAGCGCAACAATTCCATGATAATTTTCTACAAGATCTATGGAGTAACAAGCATACCAAATTACCCCAACAGAAATCGTGGGTAGATGCTGTTGTGCGATGGTTAGAGGAATCAGCGCATAAACGAAGTTTAGTTACGGATAAATTTCATTTGGCCTTTCTGGACCCTTATCTTGGCCAGAAAACGTTAGATGAAATTAACGCCGAATTAATTGAATTTATTGCGCAAGAAAAAGAGCGGACTAATGTTACTCCAACGACGGTCAACCGAATGTTGGAAATTATACGTGCTATTTTAAACAAAGCTCATAAGGAATGGCAGTGGATAAACACCATGCCATTATTCAGAATGAGAAAAGTTGAAAATAAGCGTATACGTTGGTTGAGCAGCGGACAGGCTGGTAAATTGCTTCAGGAGCTACCAAATCATTTGAAAGATATGGCCGCTTTTACTTTAGCAACTGGTTTACGCCAATCTAATGTTACTAAGTTGCAGTGGAGTGAAGTCGATTTAATTAGAAAACATGCACTCATTCACCCTGATCAATCTAAAACAAAGAAGGCGATCCCTGTTCCTTTAAACTCTCAGGCAATTGCAATTATAGAAAAACAAAAGGGCCTACACCCCTCATTTGTATTTACCTATTTTGGTAAGCCTGTTACGCGATGTAATAATCATGCTTGGCAAAAAGCGTTGGTTCGGGCAGGAATCAAAGATTTTCGTTGGCATGACTTGCGTCACACTTGGGCAAGTTGGCATGTGCAAAATGGTACCTCATTGCAAGAATTACAGCAATTAGGTGGATGGTCAGAATATGAAATGGTGTTACGTTACGCGCATCTTTCAAGTGACCATTTAAAGGTGGCAGCGGAAAGAATTACAAAAAATTCTGGCACGTTTTCGTCACTGTAACTTGGTTTTTACGGCACGTTTCGATCCAGGTAACCGTTAACTACCTGATTTTAAAGGTTTTAAATGGTGCGCTCGGAGGGACTCGAACCCCCGACACCTTGGTTCGAAGCCAAGTACTCTATCCAGCTGAGCTACGAGCGCAATCGGGCATGAATTTAATGTATTTTGTCATATTACTTTCTGGTTAATTGTGAAGGTTAGTAACCAGAATTGGTGGGCCGTGTAGGATTCGAACCTACGACACAGAGGTTAAAAGCCTCCTGCTCTACCACCTGAGCTAACGGCCCGCAGAACAAAATATTTTTTAAAACTGTACTCTAAAACTGGTGGGCCGTGTAGGATTCGAACCTACGACACAGAGGTTAAAAGCCTCCTGCTCTACCACCTGAGCTAACGGCCCTAAAGAGGCTGGAATAATACCGGATTAGCACAGAATTTCAAGTCTTTTTATGATGTTTCTCATAATTTTGTTGTTTTTATGAGGCACAAATACATTTTTTAAGCAAAAATAGCTTAATAAAAAAAGGGATCTTTAATTTGTGGGGTTTGAAAACAAATGTTTTTTTCTGTGGCCAGGATGGTCCAGTTCTGTAATTTTAGCTTCTCAGCAAGAATCGAAGCCTTATCCATGGAGGTTACAAGTAATAAAACATCAGCACCTAAGGCGCCGCAGCCTTTGATTGCTTGAATCTCAGGATATTTTTTAAATTCATTAATAAATTGTAAGCTGTGTTCCGCTACCAAATTTAATTCGCTTAATTTTTGATGGTAATCATTTATAGTCTTAATCAATTGTGAGGAGTTTTTTTGCTCGAATGCTTGCTGGGCTGTATCTACTAGACAGGATAAATAATCAATCTGATCGGGCAGGGTAGTATCTTGCAAATGATGATGGGTAGCCAGCTTCACTCCGGTGTGAATGAGAAAAAAAGACAGATCATGAAAGGGCCAACCATAGGATTTCAATATTTTTCGTTGTTTATTAATGTAAACACATCCTTGTTGTGATTGTGCTATTACATCATATCCACTCGGTTTTAAACCTTTTCCGGCCCATGAGGATTCATAATAGGCTTGAAGCATCTGGTTTAAATCAGCTTTTGACTCATTCAAGAAACAACCCGCCAAATAGCTTGCCAAAAATTGGGCGCTGGAGGCACCTAGACCGCCTCGACCTGCATAAGGATCATTCCATAAAAGACCTGGCTTGAAATTTTGTTTTTGCCACCAAAGCCCAGCTGGAGATGCGGGGTGGATTCCTGATAGCTCTTTTTGCGATCTAAGCATCAGTTCAAAACAAGGGGAAGTCGTTATAAGAAATGCAGAGGCTTCCGCTAAAGCAGCATATTCACCTAATAAAAAGGTTTTTGCAGGAATGAGCCATTTCATACAGCAATTGGTGTTTGTCTGATTTTAGCCAGTAAATCATGAGCATTGTTAAGGCTAATTCTTTTATGTAAATCCAACCATTTTTGCAAATGCTCTTTAAGTACGGGCATTTCATTTTCATTGGCTCCTGCAGCCAAGAGCAGGTTATCAATATGTAATTTCATGTGGCCTTGAATAATCCCTTCGGTGCATAAGGCTTTAATTGCCCCTAAATTTTGTACGAGACCTACTGCAGCAATGATTTGGGATAATTGATTTGCTGAAGAAATATTCATCATTCGTAAACACATTTTTGCAGTCGGATGTAACGAAGTAACACCACCAATGGTCCCTACAATAATTGGTGCAGTAAGTTGACCTGTCAGTATCCCATCGTGATAGCGCCAACGCGTAATTGCTCGGTATTGTCCGTCGCGTGCTGCGTAGGCGTGAACACCGGCTTCAACCGCGCGCCAGTCATTACCAGTCGCAATTAAGACGGGATCAATACCATTCATTACCCCTTTGTTATGAGTAGCTGCTCTATAAGGATCCATTTCAGCAAAAAGCGATGCTTCTTGCAGTTTTTGACCGAGTATGGGTTCGATGGTGTGGATAGTTACTTGAGCCGTTGTTAGCTTTTGATCATTCAAATTAGATAAAATACACATGGTGACTTCTTCACCAGTTAACTGCTCTATAGGTGTTTTCAAGTACTCAAGTACTTGATTAATAATGTTAGCTCCCATAGCGTCACAGCTATTCATAGTTAAATGAATTACCGCCATATCTTGATTATCTTCTCTTTTGAGCTGACGTAATTGAAGATCGATAACACCGCCGCCACGTTTCACCATGTTTTCTGCTACATCTTTATTGGCTTTATTGATTAAGTACGTGCGATTTTCATGAAAAATCTGTGAGAATTTAGAAAAATCGTTCACTTTTGCCAATTGAATTTGGCCTAAAATGCATTCACCATGAACCCAGGTTTTTATATCGCCACATTGCCTAATCCATTTGGCGGATTTAGATAAAGCCGCGATGATTGATGTTTCTTCAACAGCCATAGGAATGACATAGTCTTGACCATTGATATTGAAATTAGTGGCTACACCTAGAGGAAGTTGAAAATAACCGATAACGTTTTCAATCAGTTTATCTGCCAAATTCAAATCTTTGATGCCGCCATTTTTAAGAAATGCGATGTCTTCAGATGTTATTGCCCCTAAGGCTAACAAGCGTTTAAAACGTTCTTCTCGTGTAAGTTTGGAAAATCCGCGAAAAAGCTCATCAGTATTAGAAGTTAAAGGCATGCTTTCTCCTTTGAATAGCCGGCATTAACGCAAGTTCTTATAATGCCTCGTTTGCGTTGTTCAAATAGGCTGTAGTTGTCTTGCATACCCGATTTTACTGTCTTGAAAAAAATAAAGCCAATTTTATCATAAAAGGGAAAAGCAAACTACTTGAAAATCACGTAAGTTGGAGGAATTTGTTATATAAAGCATACCTGTTTCTGAAGTCTGAAGTGCGGATAATAGAGAATCGTTCTCTCCTGACCCACATTCAATCGAATTACCAAATAATCCTGGCATTGTAGAATAATATCATTTCTCTATTTGGATAATATTTTTGGTTTATGATTAAAAAAAGATCTTTCAATTCATTTTTGTATCAACTCATTGTTTTTTAATTTATTTTTCCTGGTAATTATTTGTCATTAAGAGTAAATTGCACGCATTCAATTTGATTAAATTGCTGGGAGATGTTATGGGAAAGAGTAGAAAAGAAGAAAATGCTTTTAATACAGCTCAAAACATGAGAAATATACTCATTGGACAATTGAAAAGGTGTAAATCTTTAGAAGAGTTAAATGGCTTTTTAAGAAGATATGAGGAGAAAAAAAGAAAAAATCCTCTAACAATTAGTTTAACCGAAAATCATCGAAAGATTATCAGTGATTTGGATGTTCAGATTAATGAATTAACTCAAAATCTAAAGAAACAATATATTCCACAAATTCAAAATGAACACTTGTCGAGCTCTCATGAGCAACGTGAAAAAGCCGAAGAAATCACAACTCAAGTTACTCCTGAAATATTATCGATAGATTGGACTCCAAAAAGCGCTGAAAAGCAGGATGAAGATACTGAAGTCAAGAAGGTCGGAAGTGAAAAAAGTGCTTCTTTCCAAACCCAGACTAAAGCTGCAGACCCTAGAAAAAAGAAAGATGAGGCTGACATAGCGCGGAAAAGAATAAGCAAAGAGGTACAATTTATACTTCCATCGGATGCGCAACAAAAAACGGGACAGGATGCTAAGCATGACAAACCGCTTCAGGAAAATAATGGTGAACTGAGAGACAGGAGACGTCGAAGCATACAGCTTTATGAAGTGACTGTAAAATTAAAAACACTTCATACGAAGTACAAAAAATATGAAGAGAAAGTGAAACAACATAAGAAAAATCCAGATAAGGTAACGCAATACAAACAAGCAGCGGCTGCTGCTAAAAGCATTTATGATCAAATATCGGCATTCGCTAATCAATTCATTGTTGATGGAGATTTAGAATCTTTTAAAGCAAATAGCCAAGCCTTGCTGAGTAAAGACAACGAACATGTGAAAACGCTAAAGTCACATCGTGGCTGGTGGGAAGAGTTCCTGGACGATCTGGTCAAGCTGATTAATAAAGGGTTTGCCAGTGCCGGTTCTTCAATTCGTGTAGGGAACTTTTCAATATTTAAACCCGCAGCTGATGGAGGCAAGAAAATTGATGAGCTCAGTAACGCAATTGATGCTGTTTCGCTCACCAAGCCCTTAATTTCTTAACCTTGTTGAACAAATCGATTGTCATTCTCGTGACTTTATTGAGAAATAAATTCCCAACGCGGGAATGACAAAATGCAGTTTGACAATCTAGGATTCTTCCAAATTATCTATTCAGCAAAAAAGTAGAGAAGTCCGGGTTTTGTCAGCTCACCCCGGCTGCATTTTTTACCCTATCCGAATAACTCGTTCTTGTGGTACCATCTTCAATTGTTTTTGCTCTTCTAGATCATTAATATTATTCTTGGGGTTATTTTTCAAAAAAATGACTATGCTACAAAGCAACGCGCAAATCACTTTTGATAAGGAACTTGCCAGATTTCACTGTACTGGTGCATGGTCTGTTTTGCAAATTGGGAATTTATTAAAAAGATTTGGTGAAGGTGAGTTGCCCCAAAAAGAAAAAATAATCATTAGTGGAAAAGGAATGAGTCATTTTGATAGTGCAGGGGGCTTGGCTCTAATTAAATGCATTGATGCACTCGAGCAACAAGAAAACCTGGTGGAACTGACTGATTTTACCGAAGCCCAACAGCAACTTATCGATTTAATTAAATCAAAAAAAGATCTTTTAGGTTATCAAATTCCCTCCGAACCCAAAGAAAATTTATTTTATCAATTAGGCAAAGAATCAGAAAATAAACTACGTCAAGTAGATGGACTTCTTAATTTAGTTGGAGATTTAACAACTAAAATTATCGAAGCATTTGGCAATTTGCGTCGATTTCAATTACCAAGCATTATGTCGAATATACATGCTACCGGTGTCACTGCTTTACCTATTCTCGCCTTACTTTCATTTTTAATCGGGGTGGTCTTGGCTTACCAAATGGGATTGCAATTGCAAACCTATGGCGCCAACATCTTCATCGCCTATTTATCGGGCATGGCCATTTTTCGTGAATTTGCCCCACTCATTACCGCAATTATTGTTGCTGGTCGAACCAGTTCTGCATTTACAGCCCAAATTGGCAGTATGAAACTCAATGAGGAGGTCGATGCGCTGCTCACCATGGGACTTTCTCCTACTGAGTTATTAGTGCTTCCGAAGGTAATCGGATTATTGATTGCATTTCCTTTATTGATTTTTTGGTCTGATATTTTTAGTATTTTAGGTGCAATGATTATGTCCAAGAATCAACTGGGTATAAGTTTCGTTGATTTTTTACAACGTCTAAGAGACTCTGTTGGGCTCTCACAGTTGAATTTAGGTCTTTATAAAGCGCCAGCATTTGCATTGTTAATCGCTTTGGTTGGTTGCTTCCAAGGGTTTAGAGTGGAGGCGGGCACGGAAAAAAATATCGGGAGCCAAACTACTAAAAGTGTAGTGCAGGCATTATTTCTGATTATTATTGCGGATGCAATTTATTCAGTTATTTATAGCCGGATGCATTTATAGATGAGCGAACCCATTATCGAAATTAAAGGTTTAAAAAATTACCTCGGGGGGCAATGGGTACACTCGGATGTGAATTTGACCGTAGAAAGAGGAGAAATTCTAGCGATTATTGGTGGTTCTGGAAGCGGAAAAACAACGATATTACGTAGCTTGTTAATGTTAATGAAGCCTACAGCAGGCGTCATTAAAGTTTTTGGCCAAGACATTCGTCATCTTGATATGCAACAATCATTCTCGCTTCGACGTCGTTGGGGAATGCTTTTCCAGCACAGTGCACTCTTTTCATCAATGAATGTGCTGGAAAATATCATGTTTCCCATGCAAGAATTTACTAATTTGGATTATGAGTTCATGTATGAATTAGCCTTGCTAAAAATCGCTTTAGTAGGGTTACCCAAAGAGGCGGCGGGCAAGTTGCCTTCGGAATTAAGTGGAGGGATGCAACGAAGAGCAGCAGCGGCACGAGCCATTGCTATGGATCCGGAATTATTATTTTTGGATGAGCCAACTACAGGTTTGGATCCATTAAGTGCAAGACTTTTCGATGAGTTGATTGTTTTTTTAAGAGACTCTTTAAAACTGACTATAGTCATGGTGAGCCATGATATAGAATCTTTAAAACGAACAACAGATCGCGTAGCCTTTATTGGGGATGGAAAAATTTTAAGTGTTGAGCCAATTGATGATTTAATGAAAAATAAGAATAAAATCATTGCTGGTTATTTTAGTAAAATGTAAGCATAGCTGGAGACAGAATACTTGGAATCGAAAACCAATTACACCATTGTAGGTATATTTGTACTCATATTGCTCGTGGGGCTCGTGGCTTCCATGTTGTGGTTGTCTGTTGGTTTTAATCAAAAAAAGTATACAACTTACACTGTTTTCATGCATGAAGCAGCTTCCGGTCTAACTAAAGATGCCCCAGTAAAATTCAATGGAGTGCAAGTTGGGTATGTAAAGGAAATAAGATTAAATCAAAGCGATCCAAGACAAGTGGAAATTTTATTGGATATTGAAGAAGATACACCAATTACTACAAGTACTTATGCAACATTAAATTCTCAAGGAATTACTGGTGTTACTTATATTGGTTTGAGCGCAAGCACTTCTGATTTGACACCAATTCAAAAAATGCCTGGCGAACCTTTTCCTGTTATCCCCTCAAAACCTTCTGTTTTCAATCAATTAGATAGCATTTTGAAAAAGGTTTCTGAAGATATAGGTATAGTAAGTTCCGAAGCACAACGTATCTTTAACGAAGAAAATGCAAAACACATAAATCATATATTATCTAATGTTGAGCATTTTTCTAAAGATCTTGAGCGTAATGGCAAAAATCTTAATGTTTTTATGGATAATCTAGCTAAGGCGAGTCGCGATCTTCCCCATATACTCAATGAGTTAAAAGTAGGAATTTCTAAGTTTGATACTATGGCCGACAGTTTGAGTAAAGCCGGGAATAGTGTATCAAAAACGATGGGCTCAGGAAGAAACACGTTAGATAAAATTTCCCAAGAAGCTCTTCCACCAGCCGTAATTTTATTACGCCGATTGAATGCTATTTCTGCAAATTTGGAAAAAGTGAGCAGTGAAATGCGTCAGAACCCTGCTGTGGTTATTCGTGGAAGTAAACCGCCACAACCTGGGCCTGGAGAATAAATGATGAAAAAGTTGACTGTTTTTCTTGTGATTTTTAGCGTGGTGTTGCTTAGTGCATGCTCACCAGTAAAAGTCTCTGTAAAAAATCAATATCAATTGAGTGCATACAGCACGAAACATTTGGCCCAAAAACCTATGCCCATTACTTTGTTGGTTACCGCAACTGAAGCTGCTGCAGGGTATCAAACCGAACAAATGCTTTATATTAAAAAACCTTATGCGCTTGAGCCTTTTGCAAATAACGCATGGGTAAATCCACCCGCTGATATGTTATATCCTTTAATTCTACAAAGTTTACAAAGAACAAATCTTTTTAAAGCAGTTACATCCAATGCGTATACCTTAGGAGTAGATTATCGATTGGATACCCAACTGCTTGCACTAGAACAAAATTTCCTTAAAAAACCTAGTGTCCTCGAATTTTCAGGCAAAATGGTTTTGACTCATGTTAGTGATAATAAGGTGCTTGCTTCGCGGATTATCAACTTACAGATCCCTTGTCCTAGTGATACCCCCTATGGAGGTGTAATCGCAGCGAATAAGGCAACCCAACAATTTACTGCAATTCTCGCACAGTTTGTCGTAACTCATATACAACATTAGAGTAGTGTCATTGCGAGTTCTACCGAGGGGCTTTTATCGAAACACAGTGCTACAGCATGGAGTTCCCTCGCTAGGTTCGAGATGACCCAAAAGATCCAATCCGCAAGCCACTTGCATCAAGGCTACAATCTGGTTAATTATGATCACATTGTCCTGTAGCCAAAAAATAAAAAGAATTGTACAATGTGCCCCCATGAGCCCTATATGGGATTTTGAAATTTATCAATAATAAAAAGAACGAAGGAGATTGAGGATGAAAGCCGGATCATTTTGTAAATTAGGTCTGCTTGTAGCGAGTGCTGTTTTAGTTGCTGCTTGTTCTAAGGCACCAGGTAGTGCTGAAGGTGTAGGTGTGACCGAAGCTGAGGCCTCTGCTCAAGGTCTAGGACAATTTACTCATTTTGCTGGTCAAGAACCAGGCGAATCGTATACAACTCAGGCACCGCATAATCAATTGTATTTGTTCTCCTATGATGACAGTAATTTGGCTCCCAAATATTTACCATCAGTTAATGCTCAGGCAGAATACTTAAAGACGCATCCTGGTGCTCGAGTGTTAGTCGCTGGACATACTGATGAGCGTGGTAGCCGTGAATACAACGTAGCTCTTGGTGAGCGTCGAGCAAATACCGTAGCTGATATTTTACGTATGGCTGGTGTGAACAGACAACAAGTTCGTGTCGTAAGCTATGGCAAAGAGCGTCCAATTAATTTAGGACATGATGAAGCATCACACGCACAAAACCGACGTGTTGAATTTACTTATGAGGCAACAAGATGATTAATTGCAAAAAACACATTATCGCTGCTGGCTTTATGCTAATACTTCCTTTGACCTGTTGGTCAGAGGCGCCTGTGGTCGATGATAGTGAAAATTTTGCAATTAGTGAGGAACAACAGGCGTATGAAGCGCCTGTTGGCTCAAAGTACGGTGCTGAAAGTAGACAGTACGATGTAGCTCGGAATGAGAATTACACCATCGATAACTCGCAAACGGATGATGAACCTGCGCTTGCTAAAGATGATCAAGCCAATGATTCGAATAGTAATATTACAGATAATGCGAAGCTGATTGATAAAATCCAAAGCTTACAACAAGAAGTACAAGAACTCCGTGGCCAATTAGAAGTACAAGCTCACGATTTAAAATTGCTGCAGCAACAGCAAGTTGCTTTTTATAAAGATTTAGATGCTCGTTTAAGTGGAACCACTTCTGCGAAAGTATCGCCAAATAAAGCATCGGCTAATAAGCCGGCACTGGATCTTTCCGTTGGTTCTAAAGAACCAGCTCCCAAAACAGTTACACCCACGTCCGATATACAAGCAAGTAAATCAGCTTCTATACCATCCCCTGCTGCTGTTTCTACTTCGAGAGCTAATCCTGCTGACGAACAAATTAGCTATTTAGCAGCTTATGAATTAGTGAAAAACAAGCGATATGATGACGCTATAATTTCTATGAATGGATTTGTGCAAAAATATCCTAAGGGTGGTTATACTGCTAATGCTCAATATTGGCTTGGAGAGCTTTATTTAGCTAAAAAAGATTATTCTAAGGCTATAGAACATTTTAATGTGGTTTTACAACAATTCCCCACCTCAAGTAAGTCTGCAGCAAGCATGCTAAAGACTGGTTATGCCTATGCTGCACAAGGTAATAAGCAAGAGGCTCAGAAATTCCTGCAACAAGTAGTAAGAGCTTATCCTGGTACACCTACTGCTCAATTGGCTAATTCAAGATTACGTACGATATAACTAATAAATTTTTAATGCCTAACTCTGAAATTCTGGTTTACGGCTTTGCCTTCACCCAGGCTACATTGAACTAATTTATGGATTCCAAGGAGAAAAATATGTATTGGCTAGCTCATGCCCCAGCTAATATCGCTTTGATCAAATATATGGGAAAAAAGGATAATACAAATACTCCTGATAACCCGTCGCTATCCTATACCTTAAATGATCTCAAAAGTACGGTAAGGCTTGAAAAAATGAGCTCAAAAAAAGATATTTGGGAACCGCTAATAATACCTGGTGGAATTGAAAATTTTGTACTGTCCCCAGAGGGTCAAAAAAGATTTCTTGATCATTTAGCTCGCATAAAAACATACTTTGGCTATGAGGGTGGTTTTTTAGTGCAATCGTGCAATAACTTTCCTCACAGTAGTGGTATGGCAAGTTCTGCGTCAAGTTTTGCGGCATTAACGCGCTGTGCAGTTACAGCTTTGAGTGAGCTAACAAATAAGCCCATGCCTAGTATTGATGAACAAGCCCAGCTAAGCCGTTTGGGATCGGGTTCATCATGTCGATCTTTTTATTCTCCTTGGGCTTTATGGGATGACAATGAAGTTAAAGAAGTAGATTTGCCTTATCAAGAATTAATTTACCAAGGTGTTGTGATTAGTAATAAAAAGAAAGAAGTTCCTTCTAGTGAAGCCCATCAACGAGTAAAGAGTAGTCCTTTTTATGAAACACGAAGCCAAAGAGCAAGAGAGAACCTAAAGCTTTTATTAGACGCTTTAATGACTGAAGATTGGACTGCGGCATATCAAATCTGCTGGAGAGAATTTCAAGATATGCATCGTTTGTTTACTACTTGTGAACAACCTTTTACTTACATGACTGAAAGTTGTACTGACCTTTTGCATCACTTAGAAAATTTTTGGAATAAAAAAGGGGATGGCCCCATAGTAACTATGGATGCTGGACCAAACATTCATTTATTATATCGTTCCAACCAAGCAGAACTAGCACGTGAATTTAAACGTGATTATTTAGTAGGGAATTATGACGTTCTTTGATTTTGAAACTACAACTTTTGGAAAGTGGATTTTAGCAGGTGAGCATGCTGTAGTACGAGGACATCCAGCCTTAGTATTTCCAATTAAGGAAAAGAAATTAACACTAAATTATTCTGCGGCTGGGTCTTCTTTAGGAGCTGATTATGCAGGGAGCAGCGGTGCTGATATGCAACTGTTGTTTTGGAGCGTGCTAGAACATGGAATGCACTTATTAGGGCGCTCTTTAAACCAAATAGGGGGCTATTTTCATTTAGACAGCACGATCCCTGTGGGAGCTGGTATGGGCGCTTCAGCAGCTCTTTGTGTGGCAATGAGTCGTTGGTTTTGTGCGCAAAAAATGATAGAGCCAGATCAATGTAATGATTTTGCAAAAGAACTAGAACATTTATTCCATGGAAAAAGTAGCGGACTTGATGTTGCTGGAGTTGCTACTGAGAAAGGGGTGTATTTTAAAGCGGGGTCTACTATGCCGCTACAGCAAAAAATTTACCCACAGTTTTTTTTATCTTCATGCAAACAAATTGGAATTACATCGCATTGTATTCACCAAGTTCAGAACTTATGGACTAATAATCCTATTTTGGCTCAAAAAATTGATGAACAAATGGTTGATGCGGTTGAAGAAGCAAGAGCTGCTTTAGAACAGGGTGGTGCCGATGCAATAACCTCTTTAGCCCAAGCAATTAATAAAGCCGCTGATTGCTTTTATCAATGGAATTTAGTTAGTGAAAGTTTGCAACAACATATGAATTGGTTGAGCGCAGAAGGGGCACTCGCCGTAAAACCAACAGGATCTGGGGGTGGGGGATTTGTATTAAGTCTCTGGAACAAGAAACCACCTGACCATCTCGAATTATTGACTGCTTGATGTAAATACAGTGCCTCGTGCTCCGAAAGCCTTTATTTGCGTTCAGTATTTAAAGAGACTGGTTAGATTTCAGCGTAGGTGATGAGCAAGTCCAAACGTTTATAAATGTTAGAATGAGGCTTGAGCTATTACTTCTAATCTACGAATTGGTAATAGACTTCATTTACTTTGACCATTCCAAGCTCATAGCGTGCTTGCTCTTCTAGGGCTTGATCGCCACTTTTTAACTCCCTGATATCCGCTTCAAGTACCCGATTACGGGTTGTTAATTTATTATTTTCCTGTTCGTGAGCGGCGAGTTTTTTTTCAAGGTTATGCCATTGAATCAAATTTCCATCGCCCAGCCACAACTTATGTTGTAAAACAACTAGAGAAACAATCAAAATGATAAACAAAGGGCGCATAGGTTTGTTTAATTAAAAGGTTATCCTTTAACCATTCTATTACCATTTCGCAATGTGTAGCAATATCTGCTTGCGTAATTTTTATAAGAATTTAGCTTGTGATTTGTCGTTTGGATGAAGCGCAGCGCAATCCATACTTATCACGAGCATATGAGGTATTCCCACGATGTAAGCATTGTATTTACGATGGCAGAAACCTCGCTAAGCTCTGGATGAGGAAAAGTGGGGAGAAAATACCCGCAGGGCGGATGAGGTTAACCTCCCGTCTCCCATAAATGGGAGAGGGTATTCTATTTCGTTGTGTTGTGGCTATGCGACTTACTTTGCGAATCAAAAATGTTTTCGTAAAATATTAAGCTCTTCATTTAATAGATCAATTTTTTCTAAGAGTTCTAATGCGAGTGCTACCCCTGGAAGATTGATTCCTAAATCCTGATGCAGGCGAAAGGCAGACTCAATTTTACGTAGATCTTTTTGGTTTAATTTTAGATGTTCTGTTTTTGTTGTTTTGCTTGAAAAAATGCCATATTCGACCATTTCGTTCAATAATTCTTTAGGTATATGATATTTTTGGCATACCTCATTGAATGAAATAGTTGTTGTCTCTTCAATAAGCACGCCAATAATTGTAGTGTCTTGCTTCATGCTTATACTCCCATCGTGTCGCGTGGATTAAAGGGCATTACCTGTGCCATCTTTTTATAGAGTTCTTTTGCCTCTTCAGTTGTTGGTGGCGGAGTAATAATTTTTAAAAGTACGTATTGATGTCCAGTGGTTGTACCCGGTAAGCCACGATTTTTCAATCTTAATTTTTGTCCTCCTTGAGATGCCGGTGGAATTTTCAAATCGATTTTTCCTCCTAAAGTGGGAACCACTATTGTTGCGCCTAAAGCAGCTTCCCAAGGAGTTACCGGTAGGGTGAGGTAGATATCACCATCCATTACGTCAAAAAGGGGATGCTTATCAACATCTATCGTTAAATAAATATCGCCACGAGGGCCTCCATGTATGCCAGGTGCACCTTGTCCAGCCAAACGAATTTGTTGACCTGATTTTACTCCTGCGGGTATTTTCACTTTCAATGTTTGCATGGAGACTTGAGAATCGTGGGCAGTTGGAATCTGAATGTTTTTAACCGTTCCTGCAAATGCTTCTTCGAGGCTGATATTAATTTTTCCATGATAGTCCTGACCGGCCATTGGGTGCTGCCGATAACGGGAGTGTCCAAATAATGTCTCGAATAAGTCTTCATTTAATGGACCGCGATACACATGTTCCGAATCTTCTGGACTCCAATCATTACGTGCTCCTTGTTGATGGAACGCTTTATTTTTTCGAAACGCGTCATATTCTGCTCTTTTTACGGGGTCCCTTAAAACCTCATAAGCTTCTCCCATTTCTTTAAATTGCTCTTCAGCATTGGGTTCCTTACTTATATCAGGATGGTATTTGCGAGCCAGTTTTCGATAGGCCATCTTAATGTCTTTTTCAGTGGCATCTTCACTTACACCCATTATTTTGTAATAGTCTTTATCCATGTTTTTATACTCAATTTAAAAATCATTTTTTATTTTAGCAACACGCATTTACCAGGGGTATCAGCAGAAGTGTTATTAAGCTTAGGGGGGGATACCATCTTACCTGACCAACCTTGAGCCAGGCAATCCACCATGACCCCTTTTCTATGTTCGACATTATTTAATGTTTGAGGAAATACATGGTTCCTCTTTTTTTGTGATGATTTGTTTCCTTTGATCGATATCATCCATTTTTTCATGGGCTTAGTCTTATCATCATTATTATAATAAAATAGTATAGCCTCTTAGATATTTATTTGTATATTAATCAGTTAAAGTACATACTATTCACTTTACTTGAGTGTTTTTGCCATACTACGGCTTCACTCTTCCTAAGGCTGTAGAACTAAAATAAAGCGTTACGCTAAGTATGAAAGGGCTGTTTACAATTCGCCATTTTGGCCAAGATAGTTGAATTGAAAACAGCCCTAGATTGTTTGAATCGATATTGGAGACATTTATGCAAAAGTATTTATTTAATACGCTGGTTGTTTTTTTCTTTTTTTCTGTGGCGGGTTGTCAGTCCAATCAGGCAACTTCCAATATATTTAGACCGTTTACTCCTTCAATTGCTCAAGGCGCAAATTTGGCGCAAACAGTGCAAGAAGCCTTAATGCGTAATGATGAGCTAGCAATAGCCCATGTGCAGGTTCAAACAAGACAAGATGTTGTGATTCTTACTGGATATGTAAAGAAAATTCGTCAAAGTGATATTGCTGAACAAATAGCGCGCCAGGTTCCAGGCGTACGTGCAGTTGAAAATAATATAATTATTCGTCCCTAGCTTAAATGTTCTCCATTTGTACTATATTTATAAAATAGGTTAAGTGTGTTCAAATGGAGAATAAAATGGCTGACCTAATTCATAATGCATTGCCAATGCCGAGACGAAAAATTATCTATATCCATCCGGAAGACTCAGTTAAAAAAAGTATTGATATGATGACGGAATATGATATAGGGGCATTGGTTGTAGTCGATAATGACAACCAGTTAATTGGTATCGTGAGTGAGCGTGATATAGTCCGGTCTTGTTTGCACAAGTGCATTAACCTGGAAAAGGGAAAAGTTTCTGATGTAGTCAATAAGGACATCACTATTCTTAGAACTAATGATGTTGTGGAAAAAGCCATGCAGGCAATGACTGCAACAAAAAGAAGACATGTACTCGTTCGTGATGAAAGCGATGAGCTTATAGCTATTTTATCCATAGGTGATGTGCTTTATCATTTATTGGAGGATAAGGCTAGAGTGATTGAGCAATTAGAAAATTACATTCATACCTATTAACAGATTTTTTTTGGGGATGATATAGTATCTTTTTTAATGCACTTATGACTCATATGAAAACAGTCTTCAAATTGCTGCTACTTCTGTTGATATTCAATGCGCCTTTGTGGGCTACTGAATTATCGACCAATTGGTATTCCCAAAGCCCTGATAACAAGGTTGTTATCAACATAGAATTATTTTTGTCCACCACCTGTCCCCATTGCCAAAAGGCTGATGCATTTTTTCGCGATATCGAATCAAAACATCCTGATTTCCATATTCAGCGGTATTATATCAATCAGGATAAAAATGCTTTAAGTCGTTTTTATCAATTATTGAGCGAACAGCAAATGGATGATTTTTCTGTTCCATCAATCTATTTTTGCAATTCACGATGGGTGGGCTTTACATCAGCAGAAACCACCGGTAAAGATTTATTGCATGCAATTAATTATTGTAAGCAGCAAATTGAAAAAAAAGGGACGTTAACCCCAGCCACTGTGAGTGCATTGCGACATTTGGCCAATGCTAATCGATTTATTACTGGATTAGTAGAAAAACCGTCAAGGTTGCGGTTTACGATTACCCTGGCATTTATGGACTCCTTTAGCCCTTGTGCATTTTTTTGCTTCGCAGGATTTCTTGCTTTTCTTTTAATAGAAGCCCAGAAGAAAAAACAGCTTATCGCGAGTTTCCTGTTTATTTTTTCAGTAGCAATAGTCCATTACTTTCAACAGGTTTATACTAATGCGTTTTTTGAATTGTTGCCATGGTTGCGTATTCCTGCTTTATTATTAGGAATAATAACTCTTTATTTTGCAATGCAATTTCTAAAAAAACAGGCTTCAGGAATTTTATATTTTTCATTGGCTTTTTTATTAGGATTGATTACTACAATTTATCAACAAACTTGTGTCATGAACTGGTCGACTATCTTTGAACAATGGTTAAATGATCAGCAGTTGATGAATTGGCAATCAAATATGTACCAATTGCTTTATCAAGGGGTGTATATACTTCCTTTAATTGTGATTTTATTGGCTTACTTGCTCTTACTTAAAATAGAGCGTTTTGCTGCTTTACGAACAAAATTAACCAACATTGGCTTATTGTTTATGATCGCGATTGCTGTCAGTTTAATCGCATATCCCTATGTGTTGTCTTGCTTTGGAATATCCCTAGCGACGTTACTGATCTTGGTGATTTGCGGTTACTTTTTAAAATTGACTTGATCTTATTTTGATGATTTGGGATTATCATCTCTCTTTGTTTGTAATAGCTCAGGTCCTTATCCTAATGTTTATTCGAATGGACGGATTTGAATACAGGTTGCGAGAAAATTTTTCTAAGTAAGCTCAGCATAGATCAGTATGCGAGCATGATTAGGAAAATATTCTTGCAACCGCTGCCAAATTCGACCGTTCTCTGATAGGGGCTGAGCACTTACCTTTGTTTTTTCAGGTGATAACATGAGTAAGCTCATTGATATTCCCGTTGTTGTAGAGAGCGGACAAAAATATAAAACATCTCATGGCGTAACAGCAATTAAAGATGGTGTAAAAGCAACTGGAGATGCTTATGAGCGCTTACCAAAGCCTAAATGGTTACGCGTGGTAAATCATACTACTCCCGCATATCACCAGGTAAAAGAGCAAGTGCAAAAACATCGTCTGTCTACTGTTTGTGAAGAAGCAAAATGCCCCAATATCTCTGAGTGTTGGTCTCATGGTACTGCCACAATCATGTTAATGGGGTCTGTTTGCACTCGTGCATGTCGTTTTTGTGCAGTAGACACGGGTAATCCTCATGGTTGGTTGGACGCACAAGAGCCAGAAAATACAGCAAATACTGTAGCATTAATGAATCTAGATTATGTGGTTTTAACCTCAGTGAATAGAGATGACCTGCCTGATGGTGGCGCAAATCATTATGCGCGTACGATACGAGCAATTAAGCAAAGATCTCCAAAAACTAAAGTAGAAGCATTAACTCCTGATTTCCAAGGCGTAGAAAGAGATATTGCCTTGTTACTGGATAGTGGTGTTGATGTATTTGCACAAAATGTAGAAACGGTAGAGCGGTTGACTCATCCTGTTCGTGATAATAGAGCTGGTTACGCACAGACGTTAAATGTGCTCGCTTACGCTAAACGGTATCGACCTGATGTATTGACAAAAACGAGCTTGATGTTAGGTTTAGGTGAAACGGATGAAGAAATTGTGCAAACAATGGATGACTTACGAGCACATAATGTAGATATTCTTACTCTAGGGCAATACTTACAACCGACAAAAAACCATTTACCTATTGCGCGATATGTGACTCCTGAGGCTTTTGCTGAGTTAAGACAGATCGGATTGAAGAAAGGATTTTTCGAGGTAGCTTCTGGTCCTTTGGTTCGTTCAAGCTATCGTGCTGATAGGATCTTTAAGCAAGATAATTTGGGTTTAGATAATTAATTTTATATTTTCGTTTTAGGTTCTGAATTTGATGTAGGTTGAGCCTTGGCCCAACCTACATCAAATTCAGCAGATAGTATCATTCTTCAAATTTATACAGGCCTAAACGCCGTTACTCCCTCATTAGGAGTAGGAGCATATTGATGCAATTGGGTCTGTAAGAAACGAACCACTTTATCTGCTATCGCATGGCTATAAGCAAGTACTTTTTTATCCTCTTTAGGATGTTTAAGTATAATTTCTTCCAATTCAACAGTTAATTGTTCAGCCCATTCCTTGCACAAGTAAAAATCGCTATCCACTACATTAGATAATGGAGCGATGTATTGGCCATGTGAGTTCCCTAATGTTTTATTTATTTGAATGATCGTTTCTTTAGCCACCTTAGTAGCAATATCAGGGATTAACTCTTTTTTATTACTGCTTAGTTGCTTGTCTAATTGAAGGTGTAATAATGCTTGAAATGAATGAAAATCCATGATGACAGGTGCATTACTGCTTAACTCATGATTGAGTTGCATGCTTAATTTAAGATTCGATTCTTCAACAATCCCGGATTGAATAATTAAATCAGCCATCTTCTTTAGCTTTTGTTTTATACCTTCAATGACTTCCATAGGCTGTTTGAGTACAAATTGACGAAAAGAAGTAATTTCAGGCAGAACTTTTTTTGCTTCTTTTTCGTTAAGTGCGAGCTCAGGGAATAATTCTGGGTTAATTAATATATTGAATTTCATTAACATTAACTCAGTACGTAAAGCACGGGCTTTTTCGCTTGCATATTGCTTTAATTTAGGATTTGATTTCTCTAGTTCAGGTGTGTCAAATTCTGTTGGTTTATCATTAAATGTTCCATTAAGCATGGCTTCTAATACTGCATTTTGAAAATAAAGAAAAATTGATTTTCTATTGGATGTAATTTCTTGAGCACACCAATTCATATAAATTGGATCAAGACTATCCAATAGTTTTCGAATTTCTTTAATGAGTTGTGATTTTAAAGGATAAAGGTGATGATTCTTTTCATACTGCACCATGGTATAAAAAGAGGCCACTGATTTTAGAAAAATGGCACCACGTGCTTTGGAGTCATTCCTCGTTTTTTCCTCGAAATAGACCTCATAGGCCACAGTATCTCCCCATAAGGATGAGCTGGCATGATCATCCTTTTTAATTAACTCATCTAAACTGATGCGACCATACAAGGGAAGGTCGGCCATTGATGAGCTGCGTCTGCGTCTATCAGCTTGAGTATTAGAAGAGGACGTACTACTTTCAAGCGCTTTATCCTTTCTATATTGAAAAAAAATTGTCGGTTGTTTAGATATGGGGTTTTTGGATTGAACAATTTTTTCTTTTAACTCATTAAGGTGGTCTAAAGTTTGATAAGCGTCGGGAAAAGTTCTGACGTCTCTTATAATAATTGCCCCATCGTCAATAATGACGCCAGGATATTCATTGAACAAGTCGAGACTTATTTTGGGTTCAAATCGGGAATGAGTCCCTTTTTTAATACAATATAATAAGCAAGTAGCTTGATGGGTACTTTCATTCAATTCCCAAACTAAGGGGCTACCCTGAAAAGTAATATTTTGAAAATAAATTTTCATATAATCGTGGCACTCTGATCAAAGAAAGCATAGTACGAATTATGTCATGTGCAATCAAGTGCCATGTTTAATTTTCGATCGAAAATGGATCTTTTTGTGCGCAATAAAGTCCTTGTTGCCAAAATTAATACAGTAAAAAGCCAGTGCTATTTAACCTAAAATTAACCCTCTTTTTCCCATTAATTTTTGTAAAATATACGCGAAAAGATACATCAGGGTGCCAAGCACTATGGCGGTTATCCCCAAAGCCAAATAATAATTTTTATAGTAAGGAAGGCTTTCTATGGCCGAGTGGACTGTGTTTGGAATTGCGACCCAGCCAGCAATTCTTCCTGAGATGGCATGTGCCAAAGAACTTGCCAGATACCATACACCCATGGCGAATGCGATTGAATTTTTGTCGCAATACAAGCCTACCATACTTAAGCCAATGGCACTCACCCATAATTCCGCAATTGAAATCAGAATATAGGTTAACGCAATGTAATTGCCGTTAATGATTCCATCTGAAGTAGTCGAGGCAGCAAATGCCATAACCAAAAGAGCAATTCCCGCAAGTGCTGTACCCGCCGCAAATTGGTAGGGAATAGTGAAATGAGGAAACAGTTTATAAAAACGAGGTAGCTGACTGCCTATAGCTAAGATAAGTAATGGATTCAGTATTTGATAATGAGCGGGGGAAACAGTGAGGCCAAATAAATTATGATCTGAATTATTTTCGGCAAATAAAATTAGGGTACTGTTCATTTGGTTATAGATAACAAAAAATACAACTGCTTCGATGATGAGTAGAAGAGCAATCATTTGTTTTTCTCGTACCCTTCCTTTAAGGGTTAATGTTTTTTTTAAAAACCAGGCAATTCCTATCCCACAACCCGAAGCTATGATTGTGCTCGCGACATAAACATGGGAATAGGCAAATAAAGTCAGTACATAAATGGTAGCGATGTAGGCAATTAAACGAAAAATACCTGACGTAGAGAGTTTGGATTGATCTTTTCCCCAAATAACATTCTCATAAATAGGGTAGCGTTTGGCAAAATTCAATGCAGCAATGGATTTACCAACAAACGCTAATGTAAGAATAGAAAGCGGACCATAACGGCTTTCAAATAGTAATGGCGCTATTAAAGTTGCTAATAATGCACCAACATTAATTGCGATGTAATAATAAGTCATCGCAGATTTTGCTTTAACCGCATTATCGGAATAAATATGGGAGACCATGCTTGAAGAGGTACCCATTAAAAGAGAATTGGTCGCAGGAACAAAAGCATAAGCCGCAATAAAAAAAGTATCTCCCAGAGTACTCACAGTATATCCGCTTATCATGATGAGCAAATAAGCAGTGGCTAACATGATGCTGCCAAGAAGAATGGATCGCCTAATTCCGACCACAGTATCCGCCATATAGCCACCAAGCATAGGCATTAGATAACCCATTGCATGAGCCACCCCAATAAAAGCATATGCTTTGGCTTGACTGTACCCTAAACCTTGAGACCATACAGGACGAGTTAAAAATAAAACCAATATGGTATTCAGTGCATATACCGAAAATTGGCTCCAAAAGGTAATATATATGATGTTATTGGCTTGTTTTTGTCGCAGGGCCAATTCAGGCAAATAATTTTTCACTTCTTGAGAAATCATTTTTCCTACCTCATCATCTTAAGATAATTATCAGATTATCATTTTCTGGCAAGAACGACATCAATTATATGAGTATCATGATAGGGGAAGGTGAATATTTTGCTAAAAAGTCGTTTAAGTCTTTGAATTAAAAATATTTTGGGGAGCATCCTGATGGATAATGTGTTGAGAAACCAGGTGCCTTCAATACCAAAAAGCGCTAATTCATCAATATTATTCAGAGTTATAGGGATTTCCAAACGTTGATGGGCAATTACTTCGAATTGATGTTGTTGGAATGCCTGCATCAATTCATTGTTGTTCGCCGCAACCGTAGTATTTTTTACAATGGATTTATAATAATGACCAACAACACTGCTTAAGATGGAGTCTTCCGTAATAAATTCTGCAAGGCGCTGTTGTGCTACCGGAAATGAATCATAAGTTGTGGTAATCATTGAAAAGTGACCATTCGCTCGGGTCAGTAATTTAGCCTCATGAAATAAAACTTTAATCGGAATATAAGCATTAATAAAATGTGCTAGGATTAAATCTTGACTATGAGGAGGTAAGAACTTATTGGCTTGTGCGGCACTACCTTCTATAGTAATCACTGGCAATGTTTCACGAGCTCGTTTTAACATTTCAGAGGAAACATCAATGCCTGTAAACTCTGCTTGCGGCATTATCTGTTGTAGTTTTTTTAGAAAAGCACCATCACCAACACCCAAATCAAGAACTTTATAATGGGGTTTCATGCCCAAATAAAAGCGCTTCATTTGTTCAATGGCTACTTCATGACTCTGGCTAATTGCTCCAAAACGATTTGCCATAGCATAGTGTTCCGCGATGTCGTTGTA
>NZ_JAPHOQ010000030.1 GCF_026191355.1 Legionella sheltonii
GAGATAATGAAGAATCCTACCGCAATTGTAATAAAGCGGATAAGATATTCGATCACGATATTGTTGTTGATGTAAATCAAAGTTGTAGCGCCTCTCAATATGCGGAGCTAAACTGCATATCAAAAGTGCAAAGTGCATCGAAGCGCTTTAGCAAAGATATTTGTTTTATCGAGTTGTATGTTTTAAGCAAGTGATGTAAGTTTGATCACGAGCTGAGTAAGCTGCAGCATACAATATACAATAAGATAAAAGATCGAAGCAAAAGTAAAATGGGTCTGTAGATCAGTTGGTTAGATCGCACCCCTGATAAGGGTGAGGTCGGTGGTTCAAGTCCACCCAGACCCACCATTTTCTTAAGGATTTCTTCACGGTTTATTCAGATTAAAGTATTTTGCAAGAGAGTATTTTAATCTGGAGTAACCAGGCGTTCATTAAAAATTTGGGTAAATAAAGAGGTAACACAAGCGTCTTGTATTGTGTAAGGCATATAATTTTGAGGTAATTGAGATTATATGGTCAAGAAGAGAAGCGCAAACGGTGGATGCCTTGGCAGTAAGAGGCGATGAAGGACGTGGAATCCTGCGAAAAGCTTCGGTGAGCTGGAAACGAGCGATTAACCGGAGATGTCCGAATGGGGGAACCCGGCCATGAGCAGTCATGGTCATCGTTAGCTGAATACATAGGTTAACGAAGCGAACTCGGGGAACTGAAACATCTAAGTACCCGAAGGAAAAGAAATCAAAAGAGATTCTCCAAGTAGCGGCGAGCGAACGGGGAGGAGCCTGGTGTGATTTATAGTGCAATGAAGTAGAACAACTTGGGAAAGTTGGCCGTAGAGGGTGAAAGCCCCGTATATAGAGGTTGCATTAAGAACTAAGCACGCGAACAAGTAGGCCGGGACACGTGTAATCCTGGTTGAATATGGGTGGACCATCATCCAAGGCTAAATACTACTTACTGACCGATAGTGAACCAGTACCGTGAGGGAAAGGCGAAAAGAACCCCGGAGAGGGGAGTGAAATAGAACCTGAAACCGTTTGCGTACAAGCAGTGGGAGCACCTTCGTGGTGTGACTGCGTACCTTTTGTATAATGGGTCAGCGAGTTACTTTCAGTGGCGAGGTTAACTGAATAAGGAAGCCGTAGAGAAATCGAGTCTGAATAGGGCGCGAGTCGCTGTGAGTAGACCCGAAACCGGGCGATCTAGTCATGTGCAGGATGAAGGTTGGGTAACACCAACTGGAGGTCCGAACCGGGTAATGTTGAAAAATTATCGGATGACGTGTGACTAGGAGTGAAAGGCTAATCAAGCCCGGAGATAGCTGGTTCTCCCCGAAAGCTATTTAGGTAGCGCCTCGTGAATGATTACTGGGGGTAGAGCACTGTTTCGGCTAGGGGGCTGTCATGGCTTACCAAACCGATGCAAACTCCGAATACCGGCTAATTGAATCACGGGAGACACACGGCGGGTGCTAACGTCCGTCGTGAAGAGGGAAACAACCCAGACCGCCAGCTAAGGTCCCCAAGTACTAGTTAAGTGGGAAACGATGTGGGAAGGCATAGACAGCCAGGAGGTTGGCTTAGAAGCAGCCACCCTTTAAAGAAAGCGTAATAGCTCACTGGTCGAGTCGGCCTGCGCGGAAGATGTAACGGGGCTAAAACTAGTCACCGAAGCTGCGGATGTGCACTAAGTGCACGTGGTAGGGGAGCGTTCTGTAGGCTGATGAAGGTGGATTGAGAAGTCTGCTGGAGGTATCAGAAGTGCGAATGCTGACATGAGTAACGATAATGAGGGTGAAAAGCCCTCACGCCGGAAGTCCCAGGTTTCCTGCACGACGTTAATCGGAGCAGGGTGAGTCGGCCCCTAAGGCGAGGCTGAAGAGCGTAGTCGATGGGAACCAGGTTAATATTCCTGGACTTTTTATAAGTGGTGAAGTGGGGACGGAGAAGGCTAGATAAGCCAGGCGTTGGTTGTCCTGGTACGTGCATGTAGGGGGATGGTTTAGGCAAATCCGGACCATTATTAACTCTGAGGTGCGACGTGGTGCTGACACTTCGGTGTACGGCGAAGTTATTGATGCCCGGCTCCCAGGAAAAGCTGCTAGCCATAACTTATAGAGAACCGTACCGCAAACCGACACAGGTGGACAGGTAGAGAATACTAAGGCGCTTGAGAGAACTCGGGTGAAGGAACTAGGCAAAATGGTACCGTAACTTCGGGAGAAGGTACGCCCTTTCTGGTGATGGGATTTACTTTCAGAGCTGGAGAGGGCCGCAGAGACCAGGTGGCTGCGACTGTTTATTAAAAACACAGCACTCTGCAAATTCGTAAGAAGACGTATAGGGTGTGACGCCTGCCCGGTGCCGGAAGGTTAATTGATGGGGTTATCTTCGGAGAAGCTCTTGATCGAAGCCCCGGTAAACGGCGGCCGTAACTATAACGGTCCTAAGGTAGCGAAATTCCTTGTCGGGTAAGTTCCGACCTGCACGAATGGCGTAACGATGGCCACACTGTCTCCACCCGAGACTCAGTGAAATTGAAATCGCTGTGAAGATGCAGTGTACCCGCGGCTAGACGGAAAGACCCCGTGAACCTTTACTATAGTTTTGCACTGGACTTTGATGATAACTGTGTAGGATAGGTGGGAGGCTATGAAGTGAGGACGCTAGTTCTCATGGAGCCGACCTTGAAATACCACCCTGTTGTTATTGAGGTTCTAACTTGGTCCCGTAATCCGGGATGAGGACAGTGTATGATGGGTAGTTTGACTGGGGCGGTCTCCTCCCAAAGAGTAACGGAGGAGCACAAAGGTACCCTCGGTACGGTCGGACATCGTACCAAGAGTGTAAAGGCATAAGGGTGCTTGACTGCGAGAGCGACGGCTCGAGCAGGAACGAAAGTTGGTCTTAGTGATCCGGTGGTTCTGAATGGAAGGGCCATCGCTCAACGGATAAAAGGTACTCCGGGGATAACAGGCTGATACCGCCCAAGAGTTCATATCGACGGCGGTGTTTGGCACCTCGATGTCGGCTCATCACATCCTGGGGCTGAAGCAGGTCCCAAGGGTATGGCTGTTCGCCATTTAAAGTGGTACGCGAGCTGGGTTTAGAACGTCGTGAGACAGTTCGGTCCC
This sequence comes from Legionella sheltonii, assembly GCF_026191355.1. Lineage (GTDB taxonomy): Bacteria > Pseudomonadota > Gammaproteobacteria > Legionellales > Legionellaceae > Legionella > Legionella sheltonii. The sequence continues at coordinate 3,134 of NZ_JAPHOQ010000030.1, forward strand.
TATCTGCCGTGGGCGTAGGAAAATTGAGAGGAGCTGCTCCTAGTACGAGAGGACCGGAGTGGACGAACCTCTGGTGTACCGGTTGTGACGCCAGTCGCATCGCCGGGTAGCTAAGTTCGGACGGGATAACCGCTGAAAGCATCTAAGCGGGAAGCCTCCCTCAAGATGAGTTTTCCCATGAAGCCCGTTGAAGACTACGACGTTGATAGGCAAGGTGTGGAAGCGCAGTAATGTGTGCAGCTAACTTGTACTAATTGGCTGATTGTCTTGACCATATAATCTGAATTACTTCAGATTAACTGAATCAAATACAAGAAAAGCCGGTTGGGCTAACGCCCAATCAGCAAAAAAATGTGTACTCTTTATTTACCTAACGCATGATTCGGGTATAATGCGCCCATTAATCATGTTAAACCAGTTTTCCTGGCGACCATAGCGGTTTGGAACCACCTGATTCCATCTCGAACTCAGAAGTGAAACGAACCCGCGCCAATGATAGTGTGAGGCTTCCTCATGTGAAAGTAGGTCATCGCCAGGGTTTTATT
>NZ_JAPHOQ010000031.1 GCF_026191355.1 Legionella sheltonii
ACTTTTGATCCTTATATTTAAAGGGTTTTCGATAGACAAATTTCAAGGGGTTTTTGGCCAGGTATGAAAGCAGGAATTTATGCCAGAGTTTCAACACATGATCAACAGACGTTAGATCTGCAAATTGAAGCAATGAAAAAATATGCTCAGGCACGTGAATGGCATATAGAAAGTGAAATTACAGAAATTGGATCAGGAGCAAAAGATAACAGGCCTCTACGTGACAAACTTATCAATCAAGCTAAGCGCAGACAAGTTGATGTTATTATTGTTTGGAAGTTAGATCGATGGGGTCGGTCTGTAAATGACCTATTTCGTACCCTTAACGAACTTAATGGATTGGGTGTTGGATTTATCTCTTTGACAGAGGCATTAGATCTTACTACTGCTACCGGAAGGGCAATGGCTGGGTTACTTGCAATCTTTGCAGAGTTTGAGCGAGAGATTTTACGTGAGCGAGTCAAATCAGGTATTGCCCATGCAAGACAAAAAGGTAAAAACCACGGTCGACCTACAACAATAAAACAGTATGAATCTGAAATAAATCATTTATTTAAGTCTGGATTGAGCAAATCTGAAATTGCTAAAAAACTTGGTATTGGTCGAACATCGGTAAGACGAATTTTATCCGCACAAGTACAGGAATTATAATGTTAATTATTTTTGGCGGACTGCCAGGAACTGGTAAAACAACAATTTCAAAAGAAGTGGCCAAGCGCTTAAAGGCCGTTTACTTAAGAGTGGATACTATTGAACAAACTTTAAAAAATTTAGAGGGTTACCCGGATTCATTAGTAATAGGTTCTGAGGGTTACTTATTAAGCTATGCTATCGCGAAAGAAAATTTAGCCTTGGGATTAGATGTTATTGCTGATTCAGTTAATCCAATTGCCATTACGCGCAATGATTGGCGCCAAGTTGCGAAAGAAGCAAATACCGTTTTTGTTGAAATTGCATTAATTTGTTCTGATAAAATGGAACATCAAGACAGGGTAGAACAGAGAGTAGCAGATATAGATGGTCATAAGCTACTTACATGGAACGATGTTCTAAATAGAGATTATGAACCTTGGGAATCAATATCTATGTTGGTTGATACTTCAAGGCATACCGTGGATGAGTCTGTTCAAAAAATTATTGAGCATATTAAGTCAGAGGCATAGTTCAGTGAAAACTACTGTTTTTTCAAGCAATACTGAATTTTATGAGCAGAATTTTTCTAGCTTAAGTTATCCTTCTATAATAATTGAGGATAAGCTATTTGAAGGATGCCGATTTATCAATGCAAATTTTTCTGAGTCCCAGTTCATTCGCTGTAAATTTGTTGACTGTGAGTTCAATAATTGCAATCTAAGTGCGGTTCAATTCAAAGCATCCTCACTTAACAATGTTACTTTTTTCGAATCAAAAGTAACAGGCGTTAATTGGACTATGCTGAACTGGCCACATATTCGGTTATCCAGCCCGTTTCAGTTTTACAATTCTATTATATCGCATTCGAGTTTTTATGGTCTGGAACTGCAAGAACTGATTATTGAAGCTTGTATTGCACATGATGTTGATTTTAGAGAAGCAGATTTAAGACGTGCCAACTTTAAGCTAACTGACTTCGAAAAAAGCCAATTTGTGCACACAAAGTTGTATGCTTCTGATTTTACGGAAGCTCACAGCTATTCCATTAATCCAACTCAAAATGATATTAAAAAAGCAAAGTTCAGTTTGCCTGATGCGATTCATTTGCTTGATGGATTTGAGATCCAGATTATAGGGTAATTAAACGTGAACAATATTAACTTAAAAAGTTTAGAACCAAATATAAGCATAATAGCTGAAATAAAACTTATTGCATCTAAGTGTGATATGTCATTTGCAGAAGATAAAACGGGGCAACTGTGGCGGAGTTTTAGCCCTGCTATAAAAAATATTCCAAATAAAAAAAATAACTTTAAATATTCAGTTCAGATTTTCCCTAAGACAAATTTTTTTAAAAACTTTGATCCAACAACTACATTTCAGAAATATGCCGCTGTAGAAGCTGATATCAGCGAAAATCTTCCAGAAAACCTGGAAGTTTTAACTATACCCGCAGGCCTTTATGCAATATTCACTTATATCGGTAAGCCTAGTGAAGCTGAAAAAACCTTTTATTATATATATTATCAATGGATAAAAGAATCTGGTTTTGCACTTGATGAAAGGCCACACTTTGCGATAATGGGTGATAAATATATAGGAGAACATCCTGATTCTGAGGAAGAGTTATTCATTCCTATCAGAGGTATCGAACCCCTTCAAGTTAGTGACAGATAAACTTCATAAGTTTTTTGTTTGGATTATTTTGATCAATGCCAATGTTGCACACACAAAACTATAATCAACTTGCTTTGAAAATGTTTAAAGCATTAAATCTATGATTGATCCCAGATTAAACCAAATAGTGTACCAAATTTAATCATGACCCTTTTTTACCAGGATCCCGGCCCGGGGTCA
>NZ_JAPHOQ010000032.1 GCF_026191355.1 Legionella sheltonii
ACTAAATATCCTTACTTTTTCCACCCCTATAAAAAACCTGTCTCTAGGCTTAGGATAAAATACTTATTGAATGCTAAAGAGATAATTCCCATTTCACCGTAATTATTTGAATTAGAAGCAACAAAATTGATTTCATATGATAAAATAAATAGTAACGTCCATTGCCAACTTCCTATATAATGCCTAGCATTTTAACAAGTCGATTTAATTAATGAACAACTGGTCCTCTGAAAAAATATCTGTCCTAGCCTTAGTCTTACTGATTACTGGTGCAATTGATAGTATAAGAAATTTACCGGGAACCGCGCTATTCGGTTCGTCATTAATTTTTTTCTTTATCTTTTCCGCAATTGTTTTCTTAATTCCAGTGGCTTTGGTAGCAGCAGAATTGTCCTCAACGTGGTCGGATGAGGAAGGCGGAATTTACAGTTGGGTGAAGCATGCTTACGGTGAGAATCTTGCTTTTTTTACCATCTGGTTGCAATGGATCAATACCTTAGTCTGGTATCCCACAATTTTATCCTTTATAGCCGGTGTCTTGGCCTATTTGATCAATCCCGAACTCGCACAAAATAAATATTACCTGATTTCAGTAATTCTAGTTATTTTTTGGTCATTAACTCTAATTGCATTATCGGGGTTACGCGCTTCAGCACATTTTGCCGGTCTTTGTGCCATACTAGGAATGATACTGCCCATGGGCTTTATTATTTTTCTTGCCTTAATTTGGGTCATTAAAGGAAATCCTATAGCAATTAATATGAGCTTAGAGCATTTGATACCGCACTGGAAAGACAGCCAATCTTGGGTATCACTTACTGCAATTATGACTTCATTTTTAGGCATGGAGCTCGCAGCGGTACACGTTCGCAATGTGCAAAACCCACAAACCAATTTCCCTCGAGCAATGTTTTTTTCAGTATTGCTTATCCTAACAACCATGATTTTCGGCTCATTAGCTATTGCTTTTGTTCTACCCAAAGAAAAAATCAGTTTAATTGATGGCGTACTGCAAGCCTTTACTAACTTTTTCCATGCATATAACCTTGAGTGGCTCTTACCTATCCTGATCGCATTATTACTTTTAGGTAGCTTAGGCAGTATGATCAACTGGATCATTTCGCCAGCGAAAGGTTTGCTTATGGCGGCCAATCATAACTTCTTACCGAAATTTATGTGCCAATTAAACAAACGTGGAATGCCTTCACGAATTTTGATTACGCAAGCCATTTTGGTGACGCTTTTATGCAGTGGCTTTCTCTTGTTTCCAAGTGTCAATGCCATCTATTGGTTGTTTACTGCCTTAAGCACTGAACTCTACATCATGATGTATGTTTTAATGTTTATTGCAGCCTGGAAATTAAAAAGCAAATATGCTCATCTTCATAGACCTTTTGCAATACCCGGAAAAAAAGCAGGCTACTATCTGACCTGTATTCTGGGTTTATGTGGCTGCACTATGACTTTAATTGTTGGTTTTATTCCACCCGTTGAATTTATGAATTTTGGTGGCGCAAATCATTTTCGCTTGGTTTTCTCTATAGGAATCGTCTTAATGATGCTTCCTGCATTTTTCCTGTACGGGCGTAAAAAATACATCACCAAACCTAGGACTTAATAGAGAAATGATTACTTATGCTGTTCAAATGAGGTGCGCTCATCTTCATCGGGAGCTGGATGAGGCTTCATTTGGTCCACCGCAAATCTGTATTTGGAACTCGCTGACTCGATCTTGGGTAAATCAACCCCTTGTTTTTTATCAAAAGACTCTCTACCTAGAAAATGCTTGGATTCCAAAAATTTTTGTAGAGATGTGGATACTTCACTTGAAATTATTTGGATTGTGAATCCTAATAATTTACGCGTTTTACCCAATGTTGTCTTTTCTTGTTGTACATTGGCTGCATCAATAACCTTTTTGACAGCTTCTGCTAGAGAAGATTTTGCTTCTTCAAATGTACATTTGCTATTCTCTAAATCATTATTAAGCTGATTAATTCGCTCATTCAATCGGACCATTGCATGCACGACTGGATCAGTCTTGTTCAAACCTGGATTAGCACCATTTAAAATCTCTTGCCATTTTTTAGGCAGTGACTTTTTTAAATCGTTAACTACATTGTCAAATTTTTGAAGGTTTCCTC
>NZ_JAPHOQ010000033.1 GCF_026191355.1 Legionella sheltonii
TGCATATTCCACTCCATCCCGATCACAGATTCCAGTGATGCCGATCACGAATTCCATTTGATGCCGATCAAAGATTCCATTCTAAGCCGATCAAGAATGAGCAATACGTAAGCATATTGAGCGACGCACGATAACCGTTTTATCCTTTTGTTTGGTCAAACAGAAGGAAAGTAGAAATGCCAACGGAGAAGCTATCGATGCGTAAAATAAGAGAAGTTTTAAAGCTGCGATATGAAGGTGGCTTGAACAATAGAGAAATTGCAGCAAGTGTTGATATTAGTGCTAGCACAGTGAGTAGCTATTTATCACGTGCCAAAATGTTTGACGTGTCGTGGCCATTGCCTGTGTCGATGAGTGACGCTGAACTTTATGCTCGCTTATTTCCCCAAGAGTCTAATCCCAAAAAACTTAATAGACCTACCCCTGATTTATCATGGGTTCATCGAGAGCTAAAACGCAAGGGCGTGACCTTATTATTGCTATGGTATGAGTATCGCAGCCAATATCCTGATGGATACGGATACAGTCGTTTTTGTGAGATGTATCGAGATTTCTCGTGTAAACTGAATCCAAGCATGCGTATTACCCATCATGCCGGTGAAAAGTTATTCGTAGATTATTCTGGACTCACTGTTCCATGGGTTGATAAAGACACAGGCGCACTACACAAAGCAGAAATCTTTGTAGCAGTGCTTGGTGCTTCGAACTATACGTTTATTGAAGCAGCAGAAAGCCAGAGCTTACGTCATTGGATAGCTGCGCATATTCGGGCATTCGAATTTTTTGGTGGCGTTACCACCAGCATCGTTCCTGACAATCTCAAGTCAGGAGTTACACAACCCCATCTCTACGACCCCGATACCAACATGACTTATCAAGAAATGGCCAACTATTATAATGTCGCTGTTATTCCTGCTCGAGTACGATCCCCGAAAGATAAAGCCAAAGTTGAAGTGGGTGTACAGGGTATTCAACGATGGATTTTAGCTCGATTGCGAGATTGTACTTTCTTTAATATTTCTGAGATTAATTCAGCAATAGCCCCCTTATTGCAAGCTTATAATGAGCGTCCATTTCAACAGTTATCTGGCTCTCGTTATTCCCAGTTTTTAGAAATTGATAGGCCTGCATTAAAATCATTACCCATTCATCGTTATCAATTTGCTTATTGGAAACGTGCTAAAGCTGGAATTGATTATCATGTGACCATTGAGAAACATCATTACAGTATTCCATGGCGTTATCTTGGGGAATTCATTGATGTTCGAATTGGAGACCGAACGATTGAATGTTTTTTAAATAATAAACGTATCGCGCTGCATCAACGTTCATTTAAGCCAGGTCATACCACACAGAATGAACATATGCCAAAAGCCCATCAGGATTATGTTTCATGGACACCTGAACGATTACATCGATGGGCACAAAGTATTGGGCCACATACAGCTCAATTAATTGATGAAGTCATTAGTTTGCACAAAATACCACAGCAAGGTTATCGCGCATGTCTTGGTATTCTTCGCATGAGTAAAAAATATGGAAAAGAGCGTTTAGAAAATGCAGCGATTAGAGGGCTTCATATTGGTGCAGTTCGATATAAAAATATTGAGTCCATTTTAAAGAATGGGTTGGATAAGCAGCCGCTATCAAAGCCTGCCAGCACGAGTGCGGCTGCTGATATAACTAATCACCATGAGAATGTTCGTGGTGCAAATTACTATCATTAACAGACTCAGGGAGATATTGTTATGTTAACACAGCCATTGTTCGAACAGTTAAGAGAATTACGCTGCCACGGCATGATTGAGGCATTACAAGAGCAGATGCAGCAATCTGATATTCATCAATTATCTTTTGATGAACGATTTAGTTTACTAGTAGAGCGAGAGTGTATTGTACGTGGAAATCGCAAGTTAAGCACTCGATTGCGGCAAGCCAGACTCAAAGCCAATGCGTGTTTAGAGGATATTGATTACTCGGTTTCAAGGGGAATCTCAAG
>NZ_JAPHOQ010000034.1 GCF_026191355.1 Legionella sheltonii
TAAAGAATAACGGATTTATCCGGTGGTCCACCCCGAATGCAATACACATAGGATTTGGTTTCTGCTTTTCTTCCAGGCTCATGCAAGACCTGCAAGGTCGTTGCATCACAACTGGCCACATCATACTCAATCACACTGTCTTTCAACAGATTATAAATGGGACGCAGTGGTGTCATTAACTCAATGAGCCAGCGCGCCATGGTTTGGCGTGAGCAATCAATACCATGTCGTTCGCTGAGTTGTCGCTCCAGATGGTACAGTGGTTGCCTGTCATCCAGCTTGCTGACCACCAGGAATGATAAAAACTCTTCTGTTGCTTTAATTTTGGGGAGAATTTGTTTGGGCGCTGCTGCGGTTACGATTTGATTCTCGCATCCTTTAGTGCAAGCAACTACTTCACGTCGTTGCTCCACAATTTCGATGACGCAAGGTTGGTAATGCAGTAGCTCTTTGGTTTCATAACGAATCACTGTTTTGCATGCACCACAGGCACATTGCTTGTCTTCATCAGATACCGGAATAATTTCAATGCGACGGGGTAGTTCTTTCTGCGCTTTTTTATTCTTCTTTCTTGTATGGGCAGCCACTGGTGTCATTTCTTCGGTCTGCTCACCGCTTGCTTCAGCCTGAGAAAAAATGCTCTGATTATTTTCAAACAAAGACAGCTGAGGATTTTCAGGGTCAATATAACGCTCAGAGCGCTTGCCAAAACGGTGACGGCGTAGCTCCATGATTTGTGCTTTTAAAGAATCATAGGCTTCCGCGTAGTGTTCATTGCGTGCTTGAGATAGAGCAAGCTCTGCTTTTAATGCGAGTATTTCGTTACTTAATTGCTCTATTTTTTCTTCGTACATCATGTTGAAATGGCACCTGTTTGCTGAGTCAATTATATCACATTACGTTGATTTTAAAAACAAATTAATCGTTTTTTGTAAATTATTTCTAATAGAAATTCGTAGCCAATACTTCCGGCAACAATGTGTGTTTTGCAAAATCCAATCCTGAGAGCAGCCAGCTTAATTGGTCATTGGTAAGGCTCATGACCGCGTCATCGTGTTTGGGAAATTTTAGTTTTCCTTGCTCCAATCGCTTATAACAGAGCCAAAACCCATTTCGCTCCCACCACAGCATTTTTATTTTATTGGCTTGGCGGTTTCTGAAAAGAAAAATTTGCCCTGATGTGGGGTTCAACTGAAGATGGTCGGAAATCAACATCACCAGTCCATCAATTTGTCGCCTAAAATCAATAGGCTTTGGATAGAGCCATATGCTTGCATTAAATGATAAAAACATGGCTAACCCCACAAGGACAACAACATTGGCAATAAAGTCTGGTCGTGAATTTTTAGCTCATGCCCATTGTTCAATACCAAGGTGCATACTGTCTCTGGAGCTCTTTGTGTCAGCTTATTTAATTGAATCGGTACTAATTTGGATGAAGCTATTTCTTCCCGATACTTTCGCTCCCAATAGCCAAATTGATGGTAGTTTAATTGATGCTTTCGACAGTACGTTACTCGCGACAAACCACTTTCTTTTTGATGCGTTACATGCTCCATCCATCTCTGTTCTTTCGTGCCATCTGTTTCTTGGGGGGATATAATTTGTGGGGATATATTCATCGTACTCTCCTCTCTAAATTGATGTTGCAGAGTATGACGAAACGGAGATAATTATTAAATTATGTAGTTGCTGGCGCGCTTAC
>NZ_JAPHOQ010000036.1 GCF_026191355.1 Legionella sheltonii
CTGATCTATCCCCACGAATTATGAGTTGAAATAAAGAGCGTCTCATGATCAAATGAGCGTCATTAAGACTCATGGAAATTAAAATGTTAGCTGTAGAAACCTATCTTTATAATTCGCTTACAGAATCATGTCCTGAAATTCATATATCACGATTGAATGCAGTAATGGATGTAGCATCAGGCTTAAGACATAGCCAAAACCTTTCATTAAGTGAATTAGGGAGGAACTTGCCTGGAGATGCAAAATTAAAAAATAAGATAAAGAAAGTTGATAGGCTGGAAGGCAATAAGGCACTGCATAATGAACTTTTTTCCATTTATCAAGGGTTATCAAGCTTTGTTTTTACTTACATCTCGCAAGATACAACCTTACCTTTGATTGTAGATATTTGCTGCTTAAAAGACGACCGAGAAATTCAAATGCTCAGTGCAGAAATAGCGTTAAAAGGTAGAAGTCTTCCTCTTTATCGAGAAGTGTATAGAGATACCGAAACAAAAGGACGAGCTAAGGACTTTTTAAAAGAGTTGAGTCTTTGTTTGCCCAAAAATCGTCGAGTAATCGTAATCATGGATGCCGGTTTTTATGAAGAATGGTTTAAAGAAATAGAAGCGCTGGGCTGGTATTGGCTAAGTCGTGTAAGAGGAGTTAAATCGGTACAATTATCCGAAGAACTGGGATGGAAACTCATTAAAGAACTAATCCCTGATATTAAATCTAAAACGACACATTATGAGCATGCTCTATTAACCAAAGAGCATACAAGACCTTGTAGGGTGGTTACAACCTATCGTAAGCCTAAGGGAAGAAAGGTAAAGACATCACGAGGAAAAACCACCTCGACACTGTCTAATGGAAGTTATAGTCAAGCTAATAAAGAGCCATGGATTTTGGCTACTAATTTACCATTGGATGTAGGGCCTACTGATATTATCAATCTCTATTTTAAAAGAATGCAAATAGAAGAATCGTTTAGAGATGTTAAAAGTCATCAATTCGGACTAGCAGGACGTTATGTGCGTACTCATTCAGTAGATAGATGGGGAGTAAAAATGCTTCTTGCTGCTATTGTGCAAATTACTTATTGGGTTATTGGAGTAATTGCACATAGTCAAAATAAACAACAATACTTCCAAGCCAATACGGTCAAAGATAAGAAAATATTCTCTTATTTTACCCTGGGTAAGCTTATGATTGAGCATAATCAGCTCTGTTCCTTAGCCCCTGACCCTAGAACCTTACAAGAGATTATAGAACAGGAGCTTAACCGTGTTTGGTAATTTCGTGGGGATCTTTCAG
>NZ_JAPHOQ010000037.1 GCF_026191355.1 Legionella sheltonii
CCCTGTGGGTAAGCCATGACACACCGAACTATGTTTTAGAAACCGTACTAGGGTGTCCGAAATACACTTGAGCTGGTGTTAAATATCCAAAAGACTGATGGAGTCTTCGGTTGTTATAATATTCAAAATACTCAGCTAATTCCAGCTCTATCTCTTCGATTGTTTCGAAATCATACCGATAGAGTTTTTCTTGCTTAACACTGCGCCATAAACGTTCTATGAAAATATTATCGAGGTATCGGCCGCGCCCATCCATACTGATAGAGATTTTGTGGGCCTTCAAGGTATTGATCCAATCATTAGACGTGAACTGAGCACCCTGATCGGTATTAAAAATATCACACCGCCCCTGTAATAACGCGTTTTTTAGCGCCTCTACACAAAATTCTGCTTCTAATGTTGGGGACACCGCCCATTGAAGCACATACCGACTATACCAGTCCATGATGGCAACCAAGTAAACATGGCCTCCCTTCATACGCACGTAGGTAATATCAGCAGCCCAGACCTGATTAGGCTTAGTGATATCGATGTCACGTAATAGATAGGGGTACACGGTGTGCTCTTTATTGGGAACGCTTGTATTTGGCTTTGGGTAGACGGTTTCTAATCCCATAGCCTCCATGAGTCTCTTGATGCGTCGTTTACCAACAGGATAGCCAACTTCAAGGGACAACCATTGTGCGCGCTTCACTTTACCTTCACATGGATACTGGAGATAATGCTCGTCTAACAGCGCCATGAGCCGCTCGTCCTCTGCTGATATAGGAGACGCTTTGTAATAATAACTGGAAATACTCAATCCGAGTAGCATGCATTGTTCTCGGATTGATATTTCAGCGTTGCTATCAATCAGCTTACGCTTTTCATCCAAGCTCAGTGGCAGTCTTTTTTTTTAACCATGATAATTGGGCTTGAAGTCGACCAATTTCCTCATACAAAGCACCAACAAGCTCGGCTTGCTCTTTTTTATCCTTATCATGAGAATTGGAAAAAGCATCTGAAATAGCCTGCAATGCTGTTTGCTTCCATGCTTTAATTTGGGTAGGATGCACACCGTATTCGCTGGTCAGTTGAGCCTGAGTCAATTTTCCTTCAATTGCCGCAACTGCTATCTTTGATTTTTTTGATGCCGTGTAATAGTTTCTTTTTTTGCTCATTCTATTCTCCTCTGTTACTTAGAAGAATAGCTCTTAAAAATTACCTTTTTTCGTCCAAAAAACCGCGCCTATATCA
>NZ_JAPHOQ010000038.1 GCF_026191355.1 Legionella sheltonii
GTGTAAGCCTCCCGTAAAATAGGTGCATATCTAATTAGAGTTCTCCAAGTTAAACTATGTTTGAGGAGAACAAAAATGAAAAAATCACGTTATACAGAAACACAAATTGTAAAAATTCTAAAAGAAGTCGAAGCAGGTCGGCTGGTAAAAGAAATTTGTCGTGAATATGGGATTTCAGATGCAACCTATTACAATTGGAAAGCAAAATATGGTGGTATGGAGGCATCCGACGTAAAACGTCTAAAAGAGCTTGAAGAAGAGAACCGTCGTCTAAAGCAAATGTATGCTGAGCTAAGTCTTGATCACAAAATCCTGAAGGATATTGTTGAAAAAAAGCTGTGAAGCCGTCTGTGAGACGGGAGCTGGTTGATTATGCAGTGAATACTCATGCTGTGAGTTTACGTCATGCGTGTAAGGTTGTAGGTATTAGTGACTCGGTTTATCGATACAAACCGGATAGCCAATCTGATGAAGATGTAATCGTGGCACTGCAGGCATCATCCGAACGCTATCCGGCATATGGCTTTAGTAAATTGCTTAAAGTGTTACGCCGCCAGGGACATAGATGGAATCATAAACGTGTTTATCGAGTGTATCGTGAGTTGAAGCTTAATATGCGTCGTGAAGGCAAAAAACGGCTTCCTAATCGCTCACCTACCCCTTTGAGTGTGCCAGCATCCATCAATCAGTGTTGGTCTATGGATTTTATGTGTGATGCTTTGATGTGTGGCCGACGCTTCAGAACATTTAACATAGTAGATGATTTTAACCGTGAGGTGTTGGCTATCGAAATCGATTTAAGTTTGCCTGCTCAGCGAGTGGTTCGAGTATTAGAGCGTGTTGTAGCATGGCGAGGTTTTCCCGCTAAATTACGCATGGATAATGGTCCTGAATTTATCTCAAGCACATTAGCAGACTGGGCTGAAAAGCATCAAGTGGCTTTAGAATTTATTAAGCCAGGTAAACCAACGCAAAATTCATTTATTGAGCGATTCAATAGAACTTACCGCACAGAGATATTGAATATGTACGCGTTTAAAAATTTACAAGAAGTTAGAGAGCTGACAGAAAGTTGGATAAAGGAGTATAACGACGAGAGACCGCATGATTCGCTAAATGATTTAACACCGTGGGAATATCTGGCAAAAAATAAGGCAATGAACTCTAATTTAGGTTGCCACTAAATATGGGGGGGTTACAC
>NZ_JAPHOQ010000039.1 GCF_026191355.1 Legionella sheltonii
TATTCCTAAGTAATAGCAGTAAAATAAGGTGAGAATAGAGTTATTAAAAATGCTGTTCGTTTTGATGTGAATCATGTTGTTGTTTTAGTGATTTTTAACTTTTTCAGGAGAAAATCATGAAAAAAATACTTTCTGTTCTATTAATAACGGCGACTTTTTCTTCAACTTACGCTTCAGGGATAATAAATACCATTGTTTCATCACCAGGTAGTGGAGGAACAAGTACTACTGGTACTGGAGGAACCAATACTGGGACTAATTCTGGAATGAATTCCGGAACGAATACGGGTACAGGTACAGATAATGGAACCAACACCGGAACTAATACTGGAACCAGCACTGGTACAGATAATGGTAGTGATACTAATAACGGTACCGATAACAGCAGTACTACCTACTAAATAAAAAAATGCATGATTGTGTCTTTGAAAGCAATCCCTTTAAAGATTGCTTCCTAATACAGAGCATTAAGGCAATAACGTCTCGAGTTTTTTCCTCGGGACGTAGAGGATGAAGAAATCAGCAATACTACATCGAAAAAAAATGAACAAGAATAGGGTAATTCATTATACCCAAAATAATACGTAAACTAAAACTTCATCTGTTCTGGTTTACTGACATGTTCATGGCGTTGTAATACAGTATCAGGACGACATTCGGTTTTGTATAGATGATAATTCATGGCAAAAACCTCTTTTTGCATATTATCCTTAAAATATTTTATTGCGTCCTCATCTCCATAGTGCACAGCGAGATCAAGCCAATCAAAACCCGCTTGCCAATCCAGCTCTAATAATTCGGGAAATTCGACCTCAAGGTCAACATCCATCTCTTTTTTTAGCGTCTCAAGATCAGCAAAAGATATAAGCGCTATTTCAAATTGAGCACCGCTATATCGTTGCAGGCCAGGCGAAATTTCAGTAATTCGCTTTGCTGTGACTAAGGTATCTTCCATATACTCTTTAAAAGAAATAAGACGTTTAGCAGGTTTAGCAGGTTTAGCAGGTTTAAAAAATGGTTTCATTTTTAGAATGAGAAAATAGAATCAATAATGTACGCATTGTTCACAAAAGTAAATGCTTTTGTTCTATTACAAATTCATTATGCATCCTTCTATATCCTATTGGCCAATCAAATACCATATGGATATT
>NZ_JAPHOQ010000004.1 GCF_026191355.1 Legionella sheltonii
AAAGGTGACAAAAGAGATAGTAGTGCTGACAGTAAAACCTTTTTTATTTTTTGAAGCACTAACAAATGAATCAACATAGGCCTTTATGTATTATATTTATTCACATTTTTATCGCGCAAGAATTTTGAAAATGCCTTTTGGTTATTTTTACTCCAGTTGCTTGAAATAATAGAAGAGGCTTTACTTTTTGTATAATTTACAACCAAAACAACTTAAAAGCATTTAAGCAAAGCACCAAAAGGAATGTTTAGAGGAACGTTTTTAATATAAAGTTCTTGGGAATTTTGGTTTATTGTTGTAACTCATTGATTTTACAATGCCGCTGATGTGAATCGAACACACGACCTTTTGATTACGAATCAACTGCTCTACCGACTGAGCTACAGCGGCTCAAGGAAAAGTATACTTAAGTTAAATGATGATGCAACTGTGCGCATCGTTTGAGATTAATATTTTTATAAAAAAAAAGGAATTATATTCTTTTTTATTGAAATGCTCTTCTATTAATATTGAAACTCAGGATTGCCCTGTAATAATTTTTATTAATTTAGTTAAAAGATATTCAAACAGGTAAAAAATGATTTATAATATCGCCCTAATTATTTTTTTCTATCCATTTACTAAAAAATTTAGTGTAAATAGAAAAAATTTAGTTTTAAATTATTAAAGATGAATATAACATAGCGTCACCCAAAAATATGACAACCTGTGAGAAACAAACAGTCCGTGAAAAAGAGCAAGATAGCAATAGATAAACCCATTAAAGACAGTGGTTATAGCCGAAGATTGAAAGACCGTCATGTGCAACTTATAGCCTTGGGGGGAATTATCGGCTCGGGTTACTTTTTAGGCACAGGTGAAGTGATTAACCTGGTTGGCCCTGCTGTATTTTTAGCTTATATCCTGGGCGGATTGATTATTTTTCTAACCATGCTTTGCATGGGTGAGCTTGCGGTAGCAATTCCTATCTCAGGTTCCTTTGTTACCTATACTGCTGATTTTATTTCCCCATCAGTTGCTTGTGGCGTAGGATGGTCTTATTGGATCAGTTGGGTGGCGTACATCCCTGCCGAATGCGTTGCAGGGGGGATAATCATGGAGATGTTTACTGGGGTAAATGGTTATGTATGGGCTGTTTGCTTTGGTTTACTTATTACTTACATCAATCTTGCTAAAGTCGATACTTTTGGGGAGATCGAATTTTGGCTTGCTTTAATCAAAATCTTAGCTTTATTTGGCTTTGTTATATTAGCTATCCTAATTTTCTTTGGTCTCATCAATGGCTCAGAATCGGGTGGATTTATTGGATCCAAGTACATCTTTGGTGATGGTGGGCTTCTTCCTAATGGCACCATGTCCTTATTGACCGCTATGGTTCTTTTATTGGTTAACTACCAAGGCTCCGAAATCATTGGCCTTGCTGCTGGAGAATCAGAAAATCCTGCGCGCATGATCCCTCATGCCATTCGAAATGTAACGTTAAGAATTCTTTTTATCTATATCATCCCCGTATTTTGTTTGGTATTAATTTTTCCCTGGCAAAAAGCAGGCTTATCCAATTCCGTGTTTGCTGATGCACTAAACTTTTACAATCTAAAATGGGCTGGGGCTGTGACCAGCTTTGTGACCCTAAGTGCGACTTTATCTTGTGCTAATTCCGGATTTTATGGCACGGTGCGGGCATTAAATGCCTTGGCACGTGATGGCATGGCACCGCACACTTTTGCTAAATTCAATCATAATTCAGTACCTCAAAATGCGGTTATCGCAACCTTAATTTTCATCTGGATTCTTTTAGGTGTAGGTTACTTTTTTGGACAAACAAAACTTTATATCGCCCTACTTCTAGTATCCGGATTTACCGGCACATTGGCATGGATTTCTTTATGCACATCACAAATTCGCTTTAGAAATCGACTATACCAAGCGGGATACACTACCGAAAATCTGCGCTATGTGACTCCCTATTCACCCTATACCGGCATTTTGGCCATTATACTCATGCTCATTGCTTTGTTTTTCTTGGTATTGAATAAAGATCCCACCTATAAACTTGCTTTCTATATAGGCATGGTGAGCTTTGTAGTTCCCATCATAATCTATAAGATTTTTGATTTATCGAAGAAAAGGAAAAAAGCGCTTCACGTTAAAACTCGTGTTAAGTTTCAGGATCTTTTTCCCCCAGTTTAATATGTGGCGTGTTGTGGTGAAGCGCCTGTCTCTTACTCACCTCTCTGTCCACGCCCGACAACGACTTGTTCCCAGTTAGCCCCGGGACTCCTGTTTTAGGGTACGCTATTGAATATCGAGGACAAGCTGCGCAACTTCGGAGAGCCAGGCTCGACTCGCTTTTCAGGGATGTATAGAAGCTTCAAATGAAGGATGTCATAAGCCAGGGCAGCGTGTTAGTTTATGGGGGTTTACCGCATATCCAGCCCAAACTGGCAATGAAATTTAAGAAGAAACCCCCTGCCCATAATTCAATACCTCTGAAGTAGGAATAGGCGTAATCACTGAATCAACTGGATAATTTGAAAAAAAGCTCATACCTTGAGCTGGCATCATACTGGATAAAAAATTCAAAATTTCCTCAGGATTGTCACGATGTTTTTTTATGGTTTGATAAATTTGATTTTCAAAATTGAGATTTTTTAAACCCGTTAAAGTATTAAGAATTTCTATTTTTTTAATAATTTTTTGTTCTTTCTTAGTATCAAAATGACATGTTTTAATAAATTCAATAGCATCACTTATACCAAATAAACTGCTTTCGAAGAGAAGTTTATTAACATAATGACCTTGGGGATGCTTGATGATTCCTGACAATTCTCCTTTAGCTTCGAAACCTGCCTGTTTGATTCCTTCGGTTGAATTACTATCTCCTTCTAAAAGTGCCACTTCTATCCGCTTAATACCTTTATCAACTTGTTCTATTTTAATACTCTTTAAAAAGCTAGACATAGCTTCTGGTTGACATAACGGTTCCATAATTAAGAAATCAATTTCTGCACTATGATGCAAACGTTTGTATTGACTGTAGGGAGCCAGGTGGCACATGCCGATTATTTCATCATTATGTTCATATACGTATAAATCACCACTACCCAGAAACTCGGAAAAATCAGAGAAAAAATCTTCATGGGATTTTGCTTTAAGCCCAAGACTTTGTTGTTTCTTCTGATATAAGTCATAGCTCTTTTGAAAATCAACGCTTTTCGCCTTACGTAAATTGCAGTGAACGCATTGATGTTGTGGTGAGTGAATTGAATCTAAGGGTTTTACTTGCGGTTTATTGATGAATTTTACCATGAAATTTTCTGGAACGAACCATTTCTCTTGATGAGTACCTTCATAACGTCGAAACCAATCATCATAAATGGCTTCTAACTCAAATCCTGCTTTTTGATAAATATGTTGTGCTGCGGGGTTATCTCCTTCGACACTCAATTGGATACGTATAATTTGGGGTTGTTTTTTAATTTCCTCTATAATAGCGCTTAGCATTACTTGCGCATGTCCTTTACCACGATACCCTTCACTGATCGCAAAGGAATTAATTTCCACCACATGCTGAGAATCGCCCGAAAAAGGGGTTAATCGACAAATACCAATAATATTTTGTTCATTATCCTCGTAAACATATAAAGTGCTTTTTTGTATCATATTTACAAAGTCGTCATCTAATTCATTCACAGAGCCATATGCCATAAATGGATTAACACTGGATTGCATGTAAATTGCTTTCCATGCAGCAAAATCTTTGGAGGTTGCTTTTCTTAACATATGAATTATCCAATTCAAAACTTGGAAAATATTTTAACACAAATTAACTTATGTGATCATTAATTGATCAATTGTGGTCAAAAAATGAAATCTTCTTGTTTTCTTTTAGACCAAAACAATAAGACCTATATAGGAAATGCTGAGAAAAAATAAGCACCCATAAAACACTATATCCTTTACGGAACAATCATAGTCCAAAAAGAATAGATACTTGCTAGTAACCTAATAATGATGGCCCTTTATGCTCAAAACTCAGGGCTCCGCATGCTTTACCAAGGCTTCACACTAATTTGTAACTAATGCAACTTTTCTCCATTAGGGACTTTGGGGTCGGTTGTTATGAGACATATCGCTCCATTAGCATCAGAGAATCCAACTAATAAAAATTGAGAAGTAAAGCCCGCTATATTTTTTTCACCTAAGTTGACGCATCCAACCACAGAGCGACCCAATAAAGTTTCTGGCGTATAGTGTACGGTAACCTGAGCAGAGGTTTGTAATATGCCGATATCCTTCCCAAAATCCACCCAAACCTTATAAGCAGGTTTCTTAGCGCGAGGAAACTCTTCAACCTTAACCACCGTACCAGAACGTAAATCTATTTTGGCAAAATCATCATAAGAAACAATCGTCATGAACACCTCTTCTCAATCAATGAATACAATAAAACAAACGATACTCATCAACCAATTAGGATATTGGCACTGCGCTGGTTGTATTTAATTCAGGAACTAAGCTTTTTAATAAAATAAATAACTCGTCATCCTGATTTTCTTCACATGCTGAATGCAACAGGCGCATTGTTTGGATTAGTTCGTCCCAATTTAGCTCTCGAAATTTTGCCTTGAATAATTTTTCATGTTCGGTTGGAGCCAATTGTTCTGATTCGTGGAACAACTCTTCAAATAACTTCTCTCCTGGACGCAATCCCGTGTATTCAATCATAATGTCTTTTCCAGGCTCCTTCCCTGCCAAACGAATCATTTGTTCTGCTAAGTAGCTGATTTTAACGGGTTCGCCCATATCCAAAACAAAAATTTCTCCACCTTTTCCGTTAACCATGGCTTGCAAAATTAACTGGCATGCTTCGGGTATTGTCATAAAATATCGTTGCATATCAGGATGAGTTACTTTGATCGGGCCCCCGCTTAGTAATTGTTTTTGAAATAATGGAACGACACTTCCAGCCGAGCCCAAAACGTTTCCAAAACGGACCGTAATGAATTGAGTCTTAGACCTACCATCTAAGTTCTGACAATAGATTTCAGCCACACGCTTGGTAGTTCCCATAATATTGGTCGGATTCACAGCTTTATCCGTAGAAATCAAAATAAATTTTCCAACATTTACCGATACACTAGCCCTAGCAACAACCTGGGTTCCGAGCACGTTATTCATCACCGCAACACGTATTTGATTTTGCAAAAGAGGTACATGCTTATAAGCCGCGGCATGAAATACAATTTCAGGTTGAAAATTCACAAAGAAATGATTTACTGCTACTTCATCAGTAACACTCATCAACATGAATTCTATAGAAATATCTGGAAAGTTTTGTTTTAATTCCAGTTCAATTTGATACAGATTAAATTCACAGTTTTCAATAATTGCTAAGCTCTTGGGCTTAAGCGCTAAAATTTGTCGGCATAACTCTGATCCTATGGAGCCTCCCCCGCCAGTAACTAATACTCGTTTTCCAGCAATGCCCGCAGTTAACTTATCCCATTGCAAGTTAACTTGTTCCCTGCCTAACAGATCTTCTATGTTAACCGGCCTTAGTGCATTAACCTCCACTCTTCCAGAAGCTAAAGCATTAAGACTTGGAAGTGTGCTAAAAGGTGTTTTACTTTCTTCACAACACGTTACAATACGTCGCATCACTGAAGAGCTTGCTGAGGGAATCGCAATAAAAATCAAATCAATTGCATGCTCATTGACGCGCTGAGTAATTTGACTCGTAGTTCCTAAAACAGGTACTCCATGAACTTCCAAACCCCGTTTTGCCAGGTTATCATCAATAAAACCGACAGGAATGTATTGCTTGGAGCGCTTTAAATCGCGAGCAAGACCTTCACCAGCCATCCCCGCACCAATAATAAGCACTCGTTTCAATTCAACTGATTTATTACTGCTGGCTTGCTTGTCCCAATAAATCCTCCGCAACATCCTGCAGCTGCACAGAATAGTAGTTAAAATCATGCAATATAAGGGAAATACGGAACGGGGAACTTCGTGAAGCATTGACACTAAATACAAAACAGGAATTCCCAAGATCGTAGCAGTCAACGTAGCCTTTAAAATTCTCACCACATCATTTAACGAAAAAAAGCGCCATAAACCACGATATGTTTTAAAATAAAAGAAACAGGCAACCTGGATTGCTGTCAATAATGTTAAACCAATAACTGAATGAGTCGAAGTCACTATTTTAGGAAACGGCTGCATGTTATAACGCAACCAATATGCAACATACCATGCTACCGGAATAGCGAGTAAATCACACAAAAGAACAGGTAATTTTTTATACAGTTTTTGTAAAAATACTGACATCTTTTGTATCATACGAGAATCCTTCACTCATTTTTATTACTAGCGAAATAGTACACTATATTTCTACATTTATCATGTCAAAAAATAGAAACCCCTGGAAAACCTTAGATAAAACTATTGCTTTTTAGATGGAAGAATAATTTCATATACTTCATAACGATATATCGAATCGGAACTACTACTCTCATAGGTTACACTGAGTTTATAGTGATATTTGTTCAACCGTGTTTTCAAACAAGCGTCACTCGGTGTATAGATAATTTTTCCGTGTTTGGTAAGTGAAGTTAAAATGATAATTTGGGGCTTTTTTTGCCAAATGCGATCACAAAAGTGCTGATACATATTCTGGGAAGTATGGTGGGTCATTTCTAAATTATTTAGACAATAGGAATCAATAAAATTGAGCGAACTGGCATAAGGAATTAATCCACTGTCCGCCAAAACAACCCAATCCCCAGTTGAAGCATGGTTATTTAACCAATCTACAATTTTATTGCGTAACAGCTCTCCTCGAACCGGATTTTGACTGAAGTAGCGATAATCTGCCAAACTCATTTTTGGAATTAAAAGGCCTAAAATGACCAAAGAACTTAAATAAAAAAGTAATCTGAAAGTAGAATCTCTTTTGCCTCGGTAAGCATATACGAGGGTGCTAATTCCTTGAACTACTAAAGGAAGGAGCAAAGCAAAAGCAGGTAAAAAAAGCCGATTTTCAAAAGCTACAACAGGATCTGAATTGGCCAACATAATGAGATAGGCAAGACTAGGTAACCATAAAAAATAATGGCGTTTATCTTTAGCCTTAATACAAGCTGGCATAGCTAAAAGAGCTAGAGGCCAAATCAATTTAAGGTAGTGAAGATCCAAAGCAAAGGTAAATGCTTTAGATAATCCCTTACAATACACTGAATTGGGGAATAGAAATCCAAAATAAATGAGACGCCAAACAAAATAAGAGCCATAGAATAAAACCAGCGTAATACAAAAAAGCAAAACCCCAACTTGGTAGTGTTTTATTTCCTCCCTTGGTCTATCCCAATACATTAAAATAAAAAATAAAACCATGAATGCAGGAGCTTCTGGTCGTGTCATTCCAGCAAGTGCAAGCAAAATCCCAGCACCTATGAAATAAGCATTTATTGCGACTCCGCGTGGGTTAGGCGCAAATCGATACCCCATGCCTTTGAAACAACAATAGACGGTTCCGCATAAGAGGGCTTCGTATACTGTGGTTTCCAAACCACTGGTAGCCCATATAATTTGCCCTTTATAGAGTAACAGCCCCATACAAGGCAAAAGTGATTCACGTTGTGAAAACCAAAATCGACTCATTAAATAAATGAAACAGCAGGTAATAAAAAGACCTATTAATCCTGCCATTTTTAAAACAACCACAGGATTACCTTTGAACAGAAGTGTTAAAGCCCCTAAAGCAACAAAGCTAAAATTGGAATAACCTTCTACTGGAGGAGCATGCAAATTCCATAAAAGCCCCTCTCCTGCTGCCCAATGCTTGGCGTAACGTAACGAGATAAACATATCGTCAATGGTAAACGGCCAGATTGCTTGTATTTGCAAAACAAATAGATAGAAAAACAATACAATAAGAATGCTGTCATACCATTGAAACCGAGGTTTCATTGAGCCAAAGCCATAAAGGTCAAGACGACAAAACACCAAAGATTGATTCGTGACAATCGATCACTTAAAAAAACAATAACGGGATCATCATTTTCAATATCTTGCGTTGCCAGCCAGGCAAAACGCCACAATGCAATTGCTGCAAAGGGTACTGTTAACATAAAATAAAATGACTCATCACGAGCATAGATAATATAGAAAACATAAGTAATAAAACTGCTAAATCCTATTGCTACAATCAGCCAATGAAGGACTAGAGGATTATATTTCTTCAACACTTTGCGAGTAGCATGCTTTAATCCTAACTGCATCTCCATTCGCCGTTTATTTAAAGCAATAAAGAGACTAAGTAAGGTTGCTGCTCCAATTAACCAAGTAGAAATAGGTAATCCAATACCCAAAGTTCCAGCTAATACGCGCAGCATAAATCCTGCGGCAATACAAAGCACGTCAATGATAGGAATGAGCTTGAATAGATGGTTATAGGCGACATTAATTACTAAATAAATGCAAAGAATAATAGCCAGTTTCTTCGAAATCAGCCATCCCAAAGTTAGTCCAGTCAGTAGCAATAAAAACAACATGAAAATCGCTTCAGATACAGAAACTTTCTCACTCGCTATAGGCCTATGTCGTTTGTGAGGATGCAAGCTGTCTTCGGTTCTGTCTTCAATATCATTATAAACATAAACAGCACTTGAAATTAGGCAAAAAGCTAAAGAAGCAAGTAACGCCGGAATAAAATATCCAGGAGTCGGTGTATAACAAAAACCAAGCATCACAAAGACTGCTTTAGCCCAGTGAGACACTCGAAGAAGCATAAACAAATGTTTCAGCCTTTCCGTGAAACTCACATTTTTCACATCATTCATCGATTCACTCACCTTATCTATTCCTGTAAAATGGAGCTAGGGCGGAGTAACGCATAAGCTACCCTCACCCTGAACATAACAAAGGATTTCCCATCGTCACACGATATTGCAGCGCGGAAAAACCTCGCTATGCGGGATGACGAGCCTATGTACTTCACACCACATACAATAACTATAGTCATTAAGCTTAAAAGTATCATAATCCTGAAAAAATGCATCATTTCAATAGGTTAATTGGTAAATAAAATAAAAACTTTCAACATATTGAAACAATTTAGTAAAAAATAGCCAAATAACATTGCAATTATACAATTACGAAGTAAGATAAAATATACAAAAAAGGAATTTACGCGTATCACGCAAAAAGAATGCCAATGGACGGGGGATATCATGCACTTTATTCTTGCACCTGGATGTATCGCTAAGTTTGACCATTTACGTAAGGATTATGAAGCAGAACGGCATGTTGATTTGAATGCAAAGCCTTCAATGATAGGCACACCCGTTTTTTTTGGTGGGACTGATGTTGTCAGCCGTAGTAAACAAGTTGCCTTTTTAGAAAAAGTAAAAGCGGTGCTTAAAGTTCACTTACTCCATGAGGAAGACATAAAAACACCTCTGCAACGACAAGCATACATCATTGCAGAACGCTTTATGATTGCAGCGTGTTTGTTTGTGCAATCTCAAATTGGCAGTTCCAAACGAAATTCTGCTTTGTACCGAATCATCGAAGACAATTTGGGAGTAACTACTGAAAACTTCCTGGATGATGAAGATAAAGAAACGTGTTATTTGACCGCAGAGCGGCTCCTTAAAACGCCAAGTGCCTTTGAGCATGCCAATATAGCATTAGGAAAAGATGGGCATAAGCCATTTACTGAAAAAGAATGGAATGATTTTGCTGAATTTTTGAAAGAGATGTGCCATAAAAAGGAAGTTCCGGATCAAGTCAGAAACTTTCCTGTTATTTCATTTACCCAACCCTTATTTGGAGCAGCTTTTTCTTATGTAGGAGCTACTGTAGGTGTCGTCCTGGCCGAGGGAGTAAGTAATTCTACCACCGCAATATCACCTAGAGTTCAATTAACCGCTCTCGTCGGGAGTACTTTATTAATTTTTAGTCCTGCCGGAACAACAGGTGTCGCTCTTTTTGCACCCGTAATTGCCACAAGGCTCCTCACTTCATTTTGTACTATCAGTTTGGCCCATTTAATGGGAACAGCAGCAGGATATTTAGGGCAAGGAGTAGGCATTGGTATAGGGTTTCCTTTTGATGCCGCATACAATTTACTTTGGTCCGTTTGCTCGCTAATAAGCAATTATTACAGCAAAATACCAGAGCTTGCTCCAATAGATGGAATACGTATTGCTGATGGTGCAACAATTATTGCGGGCATACCGGTTCAATTAGTTCCTGAAAATGCATTACCTGAAGGTTGTACTAAAAAAATCCTTGAAATAACTGAAAAGGGTGAAATTCGCATTGAAGGTGAAGAAGTAAAAGAATCACAAAAACCAATGCAAATTCCTCCTGAAGTTATCGAGGAGTTAAAGAAACAATTAGCAAGTCGTACGCAGACACAAGAAAAGCCAGAGATTAAACAAGAACCCGAGCAAGGAAGTAAAAGCGAGGAAGCGGAATCGGATACCTTTAGCTTGGTTTAAGTGGTTTAAATGGAAGTACGCATTGAACTGGGTGCATCTGCACCCAGCAAAGTAGTTTAAGGACGATTATCAATTTCTTTGCGTTGGCTAGGCATGAAGTCTTTTCTATCAAGCCCCATTGCTACAGCCAAAGCCCCAGCAACATAAATCGAAGAATAAGTACCGATAACAATACCAATGATCAACGCCAGAGAAAATCCATGGATTGCTTCACCTCCATAGATAAACAGGGCAAGCACAACAAAAAGCGTCAATGTTGAAGTCATAATGGTTCGTGATAGAGTTTGGTTTATCGAAATATTCATAATTTCGATTGATGTGGCACGACGTACCTTAACAAAATTCTCACGAACTCTATCGAAAACCACGATGGTATCATTTAGAGAATAACCTATTACCGCCAATAAGCCTGCCAGTGCTTTCAAATCAAATTCAATGCCAAAAAAAGCAAAGATACCTAATATCAATACTGGATCATGGATGAGTGCCACCGCAGAGCTCACTGCAAGTCGGTACTCAAAGCGCATGGCGATATAAATCATTGTTGCTAGTAAGGAGACAACAACCGCAAGGGCACCTTTAGTTGCTAATTCTTGCCCTACTTGTGGCCCGACAAAATCCACTCTTTGTTTTACAGCACCTGGAAGAGCACTCATAACTTGGTCTACTAGACGTGCTTGCTCTTTATCTTCCCGAGGGGCAATGCTGATTAGTACGTCTTTAGAGGTTCCATAGCTCACAACCTGAGCCTCTTTGAATCCTGCCTTACTCAGACTTTCTCTAATCGAGGGCAAGTCTGCCGCAGAAGAATAAGAAACTTCAATTTGGGTTCCACCTGTAAAATCAAGACCCCACTTTAAGCCATGAATTGCTAAAGCACCTATAGAAACCACAAAGATCAATATGGAGAATATCGCCGTCCAACGACGAGCACCCATAAAGTCCACATTTGAATTTGGATTAAAAAATTCCATCTGAGCCCCGCCTTAAATACCAATAGATAATTTCTTAACAGTTCTACCACCATAATACCAATTTACAATAGCCCGAGTATAAGTAATGCCTGTTAACATGGAGGTGATCAACCCTAAAGAAAGAGTTACAGCAAATCCGCGTACGGGTCCTGTACCCACAGCAAATAAAATGATGGCTACGATTAATGTAGTTACGTTCGCATCAAGAATGGTAGCAAATGCGCGCTCGTATCCTGCATAAATTGCAGCTTGCGGTGATAATCCATGACGCAGTTCTTCTCGAATGCGTTCGTAAATCAATACGTTCGCATCGACAGCCATCCCCACTGTCAATACAATTCCCGCGATACCAGGCAAAGTTAATGTGGCATCGATCACAGACAATAAAGCACAAAGCAATACCAGGTTAAGTAACAATGCAATATCAGCAATGAGACCAAAAAGTCGATAATAGACCAGCATCAAGATCAGAATTAAGCCCATTCCCACTTGTAAAGAAACAATACCTCTACGAATATTTTCTTTACCTAAAGTAGGACCTACAGTGCGCTCTTCAATAGGATAGATGGCAGCAGGTAAGGCTCCAGCTCTGAGCAATAAAGCCAAGTTACTTGCTTCTTTACTGTCGGCGAGTCCAGTAATCTGAAAATTGTTTCCTAAAGCATTTTGGATCACTGGAGCACTAATCACACGCTCCTCTCTATGGGTAATCCTTTTTTCCTCTCCATTGACAGTTTGTATGCTATTTTTTGTTTCAACATAAACAATAGCCATCCGTTTGCCAATGTTCTCGCGAGTCACTTTGGTAAACAGACTTTCACCACCCCCACCAAGTTGTATTTGTACTGCTGGAGTTGCTGTTTGCTGATCAAAGCTAGAAACTGCTGAAGTAATTGAATCACCACTCAATACCACTTGTCTCTTTAACAAAATAGGACGTCCATCCATCATGAGTAATTTATCATTGACAGGGATAGCTCCTGTTTGCTTGGCAATTTGTGGGTCATTATCCTGATCCACTAAGTAAAATTGTAGGGTTGCTGTTCCGCCAAGAATTTGTTTTGCACGGGCCGCATCTTGAATTCCAGGTAAGTCAACAGCGACACGGGTTGCTCCTTGTTGCTGAACGACCGCTTCACCAACACCTAACTCATTAACTCGGTTGCGTAAAATACTCATTGTTTGCTCAATTGTATTTTGACGCATGCTGTTCAATTCGACTGGTGTAATCGATGCCATAAATTCATTATCTGTTTTACTTTTTGCGAAAACAAGATCAGGAATTTTTTCCTTTAAACCTATATAGGCATTATTCATAGATTCACTATCACGGAAATGTAAACTAACGCCTTTATCTGCTATATAACGAATACCTGTATAACGAATACCAAGATCTCGCAATTCTTGGCTAATGTTTTTCATGATCCCTTCATAACGTCGGCTAATCACACTGTCCACATCAACTTCTAACAGAAAGTGCACCCCGCCTCGTAAATCCAAACCTTGCTTCATAGGTGCAGCACGAATAGAGTCCAACCAATTGGGTGTAGAAGGAGCCAAATTCAGGGCTACAGTATATTGGGAGCCTAAAGAATTTTTAATGGCGTCGCGAGCTAATAACTGGGAATCAGTAGATGAAAAAACGACTTCAACCGCTTCGCTTTGAGCGATGATTGATTGAAAAGGTAGTTTATCTTTTTGTAAGAGCGCTTCTACCTGATTCTTTAATTCATCATAATCTACAGGCGTTTCAGACGAAATTTGTACTACAGGATTTTCTGTATACAAATTGGGTATGGCGTAAATAAACCCAACGACTGCAATAACAATCAGCATTAGGTTTTTCCATAGAGGATATTTATTTTGCATTTCCGTGTGTCCCTATGACTTTATTTAAAGCGATTTTAAAGTGCCTTTGGGCAATACAGTGCTTACTGCGCCTCTTTGTATATTAATCTCAACACCTTCTGCAAGACTGATCTTGATGTATTGGTCATCCAGACTAACTACTTTAGCTAAAATACCACCTGAAGTAACGATTTCATCACCTTTCTTTAAACGGCTTATTAATTCACGATGTTCTTTTGCTCTTTTATTTTGAGGTCTTATAAGCATAAAGTAGAACAACACAAAAATAGCAGCGATCATAACGAGCGAAAAAGTTCCATCTGCTTGAGGCGCTGCTGTAGTCCCCGCTGCAGCCAGAGCATCGCTAATAAAAAAACTCATACTGTCTCCTTTAATCTACTATTGATAACCGCGTGACATCATATAGTGAATTGACCTTAAGGTAAATGAATCTATGTGGAAATTAAAAGAGTTTTTCATAATTTAAATGGGCGCTGCTTCATGCCCCAGATTATTATAGAAGTGATTTCTTGTGATACAAAAGAACAGGGGCAGTTAAGCGGCCCTCACCTTATGCCCAAGCTCCAATAACCTAGCCTAGCTGGTTTTTATCTAAATACTTGTAAAATATTAGATTCAATGATGTTGTGATTTTTGGAATCAACTTCAGGAACTACTACTGCTCTGCTAAAAAATCTTGCGAAAAGCTCTGTTTTTAGTTTTGTATCCTTCTTCAATGAATATTGACCCGTTTCACAGGAGTTATTTTGAATTTTTTCCCAGCCTCTTTCTTTTTCTCCTTCAAATGCATCTTCATTTTTCTTTGTTTTTTCTATATCTGTGATATTTATATGTTTAGTCGCATCAAGAAAAATCGACTCTGCTACTTCATAAGGTATTTCGATCCCATTTATTTCAATTAACCTATTGCTTATATAGAAAAGATAATGAGCATGTTTTTTTAATTCTAAACAGTATCTGATAAATGTCACATCCTCAGCTATTTTATGCTCTAGCCTAGTCATTACCTCTCTTGTTGTCATACTTTTTCTAATACAAATATGATCTTCCGCATAAAATTTAAGAAGAAAAAGAGTTCCATCACTCAAACATTGATCAAGTTGGAGGCTATGAATGTCTTGTCGACAGGATTTCAATAACTCATATAGGGCAAGCAATAGAAGATATAACAGGAAGAGAAAAATAATTCCGAGAAGTGTCACACCTATAGCTTCAGGAAGAGTATAGTAGAGCATCGCTTCTGAACAATATTCATTATGCAATTGTATGCACTCACCCGGTCTCAAATCATTGTGACGACTGCATTCATCAACAATCGAATAGTTGGGATCCATGAGGGTTCCATTGAGTGCATAACAGGTAGAATTTGTACCAGCATTGGTACTTACTACTAAATTTTTCCAAAGATCCTCAAGCTGTGATTTTTTTATGAATCGAGTAATAAAATCATATAATAAATAACTATAGCCTCCTCCCCAAGCCCCACTTAAAAGAGTAGTAGTTACTACCATTTTTATACTCGATTTTTGACCGCTCGTTAATTTAGGCCCCGCTTTAATAAGCTCAATACAACGGTTTAGATCTATTTGACGGAATTTAAGTTCAGTTAATAAAAGGTCATGTTCTCCAATAGGTTCTATTTCAGGATAATCAGGCTTACGCACCATTGAGGTTTCAATCTCCCCCTTCTCTTCCTTTTCTCTGGAGATTAGGGGTTGAGCTTCGAGATCAAATTTATCGTTAGCTTTTTTCTTTCCTTTAGAAAATAGTCCAAACATTTCTACCCTTATTTATATTTTTAAATATTAAAGTATCATCCAATCCATAAAAGCATTTGCTAGGTTTTTCAGCCCAGCTTACGCTGGCTTTCACGCTATAGTTTCAGTTCAGTATTTTCCACTTCCTTTGATGAGGATGCTTTTCTTTTTTCATCTTCATTAGCCAATATTGCCAGTACAGGAGCGCAGTCATATAACAAAACTCTTATGTGAGATAAAAGATGGGGGTCAGTATCCAATGTTAAAAATGACTCGTCAAGGTAAAATAGGATCAAGATATTTTATTTGAAAACAATAAGATACTTGATAAATAGTTTTCACTTTTACTCTTAAAAAGCCTTAAAATTATCTCTAATTTTAAGCTGCAGGAACTTAAACTTATTTTTTACTTAGAAAAATAAAGTCGCAGCTTCAATTCCAAATTTAAGCGATAACCTGTGCAGCAAGCGTAGACTGGGCTGGAAAGCTTGTCTCGGCAACAACAATCGATCAATGTTCCCATTAACATCATAATTTCGTATTATTGCATCCTATTTTTTCTAGAGAATAATGGTATGAAACTGAGTGATTTAAAAGCAATGGTGGAATTCTCAAAACTCATGTATAAGCAAGTTGATAAATCTTCATTTAAAGAATTAACAGAATTTATGGGAACTTTCAGTGAAATTTATTCTCTATTTCAAACTAGGGAACGCTATAAAGTGGATAATGCTGATATTCCATCTGAGCTCAAGGCTTTTTTTGATCAAAATGATTCTGAACTTGATCTATTAAGCCGACAGACTTTAGCTTTGGCGGATTCTATAGACGATGAGTTTAAAAAATTTCGTTCATCTGAGAACTCTTCTCTAGTTGGACAATTTTTTTCATTCTTTGTGCAATCGGATTCTGATCGCAAAGTATCGTCAAGCAGTATCTATAATACAGGAATGAGCCAAACAACGAGTAGCACTTCAGTTACCCTGGATAGCATTCTAAAGAGATACAAAACAAAGGATAAAAATGTCGCCCTCAGAAGAGCGGCTCACCAAGGAAGTGTTGCGGATGTTGAGTTGCTAATTAATAACTTCGGGGCCGATATTAACAACAAAAGTAGTAATGGTTTTACGGCTTTGGACTGGGCTTTTTATAATAATCAGATGGAGCCACAAGGTGTTTTTAATACATTATGCTGGCTAGGAGCAGATCAATCAACTCTTAGGCCTCTTCTTGAAAAATATGTAACCGATGATGAGTCTGAATTTCCTACAAAGGATATTGCCCTAGCAAGAGCCATGGAACAAGAAAATCAAAAAGATATCCGCGTATTAGTCGATAAGTACAAGGCAGACATTGAAAAAGCTCAAGAAATTTTGGATGCTAAAACATCATCTCTAAGCTTCTTCTGATAAAAGTACTCATTAAGGAACAAATCGCGGTGTCGTTGAAGTTTCATGATTACATTTAAATATTTAGGGCATACCAACTCAGTATTTGCCCGGAGTTTTGGTTAAATTTAGTTTTAGGAGAATAAGAAGTGAAAAGTAAGATTCCATCTGATTTTAAATGCGGGTTAAGCACTATTGCTTTACTTACATTACTAACATTAGTAAGCAACCATGCAGCTGCAAACACTGTAGTGTCTTTAGGGCAAATGGCCTCAAACATTACTGGATCATTTACTAGTCTGGCTAAATTAATTACTGCGGGTGCTTACTTGGCAGGCTTGGGATTCTCTATTGGAGCTATTATGAAGTTTAAACAGCACAAAGATAACCCGACTCAAATTCCAATTGGAACGCCAATTGCTATGGTCTTTATTTCTGCTGCTTTATTATTTCTCCCTTCCATTCTAGGTGTAACCGAAGTAACCATGTTTGGATCGAGTGGAGGTGAAACTGCAGGACCTAATGGAATCATTTTTGGTAGCCAATAAGTTGGGGGGCTGCGTCTACCTTTTGTGGAGATTGACTAAGGTAGATGTCCAATTTTAAAGAAAAATCCTTTTGTACAAAATTAGGGAAGTTCATTAAATGGATTAGCCATTCTAATAAACAGAACTTCCCATCTGAAGTAATCCACTGAAGAACTCAGGTCCTGCATTATGTTGCTTTCGAATAAGTTGTTTTGGCAAGCCGACTAAAAATTTAGGAAAAAATTTAAGGATACTATATTGGCTAAAAAATCTGGAACACCAAAACGTCGAATATACTGATTCATATAACCAATTTCAGTGTTTAACAATGGGTTTATTTTATAACCTAATCCAACAAAATATCGGTTTTGATCAAAACCACTGCTGTTTGTACCTACAAAATTATTCTTGTGAAAAAAAACTTCATCGCTTGTAACAAAACTCATTTTATTAAAATGCTTGAAAGGAACTGAAATTTTAATCAGTTGTCTCAAACGAAAGGCTGTCTTGGGATTATTTTCTAAAAAGCGCTGTTCTGTACGGGTTCTACTGGTAAACGTTAAATATTTATTCGTTTTAGTCCATAACAATTGTTGCCAAATACGATCCTCCTCAAAAGGATTAGGCGTGTTCGGTTTCCCTGTATAAATCCAGGCATATCCAATCCAGATGCTTAGATTATCTGTGAATGCATAGCCTAATCCTGGACGTAATAAAATCTGTGAAAAACGACTGCTATCATCCCCGAAACGCTCTTGATTTTCCAACCAATATCGTAGACGGCTTATAAATTTCTTGTTACTGTGAGTCTCACCAATTGCAGTAATATTGAACCAGGTTTGAAAATCACGTTCTAGAGCACAACTCCCCTTTGTAGACCATGAGAAAATAAACATTCCTGTTAAAAAACAGGATAAAATACCATTCCTTTGCATTGATGTTCTTAATATAAAAGAGGACTATTCTAATTGACGACACTCCATTTGGAAAGAGTTGTAGCTCTAGGCGATCGTTAGGCTAAAACCTCAGTTAATCCATGAGGTCTTTTTAAAGAATAATGCATCCGCTCCTGTGGTGCGCTTTTTTATCCTCCTGGGCAATAGCATTGGATTTATCAACTTTTTCGAGGCAATTCCTAAAGAAATCGATATGGGAAAGGTTTTGATAGGCAAGGTGCTGAACATCTTGTATTAACAAAGTTAATTTCTCATGAAGCAATCGTTTTGCTGCTTTAAGATCATCAATCCTTTCATCATATAAATCCATGAAGTCTTTTTTTACCTGTTCATTCTGCACATTAATTGATCTTGGAGATTTCTCCAAAAGATAGGTTTTTACTAATTTATTCATGCTTGCGGCAAATTTATAATTGCCCTCGATTTGGAGTAATCGATAGGCGTCTCGTAAAAAATCATAAAGCTCATCAATATAAGTCGTATCAAAAATTGCCTTTAACTCATTTTTATTATCTTGCTTAATGACTTTTTCCAAATGGTGGCATATACAGCGGTGAGATCTAATGCACATACGGATCCTTGTTATAGATATTCAGCAAATATATTAAAAATACCCATGCTGTGCAAATAATATTAGCGGCATCCTAAACGTTATACGCATGCTGAATTAAAACATGCGGGTCATAATCAGATCGCACTTCCAAAATAGATAATGAAATGTCAGAAGCTTGCGCCCTGACGCTCTGCAATCACAGGTTTAAATGGGTTAATTTCTGCCAATGGGATTGTAGCAACAGGTAAACTCAAACGGCTTAGGCTCGACCTGCCTACTTAAACGTAAGTAATAACCTTCATGTTTAAGTAATGAATGAATATTAAGTAAATGATCAACCTCATATAAATAATCGCGATGCGGGGACTGCCAGTCAGCAATTTGTATTAATGCTTTTTGTTTCGCCTCAAATTCATTAGCAGCAACTACAAAAATATTTTTATGTAATTCGGTAAATTGCTTCTTATCGTAACCGCCCAGGTTTACGAAAAATAATTTATTATCACTATCTTCTGACGGCTCCTGTGAAATTTGAATGCTATATCCATCTGCATACTTTAAAATACCCCAAGCATCTATATGCAAACTTTTGGGGATACCCCACCAACTTTTTTTAAGAGCATCATAGGTATCTTCAATAGAATTAGCGACTATAAAGCGGAGATCATGGAGTTCGATTAAAGAATTCGGGTGGGAACCACCAATATACACTACAAATAAATTCATTATTTAATTTATCCTATTTGAAGCAACAGATTTTAAAATTTTTGTCTGGATTTCAACATTAAAAATTACCTCGCCCCTGGTGCTCAATGTTCACCTCAAGGAACAAACCGCTGTAAAGTCCAGGTTTCATCGATGCGTTTTGCATTTATTGAATCCGACAACCGATGTTCATTTAATTGATAAAATTTTATCACCTCAGGAATAATGATATAACCCACGTATTCACGAGGCCTTTCTGGAAGATTTTTTTTATATTGCTCTTTTAAAGCAATCAACTCTTCATCTAACTCCTGTGGTTTATTGATCAATTGTCCGGACTTTGTCCCATAAACTAAAAAACGCAACCTTCGCTCTTGGTCATAAGTCTCCCAGTTTTTTAAATTTTCTTGTTCGCTAACTGGCCTTGCTTTTCCAAAAACAGTAACTTGTCTTTGCGTCTTCGGTAACATAAAAGTGAAAGAAACATAGGGATTAACTGAAATATGTGCTACTTTTGCACTACCCAGCTGGGTAAAAAAAAGCAACCCATGTTCGTTTATTTCACGAATAGCTACTGTACGGCTTCTAGGAAATCCATTTTCATCTACTGTCGCTAAAACACCCATATTAAATGGTAGATCTTCTGATTCGAGCCAGACCTTCATTAATCTTAACAACCAACTATAATCAACTTGTTCAGGTAACTCTTGCAGACACCAGTCTCTGTCCGTGAATTGCATTTTTTATATCACTTTATTCAACTCAGATGCGTTCGATTATATTACTAATTTTACTAATCATCATAATGGGATCTGTAACTAATTGTGATATTAATATAGTTCATGAATACCCTATATAAAGAAACACCCTTAAACTGTGCACGAACCTTAGTGTTCCTAATTTTTTAAACGAAGATAATTAGATATTTTTTCTTTTATCTCTTTGCTTGCTTACCCTTTGTACGTCGTTCATGAAAAACATAGTATAAGCCCGGTAAAACCAATAAGGTCAAAAAGGTAGAAGAGATAATTCCGCCAATGACCACCGTAGCAAGAGGCCTTTGGACCTCAGCCCCAGTTCCCGTCGCAAGCGCCATGGGCACAAAACCTAGTGAGGCGACCAAAGCCGTCATTAATACAGGTCTTAGACGCGCCAACGATCCTTGCAACACTGCATCTTTTAAATAGAATTTCTTCTCTTCATGGAGTTTATTGATAAAGGTAATCATGACTAAACCATTGAGTACAGCAACGCCGGATAAGGCAATGAACCCAACACCTGCAGAGATAGATAAGGGGATCCCGCGTAACCACAAAGCAAAAATACCACCAGTTAGTGCGAGAGGTATTCCTGTAAAAACCAAGAGTGCATCCATTACTCGCCCAAAACTCATAAAGAGCAATAAGAAAATACCTAATAACGTGATGGGGACTACGATTTGTAATCGCTGTGAGGCAGATTGAAGCTGTTCAAACTGACCACCCCAGGTTACCCAATAGCCGGAAGGTATTTTAACGTTTTCATCGATGCGCCGTTTAGCGTCGTTCACGAATGAACTTAAATCCCGATTTCTAACGTTTGAAGTAACCACCACGCGTCGTTTTCCGATCTCGCGACTGATTTGGTTTGGGCTTTCACTACGAACCAATGAGGCGACCTCACTTATAGGAATAAAGTGCTGCTCTCCATCCTTGGCAAGAGGTAGCGGTATAAATATTTGGCGCAACACGTTCGGATCAGTTCGCAACGATTCAGGCAGACGTACCACTATATCAAAACGCTTATCCCCCTCAAAAAGCTCCCCACCCTTCTTGCCCCCCGTGGCAATCACTATTGCATCTTGAACCGTACTTATTTGTAACCCATAGCGCGCCAAGGAGTCACGATTAATTTCAATGGTTAATAGAGGCAATCCACTGACTTGCTCGACCTTCACATCAGCCGCTCCTGGTATTTGTTTTAATTGAGCACTAATCGCTTCCGCTGTTTTTAACAAGGTATCCATATCATCACCGAAGACTTTTACCGCCACATCACTACGAACTCCTGAAATAAGTTCATTAAAGCGCATTTGAATAGGTTGGGTAAATTCATAATTATTCCCCGGAATTTGTTTTACAGCGTTTTCCATTTCTTGTACTAATTCCTGCTTCGTTTTTTTAGGATTAGGCCAGTCCTTACGCGGCTTTAAAATAATGAACGTATCAGCCACATTCGGAGGCATAGGATCAGTAGCCACCTCTGCTGTCCCTAACTTGGAAAAAACAGTTTTTACCTCAGGGAACTCCCTGACTCGTTTTTCGACCAAATCCTGCATCGTAATTGCCTGGGTCAAACTGGTGCCAGGAATTCGCATCGCATGCATGGCAATATCTCCTTCATCAAGGCTTGGAATAAACTCACCACCTAAACGAAAGGCAATTAATAACTCATGTTACGCACGATCTATTTTAAGCAGCCATATTTTTAAGCTCCCGCCATGCAAGCTGATTTGCTCTAAGGATCAATCTGTACTTAATGGCAAAATGATTTAATTGAGTTTTTATCTTCAACAATTCCAGCTTGCAGTATGCAATAATAGAAGCATAAATATGATTACACTGAGTTTTAACGGTTCGAGTGGGCGACTTGGTTAAGCTTGCATTTTGCTTAATTGATTTGTGATACTCTTCAATCCGCCACCGTTTCTGGTACACTTCATAAAGACGTTCGGCACTACTTGGCATGTCATTAGAAACAAGATAGAGAATTCCTGTTGAACCGTTTTCGTTTTTGAACACTTTTTTCAGGAGCCTCACGGGGAAGTCTAGGCCTTTAAGCCAGACTGTGTGGGCTACATCCTCTTCTAATTCTAAAGCTCTTACTTGTTGGTACCGTCCGTTTTTGGCCTCGTTTTCAGATAAAGCTAACGTGCGGTTAGATTTAATCCCAATGATAAACGATTTTTGAAGGTCTTTATGGATGTGAACCATATTGGCCTTCGAGCCAAACCAGTTGTCTGCAAGCACATAATCAAACATCACTTTATTGGTAATGGCCTGAGTAATCAGGTTTTGAAATAATTGATTTTTGGTAACCGATGATTTTCTTCTGGCTTGTTTGGTTTTAATATCACAATAGGCAACATCTTTTTTAATCACCTCATACCCTATGGGTACACTGAAGTCAGCATAGCGAACCATGCATGACAAGATGTTGATTCCTTTGAGCACGCTCCCTTTAGCATGAGAGTAATGCCAACAATTAATTTCATTCTCATCCGTGTAGGGTTTCTCTTCGATGGAGTCATCCAGTATTAAGACACCACCAACCGTTTCTTGCGACCTCACTGGCTTTTTTACATAGCGCCAAAGGGATTTTGAATCAAAAGACTCAAAACGAAGAAATCGAGTCACCTTGTCATGCGCAAATGCTCCATCAACCAAATCAGATAATCCGGTGGCTGTCGCATATTTGTTCTGACAAATTAAATAATCACTATAAAGATCAAGCATATCCATTTAACTTCCTCCCTAAAATAAGGACGAAATTCTAATGCTTTTTATTCAAACTACAAGGTCATGTGCGTAACATGAGTTAATAAACTGATCACCACTAAACCTAGAGCCACACCAATGATCGTTTTTCGCGCATGAAAACAACGGCGCAATACTTTGCTATAGCCCATAGAGAGATGATGCACTAAAGCATTTTCCTTTTCTTGCAGGTGTCCGCGTAAAAAAATAGCTATAGCAGCAGGCACAAAAGTTAATGCAAACAGCATCGAGGCTAATAGCGCAATAATGACGGTTTCTGCCATAGGTAAAAACATTTTTCCTTCAACACCAGTCAGGGTGAGTATCGGTAAATAAACCACCGTAATAATAAAAACACCAAAAATACTGGGTCTAATTACTTCCGTCGTGGCATACGAAATGACTTTTAACCGCTCTTCCAAATTTAAGATACGATGCAGTGCATGCTGTTGCTCACCCAGATGCTTAATACAATTTTCAACAATAATGACCGCGCCATCCACAATTAAACCAAAATCCAAGGCTCCCAAACTCATTAAATTCGCGCTGATTTGATTGCTCACCATGCCAGTAATAGTCAATAACATCGACAAGGGAATCACCATAGCAGTAATAAGCGCTGCTCGTATGTTTCCCAAAAATAGAAATAAGATGATGCAAACCAAGAGCGCACCTTCCAAAAGATTTTTTGTCACCGTATGAATGGTGGCATTAACCAATAGAGTGCGGTTATATACGGTAACCGCCTCAACCCCCTCGGGAAGGGATTTATTAATTTCCTTCATTTTGGCAGCAACGCGCTGAGAAACCGTTCGACTATTTTCCCCCATCAACATAAAGACCGTACCTAGTACTACTTCTTTACTGTTCTCAGTAGCAGCACCAGTTCGTAACTCCTTGCCTAAAGCGACATCAGCTACGTCATGAATTCGAACTGGGGTGCCTTCAAAACTAGCAATAACAATATTTTCAATATCGGAAATATTTTGTACCTGCCCCGGCACCCTGATTAAATATTGCTCGCCATTCGTTTCAATATAACCCGCACCGACGTTCGCATTA
Organism: Legionella sheltonii; assembly: GCF_026191355.1. Lineage (GTDB taxonomy): Bacteria > Pseudomonadota > Gammaproteobacteria > Legionellales > Legionellaceae > Legionella > Legionella sheltonii. The sequence goes on from NZ_JAPHOQ010000004.1 coordinate 23,818, forward strand.
TTACGTTTTAATGCTTCAACCACATTATCCAGACTTAAACGGTAACGCACTAACTTCATCGGGTCCGGTGTAATATGAAATTGTTTTTCATAGCCCCCAATGGTATTGACTTCGGCAACCCCCTCCACATTTCGTAATTGAGGTTTAATAATCCAATCTTGTATGGAACGAAGCTCGGTTGGATTATACTGCTGAGTTTTTAGCACATTAGGCTTATTGGTGACGATGTACATAAAAATTTCACCAAGACCTGTTGAGATGGGGCCTAAGGTGGTTTCGGCGTCTGGAGGCAATTTATCTTTTACTTCTTGCAAGCGCTCATTAATCAACTGGCGGGCAAAATAAATATTAGTTCCATCTTTAAACACCACTGTAACTTGTGATAATCCATAGCGCGACAAAGAACGGGTATAATCCAAATTGGGCAAACCACTCATGGCCAATTCAATTGGGAATGTAATACGTTGTTCCACCTCATACGGAGAATATCCAGAGGCTTGGGTATTAATCTGTACCTGAACGTTGGTAATATCAGGCACAGCATCAATAGGAAGACGTTGAAAGTTATAAATACCCAAAATGGCAATAATCAGGGTAAATAAAAGCACAAACCAGCGATGTTTTAAAGAAAAGCGAATAATGTGTTTCAGCATTTCTATTCCTTAGTCCTCATGGCTTGCACCTTCTTTACCAAGCTCTGCTTTCATAAAAAAGCTGTTTTTACTCACATAACGCTGTCCTGCATCAAGCCCTGAGATCACCTCGACCCATTGGTCATCTTTTTCTCCTAAAATAACCGGGGTTGCTTCAAAATAATCCCCTTCTTGAACAAAGACTACATCCACATTATTAAGCCTTTGTAGGGCAGAAATTAATACCGCCACTGGCGCTTTTTTTTCTTTGATAATTACAGAACCATTCACATACATACCGGGCAGCCAGATATGATTGTCATTCGATAAAACAGCTCGAGCCAGAGTAGTTTGACTGTCCTCTATTCCTAAAGGCGCTATATAAGAAATACTCGCTGTAGATTCAGGCGCTCCCCCATCTCCAGTCACAATGACTTCCATGCCTTGTTTGACAAGAGGCGCTTCTTTGCGATACAGGGTGAAGTCAGCCCAGACAGTAGCCAAGTTAGCCACCTCATAAATGGGTTTGGTATTTTGCGCAAGCTCTCCATTGGTCGCATATTTTTGTATAATGGTTCCGGTGATCGGGGCTGTGATGGTATAGTTTTGCAGACTTTCATTACTTTCAATAATCGCCAATACCTCTCCTTTAGTAACTTCTTCACCGAGGTTTTTGGTTAATGACTTGATAATGCCCGAATACCGAGCATAGATGGGCGCCAAAGTATCACGATTAGGGACGATTTTCCCAACCACTTTTAATTGAGTTTTTATGGTATGACTTTGCGCTGTTGCTATTTCAATATCAGCCGACTTCAGAATATCTGGCACAATTTTTACGCGCCCCTCATAAGTTGCGTAATGCCATTGATATTGCTTGCCGTCAAACACCAATTGAATACTGACATCAAAAGAATGAGGTTCTTGGACAATTTGATTGCTTTGCAAAAAATCCTCAATGTGCTTAAAGGTAATTTCTTCCTTTTTTCCATTAAATCGAGTCAGTTGAACGGTTAATCGGGCCGCCTCAGGCGAAATAAGTGCACCATCCTTGTAAAGAAAAGCTCGAAAATGGGGTGGCATTGCTCTTTCAAAAATTAATAACTCTAAAGCAATGCTGCTTTCTTTAAACAATCGACCACCCTGAGGGCCTTTAGCAATCTCTTCCTGATGCCCCTCTTTTTCTGCAACAGAGGATTCTTCTGAAGCCCAGAGAGAAAAGCAATTGAATCCTAATAGAAAAATAATCAGTGATAGGGTAGAAAAAACTGATTTTAGTGGTCTCATTTACTCTCCTTAGAAGGATGTAATCCTAATAGCGCTGTCAGTTGAATCAACGACTTATGATAATCGGCATGGGCCTGTTGGTAGTGCCGCTCTTCCTCATACAAGGTATTGAGTGCTGTGGATAATTCAATATAGCTGTAACGCCCCATCTGATAACCATCTTGGGCTAATTTGATGGATTTTTTCGCCAAAGGCAATAAAGAATCCGTAACTAAATTGGCCTCATAATTACTTTGTTTCGCTTGTAAAAAAACGGTATAGATATTTTGACGCACATCAAGACGAGTACCTTGTAGTTCGTGAGCAGTCTGCGTGTATTGCGCCTCTGCTGTCATGATTTTCCCTTGATTGCGGTTATAAACGGGAACCTCTGCAAATGCAGAGGCCACTACAGCATTACTACCATCATCAGAAAAATGACGTCCCCCCAATTGAATATTTAAATCGGGCCACACCGATTTTTTAGTTGCGGTGATTGTTGCTCGTTTGGCCTGTAATTGGAGTTGCATTTGGATCAGCTGCGGGCTTTGTGGTAGTTTTTTTAATAAATCAGACCATCTCAAGGTTAGTCCTGGCAAACCTTTATCAATCAAAGGGCGGTCCACTCTTAGACCGTCACCTAATAAACGAGCAAGTTTTGCTCGTTGCGCTAAAGCATCCCGCTCTGCTTTTCGTTCCTGAATTTTTGCATCGCCTAATCGGACTTGCGCTAGCCGTAAATCCAGTTCCGCGCCAGCACCGGCTTTAACTCGTCGCTGAATCGCTGAAACAATATTTTGATTTAAGCGAGTCAATTTTTTAGTAACCTGATACCATTGCCCAGCATAAAGAGCATCAACGTAAGTCACTCCAACTGTCATGTAAAGCATTGCTTTCTGAACATTAATCTGTGCTAAAGAGGCTAAATAGTCCGCGTAGGTTGCGGTTTTTAAATACTTAAGACGACCACCTAAAGGGATAGGTTGAGTTATTGAAGCAGTGGTTTCTGCAGCTTCATAACCTGAATAACTGCCCGAACCACCAAAGTTTTCACCCGTTAGAGTCAGTTGGGGATTAGGGTACAATCCACTTTGTATGAAAGCACCTCTCATGGCTTGCGCTTTATCTATTTCTGCCTGCAGTTCGGGATTATTACGATAAGCTATGGCCAGTGCCTGCTTAAAAGTAAGTGGGGTAGCAGCCTGTACTCCATTAAAAACGAATGGAATTAAGGCTGCTGTGATTAATCTTAAAAAATAATACATCCCTGCCCTTATAAAATTCTTTTTTCGTAACTATTTAAATCTACCTTAATTTTCATCAACAGAGAATTGATTTGGCTTAAATCCGTTATTTGATATGCTTAATTTATAGATGTTGTCCTCGTCAATCTAATCAACATAAACCATGGAGTGGCGTGAGCATTATCTAGACCTAAGTTCGATAAAGTCTGAGTTTTATCCTCGATGACATCAATCAAGCCTCCTACTCTTTAAGGGCTGTTCCCCAAGAAGCCTCATTCAATGAATTGATTCCCTGATCAAGATAATAAATCGAGCGAAATCCTGCCTGCTCTAATAACAGTACAGCCCTTTGGCTTCTTTGGCCTGACTGACAATAAACAAGAATGGGACCTGAGGGATCAAGCTCATCAAGGCGCGCAGAGAGCTCAGCCAAGGGAATTAATTTTCCACCTAGATTTTTATGATGGTGTTCCTCAGCAGTTCGTACATCCAACAAAAATATCCGCGGGTTTTCTTGCAGAAAATTGGACAAATTTTTACCGGAGATCGCAACAGCGTGGATCGCCTCTGAAGACAGACACAATCCAAAAGCGTTTTCGTCTAGAGTATGACCATAGACACAAAAGGGACATTCTTTATTTTTGCTCAGATGGATATTTTTTATTTCCATTGTCAGTAAGTTGATGCAAAGCAATCGATTTAATAATGAAGTACCACTGCCGGTAATCCATTTAATTATTTCAGTCGCTTGCACAATCCCTAACAATCCAGGCAACGTACCGATAACCCCACCATTTTGACAATTGGCGGTGGTATCAGGAATGACTGGAAACAAACAATGCAAACATGGATTTTGTTGTCCATAAAACAAAGAGCAATGTCCTTGGAATTGATAAGCACTGGCATACACATAGGGCTTTTCTAAACGATAACACATATCGTGAACAAGATAACGCGTATAAAAGTTATCGGAACAATCCGCCACAAGATCATACTGAGTAATGATTTCTTCTGCATTATGAGCCGTTAAACGAAAATCATGCGCTTGAACCTTGATCTCTGAATTGAGCGTATTTAATCTCATCTTTGCGACAACAGCTTTGGCCTGGCCAACCTCTTTTTCTTGGTAAAGAATTTGCCGATGTAGATTACTTTCGTCGATGAAATCACCATCGATTATTCCTATCGTTCCCACTCCTGCACCAGCTAGATAAGGAAGAAGTGTAGCCCCAATGCCTCCTGCACCAATACATAATACCCTTGCCGCATGCAGCTTTTTTTGTCCCTGCAAGCCAATTTCGTCTAATTTAATTTGCTGGGAATAACGTTCTAACTCAGATAAAACAGTCATGTTGGGTCCCTTAACCTAGCTTTGTGCCTTAACATGCTTCGCAATAATGTCTTTCAATCAACAAAACGCAAAAGTTGCTCCGTCGCTCTTTGGGGGTCATCCGCTTGAGTAATTGCAGAAATCAGAGCGATACCTTGAACTCCTGTTGCAGCCACATCTGGCATACGCTCAATATTGATCCCCCCTATTGCAACCAAAGGATAATTTAAAGTGCGTTGCCAACGATGTAAGCGTTCAATACCTTGTGCTAAAAAAGGCATTTCCTTGCTGGTCGTTGGATAAATGGGGCCGATCGCAATGTATGAAGGACAAATCGCATGGGCTCGTGCCACCTCATAATAACAATGAGTACTGACCCCAAGTAACAATCCATGACTTCTAATCGCATCAAGATCTGCAGTATCTAAATCCGATTGTCCTAAATGGACTGCTTCTGCATTCAACTTTAAAGCCATTTCCCAGTAGTCATTAATAAATAACGTAGCACCATACTTTTTAGCCAAAGCAATACTTTGCTTCATCTCCTCTTCCAGAGTCTTACTTTTTTCTTTAATTCGCAATTGAATGGTTTTTACCCCAAGCTTCAGAAGCATTTCGACCCATGAGAAGCAATCAACCACAGGATAAAGACCTAATCGATGAGATGGTTTAAATGGTTGGGGCACCTCATTCAGGGGTTTGGATGAAAGATAAGGCAGGTCCATCTCATTCTCTGGGAAACCGCCATAATATATACTGGTTCCTGCCAGGCGGGCTGCTTGGTGTGCATACATTTTTGCGATGATTAGTGCATCTTCGAGTGAATACTCCAGAGCTAATGCCCCAGTAATCGCCGCGGATAAAACCGATCGAAGCTCCGGATATTTTGCATCGGAGAAGCGATTTTGTGTCAGCCAAAATGAAGTAAGCCCATTTGTCCAATAATCATGTTCCCATGAATTTTCTTGCAGATGCTGCCCCAATAGAAAAATACTTTTAGCCCCCAGCGTTAATAATTCATGAGCCGCTTCCTGCATGGCTTGATGGGTCATGATCTTTCGCTTTAAAATCAATTCGGCCTCAAATGTATTCAAGACTAAAACATCTGCAAAAGAAAAGCCTGTAGTCAAATCATCCGCATTTTTATCAATATACTGAGAAGTTAAAGTAAAATCTAAAACTACAGGCCCAGAATAATTGTTTAAGAATTGTAAGTCTTCGCGAGAAATGCTTTCGTTTATTTTAATTGCCTTGGGATGATTTGATCCATTTAATTGCCGTTGTTGCATTTCAAGACCCAATCCACGTAGTGTTTGCCAATCGACTTCATTGCCAGTATTGCTCCACACCGTGCTCATCATAAAACCTCCTGATGCCAAAAAGGTGTATCGATCAAAGGGGTACATGATTGTGCGGTAATCCGCTCCGGCATAAGACCTGCCTCGAAAGCACCTCGTCCAGCAATAACTGCATGCGAAAAAGCTTCCGCCATTGCTACAGGATGAATCGCTGAAGCAACTGCGCTATTCAGTAAAACCCCATCAAAACCTAATTCCAAAATCCGTGCCGCATGAGATGGCTTACCAATCCCCGCATCGACAATTAAGGTTACATCCGTTAATCGATGGCGTAATGTCTCCAACGCAAAAGGATTGAGTAATCCTTTTCCTGAACCAATAGGCGCAGCCCATGGCATCAAAATCCTACAACCACAATCCATAAGACGCTGGCATAAAACCAAGTCATCAGTACAATATGGAAAAACCTCAAATCCTCGTTTTACCAATTCATTCGCTGCACGCAATAACTCAAAAGGATCCGGCTGCAAACTAAACTCATCACCAATCACCTCTAATTTAATCCATGACGTATTAAAAAGTTCACGCGCCATTTCGGCGGTAGTAATCGCAGTTTGTGCATCACGACAACCAGCAGTATTGGGCAGTAAACAACAATTCAAAGACTGAATGGTTTGCCAAAATAAATCGCTACCTGTACCACTGGCCATTTGTCGTTTCAGAGAAACGGTAATTACCTCCGCTTTCGAGGCCCGTACCGCATCGGTCATTACCTCAAGTGATGGATAACCCGCAGTCCCCAAAAGCAATCGACTTGTTAAAAGCTTATCTGCTAAATGCCACATGATTACCCTCCTTGCATCGGCACGATGAGATCAATACGGTCTCCCTCGCACAAGGTAGTCTCAGCAAACATCGATTTGGGGATAAACTGATTATTCATTGCGATTGCCAAATGTGCGGCTATACCGTTCTTCTGTTCAAGTATTGCCTGTAGCGTACTGGATGCATCTACAGTTAGTGGTTCATCATTTATATAAATGATCATCAATAAGCCTCCCAGAGCTCAGGATAATAAATGTCTTTTTGATTGCTCTTTAGTCCACGTAGAATTTCCTCTACCAATGCCGGCGCTATTAAAAATCCATGACGATAAAGTCCATTTACCGCAATCAGTTGCTTTGCATATTTTATACGCGGCTGATGATGCACTAAAGTGGGACGACAGTGCGTCACCGTTTTAATGATTCGTGCTTCAGCAAAACCTCGATGTACATAGTAAGCAGCTGTTAATAGTTCCAGTGTCGTTCGTACTGAAATTGGACTGGAGTCTTCTGTCTCCAATTCGCTGGCTCCGATAAGGTAATAAGAATTAGGACGAGGAGCAATATAAATAGTGTATCTTGGATGCAAAAAGCGTATGGGTCTTTGCAATTGAACTTCAGGTGCATGCAACCAGATAAGTTCCCCGCGAAGCCCACGTAAATTGGTAAACGTGTTTTTTGCTCCAAGTCCCCGGCAATCAAAAACAAAATCAAATAAATAGGACTCCTTTGCTGTTTCTACTTTGCCTGAATGGATGCAAGAAACATAAGTTTGGTCCCGCCAAACGACTCCTTGCTGGCAAAGATGTTTTTTGAGTGCCAACAATAAACTCTGATTATCGAGTTGCGCTTCTTTGGGGAAATAATACCCTGCATGGAAATGATTCAGCTCCGGTTCAAGCTGACCTAGAGAATCTTGAGTGAGCACTTGATAACATGAGTCACTTAATTTATTGACAATCCGTGTACTGAACTGCTGCCATTCTGCTTTGTCTTGAGGGTGGTGCACTACAAGAGAACCTTTTTGACGAAAATACACAGGTTCCGTTAATTGATGCAAAATAGATTTCCATAATCCATCAACTGACTCCATTCCCAACTTGAAAATTACATGCTCCGCTTTATCAAGCTCAGACCAAGGTGCCAATAAACCTGCAGCGGCGTAGCTGCAATTATTGAACGCGCTTTCTGCCTCAAATAGGGTTACCTGCCATCCATCATTGTGTAAGCGTAAAGCCAGCAAACACCCCATGACTCCAGCACCAACAACAGCAACATTTTTCATTTAATTAAAATCACTCAAAAATAACAGACCGTAGGTTGAGCCTTGCCCCAACAATAAACAATAAGATGAATAGCAAATACTGATTAAATTCTCTAAAGTTGGGCCAAGGCCTAACACACAATTATTCACCCACACAACATGCGATAGGCTCTAAATCAGAATGAGGCATCTTGGGCAGTAGCTCATTTGTATAACAGGAATGCAATGAGAAAGAGTCATCAATTACGCCTAAATGCTTGCCAAAACGTCCTACCTTATTCCAATCACGTTCTACATTCAAAAGCGTGCGCGAGAAAAAGGGCAAGCTACGAATAAAAATCGTATGATACATGGGCGTTCGTAACTGGGGCTTTGTTTTACATAAGAGTTCATAAGCTTCATCTGGATTTTCTGTAGTAAACGCTGCTCCCCGTTGTGTGGCTTTGAGAAAACCTTTAATGGTTTCAGGATTTTTTAACATCCTTTCTGGCACAATAAACTGAATGGAGCAAAAACAGCAGCAACCTAGACCGGCGAGCTGATCCAGGCGTAAAAATACTGTTTCACCACGCAGATGCTCCAATTCAACTTTTTGGAAATTAATAAAACCAATGCCAGTATCAATAATGTCACGACAAATTGCATCAGTAACATTCATGCCAATACGCACTGTTTCATAGCTTGCAGAATCAATACCCGCCAATTGTGCCAAATTATCAATAATGATTTTGCCGAACTCACCAATATACCCTACCCGTTTACCAACAATATCTTGAAATGAAGTAATGCCACTGGACTTAAGTGCGATAAGCCCAGTAGGGGGTTCATCCAATAGCGTTCCAATTGATGTCACAGGATAACCTTTTGCACGAGCGGCTAAAGTATGAATCATGGCTTTAACACCAAAATCAACATGCCCCATACCTACAATTTCAGTCACATCACTGGGATCACTAGGCTCCAAAATTGCAAGTTTTATGCCTTCCTGTTGGTAATAACCTAATGAATGAGCAACAAAAATTGGGGTATGGTATGGGTTTGCATACCAATTGAGTAATAAAGTTGTTCTTGTAGATAATGCGTTCATGCCATAGCTCCTTAGATTAATTAATAAAATAAAGGATGGCTACAGATATCGCGTAAAGACTAAATTGAAGAAGTTAACCTTCATTAGAACTGTTGGGAATCACTCGCAAATAAGAGCAAATGCACCATGACAGGCCATTCAAAAACTCAACTGTTCTAAAATGAAATTCAGTTTTAAGGCGTTCTTACGCTGGTATGAACCAGATCAAGTTCAACGGGTATTTCTCAGACGTTTATCACGACACCCCGCGCCATCAATTGTTGGTAATGCTAGCTGTAATGGAAAAAACTGTCAAACATTATAATAAGAACAACCCTCATCCGTCCTGCCGGGCACCTTCTCCCCATGGTGAGAAGGGATCTTTTGAGGCAAAATATAAAAAAATCCCCTCTCCCGCTATCGGGAGAGGGGCTGGGGTGAGGGTAAAAATCTATTTATCATTCTGCACATAAAACACATTATGCTGAATCAAAAATCGCTGACATAATAAAGGAGTATGTTGCAATAAATGATGCAGATAAGCGCGCGTAAATTGTTGCGAACAAGTAGGACACGCGCAATCAGCATCAATCAGTTCAAATTGCATTTGTGTTTTTGAATCCGTTAAATCCACATCCCCTGCACGGCTGTATACCTTTCCTTGCATCGCTGCTTGTGCAGGTTCATCGGTCTCAATAAATCCTATACCTTGATCACGCAAGCGCCATATTAATTCGGAGTCAAAACGACCCATAATATAGCGCGGTACATGCGACCACCGATTTAATTGTTCCCAATCCACCTCATTCAAAACATTAAAATAAACTCCATGCGGCTTAATTACTTCGTGTTTCTTTAAGTCATTAACATGCATAAATGGAACAATTGCATCATTCCAATTATCCCAAATTTGTGGAAAATCCTGCATGATGTTTTGGGGTAAAATGACTGCATTGGGCTTTAAGTGCTGAATAAGATGGAGCAACTCTCCCACAGTAAATTTTATTCTAGAACCATCATAAGGTGATTTAAGCGTAAAAATTCCCTCTTTATTTGCCACAAGCGATGCTGCATTCAGCACGATAACACCTGGCCAAACGAGATAATGGGATATATCAGATATTTTTTTGAGCGCATCCTGGCCAGGTTTATACAACAGGATCTCTAGAGAATAAGATGCTGCCATTACTTTTGCTTCGTGCCAATTTGCTGTTGTAAGACACGCACCCGCTTCTGAAGTTAAAACAGGTATAAAATTCTGTACTGCAGTCAACATTTCTAATCTCCTGATTTATTATCCATTCACCAAAATTTTGAGTGCTTTAGGGAAAAAGTCAGATTTGGGTGCAGGTTGGAAGAAGCTCGATTCAAAAAAGCGCAGCATACATCAATATGAGCATTTTTTTAATTGAGATCGTTTCAACCTGTGCCAAATATGGCTTTTGGTGAACGGTTATCTGATTTACAGCAACAAACTGGTATCCCCATAACTAAAGAACCGGTACTTCTTTTCAATTGCTTCTTGATAAAGCATCATCGCTTGTTTATGACCAATAAAAGCGGAAACCAGCATTAATAAAGTCGACTCAGGTAAGTGAAAATTGGTCATTAATCCATCACAAATCTTAAACTCATAGCCTGGGTAAATAAAGATGTCTGTATCCCTACTGCAGGGACTTAGTATTCCATTATGGACTGCACTCTCAAGACTTCGCATAGCAGTTGTACCGACAGCAATTACCCTATTTCCTGCAGCCTTTGTAGCATGTACCGCAGCACATAATTCAGGACTTATTGTAAATCGCTCGCTATGCATTTTATGATCTTTGATGTTATCGCAACGGACAGGCCTAAATGTCCCAGCTCCAACATGCAAAGTAAGATAAGCTACTGCAACACCTCGTGAATGTAAGCTGGCTAATACCGATTCATCAAAATGCAAACCCGCGGTGGGTGCCGCTACAGATCCTTCATATTTTGCATACACCGTTTGATAACGGTCTTGATCCAGATTTTCATCATTTCGGGTAATGTAAGGAGGTAAGGGAATGTGTCCTATCCCATTTAATAATTTCAAGACGTCCATATCCGCTTTGCAAGTGAATAAATCATCCTGCCTATCAAGAACTTCAATTTCTTTATTTTGTTCCAGCTTAATAATTGAGCCCGATTTTAATGACTTGCTGGCTTTAATATGAGCTAGAAAAGTGAACTCACCCGTAATTCGCTCGACTAATAACTCAACTTTGCCTCCAGTAGTTTTATGGCCATGAAGTCGGGCGGGAATAACTTTGGAATCATTCATTACCAATAAATCACCAGGGTTTAAAAAATCAGCGATTTCACGAAATTGGTAATGACCGTATTCACCTTTTTGACGATCATAAATTAAAAGGCGTGAATCACTACGATTTGCTAAGGGATACTGCGCAATTAATTCTGGAGGTAAATCGAAGTAAAAGTCCTGTTTATTCATAAAGCAACCTGAAAAATAAATTGTCGTTATTATACACGGAATACCCTCATTCATCATCCCTACTGAATGCAATTCCTAACAAAATTGCATTTGAATCTAAAAGTTTTGTTTGGCTTAATCTTTTTTGTGCAATGTCGGATCGACATTAGGAGTGGGTGATGTATCTTTTATTAATCGTCTGGCACTATAGAGCCATTGGAGCCTTTGCTGTGATTCCATAATTTTCTCTGGCGAAACTTGTTCGATTAATTTATTAAGCTCTCCTTTGTTTTTAGATGATATGGTTGAACTCTCGACAATATTCCGTGCTTTTTCTATATCGTCTTTTTTAGGTGCTTTTAATACCAAAGATTCAAATTTCTCTATCATTTGTGAATAACTTGCATGAGGATCTGTTTTCGGAGTATGTGACAAACTGGGATTCTTTCTTAGTAATACTTTTTGGGCACGCGTTTCTCTTAATGTTTCTCCCATTTCATTTCTGGCTCGTTGCATTTCTGATTTTTGGTTTTTTAATACTTCTCTTAAATTTAGATGTTGTTCGTAGCGATGTATATGCTTCTGCAAATTTTCTTGTATCTTTTCAAGACAATTATAGCGAGGGGTTTGAATGCGTTCTTTAGCTTGCTCAAAATCACGCTTAGCTTGTACCCAGTCCTCCTCAGTCAATTTATTAGGATCCTTATCTTTAGGAAGCAGAGCATATGAACCATCATCTGTTTGAACAAGAAATTTTGCATCCTCATGTTTGATACTAAAACGGGCCTGGGAATAATCAAAAACTTGTTCCAATTTATCATTAAGAAGTATTTTCTTGTTGTTCATTACTTTCAATGCGGAAACCAATCCTTGTTCACGTAATTTCAAGCCTTCCATTTCAGGGTCCAATTGCCCAGGAATACTCTGATGCTCTCGTATTTTGGCTCGGGTTTGTTCCAAAGCGAAGCGAAATAGTTCTTCATAGTTCGTTGTTGTTTGGCTGAGATGAACTTTATGAAAACTCAGTTCATGTTCAATCGTTCTAATGTGTCTGCTAAGACGTCTTTTTTCAACTTCATGTGCCTGGGTATCATCAGAAGCTGTGCTTTTATAGAGTTCTTCCTGCGCTTTATACCGTTTTAGATCATTCACCAAAACCGATATTCTTTGTGCAGAAAACGCGGTAGGGTTTCCTTGAGGATGCTTGAAAATAGGCAGTTGTAAATACGTATCGAGTATATCGATATGGGTATGAAGTACCTCATGGTAAGCTTCCATACGTTGCCCTTCCTCTTCGATAGCCACTAACTCTTCTTCAACCTGCTCTAATTGGTGTTCCAATTCATCCAGTTTTTCATCTAAAATTTTAATGGTCTCCACGTAATGAGCGATCATATCGTCTATAATTTGAATTGGAGAGCGATCTGAAATTGTTTCTTTACTCTGTTCCTGTTTATCCTTTAGAAGATGTTTGTCGATTTCAAGTCGAATCAGCTGATCTACATTTTTAGCCAGTTCTTCTCGCTCTGCAATAATTCCCATAAGAAGAAAAATCAAGTGTCGCTGTTGGCTGAGCATTTCTTCTGTATTACGTTCCCTGATTGACTCAATTCGTGCCTCTTCTTTCATTATTTCTCGAGCTATCATGGTTAATGTCACATTACCGCCAGTCGTTTTCAGAAAATCAAATACCTCTGAGGCATTTTTTAATCCAAAATGTGACAAAAATTGAGTCGCTAAATAAGAATTTGTTTCAGTATTATTAGGTTGGTTTTGTTTTTCTATATCTGCAAACCATTGCTCCATCCGGTCAGAAATATTTTTTTGATCTGTAAGGCTTAAATTTTGCCATATTGGAGTAGCTGCTTCTATTGCAGACATGACCGAACTCTTAGGAATCACTTTGATACCCCAATAAAGCATCTTTGTTTAAATTATAGGCTATTTATGGAGAAAAAAGACTGCTTACACACAGCCATCGCATTTGACGGTACGTATAATTTTTACTCACAGTATACTAATTAAAAGTTCTATCTCTCTATTTGGTTTTTGGGTTCAGCAACATCGAACCCAAAAACCTACCCCTACTTTGAATTAAATAGCTTCTAGTAACTAGGATGATATAAATTGGAAGGATATTGAGATGAAGGGAAAGATGTCGCAGAGTTAAACAGAGATTCTCCATCAGCAAACGTCTGTTCCGCAGAAAACACCGAACCAAAATTACCTGGTTCTCTTTCTTTCTCCGAACGAGAGCTGGATTGCTTGCTAAGCTCGTCGCTGCTTAGCATTGAATATGGAGATGCACTCATTTTCAAGGGGTCACTTTCTGTTGCAGTCGAAGATTTTGAAGAAAACAGCTTCGCAGCAAATTTACTGCCCATACCAGCCACACCGCCAACGAGTAAAAATGGAGACCAAAGCACAGCACCTACAGATTTTATGACACCCGTAAAACTCAGTCCATCTTCATTCACAACACGCGATTTAATCATCTCGAATACGTTTTTATCACTGCTATAGCATTCTTTAGCACTGGAACTTAAGTAAGCAAATCCCAAAATTGCATAAAAAGCGAGTGCACCAATGCCAATAGCCCCAAGAGTGCCGACACTCAATGCCATTGCACCTGCGGCACTTGCTCCAGTAACTCCAGCAGCTGTTAGTGATGTGGCAGCTAATCCAACCGCACCAAGAGTAAGTTTGAGAATTAAAGCAAGAACGAAAATTGGAGCAACGACAAAAGCAAGGATGAGAAATGCTCCAGTCCCCCAGCCTGTACCTGAGGAATAACTTTGACGATAACTATAAGCTCTTCCGCGGGGAATTACTTCAACCTGAGGAACCCTGGGATAAATAGGTCTATGAACTTGAACTTGGGGATTAAAGGGAGGGATATTATGGGTATGATGATGCGAATCTACAGTAACTTGAGAACCTACACCGCGAGAACCAGTATATTGATCATGAGCATGATGTTTACTGTGCACTTTAGTCTCCTTTATTGTTATTATTAAAATCCAGCCTAGCAGGGAGAAGTATAAAAAAGAAAACTTAAGGTTTTATTAAGAAAATGCAGGTTTCTTTACAAAATAATTACATTTCTTTACAAAAGATCAGAGAATGATTAGCAAGAAAACAGATAGTATCCAAATTATTCCACCTGTTACATATGGATGCTGATAGCTCTTAAAGTTTTTTCTTCGCGAGAGAAAATCAAGAATAAGTACTGGAACTACGGAAAGAAAAGTCAACATGAACACAAGTACCACTTGCAGTGCCCAGTTCTGAAAAGGCATCATTTGTACTAAATAATTCAGAACATCATGCAGTATTTCACGCAGATAAAAGATCGCCCATAAAACCCATAAATCAAAAGAAAAGATTAACCAAGAAGCAGCAAAGAGAGGTATTATTAATTTAGCTCCTCTTATGGCAAAAATTTTCTTAATGGTTTTGATGAATTCTTCTGAAAAAAACACCAAAATCGAACCAAAAAGTACAAGTAAAGCGAGCGTTAATAACATTTATTAGCTCCTTTTCTCAACATCTTCCAGTGCTTCCCATCGTGCATAAAATTGGGTTAATAATGCTTCATCTTCAGCCAAACCCTGATTTATCTTTGCAATCACCTGAGCTTCTTGTTGGTAAAATTTGGGATCAGCCATTTTTAACTGCAATTCAGCTATTTTTTCTTCCAGTTGCTCAATTTTCTGTGGCAACTGAGCTAGCTCACGTTGCTCATTAAAACTTAATTTATTGGTTGCTACATTGCGTTTCACAGCGGGTGCTTTGACTCCCTGTTCGCGCTGTTCCTGTTTCTTATGCATTTTATATTCATCATAACCACCAACAAATTCATTGAACTGCCCTGCTTCTTCATAAACTAAGACACTGGTCACCACCTCATTGATAAATGCCCTATCATGACTAATCAATATTAAAGTTCCCGGATAATCAACTAACATATCCTCAAGGAGCTCCAAAGTTTCAATATCCAAATCATTGGTAGGTTCATCCATCACCAACAAATTGACGGGTTTAGCAAACAGCTTGGCTAACAACAATCTGTTTCTTTCTCCACCAGAAAGCACAGAAACAGGCTGATTAAATCGTTCGGGTGAAAATAGAAATTCGCGCAAATAGCTGGCGACATGTTTTTGTTTGCCATTTATTGTTACATAATCTGCACCATCACCCACATTAAACATGACGGTTTGATCTTCACGCAAGTGCCGACGCAATTGATCAAAGTAGGCAACACTTAAAGAAGTACCCAACTTTATCTGTCCAGAGTCAGGCTGTAACTCCCCAAGCAATAGGCGTACTAAAGTCGTTTTACCACATCCATTAGGGCCAATTATTCCAAACTTATCCCCTCGAGTCAGCAATAAGGAGAAATCACGTAAAATTGTTTTATCCCCTAGTTTATAATTCACCTGATTCGCTTCGATCACTACCGAGCCGGAACGAGTTACATCAAGTGAAAATGACTTAACTTTACCTAACTGATTACGTCGTGCCTTATATTCTTCTCGTAAAGCCTTTAATGCGCGAACCCGACCTTCATTACGTGTTCTTCGCGCTTTGATACCTGTACGAATCCAGGCCTCTTCCTCAGCCAACTTTTTATCAAATAAATCATTTTGTTTTTGTTCGCTCAGACGAATCGACTCTCTTCTATCGAGATAGGTCTCATAATTACAATCATGCTGATAGAGCTTTCCTCTATCGATTTCTACAATTCGATTAGATACTTGGCTTAAAAACTCTCTATCATGGGTGACCAACAACACAGCCCCCTTGAAATTTTTCAAGTAAGACTCTAACCATTCGATTGCTTCAATATCCAAATGGTTTGTCGGTTCATCTAAAAGTAATAAATCTGGCGTTGCGATTAATGCAGCCCCCAGTAATACACGACGTTTCATACCACCTGATAAATTATTCATCCGTTCGTGGGTAGTAATACCTAAACGACTGGCCATGGTTTCGATTTGTGGCAACTTGTCCCACGCATGTAAATTATCCATCTGTTGCTGACATGCGGCCAATTTCTCCATATCACCCAATTGGGAAAGTTCATTAAAACGTGCTAAAACCTCGCCTACTTCACCAAGACTTTTCACTAGAAAATGATAGACAGACTCTTCTCCGGTAATTGGAACTTCCTGGGTCAAACCAGCAACGCGCAAACCAGAAAGTTGATTGATTTGACCACTATCTGGAGTCAATTCACCTTGCAAAAGTTTTAGAAGCGTGGATTTACCCGCTCCATTTCGCCCAACTAATGCGATGCGATCGAGGGGTTGGATCTGCCAATCGGCATTATCTAATAACTGATTACCCGCAATATTGAGGGACACTCCATGAAGGGAAATAATACTCATACACGAACTCTGACTATAAAGTTACAGCCTGAATAAAGGAAAGCGAAACCCGAGCTTTTCGCTATCATTGGATGACGAGGTTTTTTGCTTTCGCCTCACCCAGGCTACAATACTAATATTAGACTACTTTTTAAATGAATTTACTTCGAAGATAAAACCATTATACCATCCATCTCGACCTGAGCACCACGGGGTAATGCAGAGACGCCTATTGCCGCTCTTGCGGGGTAAGGTGCTGCAAAGTAACGACTCATTGCTTCATTAATTAAAGGGAAATGGCGTAAATCGGTAAGGTAAACATTCAATTTCGCTATATGTGCCAAACTACCACCAGCAGCTTCACAAACCGCCGACAAATTTTCTAAAACTTGAGTAATTTGCAGTTTAATGTCTTCACTGCAGAGTTGCATGGTTACAGGATCAAGTGGTATTTGTCCTGATAGATAGACTGTATCGCCACATTGAATGGCTTGTGAATAGGTTCCAATCGCTTCGGGAGCCAATTTTGTATTTATAGGTCGCATTAATTATCCCCTTGTTTTTTTCTATAAAGACGCATCACCACTTTATTCGCTCGCAACCTTCGCATTACCCGGGCCAGATGCGTTCTATCAACAACACTAATTGAGAAGGTAACCGCATTATGCCGACCATCACGTGGATCTACATTAATATTACCAATATTCGATCCTGACTCAGCAATAGCGGTTGCCAGCGCAGCTAAAACGCCACGCTCATTGATCACATCAACAGTAATATCAACCCAATATTCTCCTTCAACTTGTTCATCCCAACGTAAGGCAACAAATTGCTCTGGACTGGTTCGAGAATTTTTTAAAGTGGTGCAATCACTGCTATGAACAATAATTCCTCGGCCTTGTTGGAATTTTCCAACAATATTATCGCCAGGAATAGGTTGACAGCATTCGCCAAAATGAACCACCATTCCCTCAGTGCCTTTAATTGCCAAGGGTCGTGTTTTAATCCCTTTGTCTAACTCATTAGAGTCTTGAGTGACTACCAATCTTTTGGCAATTACCATCGCCATTTGATTGCCTATACCAATCGCATAGAGCAAATCATCGATTGTTTTATAATGCAAGTCACTTAATAGCGCTTGCAATGATTCTGGTGGTATTTTGGCATAATCGCTGGATAGTTCGTTTAATGATTGTTCCAGTAGACGTTTTCCTAAACTAATTGATTCGGTGTTTTGTTGGCTTTTCAGAAAATGGCGGATATTAGAACGCGCTTTACCGGTAACCACAAAATTTAACCATGCCGGGTTAGGATGTGCACCGGCCGCCGTCACTATCTCAACGGTCTGCCCATTGGATAAAGGAATGCTGAGGGGGACTAATTTTCTGTTGACTTTCGCTGCCACGCAACTATTACCTACCCCTGAATGAACTGAATAAGCAAAATCAACGGGTGTCGCCCCCTTAGGTAATTCCATAATATGGCCTTTAGGGGTAAAAACGTATACCTCATCCGGGAATAAATCAATTTTGACGTTTTCAATAAACTCCAATGAACTACCTGTGCTGCGTTGCATTTCCAAGAGGCTTTGTACCCATTCTCTTGCACGCAGTTGCGCTTCATTGACTTCAAGGCCAGATGATTTATAAATCCAATGTGCTGCCACCCCATTATCAGCAACTTTATCCATATCACGAGTACGAATTTGCACTTCCAGAGGAACTCCAAAAGGCCCAAATAAAGTGGTATGCAAGGATTGGTACCCATTTGCTTTAGGAATACCGATATAGTCTTTGAAACGTTGTGGAACAGGTTTGTAGGTACAATGTAAAGCACCTAAAATACGGTAACAGGAATCAATATCTTCAGTAATTACGCGGAAAGCAAAAACATCGGTAATCTCAGTAAATGAGGCTTTCTTCTGGCGCATTTTTTTATAAATGCTGTATAAGTGCTTTTGTCTACCGAATACTTGTTCATAAGGAATATTCAATTGTGCTAAAGCCAATTGCAAATCACGTTCAATCGTCTGGGTTAATTCACGCCGATTACCACGAGATTTTTCCACTGCAGATTTAATCGCTCGATAACGCATAGGATATAAAGCTTGAAATCCCAAATCCTCAAGACCAACATAAATCGAGTGCATTCCCAAACGGTTCGCGATGGGCGCGTAAATTTCCAGGGTTTCAATGGCAATTCGCCGACGTTTTGCATAAGGCATTGCACCAAGAGTTTTCATATTATGCAAACGATCAGCCAGCTTAACAATAATTACGCGGATGTCTTTGACCATAGCCAAGACCATCTTACGAAAATTTTCGGCCTGGGCCTCAGCTTTTGATTCAAATTTTATTTTGGTCAGCTTGGTAACACCATCAACAAGCGAGGTAATTTCTTCGCCGAACTGGTGTGTTAAATCTTCTTTACTCACGGAAGTATCTTCAACAACATCGTGGAGTAAAGTCGCCATGATTGTTTGATAATCCAGGCGCATTCGGGCAAGAATTAGGGCTGCTGCGACAGGATGAGTAATATAGGGCTCGCCGGAACGACGCATCTGACCTTGGTGTGCTTTTTCAGCGACCAAATAGGCTTGGTAACATTTTTCTATTTGCGACTGCTCAAGATAGCATTTCAGCTCTTCATCGAGCTCCTTAAAGTAGCTCACGCAGTACTCCCTAGTATCTAACATGACCGTACCCCTTTACCCCTAAATTCACACCATTTAAGACGCCTCGAATAAATCATGATCCTTCATGATTCATAACATAGGTGAAGTGAAACGGAACCCGGAACATTTTAGTCACCTAAAAGCCTGGGTTCCGTTTCACTTCACCCAAGCCAAATGATTGTGTTATCTAAAAATTATTCTTTATCCAAAATTTCAGGGGTTATCAAACCTTCAGCTATTTCACGCAAAGCCACAACGGTAGGTTTATCATTTTCCCATTCAACCATAGGTTGATCGCCTCGAACTGCAATTTGGCGCGCACGCTTAGTAGCCACCATAACCAGTTCAAATCGATTCGCAACATTTTTTAAACAATCTTCAACGGTAACTCGCGCCATAATTCATTCTCCAGTAGCAAAACATCGCATTTTACTGCGATGACATCAGGAAAGAAAGCAATTTTGATTGTTTATTTATCTGCCGCTCAATACGTAAGCGGTTTGCAATGACAATCGCCTCCAATTCCATAGCCGCCTTTTCAAAATTATCATTTACGATTAAGTAATCAAACTCAGGATAATGGCTCAATTCATCTTGCGCTTTTCTCATCCGATCGCTAATCACTTCATCCTTATCTTGCCGACGATCTAATAATCGTTGTTTTAATACATCTAAAGATGGCGGTACAATAAAAATACTCACCGCATCTGGAAAGGAACGTCTAATCTGTTCTGCCCCTTGCCAGTCTATATCCAAAACAACATCGATACCTTTTTGCAAACGCTCGTTAATTTGGTTGATCGACGTGCCATACAAATGATTAAAGACACGGGCGTGCTCTAAAAAAGCACTCTCATCAATCATACGTATAAATTCATTTTCATCAATAAAAAAGTAATTCACTCCATGCTGTTCACCAGGTCGCATGGCTCGCGTCGTATGCGAAATGGATACCTCAATATCCTCAAGGGACTCCACTAACTTTTTTACTAAACTTGTTTTGCCTCCCCCAGAAGGTGCTGCAACAATAAATAAATTACCGGAATAATCACCCACAATAATACTCACTCAATGTTTTGAATTTGCTCACGCATTTGTTCAATTAAAACTTTCATTTGCACCGCACTCTGAGTTAAATCCACAGAGTCAGACTTTGAACTTAGCGTATTCGCCTCCCTATTTAATTCTTGCATCAAAAAATCAAGACGTCTGCCTGCTATTTTATCGCAATTTAACGTCCGACTCACTTCATCAACGTGAGTCGTTAATCTATCGAGTTCCTCACTCACATCAATACGAGTCAAAATTAAAGCAATTTCCTGTTCTACTCGTGAATCCTGAACCTCAATCTTCACTGAGTGCAGCCGGGTCAATAACTTATCTTTAACTTGCTCTGCTTGTGTTGATACTATAGAGCGAGCATGCTTAATTTCCCGACCCAATTCACTTAAACGTGCCTCCACGTGCACTTTTAATGCAGCACCCTCAGTAGACCGCATCTGCTTTAATTGCTCGATCGCTTCATTAAATAAGGAAAGCGCGCTTTCACCTAACGCGTCCACATCAGGTACACTGGCTTGGACTACCCCAGGCCAAGAAAGAACACGACTAACCCCTAAATCGTTCGGCAAATGATGTGATATGGAAAGATTCTCCCCTAAATTCACTAATGCATTTACCATGCCTATATTTATAAGCATAGACTGATTATTAGAACTTGTATCTTGATATTTCAGCTGGCACTCCAATTTCCCTCGATTTATCTTATCTCGCAATAAAGCGCGTAATTGTGGTTCTATAAATCGGAACGATTCGGGCAAACGAAATGAAACATCAAGATAACGATGATTAACTGACTTGATTTCCCAACAAAAATGACCCTCTTCAATCTGCTTTTGCACTCGTGAGAAAGCCGTCATACTTTGAAGCATTGTAAATACCAATGAATAAACCTTGCGCGAATATACCCCAATTTAAAGCAATTGGAAAATAAAACATACTCCATAGAGGATGCCAATTTAACAAAATCGAATAAAATTTCTACCTAATTCAAAAATATAAGTTAAATTCTTCATCCGCTCTAAGTTGTTCGTGCAACTTTGCTGCACTCTTAACCTCAAAATGTGCTAAAGCTAAAACTCCCGGCCTTTTGGCATTCCCAAAGTCGGCCATAAAGATAATTTTTAGGAGAATGAGATGAATTTAAACAATGTTTTAACGATATGTGTTTTGTGCTTTTCATTCAGTGATATTGTGAAGGAAACGAAGTGGACCTTTCGGTACCTTTTTATAATGTTAAACTCTTTTATGGAGATAAAATTCACGCTAAATACAGTCTTAAAAACGATCAAGTAATGATTTGTAAAGATAAAAGTGGTTTTAGCTATTCCAATATTTACTGGTATTACAAAGGATCCCAATATTTTGCTAGTCTTCCTGTTGTATTAAAGAATAATGAACGAGTCTCTGGTAAGTGGGCCGATCCGGAGGGTACAGCAATTATTAGCAGTAATAATACTTATGACTCCGTAGCGATAACCTGTGAATATCAACAAATACCCCAAAGTAAGTACCCGAGTTAACGAATTGAACTCGGGACTAAAAATTATTTACTTGATGATGATGGTGTGACTGCTTCGGATGGCTGATTTTGAGACAACAACTCGCTCATTTTTTCATTCATCCAACTCATAAGTGTCACCGCAGACATCACACGCAAGCCTCGTGGCAAACCACCTTTGAAAAATATAGAAGCACCATGTGTTGCATAGAGATTTTGGGTGGTTTTGAAAAAACCAGCTGGGTTTGTAGCAACTGAGGACTGTTGGGCTGTTTTCACCACATCAAACTGTTGTGAAGCCAATGTTGCACCTACTCCTGCCACTATCCCAGCGAACAGCGATGCAAAGTAATCGTTTGAATAATGCCCTTTTATTTGGTTTTTCAATGCAGGAGTTACTGCCAGAAAAAAGGTAGAAAACATTCCTTCTCTCAGCATCGTTGCCAACATTCCTGTATAAAGACGAGACCAACCTCCTTGCTTCACCAAGTCGGTTCCTGCTGAGAAGAAACTCTTTTTTTGATGGGTCATCACCATTTCTGTAGGACAACTTATCAGCGCAGAGCCTACCCCGGCAGCAAAAGCACTAACCAATCTTTGGCGATCAGATAGCTCATATTCATTGCCAAAAAACCAATTCTGGAAAAAACGATTCAAACCCACTTGCACTGAAGTTATAGGGATCATACTGGCTGCATTTGGCAAAATACCTCGATACAATACTTGTGGATTTAGCGTGAACGGCTCTCCTCTTTGCATTCGCGTTTTTATCGACCACAACGGATGATCGACCAACACTTCAAAAGCACCTGTAACGCTTCCAGAGAAGATGCTTTGGAACACACTGAGATTGTTTTTCTTTTCTTTAGGGGGCATGTCTTCTTTATGGGACTCAAATTTAGCTTGGGTCATAATATTCTCCAATAGTTGATTCAAATGAATTCATTACCCGCTTGTCCCACCTCCCTAGGGAGGCGCGGATAATGAAAGACCGCCCTAGGGAAAGGAAGGCAAGAAAATCACTAAAGAAGAAATAATAGTTTGAGAAGCAACTAAATCGCAGACAAACAGCGTGCTTGCAGATAAATCTGCAAAAGGTACAACACTGATTTCATGACTACGATAGTTCATAATGGATTTTTATTTTAAAATTGGATCTCGAACATAGCACGATGAACCATTGTTATTCAATATGTATTTAAAGAATTTTTTGCAGCAAAATAACTCTATGTGTTTATAAATTTACTCACCGTTTAAACATGTATTTTTTATTTTTAGAAAACATGAAACATCTTAATAATAAAACAATAATCACTTCTTTATTTATATAACGCTACTTTAGGATGCAACTCAGGAAGTTAAGCGGTATAATTCTCAATTTTGCGAGGATTATCCAATGCGCCCAAGTAACCGTGAAGCCAATCAACTACGCCCTGTTAAATTAACTAGAAATTATACAAAGCACGCTGAAGGCTCTGTCCTTGTTGAATTTGGGCAAACCAAAGTATTGTGTAATGCCTCTGTAATCGATGGAGTTCCCCGTTTTATTAAAGGAAAAAACCAAGGTTGGGTTACCGCTGAATATGGCATGCTTCCACGCGCAACACACAGTCGTACAGAACGCGAAGCAAGTAAGGGGAAACAAGGCGGTAGAACTATGGAAATCCAGCGTCTTATTGGCCGCTCTTTGAGAGCTTGTGTTGATTTAAAATTTTTAGGTGAAAATACGATAACCTTAGATTGCGATGTGATTCAAGCAGATGGAGGGACAAGGACAGCGGCCATTACTGGCGCTTGTGTCGCAATGAGAGATGCAATCAATTGGATGGTTGAGCGAGAAAAAATACGTAAAATGCCTGCATTCCATTATATTGCCGCGGTTTCTGTAGGACTTTATCGAGGCCAAGCCGTACTCGACTTGGATTATGCAGAAGATGTCCTGGCTGAAACCGATATGAATATTGTGATGAACGAAGCAGGACATTTCATTGAAGTTCAAGGAACTGCGGAAGACAGACATTTTAATCGCGATGAATTAAACACTATGCTTGCACTTGCTGAACAGGGTATACCGCAATTAATTGACTTACAGAAAAATGCTTAGATAGTTAGCCCCCTTCTAGGAATAGGTAATCCCGAACATAGTGAGGGATCTCCAGTGTGTCCCAGAGCATGATGTTTAAGTGGGATGCTGCAACCAGGAGATCCTTCGCCGTAAACTCCTCAGGATGAGGGGCGTAAATCACTACCTCTCAAGAAGACCTATTCTTTAAAATAGGTTTTTATCAATAGCCACATCACGTGCCGTATGAGTGGAAATAATATTTTTTTTCACCAGCTCTGTTAAATGCTGATCCAAAGTTTGCATTCCTTTACCTTGGCCTGTTTGGATGGAAGAATACATTTGAGCCACTTTATCTTCGCGAATTAAGTTTCGTATTGCGCCAGTGCAAATCATGATTTCCAACGCAGCAACTCGCCCTCCCCCATTTTTTTTCAATAGCGTTTGTGCAACTACAGCTTGCAATGACTCGGACAACATCGAACGTACCATGGATTTTTCTTCGGCGGGAAACACATCGATAATCCGGTTAATGGTTTTAGTTGCCGAATTAGTATGCAAGGTGCCAAACACCAAGTGTCCGGTCTCAGCAGCAGTCATGGCTAAACGGATCGTTTCCAAATCACGCAATTCCCCCACCAGAATCACATCAGGATCTTCACGCAGTGCAGAACGCAAAGCAGCGTTAAAACTCAGTGTATCTCGATGAACCTCGCGCTGATTTAGCAAGCACTTTTTACTTTGATGTACAAATTCTATTGGATCCTCAACAGTTAAAATATGATCATAACGACTGGAATTAATGTAATCGATCATGGCGGCCAGGGTAGTACTTTTTCCTGACCCTGTTGGACCAGTAATAAGAACTAATCCTTTAGGGTAACTGGACATTTCCTCGAAAATAGAGGGTAAACCCAAATCGCTCATACTCAAAATTTCAGAAGGAATAGTACGAAAAACAGCTGCTGCACCACGTAACTGATGAAATACGTTCACCCTAAAGCGAGCCAAATTGGGTATTTCAAAAGAAAAATCGGTTTCCAAACTCTCTTCAAACTCCTTCCTTTGTCTATCATTCATCACATCATAGATAATTTTTATTACTTCCTTGTGTTCCATGGCTGGCAAATTAATTTTACGTAAATCCCCGTCCACGCGAATTAAGGGAGGCAATCCCGCAGAGATATGTAAGTCCGAAGATTTATTTTTTACTGAAAACGCTAATAATTCTGCTATATCCATTGTTTGGTTCATCCTGATTATTTAACAATAACAGATTGGGTCATAGTGCATTGATCGTTAAATCACTAACTGATCTTAATTAAATAATTCAACAAGTCAATTTTCTAAATTTTTTAATAAGAGCCATTTTTAAAAACACTCGCTAGGCTTGGGATGAATCTCCTAGCAAACCAAGTAACACTCGGCAAACAGTGTTTCTTTTGCTATTGTTGAGGTTTTCCAAATGTATTTAAAAGATCATGAGTCTTCAACAAAGTCTAAATCAAATAAAACAATTAATCATACAAACTGAACTGGAGTGTGGAAGAAAACCAGGAAGTGTTTTATTGCTCGCGGTGAGTAAACAACAAGGTATCGAGGCGATTCGCGGATTATTTCAGCTGGGGATCACTCATTTTGGAGAAAGTTATTTTCAAGAAGCCCAATCAAAAATCAATGCTTTAAATAATATACCCATATGTTGGCATTTTATTGGCCCTATTCAAAGTAATAAAACAAAAGGCATTGCCACTTTGTTTCATTGGGTCCACAGCATCAGTCGACTTAAAATTGCTAATTATCTCAATGAATATCGCCCTAGCAATTTAGCCCCACTCAATATTTGTTTACAAATTAATCTGGTAGATGAACAAACTAAATCTGGAATTCCTCCGGAACATGCTGCTGAACTCGCTTTGGCAGTAAGTCAACTTCCCCATCTCAAACTAAGAGGCTTGATGACTATTCCCCCACCGCAAAAAGAGATGCAAGCACAATATGATTTATTTATTCAGCTCAATCAACTCATGCATTCACTCAATCAAGAACTTGGTCTGGACATGGATACTTTATCCATGGGAATGAGTCATGATTTTGTCCCTGCAATCAAAGCAGGTGCTACCATAGTCCGAGTCGGCCAAGCATTATTTGGTGAGCGACAAAAATAAGGCAACACGATATAATCTTGCAAAATCAGTTGCTTCGGGAGAAAAATATGTCAGGTCTTATCGCAGTGACACTTTTTGTTGTTTCTTTATTTTTTTCACTGGTTATTTTCAGTTTATGGATTCGTATTGCCTTACGGTATTTGCGTGTTAGCGCACTTCATCCAGTAAACCAACTCATTTATAAAATGACAAATCCGATAGTCAATCCAATACAACTCCTGTCAAAGCAACCCTATAAACCAGGCCAAAAATATGATGTCCCCGCGTTTATTACCTTATTTTTGGTTGAATTATTAAAAATCATCTGCATTAGCCTTCTTGCCTTACAAGGGTTAATCCCGATTGGCTTCATACTGATTTATATTATCGCTGACTTAATCATTCAGCCTTGCGACATTCTATTTTTTGCCATACTCATTCGCGTCATCATGAGTTTTGTTAATCCCAATTGGCAAGGTCCAATTGCAGATCTCTTACGTTTGTTGACAGAACCTTTGTTAAAACTCGGTAGAAAGATTGTTCCTGACATTTCCGGTTTTGATTTTTCTCCTTTCATCATTATAGTCTTATTAAAAATTATCACCCTATTTATCAGGGCAAACCTACCCTGGAGATTATTATAAAAGCAACTATACTTATTTTTATGCAGAGGAATATCAGGAATAAATTATGAAATTGACGTACCTCAGTAGTACCGGCTTTGCATTAATCATTTTACCTCTTAGTTTATTTGCTGATACTCAATCCTATTATTGCCCCCAAAACCACGGATACATTAATATCGGTATGACACCCGATGAAGTCATTGCAGCCTGTGGTCAGCCAGTGAGCCAACAAGAATCAAATCAACCGGTACTCCAAAAAATTCCCGTGCAACAACTCATTTACAATAACATGGGAACGAGTACTGCTTTTTATGGAGTATGGAATGTACCTACAGGTAGTGGCGGGGTTCAACTTGAAATAGATATTGTGAACCAAAAAGTACGCTCCATTAAAATGAATGGTTCGGACAGTAATTCAGTTTCGGTCTGCAAAGGCGCGAACATTCAAGCCGGCGATCCCGTCCAAAAAGTATATTATGCGTGCGGCTCTCCTTCTATAGTAAATAATTCATTTATCAATGAAGTGGTACCCACAGCAGAAAAACCTCAAGTTTGGATCTATCAACCTGGGGAGTATCAACCTCCAGTAACCATGACTTTTGTTAATGGGAAACTGCAATCCATTCAATAACTCCATTATAACAAATCACAGTTCAATACTATGGTAAGTTAAAAAAATAAGATAAACTCTCAAGATTTTGGCGAAGAGATACATCCTTTTCGATGTACCTTTTTTTCTTGGATAATTATTGAGGCAAGACTCGACATGACTGCAAGCATAGATGAAATCACTATTGGATATAATGATAATGGAACAGAAACTGTTAAAGAGCTGGATAAGAAAGTATTAAGCAAAGGAGCCTGGACTACTATTATGTTTAAATACCAGGACTGGGATAACACGCAAAATGATTTTGGTCCAGTTAAATTTTCAATTCGCCGTTACCAAAAACGGAATAATCAATACTGGCAAAAATCTAAATTTAACATTTCCAGTGCGGAGCAAGCACAAAAAATCATCGATATTCTCAATGATTGGTTGAAATAGTTTGCCTGCTACACCATTTTTTTATGATTGGACTTAAAATAAATACTCTTCCAACCTCCTGATTATAGTTCATTACCTATCAGAAAAATTTCATTGTAAGTCATTATAA
This sequence comes from Legionella sheltonii, assembly GCF_026191355.1. Lineage (GTDB taxonomy): Bacteria > Pseudomonadota > Gammaproteobacteria > Legionellales > Legionellaceae > Legionella > Legionella sheltonii. The sequence continues at coordinate 51,792 of NZ_JAPHOQ010000004.1, forward strand.
ATACAATATTTTTTTAATTTAAATCTCAAATTAATCCTTGAATTAAGGGTATTTTTTACTCACCTCAACACCCGACATGCCCACAAAAAAAACCCAGAGATCTAATTTTGTTCGATTTATTCATATTTGTTAAGGTTGAGTTAATTTTTGAGCCGTATAATGGAGATTAAATTTAACAACTAAGACAAGATATAGCTATGCAGACTAAAACAGAAACTCCTAATATAAAAAGTGGGCAACCAACTGGAACTGCACCGGCAGTTACACCAAAAAGTTTATGGACTTTTCCAAACGTTCAAAATATGCCATGGATAGCACCAATGGATCTAATTAAGTCCAGTATGTCTAAAGATGGGACTCGCACTCCATCCTTTTGGCAAAATCCTGCGTTTACATCAATGATGAAAGGATTTTATAGTCCAGCAATTATGCAAAGTCCTATATTTACCCAAATGGTACAAGGTATGTGGGATGTAGCCACCAAAAGCGCAAGTACTCCTTGGTTTCCGCCAATGCAGGCAATGAAACAAAAATTACAAACACCGAAAATCGATACACCAGCAGTGCCGGTAGCAAAGCCTGTAGTACCAGTCACAAAACCTGTAGTACCAGTCACAAAACCAGCAGTTCCGGTTACGCCACCACCTGGGAAAAATGGCGGTTCCTTCCCTGCATGGATCCCTTCTTTAGACCAAGTACACCAAGGTTTATGGAGTGGAGTTAATTTCGCAACCGTTGCACTGTTCACAAGCGGTGCTATTGTATCCGTTCAAAGTCCGATAAAAACTGTTTTGGTTAATTTAACTAAGGACAAAACCATATTACCCCCATCTGCATGTCAAGCTGGGAAATTGGGTATGATTAGAGCACTGTATGCTGGAACTTCAGCTTCCATGTCAGGTTCTTTAATAAGAACAGGTTATGTTACTGGTGCTAAAGGCGGCAGCAAACCTGTAGAAGAAGCGCTTCTTAAAGATGAGGCAGGTAAAGAAGAAGGTAAAAAATACGCTACTGCGAGTGTAGGGTATGTTATGGCAATGGCACTAGGTGATATTCTGGTAACGCAAATACCTGAATCAATTTCTACGCTGCAAAAAGCAGGGACTCTTCCCAAAGATTTTAAATGGAAGACTGTTCCCAATGCCTGGAACTTGATGATGGGTGGCTTTGCCCCAAGATATGTTTCAGGAATGGTTAATTTTGGTGCGTTATGTGTTCTTGAAGAGGTAATAGCGAGAAATTTACCAGACCATAAAGGGAAGCATTTTACCGCTGGGATGTTGAGCGGTATGTCTGCTGCGTTTTTTGCTTATCCATTTACCGTATTCAAAGATTACACCTTGGTGAGATCTACAGTGACACCAGAGGGAAATCTAAAAAGTGCAAGCTCACTTAAATTAACAAAAGATTTATTTTTTGCCTTTATAAGTAGTCCAGGGGCTTCAGCTAAATCTTTCGGAGAAATGGCTCTAAAACAAGTTCCAATACGAATGGGCTTAACCGGCATCATATTTGCTCTAGTTGCTGGTGTTGGTGAGTCTATGGGTCAAGAACCCTTAAAGAAAGTAGTTCCAGAAGAATTTCAGCCTTCATCATCACCAGGCAAATCGAGACATAGCCTGTTTGCTACTAAGACTGAAACAACTCCTCGAATTGAAGAGATTCATGAGGATACTGATGAGCAGACAAAGACACAAACTACTGGGTCTAGTCCAGGTAATTCAACAAAAAATTAAGTAACAAATCCACAGAACAAACCATTTTATTTTTATAAAATGGTTTGTTCTGCAAGAAAATAGTGTATCATAGTATTGCGATGTGCAATTTTGAATCACATATTGCAATATTTACTTATTAAAGGATGAAATATGATGTCACGCAATTTTCTTGGATTTTTTGCTAAACCTGCCAAAGCCGTTTTTGAAACGACTCTTTATTCTGTTGGTGCAGCAGCAATCGGTACTGGTTTTTATCGTGCTGGAACTTATGTTAATGAGCAATTTAAGCCGCGACAAGACGATCTTAAACCTCAGACAATGAATCAATCTGAGTCTGAACGCCGAGATAATTCACATCAAGCTGGGATGAAAATGGGACTTTAAATATAATTGAGGGATGGTGTAGTCAAATTCAATTGACCAACACCACTCCAAAAAATTGTATGAAAAGCTAGCTTATTATACCCATTCAAGACCAGGATGAGAACGCTCAAAGTATTTTTGCACCATTGCGTCTGAAACCAAATCCAAACGTGCAGGATGCCATTGAGGATTTTTATCTTTATCAATCAATAAAGCCCTAACCCCTTCATAAAAATCATGATCATGCATAAAATGACTAACCATGTCATAGTCCATTTGTAAGCATTGCGCTAAAGATAACCCTTTTGCCTTTTGTAATTGGGCCAAAGTCACTTTAAGACTCAAAGGAGATTTTTGTGCCAAGGTATTATCAACCGCCTCAGCCCATACTGTATTAGCACTTTGTAACGATCCTCGAATCATTTCAATGGTGGGGTGCGCAAAACACACATCAATCAAAGGCTTAATTTGGCTGATCTCTTCAGTAGACGCCACAAAAGAAAAACGCTGTAAACATTGATTGACCTGCTCAAATGCATCCGCGGATAAATCTTCATTCATCAATGCGTCAAATAAAGCAGGCATTTGTTCTGATGATACTATTTTTTTAACCAGTCCGGTTTTTACCGCATCATGAGCACCTAAACGATTACCTGTTAAACCCAAATACGTACCTAAATAACCTGGGCATCGTGCTAATAAATAGCTGGCACCGATATCAGGAAAGAAACCGATGCCCGTCTCAGGCATAGCAAATACAAAGCGCTCACTGGCTATTGGATGACTGCCATGCATGGAAATGCCCACGCCGCCTCCCATGACAATCCCATCAATTAGAGAAATATAGGGTTTACCAAAATGGTGAATGAAATGATTTAAACGATATTCGTGCCAAAAAAATTGCATTTGTTCTGCATCATTGACTTGGCCAGAAAAATATAACGAACGTATATCCCCTCCAGCACAAAATGCATTCCCAGGTGCTGCCCGCACAATCACCGCATGAATCGACTCATCCTCTTTCCAAAGACTTAATTGTCTTTGCATATTCAGAATCATATTTAAAGTCAGCGCATTCAAAGCCTTGGGTCTATTTAATGTGATGACACCCAATGAACCTTCTTGGTTAAAAAGTACTTCGTCAGACATAATTATTTTCCTTTGAATTGGGCCGCTCGTTTATCTAGAAATGCTCTAACCCCCTCTTGTTTGTCTTCAGAAGCACAGACCTTGGCAAAGTGAATGGCTTCTAGATGCAACGCATCAGTCAAAGACAAATCAAAACCATGATCAATAACTTCCATAACCCCCGCTACAGCAAGTGGAGCCATACTCAAAATTCCCTGCAATAAATTTTTTCCCCGCTCTAATATCATTTCAGGTTCAACGACTTCGCTCACTAATCCCCAAAGTAATGCAGTTTCTGCGTTGATAAAGCGTCCAGTCAAGCACAAATCTAAAACCCGGCCTTTACCAATTAAACGCGCTAACCGTTGGGTGCCACCATAACCAGGGATAACACCCAGTTTCACTTCAGGTTGACCGAACTGTGCTTTTGTTGAGGCAATTCTTATTGTTGCGGAAATGGCTAATTCGCAGCCTCCGCCAAAAGCAAATCCGTTCACCGCAGCTAATGATGGCTTGCCTAGAGTTTCCAATAATCGAAATACTTCCTGTCCGCGACAAGCAAACTCATATCCTGTTTGCGCAGTACATTCTGCCAGTCGGTTAATATCCGCACCAGCGCAAAAAGCTTTACCATTCCCAGTGATCATTAATGCCTTAACTTTCGGGTTTGTTTTTGCATAATGAAATGATTCTTCTAATGCATCTAATACTTCTGAACTTAAAGCATTCAACTTTTCAGGTCTGTTTAAAGTCAAAGTTAAAATCCCTTGATTATCTAAATCTTGTTCGATTAAATTCATTCGTTAACTCCTTGTTCTATAGAAACATAGCGTACCTAATGCATTGTAGTCTGGGGGCGGTGAGACTTGCGTCATCCCAAGTTCGCGAGGGATCCCCATTGTCATCTTGTGCTACACTGAGAATTCCTTAGCGACGCTGGGGATGACGGCTTTTGCTTCACTGCATCCAGACTATCAACAGACAGATCAGCACAAAAAGTGTTCTTCGTCTAAAGTCGCTTTAGCAACAATTTCTCTCATGATTTCATTAGTGCCTTCAAGAATCTGATGGACTCTTAAATCCCTAAATATTCGCTCGATCTGATAATCACGTAAATATCCATAACCACCATGGATTTGCATCGCCTTATCGCAAATATGGAAAGCAACATCAGTAGCCAAACGTTTCGCCATGGCACAATATAAAGGGACATTAGGATCATTTTTATCCATAGCGCTTGCTGCCCGGTAAACCATTAAACGGGCTGCTTCATAATCAGTTAACATATCTGCAAAATAAAAACGTAATGCTTGCATTTCAGTAAGTGGTTTGCCAAATTGTTTCCGCTCATGCATGTAGCTTTGGGTCAAGCGCAAACAAGCAAGGGCCCCCCCCAATGAGCACGAAGCTATATTAATCCGCCCCCCATTCAATGCACTCAATGCAATTTTAAATCCCATCCCTTCATCACCCACGCGATTGGCGACAGGTACACGGCAATTTTCAAAAAAAACCATACTGGTAGGCTGACTATGCCAACCCATTTTTTTCTCCAATTTACCAAAATTCAACCCTGGAGTATTTTTTTCAATTAATAAACAGCTTATTCCATGATGGGATGAATCACCGGTACGAACCATACATAAGTAGACATCGCTCACCGAACCTCCTGAAATAAAGGCTTTAGAGCCATTCAGCACATAATAATCTCCATCTCTTACCGCCTTCGTTTTCAAAGACGCAGCATCAGAACCAGATTCCGGTTCAGTCAAACAATAACTGCCAATGAGTTCCATGGAGGTTAATTTAGGCCCCCACTTCATTCGCAACTCAGGATGAGCATAGCGATCAATTAAAGAGATCACCATGTTATGAATAGAGAGATAGGCGCTCGTACTGACACACCCTGTTGCCAGTTGCTCAAACAATGATGCAGAGTCCAAACGTGTTAATTGAGCTCCGCCAATATCCTCCCTGGCCATCATCCCAGCCATTCCTAATGCAGCAGCTTCACGTAAAACATCCACAGGGAAATAACTCTCATAATCCCAACTATCAGCCATGGGAGCCAATTTGGTACGTGCAAAATCAGCTGCCATCTCACGAATAGCTATATGTTCTTCGGTGAATTCAAAATCCATAAACTGTCCTTAGAAAATTCGTTTAAATGTATTATTATTGCCAATTTTTAACATCCATGAAAGAGATATGCTTCGAAAATTATCCAGAGCATTTTATGAACGTGATACCATTATGGTTGCCAAAGAGCTTTTAGGCAAATATCTTATTCATAAGCAATTTGGCGTGGAGTATGTAGGACGGATCGTCGAAGTTGAAGCGTACCTTGGACAGCATGATCTGGCATCCCATTCATCTAAAGGTCTGACCCAAAGAACAAAAGTCATGTTTGGACCCGCTGGTTACGCTTATATCTATCTAATCTATGGGATGTATTACTGTACTAATGTCGTTACAGAAACGGAAGGTAGCGGTTCTGCAATTTTGCTGCGTGCTATTGAACCTATTAAAAACATTCAAGGAAAAACGCAAGGACCTGGGTTGCTTTCAAAAGCGATGCATATCGATAAAGCACTAAACCAACATGATCTAACCAGCGATACTTTTTATATTGCTGAAGAAGAGCAAAAGCAAGAGTTTACTATTGTAGAAAAACCTAGAATTGGTGTGCATTACGCAAAAGATTGGGCAGAAAAATTACTGCGCTTTTATATAAAAGATAATGCTTTTATTTCCAAACCATGATGATATGATTGCAACCGTTTAGCGCTCATGAAAAGAATAAGAATAATCACATGGAAACTCTTGCGGCACCTATAACTCGCAATCAAAATTCGCTTGCTGTACTCAAAGAGTACTTTGGGTTTGACTCATTCAGAACACCTCAGGAAGACATTATTAATGATGTTATTGCTGGACATGATGTTCTTGTTTTAATGCCCACCGGCGGTGGAAAATCCCTATGTTATCAGATCCCCGCTATCGTAAGACCGGGAGTGGGCATCGTTGTTTCGCCATTAATTGCCTTAATGGAGGACCAGGTAACAGCCTTAAGATTACAAGGAATTCGCGCCGCTTATTATAACTCATCCTTAACTAGTGAAGAAGCAAAAAATGTATTGATGCAATTACATGGTGATGAACTGGATTTATTATATATTGCTCCTGAACGCCTTATTAGCACATCATTTTTAGAACGATTACAAGAATGCCATATCGCACTTTTTGCGATTGACGAAGCGCATTGTATCTCTCAGTGGGGCCATGATTTTCGTCCTGAATATGCCGCTTTAGGGATCTTGAAAGCCCAATTTCCCAATATCCCAATTATTGCTTTAACTGCCACTGCGGACCAACAAACACGCCAGGATATTGTTAAACAATTAAACTACTCACCTAAAAAATACATTGCCTCATTTAACAGACCGAATATCCATTATAAAGTCGTTCCTAAAACCAGTGCGGTGAAACAATTAAATCAGTTCTTACAAACAGTGGAACAACAATCTGGAATTATTTACTGTGGCACCCGTACAAGCGTAGAGAATCTTGCTAAAAAATTACAGGAAATGGGATTTAAAGCACGTGCTTATCATGCCGGGCTTCCCCACAAAGAACGCAGGGAAGTACAATTTTTATTTCGACATGATCGCATTGACATCGTTGTTGCGACCATCGCCTTTGGGATGGGGATTGATAAACCTAACGTGCGTTTTGTTGTCCATCACGATTTACCTAAAAATATTGAGGGATACTATCAAGAAACCGGGCGTGCCGGGCGTGATGGATTACCAGCCCAGGCACTTTTACTCTATGACGCAGCAGATAGTGCGCGTTTACGTTCCTGGATTATTAACAACCCACTTGATGAGCAAAGACGAGTTGAAACCAATAAGCTCAACCACATGCTGGCTTTTGCTGAAGCATCACATTGCCGTCGCCAAATTTTATTACGCTATTTTGATGAAGTATGTGAAACCGAATGTCAATATTGTGATGTATGCGATAACCCGCCAACAACCGCTGATGCAACAGAAGATGCGCGAAAATTCTTATCCTGTATTTATCGTTTACGGCAAAATTATGGTTTAACCCATACCATAGATGTATTACGTGGCAGTTCTTCGGATAAAATAAAACAATATGGTCATGAACAACTCAGTACCTTTGGCATTGGTAAAGATAAGTCAGCGCAATACTGGAAGCAACTAGCCTGGCAACTTATTCATAAAGAGTATTGTGTGCAGGATATGAACCATTTTAATGTTCTTAAATTAACGCCTAAAGCAATTCCTTTGCTAAGGGGTGAAGAAAAAGTATCATTGACACTGGCCAATTCCGATATAAAAAGCAATAAAAAGAAATCCAAAGAACGACGTTCAATTCAGACAACAAATAGCCCGCTGTTTGAACTGCTTCGTATTTTAAGACGCAAACTGGCCGATGAAGAGAACAAACCACCTTTTATGATCTTCAGCGATGCAACCCTACATGCAATGGCAGAGGCCAAACCTCAAAACCTGGAACAGTTACTCGCGGTACCTGGCGTAGGTCAACACAAACTGGCACATTATGGAAGCCAGTTCCTAAACGCATTGAACGAATATAATGAATAGGATATCCTAATTTTAATGGCTTATTATTGGCCATTTTTGCTGAAATATTAATACGGACTCGAAGGGTGAAATTTCGCGCACGATGCACCCAATACTGCCTTTCTCTAATATAGGCTGAGCACTAATACAAGGACTAGTAATTATGGGGCTGAAAGAAATAATCACTGAGGTTGAAAAAGAGGTTGGCCTATTTTCACAAAAATATAAAACAATAGAAGGAGGTCATACCTACACCATTCCTTTTTCCCAAAAACCTGCCGAACAACTCCTGACTTCATTAGGGGGGATGAAGGATCCAAGCGCCATACTTTCAAGCGCTACACCAGCGATTCACACTTCAGGTAACGCAGATGTTACGATAAATGGCTTTACTCCTAAAACAGCCGATAAAAAATTAGTAATCACTGGAAAGCGTCTTGATCACTTGCTACAAAGCGGCAAAATATATGTCAATACAGCTCTTTTTCCTGCGGGTTTGTACCAAAAAGTCCTCAATGAAAAACTGGCAGGGAAGAAAAAAGAGGAGTTACCGTCAGAAACTAATGGAATTCACTGGGAAAATCTTGCGGTTGGAGTGTGTCATGTCCAAGAAATTGATTTGCTCGTTGATACCATTATGAGCACTCACAAAAGAGCCCATACCACAGTCCGTATAGGAAAAATCGAGGAAAATAATCCGAGCTTGCTTTTGCTTTCAAGCCCCCGCTTGAATCTCAGCGGTGGACTTGACGATCATATGGATAAAGAAACTCAGATCCGTTTTATTGAAGGAATGTTTTACAACCTTTTTGATGCCGTACAAAAGGAAGGACGCCAATACATCGCAATGCCTGCAGCCGGTTTGGGCGCGCATGGCGGTAAACCCGAAATGTATTTTGCGGCGTTAATGAAAGCAGCAAAAGCATTTCCTAAATTAAACATCATTTATCATCCTAATGATCATGAAAAATCCTTTGATAAGGCATTAAAAAAAGCTAAACTGGAGAATGTAGTTAAAATAACTAAAAATGTTATTTTTATTGCAGAGAGACTTAACCAACGGGGTAATCCTTGCGCCTTGCATATACCCGCAGATAGCGACGTTATTTATGGATTATCTGATATAGGAGGACCATGGAAATCTCCTCCTTCTAAAAGGCATCTTTTGTTTTTAAATAAAAAAAATGAAACCAGTCAAACTTATATAGGCGCGCTTTCAACTGCACCATTAAATAGTTTTGGCGTTAATCCACAAGCTTATGCAACAATTATAGAGCGAAATTTAGGAAATTCTCTCGATACACCATTAGGCAAAGAGATTAAAGATACAATTTCCATTCACGTCACAACACAACAAACACCCTCCATTTCAGAACATGGAATCGACCCCACTATTCAAGCAGAACCTGGGAGCCAAGCAAAAAACAATGCTAGAATTACAGGAGAACAGCTCAATAAAATTTCCATAAAACCTACTGAGGGGAGTGAAGTCCTCAAATCCCCAAAATCATCTGTTGTTCCTGATCACATTTCGGAGCCACCAAAATCCTCTCAAACTAAAGCAATTGAAGAACATCCCTCTTCAAAACCTGTAGTTCAAGAGGAATTTCTTCAACAAGCTTCCCGCTTATCCACTAAAAATTCATCTGATCCAAGAAGAATAATTTCTTCTCCCGCTCAAAATGGTCTCTTCGCCCCACCCAAGGAATCGGTACAAGCTAAAACTCAATCAGCTACTTCCTCATTGAGCGAGCAACAGCTACAGGAAATTAATCAAACCATTGATCAGTTAACATTGGAAATCGAAAGTTGTTGGCCTTATCCTAATAAGGCTTTAAAACAAATCAAAATAGACGCTCTAAGTGCATTAATAACCCATGCAGAGACTATGAGTCTTTCTAATGCCATTGCAGCAATTAAAGAAGAGTTTCCAAGAGTTGCTGAAGGAACTTTTAGTACACGCACAGCTGCTTTATTAGTCCGCCTGGAGCACTCCACTAAGAATTTGGAAATCCATTAGAATTATTACTTGCAGGTCGGGCGAAGGCCCGAACTGCGTTTGCTATTTTTGTCAATGAATAATCTAAGCGATGCAGGATGCAGGTTATGCCTAGGCTGCCTTTAACTACGGTAATATCAGCTCGCCTTGGGCATTAAAACGGAATCGATTTTGATCCCAGCCTTGTCCAAAAAGTCTTAGCACTGAGCTGTAATAACTATCCGCAGTCAACTCCACTGCTTCAACACGTTGTCTTTGTATTGCGAGCTGGGTCGGATTATTTGCTAATAAGGGTAACAGAGCAGCAGTAAAACCAATAGAGCCTTTTCCTGTCGTTTTACCACTGAGAATATCAATTTTTTCTGGGGGATACCCCAATTGTTGCGTCAAATTAATAATAGGTAAAAAATGTTTTATCAATTGTGCTGCTTGAGGTGCATCCTGAGCTAACATTCCTACCCATAGATAGACCCGAATTGCATTATAACTGCCAACATTAGGGGACTTCAAATCAGGCTGCCAACCACTATTCTTTTTCCAAATAGCCCAATCCGGTGCAAACCCTTTGGGAGAAGTTTCTAATAGCAAACGTCTGCTATTACGTTCAATAACAGTCCATTTACTATTTAATTTGGCAAAGCGAGCAAATAACTGAGGAGGTAAATAACTTGGATTAACTCGCCAAGTTTTTTTAAAATTAAATCCAAATTGACCTGGAAGTACCATAAGTCCAAATCCCGGAATTTGAGCTACTTCTTCTTTGAGAATACGTTTGAGAAGCTCTTTACCCAAAGCATCATACCGCTTATTTTTCCACAAACGTCCTGCTTCAAGTAAATCATAAGCAATCCATAAGTCCGAGTCAGTCGCCGAATTACTGTCTAAAACGCTCCATTTCTTATTGGCATTTTGTCCCCATTCCCATGCAGGTAGCCGTTTTGTCAAATCACCGGCAGCAAGATTGTTTTCAGTCCAAAGTAATAATTTATCAAACATCGGTTGATCATTGGCAACCAAAGCAAAAAATAATCCATAACTTTGCCCTTCAGATGTTGTTTTTCTCTCAGGAAGTTGTGGATCAATGACTCGGCCATCCACGCTGATGTAATACTGCTTAAATTTATCCCAAATTGGCCATTGCGTATTTGCAATGACATTTGAAATAGGCATCATAGATAGGAGCCATAACAACAAAAATTTTTTAATTTTTGATTTAAAAATCACGCTTTATCCTGTTGACTACCATTTAAACGACGACGATTAATGACTGCCAAACCATTCCAAATCAAAAAGGTAACTAATATCGCAGCCAAAAGAGACAAAAGCGCCAAATTGATGGGATGTTTTTGCAATGAAAACCAAAAACGCTCTACCCATGGTAAATAGCCAAGATGATAGGTCTTGCCTACTCTGAAACTATCAATTCCAGAATTACGAATTACGGCGAGCGAACCAAAGACTTTATCAACATTTTTATTGTTAGATAGTGCATTATTGAGTAATTCAAAGCCCTGCTGATTTTCTGCCAAAAGAATAATAATACTGCGTTTATTGTTAAAGGGGGATTGAATGCCGAGAATTGCTGCCAAAGAACCCATGGCACTCATCGTAGTTTTACTCTCAGCAATGCTGAAAGGAGTCTCGCGATGTATATCAGGCATCGCATTGTTATTTAGAGGTTTTTTAATCCAATCCTGTGTTTTATTGATTAACAAATTGAGATCTTCATTATTTTTAAGCTCTTTGGGTAAAGACCCGATAATTAAAAGATCTGCATCTTTATTTTGAACCTGAGACCAATCATCTGTCAAAGTCATCGATAGAACAGGATAACCTGTTGCTGCACCAATATTACCCATAACATTCAATAAGGTGCTTAGCGCTTCAGGATGTGATTGCGGATCAATGTACACTATTGTTTGCGAGAGATCAGCCAGGATACTGAAAGGATAGCCTGAACTCATAAAAGCATTTAAATTAGGCATCGTAATGAAATGAGAATAATTAGATAAATTCAAAGTGGAAGAACGATCGATAAGCCCTGAATTGTTAATAACCTGATAGGTAATGCATTGTTCATTTTGCATTCCTCCAGCAATTTGAGTCCCATAAGCAAAATCAAAAGTGAATTGGTTGTGTGCTCCTAAATGTGCTGGAATATAGAGTCTTTGACTTGTTTCGGCCATATTATCAGAAAAAGTATGTTCCTGGTGCGACTCCAACTGATAACTTTTCACAAAAGAACCATTCAAGCTAATATTCAATTGTGACATGCTGGCAGCTGGGGGAATTGAGTAACGGTACTTTAAACGTAAATCAATGCCTCTGCCTTGATTAACAAACAAATCAGGAGGCACATTAAATCGAAGTGAAACGGGATAAGGGGTAAATCCTTTTGTTTGCAATTGTCCTTCAAATTCTTCTAATTTTGCAAAAGTTACTGGTTTATTAGTAGGAATCCAGTTGGGTGCGTCATAAGGCTGGCGATGTTCAAGCATTTTTACGTTATCAACCGTAACACGAGCTCCTCTAAAAAGAACATTACCTTGCACTATACCCTGAATGGCAGTCAATAAATCGCGTTCATCACGCCCTGAAATCAACAGTAATTTGATATAAGGATTATTGGGATGACTAATCATTTCGACGGTAGGGGCATTTACAGTCTTATAATCTTTCAAGAAATCAGGTCTTTGTTGGTTTGTGAATAATACTACAGCATTCCTTGTAGGAAGTTGATTCAACAAGACTGGAAAAGACGCTCCACGCCATAAGGCTTTACTCCCGAACCATGAGGTTAAAATTGCTGCGGCTCGTTGTTGCATCAAGCTGGGTTGGTTAGTAAACACGATAGGAAGATTTAATGGATTACTATCTAATGGATCAAAGAAAGGTTCTGGAAAATGGGATAGATCATTTTTCACGAGTAATGTTTGAAACGTCAATTCAAGAGAGCTGAGTTTATCAATATCTAACCATATTGAGCTGTGTGCTGGATTCTCACAAATTGATTTGTAGTGGCCAATAAACTCCAGTCTCAGACGATTGAAATCACTGACATAACGAGGATCTATAGGGATATCCACAGAATTTAATTTACCCAGTTGTTCGTCACTAATTGCAATAACAGTGACCAACTCTTCATTTAAATATATTTTGAGTTGCGATAATAAAGGAATAAGCGCCGGCGAAGGAATAAACTGCAGATGTAATACCGCTTGGGATATCAGCTCATCTTTACGCACCGTGAATTCTATATTTTTTCCAGTAGTAAAATTCCCTAAAGTAAAGTTGCCTTGTTGCTGATTTAAATTATTAAAATATAAATGGATTGTACGTGTTGGAGTATTGGTAGTGGTTGATAATATGGGCTGGGCCGCTTGCATGGAATTTGCTGATGCCGCAGAAGCAGCTTGCATAGGAATACTAGCTCCCGCTATGATCAGTAAAACAATCCAGATTATTTTTCTTATCATTATCTCATCCATTAGTTTTTATATTCTATTCCAATAACCCATGCTTAAGGATGGTTCTTTAATCTAGGCCTGTGAGGGAGGAATGTTCCCATCCAAATAATTGCATTAGTAAAGCTTATGAGCATCTTACGAACTCTAGCTGGTGTATATTCTATGATATCGTAATAACCACGCAAGTCCAGAACAAATACATCACGCATACTTTTCAGCGGCTTATCCTGACCAAACTCTTCCTGCCATAATGTCCAAACATCTGCACGAGCAAATGTACACTGAATGAAATCAATATTTTGTCTAAGGGAGAACTCATGTAATTGAATTCCTGCTTGATGATGAAATGTGTAAGCAATAGTTCCTGGGAAAGCAAATTCATCATCACCACGTCTGAGTAAAAGGGTTATCTCATCACCGGATTGAAACAAACCTTCAGTTTGCATATGTATTCCTACCCCTTTATCCGAATAATTTCGCAGGGTACATTGATACACATGACCATCAGCTCGCATAATTGCTGCTGGCATAACAAATGTTACCCGAGGTGCTCTCCGTCTTTGCCTGGCTTCAATACTTACACCCAACGCCCCACCAAGAATAGCAATGTTATATATAGACCAGATGGAAGTAATAAGCACCGCAAGAATTGTTGCGGCAGGATCAACTGACAAACGAAAGGCAGCCGCGATTAAACCTCCAATATTAATACATAATAAGACGATATAAGGTCGTGCTGTTATCCAATCTACATGCTCTTCTACATTGATATCCCCTTTGGGGGTTACGTTAAACTTTCCCTTACGTGGGTTAATTAAAGCCATGGTGGTAGGGACAGCAATGTACCAGGCCATTACCGTTTCATAAATTTCATTCCATAAAAAATGACGGAATCGGCCTTGAATTCGATCATTTGTTAAAACTGCATGTACGATATGAGGTATGGCATAAAGCAAAATCATCACTCCAGAAGCATAGACTACATAAGCATTCAAAACCAAAAATGCCGCAGGGGTAATGAAGAAAATTAAACGAGGAACCCCAGACAGAAAATGCAACATCGCATTAAAATAACAAAGACGTTGTCCTAAGGATAATCCTTTACCTAATAAAGGATTATCCATACGTAAAATTTGTACCATACCACGTGCCCAACGGATACGCTGGGCAACATGGTTTGCAAGGCTTTCTGTTGCCAAGCCGGCCGCTAAAGGAATACGAATATAAGCTGAGTTATAGCCAAGACGTTGAAGTCGCAATGAGGTATGAGCATCCTCAGTAACGCTTTCTACTGCCAAACCACCAATTTTTTCTAAAGCAGAACGTCGCATGAGACCGCTTGAGCCACAAAAATAAGTTGCGTTCCAGGTATCGTTCCCATCCTGTACCACACCATAAAATAACGAACTTTCATTTGGGGTTTTTCGAAAGGATTTCAAATTACGTTCGAAGGGATCAGGTGAGAAAAAATGATGAGGCGTTTGTAAAATTGCGAGATTAGGATCTTTTAAAAACCACCCAACAGTTAACTGCAAAAAAGGATGGGTAATGACATAGTCACAATCAAAAATTGCCACTAGGTCGCCACTTGTACGTTTTAAAGCATAATTAATATTGCCTGCTTTTGCATGTTCGTGGGTAGGACGCGCTATATAGTGTACCCCTACTTCCTCAGCAAATGCTTTGAATGCAGGGCGATTGCCATCATCCAAAATATATATATTCAGCTTTTCTTTTGGCCAATCCAGGCCTAAAGCGGAATAAACTCCTGGTTTTAATATACTCAAATCTTCATTGTAAGTAGTGATCATGATATCGACACTAGGCCACACAGAATGATCAGAAGGCAATGGCACAGGCTTACGATGTAATGGCCAAATACTTTGAAAATATCCTAATATCATAACCAACCAAATATAGGTTTCTGCAAAGATAAGTAAGCTTCCGAATACCGTGCTGGGTACATCATCCCATACTAAGGTATATGCATAGCGCCACCATAGATAACGACATGAAACAATTACAGAAAGAACAACTAACATAATCGTACACACGTGTCCAGGCGCTTTACGAATGCTCATCGCCATCACCCAGAGCAGGACTACAAAGATAAATTGAGCAATTGGTTTAAAAGGCTGGGTAATACAAATCAACAATATTATGGCTGAAAGAATACTGAGTACGATAAACAAAATACGCCGTACAATTCTGCTTGTGCGTTCAAAATTCATCGCTGTTCGTTTCGTTGCTCGGTTGCTTTCTATCTTATAAGGAAGCGTTTCTATCCAGGAATAATAATAATTAAGACCACGCTCTAAAAAACGGGTATTTTTTTTGCGTTCTGAATAGAAAAAAATAAACCATAAACCTTGAATTAAATAACGAACGATATCTCCGGCGCGTGGATGCTTTCTTGAAATATGAGGGAACCAAAAATGATGGTTATTAAGTACCCCTTGCCAATTGGGAGACTCCAACCTTAAAAAAGTCCAGCTGGTTATTTGTAATAAAATAATACTTATCGTAGTGAACAGCGAGGTATTATGCTGATGAAAATGATAATAAGTTTTCTCAATTTTTTTGTATCCATTATGTGATAAGAACAAATACAAGACTTTACTCATTATGCATCCCTAGAGTCATTGTTCATACACCAATTGGCTAATTCACTGAGATCATTGGCAATAAGACTATGAGCATGAAATTCGCCAATTGGCTTTTTGGCAGCAAGTGACTCTGCGATTGCTTCATCACTATGTAGTATTATTGGTAAAAAATTGGGCAATACCCGCTGCCACAATTGATACAGGTCTTTTTGTAATGACTTAGCGGGGGAAAAATGATTAATTAAAAAATAACAATGCTTCGGAATTTTTTGCTGATGCAAACGAGTATGACAATTAATGTCTGGGGTTAACAACAAGAATACAAAATCGGCGCTATCCAAGCCCTGCTGGGTCAATAATGTATCGTCAGATGGCAGATCAAGCAAAATCCAACGGTACTCATTTTTAGCCAATACATCCTCTATATTTTTTTGCCAAAAAAATGGATTTTTTTGCAGTTTATTTTCCAATTCAACTCGCTCAGCTTGAGTTATTTTCCCAAAAGACAAATAACTCAACTGATGGTTATAAGAGTGGATACTTTCTTTCCAGTCATGTTTATCCAGATATGAACGCCCCCACCCTTCTTTTTGTTCAAATGGCATATTAAAATGCAAGCGCAACAAATTATCTGTTGTGAAATCGATTACTAATACTGATTCATTCAACTGTTGTAAAGCCCAAGCCAACCCAGCAGCAATCGAAGTCACACCTACTCCACCGCGGAGTCCTTGTAGCGCAATTACTGGCATGCTTTTGTCCTATGTTATCTTTTTGAGCTTATGTCACTAAATTCTTTTAATATATACCAACGTTCTAATATTTCGGTAATAATTTGTTGTTTTGAAATATCTACATAACCTAACTGAGGTAAAGAATATATTCGACTCAGTACGTGCAAATCATCCTGAAGCCTAAGAGATTTCAGTCCATGAAGATCTGACATCTGACTCTTCATGTTATACCTTCTACAAACTGTGTATAAATTGGATTCACCCATTTAAAACATAGCTTGCTTTCGCAAAAAAATCAATTTTATCTCTAGTGTAAGGTTCTGATTCATCTGCTGATTTTTTATTATAAATAATGCCTCGGAATTCAGCTTAAAATGGAAAATGTCTGCTTTTCTTAACCAGTCTTTGGTGAAGCAGGCAATGCTGCCTGCCTTTTATCAATAAGTTCCTGCGCAGTAACAATAATTGGATTTTCTTGTACGTTTTCATCGGGATGATTTTGCTGGCGATACTCTATATATTTCTTTAATTCTTGTTCTCGCATAAAAATCTCAAATTCTTTGTAAAAAGCTTTCCCACCTTCTTCCCCAAGAATCTCAATAAATTGTTCATATAAACCTGTTTTGGGGTTACTATAAAAACAAATATCTAAAAATTTCTTCTGGTAAATATTAGAAAACTGATAGGGTTCTCCCACAAACTCAGGTATTTGTTTAAATAAGATATCGAGTCCCTTTGCCTGGGGTTCATTTTTGGCTTGCGCCAAAAGCTCAATCACCCCCTGACGTTTTTCTACTGGGACAATAATGGAGCGGATAGCCGCAAATTTCTTTTTTTCATCATTTAAAAAAGGAGCTCCCCCTACCCGCGCACCACGTTCAGCAAGTGATAACTTCATACTTCCATCCGCCATATTTTTTAACGTAGCAAGTACACTGTGCCCAGTAAAACCAGTTGCCTGAAAAGCCATATCTTCACGCTCCAACCGACTTAATATATCAACTGCCGTGGAGTCCGATTGAAGTTTATTCAATGCCAATAATAGTTGTCCAAACCGCTCAGAATACTCCGGATGTTTCTCCTGGATAAAATTCTTTAAATAGTCATTAAGAACCGCTACTCCTTCATCGAATAAACCCCAACCAAATTTGATCTCTGCATTAGGGAATTGAAGAAACTGAATCAGTTTTTCTCCGCCAAAGATGAAATAAAGTCTGCGTCGATTGTAATACTCCCAATAATCAATCTGATATGCATCAAAAAAACGTGTTACGGACTCCTGGGGAAGTGCATGCAAGTAAGCAATAGAAATCACTGTTTGACCTTTATTGTTTTTGGCCAAAACATCTGCCTTTGCTGCCATAAGCATAGATATTGCTACTGAATTTTGCGATTCAATAGCCGACAATAAAGCCGTATTACCTTGATCATTTCGTGCTTCAATCAACTGCATTTTTATGTGTGGCTGAGAGGTAACTAAACGCAGCATTTCCGCTAATCCATCATTTTGTTTCAGCCTAATTGCTGTGTGCAGAGGGGATTCATCTTTACTATTTTTTTCTAAAATCAAAGCTGGGCTGTGGCTTAGCAGGTATTCCATCGTATTTCCTAAATACCCTTTAGCCACTAATAAATGAAAAGCAGTATTTCCCTCTTCATCGCGGGCATCCAAGGAGCAACCCTTTTGATGGAAAAACTTAACGAGTTTACCGGAGTTCACTTCAGCAGCTGCTAATAAGGGGGTCTTCCCTTTAGCATTTTTATCTTCTAGTGAAAATAAACCTCGAGCAATTAGATGTTTCACAAGAGAAGTATTCCGGTATTTTATGGCCACAAAAAACAGGTTATCTCCTTCGCTGTCCTTATCATGAATAGAAGTAGGATCCTGATCCATGAAATAATCAACGAATGATACATAACCCAAACTTGCTGCCAACAGCATTGGGGTCATTTTATTTTCATTTGTCGCGGATAGAGAAGTGCCATGCTCTACTAACCATTGTGCCGTCGCTAAATCCCCTCGTCTTACTGCATCAAACAAAGCCAGTTCTTGTTCCTGGGCCGTACTATGAGTGACAAGCAAATCGGCTATATCGAATTTTTTTGCTTCCAATGCAAATTGGAACGCTGTTTTACCTTGCTTATTTTGAAGATCGGCAGGAACATTTCGTGCCAAGAGAAACTCTACGCAATCGGCATGTCCATTGCGAGCAGCTGCCATTAAGGCATTCTCACCCTTGTCATTAATAACCATGAGCTCAGCACTCTCTTTATCCAAAAATTTAAGTGTGTCTAATTGTCCCTGTTCAGCAGCAAGAAAAACTGCATTTTCCCCCTGCTTATTTTTTTGATGCAGATTCCCGCCTTTTGCAAGCAAGTAGTCAATAATTTTTGAATTCCCTCTCCCTGCGGCAATCATTAAAGGAGTATTGCCTTGATTATCGGTGACTTCGATTGCGAATTGTTCAGGAAATAATTGAATTGCATCTAATCGATCATTGTATGCAGCAAAATGGACACCGGACCAACCATTTTTAGTTTGATGATGAAGTAAAACTTCAGGAGTTCTTGCGATGCCCAAAAGAATAGTTAAAGCGGTTGCATCCAATGCGCTTGCAACCATAGTAATTTTATTTAGTCCTTCTTTACGAAAGCCAAACGGAGATACCTTCTTTAGTTGTTCATAATTTTTTGCAACAACCAGCTTACTTGAGTCACTTAATTGTGGATTTGATTCTAATAACGGCTTGGTCTTTGATGATGAATAGATATAGGAACATTCTAGAGGAGTGAACCCATTGTCATTAGAAGTCTTCAAAATTGGGCTATTCAGTTCCTCAGCCCTATCTATAATAATTTGCAGAATTTCAGGTTGATCGTAGATTGCAGCAAGATGCGCTAGCGTATTGCCCTCTTCATCAAAAATTAGAAAATCCTCATCCTCTACATTCAATATTAATTTTTTAAATTGCTCCAGATTCCCCTGCTTTATCGCAACTTTTAACTGTTCATTAATCATTGAACACATCCGCATCTATCTTTGCTATAAAGAAAAGTATAGTTGGTATGGAGAGAATCTACATAAAACTCGTATTGATTGGACAGTAGACTTTTGTTACAAAATGAAAAAACACCGTCTTTACAAATGAAATGAAGCAAAGACGATATTTTATCGATTGCCCCCTAAATTATCTGTTTTGATAGCGAATTAGCTCACGTAAAACAGCAGTAGCATAAGAGCCTGCAGGCAAACTAAAAGACAGTTCAGCGGTATTTTCCTTAATGAGACAAGTAAACTGTTCTACATGCAGGATATTTGCGCGCCAATCTTCCTCCAAACCATAATGTTCTAACCCTGTTATCCATGGCTGCCAATCATGATAAATTTTATTAACTAAATCCAACGCCTCATGCTTTATCTTATGTTTGCTTTGCCCTGGTAAAGGACTTGCGGGGGAAATATCTTTATTTTTAATCCTTTGTAACAGTTCATTGTCTACATTATCAATAACAAAAATACTGTTAGATCCTTGAAGCTGCATCACATCACTGATATAGGCGCGGTTTTTTGGACGAAAAAAGGTAATTTTTAAGAGCTATTCTTCTAAGTAACAGAGGAGAATAGAATGAGCAAAAAAAGAAACTATTACACGGCATCAAAAAAATCAAAGATAGCAGTTGCGGCAATTGAAGGAAAATTGACTCAGGCTCAACTGACCAGCGAATACGGTGTGCATCCTACCCAAATTAAAGCATGGAAGCAAACAGCATTGCAGGCTATTTCAGATGCTTTTTCCAATTCTCATGATAAGGATAAAAAAGAGCAAGCCGAGCTTGTTGGTGCTTTGTATGAGGAAATTGGTCGACTTCAAGCCCAATTATCATGGTTAAAAAAAAAGACTGCCACTGAGCTTGGATGAAAAGCGTAAGCTGATTGATAGCAACGCTGAAATATCAATCCGAGAACAATGCATGCTACTCGGATTGAGTATTTCCAGTTATTATTACAAAGCGTCTCCTATATCAGCAGAGGACGAGCGGCTCATGGCGCTGTTAGACGAGCATTATCTCCAGTATCCATGTGAAGGTAAAGTGAAGCGCGCACAATGGTTGTCCCTTGAAGTTGGCTATCCTGTTGGTAAACGACGCATCAAGAGACTCATGGAGGCTATGGGATTAGAAACCGTCTACCCAAAGCCAAATACAAGCGTTCCCAATAAAGAGCACACCGTGTACCCCTATCTATTACGTGACATCGATATCACTAAGCCTAATCAGGTCTGGGCTGCTGATATTACCTACGTGCGTATGAAGGGAGGCCATGTTTACTTGGTTGCCATCATGGACTGGTATAGTCGGTATGTGCTTCAATGGGCGGTGTCCCCAACATTAGAAGCAGAATTTTGTGTAGAGGCGCTAAAAAACGCGTTATTACAGGGGCGGTGTGATATTTTTAATACCGATCAGGGTGCTCAGTTCACGTCTAATGATTGGATCAATACCTTGAAGGCCCACAAAATCTCTATCAGTATGGATGGGCGCGGCCGATACCTCGATAATATTTTCATAGAACGTTTATGGCGCAGTGTTAAGCAAGAAAAACTCTATCGGTATGATTTCGAAACAATCGAAGAGATAGAGCTGGAATTAGCTGAGTATTTTGAATATTATAACAACCGAAGACTCCATCAGTCTTTTGGATATTTAACACCAGCTCAAGTGTATTTCGGACACCCTAGTACGGTTTCTAAAACATAGTTCGGTGTGTCATGGCTTACCCACAGGGTCCACAGGCCTATCCGAGACGATGAAGGCTCTACTGGCCTATGGACTTGTGGATAAGCCATTCTGTGAGAGCAGGAGTTAATAAACCAATTCGGAATAGCTCTTATTTTTCCTGAATTTTGTTCCAGATTACCAGACCTAGATTACACCAGGCAAGGGTATATCCCAACATTGCTCTCTGATACGACGAGATAAAATTAAATTATAAATCCATGAACGTGCGGCAGAACAATACATCCCTCGTAGAAATCGATCCTTAACTTTATAGCCATGAACAAGCATTTCTTCTGCTTTTAACAAATTACCTGCATCTCGACCAAATCGTTGCTCGCCAAAATAATTAGGAACACCTTTCTCTTTAATGCGATCGATACGCTCTAACAAGTCTTCTTTATGGGAAATTTCGCGCAAACGTACAAGAAAATGATTTCCCGTTAGAAAGCCTGGTCTTAATTTTTTATGATGACGAATGCACTCCAAAACACACCAACCAGGCCCTGCAAGTTGCGCAACTCCTGGAATTTCTTCACCAGGAGCATGGATACTCAACCATTGAGTGGTTAATGCTTGCCTGTCTTTTAATCCCGCATAGCCAATTGACTTGATTGGCTTTTTCAATAGTCTTGCTACTGATTTAACTACTTCTAGGGTTGTTACCCCTTTTTTCTCAATTTTAAGGAGAATATGTTCCCCTGCCCCAGAAAATGGGCTATCAAAAAATTCATTTACTTGGAAGTCTTCAGGAGTAAATTTAAAATAAGCCGTAGATTTTGGTAATCCATAAGCATATAACCAATCTAGAGAATACATACATCAACCTTTTCTAAATCCATAAATACTTTTATCAAAAAATTGATAAAAAACTATATAATTCAATTAATTTTAAGTGCATACTTAAAATTAATTTGTAAAATCTATATTAATTGTTACTAAATGGATAGATTAACAATGAATGCAACATTTCCACCAATACGCAAAGCAGTATTTCCCGTTGCCGGTTTAGGAACTCGATTTTTACCGGCTACAAAAACAGCCCCCAAAGAAATGTTAACTGTAGTTAATAAGCCTTTGATTCAATATGCGGTTGAAGAGGCTTATGCAGCAGGCATTCGGCAAATGATTTTCGTAACCTGCCATAACAAACGTGCTATTGAAGATCATTTTGATTTAGCTTATCAATTGGAGAATGAACTGCGCCTCCATGATAAAAATGAATTATTATCCATCGTACAATCAGTTACACCTTCTGACATGGAATGTTTTTATGTACGCCAGGCAAAACCCCTTGGACTAGGACATGCGGTTTTATGTGTTGAAAAAATCGTTTGCAATGAAGCATTTGCTGTCATTCTTGCCGATGATTTAATGTCGAGCACTACACCAGTGATTCAACAATTAACGAACATGTATGAGCAATATGGTCATAGTATTGTTGCGGTAGAAAGTATCCCTCAGGAATTAACAGAATGTTATGGTATTATTCAAGGTGCAGAGTGGGATAAGAACCTTTTAAGTATTCATCATTTAGAAGAAAAACCTAAACCGCATCTTGCTGCATCAAATATTGCCATTGTAGGTCGTTATGTTCTTACCCCAGGTATTTTTGAACAAATCAGAAAATTACCTCATGTGGAGCATAAAGAAATTCAATTAACTGATGCAATTAATGGTTTGCTAAAAAAAGAAACCGTATTGGCTCTACCCTATGATGGAAAACGCTACGACTGCGGGAGCGTTCTCGGTTTTCTAAAAGCTAATGTAGATTTAGGAAAAGAGCATCCAACTGAGGGAGAAAAATTTTCCAAATGGCTTTTAGCCTAGACAGGGCTTGTTTACTTTTCGTTAGCTTGAACCAAAATGGCTTGATTTTCCAATACCGAAGCGCAGCATGCACCCAGTGGTGAAGAGCGGAAAATAATCAGGACCGTTTGGCCAAGGTATTAGAAAGGGAAACCGTCCCTAATTTGATTGAGATATATATATGGAACAGCTTACAAAAATGAATACCTGGAAAAAACTCGAAAAATTCGCCAAAACATACGTTCATCATAATCCAGAAATAAAAAATCATTTTATATCCAATGACAATATTACTCTGGATTACGGCGGGCAACATGTTAATGCCCAGATTATGGATTCACTTCTTGAGCTTGCGAATGAATGTCATCTGCATGAACATATCAATGCCATGATGAGTGGAAAATCCATTAACAACACAGAAAATAGGCCAGTCTTACACACAGCTCTTCGTGCCCCAGAAAATAAAGCCATATGGGTTGATGAACATAACGTGATTCCTGAGGTAGTTAAGGTTCGTAACACAATGAAGGATATCTCCACAAAAATTAGAAACGGAGAATGGCTGGGTTACTCCGGAAAACCTATTACTGATATCGTTAATATAGGGATTGGTGGTTCCATGCTTGGCCCTTTCTTTTGTATTAATGCATTAAGTGATTACGTCACTGACAAATTAGGCTTTCATTTTATCTCCGATATTGACCCTAATGCATTTTCACGTGCTACTGCGAAACTCAATCCTGAGACCACCCTATTTATTATTTCCTCGAAATCGTTTACCACCCCAGAAACCTTATCTCATTTCCAAAAGGCTTTGTCGTGGATTAACCAGGATCACTATTTCAATCAGCATTTTATTGCAATCACGTCACAGGTTAAAAAAGCACAAGAAATGGGTTTTGAAACGATTCTCCCCATCTGGGATTGGGTTGGAGGGCGTTACTCTTTCTGCTCAGCGATTAATTTAATTTCCTGTATTGCCGTTGGTTTTGATAATTTTTCAGAAATCCTTAACGGAGCATACAGCATGGATGTGCATTTTTGCACTGAGCATTTTGAAAAAAACCTACCTGTTTTTATGGCTCTAGTAGGTATATGGAATATTAATTTTTTAAACATTAATAACTTGCTGGTTATGACTTATTCCCAAGATTTACAACACTTTGTTCCTTATCTCCAGCAACTGGACATGGAAAGTAATGGAAAGTCGATAAACAAACAAGGCCGTAGAGTAGATTATGCAACAGGCCCCATCATTTGGGGGGGACTAGGTAATCACGCGCAACACAGTTACTATCAGCTGTTGTGCCAAGGAACTCATAAAATTGCAGCTGATTTAATTTGTCTTCGTAGTTTTGATGACGATGTAATCAATAAAATATGTCGAGCCCACAAGGAAGTTTTAACAAAAGGCGGGAATCATAGCGAGAATCCTCATAGTTATATTCCTGGGGAAATACCCGTAAATCTTCTCTGTTTGAACGATTGCTCTCCAAGAACTCTTGGCTCATTGATTGCTTTATACGAGCATAAAATTTTTGTTCAAGGCGTGATTTGGAATATTAATTCATTTGATCAGCCTGGGGTTGAGAGTTCTAAAGAAATAATTCGACAAAATAATTGGATTACCTAATGTCTAGAGGCAGATTCGGTTTATTATTGTTTAGCTTCATAGCTTTTAAAGCTGTTGCTGACGATTTTAACCCGAAACAAATGTTATTAGATCAAGTCATTTGGGGCGAAACCTATTACCGGGATGATTTTGTTAAGAATTCACTGGAGCGATTACAATTAATCGCTCCTAATGATCCCGAGGTTCTCGCTGCACGGATTAGGCTTGCAATAAGACAAAAAAATTTGGTTTTAGCGGAGGAATTGCTTGATGAATTAAAACAAAAAGCACCTAATTCAGAAGCTTACAAACAAGCCAATATGAGTTTACTTCTAACTCAGCCTACCGCCAAACAAAAACTCCAGCAAGCAAGAATAATGGCACTGTCTGGGCATCTGAGTTCAGCAAAAGCTCAATATGATGCGCTTTTCCATGGTGATTTCCCCACCCTGGAATTAAGTTCTGAATATTGGCGCCTCGTTTCCTACATTCCTACAGAGCGTCAAAATGCATTCAACCATTTGCAAACACTCTATAATTTTTTAAATCTTCATAAAATTTATTCTAACAATAACAATCAAGACAATTGGACTTATGGACTCAAAGAAAGGCTTTCAGGATTATGGGTAGCCAGTGGAGATGCCGCATTTCGAACAGGTAATATGGATTTGGCGCAAAAAAAATATCAGCAGGCCATTCTCTTGGATCACACAAATTATTATGCTTGGGTTGGAATAGGTGAAGTAGCATTTGCTCGCAAAAATTTTGTTGATGCTGAAAAAGCATACAAACAAGCTTTGCTCGTTAGTCCTGGTAAGAGTAGCGCCGTTTATGGACTTTTAGGAATCTATAAACGTCAATCCTTGAAAAAAGCACTGGATTACCTCAATAGTTTACCGGACGATTTGAAAAGTAAATTTAATGATGCGCGACGCAGTTTAGAGAGTTCCATGCTACAAGAGCAAGCGGATCAATTTGCCAGAAAAAATCAATGGCAAAGAGCAATCGAAAAGTACAGCCAGGCAGAAAACCTCGATCCCAATGATGTATGGTTAACTTACCATTTCGCATTAGCATTGAATCATGTAGGCAATTTTAAAAAAGCAAATGACCTGTTTCAGAAGTTGAACTCGAAACAAACAAAAGATCCGACTCGGGCATATGCTTATGCGCTTTACTTATCAAGTATCGACAAGCTACAACAAGCACTGGACCAACTTCATACCATTCCGCAAAAACAATGGAATGAAGGCATGCGTCAAATGGCACAACGTCTGACTACCGAATTGATTTTACAACATGCACAAAAATTGCGAGATGATGGAGATAAACAAGCTGCAATCGCCTATTTAATGCATCAAACCCAAACTACACCCATCAAGCTAACCTTGGCTGATTGGGCTTTTAATGATGGGGCATTTACAGCAGCCTTGAATTATTATCAGGACGTCAAAACCCATGAACCACTTAATACTGATGCCAACTTGGGGGTTATTGAATCGCTAATTGCTATGGGAGACAAGAAAAAAGCCCATCAATTGCTGGAAGAACAGCAAAAAATAAAATTAACATACAATTATAACATGCAAAGAAGATTAGCAAATGCATGGAATGCAGTAGGCTATCCACAAAAAGCATTACCTATTTTTAATCGGCTTAAACGAGAAAATGTCAATGCCGCCCCTAGTCAAGATAGCGCCCTCATATTTCGTGATGCGGCACGTTTAGAGACTCAACTTCGTATGCCTAAACTGGCTCAAGAAGATTACAAAAAAGCGATGGTTGAAAGTGATATTACATCGGTTTGGCCTGCCAGCAATGATTATTATACTTTATTGACCCGCAATCAAGCAGGAGACGATTGGCTTAAACGCAGCATTAGGTCTGATGCAGGCCTTCTTTATCAACAACAAGAAACACGCATTACAATCGATCAAGATTACTGGCGGCTAACAGGTAACGCTGGAACCTCTGATCTACGGGCTGAAGATACCATAGCCCAAGCAGATTGGGGCTACGCAAACGGACGCGCATTTTTTAGAACGGATACGG
Source organism: Legionella sheltonii (assembly GCF_026191355.1). Classification (GTDB taxonomy): domain Bacteria; phylum Pseudomonadota; class Gammaproteobacteria; order Legionellales; family Legionellaceae; genus Legionella; species Legionella sheltonii. The sequence continues at coordinate 78,669 of NZ_JAPHOQ010000004.1, forward strand.
TTAGTTTGGGTGCAGGAAGTTTTACTACAGTTAATGGCTTGTATTTTGACGACTTTGGAACGTGTAATATTAACGGCTGCTCAACCGGCATAGCGCAAAAAACAAACGGAGTCAGCTTTGATGGAGGATGGCAAAATCGGGTTTGGGGATTCGATGCGGGCGCAACCCCGATAGGATTCCCTGTGAATAATTTCATTGGTGGTATCAATTACAGCGGTGAAATAAATCATATTGGCTGGACAATCACAGCGTCACAACGCCCCATGACCAACTCGTTACTTTCTTTTGCAGGTGCAAAAGATCCAAATACAGGAGTCGTATGGGGAGGAGTTGTAGCCACAGGACTTACCTTATCACTAAGTTATGATCGGGGTGAAGCAAACGGTTTGTGGGCTAATATCATTGGCAGTGAATTAACTGGGAAAAATGTACCGTCGAATCAGCGCATTCTTCTTATCGATGGTTATTATTACAAACTCATCAATGAAGACAATCGCCGTTTTATCATTGGACTCAATAATATGGTTTGGCACTATGATAAAAACCTATACGGTTTTAATCTTGGGCAAGCAGGATATTTTAGCCCAGATTTCTACTTGTCGTTCACCATTCCAATTGATTACCGCAAACGAACAGCAAACTGGTCTTATGAATTAGGTGGCACTGTAACCTGGTCGTATGATACTACTAAAAATCTATTGGCATACCCATTACCAAACCTTATTCCAAATTTTAACAGTTCACAAAACTCCATCCAAACAGGTGGTAATGGTACGGGCTATGGTTATTCTTTGCTTGCATTGATAGAACGTCGACTTGGTTCACATTTTGTAGTCGGAGGAATGGTAGATATTCAACGCTCAACAGACTATACTCCAAGCCATCTCTCTCTGTTCCTTCGTTATTCATTTGAAGGATGGATGGGGGATATGGACATGCCTATCATCCCCTTAGTACCCTATTCTAATTTCAGATAAAGTGAGTTACATATTGAGTCATCTGACGAAATCCAGATAAATTTCTGCCGTGAGAAAAAAGCACTGACGTTCACCTAAGAAACACAATGATATTAGAAAATCACTCAGGATAAGGCACCCAATCACTGTCACCTTTTAATAAAATATAAAATTTGCCTTGATATTTCATTACAGTAACGCCCTCATTAGATGAAACAAAGGCTGTTTGGGGTAAGTTTTTTGTTATTGTTTCTAAATTAACATTATCCTGATTAAATAACTTTCCATCAACCAAGCGAGCCATTAACTCTGAAACAGCTAGATAGCTACTGGGTTCATTGATTTGAATTGGGGCTGGCTTTGTTTTCAAACCAATAAATTTAATTCCAACAGGAATGTGCGTAATACTCGGGCTGGGGATATCACGTAAGCCTGGCATTTGTAATTTATCACCCACAAGGTTGGCTCCATGTTCGGGAATAAAGACAACCACTGCTTTACGACCTGCTTTCTCTAATGCAGTAAAGAAGTTCATTGTTTGATCTAAAAGTCTTTGCGCCCGCGGTGCATAAGGTGCAGGTGTATTATTGCCAATATAAGTATTGCCATCATGGAGAGAAATTTCATTGTAATAGGTAACACTGCGTTTTTGTTCTGACGTGTCTTGTTGTTTAAGCCAGCGCTCGAGTAATTGCCCATCATCTGAAAGTAATTTTCCATCAAATGAAACAAGATCAGGAGAAATACCTGCTCTCGGTAGCATCGATACATCATCTAAGCCACCATATTTTTTAATCTCTCCGATAAAATCACCAAATAATCCCTCATGGTCAAGCATAAACTCCGGAGAAAATCCAAGTTTAGCCAAGTTATCCAAAATATAACAATAAGGAGCTACAGGCTTATAAAGATCAGCATGGGGTGTTTGGCCGCAGCTCGCACGTAATAAACGAATCGCTGCAGGACCACTATATGATGCGGCTGAATTGAACTGATTAAACAAAATATCAAATTTGCTCCATATGGGATGATTTCTTAAATGAGACGCATCGATATCTGCCCAGGCAAGAGAACAAATTTGAATAAACATGATATCAAAAGGCTGAGCATCAGCAGAAAGAGCGCTGGGAAAAATAGTTCGTAAACCTTTTTGCTGCGCATAAAATTGATTCAGATAAGCATTAAGATTCTCATTAGTTGGGGGCAAATTGCTGTTCAGCTCTATTTCACCTGAGTTATTCTCCAACTTAGTTGAGTTAGTCTCCACCTTAGTTTGTTGATTATTAGCAACCATTCTATTTTGTACGGGCAGAAGATTAATGGACGGCCCCATTAGCGTGATGATGTTTAACCAAGTGAGTGCAATCACTGTAAACGTGGTTATTCGAATCCATTGCGAAAGAAACAGATATGCTACTAATAATACAAAAGCCATACCTATGAGTTCCCAATTAAGAAATCGATTGACTAACTCAAGAAGATAGCCAGAGCTAAAAGCAAAAAGATTAGTGCCTTGACCAGTAATGGTACTTATTCCAGGCAGCCAGGTATCATGATAAAACACCACAAAACCTATTGGAATGGCGATCCAGTTACGACAACGATGAAGGAAATTTGAAGGCAACGGAAAAAGTAAAAAAGCTAAAAAAACTAAATTAATAAAAGGATGAAAATTTAAATATCCAGCCCATAAAAGTGCAAATTTCACCAAAAAATAATAGTTCCACCCATCAATATCTCGCCACCTGACATAAGTTTTTTGTTGTATTTGTACTGTGTCCGTCATTATTATTTCTTGTCCGTAATAATCAATATGGTTCTATAATCTGGAGCATCAATACCCTACCAATACTGAGAGGAGAATTGATTTTTTAATTTTCAGTGTAACAGGATACATAATATATTCAATGTATTGTATTTATTTTTCAGAACCGATTTCGTCTCGTTTCTTGACATCACCCTATCCATCTTGGTATTTTGTAGAAAATTCAAATTATAAGACAATATGTTTAAAAATAAATCCATTGCCATTATTGGGGCAGGTCATTTGGGTAGTGCTTTGGCACGAGGTCTCATTAAAAGTGGTCACCCAGCAAGCTCGATAACATTCAGCAATCGTGATCCCAGTAAATCCGAACGTTTGGTTAAAGAATTAGGTGTTCTATCAGCAAAAACCAATACCCAAGCGATGATGAATGCAGAGATTCTTATTCTTGCAGTAAAACCTCAATTTATGCAGGCTGTATGTAGGGAAATTGCTCCTAGCATCCAACAAAAACAACCTATAATTATTTCTTTGGCCGGCGTAATCGGCATCGACAGCATGAAAAAATGGCTTAATAAAAAAGAGCTAGCGATTACTCGGGTCATGACAAATACTCCAATCGAGTTTTGTAAAGGAACCTCGGCATTGTTTGCATGTCCTTCAGTAACTCCTGAGCAACAGCGATTGGTTGAAACTCTTTTTAATGAAGTGGGATATACATTTTGGGTAAATCAAGAATCCATGATCGACTCACTTACAGCTCCCGTTGGTTGTGCGCCAGCCTATGTTTTTCTTTTCCTCGAAGCATTACAAGAGGCAGCAATAAGTAGAGGAATTCCTGAGGAGCTCTCGGAAAAAATTGCCTTAGAATCCGTATTAGGTGCCGCTGAGCTGGCCAAAAAATCCGGGCGTTCGTTTGCTCAATTGCGCGCAGGTGTCACTACTCCGCATGGTGTGACGGCTCATTCTTTAGAAAAACTGTCATTTACTGATTTTTTTGACCTCTTTAAGCAAATCTTTGCAGCCGCTGAAGAACGTATAGAACAAATAACCCACTCATTAAATACGGATGTATAAGATGAAGCTGCTGTAATCCGGGTCCAACGTATAGCGGAACCTGGGTTATCGCTTTGCCAACATTCGAGCTTAGGCTGGCATTGGCCCGACGAGCGGCTAAGAGTTAACATAGAAATGGGTTAATACTTTTACGAAAATAAAAAATGGTTCAGTGGATATCGAGAGTAAAGTAGCTTCGGAGTAACTGTTGTTGGGCCAAGGCCCAACTTACTTTTGCAAACATGAATACTAACTCTCAAATTTAACCAAGATTGGATACAGGTCTAACCCAAGGTTTTAATTTTGTCAACTTTATTGGCAACTTGCTGATACTGCGTTGTGCTTCAACTCTGCTTTGATACTCACCTACAGTCAGAATGTACCAAATGCCTTTTGCATTCGTAAAGTGTCTTATTTTGACATCTTGGGCAAGTAATTTATGGTTCTGCTGGAAACGTTCAATGTCTGTTTTATTGTGGCTGGCAGCAACTTGTATGGTGTACAGATTCGTATTATTTTTCGAACTGGGAACTTGAGTGGGTTCTGCTTTATTTTGTTTTGCTGTTGGAATCTCAACTATTTTTGATTCGCGCGCGAGATCTGATTCAGGGCTCTCCCGTTTAAATTCAGATTCGGGAACTCTTGCTTCTTGCTCCGTTGGATTATTTACTTGCAATTTAGGAATCACAACCACCTTATCCACAATTGCCACTGTCTCACTGGGCGTTTCATCGTTAAATTCATCTAAATCTTGTTTTTGGGGTAAAGCGGCATAGACCAATTGTCGAATTGAAGAATCCTGCCAAGAGGCAATTTGACTGACTAACACTTCAGGTTGTGCTTGTTGCTTCACGGCACTTGCATTGCTCATGTTCTCTAATGATGAAAGATCGTAGTTTTGAGCAAAGTAAAAACCCACAAACCCTGCAATTAAAGCTACGCTCACGGCGATGCCTGCTGTTTTTACCCATTTCAGTGGTTCTTTTTTCTTTTGTGTTGCACATTTAAAGACAAATGGTTCGAGATTGCTGTTTATTTTTGCGACATTTCCTTTAGTCAACTGATAAAATTGCTTAAACTGCGCATCAGTTAATGGTTTGCTTATCAAATGTGCCGCCATAGCACGTTGTAAAACATAGGTTCTTGTTTCACTTTCATTCAATGAACCCAATTCTATTGTATGTACTAAATTTTCAAAAAACGAAGCGACTAAATTGTTCAGCGTTGCTACGATTGAATAGTCCGATATCAGACAAAGATGAAAAAAACTAAAATTCTCCTGGTTCTTTATCGCTAACATTGCTTCTTTAATTAAAGCCTCTGGTAAATGTTGCGCATCATCAATTAAGAGCAATACATGGGCTTTACGTTCGTTAATTTGAGCTACTAACGCACTAATGTCTGTATGTTCATCATGATTAAGATGCAGCTGAGTTGCAATCTCTCGAATGATGCTTTCTCTATTACAAGGCGCCTTAACCGTCATAGATACTGATTTAATTTGTTGATCTAAATTACTTTGCAACAAAGTATTAAAAGAAGTTTTACCGCCCTCTTTCTCAGATAAAACAGTAATGAGCACGTTGTTAAAAAGAACCAAATGATTAATGAAGTCAATCTTAGCGAGCCAAGACCCCGGTTTAAACAATACTCTTGGTTGAATTACAGCCGCCACATCAGACTGAATCATTCCCTCTTTCATTTTTATTCTCCTCTTACAGCTGAAACAAGTGCATTATACAAACAATCCTCAGTTATTCCAGATTCAAGATAACAATCACCAGGCCTCTTAAGTACTACAAACCTTAAGCAGTTATTTTTAATTTTTTTATCCGATTGCATCAATTCGATGAGTTTTTTCAAGTCTACTGAGCTTGGAATTTTATGGGGTAAATGTGCTTGATGCAGAATTCGCTCAACTTGCTCCACCAATTGTTTATCAACTAAATGCATTTTATACGACAAAACTGTGGCACAATATAAACCGATTGCCACCGCTTCGCCATGCAACCATTGTTTATACTGAGTATAAGTTTCCAATGCATGTGCAAAAGTATGACCAAGGTTCAGTAAGGCTCGTTGTCCTGCTTCTCGTTCATCAACTTCAACAAATTGGGCTTTAATACGGCAACACTCAGCAATTAATTGAGGTAACTGGGGGCTTTCAGCTGTTAGCCCCTGCTGAAGGGTTTCACTCAAAACTTGGAAGAAATCACCACCAGCTAGTAGAGCATATTTGATCATTTCTGCTAAGCCCGCACGAAACTCTCTTTCAGGAAGAGTGTTTAATGTAGCCAAATCAATAATCACTGCTTGAGGTTGATAAAAACTACCAATCATATTTTTACCCAAGGCATGATTAATTCCAGTTTTTCCACCAATGGAAGCATCAATCTGGGCGAGTAAAGTAGTAGGGATTTGAACAAATTTTACCCCGCGTTGGTAAGTTGATGCTGCAAATCCCGTGATATCACCAATTACCCCCCCACCTAAAGCGATTAGTGTTGTGTCTCTATGATGCTTGTGTTGGATTAATGCATCATAAATAGTAAATAATGTTTGCTGATTTTTATATTGCTCTCCATCTTTCAAAATCAACACATCACACTGAATATCCGCAAAAGCAGTCTGCACCTGCTTTAAATAGAAAGGAGCTATCGTTTGGTTAGTAACAATTAGAATCTGTGAAGACGTAACGATGGTTCGCAGAAAATCTAGGTTTTGCAAACCATTGCGACAAATAGTGATGGAATATTGATGTTCACTTAAAGAAACATCAACGTGATCAAAAACCTCAAAGTTCGCCATAAATATATTTTATTATATTATTTGCAACTGCTTTGACCGTTAATTTATCTGTCTCAAAACTAACATCAGCTAATTCATTATAGAATGGCTCGCGCTCGTCTCTCAATAATTCCAATCTTCCTTCGAGATCATTCGTTTGTAGCAAAGGACGTTTTGTATCGCGCTTAGTTCTCTCGAACTGTTGTTGTAATGAGGTTTTAAGATAAATTACAGTTCCACGCCCTGCTAATGCATTTCTGTTTTCAGGAGTGATGACAACTCCACCACCAGTTGCCAAAACAATGTTGGTCTTTTGAGTTAATTCTTCAATAACTTTCTGTTCACGGCGTCTGAATCCCTCTTCACCCTCAATATCAAAAATCCAAGAAATATCCGCACCAGCACGTTCTTCAATCACTTCATCTGAATCAAAAAATTCTAACTTGAGCTCCTTTGCCAAAGCACGACCTATAGTGCTTTTACCTGCACCCATGGGTCCGATGAGAAAAATATTTCGTACTTTAACTATGCTCATTTTTTATTACATACCTCTTTAACTGAAATGTCATTAATTAAAGATCGAGTCCGAAATAACTTCCCATTTAGCATTAAACTAAAAATACGATCAGTAGCCAAAGTGGGGGATATTTGGGGCTCAATCCTAACTGTATTTTTCGCAGTTAGAAATTCCCGCTCATTATTCTACAACAAATGAGCATATTTTATAACTATTTACTCTGAATCATTTATATTATATCACTTCTTAGTGTACTTTTATGGGTTAAGTACATCATAAAATTAATTTAAATTGGAAAAAACCTATAGTCTGAAACCTTTTTTACGTGAATACAAGCTTGCCCGTGGACGTAGCTGGAAAAAACATTGTCCCAGCTAATCTATAACATCTAACCAGGACTGGACACATTGTGCTCAAAATTCAATCCGCAAAGTGGAGCATGCACATTCGCATCAATGAGACTGCGAGGTTGTACGCTGTTAGTCTCAAACGTAAAACACGTTTAAGATGGTCTGTTCAGCCCAGCATTCCATAACATTTACAAATTAGCTCGCGAAGAAAAATTGTTCAACAAATGGCTTAACAGTCCAGCCTACGTTTGCTTGTGTTGAAACAAACCTGGCGCAACTCAAAATATTCATTCTGAATAGCGCATAAACGCAAAAACGAGCTCATTAACGCGGTGCTAATAAACTTTATTTTTCATCAAAGCGAATTGATTTTCTGCCTTCAATTGTCGTAATCGATAATGAATTGGTTATTATTTTTGGCGTAATAAAAATAAGTAATTCATCGTTTTTAAGAGCAATTTGGGTATTTTTAAATAAATTTCCGACTACAGGCAGCTGACCAAAAAAAGGTACTCTAGTAATCGTTTTACTCTTGTCTTGCTGATAGATTCCGCCTAGAACTATAGTCTGTCCATTACTAACAAGGACATTGGTTTGAATTTCCTTAGTCAAAATAGCAGGCACACCGTTAAATAATTGAGGTGAAGCCGTATCCTGATTAATTTTTAACTCCATAAGTATTTTACTATCAGGAGTAATTTGCGGAGTTACCTTTAAACTTAATACCGCTTTTTTGAACGCTACAGCAGTCGCACCACTTGAAGTGGCCTGCTGGTAAGGTATCTCCTGTCCTGAATCAATTACTGCAGGTTGTTGATTCGCAGTAATAAGTCTCGGACTGGATATCAATTCAGCAAGCCCTTCACTTTCCAACGCGGATAACTCAAGATCCAGTAAAATATTATCGCCCAGTTGAGCCAAGGCAATACCAACGGAGGCAGGGACTGCTCCCGTCACAGGAGCAGCAACCAAATCTAAGTTTAATCGGTCTGTAAAAGGTACGACATTTGCAGGAGCAACCCCCTGCTCCATTTGGTTCGCTCCAGCTAAAGTACCACTTAAATGAGGCGGTTTGGAAACACCCCATCGTATTCCCAAGTCTTGCGCAAAATCTTTAGTGACTTCGACAATACGTGCCTCAATAAGCACTTGTTTAACAGGTACATCTAACTGTTTTATCAAATCCCTGACTTCATCGATTTTGGTGCCGCTGTCTTGAATCCAGATGGTATTTGTTCGTGTATCAACACTTACTTTACCCTTTTCAGATAGAAGTGAATTTTGTTTGTCTTTAATTAAAATCGCAAGATCAGTAGCTTTTGCATAATTAATCTGAATAAGTTCAGAACGTACCGGCTCAAGTCTTTGAATTTTCTGTTGACTCTTAAGTTCATCTTGCTCAATTTTATCAAAAGTAGCTTTATAATCGATCAACATTACATTACCTGTCTGACGCTTAGCGAGTCCTTGCGTGGTTAAAATAATATCTAACGCCTGATCCCAGGGAATGCTATTTAATCTTAGAGTGATATTTCCCTGAACTTTATCGCTTACGACAATATTAATTCCAGTAAAATCAGCCAATAACTGTAAAACAGCGCGTATGCTGATATTCTGAAAATTCAAAGAAATTCTTCTTCCAGAAAATACCTTCTTTTTCATTTTAGCCTGTTGCGCTTCTTCTTGGGTTAAGGGAAAGACATCTATCATGAATTGTTTATTAATTTGATAAACGTATTGACCAAAATTACCCTTGTTAGACAAAACCATGTGCGCGTTTTTACCGGCTTGCTGAAAAGTAACGAGTTGTACTGGGCTGCGGAAATCTGCAACATCAAAGCGTTTCCTTAGATTCTGTGGAATATTTGTATTTAAAAATTTAACTAAAATTTCTTGGCCACGTTCCTCGACTTCAATTGGAACACTGCTATTGGAGACATCGACTATTGCACGGCCGCCTTGTCTCTCAATCCCACGAAAGTCAAAATGATTGATTTCATAACTTGTCTTGACCGGTCTATTGGTGATTAAAATTTCTTTAGGAGGTTGAAATAACTCGTTGCTTTTGCCATTCAAAATCAGTGTATAAACTTTTCCAGAAATTGAACCGGAATAAGGTACAGGGAAATTTAAATCCAATATAGCTCGAACACGCGACCCCACGGCAACAATGCTGTAGTTATTTAGTGAACCTAATTTAATTTCTTTCGTCCTCTGCTCGGGAGGTAATTGCAGATTGGAGTCAATAAAATCCAGAACGATACGTGCCGGTTTTTGGGTCACAAAACTTGCAGGTTCTTGCTTAAGAGGTTTCGCAAATTGGAAATCCAAACGCAACTTTGCCTCAGGCAAAGGAATTACCTTTACCGATTCAAGAGGATTATTTTGGGCAAAAGCCATCGTACATAAGCTCATGCCAATAAAAATCAATAAAGCAGTTATTTTCCGCACTTTTGCTCCTACTTCCCGGTATATAATTCAATCGTGGTTCTACGTTTCTCCCACTTTCCTGAGGTTTGTGTTGTTTCTATTAATTGAATTGAATTGTTTTTAATCGACACAATACGACCATAATTCTGTCCTATATAGTTACCAATTCGAACATGAGTAATATCCGAGCTGGGTAATTTAATCAATGCCCACAATTCACTTCCCTGTCTTAAAGTTCCTACAAATTTCAAGGCATCCAATGGATAAGCTTCCAAAGGCTCTTTCCGTCTATTTTTATCTGGGGCATTCACATCAACTTGTTCTTTTTTTTGAGTTATGGGCTTAAATGGATTACGTCTGTCACCATTATCAGGAAATTTAAAAGTCGGTAACGGTGAAAATGTAGGAATGGGTTCTATCTCACGTGTTTTTCTGTGTTTCACTTCATTTATGTATTGCCTCAAATCATCATTGTCACTGGAGCAAGCACCCAGTAATAAAGAGCAAATAAACCCCATTATTTTGGGTATATAACCAATCCTTTGTCTTCGGCTCATCATTGTGTACGATATCGATATATTTTAGCAGTAATGCTCATTACCAACTCATCTTCCGAGACTGTTTTATGATCCTTGGAAGACACCCCTTCAATAGTAAAATCATGTAACGTTACAATTCGATTCATTTCAGCCACTCGACTTATAAACATAGCCAATTGAAAATAAGTCCCTACTACTGAAATCTTTATAGGTAATTCAACATAAAAATCATGCATTACTTCTGGTTGTGGGGCAAATAACTCAAATCTTAATCCTGAGGCCACCCCTGTTTTAGAAATTTCTTCCAACAAGCCAGGCATCTCATTTTTTTCAGGAAGCTGCTTGAGCATTAGTACAAAACGCTCACTCATAATCTGCAGTTGTTCACGAAAGGCAGGTAAATTATATAATTGCCGTTGCTTGTTTTCAAAATCTGTTTTTAAAGTTGCTTCCTGACCTTCCAATTTACTGTACTGTGTGAAATTATCTTGAATGATCAACCAATATCCTAAAGCAATAATGAGAAAACTAACACCCAAAAAAACACATATTTTGACCACCAATGGCCATTGTCCCACATTTTCCAGAGTTAGTTCATTTAGGTTGACGTTGTTCATAATATAATTCCAATCTGGAATTGAGGAGCAAGTACAAAAGTTAATTTAAATTCATTTTCAGTAGATTGCTGTTTCTCTTTATCCTTATCTTTATCGTTTTCTTCCCCCTTGATTTCACTAAGGACAGGATTATGGAGCCAATCATTATTTTCAATGTTTCTCATTAATATAGAAACAAATGTATTCGACTCCGTATATCCTATGACTGAAATGATATCATTTTTGCCTTCGACCTGAGTAAGATAGACCCCGGATGGCGTAATATTAATTAGCTCATCAAATAAATGAACCATTAATGTTCGAGTAGATTGTAAATGCTGTACTATAGACATTCTGGAAATGAGCATTTCTCTAGTTTTTTCCAAATTTTTAATTTCTTTTAATTGTGCATCCATCGCATTAATTTCTTTTTGAAGCATTTGATTTCGCGTAATTTGATTACTCACCAAGCCCGAAGCATAGGAGTTAATTAAAAATACAATAAAAGCAGCAGCTACAACGCACACAAGCAGCATGATCGTAAACAGTTTTTTTTCCTGCTCCCGCTTTAACTCTCGCCAGGGAAGAAGGTTAATCTGCGTCATATAGCCTCACTTAATATTCCTTAATGCCAGGCCACAAGCGACCATAAGTGATGGGGCATCATTATTTATCGCATCCAAGTTCATCATTTTACCTGGAGTCATATATGAAAATGGATTCGCAATAGTTGTACTCATTCCTAATCGCTCTTGAACCAATGAAACCAAGCCTGGAAGTTTGGCTAATCCCCCAGCCAAAAGTATATGATCCACATCCCCATCTTGACTTGTAGAATAAAAAAACTGCAAGGTACGCTTGATTTGCAACAATATATCCTCTTTAAAAGGTTCTAAAACTTCCTTTTCATAGTCTTCAGGTAATTCTCCATTCTCTTTAGCGAGCATTGCTTGTTCTAAAGTCATTTTATAATGTTCCGCGATCGACTCTATTAATTGTTTACCCCCAAATTTTTCCTCCCTGGAGTACACTAATTTCATTTTCTGTAATACAAATAAATGCGTATAACTAGCACCAACATCAATGATCGCTATTGTTTTATCTTGGCCTGAAGCAGGTAAATCTTTAGCTAGCTGTTGAACCGCTCGTTCCACAGCATAAGACTCTACGTCAATCACTATTGCATCTAAGCCTGCACGAACCGCAGTCTCAACACGCTGATTCACATTTTCCGCCCGTGATGCAACAATAAGAACATCTAACATATGCGGATTTTTTTCAGACTGGCCTAAAATTTCAAAATCAAGATTGATTTCATCGATTGGATAGGGAATGTACTTATCAGCCTCAGTAACAATGAGTTCCTCCATTTCCTCATCATTTAAACCCTCGTTGATTTGTATGACCTTGCTAATTATTGAAGCATCAGGAACGGCTAAAGCAGCCTGCTTACATGATGTATGCAAGCGATCGATTACTTTCTTAATACAACGGGAAACTACGTCAATATCCTTGATTGTATTCCCATCCATGGCATTTGATGGTAATACTTCGCGTCCATAGTTTTCCACAACAAGCGCACCTTCTTGGCCTGAAATTTCCAATACTTTTACCGACGTTGATGTAATGTCTATTCCGAGAATTGAACGATGTTTGGGCTGAAACAATTTGAGCATGTCTCTTATTCCCTTGAATCTTCCATGCATTCAAAAAACTCCTTTAGGATCATCTATTGATGTTAACGTAAGCGCTTAAAAAATTACACTGTTTTCTGCTGCATTCTCTTATAAACAAATGACTGGATTTTGTCATTTTCACCATTTCACTATAACAACTTGCACTCCTCAAAAACATTTAATATAGTGAAAGACCAACTTGTAAGGGGATTTCACATTTATGCTTTAAAAGGAGATTTGCATGACTCGATTAGAAGAACTCATTTATTCACTCGCAACAGTTATAGTTCGTTATCACGACAGTCAAGACATTAAGGATAAACTTGTTGTTGCAGTTGACCCCACAGCTCTCAAAAAAAAATCTCACGAACGTGCAATAGAAATAATTCAAGATACAAAGATTGATTATTTTCCATACTTGGAAGGCAGAATCTCTGCATGTACAAAAGGGTATCATGGTCGGGAAGAATTCCTTTTCTTCGTTTTAAATGAAATCCGTTTCCTTAAAGAACAGCTCGATAGAAAAACCCCATTGGAGCAAAAAGAATTACAAACGTTTAGCGAACAATTAACTCAATTATTTATCGATTTTCGACAATTATTAAATATAAAAAAAGGGTTTAAACATTCAGCTACTTTACACAGTTCCAAAGGCGCTAAAACCCAGGAATTGTCTGGTTTACTGAATGATCGTATGATTGGCGGCAAATATTGTAATTCCGGTCAATTACTTATTGAGGAAGTACTTTTTGTACTGCATATGACTTCAGAAGACTCTAATGCTGAACTGAAAGAAATTGCTTCAAACATTTGTTTAGAACATCAGACTCAATTAGAGAATCAAAGAGAAAAATTGAGGAAAGCTAATGAAGACTCAGAAAAAGAAATTGATAAATTAGAATTAGACAAACTGAAATCTTCATCAGAGATCCAAAAATCTGAGTCAGAAGCTCAACGATTAGAAATTGAAAAATTAAAAGAATCATTGGTAATGCATAAATCTGAATCAGAAGCTCAAATATTGGAGTTACAAGAAACAAATAAAAAACAACTTGTCACTATTGAGCAATTAACACAAGATCTAGAAAAAACCAAAATAGAGTTACAAAAATCACAAACAGAGGCACTAATAAGACGTTATCCAACTTACAGTCCTTTATTTGGTGGTCTTGCTGGATTGCAAATGCTGCAAAGACAAGCAACTAATCCGCAAACAGGAACGAATCGTTTTTTTCCATCTATTCAGCCTACGAATTCTCCATCCCAAACTTTATCAACAGATCAAGAGGCTGAGGAAAGTCGTCATGGTAGTACGATAGAGTAAAGATAAACAAATTCATCGCTATTTGATGACTTATTTAAACAACTCACTATGTTTCATTGAATTTTTTCCACAAAATTTAATGAAACATAAAAAAAACAGTGCAAAATTTCCCTATTTTTTACACAAAACTCGCAATCTTACAGAGAATCACTGTATAATATCCGCCAAATTTCATTAAAAAAACGCATGACTCTATGAAAATGGCATACTTCTGGCGTAAAGGTCTATGGGCGCTGATGAGCCTATCTTTTGTTTTAATCGTAGCGGGTAGTTTCTTATATCTCTACCTTGAAAGCCAACTCCCCAATGTAGATTCGTTAAAGACAGTACAACTGCAAGTACCTTTACAAATTTTCAGTAAAGAAGGTTTGCTGATTCAGGAATATGGTGAAAAAAAACGAATTCCAGTTACCTATGATGAAATACCACCTATGCTGGTTCATGCTTTGATTGCCACCGAAGATCAACGTTTTTTTGAACATCCTGGTGTCGATATTTTGGGCCTTGGCCGTGCTGCTGTGCGTATGGTGAAAACAGGAACAAAATCACAAGGCGGTAGTACTATTACCATGCAAGTGGCACGTAATTTTTTCTTAAGCCGCAAAAAGACTTTCCTACGCAAATTTAATGAGATTATGCTTGCCATAAAAATAGATAGGGAATTAAGTAAAGAAAAAATTCTCGAACTCTATCTTAATCGTATCTATTTAGGTAATCGTGCTTATGGAGTTGGCGCTGCAGCAATGGTGTATTTTGGCAAGTCCCTTAAAGAATTAAATCTGGCAGAATTAGCGATGATTGCGGGTCTTCCTCAAGCCCCTTCAACACAAAACCCCATTGCAAATCCGCTTGCCGCCAAAAAACGCCGCGATCACGTGTTAGAGCGCTTACTGGAAGAACATTACATTAATGAAGAACAGTATCAGAATGCCATCAATCAACCCATTACTGCCAGGTATCATGGCACCCATATTGAAGTAAAAGCGCCTTATGTTGCTGAAATGATTCGTCAATCCCTGTACGACAATTTTGGCCCGGATGCCTATACTAAAGGCTACAAAGTGTACACCACTATTGATGGGAAATTACAAAACACTGCCAATGATGTCGTTGAAAAAAATTTAATAGCCTATGATCATCGACATGGATATCGGGGACCTGTTGCTACCATTGGAGAAAATGACAGTAAGTCCTTGCATTCAATTCAAAAGAATTTAGAAAAGTATCCGGAACTGAATCACCTGATACCTGCGGTTGTTACTGAAGTTCGGGAAAAAGAAGCTACAGCGACATTACAAAGTGGTCGAACTGTTCTAATCCCTTGGGCCGGTATGTCTTGGGCCAGACCAGCACTTAAAAACGGTTGGGTAGGAAAATCGCCATCTAAGGCCATGCAAGTTGTTGCTGTCGGCGATATTATTTATGTACACTCGACCAAAGACCATTGGGAATTAGCGCAAATTCCTGAAGCTGAATCAGCGATGGTAGCACTTAATCCTAAAAATGGTGCTATTGAAGTTCTTGTTGGCGGATTCAACTTCCAAAAAAGCAAATTTAACCGTGCCACGCAATCAAGCAGACAACCAGGATCCAGCTTTAAACCTTTTGTCTACGCCGCAGCGTTAAATAACGGTTATACCCTGGCAACATTGATTAACGACGCACCTATTGTTGTTGATGATCCAAGCCAACCCAACCTATGGCGTCCTCATAATGTGAATCTGAAATTCAATGGGCCTACACGATTGAAAAAAGCTTTAGTTCAATCTAAAAATTTGGTATCCATACGTATTCTTGATGACATAGGCATCAATTACACTATCGATTTTTTAACTCGATTTGGATTTAATAAGAAAACGCTTCCCAAAGGTCTTTCTCTGGCTTTAGGTAGTTTATCCGTTAGCCCTATGGAACTTACTGCCGCTTATGCTATTTTCGCAAATGGTGGTTATAAAGTTGAACCCTACCTTATCGATCATATTACTGATACGGATGGTAAAATTTTACTGCAAGCCAAGCCAACCGTTGTTTGCAATAATTGTACTAATGTAGATCATTCCACGCTAGCGCCTCGCGTCATTCCTGAAGACATTACCTTTTTAATGAACACTGCATTAAAAGATGTGATTCAGCATGGTACCGCGCGTGCAGCTCGTGTGCTCAATCGTCAAGACATAGCAGGTAAAACCGGTACAACTAATGATCAAGTGGATGCCTGGTTTGCTGGGTTTAATGCCGATCTTGTTGTAACCACCTGGATCGGTTTTGATAATCCCAAATCCTTACACGAATACGCTGCGGGACTGGCTCTGCCTTTATGGATAGACTTTATGAAAGTTGCTTTGAAAGGGAAGCCTGAAAGTGAAATGAAACAGCCTGAGAATGTAGTCGCTGTTCGTATCGATCCGAATAGCGGCTTACTGGCACGTCCTAATCAGGCCAATGGAATCATTGAGTATTTTCGTAATAAAGAAGTTCCTGCGGAAGAAGATCCAACTCCCGTTTATAATGCGAGTAATGAGCAACAACAACTTACAACTGGCGAGGACAGTTTGTTTTAATAAACTCGCGTTGTCCTATTTTTTTATAGCCTGGGTTACAGCTTCGCCTTCACCCAGGCTACAACAATAAATGTCAGCTACATCAACTTGATCTAAGTAAAAAGATCTCCTGAATGAGGCATAACCGTTATAGATAAATAGGATGTACTATCTAGGAGATCCTTCGTCGTAGATTCCTCAGGATAACATGATTTTTATAACCCTGAGCAATTGATTAATTTTTGAAATCCTGGGTTAGGTGTTACCTTCACCCAGGTTATATAGAGACTTCAATAAAACCTTATCGACCAGCTAATGCAATCGTAGCAGGTGTATACTCATAGCCTAAGTCACGAGCAACCGCATCAAAAGTAATTTTCCCTTGATGGACATTCAAGCCATTGAGTAAATGCTTATCATTTAATAAAGCAAGCTTCACGCCTTTGGTTACGATGCTTAACACAAAAGGTAATGTTGCATTATTTAAAGCAAAAGTGGATGTTCTAGGGACTGCACCAGGCATATTCGCAACACAATAATGAACTACATTATCAATAACATAAGTAGGCTCTTGATGTGTTGTGGGGCGACTTGTCTCAAAACAACCGCCTTGATCGATGGCCACATCCACTAATACTGAACCAGGTCGCATTGATTTAAGCATGGAGCGAGTCATTAATTTTGGAGCAGCTGCGCCAGGTACCAATACCGCACCAATCACTAAATCAGCACTAGCCACATATTTTTCTATAGCATCAGCTGTAGAATACACTGTATTGAGCTTAGAACCAAACTGGAAATCTAATTCGTTTAAACGTTGTAAGGAACGATCCAGTACGGTAACTCGTGCTTCCATACCCATAGCCATGCGCACTGCATTCGTACCGACTACACCCCCGCCAATAACCACAACGTTTGCTGCTGCGACTCCAGGAACGCCACCTAGTAAAATACCACTACCGCCTTGAGCCATCTCCAAGCAATGAGCCCCGGCTTGAATCGACATCCGCCCTGCAACTTGTGACATAGGAGCCAGTAATGGTAAACCACCTCCCTCCTCTGTTACCGTTTCATAAGCAATTGCAGTTACACCAGATTCTTTAAGCATACGTGCTTGATGAGGATCTGGGGCCAAATGCAAATAGGTAAATAATGTTTGGCCTTCACGTAGACGTTTGCACTCAATGGGTTGCGGTTCTTTTACTTTTACGATGAGATCCGCTCTGGAAAACACTTCATCCGCGCTATCAACAACTTCTGCTCCAGCATGTCGATAATCATCATCGGAAATACCAATCCCCAATCCAGCACCCTTCTCAACTATAGCAGAGCTTCCTACTCTTATAATTTCTCTGATACTAGAAGGAACAAGACCTACACGATTTTCTTGAGGTTTAATTTCTTTTGGAACACCTACTAACATACTTTCTCCCTCTAACGGTTTTTTAATTGTGCAATTAACTGTGGCACGAGTTCAAATAAATCACCAACCAAACCATAATCAGCGATTTGAAAAATAGGGGCATCCTCATCCTTATTAATTGCTACTATAATCTTGGAATCTTTCATCCCTGCCAAATGCTGTACAGCTCCTGAAATTCCTACAGCAATATAGAGCATTGGTGCAACGATCCTTCCGGTTTGCCCCACCTGATAATCATTAGGAACAAATCCCGCATCAACAGCAGCACGGGATGCTCCCACAGCAGCACCAAGAACATCAGCTAACTCTTCAATCATTTGAAATTTTTCAGCGCTTTGCAGTCCTCTTCCACCTGAGATTACAATTTTAGCACTGCCTAAATCAGGACGTTCCGATTTACTGAGTTCATGTTTAACGAATTGGCTACCTTTTGCAATACATTCTTTATCAATTTGTTCAATGCAACAACTTGTTTGGCTTTCTGTAATAGGATTAAACGCCGTAGACCGAATCGTAAGAACTTTTATAGGATCAAGGACTCGTACAGTTTCTATAGCATTACCGGCATAGATTGGATGCTCAAAAGTATCTTTATCAATAACTTTACTGACATCAGAAACTTGAGCCACATCTAATAGTGCTGCAATACGTGGTGCAATATTTTTACCAAAAGTACTTGCTGATACTAATATGGCATTAAATGAATGTGCAAAAGAAAGAACTAACTCACTGATTTGCTCTGCTAAAGGATGCTCATAACATGGTTTATCAAGGCACCAAACAGCATGTGCCCCTGCAAGAGTTGCAGCTTGTTCAGCTACTTTCTTGCATTGATGTCCTATAACAAGTAAGGTCGGATCATCACCCAATTCTAATGCCGCAGCTAAAGTATTACGGGTAGATGGGTGTATGGTTTGGTTATCATGTTCAACGAGTATTAAAGTGCTCATCACGTCCCCTTATTAAAGCACTTTGGCTTCATGCTGTAATTTATCCAATAACTCAGTCACTGATTCAACTTTAACTCCAGCACTGCGAACTGCAGGTGCAGTAACTTTTAATATCTCAACATGTTTTTTAAGTGACAATCCAAGGCTATCTAATTCTAAAACATCCAAAGGTTTCTTTTTGGCTTTCATAATATTGGGTAGGCTGGCATATCGTGGCTCGTTTAAACGTAAATCGGTACTCACTACAGCCGGCAAATGCACGCTGATTGTTTCGAGTCCACCATCAATCTCACGAGTTACCTCAAGGTGGTCGGCATGTGCTTCAATTTTGGAAGCATAGGTAGCCTGTGACCAATTTAACAGGGCAGCTAACATTTGTGGCGTTTGATTATTATCCCCATCAATAGCTTGTTTACCCATCAATACTAAATCAGGCTTTTCATCATCGACAATCTTTTTTAATATTTTTGCGATATTTAGGCTTTCCAATGACTCTTGGGTTTGAACCAATATTCCTTTATCTACCCCTAAAGCCAAAGCATGTCTTAAAGTTTCCTGTGAGCTGTCGCCGCCGATACTGACTGCAATCACTTCGGTCGCCCAATTTTTTTCGCGTAAACGTAATGCTTCCTCTACAGCAATTTCATCAAATGGATTCATTGCCATTTTAATATTTTGTGTTTCAACTCCGGAATGGTCCGACTTGACCCGAACTTTGACATAAGGATCGATTACACGCTTCACTGCCACGAGAATTTTCATAATTCCTCACTGGATAATCAAAACAAACGCATCTTGCCAGAGATACTGTGCCAAATTCAAGTGGGTATTTCTATTTAAACTGAATTTGGTCCCTTTATCGTTGCTGAGATAACGATTAAAAGTTGTGTCTACTGGCGGTAAAAATATATTCATTATAAAAAATTTAGGACTTACTTAAAGCAGGCTGCATCTCAAAATTATCTTGAAGCAGACTAATTACACGTTCGGCTCTATCCACTGCCAGAGCAGTTTTTCCTCCCTCAGTATAAACATCAGCTTTTTTTTTAACTTTTTCTAATGCCTCATGTGCTTTCGCTATTTTTTGTTCAACCAGTAAGTCATCATCTTTATCTAATACCCGCATAGTCAATAAAAACGCGTCTAAGGCTCGATACTTCTCTCCTCCAGCCCGCCAGTTTCTAAAAAATTGTTGTTCCAATAATCCGAGATAGGATTCGATAGGTGCTGCGATCATTTTTAATTGTGGTGTTTTAAAATTATCACTGATACTTTGATTTTGGCTGGCAAGAATTAATTCCCGACATAAGTTTTGATCTGCCATTGTGCCATCAAATTGAGCTTCAGAAGAAGAAATAAGTGGGGTTAAAAGACTAGAACCTATTTGCAAACTCATCTCATAACACTGTCGTGATGCCCAAAAGGTCATTTCAACGAGACGTACCAATAAAGTTGTCGTAGTCGTAGCCGAGACCATAGTAATTTTTTGCAAGGTACTGCCAAGACTTTGTAATTCTTTTGAATTGCTACTCTCCATATATTGTCCACTCTTCAATAAAGCAAAATAAAGTGCGTAAACAGCAAATAGTTCTTCAGCAAAAACAAAGGTACCAAAACTGATGAAAACCATAGGTAAAAATGAAATTAAAGCCCGTACACCTTTAGGTTTTATCTTACCTACTTCATCAAAATAACCCGTAGATTGATCGAACAAGCCTAAAAGGCCTACGTATAAATTACGCTCAGTAAATGTTCTGGAAGTATTTTTTAAGTGTTCTAACCATTTTTTAAGATCTTCTCGACTTGAAATGTCTTCAAATTTAAGCGGTTTAAAGTCCTGAGGAGACATTAACTTCTCATAGCAAAGACTTAATGTTTTAAAACAAGCCCCATCGTTACGATCTTCAGATAAATTCTTTTCAAACCATTTAGCTTCTGGACAGAATTTTGATATCAAATCCGGATGAAAAAACAAAGATAAATTTTTATAATTTTTTTTGATTTTTGTTTTTTCTGGTCCATCTTTTAGCAATAATTTATTAATTAACTTAATAAAATCAGCATCCAGACGTAAAAGGGCCTCTTGATTCAAATCACTGACATAACATTTGTTTTCTTCATCAAAACTGGCATAAACACTAACCAGAGTTTTTAATTCAGTCTCTATAGTCATAACCTCTCCCTAGATTGGCTAGGATCGATACCGGTAAAAACTCAGTCAACTTCGAGATCTGGGATCCCGAGTTATCAAACAGTACAATCCATTTTTTTAAACCAATTTTTCCGTTTAAGATATTCTGTAAAAAAGCCAACAACCAACAGAGTAATATAAAATGCGCTCATTACATCACTCAAATAATGAAAACATAGCAGGACTCTAGATGCGACAACGAGTAGCGCAATAACAAGTAAAACATAAAAATATCGAGAAAAAACTGTACCTAATCCAGCTGCCAAACTAATAACTGTCGTTGTATGTCCTGAAGGTAAAGACCAATAGTTTGAACTTAATTTAAACCAATAAAATCCAAATTCATTACTTGAAAATAATAACTCAGGACGAGCTCGGCTTAATGTAACTTTTAAAATCAAACAAACTAAATTGGCTAAAAATACACAACCTAACAAATACCAGCAGCGCGCTTCATATACAGCATTAACTTGAATGTATCGGAAATACAATCCAGCAATAAGAAACAAAATGATATAAGCAACCCATTTTCCTAAAGCGGTGAGTAGTTCTAAAAATGGCAGCTTGGTTCCAAGAGCTAATTGATAAAAATAAGTTGCCAAAGGTTTATCTACAAAATAATAGGCCAAAATAACAAAAATTGCATAAATAATAATAACCCAAGGTTTTTTCATAAAATGAAATAACGTTTCAAATTGTGTCATCAATCCATCCTTATTCTATTTTTCACGTAAATACCAAGGTATTGTAATAACAATCGTGCGGGGATCGCGCTCTAAAAATAATAATGCTCGTAATCCTGGCGCATGAATATTGTGTAATAAGTACTCATACCATTTAGGTTCCACTAACTCAGGTATAATAAGAGCAATGAGTCTATTTTTCCTCTCTTTTCTTACTTTATTCACAAAATTTAATAATGGTTTGTAGATACGACGATATGGTGATCTAATGATTTCCAATTTAGGAACCCTCTTATCCGTCGCTTTAGCTGGTATTTCAATTTTTTTATGCCAAAGCTCCTGCAAGTGTTCCACATCATCATATCCTGCATCAATATAAACAGCCGTAATATCATCCGAAAGCAACATTCCAAATTGAATTGCTTTTTCTGCAATTAAATCCACACCATGTATTGGAATAATGACAACAGGAGGTTTTAATGAAAGGGAGTTTATTTTGATTGGATTTTCAATTTCATGAGCAATGCGTTCATAATGATGTTTAATACGGTGCATTAGTAACGCAAGCACAGGGGCAAGAATAACAATTATCCAAGCACCTTGGAGAAATTTTGTAAGAATAATAATAAAAAGTGCAATGGCAGTAACTACCGCACCCAATGCATTGATAATTAATTTATAACGTACTCTTCGATTTTCCTGACGTAACCAATAGACTACCATCCCAATCTGGGAAAAAAGAAAGGCACTAAAGGCACCCACAGCAAATAATGGAATCAGATTATTCGTAATTCCTTTAAAAGCAATAAGAATGATTCCAGAAAAAATGGCCAAAATAATAATTCCGACTGAGAACACTAAACGTCTACCACGTTCAGCAAAAAAATGAGGTAAATAATTATCCTCAGCAAGGAATCGACATACCCTCGGAAAAGCTGAAAAACTGGTTTGCGCTGAATAGGCAAGAACAGTAAAAATACTGGCAATCGAAATATAGTAAAAAACCCCCTTACCTGTAGACGCTTCAACGAGTTGCGACAGTATCGTTCGATACCCAGGTTTATTCTGATCCATGGCTACAATATGATAAGCTGGGCAAAGATAACCAATGATAATTAAAAATAGAGCGAGCGTGCCAACAATTAGAGTCAATGTCCATTGTGCATTTCGAACAGTCGGTTTACGAAATAACGGCACGGCATTACTGACTGCTTCTACTCCTGTCATCGCGGTTAAACCATTAGCGAAAGCAGTTAACAACATCCACAAGGTTAATGTTTCGGTTAAGTTTGTTTGATTTTGTGTTAAGTCTTGTAAAGGTTGTATATGCCCTCCATGAGTCCAGACATCTACTAATCCTAGAAACAGAGCGATTAACATACACAACATAAAAACAAATACCGGAACAACTAAAAGTCTTCCCGTTTCACGAATTCCACGTAAATTGATTACCGTGAGCATGACTAAAATGGCAAGACACAATGTCAGTGTATAAGGTTGCAAGGCAGGAATTGCCGAAACTATAGCACCAACGCCCGCTGATATACCGACGGTGACATTTAATAAATAATCAAGTATCAAGGAAATCGCTGCTCCAACACCATATTTTTTACCTAAATTGTCACTGGCAACAATGTAAGCCCCTCCTCCTTGGGGATACGCCGCTGTTGTCTGTAAATATGAAAAATACAAAGACATAAGCACAAGAACGACTAATAGGGAAATAGTAAAAAAATGCTGCAACCCGATTACCCCTGCCGGTAATAGAATGGCTAACGCCGCTTCGGGGCCATAAGCTGTTGAAGACAATGCATCTAATCCGAGGGCAGGAACCCCAGTGAATACCGACAGCTCTTGCCTTTTCCTGGATCTTAAAGAGAGAGGTTTTCCTAAGATTTTATCTATTATTGACATGTCCCTATAGCCTCAGAATTTTTCATCTATTGTAGCTATTCAAAAAAACTTAATAAAGATATCTTCATCCAAGCAATCCGTAAGCATTTGTTCATAAAATACAAAAAAATGAAACCATTGATTTTGTTGTCAATGATTAAAAAGCACTACAATTCGACTTCAAATTTCATTTAGGTAATGATTACGATATATCCCGATTCTCAGCAATTTCGATCTAGACGAGGTGATATAGGCGCGGTTTTTTGGACGAAAAAAGGTAATTTTTAAGAGCTATTCTTCTAAGTAACAGAGGAGAATAGAATGAGCAAAAAAAGAAACTATTACACGGCATCAAAAAAATCAAAGATAGCAGTTGCGGCAATTGAAGGAAAATTGACTCAGGCTCAACTGACCAGCGAATACGGTGTGCATCCTACCCAAATTAAAGCATGGAAGCAAACAGCATTGCAGGCTATTTCAGATGCTTTTTCCAATTCTCATGATAAGGATAAAAAAGAGCAAGCCGAGCTTGTTGGTGCTTTGTATGAGGAAATTGGTCGACTTCAAGCCCAATTATCATGGTTAAAAAAAAAGACTGCCACTGAGCTTGGATGAAAAGCGTAAGCTGATTGATAGCAACGCTGAAATATCAATCCGAGAACAATGCATGCTACTCGGATTGAGTATTTCCAGTTATTATTACAAAGCGTCTCCTATATCAGCAGAGGACGAGCGGCTCATGGCGCTGTTAGACGAGCATTATCTCCAGTATCCATGTGAAGGTAAAGTGAAGCGCGCACAATGGTTGTCCCTTGAAGTTGGCTATCCTGTTGGTAAACGACGCATCAAGAGACTCATGGAGGCTATGGGATTAGAAACCGTCTACCCAAAGCCAAATACAAGCGTTCCCAATAAAGAGCACACCGTGTACCCCTATCTATTACGTGACATCGATATCACTAAGCCTAATCAGGTCTGGGCTGCTGATATTACCTACGTGCGTATGAAGGGAGGCCATGTTTACTTGGTTGCCATCATGGACTGGTATAGTCGGTATGTGCTTCAATGGGCGGTGTCCCCAACATTAGAAGCAGAATTTTGTGTAGAGGCGCTAAAAAACGCGTTATTACAGGGGCGGTGTGATATTTTTAATACCGATCAGGGTGCTCAGTTCACGTCTAATGATTGGATCAATACCTTGAAGGCCCACAAAATCTCTATCAGTATGGATGGGCGCGGCCGATACCTCGATAATATTTTCATAGAACGTTTATGGCGCAGTGTTAAGCAAGAAAAACTCTATCGGTATGATTTCGAAACAATCGAAGAGATAGAGCTGGAATTAGCTGAGTATTTTGAATATTATAACAACCGAAGACTCCATCAGTCTTTTGGATATTTAACACCAGCTCAAGTGTATTTCGGACACCCTAGTACGGTTTCTAAAACATAGTTCGGTGTGTCATGGCTTACCCACAGGGTCCACAGGCCTATCCGAGACGATGAAGGCTCTACTGGCCTATGGACTTGTGGATAAGCCATTCTGTGAGAGCAGGAGTTAATAAACCAATTCGGAATAGCTCTTATTTTTCCTGAATTTTGTTCCAGATTACCAGACCTAGATTAAGGAGGAGTAGTAGAAAAATTTAAAAATTGCGGCTACAGTTGCCGACGATAAAACTCGCTTGCATTAGTTAATAAAATTTTTTTAGCCATGTGATCATCAAATGCATCCAAAATAAGAGTAATGTCTTCTTTTTTGAAAGGCTGTGGCGCACGTGTCGAAGGAAGATCAGTACCAAACATCAAAGCGTCAGGATTAATAGAAGCAATCATTTTTAAAATTTTAGCCACATCAAAATCAACTCGCCCAAATCCAGATGCTTTGACTTTGACTCCTTGTTCTACAAGCCTAAATAATCCAGAAAGTCCTTTCTTGGACAGCCCCATATGGTCAATACTCAAAGCAGGTAAACAAAGCAAGCGATCGGTTAATCCAGTAAGCTCTGTAGAATCAATATATAATTCAACATGCCAGTGAGCAATCTCATAAACTCGATGCGCCATGTCCCTTAAATGCTCGATTGTTTCTGAACCACCACGTTTAAGATTAAATCGTATACCGCGAATCCCTTGGTGATTTAATTCAATAATTTGCTCATCGCTTACTGACGCAGGTAATTGAGTCACTCCAACAAAATTTGGACCTAAGGTTTGCAAAGCATTAACGAGATAGGTTTGGTCAAACGCTTGAAAAGAGCCTGATACAACTACCCCGCCAACAATATGCAACGGTTTTGCAATTTCAAGGTAATCAGTAACAGTAAATTCACTAGGTAGATAGGATTGGTTAGCAACCAAGGGAAAACGATAATCGATAATATGGAAATGTGCATCAAATACGTTAATCATTGATGTTCCATTTTGGGAATAATCTTTAATTTAGTTTAACCTTTTGTACGTAATAGTCTAGATACTTTGTAGCTCGGAACCAACCCCATCACAAAGTCCTAGCTCTCGCAATACCACACCCTAATTACGCAAAACGTTTAACAAACTCCTCTTCTGCAACAGGAACCTCCACTGGCAATTGAGGTTTCGCTTTTTCAGCAAAAAATCGGTGGTTTTTCGCATCGGAGTTCATAGAGGACCAAGTATCTTCTTTGACCGATTCCATCAAACTCGGAGTATCCCTATATCCACCCAAACAATATGTATCCCATTGACCATCGAGTTCCATTTCAATAAAACAATGATCCGGGTTGCCTACAATAGAAACAGGAACTTTAGGATACAAACGTTTCATTTCCTCTTTAAAGGCAATAGCTCTTAGACGACAACTTCCTACAGCCAATCCTCTGGCCTCATCAAGATATTCATTGCCATTATGAACTTTGGTATCTCTTAACTTTCCATGATCTTTACCAAACTTAAGGTACTTCATTAATAAGCGATGTATCTCTTGATGCTCTCGATGAGCGGTTAATGTATTAAAAACAGGATGTGCTCGATACTGCTTGGGCATGCGTAACAAAAAATTTATCTTGGCTTCCTTAGGCTCTGTAGTTGGTTTCAGTAAGCGAATGTAATGCAAACGATTTTCCTTAGAATACTTTATTTCAAAATCATCTTTTTTTAATCCGTTAATGGCAATATCTAATAAGGTTTCACCAGGATACACCGAAGGCAATGGTTGCCAATTAGAAGTCAAACTTAATCTTTTTTTTCCTTTTAAGAGAACGAGATTTGCTTCATCCTTCCTTTTTTTGATGAGCTCTTCACTTAATCCCTCAGGGTGAAACTCATAGTCACAATCTGTCAGATTTTCAGTGGCATTCATTCCTACTAATTCATAATATTGGAATGGAGAAGATGGGTTTTCGTTAATCACCAAATCGGAATAGACTTCATCACGATAATACTTAGTGGAAGGTGTAAAAGTCAGTAAATCAACGGGCTTAAATATTGGCTTTCTATGTCGTGGTTGCGTCACAAAAGCCTTAGTATCAACACCACTTTGATATGTTTTATGCTTTATATCGTTTAACGTAGCAATTCGCTTTTTCAGTTTTTGCAATTTAAGTTGTTCATTTTCATCCTGAGTATTTGCTAGTTCAATATCAATCAATGCAAGCTTTGTTTGATTCAAATGATACTCATCCTGTTTTGAAGAAAATATTGACGCGACATTAAGATGAGTTTCAATGGATTGATGATCATCTGCTAGTTCTTGACACACTTTATAATCAAGAAAGTGGACTTGGGCAGTATTCAGCTGCTGATACTCTGCTTGCTTAAGCACGGCAGCGCGTGTTGCCGGTTTTAATTTAGAAGCCAGCAAATCATCAAAATCCTCTCCATTAATCGCACTTTTTAAGGACTCTTTGTTCATTTTGACTAATTGGCCATTTTCCCAGGTATATAAAGCATGTCCTTTGGCAACTAATTGGTTCATATACTGTAACAACTGTGCACGTTTATCTGTTGGCCAGATGGAAAAAGACCAATCAGAAAAAATATAAATCTGCCCTGTAGGCAATGGTTCTTGCACTACTTCTGCTGGAATTTCTTCTTGAGATGTGATTGCAGGATGCGTTTTTAGCTTTTCTACTGCGCCCCGGATATCCCCATCAAAAATACCCTGAGTACGCGCAAATGCCCGTATATTGGTATAAGAAGTAGACGGGAACCATTCCCCCAAGAAACCTGTCTTTTTTTGCAAGGCAGGAAGTAACGTTGCAATGAGCTCTAGCGCAATATCAACCTGTAATTCAACAGAGTAGCCTTGATATTTGGGATTACGAAAAGACAAAAGACGCTTTTTTAAATCACTCGCTTTGTCTCTGTCAGCCTGATTGAGCCACCATTTGGACTCAATGCGCTGAATTTCTTTATCTACCGCAGCTAATAAGGTGCTCATCAATTTTTTGCCTGATGCGGGTAAAATTTGTAATTTAAATGGGGGTATCCACTGTTCTTGTGCTGCAACCATCTCTTCAAAATCATCGAACTGCTCCGGTGATTCTTTTTCAGGTCGCGTTTTACTTTTTGTTGCTTCGCGAAGACCTGCTTCCAAAGTTTTGGGTAAAACATATCGTCCTCTGTGTACCAGATCGGGATTAACCTGATTTAACACTTGCATTACGTTACTTGAACAAAAGGTTGCATCCGAAGGAGCAAGATGTTCTCTGTCGTGTTGATCCTGCTGATTTGACCATTGAAACAACGATTTGAGCACGTCCCAGAAACTGGTTCGGCTTTTTCCTTGCTCATGAAATCGTTGTGTTACTTTAACCTGTTGCTGATAAGCACTTAAAAATTGTTGCCGTTGTTTCGTGTCGGTATGCTTAAATACTAAAAGGCTTGAATTCACTACCGGAAGAATTTCTGCCTGTCCTGAGGCACGCCAAAATACAAGCACTAACTGAATCAGTCTCTCTTTATTCTCTTTGGATGCTGCGAGGAATTGTTCAATTAATTTTTCAGGATCCTCACTGCCAGTCATCTTAGCAGCCAATTGCCTCATCCACATGGTACCGGATGAAAAGGCTTCCTTGATTTGGATTGAAGTGAATTCTTTATCACAATACTTTAAAAGGAGCGTGGTTAATTCCTCTATGGTTTTTTCTTGAAGTTTTGCCCTAAAAGTTTCAGTGGGTACTGATAGCTGCCGTTCGTAATTATGACAAATGACACCATATTTATTTCTATCGGTACAAACAAAGACGGTAACTACTTCTCTATGACCATGTTTGTTGCCCGGGGTCGTGAGCTGAAAGATCCCCACGAAATTACCAAACACGGTTAAGCTCCTGTTCTATAATCTCTTGTAAGGTTCTAGGGTCAGGGGCTAAGGAACAGAGCTGATTATGCTCAATCATAAGCTTACCCAGGGTAAAATAAGAGAATATTTTCTTATCTTTGACCGTATTGGCTTGGAAGTATTGTTGTTTATTTTGACTATGTGCAATTACTCCAATAACCCAATAAGTAATTTGCACAATAGCAGCAAGAAGCATTTTTACTCCCCATCTATCTACTGAATGAGTACGCACATAACGTCCTGCTAGTCCGAATTGATGACTTTTAACATCTCTAAACGATTCTTCTATTTGCATTCTTTTAAAATAGAGATTGATAATATCAGTAGGCCCTACATCCAATGGTAAATTAGTAGCCAAAATCCATGGCTCTTTATTAGCTTGACTATAACTTCCATTAGACAGTGTCGAGGTGGTTTTTCCTCGTGATGTCTTTACCTTTCTTCCCTTAGGCTTACGATAGGTTGTAACCACCCTACAAGGTCTTGTATGCTCTTTGGTTAATAGAGCATGCTCATAATGTGTCGTTTTAGATTTAATATCAGGGATTAGTTCTTTAATGAGTTTCCATCCCAGTTCTTCGGATAATTGTACCGATTTAACTCCTCTTACACGACTTAGCCAATACCAGCCCAGCGCTTCTATTTCTTTAAACCATTCTTCATAAAAACCGGCATCCATGATTACGATTACTCGACGATTTTTGGGCAAACAAAGACTCAACTCTTTTAAAAAGTCCTTAGCTCGTCCTTTTGTTTCGGTATCTCTATACACTTCTCGATAAAGAGGAAGACTTCTACCTTTTAACGCTATTTCTGCACTGAGCATTTGAATTTCTCGGTCGTCTTTTAAGCAGCAAATATCTACAATCAAAGGTAAGGTTGTATCTTGCGAGATGTAAGTAAAAACAAAGCTTGATAACCCTTGATAAATGGAAAAAAGTTCATTATGCAGTGCCTTATTGCCTTCCAGCCTATCAACTTTCTTTATCTTATTTTTTAATTTTGCATCTCCAGGCAAGTTCCTCCCTAATTCACTTAATGAAAGGTTTTGGCTATGTCTTAAGCCTGATGCTACATCCATTACTGCATTCAATCGTGATATATGAATTTCAGGACATGATTCTGTAAGCGAATTATAAAGATAGGTTTCTACAGCTAACATTTTAATTTCCATGAGTCTTAATGACGCTCATTTGATCATGAGACGCTCTTTATTTCAACTCATAATTCGTGGGGATAGATCAGGTCGTGAGGGATTGAGCGGCCTGTTTTAAACGTATAAAAGGTTTACTGCTATTGGAGACCACAAACACAATATCGCCTGGCTCAATAGCGCAATCCTGCATCACTAACATGACCGCTCTCCTAAGATTTAATTATCAATGATAATGAGTAGTACCACCAAAACCACGAGTTGCTACTGTTATGTTAGATTCATGGTGATGGTGATGGTGATGTTGTTGGTAACGACCCTCTTCACAGGTTGCACTGGTTATGATTAATGATGAGAGAATCGCGAGTAGGTCATCATCGCCGGCCTGCTCCAGCCCTTTGGTAATTTCCTCGATTTTACTCGGTTCAAAATCCAGCTCTTTGAGTCGAGATGCTAAATCCCCTGGTTTAGAAAAAGTATGGATACCCACTTCCGCTGCATGCGCTCTGAGTAAAGGTAAATAAGCTTCTTTTTTAGCTTGTAAATCTGATGAGCTAGGTGATGTTCCTTTAATCATATTATATCTTCTTACAACGTCATCAATATATCGAATTGCATCCTCATTGCCTTTGAGTTGGCCCTCACTGCTTTTTTGAATTAAGCCTTCATATCGAGTTTGAAAATCAAATTTGTTTCCTAAGGCATTTTTCACTTCGGGCGTTAACTTTTTTAATGTTGGCATTTTGTCTCCTAGACTAGTTAAATTTCGGGCAGAATACTATCATGGGCCGATCAAGCAATCAACTTTCTGATCTCAATTTAATCAGTAGCTTAAGGAACATATTTTGAGGAATGCAAATTCGAAATTTGATTTAGAGATGAGGTATATAAAATAAGATGAATGTTTTGATATCTTTTCACACTTGTTATTGAAAGCCACTATTCGATAGAATCACAATATCTTTATTACAGGTTTTTTATTAATGATAGAATTTACTTTGATCCAAAAAATATGTATCTGGGCTATTCCCATTTTACTCGCCATTACCCTACATGAAGCGGCTCATGCTTATGTTGCCTATCGTTGTGGTGACACGACTGCAAAAATGTTTGGTCGGTTAAGTTTAAATCCTCTTCGACATATTGATCCGATAGGTACAGTATTTATACCTTTATTGGTTGGTATTTTAACTCAGTTTAACTTTGTAATTGGTTATGCAAAACCTGTCCCCATTAATTGGAACCAATTTCGTCATCCCCGGCGAGATATGATCCTGGTAACACTTGCCGGACCTTTTTCAAACCTTTTAATGGCATTTTTATGGGCTGCTTGCGACAAAATCGCTCTTATATTGAATCCCAATACCTCGATGGCTGTACTATTTCTTTATGCTACCGCACAAGCCGGCGTATTTATTAATTTGATTTTAACCGCATTAAATATTCTCCCCATTCCACCACTTGATGGCAGTCGAGTAGTCATGAGTCTTTTACCTCCCAGACAAGCAATTGCCTATGCAAAAATTGAACCTTACGGTTTTTTTATCTTAATCCTTTTAGTATTTACTGGAATTTTAGGTATGATATTGACCCCACTGATTAATCTGGGACTAATCATCCTAAGTGCCATTTTTAAAATATGATGAATAATCGACAAAATTATATCGAGGCAGTGCGATACTCATATCCATACTGACTGTTTTTGCAACTAACGAATAAAAAAAGAGGTTGTTTTTTTTGATGCGGAGTAAGCGATGGCTATAAATATTCTTGCTGATGCCTCTCTTCCGGGCTTGGAGCAAGCGTTTCCCAAACCCTTTCATTTAACGAAATATCATCATCCTGAGGAAGTTTCCCAATTACTTGCCGGGAAAGAGGTGCTCTTATGCCGGGCTACACTAAAAGTCAACCAATCTTTATTAAAAAATCATTCTTTGCGTTATGTTGCTACAGCGAGTAGTGGTACCGATCATCTCGATCATCTTTGGCTTAATTCCCAAAAAATTCAAATAATCGATGCCAAGGGCTCTAATGCACGAGCGGTTGCTGATTATGTCGTTGCTTGTCTTGCTGTATTAAAACATCAACATCTTTTACGTGGAAATACTGCCGGCATTATTGGTCTTGGAAAGGTAGGTTCTCAAGTTGCTGCTCGTTTTCAGACAGCGGGTTTTAGAGTGTTCAGCTACGATCCACCTAAAGCAGCACGTGAGCACTCTCATAGTTGCAGTTTAGAAGAATTATATCAGGTTGACCTCATATGTATCCATGCAGAATTACACCATACCCCACCCTATCCAAGTGCCAATTTAATTGATGGGGATTTTTTTAACCACTTAAAACCAGGCTGCATCATAATCAATGCGGCACGTGGTGGAATTGTCAATGAAGAAGAACTCCTTAGCACCTCAAAACCACTTATTTATTGTACTGATGTATACCTCAATGAGCCTGAGATTGACAAACGCATTATTGATAAAGCCACCATTTGTACCCCTCATATCGCGGGCCACAGTCTCGAAGCAAAATATGCTGCGGTTTCTATGGTCAGCTCAAAATTACACAAAATAGCAGGACTACCTCTTCCACAATTTGCAGCACCTGAGTTACCTCAGCGCTTAAATTTGGAAAATGATGAATTATGGTACGAATCGATATTAAATATTTATAACCCTCTTAAAGAAACATTATTCTTAAAACAGGCTTTAGATCAAAAAAGCGCCTTCTTAAATTTGCGGAAACAGCATCAAATGCGTCATGATTTTTCTCGGTATCCTATACCATCGCTTATGGGCAATGAAACCAAGTTATTGCTTGGAAAGTAAAAAAAATAAGGCCATTAATATCCTAATTATTGAGTTGATAGGTACGGATAAATCTAAAAATTGTCCATTGTAAATTATGAAATCAAATGATACTCTTTTTGCGATTTTTAAAAAACAAAGGAGTATGTGTTATGTCTTTAGGAATAAAATTATCTACTTTTGCAGCAGCATTAGTTCTAGCGGGTTCTGCTTTTGCAATTGATGCAAGTTGCCCTGATCTGAGTGCTCTTCAGGCAGAAGGAATCTCCATGTCTGAGCAAATTGGTAATGACTTTTACATCGGTTATTCAATGAGTAACTTCGGTTCATCTGCTGAATGGGGTTTTGCTATTGGACCAGTGCAAGCTGATTCAAGTGAAGGTGCTGTAGATGCTTCAAATCAAATTCTAGATAATATGACTACTCCTGGATTTCCTTTGGAACTCGATGAAAATGTATTAGTTTGTTTATATGATACAGGCAATCCTTATGTTTATTCTATTGCTGTTAGAGGTTATGCAATTAGTCCAATGAAGTTAAAGCAATACTTGTTAAAAGCCCACAAGTAAAATCACCAACGCGGTACCTCTCCAGGTTCGATAGGTCAATTCAACCTGGAGTAAATTGGAGTAATTGATTTAACAAGGAATATACTATGTCTTTAAAAGCAAAATTAACCACTTTAGCAGCTGCTTTAGTTCTTACCGGATCTGCTTTTGCACAGGAAGCAGTTTGTCCTAAACTCAATGAGATTCAGTCAGTAGGAATCGAAATGGCTTCCCAACTGGCTTATAATTATTTTATTGGTTATTCAATCAACAATTACAATACCTCTTCAAGCTGGGGATTTGCTATTGGCCCTGTAGAAGCAGAATCTGAAGAAGAAACCATTGAGATAACTAACGATATTTTAGACCAGTTGACGGCGCAAGGAATTCCTGAGCATGGTAAAAACGGTGAGTTAGTGTGCTTCTACGAAACAGGTGATCCCAATCTTTTTGCAATCGCAATCAAAGACTATGTAGATATGTCACCAATGAAGTTTAAGCAATACATCCACAAACACTAAGAAAATCCAGCTGGATTTTGTAGGCTGGGCTTAGCAGCCAGCCTACGCATTCTACAAAGCATCCATCCAATTTATGTTTTGCATTTACTTTTGAATTAATCTTTTCACTACATCCTGATCCGAAAAAGTATGTTTTACCTTACCAATTTGCTGATAAGCCTCATGTCCTTTCCCTGCAATCAAAATGACATCATGTGCATCTGCCTCATTTAAGGCATATGCAATTGCTTCTTCACGATTAAGGAGTTGAATCACATTAGATGGGTTCGAAATTCCATGTGCTATCTGATTGACTATTACTTGTGGATCCTCTGTGCGCGGATTATCACTGGTAATAACAATTTGATCTGCAAGTTTACTAGCAACCCTGCCCATCACAGGTCTTTTAGTTTTATCCCGATCTCCGCCGCAGCCAAATACGACCCACAAACGTCCTTTTTTTAATTGATTTAAGGTAGTTAAAGCATTTTCCAAAGCATCTGGAGTATGTGCGTAATCGACAAGTACATAAGGTGCATTCGCAACAATTTCCATGCGTCCTGGAGCAGCTTTTAATTGCGCCATGACGTCAATTATTTGAGAAGGTGCATAATCAGAAGCTAATAAGCTGCTCCATATGGCTAAACTGTTATATATATTAAATTGTCCTAAAGCTTTTATCCTTAATTGATGCTGTCCCCAAGGTGAATGCACTTCAATTTCAGTACCATTAATATCCATAGACCAATTTACCGCTTTTACATCACAATCGTGTTGAATTCCATAAGTCAACTTTTTAACATGTGGCCTAAGTGCCGCTGCCATTTTTTGTTGATAGGCATCATCTTGATTAATTATCGCCCATTGCAACGATTCTCCAGCAAACAACTGTGCTTTTGCCATTGCATAATTTTCCATATTGAGATGAAAGTCCAAATGATCCAGCGTTAGATTGGTAAATATAGCCTGTGTAAACGCAACAGCATCAACACGATGTTGTGCCAACGCATGAGAAGACACTTCCATACAAACCTGTCTTATACCTTGATTTTTGTATTGGTGTAATAATTTTTGCAAACAAAGGGAATCGGGTGTTGTGTTATCCAAAAGTTGAAGTTCGTTTACATTACCTTGCCCAATAGTACCAATATAGGCAGCTCCCTGCCCCAGTAAATGATGGGCCTGAGCCAATTGATAAGCAATCGTTGTTTTACCATTAGTTCCAGTTACGCCAGTTATTGACAGAAAACGCCCCGGATCCTCGTAAAAAAGTTTTGCAATAATTGCGAGTTGTGTCGCCAATTCAGGAACAGGAATACATGGGATTGTCTCAGGTAAAACACAACCCTCGGGAAAATGAGCAGGATCATAGGCAATCGCAACAGCACCTGCAGACACGGCTTTATCTATAAATAATCGACCATCAGCGGCGGCCCCAGGATAGGCAATAAATAAATCACCTGGCTGGATGCGACGACTGTCATTTTCCAGTCCAGTAATAATACAATCCGATTTTATATGAGGCATCCATGGTTTTAATAATTGTGAAAGTTTCATCACTATTCCTAATTGTTCTAAAGTAGCCTAGATTACAATCTTATCCAAAGATCAAATTACCCTACCAACTCATCAGTAGGTATATTAAATAATCGCAAGGCTCCCGACATGACTTTAGCAAACAAAGGAGCGGCAACTGCTGCAGCATAATAACCCTTACGAGAAGGTTCATGAATGATTACAACGACAACAAATTTGGGTTTTGAAACGGGAGCTATGCCTATAAAACTTGCAGTATATCTTCTATCTTTGTAACCATCTTTTCCTGCTACACGCGCTGTTCCTGTTTTACCTGCCACTCGGTAACCTGGTACCCTTGCAGCTCTGCCGGTACCATCTTTACCCAAAACCGCTTCCATCATTGAAAGAACCTGATGCGCTGTCTCCGGTTTTATCACCTGGACACCTGGAGTGGGTGGATCATTATGCAGTAACGTGACTGGAATCAATTTCCCTTGATTTGCAAAAACCATATTGGCTTTCGCGAGCTGCAAAGCTGTAACCGACAAACCATAACCAAAACTCAAAGTAGCTAATACAAAAGGATTCGCATCTTTTACATTAACAATTCCCCCTTCACTTTCGCCAGGATAAGTACTTTCAGTTCTTTGTCCAAAACCACAACGTTGCAACAAGCCAATTAATTGTTCCGGGGGACTTGCTAACACCATTTTCGTTACCCCAACGTTACTTGAGTGCTGCAAAATACCCGTTACATCCAGAACACCATAATTATGGATATCTCGAACGGTGTGACCATGAACAATCATCCAACTGGGATTCGTGTCAATAATTGTTGTTGGTGAAAACAAACCTGTTTCCAAAGCACTGGCAATACTAAATGTCTTAATCACTGATCCAGGTTCAAATGTATCAGTGACTGCTCTGTTCCTATAAGTATCTTTATCGTAACGTCCGCGTGAATTAGGGTTATAAGAAGGAACGTTAGCCATCGCTAAAATCTCACCGTTTTCTGTATCAACAACGACTACAGAACCCGATTTTGCGGCAAACTCTTCAACTGTTTTGTTTAATTCACTGTATGCTAAATATTGTAATCGTCGATCAATACTTAAAGCCATATCACGTCCAGGACGTGGTTCTTTGATGACCCCTAACTCTTCGATAATTCGACCTAAACGATCTTTAATGACTCTTTTTTTTCCAACAACACCTTTCAACCAATCTTGATATGCAAGCTCTATTCCCTCTAAACCTTGATCATCGACATTCGTGAATCCAATTAATTGGGAGATGCTATCTGAATCAGGATAATAACGTTTGAATTCTTTCTGAAAATTAACACCAGGGATTTTTAATGTCTTTATTTTTTTAGCTAAAGGAGGAGGTAATTGCCTTTGTAGGTAGAGAAATTCTAATTCTTTATTTTCAGCATCTACTATTTTTTTGCTTAATTGTTTGGGAGTCAAATTCAAGTATTCAGCCAAAGACATAAATTGTTCTTTGTCAGGTGAAAATTCTTTAGGATTCACCCAGACAGATTCCACAGGTGTACTAATTGCCAATGGAGTACCATTCCTATCCATGATCATTCCTCTATGGGCAGGAATATCTACAACACGTAAGCTACGCGCATTACCTTGACCTTGTAGAAATTGGCGATGAAGTACCGTTAAATCAACCATACGCCAAATCAAAACGAGCAAAAGCAGAGAAAAAAAGGAAGATACTACAATCAGTCTATTTAAATGAGTTGAGTTTTTCATGGATATTTATCCATCTGTAGCCTAGGTAAGTTAACCGCATCTTCATTAAGTCAAATGAAATCCCGCCCCTCCCAATGGAGAGAGATAAAGCTAGAGGTTGCCACCCGACTCCCCTCATCGTCCTGACAGGCCCTTCTCCCATGAAGAGAGAAGGGAAATTTCCATTAACTCGATGGAGTGCAGTCCAAAACCCCAGGTTTTATTGCACTAAAA
Source organism: Legionella sheltonii (assembly GCF_026191355.1). Lineage (GTDB taxonomy): Bacteria > Pseudomonadota > Gammaproteobacteria > Legionellales > Legionellaceae > Legionella > Legionella sheltonii. The sequence goes on from NZ_JAPHOQ010000004.1 coordinate 116,170, forward strand.
TTCCCAGGTTACTCCCAGGCTACGTTGTTCAAAACTAAAAGCCAATGGTACTCGTTTAAAACAAAAACTTCTACTGCTGGGCTTGTAACCAGTAAGTATTTTTAGCGGTTGGTAAAACCATTTGTAATTTTTCGGTAGCTAATTCCTCTACTCGCGCGGGGGTAGCCAGGCTGGCCTGTTCCAGAAGCAACTGTCCCCATTGCAACTGCAAATAGTGTGTTAATTGTTCCTGTTGCTCGACTTTATTTAAAGTCACTCGATATGAATTGGTACTGTATACCACTGCCAAAGCACTCACTAATACAGCAACTAATAATATAATCAGCATGTATAATGATTTAGACATTTGCATATCTGCCAGTTGACCATTAAATAAAGTCCCTTGATTGATTACTCTCGCTGCAGCATTCATGCTAATTTCTCCCCTATTCTCAATACAGCACTTCGAGCCCTGACGTTCTCTTTTACTTCACTTTCTTGAGGCATAATCGCCTTGCCTATTCTTTTAAAATTTGTGGTTAATTCTTCATGGCGAATCGGCACTTCCGGAGGTGGCTTTTCCCCTTGTTCTTTATCACGCATAAATTGTTTGACGATGCGATCTTCAAGAGAGTGAAAGCTAATCACTGCCAATCGACCTTTGGGTGCCAAAACATTGATGCATTGCTCCAAACAACTCTTTAAATCGTTTAGCTCTTGATTGATATGAATTCGTATCGCCTGGAACACACGAGTTGCGGGATGCTTGTGCTTTTCCCATTTTGGATTTGCTTCCTTCACAATTTCCGCCAATTGCAAGGTTGTAGAAATGGGCGCAATGCTTCGAGCAGCCACAATCGCCTTTGCAATACGGCCTGCAAAACGCTCTTCTCCGTATAATCGGAACACAGAAGCCATTTCTTCTGCTTCTGCCTCATTAACAAATCGAGCAGCACTCATAGGTTGAGATAAGTCCATACGCATATCTAATGGCCCTTGCTGCATAAAGCTGAAACCTCTTTCAGGATTATCCAGCTGCGGTGAAGACACCCCTAGGTCCAACAAAATGCCATCCACTTTTCCCAACACGTCTGCTTCGCGAGCAAATTCTTCAATTCGTGCAAATGAGCCTTGGAAGATATGGAACCTTTTATCCTGACCAAAATGATCTGTGGCATACGCAATTGCATCTATGTCTTTATCTATGGCATATAAACGACCCTGATCGTTTAAATGACGTAAAATTTCTCTACTATGGCCACCTCGGCCAAACGTCCCATCAAAATAGATGCCACCACTTTTAATGGCCAAGCCTTTTATTGACTCATGAAGTAATACTGATTGATGCATTGCCATTTAATTGTTTCCATTACAAAGAAAACGTTTTCATTTCATCAGGTAACCCACCAGTTCCAGAGCTTTCCTCAGCCAACCACTGTTCACGCCGGGTTTCCCAAAGATCCTTATTCCATACTTCAAATTTATTTCCTTGGCCTATCATCACTACATCTTTTTCCAACTGCGCATAAGTTCTTAAAACTGTAGGTAACAACACCCTTCCATTTGCATCAAGCTCAACATCAGTCGCATGACCAATCAATAGACGCTGAATTCTTCGTGCTGCTGCATTAAAACTGGGTAATTTCTGCAAATTATCTTCAATTATTTGCCATTGAGTCGCCGTGTAGAGCAGCAAGCATGTTTCCTCGGTATCGATAGTCACCACCAAAGGCGTTTTTTCTTCAGCACCCAACGCGAAACGATAACGCGTAGGGATTGCTAAGCGCCCTTTAGTATCAATGGTGATGGCATTTATTCCACGAAACATGGCTTTCATTTATGTGGAAGTTTTTTTCCCTCCACAATTCTCCACTTTTTTATTATTTTACCCCACTTTTATACACTATAGAAACACATTTCTCCATGCGTCAAGATAAAAACCCACTTTTTAATTAATTTATTTGGGAATTACAAAATTGATGAACAAAAACAGGGCTTTGTATGGAATTTTTGATCAAAACCAGTTGAATTAAGGTGCAGTAGAGACCACGGGATTGAATACACTTTTAAAGTTTCTGTAATTGACTTATTTAAAGCAAATATCTCTGGACAAATGTAAAGACAAACCGCAAAGATTCAACACGATTCATTGAACAAGCACTTATGACTCACGTGAATTAATTGTGGCCATCATGGCAAGTTTATATCCAAACTTAAAAGAAGATAGGATATAATAAGGTAAAGATTTTAAAAAAACTACTTTTTAAAGCCGGAGCAAAAAAGTGAGTCAAAACCCAAATCTAACACAAGTTCAACTCCTAATAGAAAACCTCGAAAAAACATGGGAATCTATTGCTGACTGTAACCCATACCAAAACACTTCAAAAATGGATCGTGTTAATGACCGAATTGGGTCAATCAGAGTGGTAACTAATGACATAACACAGAAAGCTTTTTGGGATGAACAACAAGAGTTATACAAAACATTGTTACCCGAATTTAACCGATTAAAACAACAGTTCAGTCACGCATTAAACAATTTATTGCAAGTAAATAATAAGGTACATAAAGAACAATTCGAGAGAGCAGTAAAAAACTATTATCAAGGTTTAAAAGCGCTTAAGTTTTGTCAACTCATAATGGCTGAGTCTTTATCTCACCCTAATCGATTAAAAGGAGAGCAATTTCCCAAACGGATTGAGTTTTTAAATGAGCAATATGAGTTTTTGAAGCAGGAAATAGAATCATATAAAACGAATATTTGTTTGCTCGGTGACAAAAAGATTGGAAATTACATTGGTAAGCATAATGAAACCTCGCTTAAATCAATTGCTTCATTATATGAAGATGCATACACACAATCTTGGGGTGATTGGGCATGGATAAAAAAATACTTTCGAAACAGCGACAGAGCTCAAGAAATTGAATTTTTAAATCGACTATCGAGGCAGCAGGATTGTGATGAGCTCATGCAGGTCCAAGCAGCTGCTCTAATTCATAATAAAATTCTTGCTTCAGAATTTTATGGTAGCAGCAGTCAGCTTGGCAAACTATTAGGAAAATTTTTAGAAGGAAAAGAACACCCTGAAGGTGAATATGGCAATTTAGCTGAATTTCTTGAGCAGCATGTAGACATTAAAGAAAGTATGCCGGAAAGTTTAAAACTCTATTTTGAAGAAAACCAAGAAAAACGCAGTGCGAACACCATTTCTAGGTTTTAATTTCGATAATTAATCCAGCTTCTCAGGTGGTTCCTAAGGACAATTTGCTGAATTATAAGTTCTAATTAAAGGGTAATTGCTGCACGGTTATTTTTGAGTCACCTAATTAGGGTAAGTCCCCTTAATTAATTGTTCATCAGCGCAGCTAATCTTATGCCTTGCAGAACCAGATCAGGGACGAGATGATCATACAACTCTTGTTTTTCAAATAAAGAAGCAAATCCCCCCGTAGCTAATACCAGAGCTTTTTCTGTCCCAAAGGCTTCCTGTTTCAGACGTTGAATCAATTCTCGGCAGGCACCAATTGCACCGTAAAAAACACCAGACTGAATACTTTCTATCGTTGAACGCCCAACTGCATTTTCAATTTTTATTATTTCCACGGCAGGCAGCTTCGCCGTATTTTTTGATAAAGCATCTACTGAGAGTCTAACACCTGGCAAAATAGCCCCTCCCATATATGCTTTCTGCGCAGTAATGACACAAAAAGTGGTTGCGGTACCAAAATCAATCACAATCACGTTTTGGTTTGGATAGGTATGCGTCGCAGCAATTGCATTGGCAATTCGGTCAGCCCCCACTTCTATAGGGTTACGATATTTGATGTTCAGCCCTGTTTTAACCCCCGCTTGTAGCAGAAAGGGCTCTAAAGAAAAATACTTAACACATGCCGCACGTAGTGAATAATCAACTTGAGGAACTACAGAACAGATGCCAATTTGTTTAATTGCTTCAGGAGAGCAATTATTCTCCCTTAATACACTTTTTAAAAAAATTCCCAGTTCATCTGATGTAGTTACTTTAGATGTATGGCGAAAACGAAGCTTTATTTCTTCTCCATCAAAGACGCCACCATAGATATGAGAATTTCCAACATCAATACAAAGAATCATAATGCCACATGTTTGTTTTTTAAAAATAGGATAGTAAATTGTGATTCCCTGATTAGCAAGGTGTTATTTGAAAAAACGACTACCGGGTCTGTTTACACTTTGTCACCATATGCACCCAGGGTCTCCACGCTTTAGTATTATGTTCATTGGAGATCCCTTGTTGCACTCGGATGATGGGAGTAGGTAAAAATGAAGGGAAGTAGAATTAGAAGCAAATCCTATAAAAAAAGCCCTGCTTATGCAGGGCAGTTGTAGTGATTGATATGTTTTTTATTCACGTTAATTTGACACAATCTTGAAAACGCTCTCTGCTGTCAAATGAATTAGTATGGTTTAACAATCACTGTAGTACCAATGTCAGCAAAGTCTTCGTTTAACCATTTTGCTGCACTAGGTAAAACCCGGATACAACCATGGCTTGCATTGTAGTTGGGTACTTCATATGCTGCATGGATGGAGTAACCACCATGGAAATGCATACAATAAGGCATTCTTGCGCCACCATGTGTTTCCAAGGGATAAATACTGGAAGTACAATCTTCCCCTTTTTTAGAATAAATACTATATGTTCCGGTAACAGTACGGCATGGTTTACCTGCATCTTCGCAGAAATCTTTACCCCCGGAAGCACTGCCTGTATTCACCCTATTACCCTCTTTATCGTAAGCTGCCCATGCAGTGGCTTTAGGATCAAATACAATCACTTTTTTCCCTGTTGCTGGTCTTTTCATAGGAAAATAATTAGATCCCTTATGGTCAGATTGCATACTCATTGTATAGTGCGTGTACCCCGCATCATCTACAATAGGCACTGATCTATCCATGGAAGCACAGGATGTAGCTAAAGCACATACTGGAACTAACACTAGATATTTTTTCACTTTATTTCTCCCTCTTCTTTTCTTCTTTATCGGGAGATTTAAAAATAGGTTTAGGGTTTTTTATAAATTTTTTTTACATTGTGCTTTTTTTGTGATCTCAAAGATTATTTAATGATTATTTTTTTGGTTGTTTTGGGAGCATATACTGAATCGCGCGCATTAACTGTTTATCAGTACATTCAAAGCATCCTCCCCTAGGTGGCATTGCATTTAAACCTTCATTACTATGCTCAAAAAGTACTTTCATTCCCTGTTTTAAACGCACTTTCCAATCCGCTTCCTCGCCAATTCTCGGTGCCCCTAAAGAAATTAATGGCTTACTTGCATGGCAGTTTGCACAAAAATGGTGATAAATTTGCTCCCCTTCATTTTTGTCACCACTAATTGATTTTAAAAATTCTTGAGGATGATGACTGTCTGCATAAACAGGAAATTGGACCATCAATAAAACTACAGCATAAATGCTAAAACGTATCATCATGTAATACTCCTGAAAATTGGCATAGTATTTGCTAAGTACAACAAGTTACTCAAAGAGGGATTATTTGTGAAAAAATGCATACTAAGTGTTTTACTATTTTTTGCAAGCACTGCATTGTATTCTGATGCAATACAGTCACCTGAAATATTAACAAATAAGATAGAACAACATATTCGTAATGAACTTTCTTCATATAAGGAAGGAAAAATTCAGGTAATAGCAGATAAAATTGATTCTCGTTTAAACCTCAAGGCCTGTGCTGAAGATCACTTAGTTGTTTTTAATCCTTATCAGTCTCCTATCTTAAATACGAGTACTATGGGTATTAAATGCCAAGAAAATGACAATCGCTGGTCTTTGTATGTCCCTGTTAAAATCACTGTATTAAAAACAATATATGTGTCAAAGCGTGCGCTTATCAAAGGAACCCGAATTAGACGAGATGATATTTATGAAACAGAAATGGATGTACAAAAATTAAATCATGGATATTATACTGAAAAAGATCTCCTCATAGGACAAATTTGCAAAATCAATATTCCCCCAAACAGTCCACTGAATCCACATAATATTGAAGCAGCAAAATTGATTAATAAAGGTGAGCGTGTTTCTATTGTTGTTAATGACAATAATTTAACGGTAAGTATGGATGGGGTTGCTATGGAAGAAGGCTCACTGGGCGAAACCATTAAAGTACGCAACTTATCTTCTAAAAAAATTATTGAGGCCCAAATCTCAGGTCCAAAGAAAGTTGATGTCATTATTTAGTAAAATTAAGATAAGGTCATCACGAGCCTAGCGAGGGATGTCCAACGTTAGCACAGTGTTACGGTGGGAAGACAGTAAGAATGAAAACAACTTCACATTAAAAATTTACTAAAGATTTTTAAAAAAGAGCCGATACATATAGAAGTCGAACGTGATTGAGGATAAATTATGTTTAATCAAATCAGTGATGCAGCTCCTGTAAAGACTATAGATTCAGACAATCGTCTAAAAACGAAACATCAAGATCAAATTAAACGTTTGATCGAGGACCCCTCATCACTTGTCAGCATAAGTGATACCTCAAAACAATTAGAAGCAATAAAAAATTCCCTTAAAGATGCTCCTGAAATCAATGAAGCTCGTGTTTTATATTTTAAATCAGAAATTGCACTTGGAAACTATCAAATTGATAGTGACAAAATTGCCATGAAAATGTTAAATGTAGAACCTGCTTAATTTCTAAGGGCAATTATATGGATAATAAGATCAGCGTTTTAAGTAATCATTTGGAACAAGAAATTAATTGGGTAGAGTCACTCAATTCATTGTTGGCTGAAGAAAAAGAAATATTATCATCTCGTCAATTCGATAGACTCGAAGAGTTTGCGAACAAAAAACAGGAATTATCCAATAAATTGGAAGAAAGCGCCAAACAACGCATGCACCTTATTCATCATAATAATCCCAATGAGCCCATGAATCTGGCTTTATCAGAGTTTCTTAAAAACTCTAGTGCTGACGAAACGGCTCTCATTAATCAATTAAATAAGAAACTTGGTGAGGTTCTATCTCGTTGTCGTGAATTAAATGCAGTTAATGGACAAATTATTACCAACAACCTTTATATCCGTCAAGAAATTGTCAATACCCTGTCGGGAAATAAAGGAAATGCAATCAGCGTTTATACTGCCAATGGAAATATACAATCATCTCAAGAAAATACTCATCATCAAGAAGCCTAGATAGAGAGTATCTTCAATTGATGCAAAAACACTTTCAGTGACTTCTAGCCTGTGTTCTTTGTAATCTGGATTAGCGTGCCTAATCCAGGTAACAAAGCATCAATTGATTAGCGCATGCGCAATGCACCATCCAGACGTATCACTTCCCCATTAATCATTTCATTTTCAATAATATGTGCCACTAATGAAGCAAATTCCTCGGGCTTTCCAAAACGTTTGGGAAAAGTCATTGTTGCTACTAAATTATCCTGTACCTCTTGCGGCATATTCAGCAACATTGGGGTAGCGATTAATCCAGGGGCAATTGTATTGATACGAATCGCCCACTGAGCTAACTCACGTGCCGCTGGAAGTGTCATGGCAACGACCCCACCCTTAGATGCACTATATGCCGCTTGCCCAATTTGTCCTTCAAATGCAGCAATAGAGGCTGTATTAATAATAACTCCTCGTTCCTGTGAATCACTGTCCAACGCTAAACGAGTCATCGCATGCGCTGCCACTCGCATGACATTAAACGTTCCTACAAGATTTATATCAATCACCTGTTTAAAGGCAGCCAAAGGCATAGCCCCCTCTTTTCCAACAATCCGCTTTGCTGGAGCAACTCCTGCACAATTAATACAAACTCTTGGAGTTCCCAATTGTTCTATTGTTTGTTGCATTGCTTTTTCCACCGATTCATCACTAGTTACATCACAAGTGATAAATAAATCAGCTTCGCTTTGGGCATCTTCCTGTTTATCCCATGCTACAACTCGCATTCCACGCTTCTGTAAGTAGTGAACAGATGCTTTACCCATACCGGATGCACCACCGGTAATTAATGCGATTTGATTTTTAAAATTCACTATTACTCTCCATGATTTGTAGTCTGTTTGAAGCGCAACGCCTCTCCGTTATCCCGAGGATAGCCAGGAACCTCCACCCTGCAGCACCGTATTACAGAGGAAAGCTAGGCTACGCTCGAATGTCGAGGAGCCGCTACGAGATACCCAGATTATTACTAAAAAAATTCCTTACTCAGTTGTTTGAACTCAGGAGTACCGGCCTTTTTTAACCATTCAAAAAATACCATTTCGGAGGTAATTAAATGTACCCCTTCGATTTTCATTCGTTTCAATCCGTATTTCATATTTTGCTCACCACGACAGCTCACAGCATCAACAACAACAAAAACTTCAAATCCTGCTTCTCGCATTTCTAATGCAGTTTGTAACACACAAACGTGAGTCTCAATACCAATAAGGATTAATTGTTTTTTATGCAACTGCTTGAGTCGTTCAACATAGGTGGGTTCACCCATACAGGAAAAAGATACTTTATCAACACATTCTTGCGGATTAAAATACTTTTGAAATTGTTCTAAAGTGGCACCAAGACCTTGTGGATATTGTTCGCTTACTAAAATTGGAACACTCATGCGTTGAGCCAACTTTAAAAGCCATTCACATCTTGCGATAAATACTTCATTATTTAATACAGCTGGTGTTAATTTTTCTTGTACATCAACTAACAGTAAGAGTGAATCCTCTTTATTAAGTAACATCCTTATTCTCCTCAGCAGATAAATTCTAGTATCTTAATCAAGACAGTAGAATTTTAAACAAACCCCATTTGCGATCTTTAAATTTAAATTCTTATAAAAACTTATAGCCTGGATTAGTGAAGGTACAACCCAGACCATAAGCAGATTAGTAGAGAAGATTTTCTGTTAAATCCTAAACACCAGCAATATCTATGGTTCTCATTTTTACATCCATTTGTTTGCTACCGCGTTGGATGGAAACGGTTACTTGCTCCCCTACTTTTATTTCAGTAAGCATATTATACAAAACATCATAGTTAGGCACTGCATGTCCATTAAGTGCTACAATAATATCACCTAATACAATACGACCCCAAGCATCTCTGTGAGTCGCTCGTAAATGTGCTTTAGCTGCGGGAGTATTCGGTATAATGTCAGCGATTAATATTCCTTTACGTATACCTAATTGACGGGCAATACTGGGCGGAACACTTTGAATTCCGATACCAGACAACACTACTCGACCATTTTTAATAATTTGAGTCACAATTCGATCAATATCCTCAGCAGGTACAGCAAAACCAATTCCAGCAGACGTGCCTGAATGAGAAAAGATCATTGTATTCATCCCAATTAACTGCCCAGCACTATTCAATAATGGGCCACCTGAGTTACCTGGATTGATTGGTGTATCTGTTTGGATCATATTGCGAATTGTTACTCCGCCAATCCCAGGAACTTTTCTACCCAAAGCAGAAATCACTCCTTTAGATAGACTGTGATCAAGGCCAAAAGGATTGCCGATTGCAATCGCTTTTTGTCCGACCATGAGATCATTAAGACGTACGACTTCAAATGGCCTAAACTCTTTGAGTAAAGCCAAAGCCTGTGGTGATTCGATCTTGAGTACTGCAATATCTTTACGAGGCTCTGATCCAACTACCTTTGCAGGTACCGTCAATTTGCCCAACGAAATAGCCAGCTTGTCAGCTCCTTTGATCACGTGATAATTAGTCACTATGTAGCCATTATTATTCCAGACTATCCCTGATCCAGCCCCATCTGGTACTTGCATTTTACGTGCAGCAGCTCTATTTGTAACTGTTGCTAATCTGTGAACATACACCACTTTAGGTGACGCTTCTTGAAAAACTTTCACTGTATTTTGTTCATCAGGAAGAAGAGAGTTCACATCAGCACTATGTCCTGGCAAAGCCAGAAGACAACATAGCATAAAAGTACTAAACCATAAAAAACGATGTCTTGCCATTCAATATATCTCCACCAATTAACTCCAAATCTTGCATTCTCCTAAATGCAAGTGAATTGTAATATATACCAACAAAAATGTCACTAAATGACTTAGGAGAATAATTTTCACGCAAATGTCATTGAACGAGCTTTTGCTGAATCTTTCTCTTCTTCCTCATCCTGGACGGTATCAGGTGGTTGATTTTGGTGGACGTCAGTCTGTTTCTGTTGTTTCTCCTCTTTATGCGTTACATTCTCTTTTTTCTCAGGTGCTGCATCATTTATGTCACGTTGGGTTTTATCGACCTCAGCACGTGCAATATGTTCTACTCGTGTTTGAACTAGCGAAATCCCAGGTGCGACTGATACCCCAAAATATTGCATCAGAAATTGTATTGGGATCATAAACATATCTTTAAACGTCATTGTTGATGCCTCCATGCTTTTGACTGCTACAATTTCCGTATCATCAATATGACGCAGATAGACTTTTTCTAACAAAGCAGAATGCTGTTTGTAAACGTTATCCAAACTGGCGTTTCGTGTCTTTTCCTGATTCAAGAGATATCTTTGAAAATCAGTATGAGCATCCCATAAAGAAGCTCTTCTTTCTTGTAATTGCTTGAGCTCGCTCTCATAAAAAGCGATTTTATGATCGATTTCTTCTCTTAATCGATCACAAGCGCCTTTACGATCGGCGGAGATTTCTCCACTGACTATTGAGCCAGACTCTTTCACAATAGTCTGGGCGTAACGTTCAATCAACTCAGTTTTTTTACGTAAAATCTCATCGATTTGCGTATCAATGTACCTAATCGCTTCTTTATTTACTCCAAGAATTTGATAGTGAGAGTCAAAACGTTTCTCATTTTGCATTTGCTCCCGCATCTGCTCCAGTTCTTTGACCTCTTGAGACAATGCTCTCATTTGTGCGTCATCATTTAATTGTTTGTCTCGGCTTAACAAGATTTGTCGGATAAATGCAGCCAAAACCACAACAGTTCCTAATACGGCTGCACAGATAAGCGCTATACTGACAGGCTCCATAGTCAACTCCTTGAATTAAGACAAATGAATCAATTGAGTATGTATTTCAATAGCAAAATAGTGACTAAAGTCTTGAAAAGAGTCGATTGATGGCCATTGCTCAGGTTGACTCGACATTCGACTCATAGCTGCTGAAAAAATTGAAATATAATGTTCTTTGATAAAAGGTTTTATTTCAGTCAAGTTAGAAAAATTCTTAACCAGGGCAGTGGCATTTTCTTCCAGATGAGATAATTCAACTTTTTCAATGACATCTACCAAATCATCCTGGCCCTCTAAGCTTTCTTTAATCCAATTAAGTAACGCCATACGAGGTTTAATCAGCAGTAATTGATGACTTTTTTCTATGGAAGGTTCCATTAACAGAATATGATTATGTAATTCAAATTTAAAACAACAAAGAAAATCAAGAAAATTGGTTTCTATTGCATGACGCGCTTTGTCACCTAACCAGCGACTAATTTCATGGTGAAACATTTTTGAAAAATATTTTTCTATTTCATTTAAAGTAGCATCATCTGAATTTTGTTTTTGCAGGACATAAGCTGTATTATCAATTTGCAATAATCGAAGATCCGGTAATTTAGTCTCAGGCAATTGTGAGGTAAGAAATGATAAAAAAACAGCCGTAGGTTTTAATACTGCTATTTCGTGTTGGCTATGGCGCATATCTCTCTCCTTGATTTTCCCTAAATCCCTCACCAACAGATTTACTGCGCTCACTGTAATGATTTAGTCTGTAAGCTTTTTAAGACTTTTATTCGAGTATTTTGACCTTTTCCAGAAAAATCTTTAAAAAACTCCCATCGTCAATGCATTAAGTGCATTCGCGACAATCTTTAGCAAATGATTCAGCTTGATTTTTACTCATCCTGAGTACAACAGGCCCCTATTAACGATAGACTATATATCGACACTTAGCGAATCGATTTTAATTTTTTTATTATAAACTAGGGCGTGTTGACAATTTATCCCCACCGGCTACGTGCCGCGACGTGTTCGCGGCATCCAGGAAATGGTCAAGTTAAAGATGGACTTAATTCATTGCTCTAATCGATTGATGAATAAGAGCAAACTCATAATTTATCGATTTCAATATCAAGTATAAAACGAGTTTGCAATGGCTAGACTGATGCTCCGTGATGAGCTATGGTCTAAGCTAAAGGAGATAATGCTACAACATCAGATATATGACAAACCTAATCTTCGTATGATGGTTGAGGCAATGTTATATCGCATGCGTGTAGGCTGCCCTTGGCGAGACCTACCTAAAGAGTTTGGATTTTGGAATTCTGCCTATCAACAATTCAATCGTTGGTCCTCAAAGAACAAGTTGATGATGATTTTCAAAGCGCTCATACAACATCCTGATCTTGAATCGGAATTTATTGATGGCAGTATCGTTCGTGCCCATCAACATAGCTCAGGCGCCATAGGAAAGAAACATCAAGCAATAGGGAAATCCGTTGGTGGTAATACAACAAAAATTCATAGGGCAGTTGATGCTTGCCGCCTTCCGATTGAATTTCAATTGACTGGCGGAGAGGTACATGATGCTAAAGCAGCTTCAGGTCTCATTGAAACACTCCCTAAAGCTGATTACACCATTGCAGACAAAGGATATGATAGCGAGGAAATTCGAGATCAGATTAGGCAAAAATCATCTACTCCAATGATTCCTCGGAAGACGAACTCTAAAACTGGGAATGCTGATATTGATTGGGGTCTATACAAATATCGTCATCTAGTTGAAAACGTATTTGCGCGACTTAAACATTTTCGAGCTATTGCCACAAGAGATGATAAATTGAAGAGAAATGATGCGTCAATGCTCGCAATGGCTTGTTCCTATATTTGGCTACCAATGTAATCCGTGAAATTTAGGTGATATCATCGCATTGAGTCCAACACTCTGATCAAAACAAGGAAGCCAAATGAAGTCATTTATGTCTATATTATGGCAAGCAAGCGAAATGGTACACTATACGCTGGTTCAACATCCGATTTAATTAAACGAGTCTGGGAACATAAAAACAGCCTGATTCCGGGATTTACAGCTAAGTACAATGTACATATATTGGTTTATTATGAGGTTCATGAAACCTGTATAGAAGCTGCTCGACGTGAGAAGCGATTCAAAAATTGGCCCAGGCAGTGGAAGTTACATTTGATTGAGAACCTAAATACAGAATGGCATCATCTTTATGAAGAAATTTGCCACTGATTAAGATCGGCTGGTTGCCGCGAACACGTCGCGGCACGTAGGCGGTGGGGATGAATTGTCAACACGTCCTAGAGTCATTAATTATTAACTTCGCTCATTGACCTCAGCCATTACTTTTTTTACAGTACGCCAACTATAAAGTATCAAAGAATCACAGCGTGGATAAGCAAAACTTATACAAACAATTTAGTCAACCATTATTGCACTGGTTTGCCCTTAATGGACGTCAAAACCTGCCTTGGCAACTCCCTCGGACGCCCTACAGAGTTTGGATTTCTGAAATTATGCTGCAGCAAACTCAAGTACGAACAGTTATTCCTTATTTCGAACGTTTTATGCAACGATTTCCCAACCTTAGTGACTTGGCTCGAGCAGATGAAGATGAAGTACTTTCTTTATGGTCAGGACTTGGTTATTACAGTCGTGCCAGAAATCTTCATCAGACGGCAAAAATAGTGATGCAACAACATAATGGCGTTGTTCCTGATGATTATCAGTTATTAAAAGAACTCCCTGGAATCGGTCCATCTACTGCAGCAGCCATCTTATCACAAGCTTTTAATCAACCCGTTGCTATTCTTGATGGTAATGTAAAACGAGTTTTAACTCGTTTTTTCATGATCAAAGGTTACCCAGAACAAGCTCAAGTAAAAAAAACACTGTGGGATTTAGCGAACTCGTGCATGCCCAATGAACACTGTGCCAACTACACTCAAGCAATTATGGATTTAGGTGCATTATGTTGTACCTCTAAAAGTCCAAATTGCACTAATTGCCCCTTACAAAATAGTTGCCTGGCTTTTAAATTTAAGGAACAGCACTTATATCCCACGAAAAAAATAAAAAAACCCATACCCATTCAATGTCAACAATTTCTGGTTTTGTATAATGAGCAAGGACATATTTATTTGGAAAAAAGACCGCCTACCGGATTATGGGGAGGATTATGGTGTTTACCCTGTTTGGATGAAGACGATTGCCCTCTTGATTTCATTCGTCTGAACTATGACTTATCAGGAGAAACACCTCAACAGCTCATTACGTTTAAACACCGTTTTAGTCATTTTCATTTGGAAATCAATGCCCTCAGCATAAAAACCAAAATCCTGGGTAACAAATTGGCTGAACAACAAGGTCAATGGTTCGAAAAGGAACGAATAGACTCTCTAGGATTAGCACAACCTACCAGCAAAATATTGTCTTATCACTACAACATGTTTATTCAAAGCTCACAATGGATATAATAGGGGCTTTTCGTTGGATGCTCCTTGTATGAAAGAATTTATTCAATCCAGTTCGTCTTTAACTCCTTTGGTTAATTATGTCAAAGAAAAAGGAGTTTCTTTAAAGAGTTTACCAGTGGAGAAAAAAGCATCCATAAAAATCGAAGAGGAACTTTCTGATGAACAACAAAAATTCAAAGCCAATAGAGCTGCAACAATAATCCAGCGCACTTATCGTGCCTATAAAATGAAACAAAAAATAAGAAATAACCCTTATAGTTCTTATTTATCAATGATGGATCGAATGGAAGTACAAAGAATCCCTGCGCACATTCTATTTGGAAGACATATAGCTGAAATAAGACCAACCTCAAAAAATCAAATCAAAAATCCTTATATATATTCTGACGCACGATATCATCGAGATGATGATTTGTCTGGAATTTTGTTGAACAGTTTAATCGACTCCTTCAATATTGATGAACCATCACGTTCCACTCATGATTATGTTCCTGTCACGTTGCTCGATAATACCCCTGCTGAAGACATTATCAGCCGTTATTTTCCCCAACCAATGCAAAAAACAAAACCACAACCCCAAGTGATTAAAGATACGAACCACTCCATTGCATTAATTGCTATACCTCATGGCTATTATAGAGCGGATGAAGTTAAAGGAATTTTGAGTATTTGTGGTCTGGTTGCAAGTCCTTGGGAAATTGCGATTAATGTTAAAGTACCACCTCTTCCTCTAATTGAACCAGAACAAGTCAACCCTGCTCTTAATACTCTACCCACAACTAAAGAAGCTTTATTAAAAAGTAAACCATTTAATAAACTTCTTTTAATTGCTAAAAGCCCAAAACATTCAACCAATAAATTGGCGACGGGGCTAAGAAATCTTTTAATAGACCTTCCTGAATTAAATCAAAAGGCCATACAACGCATCGCCATAATGCTCCAAGTAAGTTGTCATTTTTATGATAATAATTATCCTCAATTCGCATTTTGTCTTTATACAATTATCCACGAAATCAGTCTTTGTTTATTAGAGCCAAAAGACTTGCTTCATTTAGAAAAGGACTTTTCTCGATTTAAGCAAGAAACAGAAAAAGTACTGTTACAGACATTGGATCTAAAAAAGGAACAACTAACACAAACTACTTTTTTCGCCTCACTGGCCATGTCAGGAACTAATGCATATGTCATTGCCATGCATCTGGCGCAAAAAATGAAAACAGAGCAAAACAAAAAACCTAAAATTAAAATTTATGGCACCAATTATTATGAATTTGATTTCATTACCAAAGCAACTAAAAAGTCCGATGCCGATGTTTTTATAATTTGCACTGGACCAACTGTCACAGAGACTGGTCTTATTCCAGGAATAGATATTAATCGGTTAATTAACCAAGAAATAATCAGTAAAAAACGAACAAAACCTGTTACTGTTATTATCGACGCGACCTCAACATTGTATAAGAATTTGCGTTTAAATACCGAAGTTCAATCGCTTGTTAAAGAAGGGAAACTCTCGTTAATCATCCATGAAAGCATTCAAAAATTTGGACTCCTCCATACCGATCAACCCCAATGCGGAAAGGTGTATGGTTTATGTTCTAAAGGGAGCTATGCAGGAGAAGTACTTCAAGAATTACAGCGAAATGCCCAGAATGATTTTAATAATCATGTCGATCTGCGAATTGGAGCGTATATCAGCAATAACTGTGGCCACATATTAGAAGAAATAAAACGACAGCATTTTGTTAATGGATCACTTTTAAGAAATATATTGATTCAAGCCAAATTGATAGATGCACAGGTTATTGGCCATCCTTATATGCTGTCTAATCTGGATGAACTGTATTTTGTAAGTTTTGATCCAGAAAAATCAAAACAACTTGAAGAATCAACTCTGAAATTTATTGAGCATAGAGACAGTTTCGGACATTTTTGTACTACGCGATCGATTATAAGTGACTTTGTAGACTCTGATGAAATAATGCAAACACGTATTAGTGTTGATGCCTCAGATACCATTGATTGCTTAATCCAAACATCGCAACTTTTTTTGGCAAGTTGTTATACGACAGAAGAAATATTAGACATTCTTCTTGAAAATGCCAGAAAGTCTGATTTGCTATCGTATGATGAGCAAATTATTTCGCTTGGATTAATTAATATTTTGGTTGCCGACATGCCTAACGGTTCGCCCATGATCAGAAATCGAGTTGAAGTCTTTGCTGCGATAAGTTGCCTATTGGAACAGTGTTTTTTATTAAAAGGCCGCCAATATACTGCAAATGCACATAGTTATTTACAGGAATTACAAAAAGAAATTAGTAACATGTATCAACCCAAATATCGGCACAATTTCATGCAGTCGATTCACACGCTTTATCGTCAAGGTACTCCTTTAAATCCTAATGTTCTTGAACAATTAAAGTTGAGCAATGAACAGCTGATCGACGTACCAAAGAATAAATTATCTTTTTTCAATGCGGATGCAGCAGCCGTAGAAACAGCAGAGCTACACGATCAGAAGCCAAAAATTTGTGATTATTGAAAAAGCTAAATCAGTAGTTAACAAAATGGCTCTTCCTACTATATCGAGCGAAAATTTCCCTTATCTGCAAGAATAGGAACATTTTAGCTTAATGAACCCCCGCTAGCCAATATGCGAACGGCCTCTTTGGCATCAGGTTGTCCTAAATTTGCGGCGGCATTAATCCAAAACCAAGCTTTCTTACGGTCTTCAACTACTCCTTTACCATAATAATACATATAACCCACAGCATATTGAGCATCAGGTTGGCCTTTCTCCGCTATTGGCTTTAGGCGGATAAAAGCCTTGCGGTAATTTTCGACTCTGAAACTATCAATCCCTTCACGTAAATTGATTGCACTTGTAGTAGCACAGGCAGCAAGAGTAGAAATAAAAATTACAGCGATTAATAAATTAAATAAACGTCTCATAAAATCCCTATTCCCCTTCTAAAGGCTTAGCCACTGGTTCAAAGATTAATTCATTTTTGGGTAAACTTAAACTCTCTAATGTACCATTACGTTCAACCAAAATCCCAGAGGCCATAATTCGCTTGATCACTGCACCGCCGGGGATAGTATCACCTAATTTGTAAGTTTTTTCCTCTCCGGTTGCTGAACGAATAATTACTTGGGAGTTATTTAGCTTATTTGCAAATAAAATTCCTACTAAAGTAACATTCAGCATGGATTTTTTAATACTGGATAAATTATTAGAAACATAAACACCAAATAATGAGGAATGTAAAATTGCATCGAAGGAATTCTGCTGGGGTATTATCGGCACTTCTTTACCAACATCGTGAGCTGCTTCTATCTTTATGGGAGAAAATATCAATTGAGTGTATTCGGCTATTATCAGTATGGAAAAAAGTGAAATAAAAGCAATAATAATCCATTGTGCGTATTTTGCTGAAAATAAAGCATGAAGATCAAATTTCATTATCAAAACGCTCCTGAAGCCTAAACTTACACCACACTCTGGCTACCACCGCCATTACCTAGAGGAAAACTCTCCTCCAATGTCCCGTGTGACGCGATCAGGGGCATCGGGTAAGGATTAAAAACCTTAAACTTAATAGCAATCAATCTGGCTACAACCCCGCAAAGTAGAGCTTGCCTATCTATAGAACCCCCTCTAGAATATCCTACATAAACCACTCTGAAAAGATCACTCTTTCATAAATAGACCTCTTTCCAAACTCGCTCAAGGGCGTGAAGTGCGATAGCTCCAGTAAAGTTTAGAAAAGGCTTAAGAGGATTAGACATAAAAAATTTATAGCCCTTAAGGATAGTCCAATGAAAAAGAATCACTTTGAAACTCGAGCCATTCATGCAGGTCAAAAACCTTGCCCAAGTACTGGGGCGGTTATGACGCCTATTTATGCCACATCAACCTACAAACAAATTGCTCCTGGTGAACATTTGGGCTATGAGTACTCACGAACACATAACCCTACTCGTGACGCCTATGAAGGATGCATTGCCAGTTTGGAATCAGGTCAACGTGGTTTTGCTTTTGCCTCTGGAATGGCTGCCATTAACACCATTGTTGACTTATTAGATGCAGGAGATCATGTTGTCGCCATGGATGATCTTTATGGAGGCACCTTTCGATTATTTGACAAGGTTAAAACCCGCACTTCAGGATTATCCTTTTCTTTTGTAGACATGTCTCATGCTCACAATATCGAAGCTGCAATTACTCCCAAAACGCGCATGCTCTGGGTAGAAACACCTTCAAATCCTATGTTAAAACTGGCCAACTTACGCGAAATAGCTGAAATAGCAAAACGTCATAATCTTATAGCTGTCGCAGACAATACTTTTGCAACACCTTGGATTCAAAGACCTATCGAGTTAGGATTTGATATAGTACTTCATTCTGCAACCAAATATCTTAACGGCCATTCGGATGTAGTCAGTGGGGTTGTGGTTGTTGGTGATAATCCTAATTTAGGTGACAAAATTGCTTTTCTACAAAACTCTTGTGGGGGTGTTGCAGGTCCTTTTGACAGTTTTCTGGTATTAAGAAGCCTAAAAACTCTGTCGTTACGTATGGAACGACATTGTGAGAATGCGAACCATCTGGCAAACTGGCTGAGTAGTCAACCCAAAGTAAAAAAAATAATCTATCCAGGCCTTAAAAGTCATCCACAACATCATTTAGCCAAAGAGCAAATGCATGGATTCGGCGGTATGATTTCCATGGTAATTGATGGGGGCATTGATGCTGCCAAAAGATTTCTTGCTCGCTGCGAATTGTTTACATTAGCTGAAAGTCTAGGCGGCGTAGAAAGCTTAATTGAGCATCCCGCGATTATGACCCATGCCTCTATACCTCCAGAAAAACGTAAAGCCTTAGGAATAGAAGATGGCTTTATTCGGCTCTCAGTAGGCATAGAGCATGTAGAAGATTTACAGGCTGATTTGGAATATGCACTTGCATATTAAACTTTATAAAATTGTGAAACCTGGGTGTAGCGCAGCGAAATCCGGGTTGGACTAATTAAATAACTCCTCGGGTCCCGCTGCGCAGCACCCAGGCTACAATATGATATGGGAAAAATAGATGCAAACCTTACAATCTATAATTGAACACGCTTTTGACCAACGTCAAACGCTATCCATTGATACAGCCTCTCAAGAACTCATTACCGCAGTGAATGAAGTACTTTCTTGCCTCGATAGTGGCCAATACCGTGTTGCAGAAAAAATAAATGAGCAATGGGTAGTACATCAATGGATAAAAAAAGCAGTTCTTTTATCTTTTAAACTTTATCCAAATCAAGTGATTGATTCAGGTTTTTGTCAGTTTTATGACAAAGTTCCCCTCAAATTCAATAACTATACAGAAGAACAATTTAAACAAACTGGAGTCCGCGTAGTTCCTCACGCCATGGTGCGCAAAGGGGCATACATCGCGAAAAACTGTGTTTTAATGCCATCTTATGTCAATGTAGGTGCATATATTGATGAAGGTGTCATGGTTGATACATGGGCAACTGTAGGTTCTTGTGCGCAAATTGGTAAAAACGTACATTTATCAGGTGGAGTAGGTATTGGCGGCGTTCTGGAGCCATTACAGGCTAATCCAACAATAATTGAAGACAACTGCTTTATTGGTGCTCGCTCTGAAGTGGTCGAAGGGGTGATTGTCGAACGAAATTCAGTCTTATCCATGGGAGTATATTTAGGACAAAGCACTAAAATATATAATCGCCTTACTGGAGAAATTACTTATGGTCGTATTCCCGCTGGTTCCGTTGTCGTTGCAGGAAGTTTACCCAGTGAAGATAAAAGCTACAGCTTGTATTGTGCGGTCATTGTCAAACAAGTAGATGAAAAGACAAGAGCCAAAGTAAGCATTAATGAATTATTGAGAGCAGGATAAAATGACTGAATCAGTAACACCTCATTTTTTCGAAGACTTACAAGAAATTTTAGCCAAACTTGTTAGCTTTCCATCGATTACACCAGAAGATGCAGGCTGTCAGGAGTTTATGATCCAATTTTTAGAACACATTGGATTTACTTGCCAGCGGATGAATAAAGGCCCTGTTTCCAATTTCTTTGCTTTGTATGGGGAATCAGGCCCCCTCCTGGTCTTTGCGGGTCATACTGATGTAGTTCCTGTTGGTGAGGCGACAAAATGGTTATCCAATCCATTTGTAGTAGAAAGTAAAAATGGGATGCTTTTTGGTCGTGGTGTTGCTGATATGAAGGGAAGCCTTGCCTGCATGCTGCTTATGGCGCAACGATTTGTTAAAACATATCCTAAGTTTAGAGGAAGATTAGGATTTCTTATTACCAGTGGCGAGGAAGGTAATGATTACGATATGGGCACGCCTTATGTCATGGAGCGTCTAAAAAATCAAGATATTCATATTGATTATTGCATTGTAGGTGAACCTTCAAGTACACATAAAGTAGGCGATGTGCTTAAAATTGGCAGACGTGGTTCCTTAAGCGCAAAAATTGCCCTACACGGAAAGCAAGGTCATGTTGCCTACCCGCACTTGGCAGATAATCCAATACATAAAATTAGTCCCGTATTAGCCAAACTGACGACAACACTCTGGGATCAAGGTAACCTGCATTTCCCACCGACATCCATGCAAATTACTCATCTTCAATCAGGAGGACAGGCTCCCAATATAATTCCTGGGGAACTGGTTTTACACCTAAATTTTAGATATTCAACCGAACAAACCCATAGCATGTTAAAAGAGAAAGTTGCAACGACTTTTCAAGAACACGATCTGAACCCCACTATTGAATGGCGCCTCAGTGGCGAGCCTTTCTTAACCGCTCAAGGAGCACTTCTGGACAGCTGTAAAGAAGCCATTGTCGAGCTTACAAAAAACGCTCCAGAACTTTCCACAAGTGGAGGGACATCTGATGGTCGTTTCATTGCCCCCTATGGAGTTGAAGTAGTAGAGCTAGGACCAGTTAATGCCACCATTCATCAAGTGAACGAATGTGTTTCCTTAAGTGATTTATATCAATTAGAGGCTTTATATTTTTCAATTTGTGAGAAATTGTTAGTTAACTCAGTACAGTAGGCTATACTTTTTTTAGAATCAATTGAATTCATTTCACTTTTTACAGTTTTGTAACCCGGGGGCAGCGCAGCGAAACCCGGGTAAATGCATTCCTGGGTTTCGCTTCGCTGCGCCCAGGCAACGATTTATAGGACAGTATAAAGGAGAAACGGATATGAACGGTTGCAAATTAAACCCTTTGGCTCTAGGTCTTGCATTTGGAGTTTTATGGGGTGTGTCTATTTTGTTGATGGGCTTGCTTGCATATTATTATACGTATGGGCATGCTTTTGTAGTCGCTGTAGGTTCTTTATATCCCGGATATGCTCCCTCAATTAAAGGAAGTATCATGGGAGGTGTTATAGGTTTTATTGATGCCTTCATCATGGGTTTTATTATTGCCTGGTTGTACAATTTATTTAATTGTTGCAAATGTGTATGTTGTGACAAAAAGACTAAAGAAGTGAAATAAGACTTGATAGTGTAGCCTGGGCTTTACCCAGGCTAAACGACATGGTTTGAATTGATTTTAGTTTACAACATGCCAAGTGCCATCTGGCTGGCGACATGCACTACCACGTAATGTTTGTGGTCTTCCATCAATAATGGCCTTAGTGTAATACTCACGACAAGGTAAATGTTCACGATAATAGGTACGAGTGGGCTGTACTGTATATCTATTTCCAGTATCTGGGTTTGACCAGGTTACAGCCTTACCAGTTGGTGCAGTTTCTAAGGCACGTTGCATTTCCATTCTATCCACTTTATCCATAGTCTTTCCAATTTGACCACCTATGTAAGCACCAGCAATGGCACCACCTGCTGTTGCAGCCAATTTAGCTGCTGGGCCACCACCAAATTGGCTTCCAATTAATCCGCCAATAACCCCTCCAGAGAGAGTACCTACGTCTTGATTATTCATTGGTGCACATCCAACCAACAACAAAGACAATGATGCAATAGCTATTTTTTTCATCACATATCACCCAATTAAAAGGATTATAAAATCGGTTTCAATTCTAGCATCACGTTCAGTTATTATCCATACCTCTAGAAAATCTATGCTTTATAACCCGAATGCCGAAGACTAACTCTGCTGTTACTTTAAAAAGAATCCCCTCTCCATGCGGGGAGAAGGGACTTTGGTTATTCGCTGCACTGCATCAGCCACAATAGGCATAGAATTAACTAATCGTGGCGTACTCGCTCAGAAATCTGACATAACAATTCATAACCTGAGGTCCCTGCTGCTTGTGCGATTCGCTCAACTAAAACATGCGTACCCCAAAGCTCAACAGGTGCCCCAGGTTTAACTTCTGGATGGTCAGTTAAATCCACAGCAAGCATATCCATTGAGACGCGCCCTACAATAGGAACTTCTTTACCTTGAACCCAAACGGGTGTATTCGCTGCGATATGTCGTGGATAACCATCGCCATAACCCGCAGCAACAATACCAATAATTGAAGCTTTTTCGCTTTTCCAAATACCCCCATAACCCACCTGCGCTAATGGCGGATTATAATGAACTGCACTGATTGCAGAAACAAAACGCATTACGGGAAGTAATCCTAGATCAAGCGCGGTCTGATTAGCAAATGGGGATACACCATAAAGCATAATACCCGGTCTGACCACATCAGCATGAGTCTGAGGAAAAGAAATAATAGCGGCTGAATTAGCGATACTGCGCTGGCTAAATCCAGCAACAGAAATACTCTCAAATAAAGAAATTTGTTGAAAATTCTCTATACGTTCTGGCTCATCCGCACAGGCTAAGTGAGTCATCAAGCCAATATTTTGATCCACCCAAGGGCAAGCTTTCAATGCATCCATCACTCCTTGCAACTCATGGATTTTAAAACCCAAACGATGCATACCCGTATTTACTTTAATCCATAATTTGATAGGCGTATCGAGTGGAGTATTTAAAAGCCATTGAATTTGATGAGGTTGGTGAATGACGCAACCAAATTGGTACTGAGCTACCGCCCTAAACTCATCGGGACTAAAGACTCCCTGGAACAGAATGCAATGAGTACGAATTCCTATTTTGCGAAGAACCATCGCTTCCTCAATACATGCCACCCCAAAAGCATCTACGTGTCCTTCCAATATGGGTGCTACCACATGCACACCGCAGCCATAGGCATTGGCCTTGACCATCGCAATTATTTTTTTGCCAGGAGCCAAACGTCTTATTCGTGCTAAATTATGGTGTAACGCATTGGACTCTATCACCAATCTGGTAGGTCTGGACACTTTAGTCTACCCCTTGATAACCATTATATGCTAAATCTTCAAAACGAGTGTATTTACCGATGAAGGCGACACGCACTTTACCAATAGGGCCATTCCTTTGCTTGGCAACTATAATTTCTGCTGTACCTTTATCGGGACTATCTTCATTATAAACTTCATCCCTATAAATAAAACAAATTAAATCAGCATCTTGCTCAATTGCACCCGATTCACGTAAATCAGACATGACTGGCCGTTTATCTGCTCGTTGCTCCAAGCTACGGTTCAACTGAGATAAGGCAATAACCGGTACTTGTAACTCTTTTGCAAGCGACTTAAGACTGCGTGAAATTTCAGAGATCTCTGCCGTTCGATTATCTGCACCAAATCCTGGCACTTTCATTAATTGCAAATAATCCACCACAATTAGGCCCAAGTTGCTCCCTTGATCTTTTGCTAATCTTCTGGCTCGCGCACGCATTTCCCCTGGGCTCAAAGCGGGGGTATCATCAATAAATAAAGGAGCCTCTGAAAGCATATGCACTGCTGAAGTGACACGAGGCCAATCGTCATCATCCAGTTTACCTGTTCTAATCTTATGCTGATCAATACGTCCTAAAGAAGACATCATCCTCATTGCCAAAGAATCTGCGGGCATTTCCATAGAAAAAACAAGAACGGGTTTTCCAGATTTTATTGCAGCATGCTCTGCCATATTCATAACTAGTGTTGTTTTACCCATGGAAGGACGACCCGCTACGATAACTAAATCGGCAGGCTGTAAACCGGATGTCATTTCATCTAAATCGGACAAGCCCGTAGCAAGCCCTGTAATTGCATCGCCGTTATGATAGAGGGCATCAATTTTTTCTACTGCACGAACCAAGATTGATTTTATATTTTCAGGTCCACCATCACCAGCTGTTTGCTCGCCTATAGCAAAAACTTTGGTTTCGGCCATGTCCAATAGCTCTGGAACTTGTCTACCCCCGGGATTATATGCTGAATCCGCGATTTCAGTAGCGACATTAATGAGCTGCCTCTGCACTGATTTTTCACGAACAATATCAGCATAAGCAGACACGTTAGCAACGCTGGGAGTATTATTAGCCAGTTCAAACAAATAGGCCTCACCACCAGCATCATCCAACTCATTATGAGACTTTAATGCATCAAGCAACGTCACTACATCAAATGGCTGATCTTTCTTTACCAAAGAAGAAATTGCTCGAAACAAAATTCGATGCTCAGTGCGGTAAAAATCTGCTTCGCATAATTTATTGCTGACTTTGTCCCAAACCTGATTGTCCAACATTAATCCACCAATAATGGATTGTTCCGCCTCTACTGAATGAGGTGGGCGTTTCAAAGGATCAACTGACTTTTTGGAATTTTGCAGATCATACATAGTAATGACACAATGACTATTTAGAACAGGCTATTGTAATGTGCTTTTGACAAATAGTCATTATTCTTGACTCTTTGAAGTAGTGAATTATCTCTACTTTGCAAGATATCATCCCGAACAAAACTGTTCGGGATGTATTTGAGGCGGTTATTGTTTTTGCCATACTTGAGTACGACCTAATAAAGAAATACCTACATATCCTCTGACTAAGAGTTTATTTCCTTGGACTGTCAGTTTTGCACGATAGATTTTACCTGACTTAGGATCTAAAATAGAGCCACCGCCCCATTCATTCTCACCTTCGCTCTTCAAACCCCACATAAATTGCAATCCTTGGATTTTCTTGCCTTTAAAACCACCTGGACATTTCTCACAAATTCCAGTATCACCAGGTTGTGGGAATACCTTATCGATGACTGCACTCAGCTCTCCACCAGATTCACTAATGGTGACAAGTGCTCTTTTTTTACCTGTTTTATCATCAATTGTGACCCAATTACCTACTGGTGCTTGAGATGCGGCTAGTGCTGCAGGCAAATAAATAACAGCAACAAAAAAACCACAAGCGAGCTTCCATAAGTTCATAATTTTCTCCATGTTTACAATCATTTAATAGCTTATGCCATGAATGAGAACTATGCCAGTTTTTAATGCAATAAATTTTAAAAAGAGAATGGGTGTCCGAATACTTTTGTGATTTGGAAGCTGAGTTTGACAAACCGAAACTCAGGATCTTTTTACCATCATCCTGAGTATAGCGGCGATTTTCAATCATAACCCTGAGCTACAGCATGCCGTTCACGCGCTGCGGGATTGACGGGATTTATTAACTCAATGGCATAAATAGGTGTTCTATATCTTCTTCACTCAAGGTCATCGCTTTCGCAGGATCAGCGGATAAAACGCCTTCAACTAATTGTCTCTTTTTCTCTTGCATCCCTAAAATAGCTTCCTCTACCGTACCCAAGGTAATAAGCTTATAGACAAAAACAGGGTTTTCCTGACCTATTCGATGACTCCTATCGGTTGCTTGATCTTCAACGGCGGGATTCCACCAAGGATCATAATGAATTACTGTATCAGCACGTGTTAAGTTAAGTCCGGTGCCTCCCGCTTTCAAACTAATAAGAAAAACTGGAGTTTTTCCTTCTTGGAATTTTTCTACCATTGCTTGTCGATGGACTGTTTGCCCGGTTAGCTTTAAATAATCATAATTTCTCGCACGCAACTCCTCTTCAATTAATTGCAACATGGAAGTAAATTGTGAAAAAACCAAAACCCGCCTACCCTCGCCCACCAAATTATCCAATAATTCCATCAACGCCTCGAGCTTGGCAGAGGTCCCATGTGCAATCGAGGCTTCAGACAAAGACAAAAGCCTGGGATCGCAACACACTTGGCGTAGCTTCAGTAGCGCGTCCAGAAGGAGTATATGACTTTTACCCAATCCCTGCTTTGCAATTGCATCCCGAACTTTTTTCTCCATACTCATGCGAATCGCTTCATACAGATCACGTTGTGGGCCAATAATTTCTATGGTTCGTGTCATTTCTGTTTTGGGTGGTAATTCACGAACCACCTGATTTTTTGTCCTTCTTAAAATAAAAGGCTGCACTCTTTTAATTAATATGTCCCGTCGGGTCAAATCTGCGTATTTTTCAATGGGGGTTCTAAACCATAGTCGGAATTGTTTTGCATCGCCCAATAACCCTGGCATCAAGAAATGAAATAAAGACCACAACTCACCTAAGTGATTTTCCAAAGGCGTACCAGTCAGACATAAACGATGGGTCGCATGCAATTGCTGAATGATCTGCGTCGTCTTAGTGCGCGCATTTTTAATGAATTGCGCTTCATCCAAAATCAAATAATAAAAAGGATAAGAAATAAATTTATCTTTATCACGGTGAATTAATCCATAAGTAGAAACAACGATGTCATAGTCATCAAAATTATCCTGATGGCGCTCAGAACCATGATAAATTAAAACGTTTAAGTTAGGGGTAAAGCGTTTTGCTTCGGCGTGCCAATTTCCTACAAGGCTGGTTGGTGCAACGATTAAACTTGCTGTTTTAATACGTCCTTGTTCTTTTTCATATTGCAAATGAGCTAAAGTCTGTACTGTTTTACCTAATCCCATATCATCAGCCAGAATACCACTAAAATGAGATACTCTTAAAAATTGCAGCCAATTTAAACCTTGACGTTGATAATCCCTCAACTGAGTTTGTAAGCCAGTTGGCAGTTGTATTTCAGGAATAAGGGTTAATTGCGAAAGCTTTCTTATTTGTTCTCTTAACGTTTCAGCGCCTTGCCAACGCGTTTTGGTTGCCGCAATAGCCAGCTCTGCTTCGCGCATCAAAATAATTTGATATTTGTTGATTTGCACCTGTTGATTTCCATCAATATGACGTATGCCAAATTGCAGCAACAATCGAACTAATGGTTTAATTCGTCCCATTTCCAACTGCAAAGCACGTCCATCATTCAAGGGCAACTTGACTAATTGTGTATCAGGCAGATTATCCAAGTCATTCCCCCGATAACGCTGAATTAAATCTGCTACCAAAGGAACGATACTGACCGGTTTACCCTCAACCAAAATCCCTAATTGATATGAGAAAAAATCCGTTGTACTTTCTGAGAGATCCGAATACCACTCAACTTGGTCAGCACTAATTACGTCTTGATATAAAGAACTAATACGCTCAACTCGCCAGCCACGACTTTCTAACTCGGGAATTAATTGACTATAAAGAAATTCTAAATCTGCGACGACCTGAATATTTTCCAAAACAAAATCGGCTCGTTTTATTTTTTCCCATTGTTCATGCTCCCATGCCCTAGGTACTCTTAACTCCAGTATTTCCTGTACTTCATCCCATTTGGATTTTTCAAAATCTTTATGCCGCACATATTCAATTAAAACCCCTTCTTGCTGACAAACAACCGTTTCACTTTCATCAGAACCTGCAATCATTAACCCCGCATAATCAAAAATAATACGCGCAATAAACAAAACCTGCAGTTCTTCTTCGGTGTCATAGAGCCAAGAAGATTCTTCGTCAAATTCACTCACGGCATCTAAAATGAGTACAGGTACTGGCATTATGTTGCGAATTTCTCGTTGTTCAAAAACTCGTGGCACAGGGAATTCAGGACATGTTTTAGCCATTTTATCTGCTAATAATTCAGCCTGTCCCATTGGAATTGGAGGTGCTTGCAATAAATAACCCAGTTGCTTTATTGGATATGAGGTAATTAAACGTCCCATTTTGCTTTCTGCATAATTAAAATACCAACTATCATCCAACAGCATGGGGTCAAGCGCATTCCCTTCATGCATTAACAATAAGTTCTGACTTCCATTATGAGATAACACCCATTCACAAGTACCTTGGATGGACTCACCCAGGTGAATTGGCTCATGCTGATTTTGTATAAAAAAAGCCCTGCCAGTTGCAATGGTTCGTTCTAACAATTCGCTATTGCGTATGATTAATGTATCAAACCACCCTGAAACACCGCATTTAAACAACAGCAGTGCGACCAGATCATTATCATCACCAACAAAATGCTGTTTTTTAGAATCAGAAAGGCTGTTAAAAGTGATCATTTTTCCATAACCACCGCGCTTTAATAACTTGGCCAAAGCCAACTTAATCGCGACCCGGTGTTCATGCCCATCAAGCCTTAGTTCCAGGAGATAGACTAAATGATGGGTGACTTCCGTCGTTTTCACTACTGCTGCTTCTTGAGCACGTAAATTCTTCAACCAGCTATCGAGCTTTTTATCTAATTTATTGGCAGGCAAAGAGAGTAAGCTGTCCTTTTCTCGATCCCGTAGAGCAAACAAACACGCAGCAGCATGCTTGCAGTTATATTGATAAGTGCAAGTACAATGCGCCAATTTCTTTGGCCAGGCCTTCAAGTCCATATGTACATCATAAATCTGACTTGAACTGCCTTTCACCCGCCCTTTGAGAAGCCCATCACTAAAACGAATGTTAAGCACATGCCCCTTTTCAAAATACTCTTGGCCACGCAATAATATTTTGGCCTCAAAGACTTCTGGCATTTTTGAGAGTGCTTCATTTAACATAAATGTGATTTTTTAATGGCAAAGGGTCTATTTTAGACAATTTTTAGATTAATTAACATTTTTATCTTTAAATTAAGGGTTCTTTGTATTAGGGTATCCTGTTTACCACACCTTGGGGTTCTTTATAGAGTATATATCATGCAGAATAAGCTTACTGTACTTATGGCACAAATTAATCCGACTGTAGGCGCTTTAGCATCCAACAGGGATAAAATCATCGAAGTTATAAAAAGCAAACAAGCAGATCACCATGTCATACTCTTTCCTGAATTGGCTTTAACTGGCTATCCCCCCGAAGATTTACTCTTTCGCAAAGAGTTTCAACAAGCCGTTACCGAACATTTAAAGCAAATTCAAGAGGCAACAAAAGACTGCTATGTACTTGTTGGACATCCAAGCCGGGATAGGCAACGACTATATAATAGCGTGAGCATTTTTTATCAAGGACAAAAAATTGCAGAATACCATAAACAAAATTTGCCAAACTATGAAATTTTTGATGAAGCACGTTATTTTACCCCAGGGAAAAAAAATCCATGCCTCTTGGAAATAAATAACAGCAAAGTAGGCGTAATTATTTGTGAAGATTTATGGCATCCAGGCCCTGCAGAAGATTTAATTGAACATGGAATTTCATTACTGCTCATTTTAAATGCCTCCCCATTTGATTACAGTAAATATCAAAAAAGAGAAGCCCTTCTTAAATCTTATGCCAAACGGGGTATATCTATAATCTATGTAAATCAAATTGGTGGTCAGGATGAACTCTTATTCGATGGTCAATCATTAGCAATTGATTCTCATGGTGGAATTTGCGCACGGTCTCCTGCATTTAAAGAGGATTTACGTACGGTTGAAGTCCAGGCAAATCAGGTGAAGGGAGCAATTACCCCTCTTCTCGATTTTGAACCATTAATCTATGAAGCATTGATTTGCGGCACTCGAGATTATGTCAACAAAAATCATTTCCCTGGAGTTCTTGTTGGACTTTCAGGAGGAATTGATTCAGCATTAACGTTGACTGTAGCAGTTGATGCATTAGGCGCAGAGCGCGTACATGCGGTTCTTATGCCTTCCCGTTATACAGCCCAAATGAGTAACGAAGACGCTTTAACACAAATAAAACACTTAAATGTATCCTATTCCATGCTCTCTATTGAACCCGCTTTTGATGCGCTAATGACTACTCTCGAGCCCGAATTTAAAGGATTACCAACTGATACCACAGAAGAAAACATTCAAGCACGAATTCGTGGTTTGTTGATTATGGCATTGTCTAACAAAACAGGAAAAATGGTACTTACAACATCGAATAAAAGCGAATCTGCTGTCGGCTATGCCACCTTGTACGGAGATATGGCTGGTGGATTTGCGGTATTAAAAGATGTACTTAAAACCCAAGTTTATGCTCTGGCACATTACCGTAACCGTCTGTCACAAGTGATTCCCGAACGAGTCCTAACTCGTGCTCCATCCGCTGAATTAAGAGCCGATCAAACCGATCAAGACAGCTTACCTGACTATGCAATACTGGATGCAATCATCGTTGCCTATATGGAGAAATACTTAACTCCCGAAGAAATAATTCAGCAAGGTTTTGCCCCAGAAACTGTGGCTAAAGTAATTCAATTAATCAAACGCAATGAATACAAACGTCGTCAATCTGCACCAGGAATAAAAATCAGTCCAACTGCTTTTGGTAAGGACTGGCGTTATCCTATCACGAATGGTTTTTGAACGGGTAAGAGCCTCACTAAGTTAAGTGAAATTCCCTTCTCCCTATGGGGAGAAGGTGCCCTCCAGGGCGGATGAGGGTATTAATTAGGGCTAATGAACCCTCACCTATGATTCCTGGTTTCACTTTACACCTTGCCAAAATAAGATTAAGGATGACTGAAAGGCCGACTTTCATTGATGACTTCATTGACCAATGATTCTTCCATTCCCCTTTTACGTTGTTGCCAAAAAGTAGGTAACTCTGACAGTGCTGAATATCTATCTTGTCCTAACTTATTAGACTTTTTCTCTGGGGTAATTTCTTCAACACATTCTTGCTTTGATTCAGAAACTACTTTCTTTGTAGGTTCAGGATCCTGCGAAGCTATTTTTTTTACGCGATCTTTCATATTTTCTTCAAGAAAGGCAAATTTCTTCATGTTTATTTTAGGTACCTTCGTTTTATTCTCTTCTTTATTAGGCTCATCAACCAAAAGTTGCTCCTGTTTGCCTTTATTTTGTAATACTTTCGACAACAAGACATTCATTTTATCGCGGGTTGCAGTAGCGATGGACTGTTTGGTATTCAATTGCAACAAATAAGCTTTTAATTGCAGCACATCCGCTTCGCTAAATGAGCCTTGATGATGAGCTAACCAGGAAGACATTGCCGGATGATCAGTGAAACTAATTTGGTGAGGAACCCCCATACTATTTATCCACCAAAGGCTTGGCCCTGTTTCTTGATGGCGCAAAACAAAAGCGGAGGTAATCCCATTTCGAATCAGATCCTCATTACTCAATTCAGGATCAATATGTACTTTAACCTTAGCAACATATTCTTCTCTTGCTTTAACACACTCTCTCTTAATTTGTTTTAGATGGATGGTATGTAATTTTTCTATATCTTTTTCTTCTAGAGTTGCCAATTTCTGCGCTAACTCTTTACCTGGAATAAGAGGATAAACTTGACCCGTTACATCGACCCAAGAAAGATGCCATTGCTGATTGTTAAAACTAAGGGAAAAAATAATTTTGTTTTGTTGTTTGGATTGATAATTTTTGGCAGTTTCCAGATCATTAAAAACCATTACATTTTCAACCAGTTGGCGAGCACTTTCATGTGCTGCCTGACACTCTAATTCTCGATTTTTTTTGTCTTCTAATGAAAGTTTGCGCTGAGCCAAATAACTGTTGACCTCTACCATTACTTCATTTTTGAGAGCCTTTAGAAAAGAAGGGATAAGATGTTCTTCTACCGGTTGGAACTCGGAGTTAGCTAGGTATACAGCATCCGCTATCTGGCGAAAAAGGAAATAATTATAGGAACTATCTACATTCCACTCCCCCTCACTAATCATCAGTTTAAACTCGAGTAATCGAGTATAAGCATCAGGAAAGTTTTCCATTACATTAATCGATTGTTCTACTTTATCACCACGTGTTCTGGTGAATTGATAAACCCAGCCTGTTAACCATGATTTTACAGGTCGTTGATACTCCTTTTCTGCTCTTTGGGCAATGGCAACTATCTTTTCACGCCCTTCTACTGTCTCATTAGCAAGTATCGCTATTACTTGCTCAACAAATTCTTTAGCTATTTTAAATGGGGTTTTTTTTGGCATTTTTTGAAACTCCTTTTCATGATGCAAAAATTTATCTTTGCATTAATGTTAATTTGATACAAGTAGAAAATTATTATGCTAAATTGATTGCATGAATGTAGTCATGTTAATTTTTCTACACCACACTAAATTATAATAATTAACCCTCTCTAAACATCATCACTTTCCATTGACTTAGAGTTTGGACTTGCATTTCAAAGAAAAAATTGGATTCATTCCCGCTTTAAATCACTGCATTAAGAAGCTATTTGTAGCACTCATTTGAGTACGACATGTCATTACTTTTTGAATGCATTTTTTAGAGTGCCAGTTGGAAGTATAGTCTTTGTTCTAGATCCTG
The DNA here is from genome assembly GCF_026191355.1 of Legionella sheltonii. Classification (GTDB taxonomy): domain Bacteria; phylum Pseudomonadota; class Gammaproteobacteria; order Legionellales; family Legionellaceae; genus Legionella; species Legionella sheltonii. The sequence continues at coordinate 149,148 of NZ_JAPHOQ010000004.1, forward strand.
CCAAAAGGATTAGTAAACTATTCAAAATTACATCAATGTCATTTTTGATAATGATTTTATTGAGGAATACTTATCAAGTGGAATAACAGGTCACTTTTTAAAGCAAAAACAACTTTATATCAAACCAAAATCGCATTAACGCTTCTCTTTTCCAAAAATATGCATTTCCAATACTTGCAAATTTAAAGTAACACGTTAACATGATTCCACAAAAAAATAATAACAACAAAGGGATGTTATGAAATTTGCATTTTTCTCTGCTAGTTTATTCGTAAGTGGTATTGCGGCAGCTGCAACCCCAGTAAATGGTTGGTATTCCAGCATCTTTGGAGGTTACGCTCATGTATCTCAAAAAGTATCGACAACTATTTTGGGTTTTACCGTTTCTGAAACCTTTACAAATAATGGGTTTAATGCAGGACTACGTTTAGGTTATCAAAGCAATCCTATTCGCTATGAATTGGAATATACTTATATCCAGCCTGAGAATAAAGAATTTGATTTTGGCTTCCTCGAATTACAAAGAAAATCGAATGCTAACGTAGGAATGGCGAACATTTATTATGATTTTTCCGATGGCATCTTACCAACAATTTATCCCTTCCTAGGAGTAGGTATTGGTTATGCTTACGCGCAGGATAAAGTCACAGGTACAGGCCCTATTGGCGGAACATTTCTTGATGTAAAAAAAGGCGCATTTGCTTACCAAGGAACTGCCGGACTCACTTTTAACTTTGAAGAAAATTGGGCATTAAATGCTTCCTACCGTTATTTAGCAACAAGCAATAAGCATGATTTTGGCAAACTAGAGGTTCAGATGGGGGATGTAGGTATCGTTTATCGATTTGATCATTGCAATTATAAATAATCGTTACGAAATCCAAATCCAGGTTGAATTGCTTTCTGGTCAATTCAACCTGATTCCTTATCCGCAGAATCGTAAGTAGTTCAAATGTCCTAGTGGTCTTCGCGCAAACCTATATTTTTCCTTTACTGAAAGCAGGTAGTGTTTTTTACGAATGATGTATTTTTGTAGAAGATAAAACTTGCGGTTCTTGCCATAAAGTCATAAAGAGGACCATGACTAAGGGTCCCACAAATAAACCAAGTAGCCCTAAAGTTTCTACACCACCTAGAATTCCAAATAACACAGCTAAAAAAGGCAATTCGATTGCACCACCAATTAGCGCGGGCTTGATAAAATGATCGGCAACAAACATAACGAGTGTTCCCCACACCAAAACAACGATGGCACTAATCATACTGCCCAATGAAAATAAAATAACTGCAACTGTAATAAAAACGATAGGAACGACGAATGGAATCATTGCCGCAAGTGCCGTGATAAATCCGACTAACGTGGGCGCAGGAAAACCCACTAGACCGTAACAAATCCCCATTAAGATACCTACACCAAGCCCGACAACAATGGTTCCATTGACTGTGGCTCTCAATGCTCTAGGCAGTCTGTCTGCATATCGAAACCATCTTTTTCCCAAACAATATTCGCCCACCTGGTAAATCTGCAATAGTAACCGATCCCCATCACGATAAAAGAAAAATAAACTTAAAAGAGTAAAACCCAATTGAACACTTCGATGTGCCAGACTCGAACCAATTTCTTTCACATAGTAGCTCGTTGGGGTTAACGATAAATGAACATTGGACAAAAGACTTTTAATCATTCCTGGTTTGCCAATATTATCATCCCAATACTGTACCAAGTCATTGCCTACAAAGGGAAAATCTTTAAGAAACTCAGGTGCAGCGCCTCCTTGTTGATTTAAAGATTGCAAGAAGTTAATAAATATTTGCAATTCTTTTATTAAAAGTCCCAGCAACCAACTTAAGGGAAGAATAAACAACAATCCGATTAAGGTTGTAAACAGTAAAGCAGAGAGATTATCTTTTTTCCCAAAAAAGTAACGCCATTTTTCATATAAGGGATAAGATGCAATAACAATTATGGAAGCCCATATCAGTGAAGGGATAAATCGATGAATAATAAATAAACTTAGAGCCACAATTCCAATAGTCAAGCCCATACTAATGAGCTCTTTATGATTTTCATTCATTAAGCAAAACTCCATGCTAAAAGTTGCATCAAGATCCAAGAAGGCACTGCAGCTAAGACATCATCCAACATAATGCCCAAACCGCCACGAACTTTTTGATCGATATAATCAATGGGCTGAGGTTTCCAGATATCAAAAATTCGAAACAAAATAAAACCACAAATCATCCAGGATAATCCTTTAGGAGCCATGAACATAGTCAATAAATACCCAACAACCTCATCCCAAACAATCCCTTTATAGTCGTGTACACCTAAATCTTGAGTCACTTTATCACAAACCCAGACACCTAGCAGGAACGCGGCAAGGGTAAAAAAAAGATAAACTGCCCAATGAGTGCCTATTAATAGCAAATAAACAGGTATTGCTGCCAATGTTCCCCAAGTGCCTGGAGCAGTAGGCATTAAACCACTACCAAAGCCAAAGGCAATAAAATAAATAGGATCCTGGAATACTCTTTTTGTTAAATTTATTTGTTTCATTTTTTTTCTCTATGCTTAGCTCAACTGCAAGGTTGGATTCATTTATTCATGAGCGTTCATGTTGTCCCAAGCATTCAAGGAGATACCCAGAAACGGTCTCATACATTTAACATAGAATAACCTAAATCCTTAATTATGTTTACTCAAAGAACTCAATTAAAAATGTGAATAACCTGCGGGTGTCAACTTATGGCATTGGTTGTTAGCATCTTTCATTCTTAATCCAGAGGCCTCCTCAATTACTCCAATAGGATAGCAATGTAAATTAGCTTTTTTAAACTCTTTCATCAAGAGGGGAAATCGATGTTCCGGAACTGTAAAACATAACTCATAATCATCACCGCCAGTCAAAGCAATGTCAACAGCATGATCGGGCCAATATTGATTAAGTAAGGCATGAATAGGAATAGCTTTTTGATCAAGACAAGCACCAACACCACTTGCAACACAAATATGATTTAAGTCGGCACTAAGCCCATCTGAAATATCTATTGCTGCAGTGGCATAATTTCGCAAAAAATCAATTAAATCAATACGAGGGTTAGGATGGAGTAATTTATTCATTAATTCCGCTTTGTCGCTTGGAGGAATTTCCTGATTATCAAGAAGTTTAATGGCTAAAGCTGCGGCGCCCAACTCACCTGAAACGACAATAATATCCCCAGGTTTTGCTCCACTGCGTAGCACTGCTTTTCCCTTTGGTGCAGTACCCAAAATGGTTAATGTAATCGATAATGGACCGTGTGTTGTATCACCTCCAATTAAAGACAAGCGATATCGACTTAATGAATCTTTTAATCCTCGTGTAAACGAGTTGAGCCATTGTGGATTGAGTTCCGGTAAAGTTAAAGCGAGTGTGACCCAACAAGGCTCTGCAGCCATAGCCGCCATATCACTCACATTGGCCATGACTGACTTACACGCAATATCATAGGCATCCCAATGCGGAAGAAAATGAACATTAGAAACTAAGGTATCTGTGCTTATCAGTAAATTCATCCCTTCAGGAATACGCAAGCACGCTGCATCATCACCAATACCAAACAATACGTCATCACGTTTTATATCAAGTGGTTTAAAAAAATGTTCAATAAGAGAAAACTCATCCATGGTTATTGATTTCAATTGACCGCACCTGCTGCGCCAAACTATTTAATACACCATTGACATAACGGTATCCATCCTGGGAACCAAATTCCTTAGTCAATGAGATTGACTCATCAAGAACAACTTTATAGGGAATTTCAGGACAATAGAGTAATTCAAAAGATCCGATACGTAACACCGTCAATTCAATTGGATTAAGTCCTGCGATCTCTCTATCAAGAAAAGGAGAAATACGCTCTTCTAAGATTTCAACATGGTCTGGAACACCGTGTAGAATACGACAAAAATAATCTACATCTACTTTATCCATATTATTAATGACTCGAAACTGTGCTTCGATTTCATGCAATTCACATCCAGACATTAACCATTGATAAAGTGCCTGAAGTGCTAATTTTCTGGCCTTTCTTTTACCACTTATTGACCGCTTTTCCACCTTTACCTCATAAATTCTTTTTAACATCTATAAAGCTCCTTTTCTCTTGAAAAGGAGAAAAAGGATGTGGCATGGTATAACAATCGGGCACGCACGCTGGTAGACAGGCATTGACTTGAATTAGGCTAAGCGCGCGATTTTTAAAAATCGCGCATTAGCGCTCATTGACCTGCCTGCGCCCGTTTGCGTGTCCATGCCCGATTATTTATACCTGTCACATACCTACCCATTAATTAAATGGAAAAAGTACTAATCCTTATCCATTTGATCAATTGTCTGCCTAAAATCACTTACGTCTTTAAAGCGTTTGTATACCGATGCAAACCGCACATAAGCAACATGATCCAAACTATATAATTCCTTCATAACCAATTCGCCAATGATTTGGGAATCGATCTCCCGCTCGCCTCTACGGCGAATTTCTTGTGTAATTGAAATAATCGAGGCCTCTAATGCATCAACACTTACCGGTCTTTTTTCCAAAGCCCGCAACATACCTGAACGTAAATTATCAATGTTAAAAGGCTCGCGCCGTCCATCACGCTTAACGACCGACGGCATGATTAATTCGGCTGTCTCAAAAGTAGTAAAACGTTCATGACATATGAGACACTCTCGTCTTCTGCGCACTTGAGCACCATCAGCGACAAGACGTGAATCAACCACTTTTGTTTCTTCTGCGTGACAAAACGGGCAAAACATAATTATTTATAAACCGGAAATTCACGACATAAAAGCAATACTTGCTCTTTAACCCTTGCAATAGTCGTTTCATTATTAATATCATCAAGAATATCAGCTATCCAATTCGATAGAAGCGTAATTTCTTTTTCTTTAAATCCTCTGGTTGTAACTGCCGGAGTACCTAGACGCAACCCACTTGTTACAAAAGGAGAACGAGGATCATTAGGTACAGTATTTTTGTTCACAGTAATATTTGCTTTATCTAAAGCGGCATCAGCATCTTTGCCTGTAATATTCTTATCAATTAAATCAACCAATAATAAATGGTTATCTGTACCACCAGAAACAATCTTATAACCACGACTTATAAGCACAGAGGCCATAGTCTTCGCATTGACTAATACTTGTTGTTGATAGTCTTTAAATTCTGGTAACAATGCTTCAGCAAAAGAAACTGCTTTAGCTGCAATGACATGCATTAATGGCCCACCTTGACTGCCAGGAAAAACAGAAGAATTTAATTTTTTTTCAATTTCTTCATTAGCTCGACATAAAATCATTCCTCCCCTTGGTCCTCTGAGGGTCTTGTGGGTAGTAGTTGTAACCACATCAGCATAAGGAACTGGAGAAGGATAAAGACCTACTGCAATCAAGCCAGCGACATGAGCAACATCCGCCATCACATAGGCACCTACTTTATCGGCAATTGCTCTGAATCGTGGCCAATCAAGGACACGGGAATAAGCAGAAAATCCAGCGATAATCAATTTAGGCTTATGCTCCAGAGCCAATTGTTCCAAAACGTCATAATCAATTAAACCCGTTTGTGAATCAACACCATAAGGGATTCCTTCATAGAGTTTACCCGAGAAATTAACTTTAGAACCATGGGTTAAATGACCGCCATGGGGCAATGCCATACCTAACACAACATCACCAGGAGCTAATAGTGCCATCATTACCGCAGCATTAGCTTGTGAACCAGAATGAGGCTGAACATTGACATAATCTGCAGAAAAAAGTTTTTTTGCACGAGCAATTGCCAACTCTTCAGCAACATCAACATACTCACATCCGCCATAATACCGCTTCCCAGGATATCCTTCGGCATACTTATTCGTTAATACAGAACCTTGAGCCTCCAAAACACGCGGGCTTACATAATTTTCCGATGCAATAAGTTCAATGTGTTCTTCTTGCCGACGTTGTTCATCAACAATTGCTTGAAATAATTCATCATCAAAATGTTTTATGGTATAGCTTTGGTCAAACATGAGTAATCCTTGGGAAAATGGTTAAGGTCTAACGATGATGTCATTACGTACCTTTCTAACACCATCTACGCTTGCAGCAATCATCCCTGCTCTTTGCTTCAATCTAGGAGTAGCAACAAAACCGCTGAGTTGCACTTCATCTTTAAAGGTTTTCACTTGTACTGCTAAACCTGTACGCCCTAATTGATTCACTAATGTTGCTTTTACCTTAGTAGTCGTCGTTGAACTATCCAAAAATTCACCAGTACTTTCAGTACCTGGAGAAGCAACACACGCTATTATAAGTATAGTTAAAAGCCCCACAAACAACATTTTAAGTGAGTTACGCATCCAAAAACTCCCTAAAGAAAAAACGTCATAAGAGTACCACAAAATTTAACTGGTTACGAATTGTGAATACAAACCGAATAGGCTATTTTTTAATTTTGATGGTTAAAATACTGCACACGCTTTTCAAGCCATTAGTTTTCAATACATCTTCTTACTACCGCAGTTTTTTGCGGCACGTAGGCCATTAGAAAACCTATAAAACTTACCACCCGATTTTTTTCTTTAGCATCTTAACTTTATCATGCTCGTGTTTTTTATTTTTATTATTCACAACCACTTGTTCACGGTGATTTTTATGCTCATGTGCCTGATTACCATGTCCATGCACCTTAGCTTGATTAGGAGCCACATGTGTTTGCCGATGGCCTCGATAATGACGAGAAGGATGGCGATAATCATGTGGACGCTCATCGAAACCATAAATTTCAGCTCGGGGAGGAACGGAATGATAATAACCGGCATCATAATATTCGGGTTCGGCGATATAACATGAAGTCAAAAAAGGAATGAATACTAGACAAGAGATTAAACGCTTCATGAACGACTCCTGAAACATAAAAAAAAAGGAAGGTGCACTTGCATGCAACTTCCCTATCGTTAAATAAGTTATTAATTACTTATTTTTTTGCTGTAACTTCAACTTTCTCACTCTTAATACCTTTATTCAGGTAATTAACAATGCGTACTGTACTGTTTACGTTAGTCCAACCAGAATAAATAGTTCCGTAAGGACCCTGAATCATAAGATTCATACCAGAATGGCAATAACCATAGTAGTACAAGCTGATGTAATGAGGTGCATCATAATAGAATATTGTAAAAGGCTCTAAGGGAGTAGCATCATCAAAAGAACCGTATACACGAACATTGTCAATACTGTTGTTGATGATTTCAATTTCACAATAACCTGGATACATCATTGATTTACCAGCAGGCTTTTTATCAGCTTCTGTAGCTTTTGGATGCAAATGTGCATTTGCTGCAAAAGCTTGTCCAATCAAACTAAAACAAAGAGCAAATAACAAGGACTTCAACTTCATGGTTTCTCCTTTGACTTTATTGAAAGCTGCATAGTAACAAAGTGTTGTATTTAGTCAATAGGATATTTTTATAACCATGAAATAAATAAAAATGAAGCTTATAAGCACAATAAGGGTAATAATATTCATCTTTCATGGTATATTTGGCGGGTTTTGTAATTTACCGTTTTTTGTTCTGTTTACAATTCACTCGCTTGAGCCAAAATGAGCGGAATTGGAAACAGAACCTAGTATTTCAGGGGAGCATAATGAAAAAGCGAATGGTCATCATGGGAGTTGCCTTACTGATTGTTTTCGGTGGGATCATTGCTTTTAACTTCATCAAGACAATAATGATTAAGCGTTTCTTTGCAAGCTACCAGCCACCCGCTGTTTCTGTCGCTTCCGCTGTTGCTCAAGCTGTAGATTGGCAGCCCACCATCAATGCAGTAGGCAGTTTCGTTGCTTTAAACGGAGTCGATGTAAGTTCTCAAGCATCAGGCAACGTAGTAAAAATAGATTTTGAATCAGGGCAATATGTTGATAAAGATGCACCTCTAATTACTATTGATGACAGCGTGGATCAAGCCGTATTAAAGTTTAATCAGGCCGAACTCACTCTAAAAACTTTGAGTTATCAACGTCAAAACGATTTATATAAACGAGGGGCTTCACCCATTTCGAGTGTTGATGAAGCCAAAGCAAATCTCGAACAAGCCCAAGCAAAATTAGACCAAACTCAAGCGCAAATTAAGCAAAAACATATTACGGCACCCTTTGCTGGGAAATTAGGTATAAGACAAGTTAATCTTGGTCAATTTATTAGTCCTGGACAAACAACAATTGTTTCTTTGCAATCACTTGATCCATTATATTTGGAATTTTATCTCCCAGAACAACTCTATAAACGTATTCGGCCAAATCAAACCATTACATTTTCTGTAGAGGGATTTCCTAATGCACTTTTTGAGGCCAAAGTTAATGCGATTAACTCCAAAGTAGATCTCAACACCCACAATATGCTCGTTCAGGGTACTCTTGCTAATTGCCCTACATCAGCGATTAAAGATCCCGAAAATTCTCCATTATTGAAAATCCGCAAAGAACCTATGGGAAATAAGCGAATTATCACTTGCGATACCGATTTAAACAGCCAAAATAAAATTCGTAACTTTACGTTTGTACCCGGGATGTTTGCTTCGATTGAAATCAGCCAACCTGCTGAACCCAATACAGTGATTGTTCCTTCTACTGCTATTTCCTATAGCTTATACGGTAATGCCGTGTACATCATTGAGAAAAATGCGGAAGGGAAGAAAAATCCAGACGGTTCTGATCTGCTTACGGTGAAACGTGTCTTTGTCAGCACAGGTGAACAACATGGAAATTATACCGTCATCAAAAAAGGAGTTAAGGCAGGACAGTTGGTGGTGAGTGCCGGTGAAATAAAATTACAAAATGGTACGCCTGTTGTGATCAATAATGAGGTCAAACTCAATGAGGTCAGTAATCCGGATCTCTTAGGACAATAAAACCAGTTGCTGTAACCGGGCGTCATCCTGAATGCTACGAAGGATCTCTTATCAACACGGTCTTCCGTGTAGAGAGTCCTCGTTCTACTGGGGATGGCAACGATAGATCCCGGACACAGCTACAATGCAACCAAATTGCATTTTTACCTATTACAAAATTTTTTAATCAGGAATAGTTATGAAGTTTACCGATCTTTTTATCAAACGGCCCGTACTTGCCATGGTAATTAGTTTACTCATTTTTCTTTTTGGAATAAATGCCATTTATAACATGCAAATTCGCCAATACCCTCGCATGGATAATACAGTAATTACTATTATGACCGGTTATCCAGGAGCAGATGCCGATCTCATTGCCGGATTCATTACCTCACCTCTAGAAAAAGCCGTTGCCAGTGCAGAAGGGATCGATTATATGACCTCTTCAAGTACACAAGGTTTAAGCACGATCACGCTAAACATTAAATTAAACTTCGACCCTCAGGTGGCTTTTACCGATGTGATGAGTAAAGTCCAACAAACTTTAAATCAATTGCCTAAAGAGTCGCAACAACCTGTTATATTGAAAACATCCGATAGTTCAACTGCATTGATGTACATCAGCTTGGATAGTACAGAAATGACCCCACAACAAATTACCGATTACGCAACCCGTGTCGTGCAGCCTCAACTGCAAACAGTAGATGGTGTGGCAAAAGCGGAAATTTTAGGTGGTGCAACCTACTCCATGCGAATTTTTATGGACCCTATGAAAATGGCCGCATTAGGTGTATCCCCCTCGGATGTATCGGGTGTACTTGCCAAAAATAATTTCTTGACTGCAGCAGGCAATACAAAAGGTGAATACGTTGCAATCAGCATTACAGCAAAAACCGATCTGAATGATGCAACACAATTTAGTAATTTGATTGTTAAAAGTGATAAAGGGTCTATTGTCCGTTTACGTGATGTGGGCAAAATTGAGTTAGGCTCACAAGACTACGATACCTCGGTTACCTTTAATGGTAAAAAAGCAGTATTTATCTCCATCACCCCCACACCAACGGCGAACCCTCTGACGGTAATTAGTGATGTAAGAAAAATTCTTCCTTCAATCATCAAAGAATTTCCACCTTCCCTAACAGGAACAATAGTCTATGATGCAACCGCGTTCATTAGAGCTTCTTTAGATGAAGTGACTCATACTATTATTGAAGCAGGCCTCATTGTTATCGTAGTGATTTTCCTGTTTTTAGGATCTATTCGCTCCGTGCTCATTCCAATTGTCACTATTCCTCTCTCATTAGTTGGCGTATGCACCCTAATGCTTATGTTAGGCTATAGTATTAATTTATTGACCTTACTTGCTTTTGTCTTGGCCATTGGCTTGGTCGTCGATGACGCGATTGTTGTTGTAGAAAACGTCCATCGTCACATAGAAGAAGGAAAAAGCCCTTTTGACGCTGCTTTGATTGGTGCTCGTGAAATTGCCACTCCAGTCATTGCAATGACCATTACACTTGCTGCAGTGTACGCACCTATTGGATTTATGGGAGGGCTGACTGGAGCCTTATTTAAAGAATTTGCTTTTACTTTAGCCAGTGCAGTAATCATTTCTGGAATCATTGCATTAACGCTTTCCCCCATGATGTGCTCTAGAGTGTTATCTAAAGACATTAGCAGTGGTAAGTTTGTTCATTTTCTCGATAATTTTTTCAACAAACTTAAATTGAAATATCAAAATGCCTTACATAGTTTGTTGAACACCCGCGTGATCATGTTGTTTTTTGCAGCAGTGGTTATCTTGATGCTGCCTTATCTCTACACCCATACCTCAGCAGAGACCGCCCCCGATGAGGACCAGGGCTTCTTTTTTGTTATGGCAATGATCCCACAATTTGCCACACTTAATTATATTGAGTCCTTCACTAAGCCCTTTGATGAAATTTATAAAAGTTTCCCTGAAACGGAAAATTATTTCACCGTAAACAACAGCAGCCAAACCATCTCGGGCATGGTACTGAAGCCATGGAATCAACGCAGTAAAAGTCAATTTGCTTTAAAGCAACCGCTGCAAGATAAATTATCACATGTCGCCGGTTTAAATGCTTTTGCAATTGTCCCACCACCTCTACCTGGGGGCGGAGGCGGTACTCCAGTACAATTCGTCATCAAAACAACGAATGACTTTCAGAGCTTGTTAGACGTTTCCAATAAGCTTACCGATAAAGCGCGTAAAAGTGGCTTATTTATTTATGTAGATAATTCACTCAAATTTAATAAACCACAAATTATATTGGATATTAATCGCTCTAAAGCGTCTGAAATGGGGTTAGATATGCAAGCTGTGGGAAGCAGCTTAACCAGCGCTTTGTCGGGTAATTATGTCAATTACTTCAACCTTGAAGGCCGTAGTTACCAAGTAATCCCCCAATTAAGCCGTTCATTCCGCATGAACCCTGAACAATTAGGGCAAATATATGTTAAAAGTATTCATGGGACAATGGTTCCTCTTTCAACTGTGGTGACTGCTGTAGAAAAAACTGCACCGAATGCGGCCTCACATTTTCAACAAATGAACTCAGCAACCATTCAGGCAGTAATGATGCCTGGAAAAACACTAGGAGAGGGTTTACAGTTTTTACAAGAAGCAGCAAATGATACCTTACCTAAAGGCTTCGCTTACGACTATGGCGGCGAATCAAGACAATTTATGCAAGAAGGAAGCGCTCTCTTATTTGCATTTGTCTTTGCGATCATTATTATTTTCTTGGTACTTTCAGCTCAATATGAAAGCTTTCGCGATCCGTTAATTGTGTTAATTAGTGTGCCCATGTCTATTTGCGGGGCATTAATTCCACTGAATTTAGGATTGGCAAGTATCAATATTTATACCCAGGTAGGCCTGATTACCCTCATTGGATTAATCTCCAAACATGGGATTTTGATCGTTGATTTTGCCAACCATTTACAACGTGAAAAAAACCTGGATAAACGAGCAGCCGTAGAAGAAGCTGCGGGAATTCGTTTGAGACCTATTCTCATGACTACTGCAGCGATGGTATTTGGTGTACTCCCCTTACTCATTGCCAGTGGTGCAGGAGCAGTAAGTCGTTTTGATATAGGATTAGTTATTGCAACGGGCTTGTTGATTGGGACAGGTTTCACTTTGTTTGTAGTACCCACTTTGTATACCTACATCGCAGAAGATCATCGCTCAAAAGCATCTGAGCCTCAGTTCGATGAAGCAAAAATTCCTGAAGTACAAGTACCTGATCAAAAAGATTAAAAATGTAGCCTGGGTTAGGCGAAGCCGTAACCCGGGATCCTTGATACAAGATATGCTTTTGATTAGGGAATTAATTAATAGACCATGTGAATGACTCACCTGAGGAAATTAAAAAGAGATATAAATTATAAAATTATTTTACATCGCACTATTGATAGCCTTACTGACTCAACTTATGACTGAATTTATGGTAGTATTTCGCTTTTATCAGTACAGGTTTAATTATGGATAAAGTCTATTCCCCTGAAGCAATCGAAAAAGCATGCTATAAGAATTGGGAAAATCATCATTACTTCCAACCGCATGGTGACGGTAAAAAATATTGCATTATGCTTCCCCCTCCTAACGTCACGGGGAGCCTGCATATGGGGCATGGTTTTCAGCATACCATTATGGATGCTTTAACACGTTATCACCGCATGTTAGGTGATAAAACGCTATGGCAACCTGGCACTGACCATGCCGGTATCTCAACGCAACTGGTTGTTGAACGGCAACTCGAAGCTTCAGGAATCTCCAGGAAAGATCTTACCCGTGAACAATTTCTAGAGAAGGTTTGGCAATGGAAGAATGAATCGGGTAATACCATAACCCAACAAATGCGACGTTTGGGGGCATCTGTAGATTGGAATCGGGAACGATTTACTATGGATGAAGGGTTGTCAGCTGCCGTACAAAAAGTATTTGTACAACTCTATGATGAGGGACTAATCTATCGTGGAACCCGTTTAGTGAATTGGGATCCTAAATTAGGGACTGCGGTATCTGATCTTGAAGTGCTTTCTGAAGAAGAAGATGGTTTTCTCTGGCATATTCGCTACCCAATTGTGAACTCAACTGAATCGCTGATTGTTGCTACCACGCGACCTGAAACGATGTTAGGGGATACTGCAGTTGCGGTACATCCTGAAGATCCCCGCTTCAAACATCTTATTGGACAACAGGTTCATCTGCCTCTTTGTGATCGAACAATCCCTATTATTGCTGATGAGTACGTGGATAAAGAGTTTGGCAGTGGCTGCGTTAAAATTACCCCTGCCCATGACTTCAACGATCATGAAGTGGGTAAGCGTCATAATCTTCCGCTCATAAATATCTTAACTAAAAAGGCCTCTATTAATAAGAATGCGCCGCTCAAATATCAAGGCATGGATCGATTCATCGCTCGAGAACAAATTGTAAAAGACCTTGATGCAGCAGGCTTATTAGTTAAAACAGAACCGCATAAACTCAAAGTACCTCGTGGTGAAAAATCCAATGTCATTATCGAACCACTGCTAACCGATCAATGGTATGTCAAAACCCAACCATTGGCTGAACCGGCAATAGCTGCGGTAAAAAATGGTGAAATTCGCTTTATTCCGGAAAACTGGAGCAAAACATATTTTCAATGGATGGATAACATCGAAGATTGGTGCATTAGTCGTCAATTATGGTGGGGGCATAGAATCCCTGCCTGGTATGACAGCAATGGCAATGTGTATGTGGGTTATAGTGAAAATGATGTTCGTTTTAAATATAAAATTAAAGATTCAACCACATTAAAACAAGATGAAGACGTTCTCGATACTTGGTTTTCTTCTGCACTTTGGCCTTTTTCTACTTTAGGCTGGCCCGAAAGAACTCCCGAGTTAGAGCAGTTCTACCCAACTTCAGTGCTCGTTACTGGCTTTGATATTATCTTTTTCTGGGTCGCCCGCATGATCATGATGGGCTTGAAATTTACTGGTAAAATTCCATTTAAAGAAGTCTTTATTACTGGCTTAATACGGGACAGTGAAGGACACAAAATGTCCAAATCTAAAGGTAATGTCCTTGATCCTTTGGATATAGTGGATGGGATTGATCTCGAATCCTTGATTGAAAAAAGAACTTCTAATTTAATGCTGTCTTCAGTTCGTGATCAAATAATTAAAAACACCCGTAAAGAATTCCCAGATGGTATCAGCGCTTATGGAACAGATGCCCTTCGCTTTACTTATTGCTCTCTCGCATCAACAGGGCGTAATGTTCGCTTTGATATAGGTCGCGTTGAGGGGTACCGTAATTTTTGTAATAAACTATGGAATGCTGCGCGTTATGTATTACTTAATACTGATGAAGATCTAATGGATTTCGATGATGGAGCATTTCAGTATACTCCGGCAGATCAGTGGATTTTATCACGCTTACAACGTACCATTAGCAAAGTACATCATTATTTTGAAACCTACAGATTTGACTTATTATCAAGCGCAATTTATGAGTTTGTCTGGCATGAATATTGTGACTGGTATTTGGAGTTATCTAAGCCAGTATTACAAGATGAACATGCACTGAGCGCTTTGAAGCGAGGTACTCGTAGAACCTTAATTCATGTGCTGGATCAAATTCTTAAAATGCTGCATCCTTTAATGCCATTCATTACAGAAGAAATTTGGCAGCGTACATCAAAGCTAACCAGCGAGAACGGTGCAAGCATTATGACCAGTGCTTATCCACAACTAAATCCTGAGTTCATCAATGATACCGTTGAAGAGGAGTTAGAATGGTTAAAATCAGCAATTCAAGCGGTGCGCACCATACGCAGTGAAATGTCCATTTCACCTGCCAAGCTGATTCCACTCTATATTCGTAACGTGACGCCCGTGCTGAAAGACCGAGTACAAAAATATCAACACACGTTAAAAGCACTCAGTAAATTAAGTGATATTCATTATTTAGGAGCAGATGAGAAAGCACCTGTCTCAGCGACTGCTGTGTTAGGTGAAATCGAATTACTCATTCCTATGGCTGATTTAATCGATAAGGAAGCTGAGCTGTCACGTTTGAACAAAGAGTTAGGTAAACTGGATAAAGACATTAGTCTTGCTGAAGGAAAACTAAATAATCCTAAATTTACAGATAAAGCCCCAGCAGAAATTATCGCTAAAGAACAGGAAAAATTAGCACAAGCACAACAAGCTAAAGAAAAACTGTTAGAACATAAAATCAGGGTTGAGTCACTTTAATCAAAATCCCCTCTCCCACACGTTGGAGAGGGGCTGAGATGAGCGCATTGGCTACCGCCAATCCTTCTCATCCCCTTCTGGGCATCTTCTCCCAACTGCATTCATCCCCAGCGTAGGGAGGGATCTCCCTTGCTGTGGCAGTATCATAATGAACAAATCCCTCGCTATGCTCGGGATTGACGAGGAAATGAAACTCTTAAATTTATGACACGAATCTTTGTATTATTTAAATTTAACAACTCGATGATGGATCCACCACGCAAGTAATAAAGTGGTTAAAACTCCTAAATAAACACCGATGCTCTTCCATTCTGGCCCCACTATTTGCAACGCATCAGGACTTTGAAAAATCGAAAAAGGAATGGCCAGCAATACATCTATAATTGCAGAACCGGCAACCAATCCACAGGCAATAAGCGTCCCTTTTTGTTTGCGGGTTATTGCCTCTTCTTCAATAGGCGTCGTGCGTTTTAAACGTCTTTTTACAAATAGTGCGATCATCCCGCCAATAAAAAGTGGAAACGAAGAAGAAAGTGGTAAATACATTCCTATCGCAACGCCTAAAATGGATAAATTTAAATAACGACTTAAGCGCAAAAAATAATTGACGAAAACAATAAGTAGAATAATTGCGGAACCAATCAACATCATCGTCCATGGCAATGAATTTCGAAACACAGCTTCAGTAATCGCCGCCATTAAAGCAGCTGTTGGCGCAGGCAAAGATTGACTTATATCCATACCCTCATGAGGCATGACCCCTGCAATCCCATACACATTAAACAGCAACTGCATTACCGGAGGAATAACCAATGAAGAAATCACTACCCCAAGCAACAGCATCAATTGTTGTTTCCACGGGGTTGCACCAACCAATTGCCCTACTTTGAGATCTTGAGTGTTGTCATTGGCAATCGCCGCTATCCCGGTTACTACAGCACCAATCATGATTGTAATGGCTTCAGCCGCCTGAATTTGTTCTGTCTTTAACGGTAAAGGTAATAGATGATCCACTGCAACCAATAACAACCATGCAGCAAAAAGCATTCCTGAAATGACAACAGAACTACCAGGGCTGGCTGTAACCCCCACCATACCTGAAAAATAGGCGGTGATAACAGAAAAAATAAACCCTATAAACAAAACATAAATAACCGCCAGAAAAACTAGGGTCGGTGAATATTCATTATCCAGTCCCACTTGCTGTAGCGGCAGAACCAGTTGGAAAAAGAGAAACAAGATGGCAGCTAACGCACCGGTGCCAATCAAAATATAAGGTAACGGTATGTCTTGATCTGTGCGCACAGGTTGAATGTCTTTATTACCTTTAGACATAAAGGATTTCAATGAAATTTGGATACTTGTGGAAAGGGGTCTCACTAATTTTAAAAAAGTCCACACACCTGCAAACAACATAGCTCCTATCCCTAGATAACGCATCTCACTATTCCATAAAAAAGATGCTGCTTGCTCTGCAGGATAATGGCTTACAAATTCAGGATAAAATTGACTGACTACAGGTAATGCGATTAACCAAGAGATCACTGCCCCCAAAAAAATACTGATTGCCATATCATGGCCAACCAGATAACCAGCACCTATCATTGTAGCGGAAAAGCCAGCACCAAGACCAAATAGGGAGCGCTGTATCACAAACCAATAACCCCAGCTATTAGCGACTACTTTAAATCCAGTTTGGAATAATTCAATGAGCCCACCTACAGCACCACCAATTAATATGTCTTTGATCCCTGTTTTTTCAACTGACGATTTTAAAACCTCCGCAATAGCACGCCCCTCTGGAAACTTTAAAGAGGGATCATGAACTAAAATACGACGAAGCGGTATGGAAAATAATACCCCCAAAACACCACCGCAAACTGCAATAAAAAAATTAGTGAGGTAATCAAAATGATTCCAAAAACCAATAATAATCAAAGCTGGAATAGTATAAACAATCCCCCCAGCAACAGCTTCACCTGCAGAAGCAGCAGTTTGTACCGCATTATTTTCGAGAATGGTGGAGTTTTTAAAAAAACGCAGAATACCCATAGAAATAATTGCAGCAGGAATTGATGCCGAAGTTAAAATTCCCAACTTCAACGCAAGATATGCGTTAGACATCGCCAGTAATACAGTAAGTATTATGGCCAGCACAACAACTCTTAAAGAAAGTTCAGCTACCTTTTTATCGGCAGCTATAAAAGGAGTATCAGCCATTAACGACCCCAAACATTGTGCATTATTTCAGGCTTAATTAAAGAAGAAATCTGTGATAAAGGTACTTTTACAGTTTGAGGTCCGTATACATATGCGGCGACTTGATAGGTATCGAAAATAACATTTATTCCTTTGGGTGAAAAAGACCAGATTTTATAGTTTTTATCTATAGGTTTAGTTCCCTCATCAATCCATTTTTGATCTGAAAAACCTTTTCCACTGATTTTTTTATTAGAAAAACTCGCAATAGGTTTTAAATAATTTACTTCAGGACGAAATAAATCGGCTAATTCAACCTGACGACCATCAATGAAATTCAATACCGCTACCGTATTTGATGGATGCGCAGCTCCTCGATGATAAATAGAAATATTAAAAGATACACTTAAAGCTTTTTTGGTTTTAAAAGGCAAAGAATAAGTGACATTTAACCCTGATTTTCCTGGTGCATCAGCAGGAATATCTGCATCGTCAGCAATTTCTTTAAGGAAGCTTTTTTTAGTTTTTTCAATAAAAGCTTGCACTGCGGCATTGATCCGCGCATCCTTAAACCCTTGGGGGTACTTGATATCAATAATATAAACAGATGTTTCTTTTTTGACTGATACTGGACTCACCGCCCAAACAGTAAAAGAACATACCATGATACCTAAAGAAAGAATTGTTTTTAGTGATTTCAGCATATTTTATTCCTAATAGTTATCCTTTGGAGACACCCACTCCCCTGCAATCATCGTACGATGAGGTAAGGGATAAGCAAAATAATAACAAAGAGCAGCACTGTCATTAACAGACCACCATACCAAATCGGCGTTCATGCCTTTCTCAATTGCTCCCAGTTCTTTTTGCAAACCTAATGCTCTTGCAGCATGACTGGTGACCGCCATCAATGCTTCAGGCACAGATAGTGAAAAAAATTGGCAGGCCATACTCATCATCAAACGTAATGAAGTAGTTGGCGAGGAGCCCGGATTACAGTCAGTGGCAACTGCCATTCCTACACCAGCCTGTCGCAATAGATCGATGGGTGGTTTTTGTTTTTCACGCAGAAAGTAATACGCACCAGGAAGCAAAACAGCAATCGTATTTTTTTTTGCCATAGCATAGGCTCCTTTCTCATCCAGGAACTCCAGATGATCACAAGACAAGGCACCAAACTCTGCAGCAAGCTGACTTGCTCCAAGATTAGATAATTGTTCTGCATGGCATTTTATAGGTAGATTTAATTCCCGCGCCGCAATAAAAACTTGCTCAGTTTGTTTTAATGAGAAGGCAATATTCTCACAAAATACATCCACAGCATCTATTAAATTTTCTTCATATAATGCGGGCAACATTTCTTGGCAAAGAACATCAATGTATGCTTGGCTGTTTCCTTTAAATTCGGGGCCTATTGCATGCGCACCAAGGAATGTTTTTCTTACCCTTAAACCCGTTAACTCGCCCAAACGTCTGGCTACTCGTAGCATTTTTAATTCGCTGGCCAAATCCAGCCCATAACCTGATTTAATCTCAACCGTAGTCACACCTTCTGCGAATAACGCAAGAATTCTGGGCAACGATTGTTTGATTAACTCATCTTCCGACGCAGCGCGAGTCTGATGGACTGTAGATAATATCCCACCACCTGCTTTAGAAATTTCAGCATAACTCACTCCAGCTAATTTCATTTGAAATTCGGTGGAGCGATTTCCTGCATAAACCAGATGCGTGTGGCAATCGATAAGGCCAGGGGTAATCAACTGTCCTTGACAATCTTCTTCATGCAATGACTTACAAAATTCTGTAGGCAATTCTGTCTGTGGTCCAGACCAGGCAATCAGGCCATTTTTAATTGCAATTGCTTGCTTCAGTAATTGATTACCCTGAGCATCAATAGTAGTTGCATTTAATAGTAATTTGTCACAAGGAACCATTAAAAATCCCAATGAAGAACTTGATGAGGTGCCTTGAGCCACGCTTTATGGTGTTTTGTGTCATAGATATCCCATTCTTTAGAAACATAGGTTTTCTTGTCCACATCCAATAAGAGCCAAGTCAAGAATTCTGCGACTGTATCTGGGGACACCAAACGATGTTCCTCTTTCAATCGCTTATAAAAATTAATTCGTTCATAATCAGGATTATCATCACTTCGGGCAATCGCTTGCATGTGGGTATCAATTATACCGGGCATTACATTAGCAAAAGCTATTGAATCAGACTCCAACTGCCAACATTTGGTCAGCATGGATAAAGCAGCTTTAGACACACAATATGCAGTCCAGCCGCGGATCGGGTAATGGGCAGCTCCAGAACCAATATTTAGAACACGGCCGTTAGTCAATTTGTCGTATATCTTTTGGGGAAGAAAAAGAGCAGCATTCAAATTTGTATTTAAAGCATGATGCCAGTCTTTAGACTCAATATTCTTTATGGGAGTCAAAGGATTTAAAGTTCCGGCATTATTAACCAATGCATGAACCTGATTCACATCCTGTAAATGATTTTTGATTAAATCCAAACCATCAAGTGTTGACACATCGGCGCAAATATATTGAATGTTTGTAGAAAAAGAGGCTGTTTCTTGCAATGCTTGCTTTCTTCTACCCACGATTAAGACTGTTTGATCTCGTTTTGCCAAAGCAAAAGCTAATGATCTTCCTATCCCACTGCCTCCACCGGTAATAACAATCACAATACCCTCTTACTCTTTTTATTTGCCATGGACGAATAATACCAGACATTGAGTAAACTTGGCATAATTTTATGCGTATTTGATGGCGAACAAGAGTCGATAAAGCAAAACTCAGGTAGGTAAAGAATTATCAATTTATCGGTTGTGGAGGAACAAGTAACACAGGGTTTGTAGCAATGCGGACGGTGTTTTCGGCAACACTACCTAAAAATAATCGATTAAAACCTCGGCGTCCGTGCGTACCCAGTGCGATTAAATCTGCAGACCAGTTTTTTGCTTCCTTAACAATCGCTTCAGAGATCCTTCCTTGCAATAGATTATGTTCAATTAATTTGGTGTCGCACTGAACTAAAGACTGAGCCGCAACTAATTTTTTTGCATTCTCTAAAATAATCTGACCTTCTTTTTTATAAAGAGAGAGCAACGAAATATAATCAATACCAGGAAACATAAAATGTACTTCAACTACATGTAAAATAAGTAATTGAACTTGCTCCTCTTTCATAAGTTTTACAGTTTCTTGCATTGCATGCGTTGAGATGTCACTTCCATCAATTGCAATTAAAATTTTTTTAGACATAGGATTGCCCAATGAACGAACTATATTATAGATTGTAGGCAATAGATCGATGTAAGCTCAAATATCTTAGGGCTTAGGGTATCCATTGATTGGATGATCTTATAGTCTACTCACGATGGGGATATCTATGCATCAATTAAGTACCTTACTCGCTCAATCAGCGGAGCAGTTTCCTGATAAAATTGCCTTGATTATTGATCAACAGAGCTATACATATAAAAAACTGGATGAATTAACTCACCGTCTAGCCGATGCGTTTTTAGCACAAGGGGTCTCACAAGGAGACCGCATTGCATTTCTTTTACCAAACAGTATTGAAATCGTTTTATGTTACTATGCCTGTTTTATGATAGGTGCTATAGCCGTTCCAGTGAACATTCAATTTAACAATGAACTGATTCATTACGTATTGGAACAGAGTAAGGCGCATGTTTTTATAACTACGGCACATTATTATCAACAGCTACTTGCTGATGAAAAAATATTAAACGAAATTGATGAATGTTATCTTACCTCGGAATCGTCAGGCTATTCCGGAGTTAAGAATTTCCAAGATTTGCTATTACCTAGAGCAATATCCACTCCCTCTGATATCACAATCGAGCCCAAAGAACCTGCCTTAATTTTTTTTACATCTGGAACCACAGGATTACCCAAAGTAGTGGTGCACACTCACTATAGTCTTAGTCAAGGTACCCAAAATCAGCTCAGACAAATTCAGATAAATCATACGGATCAAACCTTGGTGATGTTTCCAATCTGTTATTTGATTGGCTTAGGTTCACAAATTTTACCTTTTCATGCAGTAGGTGCCACGGTAATCCTGTTACCTAGCTTTAATCCTAAAGATGCATTAACAAAACTGCACCTCTATGGCATTACGAAAATCTATGGGTTTCCTAAGCTTTATCTTGAGCTCATTAATCATGCGGAATCTTTAGGTTACGAAATCAACACCCTTGATTTTTGTTTTTCTGCTGGGGATGCAACGCCTATCTCACTACAGAAAAAATTTAATCTCTTGTTTCATGCTGAAATTACTGAAGGCTGCGGGATGTCTGAATTACAAATCTACTCCATGAACCCTCCTTATGGAAAAAAGAAAACTGGATCAATTGGGCTTCCTATAGAAGGTATGGACATGCGCTTAATTGATGAAAAAGGTGAACTCATTTTAAATCCACATCAAACTGGAGAAATTATTGTTCATGGCGAGAGTATGTGTTCAGGCTATTGGCAAGATCCTGATTTAACAGCAAAAACGATAAAAAATGGCTGGTTGCATACAGGGGATTTAGCATATCGAGATAAACAAGGATACTACTGGTTCGTAAGTCGTAAAGTAGATATTATACGCTGCGGAAAAGAACTCATCTCTCCTAGTGAGATTGAAAATATCTTTTATCAACATAGTGCAGTTAAGGAAGCCGCTGCAATTGCATTACCCAATAAAAATAAAACAAATGATGATAAAATTATTGTCTATGTGGTTCTTAAAATTAAAGACAATCACTTGCAGGCCCAAACATTGATGGATTTTGCTCATGCGTCACTCCCCCCCACCAAACGTCCATATCAAGTCATTATCATGAACCAATTGCCCTATGGTTTTACTGGAAAGATTGATCGCAACACTTTAAGGCAGATGGCAAACAAGGAATTAGACCAGGAGGTGCTCAATCTTTGGACACAATAATCAGCATGTTATACTAAGCAAAAATTTCTGGGGTGCAATTTATGAGAATTTTTATTTGGATCAACTTTTTTTGGGGGTATATTGTCTTTTGTGATTCAGCATCCGCAACAGCGATACATTGCCCAGAAACCATACAAACGACTCAGTCTTTACAACATGATATAAAAGCATGGGAGGCATTTCAGGATGATTGGAATAGTACTCATCATTTTGATCGCGTCACATTTTATTCAGGACACCCCAAAGAACAAGCCAGTCTGGCTCCTGACACTGAAGTTTCAAAAGTAAAAAAATTAACTTGGTCATTTGATAAACAAGAAATCTGGATAGCTTGTGAATATACACATACTAAAATTCAATTAATTCAAAAAATTCCTCATGGAACCGAAAGTTGTTCCGTGACTTATAATGAAAACTTTTCTAAAGTGCTGAGTATCAATTGCACTTAAGTCTCTTTTTTATGTAGATTCTTAAAGAATTAATTAATGATTAGGGAGAATTTAATGTTTGAACATCTTTCCAATTACCAACGTGCCAATCCTTCACTCTGGCAAGGTAGAAAGGATACGATAAGTGCTGAACGGTTCTTTCAAAAAATCATTTTTCCAGTACAACAAACTGAGCTCATTACTAAAGAGAAAAAAACCGTTTTCCTTGGCTTTGCCAGTGATGCGGGTGTTCGCAGAAATATGGGAAGACCAGGAGCAAAATTAGGACCAGATCAAATCAAAACACAATTAGCAAAACTACCTTGCTCTTTAGATAAACAATTTTATGACTTAGGGACTATTTTTTGCGAGGAAGACGAACTGGAAACTGCTCAAGCTCAATTTGCCAATCTAATCAGTTTTTGTCATCAACAAGGGCATCAAACGGTTGCCTTGGGTGGAGGCCATGAAATTGCTTGGGCACATTATCAAGGTTTAGCCCCCCATTACAGCAAGCTGGGAATTATTAATTTTGATGCGCATTTTGATTTAAGACCACACCAAAAAAATCAACCAGGCACCTCAGGAACTCCTTTTTCACAAATCGCAGCATATTGTAAAGAAAACAACCAACCCTTTAATTATTGCTGCGTGGGGATCCAAAAATTAGGCAATACCCCTTCTCTTTTTGAGCGCGCTAATGAACTTAATGTCAATTATCTGACTGCTGAAGAATTGTATGCAAACAGCTTAGCATGGCATTTAGCTTTTCTCGATGATTTTATGCTGAATCTAGATCACATCTATGTGACACTTTGTCTGGATGTTTTAGCAGAATCTTTTGCTCCTGGTGTCAGTGCACCGCAACCACTCGGATTAACCCCGTGGCAAATTTTACCGCTCTTGAAATACATCATTCAAAGTGGCAAAGTAGTTAGTTTTGATGTTGCTGAACTGTCACCGCCTTTGGATCAAGAACAAAAAACTGCTAGACTAGCGGCTCTTATTATCGCAGAATTGCTACATACTATTTAAGGAGTTAATTTCATGAAGAACACATTACTATGGGGTACTCTTTTTGCTTTACTTGGTACTCAAGTTCATGCTGAAAACACTCAGCCAGTCACACCACCGCCCCAAACTCCAAGTGCTCTAAAACCAGTTCCTGCTACACCAACACCACCCGGACAAAATTTGCCATCAGTACATCCTGCAGCAGCACCGGCAGCCCCCATCAATTGTGAGTACAAAATCCCACCTGAAACCAAAACAATTGATCAATCAGTGGTCATGCAATGGGCCACAAAAGCGGTCACCCAAGCATTTGACTTTAATCCAACCAACTTAGATGCTCAATTACAAAAATTGCAAGCTTGTTTCACGGAGCAAGGTTGGACTGGTTTTAATACTGCTTTGCAGAAATCGGGTAATTTGGAAGCGATAAAATCCCAAAAACTCACCGTGAGCAGTCAAGTAGACGGACAAGTTGTTGTAACTGAAGCAAAAGACAATCAATGGAAAATTAATTTACCTTTACAAGTGGTTTATCAGAATGATAAAGAAAAGGTAACCCAATTACTTAGTGTGGACTTAACTATAGGCCGTAAGATGACTGGAGACTTGGGAATTACCCAAATGATTGCTGCGCCCAGAGGAACAGTGACTCAGGAAAAACAACAAAGTGCTGCTCCTAATGCAGCGAACCCAATGAATCCAGGTACTGGAACTACACCAAATCAGACAGCTGCACCTACAACGGCACCTGCAGCAGCTCCGACAACTCCTACTACAACAACACAACCCGCTGCTCCTGCAAATCCTTCGGCAACCCCAACCCCAGCAACTCCTGGACAACCTACTTTGCCTGAAAACCGCTCTACTCAGCCTTCACTACCACCTAATACTCCTTAGTTATTATTTTACATCCCCCGTTTTTCGGGGAAACAAGGATGTTTAACTATTATTGACCCTAATTAGCTCCCTCATCCGCCCTAACGGGCACCTTCTCCCCAAGGGGAGAAGGGAAATGCTTAACTTCATGTAGTGAGTAGCCTGCAGCGATAAATAGTGCAATCGACATTTGTTTAGACCTCCCCTCGCCCGTTTTCGGGAGAGGGGGTGAGGGTGAGGAGTAACTTTAATTTACCCTCATCCGCCCTGAGAGGCACCTTCTCCCCCTTGGGGGGAAAAGTAAACCTGTGTTTTGGCTTTGCTTCACCCAGGCTATAATAAATAAAACCTGTTTCTTTTAACCTAATTTATTAGGCAAAGTAGGCTTATTAGCACCCGGTTCATCAGGATATTCTAATACAATAACTTTTGTACCTATGTGGAAAAAGTTTTCGCTTAGCCATTTGGCAGCACTTGGGAAAATACGCACACAGCCGTGGCTTGATGGGTGCTCTGGCACTTCATAGGCTGCATGGATGGTATATCCTTGGTAAAAGTAGGTACAATAAGGCATTTTTGCACCGCCTTTAGTATCTACAGGATATTCCCCAGATTTACAATCAAACCCTCTTCGATTATAAACTTTAAAAGTTCCAGTAACAGTTCTGCACGATTGATTTGAATTTTCTTCGCATACATCAACACCTGCTGAGCCACCGCCAGTCAATAAGCGATTCCCTTCCTCGTCATATGCTGCCCAGGCAGAAACTTTAGGGTCAAAAATGAAGCGTCTTTCACCTGTTGCTTGAATCTTTTTAGGAAAATAATCACGACCACGTTTATCCTTTGTATAATGAACTGTTCGATGCACATAACCTGCATCATCAGTGAGTAACGTAGAGGGATCATAGTCAACACAGGATGTTAAACCACCAACAGACAATAACAAACCTGCCCAAAACAACTTATTCATTTAAATTTTATCTCCACTTAATTAAAACTTGATAACTACTTACCCTTGCCTACGTCTCGAGCTATCCGGGGAACGTAGGCAAGAGAGGGAAGTTACCTTGAAACCTATGACTCCAATTTACGATATTTGATACGCGATGGCCTATCTGCAGCATCTCCTAAGCGACGCTTTCTATCTGCTTCATAATCAGTATAATTTCCTTCAATGAACGTTATTTGTGAGTCACCTTCAAAAGCCATCAGATGAGTACAAATTCTATCTAAAAACCATCGATCATGCGAAATTACAATCACACAACCAGGGAAATTGAGAATCGCATCTTCTAAAGCACGCAGAGTTTCTACATCCAAATCATTACTGGGCTCATCAAGTAACAAGACATTGCCGCCACTCTTTAGTAATTTTGCCAAATGGACGCGGTTACGCTCTCCCCCGGAAAGTTGACCCATTTTCTTTTGTTGATCAGTACCTTTAAAATTAAAACGCCCAACATAAGCACGAGAAGGCATTTGGAAACTGCCTACTTGCATTATGTCATGACCATCAGAAATCTCTTGCCATACTGTTTTATTGGGATCTAATTCATCACGCATCTGATCCACGTATGCTAATTGCACTGTTTCACCAATACGAATCACACCATCATCAGGCTCTTCCTGACCAGTAATCATTTTCAAGAAAGTAGATTTACCTGCCCCATTAGGACCAATAATCCCCAAAACACCACCTTTGGGGAGTTTAAAATCTAAATTATCAATGAGGATTCGATCGCCAAATGATTTTTTGATTTTTTCCCCTTCAATAACCAAATCACCTAAACGCTCACCGGGTGGAATATATAATTCATTGGTTTCATTACGTTTTTGAAATTCTTTGGAATTCATTTCTTCAAAGCGAGCTAGGCGTGCCTTATTTTTAGCATGACGCCCTTTAGGTGAAGTGCGTACCCACTCTAACTCTGCTTTCATTGCACGCATATGTGCATCTTCTTGCTTCTGTTCCATCTCCAGGCGCGCTTCCTTCTGCTCAAGCCATGAAGAGTAATTACCTTTATAAGGAATGCCTTCGCCACGATCCAGCTCTAATATCCATTCTGCGGCATTGTCCAAGAAATATCGGTCGTGAGTAATCGCAACTACTGTACCAGGAAAACCTTCAAGAAAATGTTCTAACCAAGCAACCGATTCTGCATCCAAATGGTTTGTTGGTTCATCAAGCAGCAACATATCAGGATTGGAGAGTAATAAGCGACATAAAGCAACCCGGCGACGCTCTCCTCCTGATAATTGCCCCACCATTGCATCCCAATCCGGCAAGCGCAATGCATCTGCAGCCACATCGAGTTTTCTGTCCAAATCCCAGCCACCACCTGCTTCAATATCGTTTTGTAATTCACCTTGCTCAGCGAGTAACGTATTCATTTCATCATCGCTCATGGGCTCTGCAAAACGCATGCTGATTTCGTCAAAGCGTGCAAGTTTTTCTTTCATTTCCTTCACGCCTTCTTCGACAACTTCGCGTACAGTCTTATTTAGATCGAGCTGAGGTTCTTGCTCAAGATAACCGATTTTAATCCCTGGCTGTGGTCTTGCTTCTCCCTCATATTGAGTATCAACACCCGCCATGATGCGTAATAAAGTGGACTTACCAGAACCATTCAATCCTAAAACACCGATTTTAGCGCCAGGAAAAAAACTTAATGAAATATCTTTTAAAATAAACCGCTGATTTTCAACAATTTTGCTGACGCGATTCATGGTAAAAATATATTGTGACATAACTACTCCATCTTTTTAAAACTGCTTTTGTGGCTTGGGTAGAGGCATGGTTGTACTGCACGTCAAGTAAAAGTTCCCTCCCCCTCTCCCATAAGTGGGAAAGGGGATTTTCTTAACTTTATACCAGTAGCACACAGCCATAACCCGAGAATAATACTCGATATAACCTTAATGTACATTACTGCAATTCAATACCTACCACTCAAGAATGACTTTGCCTGATTGGCCTGATGCCATAATTTGAAATGCATGTTGGTATTCATCAACTGGAAAACGGTGTGTTATCACCGGTGAAATATCCAATCCACTTTGTAACATAGCAATCATTTTATACCATGTTTCAAACATTTCACGACCATAAATACCCTTGATCACTAATCCTTTAAAAATAACCTGATTCCAATCAATGGCAGTTTCTTGGGGAGGGATACCTAACAAAGCGACATGCCCACCATGATTCATTGCCTTCATCATGTCATTTAGAGCCATGGGATTTCCTGACATTTCCAAACCCACGTCAAAACCTTCGAGCATTCCTAGTTCTGCAGTCACATCGGACAGTTTTTCAGACTTAATATTTACTGCACGAATGCCCCCCATTTTACGAGCCAAATCCAAACGGTAATCATTGACATCAGTAATAACGACATGACGTGCACCTATATGCTTTACTATAGCGGCGGCCATAATACCAATCGGTCCAGCCCCAGTAATCAATACATCTTCTCCGACTACATCAAAAGCCAAGGCACAGTGCGTTGCATTACCAAAAGGATCAAGAATTGAAGCCTGCTCTCCAGTAATATTATCAGGAAGAACAATAACATTGGTGGCAGGTATAGATAAATATTCTGCAAAACATCCGGGCCTATTGACGCCGACACCCAAAGTATTACGGCAAAGATGGCGTTTGCCTGCACGGCAATTTCGGCAAAAACCACAGGTTAAATGTCCTTCACCCGAAACACGTTGACCTACATGAAGTCCCTGCACCTCTTGGCCTACAGCAACAATTTCACCATAAAACTCATGCCCCACAGTCATGGGTACAGGGATAGTCGCTTGTGCCCATTCATCCCAGGTGTAAATATGAATGTCAGTACCACAAATTGCTGTTTTTTTAACTTTAATCAATACATCATTGACGCCATATTCAGGTATAGCGACCTCTTCCATCCAGATGCCAGGTTCCTTTTTCGCTTTAACTAATGATTTCATAAAAGTACCTCAAAATAAGATCATCTCTGTAAAAATTAAGAGAAGACGGCGTTGCTTTAAATAACAGAAAACTCCTTACCTACCGTTTTAAATGCCTCAATGGCTTTATCCAAATGCTCTATTTCATGTGCTGCGGACATTTGAGTACGAATTCGAGCTAAACCTTTGGGAACTACAGGGTAAGAAAAACCTACCACATAGATACCGAGCTCGAGCAAACGGTTTGCCATGCGTCCTGCCAGGCTCGCATCCCCTAACATAACAGGAATAATTGGATGTTCCCCTGGGATTAATTTAAATCCTAGCTGGGTCATACCTTCACGGAAATAACGGCTATTACGCTTTAATTTTTCAGCCCAATGATTATTTTTTATTAAATTGTCGAGAACAACACACGAAGTATGCGCAATCACTGGGGCCAAGGTATTTGAGAATAAATAGGGTCTTGAACGTTGGCGCAACCATTCAACGATGGTCTGATTTGCTGCAGTATAACCACCTGATGCCCCCCCTAGCGCCTTACCTAGAGTACCAGTAATTATATCAATACGCTCACTTACTCCAAAATGCTCAGGAGTTCCACGTCCCGTTTCTCCCATAAAACCAACAGCATGGGAGTCGTCTACCATAACCATGGCATCATATTTATCGGCTAGTTCGCAAATTGCTGGAAGATTAGCCAAAATTCCATCCATCGAAAAAACACCGTCTGTAGCAATCAAACGAAATCGAGCATTTTTAGCAGCAATCAATTGCTCTTCCAAAGCCTTCATGTCGTTATTCGCATATCGATAGCGCGCAGCCTTACATAGCCGCACCCCATCGATAATACTGGCATGATTTAATGCATCACTGATAATCGCATCCTCTTCACCCAATAAAGTTTCAAAAAGACCTGTATTCGCATCAAAACATGAAGAATATAATATAGTATCTTCTTTGCTTAAAAATTGACTGATTTTTTGCTCAAGTTGTTTATGAGGCGTTTGAGTACCACAAATAAAACGTACTGAAGCCATACCATAGCCATATTGAGCTAATGCTTTTTGCCCTTCAGCAATCAGTTGCGGATCATTAGCCAACCCTAAGTAATTATTAGCACAAAGATTAATGACTTCTTTATGATTTACTGTGACAGCAGCTTGTTGCTGACTGGAAATAACACGTTCGCTTTTATATAAGCCTTCTTTCTTAAGTGTCTCTATTTCAGTTTGCAAATATTCAGTAAATTGCTCAAGCACAGTATTCTCCTATACGTTAAACGCCACAATACCTCGGTACCCCTAGTGCTGTATCGAAAATAAGGGACAATCTATTTTAGAAAACCATTAAAAACAGCGGATCATAGCAAACTTTAACCAGAGTCACCACGAAATTTGGGATTCAAACATTATTTCTTAGCACATGCGCTATTTTTTTGCTAAGATTGTGCCAAAGTTTTAAAAGTGTGTTGACAATTCGCTTTTGCCACCCCGTTTCGCAGCATGTCTGTGGAATTCTAAAATTTTCAAATGTGGAACACCGCGAATAAGTTGCAAAGCAATGGCTTTGGCAAATGAATAGTCAATCTTAACCTAAAACAATCAACACGGTAGAGCAAATGAGTTATCAAAGCGCACGCATTAATATGGTCAAGCAACAACTTCGAACTGGCGATGTTTTAAACGAATCCATACTTAATTTGTATGATGTGGTGGCCAGACATGAATTCGTTCCTGAACAATTTGTAAATTTTGCTTATTCAGATATGCAAATACCGCTTCATCATGGTCAACGCATGCTGACTCCTTTGGAAGAAGGACAAATTCTGCAAGCACTTGATTTACAAGGTCATGAGACAGTTTTGGAAATAGGCACTGGCAGCGGATTTTTCACCGCATTGTTAAGTAAATTGTGTAAAAAAGTAATCAGTGTCGATTATTATGCTGATTTTACTGCCCATGCAGCTCATCAATTAAAAAAACATCACTGCAACAATGTAGAATTAATCACGGGGGATGCCAGTCAAGGTTGGTTAGAAAGCGCTCCCTATGATGTGGTTATATTTACAGGCGCAGTAGAAAAAATCAATGAGACCCAAAGATTGCAGATTCTTCCTGGAGGCAAGTTATTTGCTATTGAAGGAAAATCTCCTGTGATGCAGGGTCGTCTCTATGAGTTGGATCATGAGGAGCATTGGCATGACCAAATCATTTTTGAAACCAATATCCCTCTCCTGATTGATAAATCAAAGCCCAAAGAATTTGTATTTTAGGAATTAGTTTAATGAAAAAATTGCTGTTCGGGTATCTCATGACTTTAGGTCTGTCATCGCAGGTCTTTGCTGCAACAGACCTAATGGATATCTATCATCAAGCCCTCGAAAATGATCCTATTTTCAAGAATGCGTATGATACATACATGGCTAGCACAGAAGCTCTTCCTCAAGCCCGTGCTGCATTACTTCCTCAAGTTGGTATTACCGCCCAAGCAACGCGAAACGTTTTTCATGTAAACGATGGTATTTTTACCATTCAAGATAACACTTATAACTCGAGGACATGGCAAGTTTCTGCATCTCAGGCTATTTTTAATTATCAGGCTTGGGCAAGGGTACAACAAGCAAAGGCATCCGTAAAAGCAGCACAAGCTGTTTTCAATGATGCAGCTCAGGATTTAATTCTTAGAACAGCCAAAGCGTATTTTGATGTACTCTTTGCTCAAGATACTTTAAATTTCGCTGAAGCAAAAAAACGCGCTAACATGCGCCAATATGAGCAAGCAAAGCAACGCTTTGAAGTAGGTCTTGATCCAATCACTTCTGTTTATGAAGCAAAGGCAGCCTATGATCAATCGGTTGCAACAGTTATTGCATCGCGAAACAACCAAATCAACCAAAGCGAAAATTTAAGAAAACTGACCAATCATGTTTATGAAGTCATAGCTCCTCTACGTGATGGTAAAATTCCGTTAATCAAGCCAGAGCCTAATGTGGTTGATCAGTGGATAGATACCGGTCTTAAGCAAAACTACAAGTTGCTGTCTGCAAAATACAATCTTGAAGTGGCTCGTGAAAATATGAAAGCGCTTTCTGCGGGGAATTGGCCTACGATCTCCCTTCAAGGTAACACCGTAGAGACAACAAACGAAGTAAACTCATCGAATCCTTTATTGCCTGCAAACCAAAAATTATCGACTGTCGGCGTGGCTTTAAATTTCCCTGTATTCCAAGGCGGATTAGTACGTTCGCAAACACGACAAGCACAGCATAGTTTTCAGGCATCCAGTGAACGAGTGGAGCAATCTTATAGGGACGTAGTAGTGAATAGCCGCATCGCTTTCAATACCATTACTGATGGAATTAGCAAAGTAAAAGCGGACAGACAAACCGTAATTTCACAACAAAACTCGTTGGAAAGTACGGAAGCCCAATTTGAGGTAGGGACACGCACCATGGTGGATGTGGTGAATGCCCAACAGCGTTTGTTTGAAGCCCAGAATCAACTGGCTAATGACCAATACAGTTTGATTAATGCGGTTTTAACATTAAAATACTTAGCCGGAACATTGAACGCAAACGATCTCGAATTAATCAATTCATGGTTAGAAACAACCAGGGTCAACGGATTGCTCCCGGCTGAAAACAAAACCACTAAATAACAACTTTTCATTAGGTTTTTAATAATGTCCAATCCTTCTCAAGTTGAAAAAAAATTATTGCATTATACCGGCAAAGCCATTGCAGATTTTAATATGATCCAGCGTGGGGATCGTGTGATGGTCTGTTTATCAGGTGGAAAAGACTCTTTCACACTGCTAACGATCTTGGATCAATTACGCCTACGCTCCGGTAATAAATTTGAACTCTTTTCGTTTACCCTGGATCAGGCTCAGCCAGGATGGGATGATTCCGCTTTACGCCAGTGGCTTAGTGATCGCTCCATTCCTCATGAAATACTGACTC
This sequence comes from Legionella sheltonii, assembly GCF_026191355.1. GTDB lineage: Bacteria > Pseudomonadota > Gammaproteobacteria > Legionellales > Legionellaceae > Legionella > Legionella sheltonii. The sequence continues at coordinate 181,748 of NZ_JAPHOQ010000004.1, forward strand.
GCGATACCTATAGCATTGTGAAAGAGAAAATTCCTGAGGGTAAAACATATTGCTCTTTATGCTCACGTTTACGACGCGGTATTATTTATCGGTATGCAGAAGAAAATGGCTTTAACAAAATCGCCCTAGGCCATCATCGTGATGATTTGGTTCGAACCCTAATGATGTCGATTTTATACAATGGTGATATTCGATCAATGCCACCCAAGTTACTGAGCGATAATAAAAAGCATATAGTTATCCGGCCATTATGCTATGTTCAAGAGAAAGACATTATTACTTTCGCGCAGGAGCAATCGTATCCCATTATCCCCTGCACCCTTTGTGGGTCACAAGAAAATTTGATGCGTAAAAAAGTAACGCATTTAATTAATCAGCTTGCAGAGGAAAACCCCAAGGTCCCAAGCAATATTCTGCATGCGCTGCAAAGTATTAAACCCAGCCAGCTTATGGATCAAAGTATGTGGAATTTTAGAGATCTTGAGCATGGATTAATAACTAATCAAGTAACTAATACCGACGAAATCTTTTGCACTGAAGAATTCGACCTCGTTGAAGAATAGAATCGGTAGCCTGGGTTTTGGCGAAACCTGACCCAGGTTTTTTTATCTCAATAGTTTCCCTAGCCCTGCCAATCAATCAATCAAGAATTTTAAGATCCCAAACATCGTCACCCATAGCGCAGCGAAAGAGCTCCGTAGCAAATTCCAGCCGCTGTCATCCAAATCATAGCGTTGATTAACGATAAGATTAGGGATCGATGACGATACGGTCATGACAAATTTACTCTAAAACTTCTTCACTTAAAGGCAGTAGCCTCCACTAAAGTCTGTGTTTCAACTCAATCAATCCATACAATAAGTAGTCACGATGCATTCACAAACAGCAATAAGATAATATAGATTACAATTCTTAACTAAACCGTAACATTTTTCTAACATTTTTGTTACAATGATGTTTTAATAAATAACACTATAGTCTAAAATTAAAATTACTTTTCTCTGGCCATATTATTTTCTTTGTTAATAGAGGAACTTACTCCATGCTAGCAAATACATCAGTTGACTCTCGTAAATTTCGAATTTATATGAGGAGATATTTTAAATTTGACTTTGTTGCAGCGATAGTCGTATTTCTTGTAGCCATCCCATTATGCTTGGGTATTGCTTTAGCTTCTGGCGCACCTCTTTTTTCTGGAATTTTAAGTGGAATCATTGGCGGAGTTGTTGTTGGATGTTTAAGTGGATCACAGGTCAGTGTCAGCGGACCTGCAGCAGGTATGGCAGCAGTCGTTGTCGCAGCGATTGCTCATATTGGAGACTTCAACTCATTTTTAGTTGCGCTGGCACTTGCAGGTTTACTTCAAGTCATAATTGGAAGTTTAAGAGCCGGATTTGTAGCGGACTATGTCCCTTCAAACGTAGTACAGGGTCTGCTTTGTGCGATAGGTATTCTTCTAATAATCAAACAATTACCACTCGCATTCACACTTTCTGCAGATTTCAACGAGCTTAAAACCCATTTGTTAGAAACCACTGAGGAAATTACATTAAGTCCTATTCTTGCTTTGTACCATCATCTCAATTCTGGAGCCATGTTGATCACGGTACTCTCATTAAGTACCTTAATTTATTTTGATTTGACGAAAAATAAGATACTCAAAGAGATTCCCGCACCAATCCTGGTTGTCATTTTGGGTGTGTTACTTAATGAATTTTTTATCTGGACTGATTCAAGCCTGGTCCAGAACTCCCCTCAGCTCGTCAATATTCCTCACACCAACGACTTACATGAGTTATTGAGTAAACTGGAATATCCAAATTGGTCTGCCCTATCTAATCCGCAAGTCTATCTTTATGCGATCATCATTGCTATTGTTGCTTCGCTTGAGACTTTATTGAACCTTAAAGCTGGAGAAAAACTGGATAAAAAACGTCTCCATCCCTCCACAAGTCGCGAATTGGTGGCTCAAGGGGTTGGAAACCTGACCGCGGGTTTAATTGGTGGAATTCCTATTACTTCAGTGATTGTACGAACATCCATTAATATTCAGGCGGGATCCACAAGCAAATTATCTACTATTTTGCATGGATTTTTCATTTTCTTTGCAGTCATGTTAATCCCAGGTACTTTGAATAAAATACCCTTATCCTCACTCGCCGCCATTTTGATCTATACTGGTTATAAACTTAATAAACCGTCCATTTACCGTAGCATTTTTGCTCAAGGCAGCGATCGTTTTATTCCATTCATTGTCACCGTTGTCTGTATTATTGTCTTTAATTTATTGACAGGGATATTAATTGGATTGGCAGTCAGCTTATTCTATATTTTAAAATCAAATAGCCAGGCGCGGATAAATATTCTGAAGGAAATCCATCCCACTGGGGAAGTTAACCGCTTGGTGCTCCCCCAACAAATGACTTTTCTTAATAAAGCTGCCTTAGTTGCTGAACTTGATTCGATACCCAGAGAATCACAATTAATTATTGATGCACGTTACACTCAGTACATTGATAAAGAAATTTCAGAGCTTTTAAAAGAATTTAAGGAAGAACAAGCTCCCAATAAAAAAATTTCTTTGAATATGATTGGATTTAAAGAGCATTACAAGATCCATAATTACATTGATTTTATCAACGTCACCACATACGATGTGCAATCTCACCTATCGCCAGCAGAAGTATTAAATATTCTATATGAAGGAAATCAACGTTTCCTCAATGACAACTTAATTCACCGTTCAAACCAACTGGATATTAAACATACAGCCAAAGCACAGCATCCCATTGCGATTGTTCTTGGTTGCATTGATTCCAGGGTACCTGTTGAAACCATTTTCGATGTGAGTTTTGGCGATATTTTCTGCGTTCGTGTTGCTGGGAATGTAGTAAACAATGATGTTCTGGCGAGTATTGAATATGCGTGTAATGTCGTAGGCGTCAAACTGATTATCGTTCTTGGCCACACACGGTGTGGTGCCATTCAATCTGCATGTGACGGGGTCGAAAAAGGGCATATTACAGAATTGCTCGATAAAATTAAGCCCGCAATCAATGCCGAAAATGAAACTGAAACGAATCGCCACAGCAAAAATACGACCTTCGTGAACAATGTTACTGATTTGAACGTTGCCAATACCATCCAAAAAATTTATGAGCGGAGTTCGATTTTGCATCAGATGATAGAGAAAAATGACATTGCGTTAGTTGGCGCCGTTTATAATGTTCAAACAGGCAAAGTGCATTATAATAATTACGCACATGAATTAAGCCAGCTTGGCGGAAAGAACAATGAGCATTTAGCCTCTAAATTAAATGCGCTATTAGAAGAATCTAAAATCAAAATATAACCTACCATTCATTACTTTTTGTTGGGCCTTGGCCCAACAAAAGCTTATGTCCATTTACATTTCAGGACATATTGGGCCAAGGCCCAATATGCTTAACTTTCACCACTTGATTCATCTGTTTTTGAACAAAAACTTCTGTATAATGCTTTCAATTCAAGAACAATACGACTTCAGGAGTAGAAATGCGTGCATCTCAATGGTTTTTAGTAACTCTTAAAGAAACTCCAAGCGATGCGGAAATCGTTTCCCATAAACTGATGCTGCGAACAGGAATGATTCGTAAGCTGGGCTCAGGTCTATATACCTGGATGCCATTGGGTTTAAAGGTATTACGTAAAGTAGAACAAATAGTTCGTGAAGAAATGAACCGCATCCATTCTATGGAATTACTGATGCCTGCAGTACAACCTGCTGAACTGTGGCAAGAAACAGGACGTTGGGAAACTTTTGGCGGACAACTGCTCACAATGGAAGATTCCAATGGCAGGGAGTATTGCTTCGGCCCTACCCATGAAGAAGTAATTACTGACATCATGCGTAATGAATTACAATCCTACAAACAATTGCCGGCAAGTTTTTATCAAATTCAAACTAAATTCCGCGATGAAATCAGACCTCGTTTTGGTGTAATGCGTGCACGTGAATTCATCATGAAAGATGCTTATTCATTCCATTTAAATTTGGAAAGTCTACAAGCCACCTACAAAGATATGTATCAAGCGTATTGCCGTATTTTTGATCGCATGGGGCTTAAATATCGTGCAGTTGAAGCCGATACAGGCGCTATTGGTGGTTCTGCATCTCATGAATTCCAGGTACTCGCTGATTCTGGCGAAGATTTAATTTTCTATAGTGATGAAGGGGATTATGCCGCTAATATTGAACAAGCGACCAGCTTAAGACCTGAGAAAGCGACCCCTTCTACACAAAAAATGATTCTGGTAGATACCCCAAATCAAAAAACCATAGCTGAAGTAGCCCAATTCATGGGTGTAGCAAGCAATCAAACGGTCAAGACTTTGATTGTAAAAGGAAGAGAACATCCTATGGTTGCTTTGGTTTTGAGAGGCGATGATGAACTGAACGAAGTCAAAGCAACAAAACATCCTTTAGTCCATTCTCCCCTACAATTTATAGATGAAGAAACTGTCTTAAAAACTTTGAAAGCTCCTATTGGATCATTAGGCCCAATCAATTTATCAATTCCTGTAATCGCGGATCATCATGCATTGGCTATGGATTCTTTTATTTGTGGCGCCAATCAGGCAGACAAACATTATCAATATGCGGCATGGGATAAAGACATCCGTGAATACCTTGATTATGACTTACGTAACGTAAAAGAAGGCGACATTAGCCCTGATGGTAAAGGAACGCTACGCTCGTGTCGTGGGATTGAAGTAGGTCACGTTTTTCAGTTGGGTGATAAATATGCCAAAGCCATGAATGCAGCAGTGATTAGTGAGCAAGGCCAATTAGAAACGATGTTAATGGGATGTTATGGTTTAGGAATCACTCGTGTGGTTGCTGCGGCCATTGAACAACATCATGATGAGCAAGGAATTATCTGGCCTCAAAACATCGCTCCATTCCAAGTGGTCATAATTCCTTTAAACGGACACCGATCGCAATCAGTCAAAATGCAAGCAGATGCTTTATATGAACGTTTAAGAGAGTTAGGAGTTGATGTATTAATTGATGATCGTAATGAGCGAGCTGGGGTATTGTTTGCGGATCATGATTTAATTGGTATTCCACATCGTATCATTGTTAGTGAGCGAAATATGGAACAAAATTGTGTGGAATATAAAAATCGTGCTACCGGCGAAATGCAGCAATTAAGCTTAGATAGAGCAATTGATGCAATAGTTGAAATGGTTGCAAAGTAAATAGCTAGCGCTTCATCCCGAACGCAACAAGGATCTCCCTACTGTAGCAGTGTGTTACGATGGAAGATTCCTAGTTGTACACGGGATGACAAGAAAAAAGCCCGGATGACGCTATGCTAATTCAGGCTACAAAACGGGTCTCCATACCTTTAGTCCCCTGTAACCTCCGTTTGAAGAAAGACAAAACCTGTGTTTGGTAAGTTTGAAATAAGCATTTCATTCTAAGTCAAATTTCTCAAATAGCCATCGGCCATGTGTACAGTCGAAGGCTATTCATCTCCAGGATTCCCTTGAGTATTCAAATAGGCCAGTACCTCATTACTTTTTAATGCTTTAACACCAATGGCACCGATTTGATTAAAACCTACATCTAAAGTATACAAACTCGTGGTTTCAGCTAAGGCCAAAGCACCTTCATCCCCAATATGATTATCACGCAAACTCAAATTTCGCATCTGAGTCGCATTGGCCAAGGTTTTTGCTCCCTCGTCGCCAATAAGATTATTATTTGCATATAAATTATTCAAAGAGCTCATTTTGGCTAAAGCAATAATACCCTCATCACCAATGAAATTATTATCGATATTAAGCATAGTCAGATGATTCAGTGCCGATAAGGCTTGAGCTCCTTCGATACCGACACCACAACCGGCAATTGATAACCACTCCAGCATGTGGACTTGAGCTAAAACAGCAGCTCCTTCATTGTGCAATGGATTTTTATCCAGATTAAGATAGAACAAATTGGTTTTTCTTGCTATGGTCTTGACTCCATCCTTATCAATATCATTGTCTTCCAAATCAATAAAGTTGATGGATTGGTTTCTATCAATAAACTTGATTCCCTCATTACCTAAACGGTTATTTCCTAAATAGATACTTTTCAACGTTTCATTCGTGAACAAAGCCTGCGCACCTGCAACACCAATATGACTTTTCCTTAGAGAAAGATGAGTTAGCGTCTTGTTTTTTGCCAAAGATTTTGCTCCTGAAGTGCCTATGGGATTTCCATCAAGGGAAAGAAAAATCAAGTTTGTATTATTTGCTAAAGCCTCGGCTCCATAGGGACCAATATGATTTTCTCCTAAAAGGAGATAGACCAAAGAGGTGTTTTTTGCTAATGCCTCAGCTCCTAATGATCCGATACGATTTCCAGTAAGAAAAAGATAACGAATATGAGTATTAGTAGCGAGCAATTCTGCACCTTGGTAGCCAATCTGATTATCAGATATACTTAGACGGGTAATTTCTGGATGCACGTTGAGAAAGGAAAGAATTTTTTGGACATCACGGTCATGGATATGGCATTGATCTAAAAATAAACCACCATCGCTAACACGTGATTCAATCGTTTCGACACATTCATTGTTTTGTAGTTCCGAAATTTTAATTTGTTCTTTTGCAAATAAAGGGGAAATTATGACGCTCAATAAAAGCGAAAGACTAAAGACCACTTTTCTCATCATGCACACAATCCTTTTGTTTGAAGCAGAAATACTTAATGGGAGCTATGCTGAGTTGTATCACGAAGATCAATAAAAACCAACACCAAGTGAGAAGAACTGTAAACAGCCTGTTTATTCATTTGAAGGTATAGCTACTGATTGGAGTTGGCTTACAAACTCTTCTTCAATTTTATAGTGAAGGCAATTGTTTTTTAACTTTTCTATGTATCCTAATTCTTCTAATCTATTTAAAGCCGGAAGAATCTCTGTAGACAATTCATATCGAAAACGGGGAACAGACGAATTTAATATTGCATCTTTATCCACTACAAAAAATTCCCTTACATTCTGATGACTCGCGTTATTAATATCATTTTTAATAGCACTCATAAAATGGGGGAATTCATGAAAAAGTCGGTTTAAATCCAGTATTTTTTTATTCTTTATAGTGGCAATATTTTTTCTATTGTTGATGATTTTTTGTACTTGCCAGCCACCCAGAGCCGTAGTAAAAGAACCAGTTAAAAAACCAAATAAAAATGAGATGTCCATGGATTTTGTTCTTAATTAAAATAATTTTTGAATGTCTGATCATTGGGAACGATCATAAATTGGTTAATTATATATCAAAAGAGTAACAAAGGTAACAAAGTCTGTTTACATTTATGTGTCTCACTGCATCCTTGCCGAAGCTTCTGCTTGATTTTTTAACTAAGCGTCACTAAAATAAATCAGTTTGTTCTGTATCCGTTTGTCCCAAAGCAACATGCTCATAACCACACTGCCAGAACAATTTCACCCCTATAACGCATAAAAAGAGGATCATATGCTAAAAAAATTCTTTATTTTTTCTATTATGGTTCTAGCAAGCATGTTGATCGCCTGTGGTCCTATTTATAACACAGAATACAGTTTTGTTCCGCCAAAATCCGATGTAGCAAAAATGTGTACGGCCCAATGCATTCAAGGTAAAAATGACTGTCAACAAAGTTGTCGAGTAGACAATGAAAATTGCCGTATGAGGGCTCAGCAAAACGCTATGTTTGAATACAAACAATATAAAGAAGATCAAAAAAGAATGGGCTTGCCTATCAGTAAGACAATAAATGATTTTGATCGTAGTAGCAGCTGCAATAATTCCTGTCAATGTGAAGCGACTTATAGAGCATGTTATTCTGCCTGTGGAGGCGAAGTCAGAGAACATCAAGTATGCGTCGCTTTTTGTGATCAGCGTCAATAAAAGATGTGACTTTTAAATCGTCAGCATAACCTCTTGATGTGAAACACAATCTGCATTGACATCTGCTGAGCTTTTAGTTTAATTATTTTACAATTCAAGAAACTTTTGCCACACTTTAAATGATTCAAAGTGTAGAGCAGAAGAATAATGAAGAAAATCATCCTTTATTTTTTAGCTTTTATTGGCACACTGGCTATATTATTTTTTATTTCTGAATGGTTTGGTAGAACTGGAACTACAATGTATGGAGGCAGTCCTGAACCCATGCAAGCCGTAGTCGGGACTCCGAGCGCCCCCATAGCAATGATGCGTAATAAAAGCCCTTCTAATACGAACCAAGCGTCAGAAAATGTGATGCGGGGTATGATTATTCGCAATGCGGATATTTCCTTGCAAGTCGATAACATTAATTCGGCAATGGAAAAAATCACTCAATTAGCAGAGAACTCCGGAGGCTACCTCGTTAGCTCCAATATAACTCAAAATAACAATGTCACAGGAAATACCACTGCAAATATCAGTATAAGAGTACCCGCTCAAGGCTTGAATAATGCGTTAACCACCTTGAAATCACTTGCAACACAAGTCGTTCAAGAATCAATCACAGGCGAAGACATCACACAACACTTTGTCGATTTACAAAGTCAACTGAGTAACCTGCAAACCGCCAAAGAGCAATTATCGAAAATTATGGCCAACGCAACAAAAACATCGGATGTTCTTAGCGTGTTCAAACAATTAAACGAGATCCAAGGACAAATCGATGTGCTCCAAGGTCAGATAAAATATTACAAAGAATCTGTGGCTTATTCATTGATAAATATTAACTTGAGCATGAATCCAATAATTCAAACAACAGAACAAAAGCAATGGAAAATTACAGAAGCATTCATTGACTCTTATCATGCTTTAGTCGATCAGTTACGTCATTTTACATACGGTTTAATTGAGTTTTTCGTCTATTTTTTACCCTTGCTTTTATTATGGGCTTTTATCTTCTTGATCGTTTTTTGGATAGGGAAGAAAATTTGGAGTGGTTTTAACAAAAACTAATTTAACTAAATAATGCTTCCTTCTTCCAATAAGCATCCAATAATCGGTGATCAAGGGCCATTTTGGGCTTTTGTGATAGAAAAAAATCAAATCTCGTGGGCTTAAAAGGTCAAGAGAGCGAGACATACTTTCAACACGTCCAAAAACTGAAGAGAGAGTGCTTTGTGATTCATTATTTTAGGTCAAAACAATTTATTGCTTTTTTAATAGCAGGAGCAATATCACTCGCAGTAAATTTTTTTAGTAGAATTCTCTATAACCATACCTTCAGTTTTTCAACGTAAGCGCGCCAGCAACTACATAATTTAATAATTATCTCCGTTTCGTCATACTCTGCAACATCAATTTAGAGAGGAGAGTACGATGAATATATCCCCACAAATTATATCCCCCCAAGAAACAGATGGCACGAAAGAACAGAGATGGATGGAGCATGTAACGCATCAAAAAGAAAGTGGTTTGTCGCGAGTAACGTACTGTCGAAAGCATCAATTAAACTACCATCAATTTGGCTATTGGGAGCGAAAGTATCGGGAAGAAATAGCTTCATCCAAATTAGTACCGATTCAATTAAATAAGCTGACACAAAGAGCTCCAGAGACAGTATGCACCTTGGTATTGAACAATGCGAAGGAGCTAAAAATTCACGACCAGACTTTGTCACAATGTTGTTGTCCTTGTGGGGTTAGCCATGTTTTTATCATTTAATGCAAGCATATGGCTCTATCCAAAGCCTATTGATTTTAGGCGACAAATTGATGGACTGGTGATGTTGATTTCCGACCATCTTCAGTTGAACCCCACATCAGGGCAAATTTTTCTTTTCAGAAACCGCCAAGCCAATAAAATAAAAATGCTGTGGTGGGAGCGAAATGGGTTTTGGCTCTGTTATAAGCGATTGGAGCAAGGAAAACTAAAATTTCCCAAACACGATGACGCGGTCATGAGCCTTACCAATGACCAATTAAGCTGGCTGCTCTCAGGATTGGATTTTGCAAAACACACATTGTTGCCGGAAGTATTGGCTACGAATTTCTATTAGAAATAATTTACAAAAAAACGATTAATTTGTTTTTAAAATCAACGTAATGTGATATAATTGATCACAAACAGGTTACTAACATGATGTACGAAGAAAAAATAGATAATTGCTAACGAAATACTCGCATTAAAAGCAGAGCTTGCTCTATCTCAAGCACGCAATGAACACTACGCGGGAAGCCTATGATTCTTTAAAAGCACAAATCATGGAGCTACGCCGTCACCGTTTTGGCAAGCGCTCTGAGCGTTATATTGACCCTGAAAATCCTCAGCTGTCTTTGTTTGAAAATAATCAGAGCATTTTTTCAGGCTGAAGCAAGCGGTGAGCAGACCGAAGAAATGACACCAGTGGCTGCCCATACAAGAAAGAAGAATAAAAAAGCGCAGAAAGAACTACCCCGTCGCATTGAAATTATTCCGGTATCTGATGAAGACAAGCAATGTGCCTGTGGTGCATGCAAAACAGTGATTCGTTATGAAACCAAAGAGCTACTGCATTACCAACCTTGCGTCATCGAAATTGTGGAGCAACGACGTGAAGTAGTTGCTTGCACTAAAGGATGCGAGAATCAATCAAAATCATGTTAGCGCCCAAACAAATTCTCCCCAAAATTAAAGCAACAGAAGAGCTTTATCATTCCTGGTGGTCAGCAAGCTGGATGACAGGCAACCACTGTACCATCTGAAGCGACAACTCAGCGAACGACATGGTATTGATTGCTCACGCCAAAACCATGGCGCTGGCCTATCGGAGTTAATGACACCACTGCGTCCCATTTATAATCTGTTGAAAGACAGTGTGATTGAGTATGATGTGGCCAGTTGTGATGCAACGACCTTGCAGGTCTTGCATGAGCCTGGAAGAAAAGCAAAACCAAATCCTATGTGTATTGCATTCGGGGTGGACCACCGGATAAATCCGTTATTCTTTATGACTACAACGATGTGGAGCACAAACAATTTATTTACGATTGGTTTGTCGGATTCAATGGCTATTTACATGTCGATGGTGACAATTTTTTTGAACTTGTGGGTAGCAGCAATGCGCACATTGTCAATTGCAACGCGCATGCGCGCAGAAAAATTTGAACCTATTGCCCACCTAATAAAGGCAAAGGCATTGCCAAAGAAGCCATGCGCTTTTGAGCTTTATAAAATAGAGCGTGAGGCTAAAAATAATCAACTGAATCCAGACCAACGTCACCAGCGTCGCGTCAGAAAATCCAAACCAATTATGAAGCCTTTAATACATGGGTTGATAAGGTCTATCCTACAACTTTGCCCCAATCACCGCTTGGGAAAGCACTCAATTACTGTGTTAAATATAGAGATGGACTGATGCGCTTTTTAGATGATGGGCGTCTGGAAATCGATAACAATCTTACTGAACAAGAAATCAAACCCTTGGTCATTGCTCGAAAGAACTTCTTGTTTTGCGCCTCTGTTGAAGGTGCTGAGGCCTTGTGTTTACACTTCAGTATCATCAGAACGGCTAAATTACACAATCTCGACCCTTATCATTACTATGTCATGTTGTTAAAGAACGCTCCTCTTTGCAACAGTGTTGATGATTATGAAAAACTGTTGCCTTGGAATATTGGCTTAGATTATACCCCTAAGTTGTAAATTGTAAGCCTGTGGTTCTTGGAGCGCTTACGAAGAGAGAGTGCTTTGTGATTCATTATTTTAGGTCAAAACAATTTATTGCTTTTTTAATAGCAGGAGCAATATCACTCGCAGTAAATTTTTTTAGTAGAATTCTCTATAACCATACCTTCAGTTTTTCAACATCAATTCTCTTGGCTTCTATTACAGGGATGGTTACAGGCTTTACTCTTGGAAAATTTTTTGTATTTAAGAACAGCAACCAGACTTTTACACGCTCCATTATTTTTTTTATTTTAGTTAATTTAATTGGGATGATGCAAACTTTGTTTATTAGTTTATTGCTCGTTTACTATGTTTTACCCGATCTGGGTATTCAGTCATTCACTCGAGAAATAGCGCACTTATTTGGTCTAGCCTTCCCTACGTTTACCAATTATTTAGGGCATAAATTTTTCACTTTTCGAGAAAACAACTAAGCACGTTTATTTTTAAACAGTTCTAAGAAAATAGAGTATAAAACCAAGCATCTTATCCTTATATCTTGTCATTACATGCAATCGATTTTCATGGCCTATACTTAGTGAATAATTACACTGAACCTTTGTGAGATTTAAAAATGGAAAACTCATGGAAAGATCAGTTGCATCAAGCACTTTTAAAAAAATTGGGTCCTAAAAAAGGGAAACAATTTACGGAAAAATATCTCCCCGCATTGTCAATGAGCTATTGTGAGCAACATACTATAGAAGAAGCAATAGGCGATCTGTTACAAATCGATAATTTAACACCAGAGAACCCTTTAGCGATAGTTTTCTACGAATTAACTCGTGGAGAACATCCATTGCATATTAAACTGTATCGATATGGCAGTTCGATTCCCTTATCTGATATCTTACCGATGATCGAAAACATGGGATTACGGACTTATACCGAAAGACCTTATAGAATCGCCATTGACGCAAATCAATTTATTTGGATTGGTGATTTCAATGTGTCCTATGCCCATACCAACTTACTCACCCTGGACCAGGTAAAAAGCATTTTTAATGAAGCGTTGATCAAAATACACCTCGGGATTTGTGAAAATGACGGTTTCAATAAGCTGGTTTTAGGGGCAGGATTATCCTGGCGGGAAATAGCCATCATTCGTGCTTATGCGAAGTACATGCAACAAATTGGTTTTCGCTTTAGTCAACAATATATAGAAAAAACGATTGCAGCATATGCTGGGATTGCCAAAAAACTGATCCAGCTTTTCTATTTAAAATTTGGTCTGAAACAAAATACTGCAAGCAAAAATAAAATGGCAGATTTGGAATCTGAAATCCAAGCCGATATTGATGGGATTACCAGCTTGGACGAAGACCATATCATCCGATATTTCTGGTCTTTAATCAAAGCAACACTACGAACCAATTATTTCCAGTTCGACTCACATGGCGCCCCCAAAAATTATTTATCATTTAAACTCCATACCTGCAAAGTGCCTGATCTACCCCCAGGGCAACCTCTATATGAAATTTTTGTATATTCAACACAGTTTGAAGGCATCCACCTGCGCAGTGCCAAAGTAGCACGTGGGGGTATTCGCTGGTCAGACCGACCCGAGGATTTCCGTACCGAAATTCTTGGACTGATGAAAGCGCAAAAAGTAAAAAATTCGGTGATTGTCCCTTCGGGAGCTGAAAGATCCCCACGAAATTACCAAACACGGTTAAGCTCCTGTTCTATAATCTCTTGTAAGGTTCTAGGGTCAGGGGCTAAGGAACAGAGCTGATTATGCTCAATCATAAGCTTACCCAGGGTAAAATAAGAGAATATTTTCTTATCTTTGACCGTATTGGCTTGGAAGTATTGTTGTTTATTTTGACTATGTGCAATTACTCCAATAACCCAATAAGTAATTTGCACAATAGCAGCAAGAAGCATTTTTACTCCCCATCTATCTACTGAATGAGTACGCACATAACGTCCTGCTAGTCCGAATTGATGACTTTTAACATCTCTAAACGATTCTTCTATTTGCATTCTTTTAAAATAGAGATTGATAATATCAGTAGGCCCTACATCCAATGGTAAATTAGTAGCCAAAATCCATGGCTCTTTATTAGCTTGACTATAACTTCCATTAGACAGTGTCGAGGTGGTTTTTCCTCGTGATGTCTTTACCTTTCTTCCCTTAGGCTTACGATAGGTTGTAACCACCCTACAAGGTCTTGTATGCTCTTTGGTTAATAGAGCATGCTCATAATGTGTCGTTTTAGATTTAATATCAGGGATTAGTTCTTTAATGAGTTTCCATCCCAGTTCTTCGGATAATTGTACCGATTTAACTCCTCTTACACGACTTAGCCAATACCAGCCCAGCGCTTCTATTTCTTTAAACCATTCTTCATAAAAACCGGCATCCATGATTACGATTACTCGACGATTTTTGGGCAAACAAAGACTCAACTCTTTTAAAAAGTCCTTAGCTCGTCCTTTTGTTTCGGTATCTCTATACACTTCTCGATAAAGAGGAAGACTTCTACCTTTTAACGCTATTTCTGCACTGAGCATTTGAATTTCTCGGTCGTCTTTTAAGCAGCAAATATCTACAATCAAAGGTAAGGTTGTATCTTGCGAGATGTAAGTAAAAACAAAGCTTGATAACCCTTGATAAATGGAAAAAAGTTCATTATGCAGTGCCTTATTGCCTTCCAGCCTATCAACTTTCTTTATCTTATTTTTTAATTTTGCATCTCCAGGCAAGTTCCTCCCTAATTCACTTAATGAAAGGTTTTGGCTATGTCTTAAGCCTGATGCTACATCCATTACTGCATTCAATCGTGATATATGAATTTCAGGACATGATTCTGTAAGCGAATTATAAAGATAGGTTTCTACAGCTAACATTTTAATTTCCATGAGTCTTAATGACGCTCATTTGATCATGAGACGCTCTTTATTTCAACTCATAATTCGTGGGGATAGATCAGTTCGGGAGCCAAAGGGGGTTTTATTTTAAAAAAATCACTCAGCATGCTGGACCGTGAGCAGATAAAACAAGAAGTGGTTTATTGCTATCAATCCTTTATCAGAGGCTTACTTGATCTTACCGACAATTTTGAAAATGACCGTGTCGTCCCCCCGCCAAATACAGTGTGTTATGATGATGCCGATCCTTATTTGGTGGTAGCCGCAGATAAAGGAACAGCAACATTTTCTGATATTGCGAATGCGATTTCTAAAGAATTTAATTTTTGGCTTGGGGATGCTTTTGCCTCTGGAGGATCAGCTGGCTATGATCATAAAAAAATGGGAATTACCGCCCGTGGTGCTTGGGAGTCCATTAAACGCCATTTTCGTGAATTGGATATCAATATCGAAGAACACGATTTTACTGTGGTTGGTATTGGAGACATGAGTGGTGATGTATTTGGGAATGGCCTAACTTATACCCCTCATGCTCTTTTACTCGCGGCATTTGATCATCGTCACATCTTTCTTGACCCTAATCCTGACAAACTGAAAACGTTTGAAGAACGTCAGCGCTTATTTAATTTACCCACCTCATCATGGGAAGATTTCAATCCTCAATTAATTTCCAAAGGTGGTGGTGTATACAAACGATCCAGTAAATCCATTGCCATCACACCTGAAGTAAAAAAAGCACTGGCGATTACACAGGATTCATTAACACCAAACGAATTGATTCGCGAAATCTTAAAAGCACCTGTTGATTTGTTATTTAATGGAGGTATTGGCACGTATGTCAAAGCATCAACTGAATCGCATGCGGATGTTGGTGACAAGACCAATGAATTTTGTCGCATCAACGGTAATGAATTGCGTTGCAAAATTGCTGGTGAAGGGGGCAATCTTGGATTTACGCAACTTGGAAGGGTTGAATATGCCCTGGCAGGTGGCCTGATTAATACCGATTCAATTGATAACTCAGCAGGCGTAAATTGCTCCGACCATGAAGTAAATATCAAAATTTTACTGAATAAAGAAATGAGCCAAGGAAAACTTACAGAGAAAAAACGCAATCAATTGCTGACCAAAATGACGGAGGAAGTTGCACAGCTTGTGTTGCAAGACAATTACAATCAAGCACTGGTCTTGAGTTTTTCGGCCACGAACTCTCTAGCATATAGCGGCTTATACCAGACTTATATTAAAGAACTGGAAGGAATAGTGCATTTGGATAGAAGCGTTGAGTTTCTTCCTGATGATAAGCATCTTTTGGATCGCAAGGCGGCAGGCCAAGGACTGACGCGACCCGAATTGTCTATAATTATGGCTTATACAAAAATTTATATCACTGGAGAATTATTAAAATCTGATTTACCTGATGATCCCTATTTTGCAACCATTCTGGAAACAGGATTTCCTTCACTCCTCAAAAAAATGTATGCCAATTCGATGCAAAGCCATCGGCTAAGACGTGAAATTATCGCGACCCAACTTAGTAATCAAATCGTTAATAGCATGGGCATTACCTTTATGTACCGCATGCAAATAGAAACAGGACAATCGATAGCAGATATTGCCCGTGCCTATATTATTGCTTCAAAAGCATATCAAATAGATGACGTACACCAATTAATTGAATCACTGAACTACAAGGTCACAGTGCAAACTCAATATGAGTTACTTCATCACGTCAGGCAATTGATGAACTTGGCATCTCGTTGGTTTTTACATCATCGACGACTTGAAGGCGGAATTGCTAACAACATTGCCCATTATAGCCAATCAATAAGCAAACTTGAAAAATCAATTCCCGATTTAATGGCTGGTGTCACCAGAGAATATCTTGACAAGATTGTCACACAATTTGTGGGAATCGGTTTATCCGAAAAAGCCGCGAAAAAAATTGCCGCTACTCGCGCGATGTACACCGTATTAAATGTAGTAGAAGTTGCAACCCAAAATAAATTTGATCTGGTAAGAACAGCCGAAGTTTACTTTAAAGTAGGCAGTAAATTTAGTTTGGTTTGGTTCCGTGATCAAATTGGTAACGATTCTCGGGAAGGTCATTGGAATAGTCTGGCCCGGTTATCCTTACGTGATGAACTGGATAACTTACAACGCCGCTTAACCATTGTCATTTTAAAGCATGATCAAAAAAAATTGGACTCTGAGAAGCTGATTGCTTATTGGTTCGCCAAAAACAGCTTTATTCATCAACGTTGGGATAAGTTAATGGAAATGCTACTTAGTAGTTCCAGTATTGATTACACTATATTTTTTATTGCACTAAGAGAGTTATCAACATTGATTACCGAAGGTGATTAAAAAAACTCTATGAATAAAACAAATGTGACTAGTCTATATGCGCCAAATAAATAACAAATCGAAGTTGTTAATATGAATAAATTCTTTTCCACTTAATAGTCCTACTCGAGTCATTCTATTAAGAGGCGGGTAAGAAATGACATGAGCATATGCTAATTTGACAGAGAACTTATTAGAAATAGCATAATCAACTCCACCAATCAACGCAGTAGAGCTATATCCAGAAAGTCCCACACTTCTGTAAAATAAAGGCTGCGGGTCGCTATTATGTTCACTACCCACTAATATGCCCCATTTCTCATTCATCTGATAATGAGCACTCGCTAAGCCTATCCAAGTATCGCGATAACCTTGAGGAAGGTTAAGTGTTTGTCCTAATGCTGTATTCTGTAATACCAAAGCGTTAAAAGCAGCATACCATTGATATCGAACCATTGCTTTTAATAACCATTTAGAGTCAAGGGATTGAGAGATACCAAGGCTTGCCAGGGCCGGTAAAGGATAATTAAGTTTGTAATGAGCATTTTCAAAAGGTCCCCAGGTACTTCTACCTGTCACGTGATGCATTATTTTAGAAAAATAACTTAATTCCAGATTCGTAGTAGAGGATAGAGCGTATGATGCACCTATTCCCCAGCCAGTGGCACCACTATCTGATGCTTTATTCACCATGTTACCAAAAGGAACAACAACATTATTAACCTGGAGGTCATAGGTGTTGTCAATATTTAATGCGATTCCCAGTGCCATTTGTTTTGTTAATTGGTAACTAATTTTTGGTACAACATCGATGGCTTTAATAATTGTAGCGGTGATTAATTTGCTAACAATTGAATTCTGTGGAAACACTATATTCGCGTATTCCAAATGAGTAACATCAATTCCTGCAACTATTTTCGGATTAATTCGAAAGGCAACTCGTCCATAGGGATAATTGTAGTATTGCCGGCTCGTAGCAGAGCCCTCCAATGCCCCTACTTTTCCAACAAATTGAAATATACCGTATATAAAGCTATTGCCAAGAAGAACTTCATTCTTATTTACTGCTTTTAACAAAGCTGGATTATCATAGGCAAGGTCTATTGTTCGTTGATATGAAGTTGCGTAAGTTGCTGAAGTAACTAAATGAAATCCCTGTAAAATTAATAACCTAAAGTACAGATTTTTCATTTTCATCGCTCAAATACCTTATTTGGGCAAGTGCATAAATACTCATAATATTACTAAACTTATTTGGTTAGGAATTGATTTCATAAGAATTTTTAAAAGCACTTTAAATACAGAATAATTGCCGATCAAATAGGAAAAGATTAGGGAAAAATATTTCTATATGCTGAAGTCTTTTTGCCTTATAGAGACATCAAGTTAATTTATCGAAACAGGCTTTCTTTTTTTTATTTATTAAGATAACATATTGACCACATTATAATTTTTTTTGAATTAAAGGAAATAAATCAATCCAATTGGGTTGCAGATAGTCGAATTGTAATTTTTTGTTAACAATAGATATAGGAATAGCTATGGCAAAGATACAAATAAGCTTAAAAGAGAAGAAGGATAAAGAGTATGCAAAACCCACTCAAGCTGGGGATAGACTTGACTATCTTGCCTGGTGCTTAGAAAAAGCAGATAAAGCAATAGGAGAAAAAAAACCTTTATGGGCAGTAGAGGAAATTTTTAAAAAATCGATGGAATCAAGCACTCAAACAAGCAAACTCTATGAATTAGGACCAAACAAATACAAAGAACTGTTGAACCGACTTGTCGATCTTCAGAATGGAAAAATTCAATTTACATCGATGGTTTTAAAAGGGTTAGCCACTGATGGCCTTATTTTAATAGAGCTCCAACAATCAGATAATGTTTTAATCTTGGAAGAGAGTAAAGAATCCATAAGTGATTTCACAATTTAATATTGCCTTCAAAATGCAAAGTGCTCCCGATAAATCCAGGCTGTAAGCTGTCTATTAACTATGGCCCGCCTCCACGACGTGTTGGCGGGGACTAGTGTATTAGGGGACTATCCAGCATCCTGCGGACAAGCAGGGGTCGTTGAAGCTCCTAATTCAATAAATTAGAACCAATATAATTTGATGTTATCGAGTTAAGATTAACTTTGATATCTACTCAGGTTATTCAGAATCATTTGTTCGAATTTGAATTAATTATAAAAAATACTTATAGATGAGGCTATAATTTAGGTGTTAAGCAAAGTATTTGTTTTAAGGATTCGAGAGCAAGGTACAAGAACAATTTATTGGGACTAAACAAGTAACCTATTTACTCATTAGGTACAGGAGCTATTCTATTATGAATCGATATCATCCCATCCCAATCCATTGGTATTTTGATCCATCGATTTATCAACTTGAAAAAGAATATATTTTTAAACAAAGTCCTGAATATGTGGGGCACCAACTCATGGTACCTAATTTAAATGACTACTATGTCTTGAAACGCAGTAACGATAAAGAAATGCTGATTCGTCATGAAGAAGGAATCAGTGTACTCTCCAATATTTGTAGACATCGTCAAGCTGTTATCTTATCCGATTCAGGAAATGTAAAACGAATTCGCTGCCCTATTCACAGTTGGTCCTACAATACACAAGGTGAATTGGTCCATGCACCACAATTTGAACACACACCCTGTTTTAATTTGAAAAAAGATCAGGTGAGTGAATGGAATGGACTTTTATTTAGAGGCAACAATAAAATAGAAGCAAACGCCTTTGATGCGAAAGCAAGCGCCTTATTTGACTTTTCTGATTATGTATTCACGCAGGCAAAACAGCAATATTATTCCTTTAACTGGAAAATATTCATGGAAGTATATCTGGATGATTATCACATCCCATTTTTTCATAACGGTTTAAGGCGATTGGTCAATGTGCGTCAACTCGATTGGACGATTAATGAGGGACATTCCATCCAGTATGTGGGCCTACAATCTGATTTATCAAAATCAGGTTCTGCCAATTTTAAAGTGTACCAAGACAATTTATTAGCCCAAGCACATGATGACTTACCGCAATATGGCGCAGTTTGGTTAGCTTATTATCCTAATATTATGATTGAATACTATCCGTATATGCTAGTCATTAGTACCATTTCACCGGTAGGCGTCGATCAGTGCATCAATAGCGTAGAGTTTTTTCATCCCAAAGAGGTTTGGTTATCTAATCCCATTTTATGTGCAGCAGCACAAGCCGCTTATTTAGAAACCGCTCTAGAAGATGAGGAAATATGTATTAAAATTCAGCAAGGAAGAAAAGCGCTCTATGAGCAAGGTGAGAATCAAACTGGCCCTTATCAGCCTACAATGGAAGCGGCGCTCCCCTCATTTTATGACTATCTCTATGAAAAAATAAAAAATGAAAATTAGAAGCTGGTTTTAATTCGATTCTCTTTGCCTCCCTATGCCCACAGCAATGAGGTATTTCCACATCCTAAAAACAGGTTACGCCAAAAGATCCCTCGCTAGGCTCGGGATGACCCATAGGTGTCGTTATCTAACAGAGTTCAACGCCTCTGCTTCGAGCACTAAAGCGCTAATTAACTCACCAGCAGGCATGCTTCTGCAAAGTGGAGCAGATTGTCCTGCCCACATGGACATGAAATCAATATTGTTTTTTTCCTTTGCTTTTTTTCTCATCGTTGTTGTTAAAGCATTTTGAATAGGATAGTCTAGAATATTTGTTTGCTTTTTATCCATTCGCTCAATAAACTGGTTGCGAATCCCTCGTGCTAATTTTCCAGAAAAAGCACGGGTAAGTACTGTATTATCCTGCTGCTGGGTCAGTAAAGTATGCTTATAAATATCAGGAATACCGGTTTCAAAGCAACTGAGGAATGCAGTTCCCATTTGTACTCCCTCAGCACCTAAATCAAATGCAGCGATGATCCCTCTTCCGTCCATAATTCCACCCGCTGCAACAATGGGAATTTTTATTTGATCGACTAACTGAGGTACAAGACAAAACAAACCAATCAAACCATCTTCCTCTTTACCGATAAAAGTCCCTCTATGCCCCCCTGCTTCACTTCCTTGGGCAACCAGCGCATCAATACCACTTTTTTCAAGTGCATAGGCTTCTGCTAGTGTTGTCGCTGTACCAATTAAAAAGGTATCGTTGTTTTTAAATTTATCGATCCATTCTGCATCCAATAGACCAAATGCATAACTAAACACCGGGATTTTTTCTTCAATGAGAATGTTTATTTGCTCCTCAAAGGACGGCGCGTAGGGTTCCGCAAGCGCTTCAACGTGTATATTTAACTCAGAACAGGATTGTTCAATATCGTTGCATGATTCTTGAATTTGAGCTGTTGTGGCATGGTATTTCCCAGGAATAAAAAGATTAACCGCAAAAGGTTTGTTCGTTAATTCACGAATTGCTTTTAGAGCCGACCGCAGTTCAGGGGGATTCATATATCCTGCGCCCAATGAACCCAGGCCTCCCGCATTAGATACCGCAGCAACCAACTCCGGCGTAGTGGCCCCACCAGCCATAGGCGCTTGAATAATTGGAAATTTTAAACCTATTTGTTCAGCCATTCTTGTCTGCCACATGTTTTTCCATCCTTTTTGAATTTCATTCATCATAAGGGCTCTGCGCAACGAATACCATAAGTGTAGATTTCGCTCAAAAAAAATCCAATCTGTTATGTACCCCTAATATTTTGAGAAGTGAGCGAGTCATCTGTTCTGGTAATTGCCCGCTTATTTTCTTAGAATGATATTTTTGTATGAAGGTTATTCTTTCCTTTTCATAATTTTTAAGAAAAATATCTGCTGCATCAAGTTAGGAGGACGCCATGAAAGCACAAGCGATATCATCTTTTGGTGATTCTTCAGTCTTTAAAACGATTGAACTTCCCAAACCTCTAATTAAACCCGGCTATGTACTCATTCGAGTTGTAGCAACTAGCGTAAACCCAGTTGACTGTAAAGTTCGATCGGGAAAATACGCCCATATTTCCCCCCCCTTCCCTGCAATCCTGCATAGTGATGTAGCAGGCATTATTGAAGAGGTTGGTGATGATGTCACTGAGTTTTCTGTTGGTGACGAAGTTTATGGATGTGCAGGTGGCTTTCTCAACGAAAGTGGCGCTTTAGCAGAATTTATGCTTGCTGATGCCCTGCTCATTGCGAAAAAACCCAAAGAATTGAGCATGGTAGAGGCTGCTGCATTGCCCCTGGTTGCAATCACGGCTTGGGAAGCATTATTTGAAAAGGTTAAAATCAAATCGGGACAAAAAGTATTAATTCACGCAGGAACTGGTGGAGTTGGCCATATTGCAATTCAGTTGGCAAAATGGGCTGGGGCTGAAGTATATACTACTGTATCTTCTTCTGATAAGGCAGACATAGCGAAATCACTAGGGGTTAAAGAGACGATTAATTACCGGATTGAATCAGTTCAAGATTATGTTAATCGGCTGACTAAAGGCATGGGATTTGATGTAGTATTTGATACGGTTGGTGGAGAAAATCTTGAAAAATCATTAGCTGCTGTTGCTCCATACGGAAATGTCGCCAGCATCCAGGCTAAGTCCACCCATGATCTTTCGCATTTACATGCCAAATCCGCGAGCTTGCACGCTGTTTTTATGTTATTGCCTTTATTGCATAATAAACAACGCGAACGTCATGGCAATATTTTAAAAGAAATTGCACGCTTGACGGATGAGGGCCATTTAAAACCACTTATTGACCCACATCTTTTTTATTTTGAGAATATTGATAAAGCGCACGCATTACTCGAATCAGGAAAAGCAGTAGGAAAAATTGTAGTTCAAGCTTATTAAAAACTAGGCGAACTCATGTGTGCCCGAAAAGATAACACATACATTATCCGGGCACGCATACCTAAATGGTTCTATTGGCTGCAGAGGTGTTTTAATTAATACGTTTTGGACTGGGCTTTAGCAAACATTTGTTGAATCTACAGTAAAGCATTGTGCTTGCGATAACTGCTGCTGGCATGCTTAATATATTTAAAAAAGGTATAAAACTGCTTAGATTGATAGAAAAACCAAACCCAAGTGATAGCATTTTATTGTTGGCAACTTTCTTACGCATTTCTTTAAAGCCAATCAAATTATTATCCATAGCAAAATCTTGATATTGAATACTCAGTATCCATGCATTAAAGACAAACCATAAGAGTGGATAAATCGGTTGGAGAAAAGGTACAAAAAATAAAATACCCATGAGTAAAAAACGAGGCAAAAAATAACCAAGAAATTCAGCTTGACGTTTTATACTACGAACCACAATTTTAGAAAATGATAAGGAAGGAATCGCACGGCCAAAAAGTATATATTGTGCTTTCTCAGCGAGTAAGCCATTAAAAGGAGCGGCGATTAGATTAAAAAACACAGTAAAAAGGGATAAAAACATTAAGAAAAAGCTCAATATAAAAATAACAAAAAAGACATTACTGAGAAAACTTAACCACGAGGGCAATTGGTTAAGATAGTGATAAGCATAGGGAAGTAAATAATGATAGATAAGATAAAACAAGCCCGCAAACATGATAAAATTAATTGCTAAAGGCACTAGAATAAAACGCTTCAATCCAGGCGTAAAAAGATGATGAATCCCTTGTACCATGTAGAACATCCCAAGAAAAAAACTCTTCATTTTTTATCCTCAAACTTTATTCCGAAATCATGATCGCACTTACCCCCTTAGCTTAAGTCATTTTGACAAGGAAAATCCTATTTTCATTAAAATTTCCTTTTTAAAATGTTGATCAAAATAATGACCCACTAACTTATTGTTATATAATAGATTCTATTGGATAAAAATAAGGTCAATGCATGCCAAAGCAAAATATATCAGAAAAAAAACCATCTCCATATGGAGAGGTTCCTAAGTTAGCCACCCTGGCGGCTCAGAAAATTAATAAAACAAATCCTCATCTTTTTTTTACTTTATTCAATAATAAAGAATTACCCGCCGAAATTGAGAATGACTTTATTAATCCTACTGTACAGAAGCTGATTGATGAGCATGAGAACATTTATTGGTCGAATGTGAACAAACGAAAACAGAAAGTGGACAACTGTTCTTCTCGTCTTGATAGTGAGTCTTGTTATAGAAATTGTGCCAGTCTGACTATGGCGGCTTTAAGTGGCGGAGTCCATATTGGTGTCTATTACATCCTGCGTGCAAGCGGGGTATCTTCTTCGACAACATTTACTTTCCTCGCTACAATACCTGCCACTATCATTGTTATGGGTTGTTTTAGCCCCTTTGCTGTTCATTTATTATCGAAAGGGATTGCGAATTGCGTCATCCCTAAGGTACCAAGAGAAGTAGTTGATTTAAACGAAGAGGTAGCTCGTGTTGAATCTGAACAGTCCAAGGGGCACTTATCTATGGTATAAAGGTTTTTCTTGGGCATAACGAGAATCTCTATACTGCAACAGCGTGTTATTAAAAAGGACTTTTCGCTGCAGCCGGTATGGCAGCTCTTGGCGCCCAGATGTTTGTAACAACTTTGTTACAATTACAACGTGTCTTGTTATACCCTTGTTACATTCGTTATTTAAACTAGCCTCAGATAACAATCTAAGAGGGGAAATCAAATGATTAAAAAATTATTACTGTGCAGCGTACTCGGCGCAGCTGCTTTATTTTCCACTACAGCTTTTGCTTATTATCATTCACATGATGATTACCCACGATTCAAATATTATCGCCACCACCATCATCATTCAAGATGGAAAAATGCTCATCGATGGGTACCACCGAGAGACTATGTTATAGTAGAAAATGGAGCTCCCAATCCAAACTACCATCAACATTACTAATCATAGAAAGACTGATTTCTTCGAGGTATCGTGACTTTTTTACAGTGCAGAGTTTTGCATAAAGAATAATAGATTGTGATCTAAATGATGTCATTCCTACGCAGGCGGGATTGACATCATTTAGCAGTAATAATCAAGTGTTTAAATGATGACGCGCTCTCAAACTATCCGGGACTTATAGGATTTTTTTGCTTCATGAATCCATGCTAATAATCTGCTAAAATTCATTTTTTAAAATGAGCACCGTTATTGAGCGATTATGAAGCTGTTCATACAAATATGTTTTTTTGTTTTGTTTTCATCACTTGCTGTTTATTCGATGTTGGCTGTTTATATTATTAAAACTGCTGAACATGATCAAAGAAAACAAGCAGATGTCATTTTAGTTCTCGGTGCAAAAGCTTATTGGGCAAACACCTACAATCCATGCCTTGTAGCTCGTGTAAAACATGCAGTTGATTTATATAAGGCTCACTATGCCCCTAAACTTCTTTTTTCAGGGGGTATCGATAGAGAAGATGGAACAAATGAAGCACAAACAATGAAAGAAATTGCCCTATCATTAGGAGTGCCCGACAAAGACATCCTGCTCGAATCTGCTTCAACTTCTACTTATGAAAACCTTCTTTTTTCTCAACCAATAGTTCAAGCAAATCATTTGAAAACCATTATTTTAGTGACGGAACCTTTTCATGCCCCCAGAGCTCTTTTAGTGGCGCAAAAATTTCATCTTGATGCAGTCAGTTCGCCTGCAGTAAATAGCGTATGCTGGACTAAACACAAATATTTTTCACGTTATTTTCTCAAAGAACCACTCGCTATTATGCTTTATAAAATGAAAAATAAATTATGAATTCTTTAGGGCGTGTTGACAATTTATCCCCACCGGCTACGTGCCGCGACTTGTTCGCGGCATCCAGGAAATGGTCAAGTTAAAGATGAACTTAATTCATTGCTCTAATCGATTGATGAATAAGAGCAAACTCATAATATATCGATTTCAATATCAAGTATAAAACGAGTTTGCATTGGCTAGACTGATGCTCAGTGATGAGCTATGGTCTAAGCTAAAGGAGATAATGCTACAACAAAAATTCATAGGGCAGTTGATGCTTGCCGCCTTCCGATTGAATTTCAATTGACTGGCGGAGAGGTACATGATGCTAAAGCAGCTTCAGGTCTCATTGAAACACTCCCTAAAGCTGATTACACCATTGCAGACAAAGGATATGATAGCGAGGAAATTCGAGATCAGATTAGGCAAAAATCATCTACTCCAATGATTCCTCGGAAGACGAACTCTAAAACTGGGAATGCTGATATTGATTGGGGTCTATACAAATATCGTCATCTAGTTGAAAACGTATTTGCGCGACTTAAACTTTTTCGAGCTATTGCCACAAGATATGATAAATTGAAGAGAAATTATGCGTCAATGCTCGCAATGGCTTGTTCCTATATTTGGCTACCAATGTAATCAGTGAAATTTAGGTGATATCATCGCATTGAGTCCAACACTCTGATCAAAACAAGGAAGCAAAATGAAGTCATTTTATGTCTATATTATGGCAAGCAAGCGAAATGGTACACTATACGCTGGTTCAACATCAGATTTAATTAAACGAGTATGGGAACATAAAAACAGCCTGATTCCGGGATTTACAGCTAAGTACAATGTACATATATTGGTTTATTATGAGGTTCATGAAACCTATATAGAAGCTGCTCGACGTGAAAAGCGATTCAAAAATTGGCCCAGGCAGTGGAAGTTAAATTTGATTGAGAACCTAAATACAGAATGGCATGATCTTTATGAAGAAATTTGCCACTGATTAAGATCGGCTGGTTGCCGCGAACAAGTCGCGGCACGTAGCCGGTGGGGATGAATTGTCAACACGCCCTAATTTCCTGATAAAAAAAGCCCTACGGAACAGGACGTTGGTGAATAAATAGTTTAGAAATATCTGATAATTACCAAACTGACTCTTTTGTCATTTCCGAAATGAATTCATCCATAAGAACACCACGATCCGTTTGGAAATAGAATCCAACTGTGTGAGAATGACATGCGATTGCCTTAACAAAGGTATAAAGAGGAAAGGGTTACGTTAAAAAGTAACCCTTTCTTTTTTGAATTGTACAACTTCTACTACGCATTTATTTGCCTCTAGTACACGTTTCTGTTCCAAGCGTGTTGTCTGATTGCAATACCCAATTGGATTGCAATGAACCATCTGGCTTCACTTCAATCATTTGAATTCCTATTGTATCGGGCTTTCTAGGATCCCAGAATGAAGCTGAAATAACGTTCGTTAAATTGGGATGCATAACACCAGTACCATAAAGAACCGGATCACCAGCACTAGTATCCCATTCTAAAGTAAATGTATCACCTGTTTTTGTAATACTCATTGGATAAGAGACCGTATTATTTGCAGCATCAGTGCGTTGGCATTGATAATTCCCCAGCACAGAAGAAGTACTGTTATTATTTGTACTTGTAGCAGTACCTGCATTACTTGTGGTGGAACCAGAATTGCTTGTACTTGGGTTATCAGCATAAGCTGTAAGCGTTGACAGGGATAATGCAGTAACTAAATAAACATTCTTAATCACAGTTTTCATAATAAATTCCTTTTCTCATAATCACCTTTATACGCGTTAATTCTATTGTTGCGTTACTTTGGTGCACGTTTCAGTACCACCCTTATCCTTATTACTTTCTGCAAAAACACCATCCAAAGAGCCATCGGGTTTAATTGTGAAAATTTGGACTGTTGTTACCGTTGGCGATTTAGGTTGCCAAAAAATATAGCCAATTGCATTAGGGACATCTTTATTAAATATTCCCTTACCAATGTAATACGGAAATACACTTCCGGTAGGAATACCTGAAACTTTATAAACATCCCCATTCTTTTTAAATACTACGGTTTCAGTTCCGTCATTGGGAGTAGTAAATGGATCATGATAGGAGCATTTATAGGATCCCGAAATATCAGGTGCATCTGCAGAATAGGCACTGGAGGATACCGCCAAAACACCTAACATTGTTGCAAGAGAAAGCTTATTAATGGCACGCATAAGAACTCCTTTTCTTAATAACTTAAAATGATTTTAAGGTACATAAGTTAATAATAAATATATGTTACTCAATATGGAAAAGCAAATTTCAAATAGAATAATTTTTAGATTAAAAATTGATTTCAAATTGCAAACGTTGATTTGTAGATTTTTTAGAAAAGAGTTCGGTAACCCATAAAAAAATAATTATAAGTCTATATAATGCATCAGAAAAATATCACCACTTGGGAAAAGCACATGCGCCATTGTTCAATGGCCCATAGAGGGAGTTTCCAGAGAGGAGCTAAATTCTTCTGAATCGGGTGTTTGATTCTCTTCAAGAAAATTAATTAATTTTTTTAATCGCCCCTGGCTTACGGCTAAGGTTTCAAAAAACCCTAATTTCACTGATTTGCCATTAATTGCTGCTAATTTTCTTTTTTCTGCTGCCTGACATTTCAATGACTCCCATTCAGAATGTACTGAAAATGAATTTTTGGAATCATCACTGAAATTGAACTGCTCAATATATTTTTCCATGCAAAAGGCATAAGTTGCAGCATGGACAATTTTTGCCTCATTGGGAGACAGTATTCGAGCTTGCATTTTGACCAAGAAGGCAAAACGCCAAATCCCAGTAAAAGACTTATCTTTTTGGCAGTTAAAATCCTGATTCAATAAACGAAGGGTTTCTTTTACTGAGGCATCCTTTTCCTCTAAAAAAGCTGGCCCACCTCTGGATTGGTGAATAAAAGGATAAATCCAACGATTTTCATTCGTCGCATTAAGGAAATTTTTACGCTCTTTAGGTAATAAATGAGCCGCATTATGCAATGCATCAATTTCTTTAATTGAGCGCATATTAATGTAATCATCATGAGAACTGAAAAATTGAGTACACTCCAAAGTGTGCTGAGTAAGCCAGTTAAAAATTGCCAATTCAGAACGTCGCTCTTCATCTGTCGTATGATAACGAAAATAAATCAAGGATGGGATTAATGCGAGTTGCTTCGAAGTACAATGTCTATACATTAAATAAAAAACGGACCTGAGCAGAAACATAATGTCTTCAAGTTTCTCAATTTCTTGTCGCCTGTTTGCAGTAATTTTCTCATTCAACTTTAAAAATGGATAATGTTCCAGTTGACTGACCTCAGCATAGCCGAGCATCCGACTCGCACGAATAAATAATGGCATAAGCTCGGTAATCTTCAATGAGTCATTCGTCACTGACAGACGATTAAAATGATTTTTTAATTCTTCATACAAAACAGGATGGTGAAAATCAGCATTCATTAAGCCAACTTTCACCAAGGATTGTTGTAAAGTAAGCCAAGGCATGACATATGCCGCAGTATTCCATTGCGCACTTTGTTCACAAGGAATATTACGAATAACCAAATTCCAAAATTGATTCGTGAGTTCTTTCACAGGAATCATCATATCGGAATCCAAATCAAATTGGTCATTAAGCGGTTCAAATAGCTCAGATAGTTTGGAGATGAGGGCAAGAACCTCAGCAGGAGTTTTTAATGGATCGATATTACTTCCAAGCTCTATAACCTGCTTTTTAAACTCGCCGACCTTCATCCTTTACCTCCTAGCTACGATCAATTTCATGAACTAAAATCTAACACAGAATGATGGGCTTTAGTCAACAATTAATTCAAATGACTGACATTTTAGTTAAACGGATGACAAAATATACATTTTCGTAAACTCTAAAGGTATGTCGTTTATTTTTAATTTTTCAAGGACTTAAAAAAAACTCAGCCTGTTTTCTTAAAGTGGATTACCAACACTCTTGCCACTGTCCCTATAATCACCGCTGAGACATCATTATTCCCTCATCAACTCATCCTTATTTTTTGTAAGAAATTTTACAGGAAGTGTATTTCAGCAACTATTATGGCAATATAATCAGTTTGTTATCACCGCATAGTATTTTATTGCGTACGAAGGATGTCTACTTAAAATGTTTGATTTTACCGGAAGTTATACAGATCAATATCAATTAACCATGGCACAGGTTTACTTTTTAAAAGGCCACCAAAATACTACTGCTGTCTTTGATTATTTTTTTAGAAAACTTCCATTCGGTTCGGGATACGCTGTTTTTGCCGGTTTAGCAGACTTATTGGAAATATTAGAAAACTATCATTTCAATGAATCTGATATTCATTTTTTAACAAGTAAAGGGATGCATCCTGAGTTTCTTGAGTATTTGAAAACCTTTCGCTTTAATGGGACTATTTACGCTCTATCAGAAGGAGATATCGTTTTTCCTACTGCACCCATTGTGACCGTAGAAGCCAATATGCTCGAGGCGCAACTGATTGAAACTATTCTTTTAAATTTACTTAATTTTCAAACTCTTATCGCGACAAAAGCAAGTCGAATACGACACGTTGCAGGAGATTGTCACTTAGTTGATTTTGGTTTACGTAGAGCACAAGGCCCGGGAGGGTATTATGCCAGCCGCGCGGCGATTGTTGGTGGGTTTGATGCAACCAGTAATGTCTGTGCAGGGCGTGATTATGATATTCCTATTTCTGGAACTATGGCACATTCATTCATCCAAAGTTATGACAGTGAATTAGCTGCATTTCGGGATTTTGCTGAAATCTGGCCTAATAATTGTACCCTGCTTGTTGATACATACAGTACCCTAGAAAGCGGTGTACCTAACGCAATTCGCATAGGCAAAGAAATGGAGCAACAGGGACATCGATTGCATGCAATCCGCTTAGATAGTGGTGATTTGGCAGATTTGGCAAAAAAATCACGACACATGTTGGATGAAGCAGGCCTACATTATGTAAAAATAGTTGCATCCAATCAATTAGATGAATCGAAAATTAAAATCCTGCGTGAACAAAAAGCACCTATTGATATTTTTGGTGTGGGCACAAATTTGGTTATCGGCGCCCCAGATGCTGCTTTAGATGGAGTATATAAACTGGCTTTTGCCAATGAAAAACCACGACTTAAACTTTCTGAATCAACAACTAAAATCACTTTACCTTATAAAAAACAAGTATTTCGCTTACTGCATCAAGATGCCTTTTTAGGTATGGACGTTGTTGGACTTATGGATGAGACGAAATTAGATAAAGTCTATGCCCCGTTTGAAATGGAGCAATTATTATCTCACGATCATTACCGACAAGAACCTCTATTGCAAAAAGTCATGGAACATGGCAAGCGGCTTATGCCATCAAAAACGTTACAGGAAATCGCCCAATACAGTAAAACACGATTGAGTCAACTACCTGAAGAATACAAACGGTATGATAAACCAAGCACCTATAGGGTGGGGTTAAGCGAACAACTGACGCTCCAACGTAATGAACTCATTAAAAAATATAAAAATGAGTTCTAAAAGCCCCCACTGTGATTTCCTGGTTGCTACTCAGGATTAGCACCCACACTCCCAATCAACCTGGAGTAGAACACTCATAAAATATCCCTTCTCCCCTTGGGGAGAAGATGCCCGCAGAGCGGATGAGGGTGTCCTATAATTCCCCTCCCCCCTGTCCCTCTCTCGAATCGGGAGTGGGGATTTTATGCCAACCGCCGAGCTTACCAGCCTAGTCTAACCATAATCCGAATCTACAAAGTCACTGTTCCTCCGACCAACCGAATCTCCGACTTCATTGCTGCCGAAACCCGATCACCGGGTAAGACAATTCCTACTAAATTCAAAGGATCTACGGATGAAATAATTTGCGGCATCTCATCCAGTTCTTCATTTCGCATCGCCCGTAAAGAGTCTACAGCATAACCTAATGCAAATTGCTCGCCTAAAAATCCATCAACAAAACGACCACCACGTACTTCACCACGTAATTCAAGGCGTCTCAAGAAAATCAATAGATCACGCCAACGTGGAATATTTTTCTCGCGCACAAGCAAATCA
The DNA here is from genome assembly GCF_026191355.1 of Legionella sheltonii. Taxonomy (GTDB): domain Bacteria; phylum Pseudomonadota; class Gammaproteobacteria; order Legionellales; family Legionellaceae; genus Legionella; species Legionella sheltonii. The sequence goes on from NZ_JAPHOQ010000004.1 coordinate 213,464, forward strand.
CGAAATACCACCCCATAGCGTTTCAATAACATCCAACATGCAGCTTCCACTCGTTTCTCTTGATCTGCTTGCGCATGCACATGCAATAAAGACCAACGTCCCGTACTCAGTGGAAACAAAGGTCTCCGTCGATGTCGGCTGCTGTATTTACGTTTTGTACTAATCAGGGTGCGTACATTATCAAAACTGTCTGCTGTGACCATACCCGCTGCGACCAATTCCCATAAACCATTTTCTACTTCTACTTTCAGATTTCCCGTCCCACGGACGATATCGGCGTAGAAGGAAGCACCGTATTTTTGTAAAAATTGGTAAATATTGCGTGCAGGATGGCTTAAACTCTCCACCTCTTCAATATTATCAACAAGTGCATGGGGTGGAATCCAATCGGCATCCTCTCGCACAAAAAACGTAATCGGTGCATTTCGACTAGGGGATAAACGTCTTGATTTCTTCGTTTCTTCGTCCAGAACGGCTATCGAAGGATGAGGGGACACACGCCCCCAACCGACAAGACCACTCATACATAATTTATCTAACATCAACTGATCATAATCGTGTACCCGTGCAGGAAAAATATCCGATTCCCATGCATTGGCCGCAAGCTCAAAGCCTTGAAGTTGCTTGATCACCTCCAACAGTCCACTCTCTCCACGTAATTGATTTCCTTTTGCCACATGTTGCCACTTGAGTAACCAGGCCATAAATTGAGCTCGAGTAACGGGTTTAATCTGTTTACGTAACGATTCTGTAGTGTAACGATGAATACGTGCTAACAAACGCCGTTCACACCATTCGATCTCACCAGCACACTCTGCTCGAAAGCTCCCACGCAATAGATAACCACTGGCTTCCAATTTTAATAAGGCATGTTCGACATCCAAGGGTGAAAGTCGCAAACAATCAGCGAGTGTCTTTTGAGTAATTGGTCCTGTATGCGCAAGCCAGCCACGAATTGCTTTCAAGATACCCTCATCTTGTGTGCATGACTCTTCCTCAATATCAACCATTTCGTTGCTAAATAGTGCTTGTGGAAAAATACAGTGAAAAGTCTTCTTTTTTTCAGCAGGGACATAATAATTTTTGTCTGTAACCCTAGCTAATACCGCTCGTCCTTCGAGCTGCAATTCAATAAAATATTTTTTCCAAATAGGTAAGGTTGCTTGATACTCAGAAAAGTGAATTGTTTCGGGAAAAACAATCACTGTTTGCAATACATCATGCAATTCATCCGCAGAGCGAATATCTGGCCAAGCTTGTTCCTGAACTTCGGTCACTGCTTTGGGGTCTAGCTTACCTACCTCTTCCAACAATGATTCAGGGAGTACACGACGCATTTCTACTGCCCGTGAACGTCGCTCCTCTAAAGGAGCATCATCTAAAAATGCATAAGGATTAGCATTTAAAATTTCATGAGAAAATACAGAAGGTACTGGAGTATCTACGGCGAGACACTTAATGTGTTTGGATTCAATAGCATGAATCACTTCCGTTAAGCCATCAATGTCTAAAGCTTCTGTTAGAATATCTTTCATGGTCTCTTCGATAAGGGGATGTTCAGGCAACACCACATCCCGCCCCCCCAAATTATCCTGACATGCTGCTGCATCTGGAAAAACAGCCGCCAATAAGTCATCCGCCAACATCCGTTGAATGTTTGGAGGCGTTTTTTTACCGCCACGAAAACGTAATAATGACAAGGATCGTGAAGCGACAGCACGAAAGCGCACACCTAATAAAGGGGATTGCAACACCGCTTGGGTAACGACGTCTTTTAAGGTATTGGTATGTAAAAAATGGAACACATCCGACAGAGGAAAGCTGTGTTGTTCTGCCAAAGAGATATTTAATCCATTATCAGTAGCCGCGGCTTGCAATTCAAAATTAAATGATCGGCAAAATTTCTTGCGTAAAGCCAATCCCCAAGCCTTATTAATACGGGCACCAAAAGGTGCATGGATGATCAGTTGCATGCCGCCGCTTTCATCAAAAAAACGTTCTGCAATGATTGTTTTTTGTGTCGGAACCGCGCCGAGAATTTGCCGTCCTACACGGACATACTCTAATAATTGTTCTGCAGCGGCATGATCTAAGCCACAATGACTCATCAACCATTGAATGGCAGCCTTAATTTCAGGGTAATGCTTTATATCAACAATTTGTGGACTTTTTTCTGGCAACAATTCACTAATTTTTTCACGCATCTGCGAAACGTGTTGTGATAGTTCAATGCTTCGTGCCGGAGCTTCACCGAGCCAAAAAGGCACGCTAGGTGGTGCACCATGGGCATCTTCCACAAGCACACGCCCATTTTCAATACGTAGTATTTTCCAGGAATTCGTACCTAGTAAAAAAATATCACCGCGATTACTCTCTACAGCAAAGTCCTCATCCAAAGTGCCTACCATGGCATTATCAGGCATGGCAATAACAGTAAACAAACCGTTATCCGGAATGGCGCCTCCGCTCGTTATCGCTGCCAGTCGACTACCTCGCCGTGCCTTAATAACGTGATTCACTTGATCTCTATGAATATAAGCGCCATAGCGTCCTCGTGATCCGGAAACTCCCTCAGACAACATAGTAAGAAGTTCATCAAACTTTTCCCATGTTAGATGATGATAAGGGTAAGCATTTTTAAAATGGCAAAAGAGTAAGTTTTCCTCCCAATCCTGGGTGGCACATGCGGCTACTATTTGCTGCGCTAAAATATCTAAAGGCTCTTGTGGAATAATCAACTGATCCAAATCTCCTTGGCGTATTGCATAAACCAGGGCAGCACATTCTAATAATTCATCACGTGTTGTGGCAAAAATACGTCCTTTCGAAATGGCTGCATGCCAGTGCCCTGCTCTACCGATGCGTTGCAATGCGGTAGCAATAGCACGTGGTGATCCGATTTGGCACACCAAATCAATGCTTCCAATATCAATTCCCAACTCCAAAGATGCAGTGGCAACTAATACTTGGAGTTCGCCTTTTTTTAATTTTGTTTCTGCTTCCAGCCTTAGTTTTCGCGATAGGCTTCCATGATGAGCCAAAACCTTATGTTCCCCTAAACGTTGTTCCAAATGATGAGCAACCCGTTCCGCCAATTTTCGGGTGTTTACAAATACTAAAGTGGAACGATTTTCCTTAGCATAAGCGGTAATTTTGTCGTATAGTTCATCCCACATCTCATTGGAAGCAACAGCGGCCAACTCAATTTCAGGCACCACAACCTGCAAATCTAATTGGCGTGCATGCCCTATATTGACTAATTTCACGCTGGTCTTTTTAGCGCCTGTTAAAAAATGCGCTACCTTTTCCAAAGGTTTTTGAGTAGCAGACAATCCAATCCGAATAAATGGTTTGATGGTGAGTGCTTCCAAACGTTCGAGGGATAAAGCTAAATGCGCGCCTCGTTTGTTATTTGCTAAAGCATGAATTTCATCGACAATTACTGTATGGATACCCGCTAAATTAACACGGCTTTTTTCTGCAGTGAGTAAAATATAAAAAGACTCAGGTGTAGTGATTAAAATATGTGGTGGCTGCTTGAGCATTTTTTGACGCTCACTGTTTGGAGTATCTCCAGTTCTCACGGCCACACGAATTTCTGGTAAATATATACCACGTTCTTTGGCGAGTTCCGTAATTTCCTGAAGCGGTACAAGTAAATTTTTTTGCACGTCGTTACTCAGTGCTTTGAGAGGTGAAACATACAAAACCTCTGTCAGATCCTGTAAACTTCCAGATATCGCTTTGCGTACCAAACCATCTAAGCATGCTAAAAATGCGGCCAGAGTTTTTCCTGAACCCGTAGGCGAGGAAATCAGGGTATCATTTCCTGATAAAATAAAAGGCCATCCCTGCTCTTGCGGTTCTGTGGGTTCACCTACTTTTTGGATAAACCATTCCTGTACGAGCGGATGTGCCCAAGTCAGGCTTTGATGTTTTGTCGAACTCATGAAATTAATGATAAATGGGCAAATTCAATACATAGTATAGGCGATCTTACTGCCGTAGAGCAGTATCCTTTTTTGAGTTTCTCCGCTCAGTCACGTCATCCCGAGTGCAACGAGGGATCTCCAAACTGCAGCACAGTGTAGATAGTTATCCCCATAATTATTATTCCACCTCAATAAGAATTTGTTCGATTTCCTTATTTTTAAATACAACATGTCGATGCAAACCTACAGCAATTACTACTGGCGCTAACTCTTTCATTGCCTTAATTGCCTCTTCTTTTTGCTTCTCTGTGCTATTTGGATGTTCAAAAATGTCGGCATTCGCTAAAAAGGCCGCAATTGTTCCTTTCCTTACGATTTTGCCATGGATTAGTGTAGTATCCACTCCATCAGGCAATATATCTTCAGGACGAATTGAATTATGATTTGACATGCTTTTCTCCTATCTCTTATAGGATAACCAACCGGTTCTTATGGGTGACCTGATCTCATGCTCTCAACTATTTCAGATTCATCAGAACCTGGTTGTACTGGCTTTATAGTTTTCCTTAATTCCTCCATTAATTTGGTTTGCTTGGTAGCCCATAATGAGGACCCCACATGAATTTTCTTGTACTCCGAAATAATATTTTCCACACTTTTTTTGGTTTTTTGTATTATATCAGGATCGAAATTGGTTTTTTGATTTTCTGCTTGCTCGGCTAATTCAAATCCCAGCTCTAAAGTATCTTGGGTTCTTTTATAATTTATACCTGTTCGCAAATATTTCTCTAACATGGAGCATGCTCTGTTTATTAATTGAATAATGAAGCATATTTTAGCATTGTTTGTTCATTAGCAAAACCAACCTCAGGTGAGCAAACATACAAAAAAAATCTGCGCATCGTTGCTCATAACATGACCGTATATTGAAGAAAAAGGAAATGGAAACAGTCCCTAATACAATAGAAAACGATTGCAGCGTATTTAAAATTACCACACAATCGCAGTTTACACCCACATCGACTTTTTGTTTATTAGGTAAAAAAATGATTATTATAGTTTGTGGCACGTCATCTTCTGGGAAATCAACACTTTGTCATGAATTACAAAGTCGGCTTGGTGATGGCTGGCTCAGCTTTAGTACTGATGGGTATTTGGGCATGCTGGGTGATAAATTTGCGGGGTTACATCCTGACAATCCGCAAGTTTATATTCCTAATGATATTTGCTATGCGCACCAATATGCCGATGGAACCTATGAAATCATGCCTGGGAAATTGTGTTCAAAACTCTATTTCACCATACCCAATGTCCTGAAGCTTCTTGCCGAACAAGGCTTCAGTATTATTGTTGACTCCTTTATTACAACTATTGATGAATTTAAAAGTTATAAAGAAACATTAGAAAACTATGGAGTTTTATTTGTTTATCTTGATGCTTCTGAGACAACGATTGCACAAAGAGAAGCAGCCAGGGGTGATCGATTAAAAGGATCAGCACTTCATTGGTTGAAGCGATTTAATTTTCAAGAACATTGCAATGTGTGCATTAATACCGAAAAAATGGATATACAGCAGATTGTGAATAAGGTTTTTCAGGTATTAGAAACACCTATTACGCTGCGCTAATCCGGGCAGCAAAATGATAATTAACGATAATATTACGTTTTTTTTACACCTATTGGACTATAAACTGATTTTTACACCCTATAAAATCATCACACCCAATTCAAAGATGTCTGTTTAAGCATTTATGAACAATTATGTTGAACGAAGTATCCAGATTCCGGGTTTTACTCTTGCTTTAAAAATTTGGCATCCCGAAAAACCCAATCCTGTTTTGTGTTTGCATGGCAAACTGGATAACGCGGCAAGCTTTGATTTCTTGGCACCATTGCTGCCTGACAGACAGCTTGTTGCGGTGGACTATCCAGGTACCGGATTTTCCAGCCATTATCCTCCGGGGGTTATGCCGCATTGGAAAAATGATGCGTTGTTGATGTTGCATTTAATCAAAGCATTAAAATGGAAGCATTTTGATATCATTGCCCATTCATTAGGCTCTTTACTGGCCACAACCATTGCCATTGCACAACCCACGCAGGTTAGAAAATTGATATTTCTTGATATCTTGGGACCTAAGGTCAATTTTATTGAACAAGCAACAGCAAACTTGCAAAACGATGCAGCGCATTATTTATCCTATAACCCCCTACAAAGAACGCTGTTTACCGATCGTATTGCTGCCATCCATGATCGCATGAAGATTGGTTCCATCAGTTACCAAGCTGCTGAGGCTTTAGTTGAGCGCGGTACTGTAAAAAATAAAGAGGGCTGGCGTTGGACTTTTGATAAACGTTTGCATTGTGTCGCGTCGACCCTTCCATTTGAGGATGAACTAAGAGCGATGTTGCAAGCGATTAAAGCTCCATTATGTCTCATTCGGGCAAAACAAGGGGTACCTTATCCTGAAGAGGTTTTTCAAGCAAGAATGCGCGCAATCAAAAATTGTACGCTTTATGAGGTTGAAGGGGGGCATCATGTACACATGGATGATCCAGTACCTGTAGCCAAGTTAATTGATTGTTTTTTAATCTATTAGATTGTTTAAAAACCTACAAATGCTCTTTTTTTGAAAAATACTGTTATTTTAAGATCTGTTTGTGCTAAAGTGAGCTACATTTTCTCGACAACAACGAAAGATAAAATTTTTAATGTAAAGTAATGAGGTGATAAAATGGCATTTTTTAAGTGGAACTGGGGTGCAAAGAAAGCGGATCAAGTGAAAGCTGGATTAAAAAAATTTGGTTCATCCAAGCCCAACGTCTATAATACAGTTAGTGATTTGAGGGTTGAATTAAAAGCTGAAGCAAATGAAAACCATTCTAAAGACATCATCAATGCGTTACAACAACTCGATGCTAGGTTAGATGAAATACAGCAAACCTTCAACAAAGACACCAATCAACCGATGAATGTCTTTGAATACGCGTTTTGCTGTCGAGAATTTGCTGAAGAATGTCGATCAGCTATTTTAAGTTACGAGCCAACCTTAATGGCCGCTCCTGGCATTTGGAATAAGCTCAAAGCATACATCAATGCCATCGTGGAATATATTGGGTTTCAGCCATTATGCGAACCGGAGAAAAGCACACTTGGCTTAAAAGAGGATTTTAGACAACAATTTAACACTACAAAACGCAATCTCATGCCCAAAAAGTCTCCTAGCGATTCTGAGGATGACCCATGCAGCTGCTTCTCAATGAAATTCTAAGATAAAAAATTTTACTTGTAGCTTGAGAGCAGCGAAATAGAATTCAACCCGGAAATTATATGGACTTACCCCGGGTTACGGCTTCGCTTAATCCAGGCTACAAGTAAATCACTTCCTTATTTTATAATCTCTATTTTTAAATTCTTATCCTAATCGAACAGTGCTAATATAGATGAATTAAAAAATTTCAAAAGGAATTGTCTTATGCGCGATATATTTGAAATAAACCCCACTCAGCTCAGCCAACTCATTTTTTAGGAGTGAGCTCATGAGCCGCATCGTTCTTTTTACATCCGGATTAATTATCATATGGATAGTCGGCTACTTTCTTATTGTAGGCAGCCATGTGCTGATTCCTTTGGTCATTGCGGTTTTTATTTGGAATCTTCTCAATACCATCAGTAATATCATTCAGCAAATACCAAAGTTAGGCGCCCTTCTGCCCAATTGGCTCAGTATGATTTTTGCATTTACAATCGTTGCTGTTTTAGTTTTTGTTTTTATTAATATCATTACCAATAATGTAAATAATGTCATCGCAGCTTCAGGTCGCTATCAAGAACATTTATTAACCATTTCTAACGACATTGATCGAAAATTTCATATTGAACTGTTAGCAAGTATTAACAGCATGATCAAGACCCTAAACCTGCAAACCATTATTGTGAATGTTTATGGAGTATTCACTACTTTAGCAAGTTCAACCGTACTCATTTTATTGTATGTGGCTTTTTTGTTTGTGGAGCAGCATTTTTTCCTAAAAAAAATCGATGCCTTGTTCCCTACATTAGAAGGACGCCTACTGATTAACAACATCATTATTCACATTGTTAATAACACCCAGACATACTTGGGTTTGAAATCCATTTTGAGTATCAGCACTGCCATTGCCAGTTGGATTATTATGAAGTGGGTTGGATTAGATTTCGCGGAATTTTGGGCTCTGCTTATCTTTTTCCTCAATTTTATTCCCAATATTGGCGCGATTATCGCGATTGCCTTCCCAGCCTCACTTGCGATTGTCCAATTTACCGGATGGATTCCTTTTACTGAAATCATTATAGGCTTAGGCGCAGTTCAATTTGTTGTAGGAAATTTAATTGAGCCACGTTACTTAAGTAACTCATTGAATCTAAGTCCCTTAGTCATCTTAATTGCTTTAGCAGTTTGGGGTGCGATATGGGGAATATTAGGCATGTTTCTCTCAGTGCCTATTACCGTAATGATGATGATTATCTTTGCTCATTTTGAAAAAACCCGCCCTATAGCGATTCTTTTATCTCGAGATGGGGACGTCTTTAAAACCTATGAACTGTTACCTATGGAAAATTTACCCGAACAAGATTGGATTCAATATTAGGCGATTTCCTTTCCCCCTAGGGAGAAGGCGACCCTTTAGGGCGGATGAGGGCATAATGCAGTGGCCCTCAACGTACCCCGCCCAAAATCATGGGAAGGGGAATTTTTAAACCAGCGGCAATAACAAAACCGTTACTTACTCTGAGTTTCCCAAAATGCGATGTGAGCACCTGTAGGATCTTTAATAATTGCAAAACTACCCATATCGCCTACCTGAGTAACTCCTTTTACCTCATGAGCTCCGTTTTGCTTTGATTTTGCCAGAGTATCTGCAACATTATTCACCAGAATATAAGCCATCCAATGTGGGGGTATTTCTTTTTGTTGATTTGCCGGAATTTGCCACATACCACCAACATCCTTATCTTTAGTTTGTATCAGCGTATAAGTCATCGTTTCGTCAGAATGGATTTCTTTAAATTGCCAGCCTAGTACTTTGCCATAAAACTCTTTCGCCTTGTGTACATCGGCAGTAGCTAACTCATTCCAACAGAATTGTCCCATAGAATTTTCTGACATGATTCATTCCTTTTATGATTAGAGGTGTTTGAATAATAGCTTATAATTTATAAAGATGTTAGAAAGTATGAGCTAAAAAACAAATAACAAGAACGTTATCGCCTCATAAGAAATTGAATGACTATTAAAGCGATTATGATTAATAAAGGAGCCAAGAGAGATAAATTCCCTCTATTAATCGGTTTGGTTCCCGTGTTCACATTAACAGCCAGGCTGTTTAAGTTAGTTGAATCATAAAAAGTATCTTTATCGACAATAATTGCCTGAGGTGGCAATTGTTCTGATTCCGTTTTAGTACGGTTAGTCTTTTTGACGGCAGTACCTATGGCAAGAAACTCAATTAAGCCATTCCCTAATTGATACACATAGGTTTTGACCCCCACCACATCATCTGCCCCTATGGCCTGTGCTTCTTCATTGATAATTGCCAAGGCGTTTTCACGGGCTTGATAAATCAACCGCGTCAGCTCATTAATTTCTCCGCGGACAAATGCTTTAATTGCAGAGGTAATTCCACCTACTAATCCTAGAGAATAAACCGATGTACCCAAAAGTAACTTCATAGGAGCATAACCTAAACGCGCCATATTCCACATTTCAACATTCGTCATGTCACTAGTAACTACATCATTATCCATAGCCGTGATTAATTGCGGATTTTGCGAAGCAGTTCCTATCATCAGCATTTCACTGACGCCACCAAATGGAAGAACGGTTGTCTTAATACCCAGTACTGCGTTCGCTTTATATTGTCGCGCATGGGCGATAATACGATTTAAGGCCAAGTGCCTGGTTTTATTGAAAATATCAGAGTACTCCTTGATTTCACCCCGAGCCAACGTTTTTAAACTGCCAATTATCCCTCGGCCTAAGCCCATAGAATAGGCTACATTGCCAAAAGCAAAACAAATTGGTTTGTATCCGGCATCAAGCTGGGCATATAATTCCTGCCCATCTGCTGAAGTTGAAAACTTGTTCTTATCAGCCCCGCTGTCAGCATAAATCACCGAACCTATTGATAAAAATTCAATATTGGCTCCATGCATTATTAATTGGCTGGTGACTCCAGTGATCCCTGTTGCATTTTTGCTAACAGCCTCCTCTAACATTCGCTTATATGCGGTTTCCCTACCCTCTTCTATAAGTGAAGTAATCTGCGTTAACTCACCACCTAATATCGCTTTAAAACCAGAACCGACACTGCCTATAACCCCCAAAGAATGAACACTATTTCCAACAACTATAGTTCCCGGAGAGTAATTTTTAAGCTGTAAACAATATATTTCATTCCCAGATAATCCAGTTGTAACAGCCATAATCTAATCCTTAAAATTACAATTTTATATACATAGTTTAGAGTATTTTTGTAGTATATAGAGTCTATTTGCATTCTACTTTTTTAGCTCAAATGACGTGCTCTTAGGACACTGCCCCCACGTCATCCCGAGTCCAGCGAGGGCTCCTCATGATGTGGCACAGGGTATTGCGATGGGAAATCCCATGTTGGACTTGGGATGACGAGGTACTGTTGTAAAAATTTCAGGGTGCGCGAAATCATTTTTTAATGCCTATTTAATGGAGTAAATGAGTTTTGAACCGTATTAAAATTAAAATTGTTTTTTGCATTCTTACTGCAACTCCATTTACTGCAATTGCCGATAATGATATTTGTTCTGATTTATTAAATATTATAAGTGCTCCGAGTAATGTGAATAGCCCTTGTTCCATTCCCTTTAAAAAGGTATTCACTGAATTAAACTACATTGATCAACAATTGCCTTATCATGCAGGTGTCCAACAAAATGTTCCTAATGCGAATATTCGTATGGGTTTACCAGCAAATAATGAACTTTTTGTTCTTCCATCCACCTACATTGATCAAAAAACTTTTCCAGGAACAGGAAGTACGGATATTCGCTTTGGTTTAAAACACACCATCACCTATAAAAATGATTGGGTCTTTGCGTTGCAAGGAATTGCCGATACGCCGACTGGAAGTGCTGCTTATGGCAGCAATCACTGGGGTATCACCTTCAATGGGATTGCCTACTATGAATTTAACGATCAATTGAGCATTACCGGACAACTGGGTATAAGCAGACTCAGTGATCCCAAACTGAGTGGCGGCAATTATTTCAATACAATCAACCCTGATATTTCTTTGGGTTTCTCACCAAGTGCCAAAGTTTCTCTTTATGTAGAGGTCTATGGTCAAAGTAAAATTAGCGCGAATCAAAGTGCAGGCTTTAACTTTGATGGGGGCATCTTATTTCTAGCACTCCCTAATACTGTATTGAATCTCAGTGGAGGACAACAATTATACAATTATTTAGGTGGTTTTATGCATTACGTCAATTTGGGCATTGCTGTCATGTTGTAATCGGGTCTGTTCGTCCTCCCGAGTACATCGAGGGATTTCCGATCATCACACCGAGCTACTGCGGGGAGTTCCCTCATTGCGCTCGGGATGACGCGGCGGGGGAAATGGACGAACAGACCTTAAGCAAATACCAAAGTTGTTTGTTCCGATTCATCCTGATTTAAAAGGCGATAAACATCTTGAGTATCGTTTTTAATATCATGTTGTTTTTGATACACATCGTATAATCGATAAGCCACATAGAGACAGGTTAAACCCAAAGCAACTGGCCAAGATGCTGCGGCTGCAGTAATAATAAAGGCGATTCCTCCCACATTAAAAGCTAAGGTTTTCCAAAATTCAAGACAATTTTTGTCGCATTCAGCATTCAATTTTTTTAAAAGTTGGTGATGATGTTCATCATCTAGAACTGCACCATTTGCCAATTCACGCCGTACCGCAATTAAAGATTTTTGATATTTTTTGTATTCTTCTGCAGTATTATACATGGCATTACCCAGCAAACTAAACAATGCGAGTCCTGCCAAAGACAGTGGACCTGTGCATAACAAACTGATGGCAAAACAGGTGGCAATTAAATTTGCAGCAAGAATGTTGATTGTAAAATAGGTGCATTGAGCCTCCCATTCGTCATTTAACACATCGATTTGTCGTTGAATAACCGCGCGTTCAAAAGGGGTTGCATCTCTGAGTTGCACCTGTAACTCCTGTAAACGATTTTGATATTTGCTGGCTTCGAAAAGCCATTGAGCTAAATATAAAAGCGTGTCAAACGTTAGAAATGCGATGGTTATTACTGAGGCAGCTGATTCTGCAATATGAAAAAACTTATTATAGGTAGTAAGTAACCCGACTACAGACCATACCAAATCACTCGCCATAGTAAAGCCACGCTTTTCCAGTTCTTGCTGCAATACTTTTTTTGTTGATAATTCATCATTTATTGCAGACTCGATAATATGCTTCATCAAAAGAATCATATTAATAAGAAAACGAAGTGCATAGAGAAAAATACCCAAATCCGTAATGGCTTCACGAGATTTATTTAAAAAGTTAATCCCTTCGATAAAGCTGTACTGATTACCAAGTAACTTATTAAGGTCTTGAATTATTTCAGAAAATGAACTTTTTTGAAGATAAATAATTGCATAGTTTGCAAAACCGCGGCTATAAGAAAATTGAGAACGGAACGTATTTATATTGCCGAAATATGTACGCAATTTAGAAATACTGGTTAATGAAGACAAATTCGACCGTATTTTCTCTACTATCAACTCAGGGAAACCATCAATCGATTTTTGTTTTTGCACAGGAGTTACTTTATAAAGTGTTTCGAGGTCTTGACGAAGTTTTTTAAATTTCTCCAAATCAGAGCCAACATAATCCAATTGGTAATAAGAAATCAATAAATCGCACAGAAAGTACAAATAAAGGGCTGTAAAATGTTCTTCATTCCAAAGAGATTTATTCGAGACAACTATTTGATATAACGATGACAGTTCAGACTTTAATCGATCCAAATTAAAATCTTCTTCTTTAAAAGAAAAATCAATTTTTTTAAATGAATTATTAAAAAAAGTATGTTTTATGAGACTTATTTTTGTTTTGCCCATAAAAAATCATTCAGGTGAAGTGAGATGAATGGCTCAATTGTACTACGAGTTACCAAAAACAGCTTAAAACAATAGTGTTAAGTTTCTGAAAAAAAATAGTTAAAAATAGAAAAAATGCTGCAAACTCGAAATCAAGGAAAAAAATTTAAGAACAGAAGTCCCCCCTTTTTTTTCTAAAAACTAATTGATACACTCACTGCCCAAATGTCCATAATCCGAGATATAAAGTTGATTCTTGATGCAAGTAATTCATCTGATTTTAACGAAATGAATTCATCAAAAAAAGAGAAAGTAGTTATTATCATTCCAACCTATAATGAAGCGTCAGTCATTCAAACGACAATAGAACAAGTTTTTGCATCGGTAGAGACAACAGCGCGCTATGAAATACATATTTTAATTTTTGATAGTGACTCTACAGATAACACCCAACAAATCGTTGCTGCATTACAAAATAATTATCCAAATTTACATTTATGCAACGAAAAAACAAAATCCGGGCTTGGCTCTGCTTATTTGCAAGCCATGAATTATGCTTTAACCTCTCTGGATGCTGATATTATTTTTGAATTTGATGCCGATCTTTCCCATCAGCCCAAGTACATTCTCCCTATGTTGGACATGTTGCAAACCTGTGATTGTGTATTGGGCAGCCGTTATGTAAAAGGCGGCAGCATTCCTAAGGATTGGGAATTTCATCGTAAGTTATTCTCTATCTTAGGTAATTATGTTGCTAGAGCCGTTCTTACTCCTAAGTATAAGGATTTTACTAGCGGTTTTCGGGCTACTCGACGACAACAGCTTTTAAAAATTCTACCTCGTAGCTTCCTTACGAATCATTACGCATATAAAATACAACTGTTATGGCTTTTGCATAAAAACAAAGCAAAAATTCGTGAATATCCCATTGATTTTATCGATCGAAATGAAGGATACAGCAAACTACCTAAAAACAGCATTGTTGATTCATTACGCGTTGTTTTTACACTACGGTATCATGAAATCAGACGCTATTTAAAAATGTGCCTTGTTGGCTCTTTGGGTATCGCTGTACAATTTATTACTTATAATATACTGCGTGAATATTTTCAATTTTCTCCTTTTCAAGCCGCACAAATTGCAGTATGTGCAGCAATTATTAATAATTTTATTCTGAATAATAAAATTACTTTTGCTGACAAAAATAAAACAGCTTGGTCGTTAAAATTAAAACGTCTGCTCCTATTTACCCTTTACTCAGTTTTTATTATTAACCTGCAAAGTTTTTGGCTGCGGTTTGGTATCCTTTGTTTTGGTGAGGGACCCTTGCGAGAAAATATCATCATGGGTGCAGGCATAGGTTTAATGTCACTATTAAATTACTATGCTTATTCTCGTCATATATGGGCAGAAAAATTTGTTCATAGTCATTAAAGGTAGTGCTGTTCATGATTCGGAATCGGCAGGGGATCAGTTCATCCCATGTCCAAAGTGGAAGGAATAGACTCGGCATGTCCAAAAGCAAGGTAATTTCAGGAGACTTCTTTAATTTGCAAAAAATTTATCCCTATCTCATTCTTTATTTTATCCTTTTACTGTTGATAGCACCAATAAACATCTTGTCGCTTGATACTTTTTATTATTGGGATTGGAGCCGACACCTCGCCTTATCCTATTATGACGGCTCTCCAATGATTGCTTATTTTATTAGGCTTTCAACTTCATTATTTGGCCATAATCTCTTTGCTTTGTGTTTTGTGGGCATTATCATAACTGCAGTCACATGTGGCATTATTTATAAATGCGGCCGATTTTTTTTATCCCACGAAGCAAGCTGCATCGCAATGCTGTCATGGCTCTTTTCACCGCTAGTCACCCGCGATATTTTGAAACAAACTACCTATGACACCCCGCTTATTTTATTTTGGGCATTCACCCTTTATTACACTATTAAATTTATCCAAACGAGTAAAACAAGGGATCTCTATTTAATAGGGATCAGTGCCGGACTGATGATGCTATCCAAATACACGGGCATTGTTTTAATTCTTTCGCTACTCATTTTTTTAATTTCCACTCCGTACCGTTCAATTTTTAAAACAAAACATTTTTATTTTGCTATTTTTCTTGCCATCATTATTTTTAGCCCGGTTATTTTCTGGAATTATCAAAATCACTGGCAATCATTTATTTACCAGTTAACCACCCACAAACTCAATCTTTCAACGTCCCCTTTTCTCCATACAATCAAAACCTTTTCCAGCATATTTGTTCCATCCTTGAACATTATGCTTCTTCCTCCCTTTTTTGTGCGAAATAAAGAGTTGGATGAGAAAAAAGCACTGATGGTGAAGTTATGTCGGATTATTTGTTTCACTTTCCTCGGTTTTTACTTATATACAGCAAGCAAAGCGGAGATTAGAGATTTTTGGCTTACACCTTATTTAATGAGCAGCGCGCTTTTATTAGGATATGGATTCACCACATTTCATTACCGAAAATTGGCAATGGCTTTGATCGCTTTCTATGCCGTAATTAGTCTTTTTGTTTTAATTGACAATACGTCAAAATTTAATTTATTCAACTCAAAAAAACTTGTTTTCTATCATTTAATTCAAAAATTTAATGCTACAAACCCTAAATTACCGGACACAATTTTCACTTCCGGCTGGTTTGCAGCACGCATGCTCTTTTTCCTGCACAACAAACCTACCATTTATACTTTAGGCTGTGGCACCGCAAAAAATCAATATGCATTATGGGGTAATGACATCAATCAACGAATTACAGACAAAACATTAAAAGAGGCGATCTATATTGATCGCTATGACAGGTCAATTTGTTTGGAAAAATATTTTGATCATTGTCAAAAGCTACCTACCACTACTTATACTTTTAGGCATAAGCAATATGCACTTTATGTGTATCAATGTAAAAATTTTTAGGACACATGTGCAACCGGAATGATAGGTAACACTTTAGGGCCTAGAAATTTTATTCTGTTATCTATCATTCCGGTTGCACAGTTAAGGCGGATGAGGGTATTGACTGCGCTAAATGCCTCCTCAACCTGCCCCTCTCACCCACAATGAATCACAAAGAATAAAATCTTAGAGTTTACAGTTGCCTCATCTTCTTTTAATGTATTCATCAAATTATGTTACCATCCATGTTATTAGAACTTGATAAGGAATATCGATGCTTAAATTATTCTTTCTTTTTATGGCCTTGTTTTCTTCGGTTTGTTTTGCTGATGAAAAAGAAATCGCGATTACTATGGATGACCTACCTCTTGTTGCTTCAAGAATGAATAACCCAGGAAATCGGCAGCGCTCCACCGAACGTTTTACTGCAATTGTGCAAACATTCCAAAAATATAATGTTCCAGTGATAGGTTTTGTGATTGCAGGAGCTATAGAAAAGGGTCAATGGGAGTTTCTTGAACAATTTCGAAAAGCAGGTTTTATGTTAGGTAATCATACTTATTCACATTATGACCTGGATCAAATCAGCGCTGCAAAATACATCGCTGATATTGATCGTGCGGATAAAATTCTTACCCCGATAATGACCACACCCAAATATTTCCGTTACCCCTATCTGGCGGAAGGCAATAAAGGCAAAAAACAGGAAGTATATGATTACCTTAAAAAGCATGATTACACGATTGCCCCCGTCACCATTGATTCTAAAGATTTTGACTTTAACGAAATGCTTTATAAAGTCCCTTATCGCTCACGCGTGAACTACATTCAAAAAATAAAACCGCGTTATCTGGCCTATATATGGAAACAAACATTACGAGCCGAGAAAGAGGGTAAAGGCAGAAAACAAATCTTATTAATTCATGCGAACCTTTTAAATAGTTATGTATTAGGCGATATTTTGGAAATGTATCAAAAGAATGGATATAAATTTATCAGTTTAACAGAAGCACTGAAAAATCCGGCTCCGGGCATCAAATTTTCTCCTACCCAGAAAAAAGATACTTTGGGAGAAACGCTGGAAAATGAACTCATCGATCTTCCTAAACCAAAACAAAATTATGTGACACCTGAGTAACAGTCTCGCTGCGGTTAAATTAAGTAACAGAGCCATTCCCGCGTAAGCGGGAAATCATCCTTGAGTTAGTTTGGGTTCGATTATAGAGCGATCTTCCCGTGAGAGATAACAATTTTGTATGCAATGACTTTATGGTGCTTCGCTGAATTCATGCGATACCAAGCTACAAAATGATTCTAAGTGGGTCGACCAGATTACACACAGTCGTAATCTCGATTAAAGGTTCATTTGCGTAGTTCTCGGTGCTAATACGAGCTAAACTCTTACTAAGCAAGATAATTTTTCTAAACAGGAGGTTATATGTTAATACTTGCTATTGTTTTGTTTCTTGCTGCAGCACTCGGTGGCCTCTTTCTTTTAACAGCGGTACTACAAGATAGGCCTGTTAATCACGTTGTGAAAACCCTCCACGGAATTTGTGCAGGATTAGGATTAGTCATTATAATCGTTTACATGCTTGCTTTTATGACAGGACAGGCGTTAATCCTTAGAGTTAGCTTCATCATCTTAATTGTTGCTGCATTAGGCGGATTAACCTTCGTATCGCTTGCTAAGAAAGGGAAACCGATTCCGAAGGTAGTAGTAATTGTCCATCCAATAATTGCCATCGCCGGACTAATTGCTTTGATAATCTATGTACTACCCTAGATATGTAGATCATTACTTCAAATATGCTGCGTTTCGGTGCTCGAAAACGCAGCTCTTTAGCCCGAGCTGAGGAATTTCCTAATTACTCTGGTTCAAATCTGTTTTTTAAACGTTCACGAAGAGATTCTACCAACACTTTAGATGCTTTGTCTGGTGATCCTGAATTAAAAGGAGGCTCAGGATCATACTCGAGACCAAGTTGTAAACTTTGTGCGATGTTTTCATCGGTAAGTTTCGCGGCAAGATAGAAAGCCATATCAATACCCGCCGATACTCCAGCGGCAGTAATGATTTTTCCATCTTCGACAAATCGTTTATGAGTAGGAATGGCTCCCCAATGGCTTAGCCGATTCATCACTGCCCAATGGGTTGTTGCCTTAACCCCTGACAAAACTCCTGCTGCCCCCAGGATCAAACTGCCAGTGCACACTGAAGTAGTCCATAAAGTATTTACATGAATTTTTTTAATCCACGTGAGTATATCAGAACACTCACGTAATGCAGTCGCATTACCTGCGCCCGGAATCAGTAGAACATCAGTATGCGAAATATCGTTTAATGCATGCTCAGCAATGAGAGTAAGCCCCGAACACGTTCCTACTGGTCCCTGATTCAACGCCACTCTGTGCACTACAACTTCTGGTAACCGACTAAGCACCTCATAAGGGCCAATTGCATCCAGAGCCGTCATTCCTTCATAAAATAAAAAAGTAATGTGTAGTGGCTTATGCATTCCATTTATCCCTTCTTAACAAATTGAGATTTTAATTTCATGGCTCCAATACCTTCAATTTTACAATCGATATCATGGTCGCCTTCGACCAAGCGAATGTTCTTTACTTTCGTTCCAACTTTTACTACCTGTGACGATCCTTTGATTTTTAAATCTTTGATTACGGTCACTGTATCACCGTCTTGGAGAACTTGCCCATGCGCATCTTTAATAATGCGTTGTTCATTCTGGCTTTGCTCTTCTGCGGCATCTTTTGCCCATTCGTAAGAACATTCTGGGCAAATTAATTGATTTCCATCTTCATAAGTATACTCTGAATTACATTTAGGGCATTGAGGTAGTGAACTCATATTTTTCCTATTCAAAGACTTACAGTATACCAAAAATGGGACTAGTCTCCTACACCAGTAATAAGCAAATGCCGTTGTTGTGGTTGATATCGATGCTCATAAAGATAAATTCCTTGCCATGTACCCAAAGCTAATTTCCCGTCGTATATTGGAATAGTCAAGCTGCTTTGAGTTAAGACCGTACGAATATGTGCGGGCATATCATCTTTTCCTTCAATGACATGTTTGAAAAGAGGATCGCCATCAGGAACTAATCGGACTAAGAAGTTTTCCAGATCCCTACGAACTTGGGGATCATAATTCTCACAAATGATTAAAGAGGCGCTGGTATGCTTGAGAAATAAGTGGCATAAGCCGTGTTTTATTGTCATGTTTGAGAGAAAAGACGTTACTTCGGGGGTAATATCCTCAGTTCCACGACCTTGAGTATTAAAAGTAAGAGCAAATTGTTCGATTTTCATAAGAGTAAGGATTTATTCATGACTTCATTTACTATCGCAAAATTTAGGTCATGATTCAAAGCAAATTATCAGGCTCTTCCAAGGCCCCCTTAACTAGAACTGTTTTGTGTCGGGATTTATCTCCTCGTTTTAAGGTGACTTGCCTTACAGGTACTTTAAAAAGCTGTGCAACAAACTGCAACAGTGCTTTATTAGCCCGACCTTCAATGGGTGGCGTATTTAAACGGATCTTAAGTGCTCCTTCATGAATGCCTACAATTTCTGTTTTTTTGGCACCTGGCTGCACATATAAATGAAGAGTTAAACCTTCCACATCGCGTTGATACCACACAGTACAATAATCCCATGGTTTTTTATGGCACAAATTAAATGATTAAAGAAATTACCCTCATCCGCCCTAGCGGGCTTCTTCTCCTCTTTGGGGCTTTGTTGAAAAAATCGTATGTCATTCACGCAAAGGCGGGAATGACATATATGTGGTTTGGTAATTAAGGTATTCTTCTAAACTATTTTTTTCAACAAAGTTCCCCTTTGAGAGGAAGGAAAACTTTAAGCGTAGTCTTGTCTCGCCTGACAGCAAATTATTTTAATTGCTAAAGCTAAAATAAGACGCCACTTTTCCCATAGTTTCAACGGCACCGTTATAAGTTTTGCCTAATAAACTCATTTCAGCCTGAGCCTTACCTCGATTGAGCTCATCCATTTGTTTTTCTGCTTTTTGCATTTCTTGAGTATGGTTGAAAAACGACTCAGTATGAGTCGCAACACTGACTCCACTTTTGCCGATTTGAGATTGAAACCATGATTTTGCTTTAGGCGCAGGATGCTCTTTGGTAATGAGGCGCACTGGAAGGGTACCATCGCTTAGCTCTATGGCCAGATTATCTCCTGCTTGTTGTAATTTCTCCAGTAGAGCAGCTTGATCTGTCTCTATTGCATGACGAATGGTGGTATCGCGAATGATCACAAACATTTTAGTGTAAGCTGCTAGCTTGGTTTGTTTCGCATTATCCATATTTTTCTTGGCAGTGACGTAGGCTAATTGATCACCCTCCATAATAATGCGCGGATCCCCAGCAAAAAATTGCAGAATATCAGATCGACCTGTAGATAAAATTGCACCTATAGTTGTTTGGGTCGGCCCAGAACCTTGATTTTCAAAAATCAGATCAGGTTGTTTTGCAATAAAACGAATCAAATCTAATGGTGGTACAACAGCAAGAACAACTCTTCTGAGAAGTGACCGTCCATTAGTATCTACTGCATTCACCAATTCCGGGTGTTTGGTAATCAGTTTTTCTACTTCGTCATATTTTTTTTCAGCCACAGCTTGCCATAGTGATTCTTCTTGAGGTGACATATTTTTCTCCCTATCCTAAAAAATAGGTCATATTATACCAAAAAAAAGGCATGCTGTGATATAGTTAATCAATTGTTGCGCAAATAGTATTACATTCCAACACTACTTTGGGGACTATTTTTTAATTGAATTATTGAGGAAAGGCTGTTTTTTATATGATCCAAAGGCTCATAATCTATCCCTAAGTCACAGGCATCACAAATTTTTTGAATATGAGCTGGGTTCGCTCTATCAAATCCTATTGATTTTGCATCTTTAATTAGAATTTCAATCTCCTTTATTTTCGCTGAAACTTCGGCCCCATACTCTTCCTGCAATTCGTTTAAAACACTGGATAATTCGTTTAACATGGATTCATAATGGCGCTGTTTTTCCGGATCAAAGGTAATGAATTCTGTCCCATCTCTTATGGAGTTCATAAAAAAGCGATACCGATGTACGTTGTGTTGATTTTCCTCTTCTGCGATTGACTGATGTTCCCCCTGATCAACCTCTTGTTCAGGTATACTTAATTTCGCATCAATCCTTGGTTCTTCAGGCAAAGAGGTCACTTGCAGCTTTTTATCATTAGGCAAGGGAGCTTGAGAAATCTCCACGCGAGTAAACTCATCAACAGGCTTAAGATGTTCCACTTCAATTTTTTCCTTTGCTAACAAAGAAGGGGCGCGAGGATTATCATCCTTAGGAGTTATAGCTTGGGGCATCTCCCCACTCGTATGCTCAACAACAGGTATGAAGGACTCTACTTCAATTTTTTCCTCTGCTAACAAAGAATCGGCTTGAGGATTATCATCCTTAAGAGGTGTGGTTTGAGGCATCTCCATACTTAGACGTTCTGCCTCAGATATATGAGGTTGTCTTTCCATTTGCTGTTTTTCAGATAAATGCATAGTAGGAGTGGAAATTATGGAACCGACATCAGAATTTTCTCGCTTTAAAGAAGAATGGTCTGAGGGTAACATCATAAAATCCGCACCCTTTTTAGGTAATGCAGTAATCATTTGCTTCATTAAATTAACATTCAGTTCAAACCGTTTTCTTGCATCTTCTGGCAATACCGGTTGAACAATACCCGCAATAGTTTCTAATTCTTTATTGCAGTGACTTAATAAGAGTTGGGTTGCCTCATGACCTTCTGCTTTTTTAAGCTCCTCTTTAAATAACTTTAATTGACGTATGCCGACATCTAGCCTGCTTACTTGTTCTTTATCCAATTCATCGACAGGACATTTTTTCAATTCATCGAGGATAAAGTTCAAACTCGAACTTATATCCTCTAAAGCATGTACACGCGCATTTTCATAATGAGTAGAAAGAGTCTGCATCTCCTGTTCCCACTCAAGCTGAATGGTTTGACTTTCCTTTTTAAAATTTTGAATGTTCTCTTGATATTCCTTGTATATTATTTTTAATTGTGGCGATTCATCACGCATTTCCTCAAAGAATTGGTCAAGAATTTCTTGAACCTCTTTCAATTGTTCCTCTTTAATTTGCCGGTGCTTTTCAATATCCTCAATATTCAGCATCGCTACATCGGATTGCTCTACATTCAAGGAGGAAAAATGATTTAATTCGGCCTCCATTTCTTCTTTTTTTGCGATTAAGCTCTGATAAACGGCAATTGCCTTTTGTTTTTTCACTTCACTAATATGCTCATCTTCAACAATTAAGTCTAATGCCTTGCGCATTGAGCTAATATGTTCCTCATAAGTGGTATCCATTAATTTAATTTGTTTCATATGGTGAACGTAGGTAATGCGTTTCATTTCCTCTTCATAATATTGATACAAATCCATATTTGTTAAACCATAAAGCGATTTTTCCCATTCAGATGCAGGAAGACGATGAGGTCTAGGCTCCTCAGGCTGTTGTAAGTTTGAAGATTCTTTTTTTCTTGGTACATAAACAAAATCTTGGAATTTTGCTGCTGCTGCCTTAGCATGCTCCTTTTCTATCTCATCAAGTAATGCACGTTCTTTTGCTAATAAATCCTTATCTTCAAAAAGTTTACGGATTACATCAAAACGTCCCGTAACAGTAAGAAAAAAAAGGAGATTGTGTTCGCATAAATGAATAAATTCACTAAAAATCTGTTCATTTTGACGAATCACATCGTTTTTATTTTGAACCCCATTAAGTCTTCTGAGCCATCCTAGATAAGATACCAAAAGAGGATACGTTGCTTCAGATAACTCATGTTGTTTTAAAATTGCATCACTTGGATTGCCCATTACTCGTTTTAAATGTTCATCCGGTGATAGATGAATGCTTCCCATGGCCCAGCGCCTTGTTCGTATTTTAATTAAGTATAGTATTTTTTATGCCGTTTGATTTAATTTGAGTCACACAAGGATTCATTGGTAAACCAAAGGAATGAATGACGATAGGACACAACTACTGAGCTAAAGAACTCATCACAGATGATGAAAGCCCTTCTCCTTGCTCTATCATCCCGAGCAAAGTGAACGATCTTAATGCTTTAGCGTAGTGTTACTGTGAGGAGATCCCTCGTTGCACTCGGGATGATGGAGGGCAGAGGAGAGAAACTTTAGTGTCGAACATTTTTAGGAAGATAATTAATCACACAATAGCTCAAACATTTGGCGTTGGTAATCTCAAGGTCACGAAAATAGGTGATTTCTTTAAAATAAAAATCAAAAGTTTCCTGTATCGCTTCAAAATATCCTTTAATGAGCACCGAGTAACGCATTTTTTCAGTATGATGAATTTCGAGTAATTTGGAATATAAAAAAGTAATCTCATGAGTACATTGTGTATGTGCTATTAAAGCAACATCAAAACAGTTGGCTTCACTCAATTTGATTTTTAATTTATTAATAAAAACAAGCATGTTGGAAATACAAAAGTTAATTTTTTCGATTTTTTCTTTATATACCTCACCTAATACATCAGGTATTGAATAAATCATTTCTCGTAAAAAATTTAAATCCGCTATGTAATTCCCTAATACATTGTGTTTCTTCGTTTCAATAAATCGTGCTTGCCACTCGACTAAGTGCATCACTGTACGTTTATACGCAATCAGTTCCTTTTCTTTGGAATTATCTCCTGTAGAAACCAGGTTACTTTTTTTCAACTGTTCTATATGGCCCATCACCATAAAACATGCATTTTTAATATCTTCGAATGTTAAGGACTCGAAATTATTTGTTTCAATTTTTTCACTGATACTATCAATGATTGTTACTACATCACGGGATAACATTGCTGTTCCAAATCAGACATCTCCTAGATCTGAGTATAGTTCAATATTTGACCATCAAAGGAGATGGTTATGGACGATTTTTGATAATAACCACATAGTTGCGGTTATTTAAAACACATAGCGCCAGGTACAGCGCTACTATTTTTATATATTCAATCCCCTTATTTCAGGCGTTGAATGATGCAATTCTTGTAGCACAACAGGTATAGGGTTCTCTTGACGAGGCAAATTCACTGCTTGTTCCGCTTTAAACGTCTTGAGTTGCTTTTCAAATTCAAAAAGCTCGGACGCATGAGTCATGCGCTTGATATAAACACTACCTTTTCGCTCTTCCTCTTTAATTTTTTCATTGAGGAATATAATTTGTTGGTTTAATGACTCAACTTGATCCGCAGTTTTTTGCTGTAATTGCTCAAGTTGACTGGCCAACTCACTCTGCTTTTTCTGAATATTGGGACGAAAAAAATTCTCCAAATTTACGGTAGGTTTGTTGACTAAGTAATTGAATTCGATAAGCCAATCCTCCATCGTTTCTGGGGTAAAAACATAACTTGATGCATAAGAATAAATCTTAGACACTAAAGATTTATTTTTCATTCCTTCAACCATTCGATCACGCAAATCCTTAAATCCTATTTTTAATACAATATCTTGAATTTTATCAATTTCTTTTTCATTTAATTCAGGAAACTCAAAGGTTTTGACTAAGTCTCTATCGATAAAACTATGGCGAATGTTATCAGGAAAAGAACTCAAGTCCTCAGGACTTTGATCTACAACCCAGCCTTTTAAAACAAGAATATCATTGACCTGATCTTGAAATTGCTTGGGAAATAGCTCCGCATTAGCTGTATTTTTTCCTTTAAATTTAAGTAGCGGTAATTGCTCTTTTATCAATTGCTGCAGAATAGTACTTTGCACATTGGCTTGGATTAGTTTTACTTCTAAAGCATCCCGCTTTTTAGTTAACTCGCCTGCACGTGAATTATATTGGGTAAAATCATGAAATAAAGCATGCGCACCAGAACCTTCAATCACTAAATCAAAATAATCAATAAAACCATTATGTCCTTTTTTAAGTGTCACATGGTCTACCTTAAATCCATTTAATCCGGTCAGTTTACCCCTAAGATGTTCCGCTTTGGATGTAAGGTACTTACTCTTGCTCAGTAATTCCCTATGCTCCTGACTAAATTTCTCGAACAAACTGCGAACCTTTCCGCGCAAATGGGCGACTGGCTTTTGTAATGGAGAATGTTTCTCAGCAAGCTCTGCTACTTTATTTGAGAGAAAGTAATACATTTCATAAAAAGCATAGATCGTATTATTTTCAGTTTGCATTGCCGCCAATGTCCTTTTAATTCCCTTCCATTCATTTTTTCCACCTAGGCTGGAATCTTCATATTCCAAAGCGTCAAGGGTAGTATTCAATTGTTCTTTCATTACGTCAGAAAGGGCTTCTTCTTTGCTGTGGTGAATAAAATTAGCGTCCAGTTCGTTTTCGCCTGAACCAATAGCAGTTAACCCATTAAGAGTCGCTAAAGTATTTTTGATTAAGGTACGTGTATTTTTATGCCCCCAAAAAGGAAATATCCATAATCCTTCAATCTGTAATTCTTGTTGGGCTAATACCTTATACAAATTCTTAATAGCAATTTTTTTCCCATCCAGATCGTTCGCTTCTTTTAATTGCTGCACAGCATCTAAAATAGCTTCGGCAGCAGCTGCAACGGTAGAGCGCTCAAGCAAATACCCTAGGCCACGATTTTCTTTCTTCGCCCAAGATAAAGTGGTTTCCAACTCATCGACCAGTTCTACTACAACGTTATCCAAATAAATTGTTTTTAAATTCTGAAGTTCTTCGGGTTCTTCAAGATCAGCTTCATTGAATAGGCGCAACATCTCATGAATTATGGGTTGCACGGCATATTTTTCAGTAAATTGCTCTTCAGGCAAATATTTATTGGCATAATCGCGCAAACAAACAATGAGATTATCAAAAGTTTGTGTCTGCGCAACTTGAGCAAGCAATATGGAGCGCACCTTTTTATTTAAATAAGGATTATTTTCTATGATACGCTTGATATCTGCAGCAAATAAAGCCACCTGATTTTTGACAAAATCATTACGATATGAATCTACATTACCATCGGCAAATCGCAACATTGCTCCATTGACATCCAATCCGGATAGGAAATAACGATGTGCTTTTTTCTTCTCCACAAGCATTGCTTTTTTGTTTTCACGTACTGCTATTCGACTTAGCTTCAATTGCTCAGGCAATGACACTCCGTCCAAATATTGACAACGCAAATCATTAACTGAGCCCTCTATTAGGACTGGCGTTGCTTTGCCTTTAAGAAAGGCCCGTTTCTGCTCCCAAATCAAACTTACAGCACCTTCATAAGCAAGCACTGCATCATCCAAAATCATTCTCTGCAGGTGTTGTTTGACATCCGAACGAACATAGGGATTCGGGTATTTTTTTTGCGGATCAGTATGTTCCAGACAATCAATCCATTTTTTATTCAAATCAAGAATTAAATCCTCTCTTTGTTTGAATAATACAACATCCAGAGTTCTCCATTCAGATTTAGGATAAACAAGATGCAGAAACTCTTTCCATTCTTGGAATTGTTGTAAAACAACATGCTGAATTTCAGAAACCTTCTGAGTGTAATGACGTTCAACAGCACCCTCTTTAGATTTTTTAGCTGATTCTTGATGTTGATTTTTTGGTTGTGATGAGATTACGAACTGATCATTGATGCTGAACTGACTGCATTGCTCGGCTAACTCATCCTTTTTACTTACGGATTTGGAAAGAGCAATAATACGACCCTGTTTTTTATAATCATCAATCAAATCCTTGGTTGAACTTGAATCGACAAAACGCATTTCAGGCTGAATGGTAAACTCCCAATCCGGATTTTCCTGTTGTAGTCGAACATGTAGAAATTGATGTATCAGATAGGTAAAACCTTCTTGAGATTCTTTTTGGCTCAAGGGAATAGCAGAATGGAGTGCTGTGTCAGAAGGTAAAATATCAAAATCCTCTCCTTCAACTAAGCGTTGGGCTTCTATAGCTGAATTGACCCATAAACTAAATTGCTCATCGGGTATGGAGCTTAACTGAACCTTATGCTGACCTGTTGGGGTATGCTGGTCCAAAAATTCTTTTAACCGTTCGACATCCAGACCCTCACTCCAAACAGTACCTTGACTTGGAGTTGTGAATTTTTGTTGATGAATAAATGCATGGACAAGTGGATAAATCCAGGTATAGGAATGATTCTCATCGGCTTGAACCAGATGATATATTGTTTTTTGATTCAATTTTGAAAAATCAGAACCACAAAGAATTAAATTACTTGATACAGGATGACCGTCTTTATAAGCGATTAAATGTTCGTTATCAACCTTGGCCCGAGAGCGGTATAAAGCCAAATCGCCTACAGTAGAATAATTTATCCCACCAACTTGATAAGTACCTTTAGGGGAATCCGCCCTAATACGGCCTGAAGCAATACCGAGAGAGGTCAAAAAATCTTGAGTACCTCTATCGTCATGAATCACCATATCTCGGTTGGCAGTGCACACATCAATGGTTCCACCCTCAGCCTCAACCCACTGCATGACAGCAAGTAATGTTGCACTGACATAAGCTTCCTCGGTCTCAACTTCCATCAGCATATTGTTCTGCTGACCTTTAAGTGAGAATAAAACGGAAATAAGTTGCGTTGTATCCGCAAATACTCCGGTGGCCCGGAAATACTGTTCACGTAATACCGCAAGCAATTTGACCTGTGCTTTTAATTTTTCTTGAGCATCAAGACCAGGTCTTCTTATGGTGTCAATCAGTATATTGAAAAAGTCACGCAACTCATCACGGCTGACTTGAGTTAAATTCTCGTATACGAGGATAGTCTGCGTTGAGGGATCATCCCCTACAACTAGGGTAAATGGTTTACTTCTGCCTACAGCATTGATGTAAGTAATTTGTTGTGCTAAATCATATTGCTCCTGGCTGCTTAAAGACGTTCCCTCAACACTGTCTTGAATATTGCCGATAACGCGCATTATTTGTGAGCTTTCAAATTGCTCATCAAGAATTTGCTCTGTATCCTTTATGATCATACCAAATTCATTCTTTTTTGGCGCACGAGCTGATTTTGGATCTTTATCCAACGCATCAATATAAGCCATCAGCTCATTATCATAACCATTTAAGGCATGGATAAAACCATCTATCTCCGGATAAGGTGGTGAATCAAATAATTTTGCCAGTTTCTTTAGATTGTATTGCTTTAATTCAAGTTCTGCTTGTACTTCTAGTAAGCGATGAACGTTTTTATCGGTTGCACGCTCACCGAATGTAAGTAATATTTTTGAGAAAATATTTAAATCAGAATCGTCCATATCGTTTAACTTATCAACTAAGTTAAGAAACGTCTGTTCTTTGCCGTTGGTACAGGTTTTCATTAATAAAGTAAGCATGGGCACCAGTGCAGGTACCCTTGCCTTAGCCTGAGTAATTGATGTAATTTTCTCAACCATTGTTTTTATTAATTGTTCATCAACTTCAGGACCTGCATTTTTTATGACTTCAATTAACGCATTAAATAAATCTTTAGAGTGCTTTTCATCCACTCCAGCTAAAGATTTAAGATCGATTAGTTTCTTCAATGGAAATAAAGAGTTTTGCGTTAAATTATAAGTAAAGGACCAACGCAATAAAGATTCATACGCTTCTGCACCCAAAATTCCTCGGTATTTTGTTAGATAATTAACCTCACACAAAACCTGATGCAATTGTCTTCCAGAATATCCCGGTGCATCTTTTAATATTCTACATATAATTGCTAGAGGAGATGCAACTGAAAGTGGCTCGTCTTGACTTAGGGTATCCAATAGAGTCTGTATTTGAACTAGAGTAAGCGCTTTTTTTCCTGGTACTTTGGGCTTGATTTCATCAGCTAATACTGAAATACATCGGCGAAAATCGATACTGCTTTTATTTTTAATGCGGGTGAGGGAATTAATCAAACCATTCGCGTCTTCCAATCGCTGCATCCATTCTAGAAATCGCTCATCGATTGGAAGATCGGTATCTAATTCTTCAATATGTGTTAATAGAAAATCCTCAAGACCCCAATTGGATGTCTGTAACGATTTTAAAGCAGCGCTTAAGCTGGATTGTAAACTTGCCTTTATCCTTGGTTGCAGGACACTCAAAAAGGATTGCTCTGAAAAAAATTCATCACCCAAGACATCCGTCATTGTTATTGTTGCTTGAGGAAATCCAGATAAAGTCCAAGAAAACATTCTACTGCTCAATAATTTCTTAACTTCTTGCTCTTCTTCAGCCAAAGCATTGAGCACCGTTGGTGGACTAACAGGTTGTTGGTTCAAATAATACAGCACAATATTATGAGCATCCATCCAGGGTTCTAGATACCCTTTTATTTTTTCTGGTAAAGTTGTAAGTTCCTTTTCGAGTTGCCATTGCTCATAGTTTTGTCTCATCAGGCTAAAAAAATCCATTTCTGTTTCATTAACCGGTTCTTTTCCTATTTTTAGCCCAGGCAATTCCGTATGTACCATTTCAAGAATACTTGCTTTTTGATCTTCAACTTCAGTAAGTTCTGCTTTCCTGACTGAATCAACTGTTTTTATGAGTTGATCTAGAGACGGCAGGCGATAAGAAGCCTCTATGTTAATATCGGTCAGAATCGATAATAACTGCTCTCTACGATCGTCTTGCATCGCATGCACTGCATAGGCAAGCGTTTTTATTTTAGTCTCAAACTCGCTATCTTCAGCATCTTGTTGCGTCACTTTCGCTATTTCATCATCCAATAAAGAAAAAAGTACAACCATCCGAGATAATGTTTCAGGTTGTTCCTGAAAAAGCTCAGGCAGAAATCTAGCCAGTTTAGAAGGTGAAATTAAATGGTTGAGCAAATTGGTATAAGAAAATTTTTGGATGGGCACCGTATTGGTCTGCTCCATTACCAAACGTCTCTTATAATGCTCAAGAACCAATCGGGCCGCATCACCAAAATCAGCCGAGAAACTTAAAGCGAGAGAACTCACCTCTTGAAACTCATCACGTGCTTGATCGGGAGCTTGGGCTTTTGTTTTTTGCATGAGGACTAGGACATCAACGAGCGAATCCAACTCATCCGCTGTAGGCATAGATTCCCAGCTTTGAAGCGCCAGTGATTTTGCAAGACCTGAAATTACAGTGGATAATTCCTGTTGCAAGTCTTCATCAAACTGCTCGGCTGTTGCAATCAATTTGTCGACAAGTTTTTTAATGGACGTATCAGGATATTCTGTATGTATCACAGTGCGTTGACCGGTAGTCAACAAAATGACGACATTGAGTAATAGTGCTTTATTTTGATTACTTAGATTATTATTTTTACTTATTTCTCGTTCCATTTTTTGATAGACATCCATACTGAATGCCCATTCTTGTGTCCCAATAAAACGATAAAAACGTGTGATGAACTCTTCATAGGAACAATCAACAGGAGTCAGCCATTCACTCACTTCCTTAGGCATTGCAGGAGTCGAATAATCTGGAATTTCTTCATCGACATCAGCCCTTAAATTCATATGCCGTGATACCAACTGATAATTAGAATCACGACTGGCATAATAGGCGCTATGAACATCTAATCCATCTAAATACCTCAGTTGCTCTTCCGGTTCGCTACTGTTATTTATAATGAACAGCAAGCAATCTAACGCAGACTTCATGTGTTTTATATTTTTTAAAGTACATGAGAAGGGTAACTTCAGTTTCTTTTTCTCCAATTCCTCTAAGAAATAGTTATACGCTTCAAATAAATCATTAAAGTCAGTAGGAACTCCTGTTGCTTTATGTTGAGCGACCAAAGTAAGCCACCATGTTTTCTGTTCACTGCTTAATTCACTCAATTTTTTTAGGTTTGCTAAACCTTGAGGAGACATTAATGCAAGATAGTGTTCAGGTTTATCCAGAAATAAAGCATCAAAATCTTTAAAAAATTCCTTTTCATGCAATGTCTTAATCTGTTGCAGTAAAAGTAAAACTCCGCCAGCTCCACTATGAATGAACACATGAGCTAGGCCTTGATAGTTCAGATCAGTTAAGGGTAAAACCTCTAACAAGCCTTTTATGCGTTTCAATTTTGGTGCATCATTTTCTGCGAGCTTGGATACAAAAAAAATAAAAGCTGCCTGGCGTTGCTCGGACGAACTCGTTTCACTCAGTAACGCGTCAAATTCTGCCTTATAACGCTCAATCGACTCAGAGTCTTTTTTTAAATAAATAAATTGTTGGTACGAGCCAACAACGGGGAGCACATTTTCATGAGGAATCTCAGGGACCAGGGATAAAGGACTTATTTCAGGATGTTGATATGGGGCCTCATTATTTTTTCGCTTTCTCGGAGTTGCTTTTTGTTGTTGATGCTGATGCTCATGGGGAATTTGGTATTGAAGCTGTAAACCAATACTGGAATTATTTGTACCCTCAACCCAATTCTTTTTGGCTTTTCGTATTTTAGGGGTATGAGGTTGAATGGGGGACTGAGCTAACTCTATGATTTGTTGTTGGAATTCAAGAGAAAATTTTTGGCGTTTACTTAACAAATAGGCATTATCAAAAGCCAATTGATACCGCGATTGTTGAGAGGGAAATTCGAATTTGTAAATTCGAAAACGTTCGGGGCTTAAAAGAAATGCAAGTAATTCATCGAAATGTTTTTGAGAAAATGCGTCACATTCTAAGGCGACAGTTACTTCTCCTGAAATGAGCTTATCTTGCTCATATGTAACTTCCAAGTGGGTAGTAAAATCCTTGACATTATCAAAACTATCTTCGCCCACAGTGATTTTCATGTAACCAGGTCCCCCAAATAATAAATACTAAGACTTTATTATCCAAATAGTGCTCAAATATATCACACTTTTAATAAATAAAATATTAAAGAAAATTAGAAAATGGATTGAAAAATTGATTAAAAAACATCTAGAACGGCGTTTAATAACTGTTGTGTATAAACTTCTTTAGGGTTTTTAAAAATCATTTCACAACTTCCAAATTCAATACCTATACCATCTTTCATCACAAATACCTCATCAGCAATATAGGACACAACGCCCATGTTATGGGTAATAAATAAATAAGAAATGCCTGTGTCCTGCTGTAATTCTTTTAATAAATTAAGAATCTGTGCCTGAACCGAAACATCCAGTGCACTCGTTGGTTCATCACAAATCAAAATATCAGGTTCTGTAGCTAAAGCTCGAGCGATACAAATTCTTTGCCTTTGCCCACCAGAAAATTGGTGGGGATAACGATGTAAACTGCTGACAGGCAAATTAACTTGATTCAACAGTTTTTTTTGTCGTGCACTAATCAAGGAACGCTTCATCCCTTGAGCATGCATGCCTTCAGCGATTATTTCACCCACAGTCATCCGCGGATTCATAGAGGAAAAGGGGTCTTGAAAAATAATTTGAACTTTTTTTCTATACTCCCTTAATGAGCGCCCTTTTAATGCCAGCACATCCTGCTCTTTATAAAATAAATCGCCTCCAGAAATCGGTAATAAACGCAATAAAGCACGACTGGTCGTTGTTTTACCACATCCCGACTCCCCTACTAATGCTAATGTTTTTCCTTGTTGTAGACGAAATGAAAGACCATCAACGGCTTTAAATAAGGTTTTGTGACGACTGAATATCCCCTTTTTCTGAATAAAACCAACGGATAAATCCTTCACAGTAAGGATCGTTTTTGCTTCCGTAGTAGTTCCACTCCAGATGATTTTATGTTTTTGCAAAGGAGGTAATTCATCATTCTCAGGATATAAATGACAGCGTACCAATCGCCCGTCTTGCTCTTGTAATTGCGGCTCCTCTACTGGGCATCGCGCGAATGCATAAATACAGCGTGGATGAAAACGACAACCTGAAGGCATTTCATCCAAAGCCGGTACAAATCCACGAATAACCGACAGGCGTTCCTCTCGTTTTGCCATAGAGGGCACCGAAGCCAATAATTGCTGTACATAGGGATGTTGTTTGGTACGCGAGAAAAAATCTTCTACAGAAGATTGTGCTACTACTTGCCCCGCATACATCACACACACGCGAGAGGCCATAGCTCTCAGCACTCCAAGATCGTGGGTGATCAGCAGTAAACTCATCTGATGGGTTTGTTGTACTTTCTTTAATAAAGAAAGAATTTGTGCTTGAATGGTTACGTCTAAAGCCGTTGTTGGTTCATCCGCAATCAAAATATCAGGTTTACATGCCAAAGCCATAGCAATGACTACGCGTTGTTTCTGGCCACCGGACAATTGATGTGGGTATTGATGAATTTTAACTTCTGGCTGAGGCATTTCTACCTCATGCAGTAAGGATAATAATGCTTCATGCAATTCGTGGGGGGTAAATGAGTTACATCGCAACAATGCCTCTCTCAGCTGTTCTCCAATCGTCATCACCGGATTAAGCGCAGTCATTGGCTCTTGAAAAATCATTGAGATCTTGCGGCCTCTCAACTGTCGCATCATTTGCTCTGGTAAATCCAGAATGTCTTGTCCATCCATGTGGATTTGACTATTCACTCCATAAACACCTGATTTAGGTAATAGGCGCATCAAGGCAAGAGACGTTAGGGATTTACCACACCCTGACTCCCCCAACAACACTAAGGTTTCCCCAGGATGTAAATTAAAACTGATCTCATCCAAAGCCGAGACCCTTTGATGGTGATCTTGAAAAACTACGGATAATTGATGAATTTCAGCACTTGTCTCTTGCATATATTTTCTTTTAACCCAAATTAAACATAATCCGGGAAAGCATCCCTACTGATTCCTAGATATGATTTAATAAATCCAGGTATTTATAATATTCTGAAAAGTCAGATTTGAGTCAGGCTGAGAAAAATGATTTCCTAAAATGCTCGCATAGTTATCTATGCTGCGCTGTTTGGGGAATCATTTTCTCTCAAGATGCACCCAATGTGGCTTTTTCCCAAGAGTCTTTACTTGTCAGTTGCAGAATAGAGGCTCTTTGTAATAGATTTACAAAAGGAATATTCGTCTTTCGTCCTACTGTATCATAATGTATGGTAAAATAAAGATAACTTTTATTAGAGAAATACCCATGTCAGAAAATTATACTGCCCAAGCAATTGAAGTCTTAAGTGGACTCGAACCTGTTCAACGACGACCCGGCATGTATACCGATACAACGCGGCCAAACCATTTAGCTCAAGAAGTAATTGATAACAGTGTCGATGAGGTATTGGCCGGCTTTGCAAGCCATATTCGTGTCACCCTTCATGAAGATGGTTCTATTGAAGTAGAGGATGATGGTCGTGGAATGCCCGTGGATTTACATCCGCAATTAGGCTTAAGTGGTGTTGAAGTCATTATGACTCGATTGCATGCCGGGGGCAAATTTTCTGATAAAAATTACAGCTTCTCAGGTGGTTTACATGGGGTGGGTGTTTCTGTAGTAAACGCACTTTCTGATCGTCTTGATGTCACCATCAAACGCAATGGAATCATTTACCAAATGTCTTTTGCCAATGGCGACAAAGTATGTGAATTAAACGAAACAGGCATTACTAAAAAAAGAGATACAGGAACGATTATTCGTTTTTGGCCAAATCCTAAGTACTTTGATACTACCCGTATTTCAGTAAAACATTTAACGCACGTACTCAGAGCAAAAGCGGTGCTCTGCACTGGCTTGTCCATGACTTTTGTCAATAAAACAAGCAACGAAGAAATGCATTGGTGCTATGAGCAGGGACTTATTGATTATTTAAATCAATCGTTACCTGATGGAGATTACTTACCTGAGGAGCCATTTACTGGCGAATTCAAAAGTGACGAAGCAACGGTTGATTGGGCCTTGGTTTGGTCCAATGGGGGAAGCGCTGGTTTCAGTGAAAGTTATGTCAATTTA
This sequence comes from Legionella sheltonii, assembly GCF_026191355.1. GTDB lineage: Bacteria > Pseudomonadota > Gammaproteobacteria > Legionellales > Legionellaceae > Legionella > Legionella sheltonii. The sequence continues at coordinate 248,342 of NZ_JAPHOQ010000004.1, forward strand.
ATCCCTACGATTCAAGGCGGTACCCATGTTAATGGCTTACGCTCTGGTTTGTTTGATGCGATGGCAGAGTTCTGTGAACTTAGAAATCTACTACCCCGAGGAATAAAACTGACTGCAGATGATCTGTGGGAACCTTGCCAATATGTCCTATCGGTTAAAATGAAAGAACCACAATTCGCAGGCCAAACTAAAGAACGTTTGAGTTCCCGTCAAATTTCCGCATTTGTCAGTAATGTGGTTAAAGATGCTTTTGCACTTTGGCTTAACCAACATCGCAATCAAGGTGAGGCCATTGCCTCTTTAGCAATCGATCGTGCGCAAAAACGGTTGAGACAAGCCAAACAAGTAGCACGCAAACGGGTAAGTCAAGGCCCTGCCCTACCTGGAAAATTAGCTGATTGCTTACTCACTGATCTCAGTCAAGCTGAATTATTTTTAGTAGAAGGAGACTCAGCAGGAGGTTCTGCAAAACAAGCACGTAATAAAGATTTCCAAGCGATTTTACCGTTACGCGGAAAAATTCTTAATTCCTGGGAGGTGGATTCATCACAAGTTTTAGCGTCGCAGGAAATTCATGATATCTCAGTAGCTATTGGGGTTGACCCTGGTTCATCCGATCTGAGCGGATTGCGTTATGGTAAATTATGCATTCTCGCCGATGCAGATTCAGATGGCGCACACATTGCTACGTTAATCTGTGCTTTATTTTTACGTCACTTTAAACCCCTGGTCCAGGCAGGTCATGTATTTGTTGCCATGCCGCCTCTTTATCGAATTGATGCAGGTAAAGAAGTTTATTATGCACTGGATGATGAGGAGAAAAATCGTATCCTCAACCACTTGGCTCAAACATCTCGAGCAAAAACCAATGTCCAACGATTTAAAGGTTTAGGTGAAATGAATCCCATTCAATTACGTGAAACAACGATGGATCCTAATACCAGGCGCTTGGTTCAATTAACTTTGGACGATGAACAGGGGGCTGAAGCAATTATGGATATGATGTTAAATAAAAAACGCGCCGGTGATAGAAAGGTCTGGTTAGAAAGCAAAGGCAACTTAGCTGAAATCTAACGTATGAGTTTTTGTCCATTGATGCACTTTAATATTGTAGCAACTGTCTTGAAAAAACTTTCAAGACAGTTGCTACATCTTAGGCTAAAACAAATATTACCACTTTAATAATGGAATCAGATTAGAATAATCATCGGTCCATAAGAACTGTTCGTTACTTGCATCAAACCGCCAATTGGTCCCTTTCATCAATTGAAAAGCAAGAGCTTCATTAAAGGTCAAAAAAGCCCACTCCGAATCAAACTGAGCTAATGCTGGAAGTCCTTTATTATTTATATAAAATACCATCAGCTCTAAAGACCTGCCTGCAGCATTGATCACCGGCAATAATTGCAAATGCCGATTACTTAAATTAATTAATATCCCACCATCTTCGGTAATTTTTTGTTTATATAAAGTAAATGCTTCAAAAGTTAATAAATGTACTGGTATTGCATCAGAATTAAAGGCATCTACTATCAACAAGTTCTGGGAATGATCAGGCAATTGTTCTACAGCTAATCTTCCATCATTTTTGATAATGGTCACCTGGGCAGGGCAATCTCGTAAGTAGGTGAATAGAGAGGGATTTTTTGCCAATTCGATGACCTGATTATCAATTTCTATTACATTAATGCGATCCTCTTTTCTAAATTGACAAATCATCGTCCCAATACCTAAGCCAATGACGGTTACTGACAAAGAACTTTTTTGTTGTTGGATGGCATCAACTACGGGACGAACTGCTCCATAATAAGAACTACTTCCATTGGGTTTTTTCTCATTCATAACTTGCAATCCATGCACAGTAGACTGATTGATTAAGGCATGTGTTTCTTGTTTAGTTATTACTTTTTTTACCCCATAAAAATCACGCTCTTGTATTAAAATAGTCTCATCCTGTAAAAAGGGTGAAAAAATAAACCCAAATAAAATCAATAAGGATAGGATTAAACTGGATCTATTTTTTTGCCAAACAATGATCAGAATTAACGCCAGAAGAGCACACATTTGAAATGAGTTAAAACCTCCTGGCCAATGAAGATCAAGGATGAGGTAATGAGATAACAAAAGAACCAGTACCACTAGAGGAAGGCACCAACCGCTTTTTTTTGTCCGTTGAGGCAACGCAAATAAACTGAGTAAGATTGCTAAAGGATATTCATACACCTGATTAAACCAATGGGGGGCTAAAACTCCATTAAATACTCCGGCTAATACACCACCAAGAGCCAAACAAAAATAAAATAAAGTGAGTGATTGTGGTTTTGGCCTACTTAAAAACAATTGGCCATGGCAAAGTAATGCTAAAATAAAAAAATTTAACAAATGAAACACAATACTTTGCCAAACCTTGATTTGACTCGCAGTTAAAATAAATCCAATGATTGGAAAAATAAGAAAAAAAATACTGTTTTGTGCTATCCATGACGATGAAATTAAAGGTTTGTTCGTGAATATAAGTACAAAAGTAAGCAGATACAATGCCAAAGGCAATACCCAAAATAAAGGGGTTGCTGCGATATCCGTAGTTATATATAGAGTCACTCCAAGCATTAAGCTACAGGGAACAAAACTAAAAAAAATCCAATAGCCTATTTTTTGCCAATGCCACTCTTGAACTCTTTTATTTTGTTCTTCCAACGGTTGATATCGAGGAACAAAGAGAACAATAAACAACAAAACCACATAGAGTACATAAATTACACTCCATAAATTGTATTGATTTTTTAGCCCAATAAATCGCTCGATTACCCAAGGATAAAGCAATAAAGATAAGAGACTTCCCAGATTCGAAGCAGAATATAAAAAATAGGGATCAGCAGCCCCTTTTTCTTTTGTCTGGCTGTATGCAAACTGTAATAAAGGTGCTGAAGCACCAATAACAACTAAGGGCAATCCCAATTGGGTTAACAAAGCAAATAAAATACTCCACTCTGGAGAATCATTTAAACTCACAGGCTTAAATAAAAGAGGAAAAACAAAAAAACTCAAAGTAACAAGTACACTGTGTGTCAACCGCCATGCAAAGGGTTTATTAAAAAAGCTAAGCAATGCAGCATATCCATAAGCAAACAATAAGATCACTTGAAAAAATAGCATGCACAAAATCCAAACTGCCGGCGTTCCTCCATAAAAAGGCAACAAGGTTTTAGCAACCATAGGTTGAATGCTAAATAAAAGAATGGCGCTTAAGAACAAACCGATTGGGAATAAGAAACGCACAAAGATCCTTGTCTAAAAATCCGAACTTATAAAAATGCATTGTAAGATTAGAAAAAGTATTCTTCAACGTAACATAGATACCTAAGAAATTCGAAATACCATGGTCTATTGCTTTTAAAATGCATCAACAAAGGCTATATTCAAGGTCATTTTATATTTCTGGAGTAACTATGGATAGTTTTCCTCGAGAAGATTTTCCTAATATAAACACGAGTAGTTATGATCAAATAAGAGATACTTTAAAAACGGGCAACCTTTTATTTGCATCCGGAAATTCTTTAATGTCTTCAATGATTAAAGGAGCAACCAACAGTGTTTGGAGTCATATTGCGTTTATTGTACGTCTAGAAACCATTGATCGCATCATGGTCATGGAAAGTGTTGAAACCATTGGAGTACGTACTGTTCCTTTAAGCAGTTATGTGCGTAACTATAACGGAAGTGAGAAGGGATATCCTGGAAGGTTAATGGTGGCAGGTTATCAGGATTTTCCGACTGACTCATTTCCCAATTTATCAAAGCAAGCCGTTGATCTACTTGGCTACCCTTATAATACTGAGGAAATTCTTAAAATCGCTGCTCGCATAGGAATGGGTGCATTTGGCTTTGACAACACTAGCCCCGAGGTTACCTCGCCACATGCATTTATTTGTTCTGAATATGTAGCCATTTGTTATAAATCGGTTGGTATTACTATAGATTATAATCAAGAAGGCTTTATTGCGCCGGCAGATTTTGCCCGTTCGCCAGAGGTACAGCCTATTTCTTATATTGCTACTGAGTAATAAATCGTCCTTCCTCCTATTCCTGTCATGGCGATCATAGCGAGGATCAATCGAGCGAATGAAGCAATTTGATTCCGCTAATGAACACTCCCCTCTGCCGCTCTACCACAAACGAGAGAGGGGATTTTTTACCCTTATTCCTAAGACGACTCACCAATTCTTTTAAAATCGTGTTCACCAAAAATGGCTGAGTCAAAAGAATAATATTTAAATTCAAGGAGATTATTACTTGGATCTTTCAGGAAAAAAGATTGATGTTCAATACGCGTCCCTTTAAATCGAATTTTTAGAGGAATTTCAAAGGGTATTTGGGCCTTTTTAATTTTTTCCCAGAAAGCATCAAATTCATATCGTTCAAGAAAAATTAGGCCAAAATGTCTAGGGTAAATACCTTCTTGGACTGGAGGAAGAGTATCAATTTTATGTGCAACAATTTGATTATTTCCAAATTTTAAAATTAAGGCATGCTCTGATTCACGCCCTAGGGAAAAACCCAATTTATGATGATAAAAATCTTTTGCCGATGCAAGATCATGAATTGGGAATGCGAGATGGAATAAAGTTTTCATAGATATGGTGTCTTATTATTTTTATATTTTTTCTATTTTCCTGGGCAGGAATTCTTCTTAAACGACACATTTCTTATAAATGGTCTATTTTATAGAAAGGAAAACTGAGTTCTAAATAATATAAAATTTATATTATTTAAGAAATAAGTATGTAAGAATATTTACTATTTAATTTTAACTTCAAATATAAAATGCATTTAAACAATTTTTTTGATTATATAATTCACGTTGATGTTTATTTAAATGCCATTGTCTCAACTTATGGATTTTGGACTTATTTTATTCTATTTGCAGTGATCTTCTGTGAAACTGGACTTATTGTGACACCTTTTCTACCGGGAGATTCCTTACTTTTTGCTGCCGGAAGTATTGCAGCCCAATCTGGAAATCCATTAAAGATTTCCATTCTATTGCTACTGCTTTTTTTCGCCTCAGTTTTAGGGAACCAAATCAATTTCTTAGTAGGTCGTCTACTGGGCCCACGTATTTTTTCTACTGATAAGTCCTGGTTACTTAATAAAAATCATTTACAGGAAACTCATGCTTTTTATGAGAAGCATGGAGGAAAAACGATAATTTTTGCACGCTTTCTTCCAATTATACGCACTTTTGCTCCCTTCGTTGCAGGTATAGGAACGATGCGAGTGGTTCATTTCTCACTCTACAATTTGATTAGCGCCTTAATTTGGATTGCTAGTCTGTTAAGTTTAGGTTATTTTCTGGGCTCAATCCCCGTAGTTAAAGAAAACTTTTCCATTGTCATTTATGGCATTATTTTTATTTCTATTTTACCGCCCATTTTTACTTTGTTGAGTCGCAAACGAGCCTAGCCGAAAATAAAATATAGCCCGACATTTCGTTAGTTTGAGCCAAACTGGCTTGATTTTAGAGCACCGAAGCGCAGCATACATCAGTATGTGAGCATCGGAGCACAGAAAATCAGGACAGTTTGGACAAGATGTCAGGGCCTATTTCCATTTCGCTAGCTTGAGCCGAAATGGCCTGATTTTAGAGCACCGAAGCGCAGTATACATCAGTATGTGAGCATCGGAGCACAGAAAATCAGGACAGTTTGGCCAAGATAGTAGAAATGGAAATAGGTCCTAATTGGCAATCAATAATTGCGACAACATCCCCTGTTGAATCCATCCCTTTAGGTAAGAAGCAGCTTTCATACCTACCTCTTCGGGATTAACCCATTGACAAAGGCCCTCACAAAGAGCACCAAAGGATAGTCCTTGTACTATGCCATCCAAAAGCCAAGCCTCTTCTTCTGACATACTGTAAAATCGAAGCATATATTCTGGTGCACGCCATAAAACCCAAGGAATTGGGGCTGAATTTTGTTGCAACTCAGGTAACTCGTTATCCTGAGATAAGGCTTGCCAAAGAGGAATTGTATTCCAAAAGTAATTGATTCGTTGCAGGGACGGATGAAGAACAAATTGTAAATTTGCCCATGCTTCAGGCGGAACAGCAGCCATGTCCTCAATCCTTACTAACGGTGCATCAGCAGAATCAAAGGCCAGACTCATTCTCCATTCAAAATCAGCCAATTCAGCCAAATAGGAATATTGTGGGTAATTGTGCTTAATGAACTCAGATAATAAGTCGCCATACCAACGAATGGAACGATAGCAGGAGGGATGAGCATCAATATAATAAGTTGATAACTTATTAAACTCTTCAGTGCCTAAATAAGTATATAAGGTGGGGAAATTGGTACTCAAGCTTTCAATCAGCCTGAGTTTATAAGCATCACGATAAATACCTAAGCGAGTATCCACGGAAACCATTTCAGTTTGTACAATAGAATTATGGATTCCAATGTGTTCTGATAATAAAAATTTTTGAAATTGATCTTGTAACTGCAAAAGCTCGGTCATACAAGCACCTCTTCAACCAAAATGGACTCTGCAATTCGTCGTGCATGATTTATTTCCGCAAGCAACTCAGCAAAAGGAGGCATATTATCATCTCGTTCAATCATTGTTGATACGGGTCCAAGACGTTGCAAAGTGGCTGCATAGAGATCCCAAACCGGTTTAATGACTGGAGCATCATGGGTATCAATAATGTAATCTCCATGATTCGAGTGACCCGCTAAATGGATCTGTGCTACACGTTCGGGAGGCATAGCTAAAATATAATCCATAGGATTAAATTGATGATTTACAGAGCTGACATAAATATTATTTACATCGAGCAAAATGTAACAATCCGCTTGCCTTACAATTTCTAGAATAAATTCCCATTCGGACATTTCCGATTGTTGGTAAGTAAGGTAGCTGGAGACGTTTTCGATTAAAAGAGGACGTCCTAAAAAATCCTGTACCTGCTGAATTCGTGAAACAACGTGGTTTACTGCCTCACGCGTATATGGAATAGGCAATAAATCATGAGCATTAATCCCGTTAACTCCAGTCCAGCATAAATGATCAGAAATCCATTCCGGTTCGACCCGCGCCGCTAATTCCTTTAGTTGTTTTAAATATTCTCCATCAAGAGGGTCCATACTGCCTAATGAAAGAGACACGCCATGCATCACTATAGGATAGTGAGCTCGTATTTGGTCGAGATAATACAGCGGCTTTCCGCCCGGAACCATATAATTTTCGGTTAGAATCTCAAACCAATCCAAATTAGGTTTTTGCGTTAATATTTCTTCATAATAATCAGGTCGTAATCCCAAACCAAAACCTAAAAAAGGCATTTTTTGAGTCACTTTATATTTTGGGCTGTCCATAGGTCAAATCCGAGGAAAATTTGAAACCAGGCATGCTGTACATGCCTGGAGTAACGCAATGCTCAGTGGAAATTATTCTACAACAGTACCACCAGCTTTTTGGCAATCTTCTTTAGTCATTTCGCTCATGCCTTTGCCTTTACAAGAATTTTGGCCTTTACAAGCGTTGTTTGCAGATTTGCAAGCGCCTTGACCTTTACATGCATTACCACCTTGGCATTTAACCATACCAGAAGCAGCATCAGCAGCAAAAGCTGGAGCAATAGCAAACATTGAAGCAGCACCAATTGCAAGAGCAACGCCTGTTAATTGTAATTTGTTCATTTACTTAATTCCTTTTAGAGTTAGTTTAATAAGCTATAGGCAAAATATAATTTAGCCACCTGCATTTTAGAAAGTAATATTTAATTTTGTCAAGTTACCTTTGAAAAATAATGGTTTTCCATCCTCAAAACAGCCCATGCCGTATTATTAATTTCGAGAAGGTCCTCTACATCAAAACAGGAAATTTGCGTCAAGCCTACGCTCTTTAATGGCTGAAACCTGACGCTTTTACACGATAATCCTCTCGTAATCATTACAATTGTCTATAATCAAAATAACTATGTACTGCTTTAACGATAGACTATGAATGCACCCTTATTTACCTCAAAAGAAATTTATGAATTCATCAAGCAACATGAACCCTTCAGTTTGATGAGTCAAGCTTGTCTTTTAAAACTTTCTCGAGTTTTAGAAATTGAATCTCAAACTGGCGATTCCCTTTTAATTCGAAAAGGGGAAAATATGAATGATCTTTACATTCTAATTAAAGGTCGCCTTTATTATCAGGTCACGGATACAGAAGGAAATGTGACTTATCAAGGCGAATTACATGAAGGGTCAATAATTGGTGAAATGGCTCTGTTGTCTGACTTACCACGCTCGGCAAATGTGTACGCATTACGAGACAGCATTATCTTAAAGTTATCCAAGGGCAATTTTTTGCAATTATGCAAATCTTATCCGGAACTTTTGAACAAAATAACTCAATTCACGATTAAACGATTGACTAACTCACTGCAAGGGATTCAGCCTGCGGACTCTCGTAATAAATCAATCGCTCTGATTCCTATAAAACCAATATATGACCTCGAATTCCAGTTGCAAGAAATGATTTTCCGTTTTGCTTATGGAGAAAAAATTCTTTTATTAACCAGTAGTTATCTGAAAGATAAAAAAAATTTTCTGGATGAGAATGGAACTATGAGTAATGAAGGGATTTTATGGATTGACCAACTCGAAAACGAATACTCTTTTATTTTTTACCTCGCTGATGAAAAAATAACGAACTGGACTAAATTTTGCATACGTCAAGCCGATTCAATCGCTTACTTAGCGCTCGCAGAAGAACATAATTCTGATTTATCTGAAGTAGAACAGTATGTATTAAATTCCCAACATAATTTTATTAAACGTAGCGTATTAGTGCTTATGCATCACGCTGCAACTCCACCTCTCAATACTCAAGCTTGGCTAGAAAAACGAGCGGTAAATACTCACTTCCATGTTCGAAGCAATACAGAAGCGGGTATTTCACGGATGATGCGTATCCTTACTGACAATACTATTTCTCTGGTACTCAGCGGTGGTGGTGCTCGAGGTCTTGCTCATATAGGCGTTTATCGCTTGTTAGAAGAAAGAGGGATACCCGTAGACTACATCGCTGGAACAAGTATGGGTGCAATGCTCGCAGCCATTTTTGCTATGGGGTATTCTTCGACTGATCTTATGAAATTGGTCGAAAATTATTTGATCAAAGGCACTAAGATTGATTTTACCTTCCCCTATATTTCAATTGCTACTGGAAGAAGAGCCACAGACAGTTTGATAGAACTCTATGGTGAACACAGTAAAATTGAAGATTTATGGCTTAACTATTTTTGTGTATCAACAGATTTGATCAGCAAAAATTTATATGTTCATGATAGAGGGCTATTATGGGAATCAATTCGCTCCAGTATTTCTCTACCGTTTATTTACCCCCCAGTATCTTTCAATGATAAGTTACTTATTGATGGAGGAGTACTCAATAATATACCCACTGATGTCATGCGACAGTATTCACATAGCAGCAAAATTATTGCCTCCAATGTTAATAATTCCACATCGTTCAAACCGTCCCCATTACCTTACTCACTTTCTGGTTGGAAATTGCTTTACAATAAATTTATGGGGAAAGAGTCTATACTCCCCATTAACTTAGGTGAGTTAGTACTGCGGCTCTTAACAATAAGCTCCCATCAAAATACAGCGAAAATGATGGCCATGGCAGATTACGGTGTTACTTTAAAAGTAGACAAATATGGGATTTTAGACTTTAAAAAATTTAAAGAAATTATCGACGCGGGGTATCACCAGGCAAAAGAGCAGTTACCGGTGCAAAATTTAACCGAACTAATAAAGAGCAAATCTGATTATTATCGTGGAAAAATGATCTAAAAAAATCTACCTCTGTGACATTCTTACACGACCTACCCGGCTATTTTTTTGCTTTTCTCGCCATGACCTGATCAAAAATAATTCTTTTTTCTGGAGGCAAAGATGCTCGTCGCAAAGCCATCATTTCTTCCAGAGTACCTTGGATGCAATCAGGAGTTAGCCTATCAAGGATTAAAAAGCCATTTAAGTGATCAATTTCATGCTGTAAAACTCGCGCATAAAATCCCTCTTCGATTTGTTCATGAAACTGACCTAATTCATCATGATAGCTAACAGAGATTTGCTCATAGCGAGGAACCTTTCCAGATTTGCTCGAAACCGAGTAACACCCTTCAAAATCGTAATTTATTGCTGAGCCTGGCACCGGTTCGTAACTGGGATTAATCAAAATATGCATTGGATAGAATTGTTTCACATTATCCCGCAGTAAAGTCGCCTCTTCAGGGATATAAATCGCAATGATTCTTCGTGAAAAATTAACCTGAGGTGCAGCAAGCCCCACGCCCCCCAATCCATGTAATTTACTTTTCATGGCAACAATTAAATCTTTATCTGCTTGACTTAAAGGAAATGCAACTTCCTGAGCTTTATCTTTTAAAACCTGACGATATTCAGGCTGCTCTACAGTAACTATATCCATCGCCATACTCGTTGAACTCCCTATTAGGAAAAAGAATGATACGATACCTAAGCGACGCATCTACTTAATTCGTTTTTTTCAAATTTAAAGTGTGTACTGAAAAATAATCATCTGCCTGATACATATGATCTGCATCAATACCCACGCGCAGTGCTTCAACCAAATCAGTTTGATATTGGCTAATCACACGAATTTCAGAAGCTGGGGTGTCTTTAAGTTGTTTACTCACTATATAATTCAGTAATGACATGGTTGAAGCAGGATTCATCGCTTGGGTTTCATCCTGTGTTTTAAACAGCTGGTAACGATAGGACAAACAAAGAAAAATGCCTGGTGCAATTTCAACAGGGGTTTTATCTTCTTTAATACTTACATCAACATCCCGATAAAAATTGAGGAATGGGTATTCTTTTCGCAACATATTAAGAATCTGTAACACATGCAATTCATTGGTATTGGCCATGAAATAAATAGGGTCCATTTTAGGCTGAGACGCCGATGCATGTGAGGCCCCCTGTAAATCACTTCGTCCTGCGTCACGAATTAGTGCAGGAAGATAATCAACTTTTGTTTCATCCCAACCAATTTGCGAATTCCAAGCACTTTCCAAGAGCATCGTTGCAAAAGTTTTAGAATACAACTGCTTACTCATCAACTGCTCCAGTTCACTAGGCTCAGGAGTTGCATATTTAAGAAAAGAAAAAATTTCCAGTAAACGCTCGAGAAATTGTTCGGTGCTGAGCATCCCAAACAGATAAGGCTGTATTAATTTAGAATCATTCCTACCCAATTGATAGATAAGCCAGGCATAGTTTGTCCATGATTGAAAAAAACTGGAACACGAACTGAAATAGCCCGTAGAATAGTGATCGCAAAGCTCTTCAAAGGACCGAACACAGGTATTTATTGGTTTTAAAGCATGTATGGAAGATAAATTAACAATGAGCGGCATGGTTACAGTCCCTGTTATTTTTTTGCGCGATTCTATCTCAAATGATGGGGCGTTTCAAATTGAGACGATCCCTGATTCCATACCAACATTTGTTCATCTACTTTAAACCCCATAAACTCTTTTTAATAATTATGATAAAATTACCTTTTCCAAAACTTTCCCGTTTATGCATGCAGCAAAATACAATACATCTGCGTCAATTAAATCAGTTCGATGAAGCCCACTTTCTCCAGACCATGCAAAAAAGCCATGATTTTCACTACCCTTTTGTTACCGCACCACAAACCCATGAAGCGTTTCAAAGTTATTTACAACAATCCTTGCAAGAGAACCGTCGGTGTTATTTAGCATTAAATCAAAACGAAGACATAATTGGAGTATTTAACATCAGTGAAATCGTGCAAAGCGTGTTTCAAAGCGCCTATTTGGGTTATTTTGCATCGGTAACCTATGCGGGCAAAGGTTTAATGAGTCAGGCATTAAAATTGGTTTTAAAAGAAATTTTTTTAAACTTAAAGCTACACCGAATTGAAGCAAACATCCAACCCACTAATACTTCATCCATACATTTAGTCACTCAAAATGGCTTTCTCAAAGAAGGATTTTCACCAAGATATTTGAAAATAAATGGCATATGGTGTGATCATTTTCGTTTTGCCTTAACCTATGAAGACTGGTTAGCTAATCAATAGAGCGATTGCTGTGTTGTAGCCTGGGTGTTTGCAACTGTATTTTTGACCAATTACCAAACTCTCGCCAATAATTGCCTATATCCAGTAATTACCTGATCTGCGATTAAAAATTGATGACGATCATAGGTGGTCATCAAACCAATTACCTGCATCCCTGCTGCTTTAGCGGCCTTTACTCCATAGGGTGTGTCTTCGATAACCAAGCAACGTCCAGGAACAACATCTAAACGTTCAGCAGTTAATAAATATCCTTCCGGTGAAGGTTTTCCAGCCTGCACATCCTCAGTGCTAACAATCGTATCAAAATAGGCATGCAATTTTCCTTGTCTTACTTTAGAAAGCACTGTAGTTATCTCACTCCGACTGGAACCGCTACAAATAGCAATTTTTTTTACCTTAGGGGCAATTTTAAAGAGGAACTGGTCAAAGTCTACAATCAGAGGTAATGGCTCATACCTATTAATAAGGTTCGTATAAGCTTGTGTTTTTTGCTGCATCAAGCGTTGAACTTCTGCCTTGGAAAAATTTAGTCGCTTATTGTGAAGTAACTTAGGGAACATATCTTTGTCGGATAAACCCAGGTATTTTTCCATATACTCCGGGTAACTTATTGTTATTCCTAATGGCTTAAGTACATGACAATATGCTTCATAATGAATAGGCTCACTGTCTAAAATAACCCCATCAAAATCAAAAATAATTGCATCAAACATGGTATTCAAATTTACGTTTATCAAGTCAGAAGCTATTGATACACTTTAGCATTTATTGCATTAAAACGTAAATCGAATCGAACTGAGAGACTTTTTTTAATCTCTAATCCTCACTGGCAAATGAGGTTTCTGTTTCCGTAGTGAATAAAAATTAATTGCTTGTACTCAACAGAGGTCTACGCTCATAACGTTCTATTTTTGGTTCTAGTCTTTCTTCTACACGTGCAGAATCACCTGGGGCTGGTGTCTCAGAGATCACACTTTCTGGCATAACAGGACTCCCAAGTTGAGACATCGCCTTTGGTGCATCGGGGATAGTGTTTCCTTCAGATGAGGAGCCATACTCCGCGTCGACTGATTTTTTTTGCAGGGGCATAGCCGCCCCCCCTATATATTTCCCTTCTATTTTCCCAGTTTTTTGATTAATGACCAAAGCATAAGGAGGGGTAAACAATGAAATATTGTCGTTGATTTTTGTCTTATAAACTCTACGCGTTTCTCCATAGTCAAAAGCCGAATCCATACCAAAAACATCTTCAAAAAAAGCTCTGAAGTTCCTTCCATGCCCAAACAACCAACAATCTCGTTGAGTAACACCATTAATCAACGTTTTAGTATCTCTTATTTTGTCACCATGGTATTTTAGGTCCTGGCAAACATCCGGTTTCTCGCCATCAGAGAGAATTTTATTTTTGCCATGCTTCTCTATTTTTTCTGCAGCACTCTTTCTTTTCTCATAAAGCGGGCTGAAGTCCTTATCACTATGTGTCCAGATGCACAGTTTTAAAAGAAGTTTTTTAAACGGAGAAGTCCAAAAAGAAAGCTGGTCATATAACTCCTGCATATCAGCTATCGAACGAACATCATAACCAGAGGGTGAAACACTGTTTTCTGTTAAAAAAGGCAAAACCTTGATGTCTGCATTGTTAATTTCTTGAGGAATTACTAAGCCAGCAGTTTGCATGGCTCGATTCATTGGTGAGACGGCAATCAAGGGAGGGTGTTCTTGAGAGGAATAACATAATAAAGCACCACTGAATTGATTCGTTGTGGCCATGTTTTTTTCAGCTTCTTCTGAAATCGCTGCATTAGGACTTAAGCCCAGTTTCTTTTGTCCCAACATATCGCATTGTCCATGACGACTGAATAGAACTTGGGCCGTAATTTCGATTCCGCGGGTATTAAGATAAAGTCTATCTGTTTCGTGAATTTCGGCTAATATTTGACTTGATTTTGCACCCTGCGAGTCATTTAATTGTTTGATGAGCTTCTTAATTTCTTTTAAATAGAGCTTTTCCAGAGATAGAAAAAGTGCTTCCGTGTGTATGTATTCATTAGATTCAGACTGAACGAACTCCACTTGAATCCTTTTTACTGTCTCAGCAAACGACATGCACTATCCCACAAAATAAACAATATTGCCACTTATTGTACAATAAAACACCCGCTTTGATAAGCCTCTTTTTATAATATTGAGAGAGTGCATTGCTCCGCATTCAAAAGAACCTCTTTACCAAGAGGCAATACACAGCGCCTGGGAAAATGTCCATAAGGAAAATTTTTAATACACGGGACTTTGAGTCGCAACGCCCACTCCTCAATCACATCATCTACCGTTCCATCACGTTTGGGAAAATATTTTGCATGATTTAACAGAAATACCAATTTTGCTTTGTGCATGAAATTTTACATACAGCAATTATCTCATATTAGAAGTCAATTTAATTGATTTACCAGCAACCATAAATTGACCACTTCCGCTGAGGAAGGATCATTCCTTCTGGGTATATCAATCCATGCATCTTAGTCTCAACATCAAAAGCCGCTCTTCTTCTGGTCTCAAGAACTCGCAATAGTTAAAAGAGCCGCGCTGGTTGTAACTATTGCACCTGCGGTATCCGTAACAATTACTCGATATTCAGCGTCTGTGAACATAGGAGGAGTAGTATAGCTTGACGTTGTGCCGCCTGTTCCTGTAGTAACATTGCTGAAGGTCACTCCGCCATCATTACTCACCTGCCATTGATAGCTATAAGGCGTTGTTCCGCCACTCGTTGTGGTATTAAAAGTTGCAGTTGCGCCAGGAGAAATATTCAGAGCATCACTTGGGTTAGTACTACTTAGGGCACTATTCACTGTTAATATGGCCGCAGCTGTAGTAACGCTGGCACTGGCTGCATCGCTGACCAGCACTCGATACCGGTTGTTGTTATTGCCCAGGGTGAGTGACGCGGTAGTATAACTTGCTGTGGTACCCCCGGTTCCTGTGCTGACGTTGTTAAAGGTAGTACCACCATCGGTACTCACCTGCCATTGATAGCTGTAAGGAGTGGTTCCACCACTTGCTGTCGTACTGAATGTTGCCGTTTGTCCCACATCTTTTATTGCAGTGGCTGGATCGGTGCTGCTTAGGGTGCTGTTCACCGTCAGCGTGGCAGCGGCGGTAGTGACGCTGGCACTGGTTGCATCGCTGACCAGCACTCGGTAGCGATTGTTGTTATCACTGAGCGTCAGTGACGCGGTAGTATAGCTTGCTGTGGTACCCCCCGTTCCTGTGCTGACGTTGTTAAAGGTAGTACCACCATCGGTACTCACCTGCCATTGATAGCTGTAAGGAGTGGTTCCACCGCTTGCTGTCGTACTGAATGTTGCCGTTTGTCCCACATCTTTTATTGCAGTGGCTGGATCGGTGCTGCTTAGGGTGCTGTTCACCGTCAGCGTGGCAGCGGCGGTAGTGACGCTGGCACTGGTTGCATCGCTGACCAGCACTCGGTAGCGATTGTTGTTATCACTGAGCGTCAGTGACGCGGTAGTATAGCTTGCTGTGGTACCCCCCGTTCCTGTGCTGACGTTGTTAAAGGTAGTACCACCATCGGTACTCACCTGCCATTGATAGCTGTAAGGAGTGGTTCCACCGCTTGCTGTCGTACTGAATGTTGCCGTTTGTCCCACATCTTTTATTGCAGTGGCTGGATCGGTGCTGCTTAGGGTGCTGTTCACCGTCAGCGTGGCAGCGGCGGTAGTGACGCTGGCACTGGTTGCATCGCTGACCAGCACTCGGTAGCGATTGTTGTTATCACTGAGCGTCAGTGACGCGGTAGTATAGCTTGCTGTGGTACCCCCCGTTCCTGTGCTGACGTTGTTAAAGGTAGTACCACCATCGGTACTCACCTGCCATTGATAGCTGTAAGGAGTGGTTCCACCGCTTGCTGTCGTACTGAATGTTGCCGTTTGTCCCACATCTTTTATTGCAGTGGCTGGATCGGTGCTGCTTAGGGTGCTGTTCACCGTCAGCGTGGCAGCGGCGGTAGTGACGCTGGCACTGGTTGCATCGCTGACCAGCACTCGGTAGCGATTGTTGTTATCACTGAGCGTCAGTGACGCGGTAGTATAGCTTGCTGTGGTACCCCCCGTTCCTGTGCTGACGTTGTTAAAGGTAGTACCACCATCGGTACTCACCTGCCATTGATAGCTGTAAGGAGTGGTTCCACCGCTTGCTGTCGTACTGAATGTTGCCGTTTGTCCCACATCTTTTATTGCAGTGGCTGGATCGGTGCTGCTTAGGGTGCTGTTCACCGTCAGCGTGGCAGCGGCGGTAGTGACGCTGGCACTGGTTGCATCGCTGACCAGCACTCGGTAGCGATTGTTGTTATCACTGAGCGTCAGTGACGCGGTAGTATAGCTTGCTGTGGTACCCCCCGTTCCTGTGCTGACGTTGTTAAAGGTAGTACCACCATCGGTACTCACCTGCCATTGATAGCTGTAAGGCGTAACTCCACCAGTAGCTATTGTGCTGAAGACCGCTGTTTGTCCAATATCTTTTATTGCATTTTCCGGATTGGTACTTGCCAATGTGGAAATATAGGTATAACCGTTTGTTAGAGTAACATTGCCGAAAGTTGTCGTTACACTAACGTTAACAGAGCCTGGAGAATGGCTTGGAGTAACAGCAGTTAGAGTTGTATCATTTATGACTACTATATTTGTGGCATTAAACCCGTCAAAAGTTATACTCTCTGTACTGGTTAGATTATTTCCTGTTATTGTGACTGTTGTTCCCCCTGTATCAGGTCCTTGATTAGGGTTCAAGCCTGTAATTGTGGGGACTGGGTTTCTCGTATAAGTATAGCCATTTCTTAGGGCAGCTTTTTGTCCATCCGGATTTTCAACGACGACATCAACTGTCAAGGTTGTTGTAGAAGTCGATTGAGCTGCAGGAACAGTAGCGGTCAATGTGGTGTTGGATAAAATTGTTATAGCTGTTGCGAGTTGTCCGCCAATAAACACCAACATCCCTTCTGTAAAATTAGAGCCAGTTATTGTGACTATATTCCCCCCACTAAATGGGCCGTGATTTAGCACAATTGATTGAATAGCGGGTGCCAAGAGACGAGTTACCTGCTCTGCAACAGCGAGTACCTGTTCCATATATATTGCAGGTGTTTTTACCCATTGTCCTACTTCAATGGCTTGTTTATTCCCCCATTCGAAATGGTTCTCATAGAGCTTTTTACTCTCTGGAAGCCAACTGATTTTTAAACTGACAGAATTATTGTCAGGTGTTGTATTATGAGAAACCAGATGTTGTCCAAATAGAGATAATTCAATTCCTGAATTTCTTATGGGAGATAACCAGCTGATACCGCCTTGATAGTTGTCGTAAATTTCTCGTAGAGAAGCTTCTCCAAAAAACTTAAAGTGCTTACTCAATAATTGATTAATTTTAATTGCACCACCGAGTCCATAGCGGTCATTAGGAGAAAAATCAGTCATCCTGGTGTTGTATCTCACCTGATCGTAATAAAGAGTACCCTCGATCAATGTAGAAGGTGTAAGTAAAATTTCGGCACCAAAATCCATTCCTGAACTGGATGCACCGGCGATATAGCGATAATTAATACAGGTCAAACCGGCCTGATTACCCGCACAATTAGATCCATTGGAAATAAATATTTGTGGAGACAAATTTTTATTTGCGGCTTGTGCAAAATAGCCGCCTAAATTTAAAGCCTGTAAAAAAGGTTGTTCGAATTGATGTTGCACGCGAAGGCCGTATGCATCTTGGTGAATACGTTGATCAATGTTTCCTGAATCAAATTGAAAAGGCAGACGCTGGTCTAAACGTTCCGCACTTAATTTTAACTGTGTTAAAGGAGAAAACCCATAACCTAAAGTACCGCTCAAACGATATTGCCCGGAACCGTATTCACCCAGCGCCATCATCGCAAACCGTTCGTTTAGAGCTAAAGCATATTGCGCATTCAAGTAAGTCCCGGTTAAATCACTGTAGGTTGCCCCGAAGGACAAGGGACCGCTTAATCCGAGCTCCTGATTTGTTAAAGACAAGTTGGGTAAGTGTTCTTTTTGAGTTGAGGGAATGGGAGGATCTAATGAATTTGAAATTTGGGAATTAGCTTTCTCATGAGGTGCCGCAGGCAAAGATGAAGATTGAAGAAAAGGGGCTGCGGCAACAGCCGATATGTTAAAAAGTTGGCAAAAAATTAAGATACAGGCAGTGTATTTACGGTTTTTTATTAAATTAAAGATCTTGCTCGAAAGAGGCCCTTCAATTTTAATTATAATAAATAATAAAAAACAAAAAAATCTACTAAGGGCTGTCTTCATTTATTCTCTTTTTGAACATGGAATTTTTTCCTAAAAATAATTTATCGGATTTTTTGTTTCATTACCATACCATAAGAGGATCCTACCCTAACTTTTTGAATATAAAGTTAAAATTGCATTCATACTATTCATTTAGGATACCAATTGTCTAATAGTGCTTGCTCTTATGAAACAAGATACTGAATGAGTTGACTTTCTCGAACTTGACAAAGCAAGAAGATGAACCAGACTTTAAGAACCATAAAAGGAATTATTTGATGTCCTGAATAAATCTCTATTTCTAGCAGAGGTTAAGCATCTTTTAGATGCTGTGATAATGAATTATGGGGTTTAAATGGAGGAAAATATGGCTACTTCAAAAAAAACTAAAGAAGAAAAACCTCTAATGAGTGAAATTGATGCAATTTATAAGCGTCGTGCTGTACGTAATTATACCCCACATAAACTAGATAAAATGGTCATTAACTCATTGCTTGATGCTGCAGTTCAAGCGCCAACTGCTATGCATGAAGAACCTTGGTCCTTTGTCGTAATTCAAGACCAGGATACCCTAAATCAGTTATCCAACAGCGTGAAAGCATTGATTTACACCGAAGCCCATAATTATCCCAAAATACAAATGAGGCATCTGCAAGAACTCGTGAATAATCCTGATTTTCATGCATTTTATAATGCGAGTACGCTCATTGTTATTTATAGCAAATACCACGGCCCTTTTGTGGCCGCCGATTGTTGGTTGGCTGCTGAAAACTTAATGCTGACTGCCTGTGCCCAAGGACTAGGCACCTGTGTTATTGGTCTTGCCGTTTCAGCACTCAATACCCCTGAATGGAAAACAAAACTAAATCTTTCCTCTGATATCACAGCAATTGCGCCAATTATAGTAGGTATTCCAGCAAGTGTCCCCCCGGTGGTACCTCGTAAATCAGCAGAAATTCTCGCGTGGAGATAAAGCTGGCCCTATACACTACGGCACCTTGCAATCGCTCATTATAAGACTCTTTTATCGGTCAGCAGATCATGCATTGCTTTTTGATAAGTGTTTAAAAAATTATCTTGCACCACTACAGCCATATTATCAATCGCTTGTACCGTTTCTTCCTTCTTAATAATCCCCATTTTGAATTTCCAGTTCTTGGGTAAAGTAAGCTTTGAACCCAGCTGAGCAAGGGATTGCTGCGTTTGAGGTATTTTTTGAACACTAAAGGATTGCATCACAAATACATTACCTTGGGGATCGATAAGCTCATAAACCGGCTTGCCAGCATCATAGATCCAAGTTGTTTTACGAGCGACTTTTCGTTGTTCATAAGCAGGATTAACTAATAAGTCCTTTAAACTAATATGGATTACGCCAGCTTCTCGCATGGCCAGTCCATTAAATTTCTTAATCTTGGTACTCACCAGATTAGAGTTTTGCATTCCATCAATCATCCAGTAACGAGGACCATTTAAATGGACATGGGGGGAACCCACCTCTTTTTTCACACCCTCGAGAGTTATTTTATCCCAGAGCTTTGGTGGGCAATCATTGAGTCCGATTGTATTGTAAACAGAATAATCCATCAGATTTTTACTGTAAATAATCTCACAATAACGCTGTCCACGAAGATGAGCTATTTGTGCTGCAGAGGAAAAAGAAGGAATAATCGATAAAGCCAATGAAACAGCGATAAAAGTGTTTGCATAACCTCTATGCCACATAGTTACCTCCTGTATGTTTTATTTAAAAAATCTCCTCAAAATAATACCTAAGAAACCGGATAAAATACAGTTAAAGTGTTTTGGAACAATCTAAAAACGGGCGCTTTGTTCAGATTTGCAATTATCTTTCAAGCTTAAAACGGGTATGAATAGCAACCTAACTCTTTATAAGTAGGTTAAGGCGCACGACTCAAAATACTACTCTGCTCCATGATTGTTTCATAGGCTTTTGTAGTTTGTTCGTCTCTCATTAATTTTTTAAAGAAATTAGCTGGGTTTGCTTTTGTAGCAATCTGATTTATATTTTCCATCGCCGCGGCTGCTTTTGCGGGATCTGTCATCCCAAATTTAGCTTCTTCATAAATTTTAAAAATATGGGGGGGAACTATTTTAGATTCCCTATTCACTTCGATTTCTTTTCCAGTCAGAGGTCCTAATTTTACCTTCCACTTCGTCTCTTCAATGAGCTTTTTTATGTCCTGAAGTGCCCTAACAGCATTTTGATTTTGAATAAAACCCTCTTGCTCTGAAGGAGATGCTTTTATAAATTCAGTTAAGGTTTGTCCATTTTCTTCTGCTTTGTGTTCTTGAAAAAGGTGACTCAAATTGGTTTCATTATGCGGATTTGACTTTAATTTCTCAATCCCTTCTTTGACTTTTGTGGCATATTGCTCATAAATCGCTTTAATTTTGAACTCTATTGTTGTTGGCGGTTCTCTAGGATTCAATCTCCTTTGAGTAGCATTTGGCTCGTCTTTCTTCGTTATACTGGGCGGAGATGGTGGTTGTTTTCCATTACTCTTCTGATGTTCAGGGGATATTTCGGGTTGCTGAGCTACTCGTTGTGATTCTTGAGGCTCTTTGATAACTTTATTCAATTGTCCAAATTCAACAAGGAATTTATCATATTCGCTGGTTGCCCTATTGGCAATGCGTTGCAATTCTTCTCTACTTTGAAGGGGTTTATCTCGTTGATACTCGGTTTCGTTAAAAGAAGCCTCCATTCCTTCAAGGCTATCTAAAACCGATTTAATAAATAGTAACTGGTTTTCTTTTAAATTTTCTTTTTTTAGCCCGTCATATTTTTCCCTGGCTTCTGCAATTTGTTTCTCTAGTATTCCTTTTGCATCTTTCAGTTGCACTTGAAATGCTAAATAATCTTGCACAAATAAATTATTCTCAGCATAGGATTTGCTATGACCTGTGGCTTTCTTCAAGTTCCTCTGATCTAGTGCCTTATTTTTAACCTCACTTAATGCAGACTGAAGTTGATTTAACTGTTCAACCTGAATATCTTCTTCTTTTATTTGAGATAAGTTTTCTTCTGCGGTTGCAAGTGCTGTAGCTAAAGTTTCATGTTTTTTGTTTAGGGCGTAGATCTCATTTTCTGCAGGAAGTGCATTTCTCCTATCAAGGGCTAAGCCCCCTCTTAAGGCTTCTTTCTCATTTTCAGGAAGGCTGTTAAGAACAGATTTTGCTAAATTTGGGTCAATATGCTCAAGAACATGTTGTTGAACCTTCTCCGGCTTACCTTGAATTTGAGCTGTAATGGATTGACGTACCGTATCAAGAGACTTACTTGCTGCATCAATCTGCTTTTTTTGCTCTAGAGCTAATGCTTTTTTTGCTTCTAATTCATCTTTAAGCGCTAAATATCTTTGAAAATTTTTGACCTTATGATCGAGATCGGTCAAGTCGGTATGAGCCTTTCCAAGGATTGAGCGCTGATCGACTATAGTGTATCCATTCGGAATTTTTGACCACTCACGGGACAAAGTGACAGGATCCGATGCAGATTGGATAGCATATTGTAAATTAGATTCAAACTGCACATTTAAGCTAATATTTTTTAGCTGTTTCCAAAAATTCCTTTCCATGACAAAAGGCATTTTTTGTTTTGCATCGGTATAAGCCATGACACCATAATGCTTCTTATATTCATCGACACAATGTTGGTTGGCCTTTTGTAACTGTGCTTCAATAGCATTTACTTTACGGGATGAAGTACCTGTACTGGATTTTGTTAACAATTCATTAGTAAATGTTACTACTTCATTAAGAGAATCCTTAGCAAATTTGTTATAAGTGTCTTCAATAGGATTGACTTTACCATATTCATCAATTTTGGCTATTCCTGTAAAACTTTCATTGAATTCTTTTATCTTTGCTTTACGTTTTTCGACATTTCCTTCTGTTTCATCAAGAATTTGTTTGTAGTAATCTAATGCCCCATTATAAAGTGCAGTAAGCATTACTTGTTTGGTGAACTCAATCGTATTTTCATATTTTGTATATTGAGAATACTTATCGCTAACATGTTCCTCAAAAGAATTTTTTGCTGCAGATAACTGTACTCTTAAAGCGGATATTTTATCTTCAAGCGATTCTCTTGTTTTTTTTAATTCTTCTTTTGATGTCTCTAGATTCTCTTGGGAAAATGATGCAACACGAGGGTCTTGACTAATAGTCTCATTAAGTGCAGTTTCTCCCTTTTTTAATTTACTTAATTGTTGCTCTAACGCTTCAATTGCTTTTTCAATAATTACTATTTGGTTATGAGTGGGTTCCAATAAGCTCTTATTTCCATAAAATGCATTCATTTTTTTGACTGCATCTTCCAGATAGACATCTTCTTTTTTTATTATTTTTATAGCTGCTGGAAACGCAACGGCGTCAGGAAATTTTTTCGGCCCATTAGAAAGAAACTCTTCTTTTTCTCGAGCAAGATCTCTTTCTTCTTTAATCTTTTCTGCTCTATTTTTGTAAGATTGCAGCACATTAAGGATAGCGTTGGGTACCCCTGGCAGCTTCCATATTTGAGCCTCTTCAAGCTCCTGATAAGCATTTTTCACCCTACACCTTGAAGCTGGATATTTATTTTCAAGTGCTGATTCAAGGGTTGATTTACTAGGAGATATGGTTGATTTAGTCGGTGGTATTTTATGATGTTCTACTCCATCAGACGAAGTATAGTCTACTTGAAAAGCACCCTCTTTTTTTCCTGAAATTAAAACATGGGTTCGTAATTCTTGTTCCCTCACGTATAATTGTAATTCTCCACTATTTATCTTTTGGGCTACAATGGATTGAGCAATCGACTCGAGTTCTTTAGTTGGATCCGCTGGCTGATCACGCTCATCAAGAAATTCAAATGGATTCTCATCAAAAGTAACAGCCACATTAACAATAAATGGGAGATCCTTAAATTTACCAGGTCGCTCAATAGATACTACAACCGTTTTCATGCCATTAGACCTGAATTTATACATTTATTTTAATTATAGTACTAACTGGATAAAGCAATATCAGACCAATCTAAAAAAACTATGTGCGCATTAAGAAGAATCGGGTAAATCGTTTTTTATTGCATAAAATTCACCCTCGAACAACTTCAACAGGTTTACTCATTAATTTATATAGAAAAATTAATTTTTTAATGTCAATTAACGAGGTTTACTATGCAGTTCAATTGCTTCATATGCTTCTTGAGTTTGCTTATCTCTTTTATTTATAAATCCAAATATATCCGAATAAGAAATTGCTCTCGTCGCAATTTGATTTATTTCTTGCATGGCCTCATCAGCCTTTTTAGAATCTTCTATACCTTCTTTAGCTTTTTGATAAATTTGATATATATGATTGGGAACCGGTGTTTCTTTGCCCTTGATATTAATTTTTGATTTACTTCCTAACTTTCCTATCTTCCACTCAGTTTTTTCAATTAAATCAATTATCTCGTTAAGTGAAGAAACGGCTTTTTCTTCTTTAATTTTACTTTTTTCATCTCTAATATATTCTTTTTTAAAATCTTCAAGATCCCCCTCTTGATTTTTATGTTCTTTGAAAAGTTCCTGCCATTGCAAAGGTTCTTTTTGAGATAACTTCTCAGTTTCAGCTTTAACTTGTTTAAAATATTTATCATAAATCTCTCGAATTTTGGTTTCTATCCGTGATTCAGGCTTGCGACGAGACAATGCCCCCTTATTAGTCGTTGGTGGGTTTTCATTTTGATCCTTCGATACATTATCGGTTGGTGGTGTTACAATTTCTTCCTTCGGTTCTTCGGGGGGAGCTGGGGGTGTTTCTAATATCACTGCCTGCTCAACTGTTTGTGCTTCTTTTGCCAACTTTATCCGTTGATTAATTTGTTGGTATTCGCTAAGTATGTTCTTATACGAGCGTGCGGCCAATTCAGTGAGGCGTTGTAATGCTTCTTTATTTTTCTCAGATTGATTGCGTTGATACTCCATCTCCTTAAAAGGGGACTCTATATCAATAAGCGATTGTCGTTCGCGCTCAAATGTCGTTAACCATTCCTTATTTGCTTGTTTTATCGATTCAAATTTTTCCTCAACGTCTTTAATTTGTTCCGCGAGTATTTTCTTTGCATTGGTTAATTGCTGTTGAAATATTAAACCATCCACAGCTAAATCGTCCTGAGTATAGGATTTGCTCTGCTCTATGACTTTCCTCAAGTTACTCGCGTCAAGCTCGCTTTCATTAACTTTATCTAATACATTATCTAACTGCTCTCCCGGGATATCCTCTTCTCTTATCTTAGATAAGTTCTTACTTGCTCTTTCAATTTCATTTGCTAATACTGCATATTGCTTATCAAGCAGTGTGATCTCTGATTCTTCAGGTATTGTTAACCAGGGTAACTCTTCACTCAAAGACATTTTATTGGTTTCAGGAAGTTTATTAGCAACAGATTTCGCTAATTGTGGATTAATATTCTGCAGCACGTATTTTTGAACGTCTACCGGCTGGTCTTTAATTTGGTCTGCTATGGAATCGCGTGCCTTGTTAAAAGACTCGATTACTTTATCGATCTGATTTTTTTGCTTTGAGGCTAATTCTTTTTTTGCTTCTAATTTAGCTTTGAGTATATATCGCTCTAGTTCAGTTAATTTAGTTTGTGCTGTTTTAAGGTGAGACTGTGAATCGCCTATAGCCTCTTCATCTGGAATTTTTGACCGCTCGTCTTCTAATTTCTTAGAATTTGATGCAGATTGGATAGGGGTCTTTAGATCAGTTCCAAATTTGATATTTAAGCTAATCTGTTGCAGCGTCCCATATCCAAATAAACTTTTCTCCATTATAAACGGAATCGTTTGCTTTGTATCTTTATAAATTAGGTTATTAAAATAAGCCTTATATTGATTTCCACAATGTTTGTTCGCCTCTACCAACCATTTTTCAATAAATTTAGGATCGGCATTACCTTTTATTACCTTATTAGTAAGTGCTACTACTTTTAAAAACGATTCATTTGCGAAAAATTTATAAGTCTCTTCAATGGGATTGACGTTGCCATATTCATCAATCTTTGCAAATCCCGCAAAGTGCTTATTAAAATTTTCGACCATTTCTTTACGAGCTTGTGGTTTTCCTCTTGTGTCTTCAAGGAGTTTTTTGTAATTATCTAGTGCTGCATTATAAAGTGCAGTAATCATCACTTGTTTGGTGATGACCTATCCCCCAAAAATAATGCCATGACATAGATGAGATTTCCGATAAACTAAACCAAAAGGAGATCTCAAAGTGAAAAAGCGTTACACAGAAGAACAAATTATAAAAGCAATCAAATCGCATGAAGCAGGTATAAAGGTCGAAGAGATATGTCGAGACTATGGAATTTCGTCAGGCACATTTTACAATTGGCGAAGTAAGTATGCTGGCCTTGAAGTGAATGAGGCCAAGCGTCTTCGTGAGCTTGAATCAGAGAATGTTAATCTTAAAAAACTGTTGGCAGATAAGCTCCTGGAGCTAGAGGCAATGAAGGATGTATTATCAAAAAAGTGGTGAAGCCAGCAGCAAGAAAGTCGATCATCGAGCACCTAATATGTTTCTTTAAGTTGAGTGAGCGAGTAGCTTGCAAGCTGGCAGGATTAAGCCGCACAGCATTTCGTTATCAATGTAAACCACGTACGGATGAGAAGGCCAGAACACGACTCAAGGTTTTAGCCGCACAATATCCGGCCTATGGTTATTTAATTCTTCATGGACTACTTAAAGCTGAAGGCTTGGTTCAGAATAAGAAGCATACTTATCGATTATACACTGAGGAGGGACTTCAAGTTCGAACAAAGAAAAGGAAAAAACTGACTCGTCCTCGCCAACCAATGGAAGTTCCTTCTGCACCAAACCAGCGTTGGTCGATGGATTTTGTATCGGATCAACTTAGCAATGGGAGACGATTTCGAATATTGAATGTAGTGGATGATTATTCTCGTGAAATGGTTGGCCAGCTAATATCTACCTCAATCAGTGGCAAACAAGTGGCTCGCTTTTTAGACCAACTTATTGAGCAAAGAAATAAGCCTGTTAAAGTGATTTGTGATAATGGTACAGAATTTACTAGTAAAGCGATGTTTTTCTGGAGCAAAGAAACGAATGTCACTTTAGGGTTTATTCAACCAGGAAAACCAACTCAAAATGCGTTTGTTGAGAGCTTAAACGGGAAATTCAGAAATGAATGCCTTAATCAGCACTGGTTTCGAACAATGGAGGAAGCACGATTTGAGATTGAACAATGGCGTAAACACTACAATAATGTTCGACCTCATAGCTCTCTAAATTATATGCCTCCTGTTGAATACGCAAGAAAGGTGGCATAGGATAATGAATCTCATCAAAGAAGTGGTACTAATTTAGGGGATAGGTCAGTGAACTCTTGCGCATTTTCATATTTTTCATATAGGGCATAGTTACTTTTAACATGTTTCTCAAAAGAGCTTTTTGCTTTAGATAAATTTGCACGTAAAGTGGATACTGTATCCTCAAGCAATTTTCGTGCTTCTTCTAATTCACTTTTTGATGTTTGTGGATGACTTTGCGCAAAGGACACCTTTGTATCCTGGCTCATAGCGTCATTTAATGAAGCTTCTTTCTTTTTTAATTGAGTTAATTCTTTCTCTAATTCCTCAATTTTTGTTTCAACAGCTACTATTTCCTCACGAACTGGATTTAATTGGCTTTGTTCTCCATAAAGCGCACTCAATTGTTCGACTGCCTTTTTCAAGTCGATATCTTTTTCTGCTGTTGTCTTTATAGATGCTGGAAACACCGCAGGGTCAGGAAATTTGATGGGCCCTTTAGTAAGGAACTCATTTTTTTGTTTGGCAAGGTCTCTTTGTTCTTTAGCGATGGCGGCTCTTTTTTTGTCTCCTTGAAGTATCTGAAGGAAGTCTTCAGAAGTTCTGGGCAGCCTCAATGTTTGCTCAGCGCCAATCTCTCCATAAGTACTAGTCAACTCGGCGGCTGATGATTTGCTTTTAAGTGCTGTTTCGATACTTGGTGATGTGTCAAGACGAGATATTCCGAAACGAGTAGTATACTTTACTTGTAATATACCATCCTTTTTTCCTGAAATTAAAACATGTGTTCGTAGATTTTGCTCCGGGATAAACTGTTCGAAATCTACGTCTCGATCATCTATTTTTTTTGCGACAATGGATTAAGCAAGAGATATAAGTTGTTTTTGTTCTTCATCTGTATTATGTGGTTTATCCGATTCATCGAGTAATTCAAATGGATTATCATCAAAAGTAACCGTCACATTAACTATTGCACCAGGTCGTTTAATAACAATTACAACCATTTTCATATTTAGTCCTGGGTTATGCACCTTTTACAAGTATAGTATTAATAAGGACCAATAATTTACTAAATGAGCAATTTTTTATCTTTTATTGGGTAAATCAAATAACTCGCTTTTTATGACAAACAATCCATTTTTGCACAAAATTCAAACGCTTACCCTTTGATTTTTATGAAAAAGTCATTTTTTTATATTGTTCTTCTTGAAGAAATCGGACATAATTTATTAATTATTTCAACCCCTGGCTGTAGGCATCAAAATAAAGTTCTACTGGGTTTTAGCGGTATAGAGAGAGCAAGTATATTCTTCAACTAAGGACTGATTCGGAAAGGGCGTTTTTATGCAATGGAAAGGAATACTGCATTCTTGCTTTAGTTTAGCAATCCTATTAGTCGCATCATCAGCCCTAGCTTATGATGAACCCGTTGTAAATTTAGGTTATACCAGTTTTTATGATGGAAGCCCGCCCTCAGGACCCGGCTTTTATTTCCAAGATTATTTTCAATACTACACTGCGAATCGTTTTAACGACAAAAATGGCAATGAACTGCCTCTGCCCCGCACCAATCTTGACGTTGTTGCCAATGTGACCCAGTTTATTTATGTGTCTACAAAAAAAATTTTCGGTGCTAACTTAGGTTTATCCACACTCCTACCCTGGGTGGTAAACGCCAAGGTACGTGATGGATTGGACAATACCGTATTAAAAGCTGAGAGTGGTCCAGGTGATTTGTGGATCGGCCCTGCACTGCAATTTGATCCAATTATGCGCAAAGATGGAAGAGGACCTTTATTTGTTATGCGTCTGGACCTAGACGTGATTATGCCCATTGGACGATACAGCAGTATCAACGCGATTAATCCCAGCAGCCATTTTTGGTCTTTAAATCCTTATTGGGCTTTTACCTTTTGGATGACACCCAAATGGTCCACTTCCGCACGACTGCATTATCTTTGGAATGGTGTGAATCATAGCCCTAATGTGTCTTTTGGTCCCAATGTTCATTCCACTCAGGCAGGGCAAGCTGTTTTTGCGGACATTGCAGTGGGTTATGCACTAATCGAAAAGCTAACTGTGGGCGTAAATGGCTACTTTTTCAATCAAATTACTGACACCCTGGTTAATGGTGTTGGGGTTCCAGGCCGCAAGGAAAGTGTTTGGGCGATTGGCCCAGGAATGGTATACAGTCTTTCCAAAAATCACTTTGTCTTTTTAAATGTGTATTCCGAACAAGATGCCAGAAATCGAGCTCAAGGTACTAACGGGATCCTGCGTTTTGTGGCTCATTTTTAAGCTGGATTGCTATCTCCCACCACTTGGTATCTCGATAACGAAAACCTCACCAAATGCATTTCTATTCGGGCAGAACTTCAGGGATCTCTTATACGCCCATCCCTAAATTGTTGAGAATATTTTTAATGCGACAAAACTACCCGCTAAAGGTGCCTGCAGTATGGGTTTACCCATGAAATTGCTGAGAAGCACCAGTGCGTTTAATTGGCCTTTATTGATTTTGTTGGGTTACTTTATATAATCCATCACATTCATTCAATTTCTTAGAAGGGATTACATTGAAAGTTGCTATTATTGGAGGGTCTATAGCAGGTTGTGCCTTGGCCTTATTATTAAAAGATCAGTTTGAAGTCACGGTTTTTGAGCGAGCACATGATTTAAAGTCTCGCGGAGCAGGGATTACACTTTCTATTGAATTATTAAATAATTTAATTGCCCAAAATCTAATTGATCAAGACACATTAGCCCATACCTTGACGATGCGTAGTTTTTATTGCAAAACGGCGAATGAACCAGTTCATGGGAAATTTTTATGGCAACAGGGAATTTCCATGGCCAGTTTGCATTGGGACACTTTATTTATCAACTTCAGAAAAAGGATCCCTGACTCTATCTATCGTCAAGGAGTTAAAGTCATTGCGGTACAACTTGATGAACAGGCTGGCCAAATTACGTTGGCGTCTGGTGAAACACAACGCTTTGATTTGATTGTATTTGCCGATGGGGTGCAATCTATAGGCAGAACGTTGATCGCCAATACACTGCCAGAATATTCAGGTTATGTTGCATGGCGAGGGACCGTGGAGTTTGAGCGAATAAAAAATAAAAACCTTTTCAACGACCAAGCACTATACTACTGTTTTGATAAGGGTCACTTATTAACTTATCCGGTATATCACCACCAAACCAATAAATTAAACTGGGTATTTTATGAAAAATTAACGCATAAAGACCTAGAAAATTTAGGTTCAACCACTTTAAATGACTTTTCTATACAAGCGAAACAACATCTACATCAATTAGCCCGGGATCAATTGCCTGAGATTGCAGCACAAGTTATTTTCGATACCCCCAGTCCTTTTATGCAAAAAATTGTGGATGTCAGTGTCAATCGCTTTATAACTCAAGGAGCGCTTTTATTGGGTGATGCAAGCGCAGTGTTACGGCCTCATGTCGGAAATGGTGCGTCCTTGGCGATTCAGGATGCACTGAGTCTTAGTGAACACCTCAAGCAATACGATGATTTCCAACAAGCAATTTCTGCATGGGAAAAAGAATCTCTCCCCAAACGCCTGGGTATCTATGAGTTATCAAAACGAATGGCGGATGCTTTAGTATTGCACCCTGTTCCATGGCAAGAAATGAACGAAGCTCAAATGAATGTATGGTGGGAACAAATCATCATAGGGGAAAAATGGTATACAACTTCCACCCAAAAGGCTTAGGCTCATTTCTTCCCTCTCCCCTGCCCCTCTCCCGAAACGGGAGAGGGGATATTTTGTTGCCCCACTTTCCCTCCTCCCTAGGGGGAGAAGGTATCCGCTAGGGCGGATGAGGGCCTGGATATGTTCAATTGACTAAACCTTTTCAAAATCAGAATTTTCTGAACTCCACTGACTCCATGCTCCTTGATATCCCTTTAAAAACTGTTGTGCAAACTGATAAAAACGAGAGAGGAAAATAAATCTTTGTTCATAATAAGGGGTTAGGAAAGGATCGGCGCGATGCACTTCAGACAAATTATAATAGGGTGGTATTGAGGCGTGTCGTGCAATAATTTCATCAAAACTTACTTTATCTGCATTTTTTAACATGTCATACATTACAAAAAAAGTCGTGGTCCTCCCCTTTCCTCCACGACAATGTAGATGAAACCAGGTATCTCTAGAAGCTTTTTTTATTATTTCCAAAAACGCATCAACCTCTGAATCAGATGGTGCAGCATGATCAGTAACATATAAACGGTGATAATCAAAACCTAATCGAGAAACCAAATCAGCTTCATTTTTTACTACTTTAACAGGAATGGTTTTGCCGCTGGAGTATTCCTTAGCCGCAAACTGTTGTGAGGATAAAACGCCATTTATCTTTTTCTGAGCTCTTAATAACTTTAGCCAATGTTCTTGATCTTTAAGACTTTGGGCGTTACTTTTTCCTCGATTTATCCAATCGTACTCACTCACTAAAGTAATCGCCCTTCCATTAATATAGCCATGGCTTTCCTGGCGTAAATCCAGTACCAACACTCTGGCCCTCCCATGCTTGGCAATATACTCAGAGATATCTTTCCACCCCTTTTCACTTGGCTCCTCACTACCAGAAATCGCTAAATCTCTAATACCTAGCGTATTTCCTTGGTATGCAGCAGCGATCATGGAGGCATCACGAAACCATTTTAATGGAGAAGAGGGAAACTCATTGTCTTCTACAATACAAGGATTATGGATACTGCCATCACATACCTTAGCTTCTGTTTGTGCGAAAGCCATTCCTTGAGTCAATGAAAAGGTGATAAAAGAAACGATTATGTGCTTCAGGCTCATCCGTAACCTCCAATCAAGGAAACATCATTCCATTCTATGTTAATTTTTTTTCCTACTGCAAGAGGTCCCACTGCTATTAAGTGAACGTGTAATATCCCCCCCACCCACAATGGGGCGAGGGGACTCTTCGTATATTTTATCCTTGTTGCTGGATGACCATCCATTTTTTATACAATCGCTGCCACGCTGCCTTACTCTCAGGGTTCACCCAGTCATAGCCTATATACTTCCAATCCTGATCCTCGGGATTAAAACCAAGATTGCGGATGTAGTCTGCATCACAAATAAAAAATTGATTTTTAAATGGCAATAAAAAGCCACCTTGTGAGCGCTGATATAATTTCGCTTCCGCATAATGGGCAAACCAATGATTCAAAAATCCGCCACGAATAAATGGCAACTGGCACTTCAAATCATTCCAGGATTTAAAACCTGTTCCCCTTGCAATCACTGTAAGTGCATGTTTACGCTTAACCTTCGTATTTCTTATGTCCTCAAGAGAAAAATTGCCAAACTCAGGTAAATTTTGAAAACGTTGAGCCGCTTTTTGGGCGATAGCGTGATTTGCAGAATACAATGATTTTAATAAAATAGACGCTTGAATTTTATACTCTTCAACGCGAAATGAAGTATGTGGTTTATTCATGTAAATCCCCTTTGTTCTCTGCCAGACACCCACTTTTCCAGCAACAAAAAGGTTAATGAATAATTAATAAATCAATTAATAACCAGGGTGAGATCCTCTTTCGTGGGTATAGGCGTCCCATGAAGCCTAGAGCAGATCATAATCGACAAATGGATTCCTGTAAATATTTTGTTCTTTCATTGAGTGGAAAGCGCTACCTATACTTTTGTAATTGTACGGCCCGAATAATTCGCGCCATACATGAACACTATTTTCTTGGGACACGGTCATGGACACACACGTACACGGAAATAACTCTTATTTTGTAGGAACACAATAAGAATTAATAAAATGCATTACACTGCGGGCGAAATGGGGACTCCATAAATCCTGATGTCCTTTGTCGGCAAATTCAATCCATTTTTTAGGTTGATTGGCATGATTAAAGAGAACAACGCCTTGATCATAAGGCACAATTTGATCCAATTTCCCATGCAGCATTAAAACAGGGGTATGAATTTTTTGAATACGTGATAAAGAATCATACTTATCCCTTAATGGAATGAATAACCAAGGATAATGAAATCGAGCCAGAGCGGTGAAAGACGTATAAGGAGACTGCAAAACCAAAGCACACACCGGAAATTCCGTTGCCATTTGTGTCGCCACCCCAGTTCCTAATGATTCGCCATAGAGGACAATATTAGTTGCCTGGATACCCTGTTGCTGTAAAAATTTCATAGCTGCTCGGGCATCCTGGTACAATCCTGATTCGGTTGGGTTTCCCGGATTGCCGCCATATCCGCGGTATTCGAGCAATAACACGCCAAAACCTTCTGATAAAAATTGACGAACCAAATACATACGATAACCAATATGACCTGCATTGCCATGCAAATAAAGCATCGTCGGTTTCTTAGCCACAGAAGGTTTATACCAAGAATTTAAAGTCAATCCATCGCCAACAGGAATTTCAATGAGTTGCATATCTTCTGCTTCAAAAGCGTTCCGATCAGGCTGCTCCGGAGATGGAAAATAAATGAAATAACGCTGTAATGAAAAAGACAATACGAAAATTAAAATAAAAATAAAGAGAATCACTAGCAATTGTTTGAGCATCATCTTATTTCATCTTCATTTATTGAGTTTCACTGCAAAAAAGGATAATCAGTGTATCCTCTTCCACTACCTCCATATAAAGTGGCGCGGTCTAATTCATTCAAAGGCGCATTCTTTTTAAATCGCGTCACCAGATCAGGATTGGAAATAAAATACCTTCCAAAAGCAACTAGATCAGCGTAACCACTTGAAACCGCTTCAACAGCCATTTCTAAATTATACCCATTATTCACCATCCAGGGACCATCAAACGCTTTTCGTAATGCATGGAAATCAAAACCATATAAGTCCCGTGGCCCTTGAGTTTCTCCTTCAATAACATGAACATAAGCTATATTGAATCGGCTCAGCTCCTGGACAAGGGGAAAAAAAACGGCGGTAGGTGACGTATCGGTAACGCCATTGGCATGACTTACTGGCGCAATTCGGATTCCTGTTCGATGTGCACCAATTTCAGACACAACCGCACTGGTCACTTCCAACGCAAAACGCAGTCGATTCGTAATCGACCCCCCATATTGGTCAGTCCGAAGATTTGTACCATCACATAAAAACTGATGAATGAGATACCCATTCGCAGCATGAATTTCAACCCCATCGAATCCCGCTAAAATTGCATTCCTTGCAGCGACTCGATAATCTTCGATAATAGCGGGAATTTCACTGAGCTTTAATGCACGTGGTGCGCCAACCTCGACAAAGGTACCATTTTCAATAAATGTGCGTTGTCCGGTTGCTGGAATGGCAGAAGGTGCAACAGGAGCAATACCTCCAGGCTGAAGAGACGGATGTGAAATTCTTCCGACATGCCAAAGTTGCAAATAAATTGCCCCACCACGTGCATGAACCGCATCCGTTACCAATTTCCATCCAGCAATTTGTTCCTGAGAATAGATTCCAGGCGTCCAGGCATATCCTTTGCCAGTGGGAGAAATTTGTGTTGCCTCGGCGATGATTAAACCTGCATCTGCACGTTGGGCATAATACTCTGCATTCAATTCTGAAGGGGTATCAATTCCGTGTATCGAACGATTGCGCGTTAGTGGAGCCATGACGACACGGTTTTTTAAAGTAAGGTCTCTTAAGTTAAACGGAGTAAATAGAATTTCGTTATTCATAGTTATTATTGCCTCGTGCGGTTTTTACTCAAAAAAATCCATCTCATGACCTGTATTTGGACTTGATCTTTTTTAATTTTGTCATTCCTGAAAAAGCAGGAATCCATTTTTCTAAATATTGTGCCAAATTAAGCTTGACCTGCTGCCTTCGCGGGAAGGACAAAATGGTTACAATTAAGCGAAATGAAACCCAGGATCAAAGATTTCCCTCTGAATATTAGAATACAATTTACCTTGGTACAAAGCTAATTTATATTGACACATCAAACCCACAAAGATATGTTTTGCACACTTTGATCATAATTAATTTTTTAAAATGAAAAATAATACTTTTGATCCATCTTTAGAGCAAAATGAGGCCATGCAAATTGAAGCTCTGCATGAACCTGCAAATCAAGACGCTCAAATGAAGCATAATAAAAAACGTAAAGATCTTGATGAGGAAGGCGGTAGAAAAAATGGAAAAAAGGCCCTGGTTAAAAAAAATGAATCTCTTTCAATAGATACACAGCTATTAAAAAAATTAAGAAGGCAATCGTTCCCTATCCTTGAGGCTCATTATAAAACCAAGCTACTTAATAGTGTGCAAGTGAAACAAAAACTGGAGGAACTTAGAGGCCAAACAAAAAATCCTGTTGAATTTTTATCAGGGCGTGTTGACAATTTATCCCCACCGGCTACGTGCCGCGACTTGTTCGCGGCATCCAGGAAATGGTCAAGTTAAAGATGAACTTAATTCATTGCTCTAATCGATTGATGAATAGAGCAAACTCATAATATATCGATTTCAATATCAAGTATAAAACGAGTTTGCAATGGCTAGAACTGATGCTCAGTGATGAGCTATGGTCTAAGCTAAAGGAGATAATGCTACAACATCAGAT
>NZ_JAPHOQ010000040.1 GCF_026191355.1 Legionella sheltonii
CTCATGTTACGCACATGACCTTGTAGTTTGAATAAAAAGCATTAGAATTTCGTCCTTATTTTAGGGAGGAAGTTAAATGGATATGCTTGATCTTTATAGTGATTATTTAATTTGTCAGAACAAATATGCGACAGCCACCGGATTATCTGATTTGGTTGATGGAGCATTTGCGCATGACAAGGTGACTCGATTTCTTCGTTTTGAGTCTTTTGATTCAAAATCCCTTTGGCGCTATGTAAAAAAGCCAGTGAGGTCGCAAGAAACGGTTGGTGGTGTCTTAATACTGGATGACTCCATCGAAGAGAAACCCTACACGGATGAGAATGAAATTAATTGTTGGCATTACTCTCATGCTAAAGGGAGCGTGCTCAAAGGAATCAACATCTTGTCATGCATGGTTCGCTATGCTGACTTCAGTGTACCCATAGGGTATGAGGTGATTAAAAAAGATGTTGCCTATTGTGATATTAAAACCAAACAAGCCAGAAGAAAATCATCGGTTACCAAAAATCAATTATTTCAAAACCTGATTACTCAGGCCATTACCAATAAAGTGATGTTTGATTATGTGCTTGCAGACAACTGGTTTGGCTCGAAGGCCAATATGGTTCACATCCATAAAGACCTTCAAAAATCGTTTATCATTGGGATTAAATCTAACCGCACGTTAGCTTTATCTGAAAACGAGGCCAAAAACGGACGGTACCAACAAGTAAGAGCTTTAGAATTAGAAGAGGATGTAGCCCACACAGTCTGGCTTAAAGGCCTAGACTTCCCCGTGAGGCTCCTGAAAAAAGTGTTCAAAAACGAAAACGGTTCAACAGGAATTCTCTATCTTGTTTCTAATGACATGCCAAGTAGTGCCGAACGTCTTTATGAAGTGTACCAGAAACGGTGGCGGATTGAAGAGTATCACAAATCAATTAAGCAAAATGCAAGCTTAACCAAGTCGCCCACTCGAACCGTTAAAACTCAGTGTAATCATATTTATGCTTCTATTATTGCATACTGCAAGCTGGAATTGTTGAAGATAAAAACTCAATTAAATCATTTTGCCATTAAGTACAGATTGATCCTTAGAGCAAATCAGCTTGCATGGCGGGAGCTTAAAAATATGGCTGCTTAAAATAGATCGTGCGTAACATGAG
>NZ_JAPHOQ010000041.1 GCF_026191355.1 Legionella sheltonii
ATAAAATCTTAAGTTTTTTTAACTATAATTTAATGAAAGTAAGCACTTTGGTTTTTTTATGAAATTAGGAATGCCTATTGTCCCTTACTCAAATAAGGATGCAGCTCATCTTGCCAATCAATATGCAAGAGCTTTTATCATAGAAGGGGCAACTCAACTTATTAATAATACTTATCCTATTGATAAGAATAAAAGCCTTAGTGAAGCAGTAAAAACTATAAGGGAAAAATCTCAAGAAGCTGCAAGCTCCTGGTTGGAGTTTGACTATTACATTTATGAATTTTACAAATCGATTGAATGCAGTAAAAAATATTCAATTGGAAATTGTAATGAGCTTTCTGAATTAGCCCTTGATTACATAGCTCATTATGCGCCTCATATCAACGCAGAAGTTTTTCAATTAGTAGGCGGCAATCACGTGGTCCTGGTTGTTGGGCGACAAAAAGGAAGTGTGATCCGAAGAAGCCAGAAACCTGGGGTAAGGATGCTTATATCTGTGATCCTTGGTCTGATGATGTATACCTTGCTTCAGAATATCTTTCTCGAACTAAAAACTATTATCAAGAATATGACGAGGTTTTAGATGTTTATACAAATCACGTAGAAGATCTTAATCCTTCCAAACATACTTTTAGCCCCATTAGAAATTATAATACCGACTACGTCAGAAAATATAATACTCAAGAACACATTGGTGCAGTATATGACCTTTTTCAAAAAAAGCAGCAACTGATTGTTGCAGCCGCAGTAAATTTGGAAAAGGCGCTTATAGAAATAGCTAATAAACTAGAAAAAAAATATGGTGTGAGTAATGAAAAATACCCAATTATCCAAAGTAAAATAAAACAATTAAAGAGCGCTACGCAACAGCTTACTCAAGATTTTGCAAAGCCTGTTGATGAGTCAAATAATTATTATGAAATTTTATCTCAATTAGATAAAACGCTGAGACAATCAATTAAAACCTATATTAAAGCAGCAGAAATAACAAAAGAAGAAGCTGTTGCCTTGGCTAAGCCTATTGAAAAAAATAGGCGACTTGGATTTTTTCAATCAAAAGACAATGTCGTATCAAAAATTAACGATGCTTTAGAAGCATCTAGTGATATGCTAAGAAAAGTTAC
>NZ_JAPHOQ010000042.1 GCF_026191355.1 Legionella sheltonii
CAGAGTAACTTAAGTTTACATCGCTGAAATTTGAAAGACTTAAATCCGTATTATGGAAACTGGAATAGCTCAAATTTACTTTATCAAAATTTGCTTCTTGAATCCTCATAACACGGTGAGAAGAGTGAGAAAATTTTGAATAAGTCATTATACTTCCCGAGAAGTTCATTTTATATAATGCACCTAAAAATTCGGTCTTAATAGCATATGAATTAAGTATTGAACCGTTTTCATGATCGTCATAAATTTTAGCGCCACTCAAATCACATGACTGACAGTAATTTGTCTCAGCAAATACCTTCAAATCTTCCGGGTCAGCCAAAACCTTTGCTTGAGAAGATAAAGATAAACCAATTAAAATGAATAGTGTTACTGCTTTATAGTTCTTCATTAGTTCCTCCTGGAAAAGCTTGCGTGTTTTGTTTATCTGCAATCAAATTCGCCATTATTAGTGTATAGATCACCATTTGAGAGAGTGGCGCACTTATAGGTTTTGGCTTTTGAAAGATGCTCTTCAGTAATATTTGAACCTATCAGGAATGCATAACTCAAATCAGCATTATTAAAGTTAACATTTTCAATATTTACTCTGCTAAAATCAGCAGATTTTAGTGTCGCTCCTGAAAAATTAACATTTACCATTTTTGCCCTTGAAAAAGAGACTTTCTCAAGCTTTGAATCGGTAAAATCAACTTTATTGAAAGAGCAAGAAGAGAAAGATCCGCTCATTGAAATACGATTAAAATTAACATTATTAAATTCTGACTTAATAAATGTTACATTGGTTAAATCCGAATAAGATAGGTTTGCATTTTGAAATGTCGAATTATTAAATTCATTATTATCCAATGTTGCTTTGACAAAATTGGTATCAGCAAAACTGCAATCACTAATTTTATAGTCAGACAATGAAAATTTAGTAAAAAAAGAACCATCAAATTTTCCACCTGACTTTTCTATCTTTTTCCATTTGGATGAAAAAACACTTTCAGTAAGGTTACACCGAATGCAATCTGTACCTTC
>NZ_JAPHOQ010000043.1 GCF_026191355.1 Legionella sheltonii
TAGGGCGTGTCCTCAATTTAAAGCTATTAATTGAACAGATTTGTCGATTTGTAAATTCTTTTTGTTCATCATTACACCAATTTCTCATTTCAATTTAAGCCAAATTATCGAACATGCTAAAAAAAGCATCGATTTGAAGTTTCGTGCCAATTTTTCAAAGCGCGTAGCAATACTTCGAAAGTGTTTCAATCGAGCAAAAAGATTCTCCACCAAATGGCGTAATTTATACAAAGATGAATCAAACTCTGGGTTAGGTTTTTTACTGTTTGTTTTCCGAGGAATAACAGGGTTCATTCCCGCACTTCTGGCCTCTTCTCGAATATCCTCCGAGTCATAACCTTTATCGCCTATGAAATGATCTGCTGAGCCCACTTTTTCTATTATTTTACATGCAACTTGGGAGTCGTGGACTTGACCCCCAGTGATTTCAAAATCGATCGGATTTCCATGCGCATCGGCTGCAATATGAATCTTTGTAGTAGCTCCACCTCTAGACTTACCAATGGCTCGCTCTTCTCCAAGCCGAGATCCACTCGCATGCTGGTGAGCGCGGACGTAACTTCCATCGGTGAATACCCATTCCGTATCAATTTCGCCTCGTACATCAAAAAAAAATCTGCCCATAATCCTTTTGCAGCCCACCGATTGAAGCGATTATAAGCTGTTTTCCATGGACATAATTCTTTCGGAATATCGCGCCATGGCGCTCCTGTGCGTAGTTTCCATAAAATGGCCTCCATAACACTACGATCATTATTCCATTTATGGCAGCCGTGAAATCGCATTGTCTTTTCAAGTTGTATCCATATCTCATCAGTGAGTATTTGTCTTGGCATATGTGCCCCTAATTTTTTGCAAAATAGTCGCACATCAGGAGTAAAAGTCTACAGGATTTTAATTGTTTTTTTGATTTAAATTAAGACAAAATAAATGGTTGGTGGAATGATGAACAAAAAGAATTTACAAATCGATAAATCTGTTCAATTAATGGCTTTAAATTGAGGACACGCCCTA
>NZ_JAPHOQ010000044.1 GCF_026191355.1 Legionella sheltonii
CTTGATTTTTACATGGCCATAAACTACTGTTTTCGGCCGCCACAAAAGATACCTTAAATTCACAATGACTGCAATTCACGACACTGCTTATCCAAGATTGAAACCAAATCCTGACGAACAGGAACTCAAACAGAATTTTTTGCCAATAAAAGCAGAGCTTGAACTACTCAATAAAAGCACCAGTGAGAAATCACCTCATAGCCGACTTGGTTTTATGCTTTCACTAAAATGTTATCAATGTTTAGGCTATCACATTCCAATCAACACAATTCCTAAACCGATTATCGAATATATTGCAAACTGCATTGATATCAAAGTGGATAAAGTAAAGCTACAAAATTACATGCAGCTCAAACAACGCAAGCGTCACAAAACAGTTATACGCAAATTTCTGTTCATCAATGAGTGCAAGCAGCAACGCAAGTCAATAATGAAGTCTGCTGGCTTAAAATCTGCGGCTATTAAAGAAAATTTA
The DNA here is from genome assembly GCF_026191355.1 of Legionella sheltonii. GTDB lineage: Bacteria > Pseudomonadota > Gammaproteobacteria > Legionellales > Legionellaceae > Legionella > Legionella sheltonii. The sequence goes on from NZ_JAPHOQ010000044.1 coordinate 476, forward strand.
GCTGATATTATCAATGATATGCTTGAAGAACTAATCAAAAATAATTTTGAAATTCCGGCATTTTCAACATTGCTGAGACTTGCACGTGCTGCTCGAACTATAGTTAGCTCGGTACTGTACCAAAAAGTTAGCGACCAACTTACCGATGAGACTAAACAATTTTTTGATAAGTTATTGCTATCCACCTCACCAGTCCATGAGTTCACTAGTGGCTGGGAATATCTTAAACAAGAAATGAAAAAACCATCTGTCACAAACATTCGAGAATTTACAGATTACCTGGATCAGTTACGTAAGTGGCGAGATGAAAGCCCAATTGATCTTTCTGATATTCCTGAGCACCGTTTAGATCAATATGTTGCTGAAGCAATGGCTTTAGATATTGCCGATATGCGCCGTATTAAAGAAGCCAAAAGATATGCTTTATCAGCCATGTTGTTATATCATCAGTACGCAAAATCACTTGATAGCATTGTCACTGTGCTGACACGCTGGCTGCGTAAAATAAAAACTGATGCAGCGGAAGC
>NZ_JAPHOQ010000045.1 GCF_026191355.1 Legionella sheltonii
TGGTTCAAAACATTGGTTGTGTTGGCAACAGTGTAGAACATCACCGCATTAGCAACCATCCTGCCAAACGCAATAATTTTTTGCTGAATTATACTATTGTTTTCGTGAATAACACCGTCTTTGCCAAAGGTGATCCAATCAATAAAATCATTAAACTCTTCACTTTTACAAGTAGCTGCTTGAATCTTTTTACGAAGATCAACATCAGCAATATATTTTAAAAGAAAAATGGTTCGTACTACTCGCCCCAATTCACGGAACGCTTGATGCAGCTTATTCTTCTTGCTATTGGAGCGCAGCTTTTTCAATATAGTTGACGCTTTAATTTTGCCACTTTGGATTGACATAACAACGCGCAACATATCGTAGTACATTGACTCTATGAGTTGCCAGTTGGGCTCTTTCGATATAAAAATATCACTGATATGTTGGTATGATTTTTCATTCATTTCAGCTGGTCGATAAAAATTGAGATGCTTGAAACTACGTATTCTGGGCATAAGTGTTATTGCCAACAAATAGGCAAACCCAAATACCACTTCGTTTTGCGCGTGCGTATCCCCATGGATTGTATCTGGACGTAAGGTTTCATCACTTTCATAAATCCCATCGAAAATGTAAATGGCCTCATAAACACCACACGGGATAAAGTTTCCAAACAAAGCAACATACTGATCAGAAACGTGATAATAGCCAATCCCACCATATTTTCCATAACGAATATGGTGCTCTGCCAGTAGATTATTGGTATACATATCCCAATAAGTCCCATCAACAGAAGCACTTTCACCATTGCCCCAAATATAAGGCAGCTCAAACTGTTTGTATGCCTTGATAATGACTTCACTAATTTTATTGAGACGCAGCTCAGTAATGTGGTGATTGAATAGCCAAGCAATTTGTTTACGTGAATACTTTTTCAAGCATCGTTCAGCTTGAACTGGGCCAACATTACAACCATATGCGAAACTGGTAGCAATAAAGCGTAAATCA
>NZ_JAPHOQ010000046.1 GCF_026191355.1 Legionella sheltonii
AAATGTTCTTATTGCCAAACTGATTACTCACTTGGAGTATTATTTAATCAAATTCATTCATCATGATCTTAACTTCTTTATGGATGAATGGAGTAAGTCGGATTATTTATTTGGAAAAAAAATTAAAGTGAACCAATCTTCCAATAGCTTATCTGGGCTCGCATGCGGAATTAATGAGTCAGGACAATTAATCGTAGAGGATGATGACGGTATTAAGCATTATCTCTCATCAGGAGATACTTCGCTTCATGACGCATAAAAAATCATCTTAGAGAGAACAAGAAATAAATTAGGTTTGTCCCGAGCATTTTTAAGTGCTCGGAACTGGATGACTGCGAGGAAATCGATTTATACTGCTTCTTCAGATTCGTCTGATTGCTTTTCTTGTTGTATGCGCAAATAAATTTCTTCACGATGGACAGATACATCTTTAGGTGCATTAATACCGAGACGAACTTGGTTACCTTTTACACCGAGCACGGTAATATTAACATCATCACCTATGATTAAAGTTTCACCAATACGCCGAGTTAAAATTAACATAAAAATCTCCCTAACAAAGCAGCTACCCATTCCTCCACAGAACGCAATCCATGGTGTTCTTGATAGCCAAAAAACGACTAAAAACAAATTTATATTTATATTTGCTATTCGAATTTAATTTTACACTGTGATTATTAACGGAGTATTAAGAAAACAATTAATTTTATTTATTTGTAAGAAAAATCTTATTATAACGAGTTAATAGGCAAGTGTTGTAGGTTACATTAGAAAAATTTTTTCAATCAAATAATAAATAAAAACATAAAACTATTCGAAGTATTAAAAACTAGAATAGATACATTAGCAGTAAATTTTTCCTTTGTCACCAGTCGCAAATTTCCTCCATTTAAGGATATACTTACCAAACCCTCTTAAACCGGAATTTTTGCATGTCCTTGAAGGCCATG
>NZ_JAPHOQ010000047.1 GCF_026191355.1 Legionella sheltonii
GTAAGACATGAAATTTTTTCATTTACTCATCTCCTTTCTATTGAGGATCGAAAAAATTGATCATGTATATTTACATGAGTCAAAGGACAAAACAATCAAACTGTCCATTTAACTAACTTTAGCAGGAAACAAGAGTAAGCAGTAAACAGGCACACACCGCGTTACAATTGATTTCTAATCATCGGCAACTGTAATGCTTTGGTGATTAACTCACTTCGGCTATAGCAGTTGAGTTTATTTTTAGCTGCATTAAGATGGTCTTCAACAGTTCTCGGAGAGAGATTTAATTGTTGACCAATTTGTTTTATTGTCATTCCTTGAACCAAATAATACAAGCATTTAATTTGCTTCGTTGTGAGCTGATTGTTAGAATTTTGAGTCGACGAATGAGATGGATTATCGTGACCTGTAGTGCTTGGCTCGTGTATCGCCGTAAACAATGGGGTGTCAGAGTCAATCAAAAACGAGATCCCCACTATGCCAATGATCTTGCCTTGTCGTGTATACAAGGGTGCCTTTCGACTCATGTAGTGCCGTAAAGGGCCATTATCGAACTGAACGGCTTCAATAAAGGTTTTCACTTGCTTCTGTTGGATAATCGTTGCATCATTTTTGATGAGGATGGGAGCTTGTTCTTTCCATAACAAATCAGTGTCCATTTTTCCCTTTATCTCTTCTGTTTGCATCTTGTTAACGCATAACATGGTATGGTTGCAGTCTAAATAGCGCCCTTTTATATCTTTCACATAGACGTTCGCAAGAGTAGTATCTAAAATATTATCCATGCTGGCTGTTAAAGTAGATTCTGTACACACAAAGTGGGCTAGTTCACGCGTTATCATAATATATCGATAATAAATTCCTCGACTTATTATACAATGATGTTCAACTTATGT
>NZ_JAPHOQ010000048.1 GCF_026191355.1 Legionella sheltonii
TCAATAAGTTGGTCTAAAAAGCGAGCCACTTGTTTGCCACTGATTGAGGTAGATATTAGCTGGCCAACCATTTCACGAGAATAATCATCCACTACATTCAATATTCGAAATCGTCTCCCATTGCTAAGTTGATCCGATACAAAATCCATCGACCAACGCTGGTTTGGTGCAGAAGGAACTTCCATTGGTTGGCGAGGACGAGTCAGTTTTTTCCTTTTCTTTGTTCGAACTTGAAGTCCCTCCTCAGTGTATAATCGATAAGTATGCTTCTTATTCTGAACCAAGCCTTCAGCTTTAAGTAGTCCATGAAGAATTAAATAACCATAGGCCGGATATTGTGCGGCTAAAACCTTGAGTCGTGTTCTGGCCTTCTCATCCGTACGTGGTTTACATTGATAACGAAATGCTGTGCGGCTTAATCCTGCCAGCTTGCAAGCTACTCGCTCACTCAACTTAAAGAAACATATTAGGTGCTCGATGATCGACTTTCTTGCTGCTGGCTTCACCACTTTTTTGATAATACATCCTTCATTGCCTCTAGCTCCAGGAGCTTATCTGCCAACAGTTTTTTAAGATTAACATTCTCTGATTCAAGCTCACGAAGACGCTTGGCCTCATTCACTTCAAGGCCAGCATACTTACTTCGCCAATTGTAAAATGTGCCTGACGAAATTCCATAGTCTCGACATATCTCTTCGACCTTTATACCTGCTTCATGCGATTTGATTGCTTTTATAATTTGTTCTTCTGTGTAACGCTTTTTCACTTTGAGATCTCCTTTTGGTTTAGTTTATCGGAAATCTCATCTATGTCATGGCATTATTTTTGGGGGATAGGTCA
>NZ_JAPHOQ010000049.1 GCF_026191355.1 Legionella sheltonii
GTTCTTGATGGAATTGATGAATTAAAAATTAAATCCAAAGAGGATTTGAAGAAAATTCTTGACGATTCATTTAAACCAATCCCTAACCCTTTTGATAAAAGTGATCCGCGTTATAATTATTTTATGCGTTATAATATGGACCTGCAGCAGCATAAAAAAGGACTTTATCAAGCTTACAGTCAGCGAATTGATAATCTGGTTGAATTTCAAAAAGTTTTAAACAAATTTTATCCTAATAATCCTGAAAAATACCATGTTCCTTCCTTTCAAGCCCTTCAAGATATGAGTCAGAAATTACAATATTACCCACAAAATATTTATGAAATGTATGCTGAGGCTCATGAAAAACTCTTTGCGCTTAATAAGAGAGGTCAACTTTCTCAAGATGAAAGGATATTGCAAGAAACTTTACAGCGTGTATTACACGAATATGCAGCAAAGGAGGTTGACTCGGAAAAAATAGAAATAATCTGGGAGCAAATATTAGAGCTCGAAGAAAAAATTAATCTCTCTAAAGAAAACCTTCAAAAATTGGACGATTTTACAGATGAATTAAAACAGCCCCTTCCTAAGCAATGGCAAGAGTTTTTAAATACTCCTGTTTCTAATTTAAAAGCAACTGATCCTGCGGCAGCACATATAATGGTTGAGTTAAATGCACAAATTAGTCAGATTAGGAGTGCTCTGGAACATGATGAGTGCACGTTTGAAGAAGCGAAATCTTCTCTAATTGAATTATTAAAAATAGAACCTCTTCAAGAACGAGTATCTACACTCGAAGAAAAAATAAATCTTACTAGAGG
>NZ_JAPHOQ010000005.1 GCF_026191355.1 Legionella sheltonii
TCATTTTGAATAATAAACTTCAGTAACAGAGCATGCTTGGACTAAGGATATGGATTTTAAGTTTGTTGTTTCTCCTGTTAATCAAATTAAAATTATAACTTTTTGCTTTTATTTTATATTTGTTGCTCATTAATTGCGCCCTCATCAGGGTTCATGTAATTGATTTTTATTAAACTTTAGTTTAAGTTAATTTTATTTAGGATAGGTTGTAGCTTATGTTAGTCCAACAAATTTTGGATTTTATCAAAACGCTTGAAAAGGAAGGCACACCGATTCCGTGTGATAAAGTGCTATCTGAATGTCTTTCAGAGCGATTTTCTAAAAAGCCAGCTGGTTCTAAATTAACCAGTGATGACCTTCATTTTCTTCTTACGTGCTATAAAAGTCGATGGGAAGCGATAGTCGATAAAGATGATGACTATACCCGTAATCCATCTGCTTCTAACCTGGCGTGGATAGCTTTAGCAAAAGAACTTGCTCCTCTAGCCAAAATTAATTATTTAAAAATATTAATCCCAACTTTAAGCAATGAAAAAGATTTGAATGATTTTTCATCGCTGAACGAAACCGTAAATCTCTTTAATTTTTATCTAGGTCACGGTGGCAAGACTTTATACCGAAAATGGAGTTTTTGTAAGCACTTAGAGAATTGGCAATTTACTTTATCAACTTATAGATCAGAAAGAAAATTAACTGCAGTTACAATAGATGAATTAGCCCGTTTAAAATTATGCAAAGTAACTGCTTGCGAAGTAAGTGTAGATGATGAACATTTCAAAAACTTTTGGGATCTCTTACGTAAAAAAGTCTTTGTTAATTTAAGCGCCCAAGGGAATATGCCTATAGCCTTACTTCCTCATATGCTCGCATTGATCGAACGCTACTACTATTTACGGGCTCATAGCTTAGATTTTTCCTTGTTTAAAAATGAAGTAAGGAGTTTATTTGCTCGTTTATACCGTTATGAATTAGCAGATGTAAATTTTTTGTATGGTACAAAAATTGCGTATAAAGAGGATGAGCAATATATGCTCGATCTATTTATTAATCTTTATACAGCTAATGATTTTATGGATCTGGATTATGAAATCCAAACGTTAAGCAAATGGTTATTTGATATTAATCCTGATTTAAAGGCCGTAAGTAAAGAGTTAGGTCCTTTTTATCAAGGATTATCCAAAGACATTAAAGATGCAGAACGACCAGTTGTTCCGTCGGATGCTTTTGTAAATTGTTGTAAGTTACTTGTTTCATTACTTACTACCCAGTTTGAACTTTCCATTTTCTTTACTCGACAAACACACAGTTTATGGGATAAAAAAAATACAGTATTTCCTGAAGCATATGGAATTTTTACTATTTTGTTGCCATTAATTGCGGCAAATAAACCTAAAGCTTTAGAGGACGCTTATGCCAAGATTATTGAGGATATAGTTATTCCTGCAAGTGAAGATAATACTTGGTATACATGGTTTACTCGTAGTAATTCAACAATTAAATGGTTGGAGCTTGTCCAGAATTGTAAGTTAAACGAACTCGGTGTTTATTGGTTTGAACCTGAAATATTGTTTAATGCCTTGAAGCTTTTTGATACAAGGAATGAGTCGGTTCAAAAGCAGATCAATTCACTATTGGATGACATAATTCAAACTTATGCCCAAAATCAAAATGATCTCATGAAGCAATTGCGAGTGAATATTTTGTTTACTGAGTTTCTAGAAGCATTAACTAAGGATCACCGCGTCTATATATTACGATTAATTTCAACATGTGATCCGAAAATAGCGAAATCAAATTTTCTCAGCAATTGTACCAAATATATCAATAGACAAGTATCTGAGCTATGCCAACGTCCAACATCTTCATCATCAGCGTTTTTCCCGCTACTTACCCAACTTGATCATAAAAAATTATTTCATTTGACTGATGGTATAAAAGATGTTGAGGCAATGATGAGCGAGTATAAAACTCAATTATCTAAGCTTAATATTGAACCTAGTTTCGGAGAGAAAATCAGTAATTACTTAATGAAAATAAGCCATCCCATTCTAAGCGCAGCACAAAAAGATAATGTCAAGGATTGTGGACGGCCCATACATGATTATTATATAGGTCAGTATACCTAGTAGAGGCTTGCTTAAATTATACTCGCATGAAATCATGGGGTTTTCTGTGCGTTTCCTGCCACCCCGAGGAATGACGAGGAGGGGTGGAGTGTGGCTCAAACGATCTGGTCTGGTTTTTTATTTAACTAAAATTAAACTTTATTTGGCGTATTGAGTGCAGAGCTTAATAAAATTTTCATATCGTCTTTCTGAAATAAAACCCTCATTCTTTGCTCGAATAATGGCACAATGAGGCGTATTTTTATGCGTACAATTGCGAAATTTGCATTGTGACAGATAGGGACAAAACTCAGGATAGCCACGAGCGATTTCTGTAGCATCAATATGCCATAAACTAAACTCCCTAACTCCCGGAGAATCGATTAAGGCACCACCGCTGGGCAAATGATAATAGCGTGAGTTGCTGGTAGTATGCCTGCCTAACTCGGATAGTTCCGAAAGGGCATTTATGGAAATATTTTGTTCATGAGGCAAAATATTGGAAATAAGTGACGATTTCCCTACTCCAGATTGTCCTACAAATACACTGATTTGATGATTTAATATATTTTTCAGCGCTTCTAAGCCATCAGGAATGCATTTACTTGTTTGCAGGATTGGATAATCAAGCCTCCCATAATCAAGAAGTAACTGTTCTTTTAGGGCTTCGCAAGGCAAATCCGTTTTATTCAATAGAATTACGGCCTGCAAGTGTAGTGTTTCTGCCATCACTAAGTAGCTATCAAGTAACGGCCAGGAGATTTCGGGTTTGGGTGCGATCACAATGATGAGTTGTGTAATGTTTGCTGCAACGGGCTTAACCGCACCTGAGCTGGTTGGTTTTGCCAAAACGCTGCTGCGAGGGTAAAGACTGACTACTACACCTTGATTCGTTCCTTCTGTTTGCCAAATTACCCGATCTCCCGCAACTAATGTTTCCAAATTGGGTCTAATCGAACACCGAACATGTTTTCCCTCATGGTCTTCGAGTTCAACATGTCTGCTAAATCGAGTAATCACTAGGCCATCAGCTAAATCCTCATGATTTTTTTTATTTTCATGATAATTTCGTTGGATTTTTTCAATGCGTGCAGTTTGTTGCTTACTAATACGTCTTTTACTCATAGTTCGGATCTATAATATAATCATTAAATATTCTTAGCTCGGTGAGGCAAATCAGAGCTAAATAATCATACAGTATGAAGGTAAATTAAAATTAATGAAAGTCTACTTGGTTGGTGGTGCTGTTCGTGATCAATTATTGGGTCTCCCAGTAAATGAACGGGACTGGGTTGTAGTTGGTTCGAGTCCCGATGATTTATTAAAAAAAGGATTCAAACAGGTTGGGCGTGATTTTCCTGTTTTTTTGCATCCAGAGACCAGTGAAGAATATGCTTTAGCACGAACTGAAAGAAAATCTGCTCCAGGTTATTATGGTTTTTCCTGCAATTTTAGTAAAACAGTAACTTTGGAAGATGATTTAGCACGCCGCGATTTAACAATTAATGCTATGGCGATGGATGAGCAGGGGTGCCTTGTTGATCCTTATCAGGGGAGAAAGGATTTAGAGGCTAAGTTACTTCGCCATGTATCTCCTGCTTTTGTAGAGGATCCAGTACGCGTGTTGCGTGTTGCTCGTTTTGCGGCGCGTTTTCATCATTTAGGCTTTAAATTGGCGGATGAAACCCGTTCATTAATATATACGATGGTTCAAAGAGGCGAATTGACTCATTTGGTTGCTGAAAGAGTCTGGCAAGAATGGCAGAAAAGCTTGACGGAAAAAAATCCAGAGCAATTTATCGGTACTTTGCGTTCCTGTGATGCATTACGCGTGGTTTTACCTGAAATTGATGCATTATTTGGTATTCCCAACCCTTATCGGTATCATCATGAAGTAGATAGTGGTATTCATACTTTGCTGGTCTTACATGCAGCAGCAAGTTTATCTCCAGATCCCGTAGTCCGTTTTGCCGCCTTGGTGCATGATTTAGGTAAGGCTTTGTCACCGATGCACAATTGGCCAAGTCATCATGGCCATGAGGAGCGTGGAGTGGCTATTATTGAGAGTTTATGTTCTCGACTACGTATCCCCAATGAGTATCGTGCCCTTGCAAGGATGACCTCGCGATTTCATTTGAATATACATCGCTTATTTGAGTTAAAAGCAAGTACTATTGTGAAGCTTTTAGAGCAAAGTGATGCATTTCGCCGCCCTAATCTCTTCTATAATATGTTAATTGCTTGTCAATCCGATGCAGAGGGCTGTGGCCGAAATATTGATTACCGACAAGGTAAATTATGGAGTTATTTGCTTACGGAATGTGCTAAAGTGAATAGCCAAGCCCTTATCACTGAAGGTTATAAGGGTGAAGCAATTAAACATGCGTTACATCAAAGACGAGTGGCATGTGTTGAACTGATATTAAACTCCTGGATGATAAATGAAAAATAATCAAAATTTAATTTGGATAGATTTGGAAATGACAGGGCTTGAACCTGAAAAAGACAGGATAATCGAGCTTGCTACAGTTGTGACTGATCCTCATTTAAATGTAATTGCTGAGGGGCCCGTTTTTGCTATTTCCCAGCCTAAAACTTTACTCGATGGTATGGATTCTTGGAATACCAGACAACATGGGCAATCCGGCTTAGTCAAGCGCGTTTTGGAAAGCCAAATTAGTGAGAAGCAAGCAGAACAATTAACTATCGATTTCTTAAAACAGTATTTGGATAAAGGAAAATCACCAATGTGTGGTAATAGCGTTTGCCAGGATAGGAGATTTTTATACAAATACATGCCAGAACTTGCAGCGTTTTTTCATTACCGAAATTTGGATGTGAGCACGCTGAAAGAATTAGCGATCCGTTGGCGGCCTGAGTTGTTGAATGGAGTAGTTAAAGAATCCAAACACCTTGCATTGGATGATATTAAAGATTCGATTGCAGAATTGGTATATTATCGTCACCATTTTATAAATTTACCGGATGTACCCAAATGATAGAAAGAGAGCGATTGGAATTACCTAACGCTGCAGACAAGTTATTACTGCATTCATGTTGTGCCCCTTGTTCTGGTGAGGTTATGGAGGCGCTTATTAGTTCAGAGATAAATTTTACAATCTTTTTTTATAATCCGAACATTCATCCTGTTCAAGAGTATGAAATCAGAAAAAACGAAAACATTAATTTTGCACAAAAACACAATATCACATTCATCGATGCAGATTATGATAAAGACAACTGGTTTGCTCGAGCCAAAGGTTTGGAATGGGAACCAGAGCGTGGTAAACGTTGCACCATGTGTTTTGATATGCGTTTTGAACGAACCGCTTTATATGCTCATGAGCATGGTTTTCCAGTAATCAGCAGTTCCTTGGGAATTTCCCGTTGGAAAGATATGAATCAAATTAATGATTGTGGCATTCGTGCTGCAAGTAAATATCCCAACTTAGAATACTGGACTTATAATTGGCGTAAAAATGGTGGTTCGGAGCGTATGTATGAAATTGCAAAACGCGAGGAATTTTATAAGCAAGAATATTGTGGATGTGTGTATTCTTTACGTGATACCAATGCTTGGCGCAAACAAAAAGAACGTGATCGAATTAAAATCGGTATAAACTATTATACTGAAGAACCAAAAGACGAAGGAGCCTTATGAGTACTCACTCACATGGTGATTCACATCACCATCACGGGCACAATGCTGCGGTCACTTATGGTAGAGCATTTATCATTTCTATAATCGCTAATGGTCTTTTTGTGATTTTACAGATAGTTTTTGCTTATTTATCTAATTCGACCAGTTTATTGGCTGATGCGTTTCACAATTTAGGTGATGTTTTGGGTTTAGTTTTAGCATGGATTGCTACGGTACTGATGAAGCGTGCACCTACGATGAAGGCTACCTATGGTTTAAAAAAAATATCCATTCTCTCTGCGTTAGCAAATGGAATTTTATTAGTCTTTACATGCGGAATTATTGCTACAGATGCAGTATACAAATTATTTTCGCCCTCAGAGGTTCATGCATTTTCTGTAATGATCGTTGCAGGAGTGGGAATAATAATTAATTTTGCTACGGCACTACTGTTTGCTCGTGGTTCTGAAGACTTGAATATTCGAGCTGCCTATTTACATCTATTTTATGATGCTTTGGTTTCTGTTGGCGTCGTTCTATCTGCTGCATTATTGTATTGGACTGGTTGGTTTTGGATAGATCCAATAGTTGGTTTATGCATTGCATTAATTATATTAAAAGGAACTTGGTCCTTATTTGCTGGAAGTTTCAGACTTATTATCGATGGAGTTCCAGAAAATATTTCCTGGACTGCTGTTAGTGATTTTTTATTGGGTAAGCCAGGAGTAAAAGGATTCCATGACTTACATATTTGGGCTCTCAGCACCCAAGAAAATGCCATGTCAGTTCACTTATATATGCCTGATGCAGAACTTTCTGATGCATTAAGGTCCGAATGGGTTGAGCAATTACGCCATGACTTTAACATTCAACATGTCACCATTCAGGTAGAGAAGACTAAAATAAATTGTAATGATGCATGTCATCATCCAAAATTTTTATAGATAAATTTACTTTATCCTGAGGAGTTACAACGAAGGATCTTCTGCTTTGTGCATTTTATTTCTCATGCTGGAGATCCTCTCGCTGTTCGAGGTGACGTTATCTGATCGAATTAATTGTTCTCGGTGTAGACCTCTTTTGTAATTAACTCTAAACCCTGTTTATAGCTTTTACACGCAAGTGCTTCTTCACCCAGTTTTTCATGCAACTGCCCCTGAATTTCGTAGGCTAGAGCAGTAGGTTCAATCTCATTGGCTTTTTCAAGATAATATTTAGCCTTTCCCCATAATTTACGTTTCATGCAAATTTGCCCTAAACATAAATAGAGTGCTGCTGAATGAGCATGTTTTTTCAGTAATCCTTCGGCAAAAGAGAGTTGTTTTTCATCTGTGGGTAATAAACTATAAAGCCTAATCAATTGGGGGCTAAGGTCTTTACGCAGTGCACGCCGCAATAAATCATTGGCGGTAGTATAGTCTGCCCTCTTTAATAAGAAACGAATGTATTCGGCGATGATATTGGGTTCATCACTTAAAGTTTTAGGTAGTGAATGAAAAAAAGTATGTACGGCTTCTGCTTGATTTTGCTTTACTAGATCAATCATTCTTTGTAAATAAGCATTATATTGCAATAACGCAAACTCTTGGGGATTAACAACCTGATATTTTTTTAAGTCAGGTAGAATGGTAATCAGTTGTGGCCAGTCTTTTACTTCTTGATAAAGTTGCATGATAAGTTTTAAAACATATGGATGACGTGGTGCTATATCATGTAAATGTTTTAAGGTTGCCAGAGCCTGTTCCCATTGATGATTTGCAAGTTGTAATTCTGCTTGCGTCAATTCCACCGCAATTTTGGCTTCAGGCATTGATTGCTGCGCTTCACGCAAATAATCATCCCGTAATTGGTTGTCTCCCATTTTTTGGGCTGCTCGAGCAGCAGTCAAATAATTAAGTAAGGGTGTATCTGTGTTGGGTAAGGCTTGAATTAAATGATTTTTTGCTTTGAGCCAATAGCCTTCGCTGTATTCAATGAATCCTTTACGAGTAATTGCTTGTGCTTTTTGAGACAGTCGCTTGGAGTGCCATCGAGTTAATGTACTTGGAGTACGGGAAATTTGCTGGAATAAACGCAGAATAAGATACAAGATTACGAACAAAATAATCAGGCCAAAAACAGCGACCCAAACTGTTGTTTCGATAGTCCAGTGGTTGATTGCAATGAGAACGTAACCGGGATCTTTATTCAGTTGAATTCCTAATGCTACAGCACCCAGTAAAATCAAAAAAGCAAAGAGAAGACGAAGCATTATTAATTTCCTCCTGCGCTATTTTCCTCGGTTGAGGATTGATTTACAGGTGTCCTCTTTGCATCAATCAATTCATTGAGCATAGGGAGAGCGGAGCCTAGTTCAGGTCTTTTTGGAGTTATATTCACCTGCTGTAAATCAGTGAGCTCTTTGATTAAAGCAGCTGTATTTGGTGTCTCTTTATTAAAATTCATTCTCAGATTATTAATCGCCTGTTTTAGAACCAATTGATAGACAAAGGCATTGTGATGTAGAACTGCCCATTGTGCCTCTTGGAGATTTAGACGGAGCTTTTCTTTGAATATGGCCTCAAATAAGGGAGACATCAGTGGTTTTATCTCCTGATCATGTCGACGAATTACAACAAGCTTTTCCAGCACGGTCATACTGCTTTGTAAACGGGATCGCCAAGAAGAATTATTGGGTGCAGGCGTTGCATTTTCGGTAGCAGGCTTCTCACTTACAGGTAGTGGAATGCTCAAATCATTAATGCTGTTTTGAGCCGCATCCAATTGACTTAGTAAACCGGCAACATCTACAGAGGGTAAGGCTTGCATTTGTGCTATATCTTTGGCTATTGCCTGCCTTATATTAAAAATCTTAGGATTGTTTAATTGTTTTAAGAGCTGATCGGCTTGTTCCAATAAAGCAATTGTTGCATCAACACCATTACTCCAATGTGCATTGATTTGAGCTAATTCAAGATAGTAACGTGCTTTGAGAAGAATCCAATCCTGGTTTTGATAAAACCTTTGGCTCATTGCAGTTTGCAATTGTTTGCTTAAGTTCTCAAATTTAGTTTGTAATTGAGTCTGTATTTCTTCGGCATTATTTGTTTTAGTATTGATTTGCTCTAGAGTTTGCTCTTGTTTTTGTTCGAGTTGCTGTAACTGGGTGGCGAAACTGTTTTGTGCTGTGTTTAATTGATCGTGCAATTGCTTATTCAGAGAAAAGGTATAGGCAGCAATCCCTAAGGCGCCTAAGGCAACAAAAAGCGCGAATACGGTGAATAGATAGTTATTTTTAGAAACAGAGGAATTACTTTTTGATTTTGCTTTCTCAACTTGCGTCGTATTAGGTGCTTTTTTTGTTTTTTGTATTTGTTCTTCGTTGCCGTTTGCCATAAATTAATCCTTGTTTACGTAGTCAAACAATGTATCCATCACCCGGCTAGGGTGGCATATCCTAATATCTGTTATACCCGATGCAGAGGCAACTTGAGCCAGCCGCTCACTAATCATCAGCCATTTTTTATTACGTAGCCAATCATGGGCCTCTTTATCAAATAGTTTAAAAAGGTTATGCAGGGACTGTTCACTTGTTAACAGTATAATGTCCACTAAATCTTCGCGCCATATCGATTGCACAAATTGAGTGCTCATTTGAGGAATAACTCTTTTATACACCTCGAGAACAAGCAAGTTACTTCCTCTCTGTATTAACTGCTCCTCAATAAGTGGCCTGCCTCCTTCTCCCTTAAATAGTAGCACGTTTTGCTTTTCTGGTTGTTGTAACGCTTTTAATGCCAATAAATGCTCACTGTCAGGCACCTCGGGAATTGCACTCACCTGGATGTTGAATTCGTGAAGTGCTGCCGCACTTCCTTGGCCAATTGCAATGACTTGAACGGAAGATGGCCATTCGATCTGGTGTTGGCTTAATTGAGTAAAACAATAATCAACCGCATTAGCACTAATAAAAATGGCTTGGTCTATCGTTTTCAAATTGGGTAGTAAACTGAGCCAATGAGTGTTGGTCCCCTTAATTTCTATCGCGGGAAGTTCAATTACTATTCCTCCTGCGTCACGGATACTTTCGCTTAACTGACTCGCTTGGCCACGTGGGCGAGTATTTAAAATACGTAAGCCAGATAGTGAATTTTTCATTTTGGAACTGATGCAAGAAGATTTGTTGCACCTTGTGCCAGCAAAGATTGGGCGCAATGTTCGGCTAAGTTTGTTGCCTCCTCTAATGGACCAGTTTGCATGCTCTGTATGATTTGTGAACCATCAAGAGTTAAAATTTTTGCTTTTAAGGCAAGTTGATTATTCACCATGGGTGAGCAAAAAACTGCTAAAGGTACATGGCAATTACCACCTAAGAGTGCATTGACCTTACGCTCAGCATGCACGCAAA
Source organism: Legionella sheltonii (assembly GCF_026191355.1). Lineage (GTDB taxonomy): Bacteria > Pseudomonadota > Gammaproteobacteria > Legionellales > Legionellaceae > Legionella > Legionella sheltonii. Next base: position 10,133 of record NZ_JAPHOQ010000005.1, read on the forward strand.
TAGACGATATGGGGTCGTTGAGTTCGACAAGGAGTGCCCGAGTTTCTGCATCATCGCTTCTGCATTCGATTGCTAGAGCCCCTTGCCCACAAGCAGGAAGCATGATCTGAGCAGATAATTGCTCTGTTATGACCTCGGTGAAGCCCATACGCTCAAGACCTGCAGCAGCTAAGATAATTGCCTGATATTCTCCTGACTTGAGTTTTTCAAGTCGGGTATTGATATTTCCTCGTAAGGATTTAACCTTCAAATCGGGCCGGTACGCTAATAATTGCGATTGTCGTCTAAGGCTTGAGGTTCCAACAATAGATTGAGCTGGCAGAGAGTGCAGATCCTTATGTTGGTAGCTGACAAAGACATCGAATGGGTTATCTCTTTTACAAATCGCAACGAGCTCAAGGCCCTCAGGGAATTCTGCAGGCATATCTTTTGAGGAATGAACAGCAAAATCAGCTCTCTTATCTAACAAAGCTTCTTCTAACTCTTTTACAAATAAACCTTTCCCGCCAATAACCTGAAGTTTATCCTTAAGAAACTTATCCCCAGATGTGCTCATAGGTAATAATTCTATTTGCAGATTTGGCCTTTTGTTTAACAGTAAATCTCGAACATGATTGGCTTGCCATAAGGCTAATGGGCTCTGACGTGTTGCGATACGTAATGTTCTTGAACTCATAGGATACTGCATTTAAAAAAAGATGCAGTATCATACTATGTTCACTATATGGATGCACGCACAGAAAGAGCAATAAAAATATAAGTCCAACCATTAACAATCATATCAATTGCAATGAACATTCCTATAACCCATAAACCACTAACTGGCCATTGCATGATGATTAGGATGCCGAGGATAATGGCGAGGATTCCGGCAAATAAGAGCCAACCCCAGCCCTGAGCTTCTTTTAAAGATAAGGCCAAAATGATTCGTGTGATACCAATAACAATTAGAACGCCTGCTAAGAGTGCAGTAATTAAAGTGGATGCTAAAAAGGGATCATAAATGACAACACCAGCACCAATCAGGTATAAAACTGCAATTATTGCTTGCCAGAATATTCCTTTCCAGTCTCGGTGTTTGAAAATATCAATAAAATGAGAGATTGCAGAGATAATTAATAATGCTGCAAAAAAATACATACTGACCAGAGTTAGGCCAATGACCATGCTCAAGCCTATGCAGCCCAGAGCAACAAGTAGTATTCCCAATCCTAAAAGCCAACCCCAATTGCGTCTTATCGCATTTGGGGTGTAAATTTCGTGTGTGTTTGCCATATCATTTCCTTATTGTGGTACATCCATAATGAATAACAACTACTGAAATATAACCTAATTTTCAAAGAGTTGTCGAATAGGGTGGTCGTGTTTTATTGAATTTGATGTCGGTTGGAACCTTGGCCCAACATGTACTTAAAGACGAATGTAGTACGAAATTTTTTGTTGGGCCAAGGCCTTTCCTACAGACTATAAGAGAAAATTATTTGTAACTATCATAAAGCGCATAAGGTTTTTGTTTATAATAAGCCCAATAACGGTCTCCATAAGACCAATGCCAATATTCATTACCATAATTAACAAAACCAACGGCCTCTAATGCCTGGCTCATGATTTTCCGATTTTGCTTTGCTTCCTCAGTAATAATTTCTGACGCAGTTAGTGAAAGAGAGCCATCCAAATCGTCCATCCAATCTTTTGGGTGAATTCCCATTTCAATGGCCTCTCCTTGCTCATTGATTAGGTAAACGTCTATCGCGGCGCCTGTTGAATGAGGCGGGATATTGGGTGAGCCGTCCTGGTTGATTACTGGGGAAACCAATCGCGTTGTTTCCGTAAAAATCTGTTCGGCAGACCATTCCGGGTGTTTCTTTTTGACTTTCTCATGACGTGTATCAAAAAGCGATTTTTGTAGGGTGAGACTCCGATAACTTTCATACAAACAAAAACGTAATCCAGTAGGTAACAAGGATTGGGCGTTTTTTAATTTTTCATAAATTGTTTTTCGCATTTTGGTGTAATCAGTATTATTCGGTATTTCTGGAGAAGGGCCATAGCTAATTCCCGGATGATTTATTAAATCGATCATTGGCTCTTGATTATCAATTACCGGGATGGCGATAATTTTAGGATCGGCAATGAGTAAAATAGGTTCCAGCGCAGTAGAATCTGACATATCTAATCCTTATAACTTATTTTGCCATGAATGAAATGCATTTACTTAAAGCACCAATTATAGATTGAAGCGTGTTTCAAGAAAATAAAATGATTTTCCCCATATTTGGTTTTAATCGTGCTGGAAAAAAAATTCACTTCTGGGTATTATCCTAAATTATTATCATGGGGTGTACGGGCATGAGGTTGCAGTTTTCAATGTTATTGTTTTGTTTTTCATTTGCGGTATATGCCTGTGATGAAGTGCGACAACGAGAAATGCAATTAAGAATTCAACCTGTAGGGGAAGTCTCTGTACAAGGTCAAGCTCAGGCAGATAATAAAGCAGTGAGCGAAGTTGCAGCAAAAAAAGAGCCTGGCGAAGAAACCTACCAAAAGTATTGTATTGTTTGTCATCGAGATGGTCTTGCGGGAGCACCAAAATTCAGGAATGAACAGGATTGGAAACCGCGTTTAGCCGGGAGAGAATTAAATGATTTATTGGCTTCTTCAATAAAAGGGTTGAATGCTATGCCTGCAAAAGGAACGTGTATTAAATGCAGTGATGATGATCTTCGAGCCGCCATATCTTATATGTTGCCAAAATCATGAGAAAAATTACTTTTAAAAAAATTCAAACCTTCAATGCAGCTCTGACTGTGTTTGTATTATTTGCTTCTTTTTATTTTCAATATATTGTTGGCCTTGTTCCTTGTCCTTTATGCATCATGCAACGGCTTTGTGTCTTATTATTATTAGCGGTTATGGGATTTAGTTTTCGAACCTTAAAAAGGGCCCGTATTATTAGTTTCTTACAAATAATCATTGCATGTGCCGGCTTATATTTTTCTTTACGACAATTATGGCTACAGTCCTTACCTGCAGGCCAAGCCCCCGCTTGTATGCCCAGTTTGGATATTTTAATGCGCTATTTACCATGGCAAACGGTACTAAAAGCTTTATTTTTAGGAACTGGGGATTGTGCCGAGGTCACTTGGCGTCTGCTTGGAGTCTCGATGCCAGGATGGTGTGCGATGTACTTTTTATACATGGCCCTAATGGGATGTTTCTTATTTTGGCAGACCAGTTCACGCAGGCTTCGACAAGAACATTTTTAGTTGGTTGCACTTTGTAGCCTGGTTGCGCAGCGGAATCATTCCCAGTGTTGCGAGGGTTGTCCATGGTGCTGCACAGTGGTAAGAGCCTTCGCTTCACTCGGGATGATGGCAAAAAATCTCGGTTTACCTTAAGCCTATAATTAAATCGTTTCTGAAGTGTTGAACTGCTGATTTTGGCTAACAACTTCGGAAGCCTTTTCCTGTGCTCGTTCTGATAAATAGGGTTTGAGTTGATTTCTTTCCGGATAGGCAAAGCGAAGCATTTGATTTTTAAAATGAGTAATCCGAGCGACTGATTCTGATGATTGGGAGTACGTGATTTTTTGTAATAATTCAAGTAATACAGGGCGTGGTTGGTGGCAGACGATCAGCATATCACAACCTGCTTTAAGTGCTTCTTCTGCTCGAGTCATTAAATTCCCTATATCGGCACCAGTCATACTCAAGCAATCACTTAAAATTAAGCCTTCAAACTGGAGTTCATTGCGTAATATCTCCTGCAACCAAATTGTTGAAAAACCAGCGGGTTTGTTGGCATCAATTGTCTTGTAAGTTACATGCGCAGGCATGACCGCGTTGAGTAGCCTCTTATTAAAAAGCTCAATAAAAGGTTTTAAATCCTTTGCTTTCAGCTCCTCCATTGTGGCATGTGAAACCGGCATGGAAACATGTGAATCCGCATTGACCGAGCCATGGCCTGGAAAATGTTTGGCGACGGCAGGCATGCCGGCTGCACTCATGCCTTCGATAAAAGCGCTTGCTAAAGCAATAATTACATCAGGATCATGATGGAAGGCGCGATCCAAGCGAGCAATAACATGGCTTTGGTCATGTAAATCAAGCACTGGTGCGAGGCTTAAATCAATACCACAATTTATCAAGTCTTTGGCCATAAGTTCGCCATATTGTCTTGCAAGTTTGATCCCGACCTCGGGATTTAGATCATATACATCACCATAAAGGCGGGATGCAGGCAAGGAGCGAAATCCATGTCGTGAAAAACGTTGCACAAAACCACCTTCATGATCGGTTGCGACAAAAATATTGGGATTGATGTCACGGATTTCACGAATTAAACGTTCTAATTGCTGAGGATTTATAAAGTTACGCGTGAAAAGGATTATGGCTCCTACATTAGGATGTTTTACGATTTCCCGTTCAATATCTGAAAGTTCAATACCTTCTAAGTCAATCATGAATAAATTAGAATTTGAACTGGACATATATTATCCTTTTTAGAATTGAGATGAATAGGACCATACTTCCATTGGTTTTGCGCATAATATCATAGATTGACTCATGATTAACATGACTAATGCTGGTAATCCACGTTTGACTTAGCTATTATCGCCATTTTTGAACTATTTTTAGTAAATGAATACTTTTTCTTGCACGGTGTTACACAAACACGCCGCAACCCAGGCACGAGTGACACGTGTTACTACCGCCCATGGTGAATTTATTACCCCGGTTTTTATGCCAGTTGGTACTCGCGCTGGTGTAAATAATATGACTCCTACAGAGTTGCGAGACGCACACAGCCAAATTATCTTAGGTGGGAATACGTACCATATGTTGTGTGCCCCAGGGATGGAAGTTATTGAAAAAGCAGGAGGGATGCATCCTTTTATGGGATGGCACGGTCCAATGTTAACCGATAGCGGGGGGTTTCAGGTTTTTAGTCTTTCAAAGAACAAAGAAATTTGTACTATTGATGAGCAAGGAGCTCACTTTACATTACCTGGTAGCCAGCGATTGATCCATATGACCCCTGAAATGTCACTGGAAACGCAAAAGATTATTGGTGCGGATATTATCATGGCTTTTGATCAGTGTACGCCAGATAGTTGTACTAAAGATGAAGTGCAGCACATTATGAATCGCACCCATCGTTGGTTAAAGCAATCCATACAATATCACCAACAACATCCCAACTCACGATATGGTTACCAACAAGCACTATTTGGAATTATTCAAGGTGGAACTTTTAAAGATTTACGCCGTGAAAGTGCGGATTTTATCGCTTCAATGAATACCGAGGGTATTGCAATTGGTGGAGAGACAATCGGTTTTGATATGAAAACCACCGTTGAAGTCATTCGTTGGGTGCGCGAGTATTTACCGGAAATCAAACCACGCTATACCATGGGTGTTGGCATGTCGCCACAGGATCTTTTGGATGTAGTTGCCGAAGGAATCGATATGTTTGATTGTGTCGCTCCAACACGAAACGCACGTCATGGTTCTTTATATTGTGGTGAATTAATCCGAGAAGGCAATTGGTTACGTTTTTCCAGTGAATATGAGAATGAGCGAATTCAAATCAAGAAATCATGTTTTGCTGAAGATATGTCGCCAATTATGGCACAGTGTTCTTGTTATACGTGCCAAAATTATTCACGTTCTTACTTACATCAGTTAGCAAAACAAAAAACAAATTTATTTACTGCTTTGGCAAGTATTCATAATGTTCATGTAATGCACGATGTTTGTGATAAAATGCGCGAGTTGATAATTAACGAAAGTTCGAACTAAAAGGCATCTTATGCCTGTTTACGTCATTAACGAAGACATGATCCAGTAAAAAGCAAGGCTTTTTATATGGGGTTCATCAATTAATCTAAAAAATAACAGGAGATAAAATGGTTGTAATTAGCACATCTAAAGGTGATATCCATATACAATTAGATACAGAAAATACTCCAGCTACAGCAGAAAATTTTCTTAATTATGTGCGCAGTGGTTTTTATAATAATACAATTTTCCATCGTGTTATTGCAGGTTTTATGATTCAAGGTGGTGGACTGGACTCCGATATGAAGCAAAAAGCTACGAATGAGCCTGTTAAGAATGAAGCAAAAAATGCGAAGCCAAATAAACGTGGCTCGATTGCAATGGCACGCACTATGGATCCTCATTCTGCAACAGCGCAATTTTTCATTAATGTTGCTGATAATGCATTCTTAAACTACAGCGGTGATCATATGCAAGGATATGGATATTGTGTATTTGGTGAGGTCGTTGAAGGCATGGATATTGTGGATGCTATTGCCAAAGTAAAGACAGGACAACGAATGGGCCATGCAGATGTGCCAGTTGAGGAAGTGAGCATTCTCGAAGTAAAAGAAGTTTGATAAGTAGCCTTAGTGAAACGCAGAAATTTCCCTTCTCCCCATAGGGGGGAAGGTGTTTGTTAGAGCAGATGTGAGGGGATTAATGGCAGTTGCCTTCACTACATTCTAGACTACAGTTCCCTATCCCTATGATTTCCGTCTACGCTTTTTAATACTCTCTGAATAGTCAAATATGGGTATTTCAATGTGAAAGAAAATAGCCAGTAGACGTGCGGTGAAAATACTGATTAATGTGATGATGATGTTGATGTTTTCTGGGATATGAAAATAATCGAGAACAATAAATAGCAATGCCCCAGCAAGAGCAATCACTGCATAGAGTTCCTTTCTTAACACCAGAGGGATATCATTACATAAAATATCCCGCAACATGCCGCCGCAAATGCCTGTGAGCATACCACTAATAATGGCGATGCTTGGGGATAAACCATGATTCAATGCTTTTTGGGTGCCAATAATCACGAAAGTCGATAATCCCAGTGCGTCAAGGATTAAAAATATTTTCATAATGCGGATCAATGAATGGGCAATAAATATGGTCAGGAATGCACATAATGAGGTATACAGCAGATATTCAGGATGTGTTACCCAGGTCAGAGGATAAGTATTGAATAGTGCATCTCTTACTGTTCCACCGCCTAACGCAGTAATACTGGCAATGAGCATGACGCCAAAAAAATCCATTTTCTTGCGACCGGCTGCCAATGCACCGGTGATTGCTTCAACACAAATGCCTATGATGAAAAGATAATGGAGTAACATATAAAGCTCAGAGTGTTTTTTTAAATCGCAATTATACCACTATTGAGGCAAGCGGAGAACTATGGCAGCGCGAACAAAGAGGGATAATTCCCATATCCATGATTTAAATAAAGGCTTACTTAACTCTTAGAGCTATTTCTTGGGGGGGCTTCTGATGACATACTTTGAGAGGAATCACTGTCCAAGACAACATAAATTCCCATGTTTACAAATGAGTTAAAATCGTCATCATCATAAGATTTAAATAAAACAGAAAACTCTTCGAACATTCTCTTTTTGACTTGTTCACGAATTGAGTCCCAAATGTCTTCCATTGTAGGTTTTTGCCGGAACATGCCATTAACTAATAGAGGAGAAGATGACTGAATAAACTTCTTTGCTTCCTCCCTAACAACAGCCTGTAATTTATAGGAAGCAACTTCTTTTGTGACAAAGTCGATCGTTACATCGGGATGGATTCCTACTAATTTTTCCATGAACTTATTCAATTTTCCATCGCGACAAATATCGATATCCTCACCCCCTATATCTTTATCACCTTCTAGTAGGTTATATCCTCTTTGAATCTCATATAAACCCTCTTTCAACATCTTGAGAGCCTCAGCTAACTCCCCCTGTCTATTTTTTTCATCATGAATAGCAATCCAAGTTAAAATCAAAAGTTTTTTTAAAGGAATACCTGTCTTGGCATGGATTTCAATTCCTTTCAAAATGTCATCCAGAGCTCTATGAGCAGCTAAGTCTTCCTGAGATTTTGAATTTGCTAAACCAGTACCCCACGAGTTTATTTCGTTGATCGTTGCATGGATTAACGCCGGACTTAGCGTATCTCCATAACGTTTCTGCAAGCGTAGAGCTGATTCTGCTGCCGAACTGTCTACACTCGATGCATGGGTACTTTGTTTGGTATTAAGATGAGGTAAAATATTCATTTGTGCCAGTTTGGTGCGCAATACATTGGCAATTTCAGATTGCTTATAGCGCTCTGCTAGAGTAACAAATTCATCCTCAGCTACACATACAAGCTCCGCTCCTTTATCTAACAGCACATTGAGCATATTTAAATCGCCATTAACAATGGCCGTTTTTAATGGTAGCTCGTTCTGGGTGTTTACATTAGCACCTTTTGAAATTAAATACTTAGCACAATCAATATGATTGCTTCGAACTGCAAAACACAACGCTTTGTCTTGGTCAGCATGTAAATCAAAACCATTTTCTTCCAATATCTGAAGAATAGGAAGATATCCATGGGCGGCCGCACTGAATAATGGTTCGCAATTGCTGAGGTCAATTTTCTCACTATGTTCAAGTAATATATTTTTTACCAGCCCTATATTATTTGCTTGGCATGCGTCTAACAAAGCTTCATTTACCGTAAGGCCATACTTCATCAGCAATTTAATTAATGAATATTTTTTAGATGTCGCAGCAAGATGTGCTGCTCCCTTGATTCGAGATGCCTCCCAGGGCAAGTCCCTTGACAACAATTCGCGAAGCGCATCTTCATTTTCGACAAGACAACATGCTTCTAAAAGGTTATAGCTTCTTACACTTTTTTCAAGCCTGATTAAACCAGAAGAACGTTTTACAAGCTCTGCTTTGGAGTATTTATCTATTTCGGATTTTAACTTATCGATATCATTGATTTCGATGCACTGAAAAATAGCTTCAGACTGCAAAAATTTTTTCATATAGTTCAATCCTTAATCTTTTATGTTCCAAAGCAATACTTCTTAATATTTTCTTAATCTATGTAATTTAAAATAAGCCACTCAGCATTGTGCTTACATGAAGTGTGCATAATATGCTCTTGAATATAATTATACACAGTCTTTATGGGAGTTTAAAATGCCCCGCAGAACTAGCGATCTAAGAAAAATGTTAGAAAATGCAAAAATCGATACATCTGATTTTATTTTAATTGCATTAGACATACTCAAAATTGAAAACAAAACACTAGAAGAACAATCAATAGAAGAAGCGATTGGTGCAATTAAAGTTGATTATCTAGAGGTCAATTATACTGGTGCTGTTGAAAAACTTATTGCCGCAGCCAAAACGCTAAAGGACCCAAGTATTGCCAAGTTATTTGAACAAGCTGCTGAAAAAGCGGCTAAAAACAGTAAGCCTGAGCACGTAGAAAGTAGACGGTATTTTGAAAATAAGTTCGTTACTGAGCAGTGGAAAACTCTTGACACGACAGATCATCAAGACAGCCTTGACCGTCTTGCCAAGTTTATGGTGGGTGCCAATAAGCTCTACGCGGAAAAACAAGGCTTTTCAAAGCTTAGAAAAGTTAATAATTTGAATGATATGGAAATGGTCATTTCTGCAATAAGGGGATTTGGTGAAGAAGGGAGCGCTACAGCAGTTGTTTTAGATAAAATAATAGAGATGCGGCATGAAGAAAATGCGTTATCTGGTTTTAAAGACAGAGGTATAGAACGTATACCAAAAGATGTTGGTTATTCGCAAAATCCTGGCATCATCAAAGCAAACACCCCAATGCCTTTAGTTGAACGTAGAGAGCAAGCAGTTCAAGGCAGTATTACGGATAGTTTTTTAATCAAGCGAACAGTTAAAGACGGATATTCTGCTAAAAATGTGGATGTTCCTTTTATTAATTCAGTCTCTGGTACCGCTTACACCTTGGCAGCCGTGTTAAATGAGTATGCTAAAGAAAACCAGCAAAGTCCTACGTTACAAAAAGATATGGATAATATCATCCAGACTTTCGTGGCATTTACTTGCAAATCAGGTTTTCATAGTTTGTCAGAAATGATGGATGTACTCAATTCAGCGGAAGTTTGTGGAATATTCGATGTATACGGTCTCAAAATAAATCATCTTTTTTCCAAAGAAACCCTTGAAACCGCAATTACTGCTGCATCAGATTATACGGAAACAAGACAATCTCACAAAAGCGTGCTGAGTGAAAAATCACAACACCCTCTCTTTAAGAGAAATGCAGAGCCAACTGCTAAAGCAAGTTATCCTGGAGAAATTGCTCTTCGTGTTAGAGAAGAGAAACTGACTGGCCCTCGAGTTGAAAGAGCATTGAGAGAAATGTATCAAGAGGGACTTCAGGGTGATAACAAATATTCTCCAGAGCATTGCAGGGAAATCGCTCAACAATTTGTTAATTATGCAAACAAACATCATCGTCATTTCAATATGGATGGAGTGAAACAATTTCTTAAAGAAATGAATGAGGTTATTAGAGAAAGACAAGAGAATATCGAAAAAAATATTGAACATTACGTCAAGTCTTTCGAAATATAATTCATGCAGTTCATTTTTACCTGGGGCTAGAGACTATCTGAAAAGTCGATGCCCCTGGCCAGTCTTACGTTGTTGAATTATTTGGCGATCTTTAGGTTCCATGCGAATGGCTAAAGTGTTTTACTGAAGCTAAAGCTAAATCAATAATTTTTTTAGACTGCTCTTCATCCGCATTAATTAGACTAACGTCGTTAATTAATTCTATTAAAAAACTAGGTATTTCTTGTTCCGCGAGCGTGCTGTTATAAAGACATGATGCTCTGGAGAAGAGATAGTGAAGCAAATTTTTATTAACCGTTACTTTTTCTCGAGCAACTCCTTGATCATGTGGCGAGTTTCCAAATAATAACCAACCTGGTGACACATGAAGTGTAGCCGCAATTTCCATCAATTTGACAGGTTCCGGGATGGCTTCTCCCCGGAGGTACTTGCGACATATTTGTACGGAATATCCTGTAATTTCAGACAGCTTATGGATGCAGATACCTGAAGTAGAACGTTGCGAATTAAATCCTGCTGCGATCATGGCATCACGTAAACGATCAGCAAATTGTTTTGCCAGATTAATTTTGTCCATAGTGAATTAGGAGGTTTCATTTTAATGTAAGGAAGTATAACAAAAAGAAACATAAAATTCAAAATAATCACCTATTGGAAACTTTAAGTTTCCTATGGAAATTTAAAGTTGACATTGAGTGGCAAAAAAGTATAATGGCTTCGAAACCTATGGAAAAGGGTTTTCTAGTCCCAAACAAGGAAGCAGGTGATAACGATGGAACAAATATCACAATACAGTCCAATAGAAGAAAAAGTGGATAACTCATAGCAGTTAACCTCGCAAACTCATGGCTTGAATGGTTCCCCTCCATTTAAGCCTTTCTAGATGCCTCAGCTGGGGGAGTGTTTTTTGCACAAGCCAGAAAGGATTACACGATTTATTAATACAAAATAATCTAAATGATTGCTTTATAATGGCACCTTATTATATACTTCACCCCAATGTATATGCAGGTCGTTTTATAGGCACGTAGCTCAGTGGTAGAGCACCACCTTGACATGGTGGTGGTCGGTGGTTCGATCCCACTCGTGCCTACCATGCACTAAATCGTATTCCAGGAGCGCCCACTTTCATTTGGGACGATGCTTGATTGACTCCTCTTAATTAAGGTTTAAGCCCTGCCATGCAGGGTTTTTTTTTGAAAAGAAGTGCTTACGGATAAAATTATGCCAAACATTAAATTACCTGATGGAAGTATAAAACATTTTGAAGCGCCCTTAACGGTCTATGAGGTGGCTCATAGTATAAGCCCTGGACTAGCTAAAGCTGCTTTGGCCGGTCGTATTAATGATCGTTTGGTTGATACTTCTTTTCTGATTGAAAATGATTGTGCATTGGTTATTCTGACTGAAAAACAAGAAGAAAGCCTCGAAGTCATTCGTCACTCTACAGCCCACTTATTAGCACAAGCAGTTAAAAGTCTTTTTCCTACAGCGCAAGTGACTATAGGACCCGTTATTGACGATGGTTTTTACTATGATTTTGCGTTTCAAAGAGCATTTACGCCTGAAGATCTGGAGTCAATCGAAGCAAAAATGGCAGAGCTGGCCAAGGCAAATTATCCTGTAGTGCGTCGAGAATTGCCCCGTGATGAAGCCATTCAGTATTTCAAGAGCATTGGCGAGGAATACAAAGCAAAGATTATTGCCGATATTCCTGAAAATGAAGTGTTGTCGTTGTATAAGCAAGGTGATTTTGAAGACCTTTGTCGTGGACCTCATGTTCCTTCTACGGGTTTTTTGAAGGCATTTAAGCTGACTAAATTAGCAGGCGCATACTGGCGTGGTGATTCCAATAACGAAATGTTACAACGTATATACGGTACTGCCTGGGCTGATAAAAAATCTTTGGCTGATTATCTATTCCGTATAGAAGAGGCCGAAAAACGTGATCATCGTAAATTAGGTAAGAGCTTAGAACTATTCCATTTTCAGGATATCGCTCCTGGGATGGTATTTTGGCATCCAAAAGGTTGGACAATTTATCAAGAGCTCGAGCGTTATATGCGCAACCGATTGGTTGATTTTGGTTACCAAGAAATTAGAACACCGCAATTGGTTGATAAAGTACTTTGGGAAAAATCAGGCCATTGGGCTAATTTTAGAGATGAGATGTTTGTTACTGAAACAGAAAATCGCCATTATGCAGTTAAGCCAATGAATTGCCCATGCCATGTTCAAGTGTTTAATCAGGGTTTAAAAAGCTATAGAGATTTACCATTAAGATTTTCCGAGTTTGGTAATTGCCATCGCTGTGAACCATCCGGCGCATTGCATGGTTTGATGCGCGTTCGTAACATGGTGCAAGATGATGCACATATCTTCTGTACTGAAGATCAAATTCAATCAGAAGTAGCGATGATGCTTGAGCTGGTTCAGTCGGTATATGCTGATTTTGGTTTTAGTGAGATTAAGTACCGTCTGGCGCTACGTCCTGAAAAGCGAGTTGGTAGCGATGATGTATGGGATAAAGCTGAAGGTGCTTTAAAACAGGCAATGAAAGACAGACAAATTGATTGGGTTGATGCTCCAGGTGAAGGTGCTTTTTACGGACCCAAAATCGAATGCTCATTAGCGGATTGCTTGGGCAGAATTTGGCAATGTGGAACCATTCAAGTTGATTTCTCGATGCCAGGTCGGCTGGATGCTTCATACGTCGCTGAAAATGGCAGTAAACAAATTCCAGTGATGTTGCATCGTGCAATTTTAGGCTCTTTTGAGCGTTTCATGGGTATTTTGATAGAGCACTACGCAGGAAAACTGCCTTTATGGCTATCTCCAGTGCAAACGATGATTCTGACAATCAGCGAAAAGCAAAATGAATATGCAAAAAAAATAACACAAATTTTGCAAAAAAGAGGTATTCGAGCCAACTATGACTTGAGAAATGAGAAAATTGGCTTTAAAATTCGCGAACATACTTTACAAAAAGTGCCATATCTCTTAGTGATAGGCGATAAAGAAGTCGAATCCAACCAAGTTGCTGTGCGTTCACGCGAAGGAGTAGACTTGGGTGTGATGACAATAGATACAATTTGTGATACCTTGACGCAAGAAATTGCTCGTAAAGGGTCAATTAATTAATTAATAAGCAGGGGGGGTTAAACCATTAGTGCACCAACTAAGCGTGAAAATGATCGCGCACGAATTAATGAACAGATCAATGTACCTGAGGTACGCTTAATTGATGTCGATGGTAATCAGGCAGGGATAGTCCCAACACGTGAAGCTTTACGTGCAGCGGAAGAAGGTGGATTAGATCTTGTGGAAATATCTCCATCAGCCAAACCTCCTGTATGCCGTATCATGGATTATGGCAAGTTTCTCTTTGAATTGAGTAAAAAACAAGCGGAAGCGAAGAAAAAGCAGAAGCAAATTCAAGTCAAAGAATTAAAATTCCGTCCTACGACGGAAGATGGAGATTATCAGGTCAAGCTACGCAACCTGATCCGTTTCCTTAATCATGGTGATAAAGTCAAAGTGACGCTACGTTTTCGTGGTCGTGAAATGGCTCACCAAGAACTGGGTATGAAGATTCTCGAACGTTTGCAGCAGGATACAGCTGAATTTGCGGTTGTAGAACAACAAGCGAAACGTGAAGGAAGACAATTACTGATGGTCTTGGCACCCAAAAAAACTAAGTAGCTGAACAAATGCGGAGTATATTGTTATGCCGAAGTTAAAGTCACATCGCGGAGCATCTAAACGCTTCCGTAAGACAGCAAGTGGCGCGATTAAACGTCGCGGTGCTTATAGAAATCATATCCTAACCAAAAAGTCTACCAAGGCGAAGCGTCATTTGCGCGTGGAAGCCGGTACTTTGAAGCCATGCGATGCACGTTTAGCAGCACGCATGTTGCACGGTAGTTAAGGGGGGGAATGAAGAATGCCAAGAGTTAAACGTGGTGTGACAGCGAAAGCACGTCACAAGAAAGTTTTAGACCAAGCAAAAGGTTATTACGGAGCCCGTAGCCGGACCTACCGCATGGCGAAACAAGCAGTAATTAAAGCAGGTCAATACGCATATCGTGACCGACGCCAAAAGAAACGTCAGTTCCGTGCATTGTGGATTACGCGTATTAACGCGCAAGCTCGTGAATGCGGTTTATCATATAGCCGTTTGATTGATGGCTTGAAAAAAGCAGCAATCGAACTGGATAGAAAAGTATTGGCTGATTTGGCTGTTCATGACAAAGTAGCTTTTGCTGCAATTGCTGAACAAGCTAAGGCTGCATTGGCACAATAATCTTTATATAGTACGTGGCCTGGGTGAAGGCGCATCCTAACCCGGAAAGCTGTGGCAGAAAACTCGGTTTTGCTGTGCTTCACCCAGGAGCTGTTCTAAGAATACTAATAAAGATGAAATTTATTTAAGGAGGCTGCGGCCTCCTTTTTACTTGTGGGTATAATTATGCAGGATATCATCACCATACAAGAGCAAGCCTCTGAAGCAATTAACAATGCGCAAGATGTATCGGGATTGGAAGCAATTCGGGTTGATTTTTTAGGTAAAAAAGGCAAGTTAACTGAAATTTTAAAAAGCCTTGCCCATCTATCTGCCGAAGAAAAACCTAAAGTAGGCCAATTAGTGAATCAGGCAAAACGTGAAATCAGTGAATGGATTGAAACGAAAATGCTTGAGCTCAAAGAAAAACAATTATTAGAAAAACTCTCTGCCGAGCGCGTCGATGTTACCCTTCCAGGACGTAAAAAAGAGAGCGGTTCATTACATCCGGTAACCCAGGTAAAGCACCGGATTAATGAATTTTTTAGCCGCATGGGCTTTGATATTATTGATGGCCCAGAAATAGAAACAGAATTTTATAATTTTGAAGCATTAAATATTCCCGGACATCATCCGGCACGTGCCATGCATGATACTTTTTATTTTGGTGATGGCCGTCTGTTGCGTACGCATACTTCACCGGTACAAATTCGTGCGATGGAGCAACGTACCCCGCCGTTTCGTTTAATTGCCCCTGGACGCGTGTATCGTTGTGATTCAGATTTGACACACACTCCCATGTTCCATCAAGTTGAAGGTTTGTTGATTGATAAACAAGCTACTTTAGCCAGTTTAAAAGGATTGCTCGAAGATCTTTTCGCTGATTTCTTTGGTCGAAAATTAGCATTACGGTTTAGACCTTCTTATTTTCCTTTTACGGAACCTTCAGCTGAAGTGGATATTGAATGTACCCAATGCAGTGGTAAAGGATGTCGGTCGTGCAAATTTACAGGATGGCTTGAGGTTTTAGGTTGCGGTATGGTGCATCCCAATGTGCTTAAGGCAGTAAATATTTCCCCGGATGAATATCAGGGATGGGCATTTGGTATGGGTATGGATAGACTGGCGATGTTGTATTACGGAATTGATGACTTACGTATGATGTTTGAAAATGATCTTAATTTTTTAAGTCAATTTTAAAAGACGTACGCTGTCGGCCTATTATTTTGAATATTAAAGCCCAATAGAGATACAGTGATAACGATGCCTGCTGGGCAATAAGAGTTTAATCAGGTGGTAAGGACTATAAATGAAATTAAGTAAATTATGGTTACGTGAATGGGTAAATTTCTCATTAACTGAACAAGAATTAGCACATCAACTGACCATGGCAGGCCTGGAAGTTGATGCAGTGAGTCCCGTAGCAGGAGAGTTTACTCATGTCATTGTGGCCGAAGTTCTTAGTACCAAACCTCATCCAAATGCAGATAAGTTGACTGTATGCGAAGTGAATGCAAACACAGACAAACCTTTGCAAATTGTTTGTGGTGCTTCAAACGTTAGAGCCGGTTTAAAAGTGGCATTAGCGATGGTTGGCGCGCGTTTGCCAGGTGGTTTTAATATCAAAGAATCTAAATTACGCGGCGAACTATCACAAGGAATGCTTTGCTCTGTGAGCGAACTAGGCATGGCTGAGCAATCTGAAGGCATTATGGAATTAGAAAGTGATGCTCCGGTAGGGATGGATTTACGTGAATATTTAACCCTTGATGATCATATTTTTGATATCGATTTAACCCCTAATCGTGCTGATTGTTTTAGTGTCTTAGGCATCGCCCGTGAGGTCGCAGTATTGAACAAATTACCCTTATTGGAACAATCTATTCCTAAGGTGACCCCAATTATTGATGATGTATTACCTATACAACTGAAAAACCCTGAAGCATGTCCGCGTTATTGTGGTCGCGTCATTCGAGATATAAATCCTCAAGCAACAACACCTTTATGGATGTCTGAACGCTTACGTCGTGGTGGTATACGCACGGTGCATCCTATTGTTGATGTTATGAATTATGTGATGCTCGAATTGGGCCAACCCATGCACGCTTTTGATTTAGACACAGTCAGCGGTGAAATTAATGTGCGTTTTAGCAGTACTCAAGAACAATTAGAATTGCTTGATGGTCAAAAGTTAACACTAAATGAAAAAGTACTAGTGATTGCCGACCAAGAAAAACCTCTGGCGATGGCCGGGATTATGGGGGGAGAGGCGAGTTCAGTCCAAGCACATACGCACAATGTATTTTTAGAAAGCGCCTATTTTAATCCAATTGTTATCGCAGGAATTGCAAGAAAGTTTGGTTTATTCAGCGATTCATCCCAGCGTTTTGAGCGTGGGGTTGATCCTGGTTTGCAGATGAAAGCATTAGAACGAGCTACAGCATTAATTCTATCAATTGCAGGTGGAGAGGCTGGGCCAGTTATTGAGGCTTATGAGCAAAAACATATCCCAGGAATTGTTAGTTTTTCTTTTGATACGGATAAAGTGCAGAAGTTAACCGGCCTTAGTATTTCATTAAAGGAAATGAAAAGTTTATTAGGCGGACTCGGCATTGTTATTGGAAAAGAACACAATAATTGTCTTGATGTGGTTATTCCTTCGCATCGTTTTGACATTCAACAGGATGTAGATTTGGTTGAAGAAATTATCCGCCTGTATGGGTATGATAATTTACATGCGCAACCTACCTATACTTGTGCGCAGGCAGGAAAAACGTGTGGGAATGAGGAAATAGCTACCAAACTTTCCCGATGGTTTAGCTGCAGAGGATATCATGAGGCGATCAGTTACAGCTTCGTTGACCCTGAGTTACAGCAAGAACTTTATCCGCATAAAGAATTTATGCAGTTACTTAATCCCATCTCCTCAGAATTATCGCAAATGCGTGCTGGGATGTGGCCTGGCTTGATTGCATCCATGATTTATAATGTTCATCGTCAACAGCATGCCGTAAAATTTTTTGAAATTGGTGTGGTTTTTGATGTGAACAAAGGGCAACTCGTAGAGCGCCCTTGCGTTGCAGGCTTATTAATGGGGGAACAAGGCAGTGTGAGTTGGAGTGAACCTACTCGCTGTTTTGATTTTTTTGATCTAAAAGGGGATCTGCAATCTTTATTTGCATCACTCAAATTAAAGCAGGTCGAATTCATTGCTGCGGCACATGATGCGTTACATCCTGGACAATCAGCTCAAATCAAGATTAATGGAGTACCTGCAGGATGGATAGGTATGTTACATCCACGTTTAACTGATGCATTGGATTTACAAAATGATGTGTTGCTGTTTGAAATTAATTTAGCGGCATTAGTTGGGCATGAAGAACCACGCTATAAAACAATTTCCAAATACCCTCAAATTCGTCGCGACCTATCATTCTTGGTTGACGCGGATGTTAGTGTCATGCAGATTGAGGCAGCAGTCCGAGCAACGATTAATGAAAACTGGTTAAAATCCTTTGATGTTTTTGATGTATACACTGGAGAAGGGGTACCCAAAGGAAAGAAAAGTCTTGCAGTGGCTATGACCTTGCAAGATGAAAGTCGGACATTGGTGGATGCCGAGATAAATTCTTTGATTAGTGCTATAATCAATACGTTAGAAAATAAATTTTCAATCATATTGAGGGAATAATCGTGAATGCACTAAGCAAAGCAATAATGGCAGAAACCTTAAGTGATGAATTAAAATTGTCCAAACCCGCATCAAAAGAAATGGTCGAGAATTTTTTTGAAGAATTGCGGCATGCGCTTGAACACGGACATCATGTGAAATTATCTGGTTTTGGTAATTTTACATTAAGGGATAAGCCACAAAGACCAGGTAGGAACCCCAAAACAGGAGAAGAAATTCCTGTAGTGGCTAGGAGAGTGGTAACCTTTAAACCGGGTTTGAAATTAAAAACAAAAATTGAGTCTATAGGAAAATAATTCATTGGCCTATTACAACAAACATGTCCTTATATGCACCAACCAAAAGGCTGCAGGTAAGCAATGCTGCGCCAATACCGGCGGTGAAGCTTTTTTTGATTATATGAAGTCGCGACTCCTGGAATTTGAGATGCATGGTCCAGGTAAAATTCGTGTCAGTAAATCAGGATGTCTTGGGCGTTGCAGCTCAGGCCCTTGCATTGTAATTTACCCGGAAGGGGTATGGTACTCCTATTCATCTTTTGCTGATATTGATGAAATTATCGAAAAACATTTAATTGCTGGTGGTCTTGTTGAGCAATTGCTAATTGATCAAGAATAATTAATCAGCTCGATTGGCCTCTGTGTTGTGGTCTGTACCCTAATTACAACTCTGTGTAGGATGAATAAAATGTAGGTTGGGCTTTAGCCCAACTTTTTTCTAAAGCAAATGCATAATAGAACTTTTATCAGCCCAAGGTTCACCCTACATTAGAACAAAAATAATTATGATTCTTGTATGAAATTTGTTATATTTACGCGGATTTAAATAATTGTTTATAAATTTTTATCCTTTTTTACTTGTAGGATGTTTCTGTTTTGGTTAAAATCGCCCGTCCATGATAGAAGATTACCAATTTAGGCGGTTCGGAGTTCATTTAATGAAGACATTTAGTGCCAAAAGCCATGAAGTCAAACGTGACTGGTTAGTGGTTGATGCCAGTGATAAAGTTTTGGGTCGCTTAGCTAGTGAGATTGCACGTCGTTTACGTGGCAAGCATAAAGCTGAGTATACCCCTCATGTTGATACAGGCGATTACATCGTTGTTACCAATGCGGAAAAGGTTATTGTGACCGGCCGTAAGTTTACCAACAAGATGTATTATCGTCACACTGGATATCCTGGTGGAATAAAATCAGATAGTTTTGAAAAATTACAGGCTAGAAATCCTGTTAGAATTATCGAACTTGCTGTTAAAGGCATGTTACCCAAAAATCCTTTAGGTAGAGAGATGTATCGTAAGCTCAAAGTATATGCAGGTAACGAGCATCCACATACTGCACAGCAACCCAAGCAACTTGATATTGAGGAATAAGTATTATGGCTGAAATGAAGCAATACTACGGCACTGGTCGTAGAAAAAGTTCAACAGCTCGTGTGTTTCTACGTCCAGGAAAAGGCGACATCAAAGTAAACGGTCGTACTTTACAAGAATATTTCTGTCGTGAAACCTCTTGCATGGTTGTTATGCAGCCATTAGAAACCGTTGATCTTGTTAATAAGTTTGATGTATACGTTACAGTTTCTGGTGGTGGAATTTCTGGCCAGGCAGGCGCTGTTCGTTTAGGTATTGCCAGAGCATTAGTTGCTTATGATGAAACAGGATTGGCAGAAGATGCTGAACCAAATCCTAATTCTGTTCGCAGAAAACTTCGTGCACGTGGTTTGCTAACTCGTGATTCACGTCGTGTTGAAAGAAAGAAAGTGGGCTTGCACAAAGCACGTCGTGCAACTCAATACTCAAAACGTTAATCGTTTTTTGGTTAAAAAGCCCCGCACATGCGGGGTTTTTTGTTTGGCATTGTTATACTACTATTAGGCCTTAATGACAGTGGGACAAGGGGAAGGTTCATTAGCTGTTCTCTATATGCCATCTGCCCCTGACGGACACTCTTCTCCTCATAGTGAGAAGGCAAATTGAATTAACTGTAATGACGGTACCACACTAAGGCTACAGAAATATCAGCTATGGAAAATCAAATTATTGATCCTGAGCAAGATAAACGCGATCGTGTAGATGAAGATCGCCGTCGATTTTTGTTGACCTCAACTTGTGTATTGGGAGGCATAGGGGCTCTTTGTGCTTTAACGCCCCTTGTTTCTTCCTGGCTACCGAGTGCCAAAGCTCAAGCAGAAGGTGCTCCAGTACAGGTCGATATAAGTAAATTGGAGCCAGGTGAACAGGCAGTGGTTGAATGGCGTGGTAAACCTGTATGGATAATTAGACGAACTCAGGAAATGTTACAACGTTTAACTACAGACTCATCAAAGTTACGTGATCCGAATTCGTTGACCCAGCAACAACCCTCTTATGCGAAAAACGAGCATCGATCCATTAACCCTGAGTATTTAGTTCTTATAGGTATTTGTACACACCTGGGATGTTCTCCTAAATACAAACCTAATCTAGGGGATTTAGGGCCTGACTGGCCAGGTGGTTTTTTCTGTCCTTGCCACGGCTCAACTTTTGATCTTTCGGGTCGAGTTTTTAAGGATGTTCCTGCACCAATTAATTTAGAAGTCCCGCCCTATTATTTTCTCAATAAGCATACTCTTGTTATTGGCGAGGATAAGGCATAAATTTTTTGTGTTGGCGGTGATGATTATCGGGTAAGGGTAGGCACTGAACATGGACACGAGAATGAGGCGCTGCAGTGCTCTTTTTTCACAAAAGCATACGTTAGCATGAATCAATTGACCGAGCATGTCCATGTCCGATAGAGGGCGACAGGCCAGGCTCCAACAACAGGTAATAGAGAAAAGGCTAGAGTAAATGAATAGACTCCTTAATTGGATTGATGAGCGTTTTCCACTAATAAGCACTTGGAAAAATTATTTCAGTGCCTATTATCTTCCAAAAAATTTAAATTTTTTTTATTTTTTTGGTTCATTAGCTCTTGTCGTTTTAGTCAATCAATTGATTACCGGTTTATGGCTTACCATGTTTTACACCCCAAGTGCAGAACAGGCTTTTTCTTCCATAGAGTACATAATGCGTGATGTAAATTTCGGTTGGTTATTGCGTTACATGCATTCCACCGGCGCCTCCGCATTTTTTATCGTTATCTATTTACATATGTTTCGCGGGCTACTGTATGGGTCGTACCAAAGACCCAGGGAATTAGTTTGGCTTTTAGGGATGTTTTTGTATATTTTACTTTTGGCTGGTGCTTTTTTTGGTTATTTATTGCCTTGGGGGCAAATGTCTTATTGGGGGGCTCAAGTAATCACTTCGTTGTTAAGTGCAATACCCTATATTGGTAAAAGTCTTGTTGTGTGGTTAAGAGGTGATTACACCGTTGGCAATGCTACGTTGCAACGGTTTTTTGCCTTACACGTTATAGCGATTCCCTTTTTACTCTTGATGCTGGTTTTTTTGCATGTGGTTGCCTTGCATAAGGTAGGATCTAATAATCCAGACGGAATCGAAATCAAAAAGCAACTGGATGAAAAGGGTAAGCCTTTCGATAAAATTCCTTTTCATCCTTATTACATTGTGAAAGATTTAGTGATGATCATTGCTTTTCTCGGCCTATTTTTTGCTGTAGTGTTTTTCACTCCCGAAATGGGGGGATATTTTTTAGAGCATAATAATTTTGCACCCGCTAACCCTTTAGTTACTCCAGATCATATTGCTCCGATGTGGTATATGTCACCGTATTACGCCATGCTGCGGGCTATCCCTGATAAATTATTAGGAGTAATGTGCATGGGTTTCGCTTTATTAGTTCTGTTCTTTTTACCATGGCTCGATCGCAGTCCAGTCCGTTCAATGCGTTATAAGGGTAACTATTCACGAGTTATGTTGTTTCTCTGCGTCATCGCATTTGTACTGTTGGGATATCTAGGCACAATCCCAGTTACGCCAGTACGTTTATTTTGGGCTCGTGTGAGTACGGGACTCTATTTTGCTTATTTTATTTTAATGCCTTTTTATACTCGTTTTGAATCATCACGCCCATTGCCTGCACGCATAGGAGGGCGATAATGCATAAAAAAGCAGGCATTTTATACGTGTTGGCATGGTTTTCGGGTCTGCTTATCAATCCAATTGTTTTAGCACATCCCGTTAATATTAATGTTCAAGATAAGGAGAGTTTGCAAAGAGGCGCTCGTTTATTTATGAATTATTGTTCTGGCTGCCACTCTTTAAAATATTTACGCTATAATCATATGGCTAAAGGATTAGGCTTAACCCAGTTTAATGGTCGAATTAATGAAGATTTATTAAAAAATAATCTGATTTTTACCCAGGCAACAATTCATGACCCAATTCGTATTGCTTTGCCTCCGGAAGATGCAAAACAATGGTTTGGAATCGTACCTCCTGATTTATCTTTAGTTGCTCGAGAAAAAGGTACGGAATGGCTGTATGGTTATCTAAATGGATTTTATAAAGACGATGCTCGACCTTTTGGGACCAATAACCGACTGGTCCCTGATGTTGCAATGCCAAATATTTTAGAAACGATGAGCCACGAATTACCTGAAGAACAATTTAACACTAATTTAGACGATTTGGTGACTTTTCTTGCGTTCGTTGGTGAGCCAGTACAACCACTGCGTTACCACATGGGTTTCTTTGTCGTAGGCTTTTTATTGATCTTATTTCTTGTTGCACTGGGTTTAAAAACAGTTTATTGGCGAAAAATCGGCATAAAGTAACCCAAACAGGTAAAAATGTGGTAAAGTGCGAGTTTTGTGTGTGAACTTTACCTTTATCTAGGTTTTATGAATTAAATAGGAGTTGCTCATGGCAATTGTTGCGAAGCGCACTATAATGTCTTTATTTTCCGATACGGATGATGTCTACAGTCATCAGGTGCGGATTGTGTTGGCTGAAAAAGGGGTGAATGTAGAAATTCTTGTTGCAAAACAAGCTGAGCCCAGCGCTGATCTTTTATCAGTTAACCCCTACGGAACTGTTCCTACTTTAATCGATAGAGAGCTTGTACTTTATGAGCCACGTATCATTATGGAATATTTAGATGAGCGTTTTCCTCATCCACCTTTACTACCGGTATATCCTGTTGCACGCGCTGAAACACGAAAAATGATGCACAGAATAGAACATGATTGGTATTATTTAATGAACCGTATTTTAAGGGATGATAACGCGGACCAGGCTAGAGCAAATTTATTTGAAAGCTTAACCGCACTTGATCCTGTATTTGCAGATAAGCCTTATTTTTTGAGTGATGAATTTTCTTTATTGGATTGCGCATTAGCTCCTTTATTGTGGCGTTTGCCTCGATTGGGAATTGAAGTTACACCAGAGTTTAAAGGAATAATTGCTTACATGCAGCGCTTGTTCAAACGTGAATCGTTTCAAGCAAGTCTGACTGATGCTGAGCGACAATTAAGAGCGGCATAAACATATGACAATGACATCAAATAAACCTTATTTAATTCGTGCGGCCTACGATTGGATAGTAGATAACGAATTAACGCCTTATATCCTGGTTAATGCAGCATATACAGGGGTTCAGGTTCCCAAAGAGCATGTGAACCATGATCGTATCGTGTTAAATATTTCTCCGGCAGCAACTCGCGGTCTTTTATTAGAAAACGATCGTATTATTTTTACAGCACGATTTTCAGGAAAAACGGAACAAATTTTTGTTCCTCCTGGAGCTGTATTGGAAATTTATGCGAAAGAGAATGGTAGAGGCATAGCCTTTGCCATAGAAGATGAAGAAGAACCGCCTCCAGCAGCTTCAGGTGCTTCTAGTAGTGAATCTGAGGGCTCAACTGCTTCTAAAAGTAAGCCTTCGTTAAAATTAGTCAAGTAAATGGAAGTAGCTTGGGTGAAGACGAAGTCGAAACCCGGGAATTCTGATGCCTGGGTTTTATACACTACATCCTAGACTACAAATAAGAAACGTGTTCAAACTAAGTCCTGTTCCCAGTTTGCTGACTTGAGCCAAGACAGTACAAAGAAACAGGCCTTAATGGATTTGGAGCACAAGGTGACCATACCAGCAAATTCCCTTTATCGTTGTGAACAAATTAGATCTTGTGAACAACAAGCAACATCTTTGTTTCAATTAGATGAAAATGAATTAATGTCACGGGCGGGAGCAGAGGCTTTTTCGGTGATAAAAAAGCTTTATCCGCATGTGCGTCACATTGCCGTATACTGTGGCGCAGGCAATAATGCAGGGGATGGATATGTGGTTGCACGTTTAGCGCATGAACATGGAATATTGGTCACAATTTACCAATGTAAGACCGTGGCTGATCTCCCTTTTACCGCGCAACATGCCGCATTAATGGCGATAAATGCTGGGGTTGAGTGTCAAGCTGCAGATGAAACCATAGATAGTGAAGCAGAGTTAATCATTGATGCTCTTTTAGGGATTGGTCTGAAAGGACCTGTGCATGGAGTTATTGCATCGGCGATCCATCAGATCAATACAAGCGGACTACCTGTTGTAGCTTTGGATATTCCATCGGGTCTTAATGCCGATACAGGAATGGTTGAAAACTTTTGTGTTAAAGCCAATACGACCATAACGTTCATTGCCCAGAAAGTGGGGATGTATACAGCCGATGGTCCAGATTATTGTGGTGATATTCATTGTTGTTCGTTACAACTTGAGCCCTGTGTGTCCAAGCTCATTCCTGCTGCCCGTCTTCTAAGCTCTGCCACTCTATCTTTACCACTTGCCGGGCGTAAAAAAAATTCGCATAAGGGAAATTATGGTCATGTTTTAATAATTGGTGGAGGTCCAGGCATGCCCGGCGCGATTAGTTTGGCCGCGAAAGCTGCGATGCGAACTGGTGCAGGCGCAGTAACTGTCGCAACTTGGCCTGATCATGCAAAAAATGCCTTATCATTAATTCCAGAAGCGATGGTGAGCGGGGTAAAAACTGCTAAAGAGTTAATGCCCCTTTTAGCTCGCGCCTCAGTCTGCATTATTGGCCCTGGCCTAGGGGAGAGTGAATGGGCTATTAACCTATTTTTGACTGCCATTACCTCACAATTGCCTATGGTTATCGATGCCTCTGCCTTAAGATTGTTATCCGAGCATGCACAAGTGGATGATAATTGGATTTTAACACCCCATCCTGGTGAAGCGGCTTGCCTGTTGTCTTGTTCGACTGATTTGATTCAGAAAGATAGATATCAAGCAGCAGCCAACATCCAACAACAATATGGTGGGGTCGTTGTGTTGAAAGGTGCCGGGACAGTGATTCAAACTGCTGAAAAAGATACTTTTGTTTGTCCTCGGGGTAATCCAGCAATGGCTAGCGCTGGCATGGGTGATGTATTAAGCGGTATTATTGCAGGCCTTTGTGCTCAAGGACTTTCTTTGGCTGATGCAGCGCAGTGTGGTGTTTGGGCGCATGCAGTTGCTGGCGACCAGGTAGCCAACGAATTGGGAGGCGCTGGATTATTGGCCAGTGATTTATTTGATGTGTTACCTCATATTTTAAATTACCCTGAATGATGATAAATAGCGAATTAGATACAGCAACATTAGATTTACCTGATGAAAAGACAAGTCAACAGTTTGCCGCTCGATTGGCAAAGTGTCTTTGTCCTTCCTTAATCATGACCTTTAGTGGCGATCTGGGAGCAGGTAAAACCACCATTATTCGCACCATGTTAAGACATCTTGGGGTTCAATCTGCGATTAAAAGTCCGACTTTTTCGTTAGTAGAAAGCTACACATGCAATCATTTGACCATCCATCATTTTGATCTCTATCGAATACATCATGAAGAGGAGCTGGAATATTTAGGGTTCAGGGATTATTTTACGCAAGGAAGTATTTGTTGTATTGAATGGGCTGAAAATGCAGGAAAAGCATTGCCTAATGTGGATATTCGTTTTAAGTTAAGTATTAAAGGGGCTGGACGTGAAATGCAAATAATGGCATTGAGCACAGAGGGTAAAAGAATTTTAGCTCGCCTGGCAGGTGAAACATGATATTTCGCTCATGGTGTTTTGTTGTAATGTGTTTTTGTTCTATTGCCACATTTAGTGCTCAACTTAAGTCCATTGTATTAAAACAACAAGGAAATCAAACTTCCCTTTTTCTAACAATCAATGGACCATTTACACATAAAGTGTTCTTTTTAAATAGTCCGGAGCGGGTTGTATTGGATTTAAAGGAAACACAACTCGCTGTAGATTTAAATCAACTGGGTTTAATCAACGGTTTGGTAAGACAAGTACGCAGTGGACATTCTGATCCGCGAACTTTAAGATTAGTTTTCGAGGTCAATCAACACGTACAACTCCGATCAGCTCCTTGGAAGCCTAATGGAGCTTTTGGCGGTGTACGTGTTGATTTACTACATAGTGGCCTTCTTGCTCAGCCGATTGCCGCACATAGTCCTCCCAAGACTACTTCGGCATTGCCACGCAAAGCCAATATAAAAAATATACAACCAGCAAAATTGCCTGTAAAAAATGCACCAAAACAGCCTGTGCACCCTATTTTAGCAAATCAACAGCCTATTAAAGTAAGTGGCAAGCCTTCTAAGTTGCGTGATGTGATTGTTGTGTTGGACGCGGGTCATGGAGGCAAAGATCCTGGAGCTCGAGGTCCTCATCACAGCCGAGAAAAAGACGTTGTTTTGGCAATTACTTTAAAGTTAAAACAATTAATCGATAGGCAACCAGGGATGCGTGCGGTACTAACACGCTCTGGAGACTATTATGTAGGATTGAGACAACGTCTGGATATTGCCAGAAAATATAATGGGGATATATTTGTGGCCATTCATGCGGATGCCTTTAATAATTCTCATTCAAATGGTGCTTCAGTATTTGCTTTATCACAACGTGGAGCAACGAGTGAAGCGGCACGCTGGCTTGCAGAAAAAGAGAACTATTCCGAGTTAGGTGGTGTAAATTTGGGTGATTTGGATGATCAGAATGGGGTAGTCCGCTCGGTTCTCATCGATTTGTCACAAACAGCGACAATTAATTCCGGATTGCAAATGGGGGGGCGTGTTTTAAGTCAACTGGGTAATTTTACCAATTTACATAATAACAAAGTCGAACAGGCGGGTTTTGTTGTGTTGAAGTCTGCTGATATTCCTTCCATTTTGGTAGAAACAGGTTTTATTTCAAATCCCATAGAAGAACGTAATTTAACCAACCCCAGTTATCAAGCGCGTTTGAGTCAGGCTATTTTTCAAGGTATTAAAGGATACTTCTGGGAAAACCCTCCTCATGGATCTCGCATCGAGGCGATGACAACCAATAATGTTCATGTAGTTCGTGCGGGAGAAACCTTACCCGCCATCGCCGCACGCTATCATGTTTCGGTTGCAGCGCTCCAATCCACAAATCATTTACGCGGCATTACCCTGCTTAAGCCGGGGCAGAAATTGGTGATTCCTCCGGCATGGGCATAAGAATTCAGCAACTACCACCGCTTATCGCCAATCAAATTGCTGCGGGCGAGGTCATAGAGCGACCTGCATCGGTAGTCAAAGAACTATTGGAAAATTCTTTTGATGCGGGTGCTAACACCATAAGCATTGAAATTGGTTATGGCGGCCTGAATCAAATTAAGATTAGTGATAATGGAACAGGAATCCTTGCAGAGGATTTACCTTTGGCAATTGCCGCGCATGCGACCAGTAAAATTAATTCACTGGATGACTTGTATGCGATTGATAGCATGGGATTTCGTGGTGAAGCATTGGCCAGTATTGCTTCTGTAGCAAAAGTTACAATTAGTTCTAAACCGGAACAGCAAGAAACGGCGGCAATGTTACGTGTACAAGGTACAGAACGATCTATTTCTCCCTGTGCGCGCAGTGTAGGTACAACAGTAGATGTGGTTGATTTATTTTTTAATGCACCGGTTCGAAAACGATTTCTAAAAAGTGAAAAACTGGAGTTTCAAGCAATAGAAACTGTAGTGAAACGTTTTGCTTTAAGTGCGCCTAAAATTGCGCTTACGCTCAAACATAATGGAAAACAAATTTTATCCTTACCTGCAGCAACAAACGAACAAGCTTGCTTAACACGTATAACCCGGATATTAGGTCATGCGTTTATTAAAGATTCCATTTTTCTTGATGTAGAACATGGGGCAATGAAACTCACTGGATGGATAAGTGGCCCTAATTTTCAGCGCAGCCAGAATGACCGACTGTGGGTATATATTAATCAGCGCATGGTAAAAGATAAGTTGGTAAACCAGGCGCTAAAACAGGCTTATGATGGTTTGTTACATCCTGGACGATTTCCTGCATGCGTGCTGTACTTCACGATGAACCATGCGGAGGTGGATGTGAACGTACATCCAACCAAGCATGAAGTACGCTTCCAGCAACCTCGATTGGTATTTGATTTCTTTACCTCTCAATTGAGTGCGGCATTGAAATCAAAAAATGATATTGAGGAAGACGCTTCATATCTATTATTCCAACCCTCAGCTCAAGGTCAAATTCAAGAGATTTATGAACCCTATCCTAAATTGACTGAATTAAATAGAACGCGTGATAGCTCAGAAACTGAATTACCTTGGGTCATTTTAACCAATAGGTACATTTTAACATTTATTCATCAGCAACCGCATGTTATAGATGTAGTGGCATTGCATCAATATAAGCTGGAAAAGCAAATTTCCCAATTGGTTTTGCCTCTACCCAGTAGGCCTTTATTGGTGCCGATTCGATATTCTCTTCCTTTAAAACTCCAAAACCACAAAGAGAATTTGGAGCTGGGCCTCAAACAGTTAGGAGTGGGCCTTGAGTGGCTGGGAGAACATGAAGTGCAGATTCGTAGTATTCCTCTTTGTATGCCTTACTTGGATTTGCGTTTGTTCTTTGATTCTGTTGCCGAATGTGGTGTAGTTCAGCAGAGCACATTAATGGACTTAATGAGTCGTTCACAAGTGTTTGATCCTAGACTGCTTAGTTTAGAGGAAAAAATGGATTTAAATCAGCTGCTGTTGCGTATTTATAAAGAGGGAAATCAGCAGCTTGGTTTGTTTAAAGTATTAACAAATGAAGTGTGTAGCAAGCTAGTGGGGGCGGAGTAATCGCTGATTATAGTTATGACTTATTAATAACCCTCACTCCTACCTCTCTCCCACGGGTGGGATAGGGGATGCACATTAAATTCTTTTCTCTCATGCTGGGACAAAGATAAAAATCCCTTCTTCCTGCAAGGGAGAAGGTGCACTTAAGGGCGGATGAGGGTAAAATTATGACTGTTTTATTGAGATCTTGAATGGTTAAATTAATTTTTTGTTTAATGGGACCTACTGCATCAGGGAAAACATCTTTAGCGTGTGAATTGGTAACACGTTATCCTTTTGAAATTATTAGTGTTGATTCTGCAATGATTTATCGGGGTATGGACATTGGGACTGCCAAACCAACTCCTCAGGAGTTGCATAGTGCGCCACATCATTTAATAAATATTAAGGATCCTGTTGAGTCGTACTCTGCGGCTCAATTTTCTACTGACGCCTTATCTTTATGTGAAAAAATTTTCAAAAAAGGCAAAATTCCTCTTCTGGTAGGGGGAACGATGATGTATTTTAATGCGTTACAAAAAGGTTTATCTACTTTGCCCGAAGCGGATCCCGTTGTACGTCGGCAGTTAGAGGAAGAGGCGGCTTTATGTGGTTGGGCTGTTCTCCATCAAAAATTAGAACATATTGATCCAGAATCTGCTGCACGTATTCATGCTCATGATGCACAACGAATTCAACGTGCCCTAGAGGTATATTATTTGACCGGCAAGACATTGTCTTCATTTCTTGTTCAACCCAATAAAAAAACGGACTATCACTTTGTGAATTTTATTCTTTTCCCTGAGCAGAGAGCATGGTTGCACGAACGGATAGCACAACGCTTTGATCAGATGCTTACGGAAGGCTTTATTGAAGAGGTGAAACAGTTACAGCAAAAATGGAAGCTAACCATGAACTTGCCAGCAATTCGTTGTGTAGGGTATAGGCAGGTACTTGAATATTTGCAAGATGATTTTGATTATTCCCTCATGCGTGATAAAGGAGTTGCAGCTACACGGCAATTGGCGAAACGCCAGTTAACCTGGCTTAGGCATTGGGGAGAGGCATTCTATTATGATCCACAAAATGAGGCTTTTCGCGATGAGATTATAGCGAAAATCGGGGAAATATTAGATAATCCTAGCAAACACGTATCAAAGGAACATCATGTTAAAAGTTAAAAAAGAACCAGCAAGCACAGAAAAAAATTATATAGTCCATCGTAATGAATTACCTTTGAGTTGTCCCACAAAGGATATGATTTTGTGGAATGCTCACCCTAAGGTTTATTTGCCTATTGAAAAAACTGGAGTAGAAGTTTGTCCTTATTGCGGTTCGCGGTTTGTTTTACAGAATGATTAAATCCATTTGTATTGTACGTTTATCTGCATTAGGTGATGTTCTAATGGCTGTTCCGCTCATTAGAACGTTGCAAGCCAGTCTCCCACAAGCCAAGTTGACTTGGATCATTTCCAAGCCTGCTTTTGATTTGGTGGAAGGGATGGATGGTGTGGAGTTTATTTTAATCGACAAGCCGAACAGTGTTGTGGATTATTGGCGCTTTAAAAAGCAAATGAAAGGGCGTACTTTCGATGTATTACTAGCGCCACAAGCAAGTCTTAGGACTAATTTACTCTATCCCCTGATTAGAGCAAAACGAAAAATAGGTTATGACGAGCACCGAGCCAATGATGCTCATGGTTTATTTGTCAATGAACGAATTACTCCGGGCTTAGAGCATACCCTAGATGGTTTTTTAAAATTTGCGCAGGCACTAGGAATAAAGGAGCGTGTCATTCGTTGGGATTTACCTATTGCTGCTGAAGATTATGAGTGGGCGGAACAGCACCTACCTAAACAAGGCCCTATTTTAGTAATTAATCCCGCCGCCAGTAAACCTGAGCGTAGCTGGCCTATTGCTCGATATATTGATGTCTTGCAACGAGCTCAGGATAAATGGAACGTACAAGTCGTTATAACTGGAGGGCCGATTGATTTTGATAAACATTTGGCAGAACAAATAGCCCAAGTTATCCCTGCAATAAATCTCGTTGGCAAAACGAGACCCAAACAATTATTAGCGCTCATAAGCAAAGCGACCGTTGTTCTTTGCCCTGACACGGGACCTTCCCATATGTCAACTGCGGTAAATACCCCTGTTATTGCGTTGCATGCAGTGACTAATCCGCTTATTTCGGGTCCTTATCTTTTTCAACATTTAGTGGTAAATCGCTATCCTGAAGCAGCAGAAAAAATTCTGGGCAGCAAGCGAATTGAGGATGTTTGGGGGCAACATGTACACGGTGACGAACCCATGCAATTGATTTCCGTTGATGAGGTAATGGAGAAATTAGCAGCTGTTTTAGATGGATATCGTCAATAGCAACTACATGAGCGACCGATGGCGTCAGCTTAAGTACCACGAAGCTACTTCATATACTCCCAGCTTAGGTGAAACTCGAGTTTCGACCTTACCTAGGCTGTCCGTTAGTTGCTGCCATTGCTTGAACGCTTACCTTTTGTTTCTCGACCACTTTACTGAGGCGCTATTTTACAGGCTCTTACTAATTTTTTTTACTGTAAGCAATCTCAAAATGATTTTCTAAATCCGTTTCAAGTGAGGGGTACTCCACGTCATTACGTCCCTCATTACAGCAGCTATTCCAAAAAGGAAATGTTGTTGATTGCTGTGGTTTTGGTCTAGTATATGATGGGGACTCTTGATCACAAACAAGCTCGCTTTGATAACCAGGGGGGGTGAATTTGTAGATTTTTGCATGAGATGATTCTGTAGGTGAGCTGGCTTCCTGATATCGCTTTGCCTCTTCTTGCAAATGTTCTAGAGGTTGTTCTTTAAAGCGATAGACATTCATAAAAATCATGCATGCTTGAAGAATCATTAATGTGACGCCAACTACTGGATTAAGCGTCAAACCCACTGCAACTAACAGTCCACCAGAAACCAAGATGGAACCGAGGTTATAAGCCAAGCTCATGGCCAGATTTTGATTTATATTGGATACAGTTTGTTTGGAGATTGCAAAAACTGATGCGATAGGTAGTAGCATGCCTTTATGAATGACCACTCCTGCTGCTTCTTGAGTTAAAACATCACTGCTGTCCGATATTACTGCTATGCCTAAGTTGCTGACTTTAATTGCAGGCGCATCATTTCCTGCATCGCCTACCATGGCTACTTTATGCCCTTTATTCCTTAACGCGAGAATACGGGAAGTTTTTGACAGAGAATTTTCCTTTTGATCATTTTCCTCTAGAGAAGTTGGCTTGCAGCCGGCATAAACGTGTTCGATGCCAAGCGCTCTAGCATAACGAGTCGCTGTTTCTTCATCTGCTCCGGTACACAAACAGATTTTTTTCCCCATTGCCTTTAACGTTCGAATAGTACAATAGGCATCTTCACGTAGCGGATCGGTGATTACCATAAATCCAATTACAGTATTCTGACGCGCCACATAGACTACCTGATCTCCTGCCTCTAATTTAGGTTGTTTGAATTTAGCGGGAATGGAGATGTTTTTTTCTTTCATTAGCGTCATGCTGCCAATAGTATATTTTTTATTCTTTATTAGCCCTGAAACTCCAGAATGATGAGAGTCATCAAGATCCGTAACTTCATAATGGGATACTTGATGTTGATTGCTAAACGAATAAATCGCTTGGCCTATGGAGTGAGTTGATTTTTTTTCTAGGGCCGAACAATAGGAGAGGAACTCTGATTCTGTAAGTCCACTCTCATCAAATAGATAAAGTTCTTTAATATTAGGAACGCCTGTTGTAAGGGTGCCATTCAAATCAAAAATTACCGTGTCTATTTGTTCTGCGTGTTGTAATGTTTTAGCACTATTAAAGGTCACTCCATTTTCTGCCGCTTTATGCATTCCTGTTTTTACGGCAAAAGGCGTAATTAACCCTAAGGTACAGGGGCAAGCACTTACTAAAACCGATACGGCGCACTGAATTGCTATAGCGGCTGGATAAAAGAGGCCGATAATGATTCCAGAGGCCACTGCTAATGCAATTACGGTTGGGATAAAATAAGTTAATAGTTGTTCGGTTTTTAATTCAATGGGCGCAGCTTCCAACGCCGATGCTTCTATTGCCTTATCGAGCCGTGCCAGATAGGATTCTTTGTGATTTTTTGTGACACGAATAGCTAAAGGGTTTGCATGGTTCGCTAAGCGCATACCAGCTACTACTTTTGCTTGCGGCGGAAAATAATGAGGAAGAGTAGCTCCTGTAATGATGGTATTGTAAATGATACTTTCATTTTCACAGGTACCATCAAGAGGTATAACTTCTCCTGGGTGCACAATAATCACATCGTCTTCATTAATCAACTCTAAACTAATTTCATCATAGCCATTAGTGTTCTGTTTTTTTACAACTTTAGGAACTCTGTCCTGAAACTTTGTGGTGCCAATTTTTTCTTTAATGGTATCTTCTATCGCAATGCCTATATGTCTAAAGCCATAAATAAGCAAGCCTGCTTCAAACATCATAGGAAGCCAAGGTACAAAGAGTGAGGCAATTGAGCAAACTATAATGGAGGCAGTACTGAGCGCAAATAAACTGTCCATAGTTAATTTTTTGCTTTTGGTCAATTTTATCCAAGCGTCATAATAGGAGTTATACCCAAGTAATAGGGTTAGTAGAGAACTAAAAACAGCAAGAGACGCCATCACTGGGAGTGAAAGTCCGCCGGTTGCAAGACAAAGGATAAGTACAGCCACTCCTGACACGCATCCGACTGCACCAAGAAACCAATGTGAGTTAAAAAATTTTTTGATTTTATTAATGGTTTGCTTTAAGGGGGTTAATTGCTCAGCTGGTGCTTGCGGTGCGTCTTTTTTATCCGGTTGATATTCATATGTTCTACATGAAAAACCCACCTCTTCAATATGGTTCTTAAGTTCCAACCAGATTTCTTGATCAACTCGTTTTTCTTCATCATCAACTTTAATAATTACGGTTACTTTTTTAGGATCTGGCGTGGTGATGTCTGCATGAAAATGTATTAGCCTGTCAGACAGTTGACCTTGAAGGTAACTTCTAATAGTCCGACTACAACCGGCACAGGTCATCCCATCAACATAAAAAATATAGCTTCTGGATTTAGGCATATAGGCTCGTCAATTAAGAATTATTTTAGTAAGACTTGATATTTTTCTTATTGTTGTTAGGTCCTGAATTTTTGGCTTAATTGCTCATATTTTTTGAGACAGGTCTGACTTAGTCTTTGAAAAAAAAGACGTTTTACTTAGGTTTATAAAACATCAAGCCTTAAGTTTATTAAAAAACAGAAAGTTATAATATGCGTGAAATCATATCATATGCATCATTTTTTGCACCATCTTTTTTAAAAGTGCTTAGGAGATTACTAAAAGTCTTCTTTGAATCGATAAGAAATTCTAAGCTCGGCGTTGAATTGATCGAGCTAAAAATGAATCAGGGTGAAATGGCTCTTTCACCCTGAAGGGATATTACGGAGTTATTGTCCTGCATTCAGATCAGCATTTGGTGCGCCAGAACGAACGCTTTGCAACAACAAGATGCTATTCGTCATTAAAAGACGCTCATGGATTTGACGATCCAAATAAAGCTGATAATTAATCTCAGCGAGTAAGATCGCAATTTCTTTTTCTACAGTAGCAGGAGCTGCAGTGTTCAGTTGAGTTATCCATTGGCTACCTCCTGATTGGCCTGTACCGCTTGACCCAGTACCAGTAGTTCCAGTGCTACCAGTGCCAGTGGTACCACCCGCACCAGCATTAGGGAATAACCGCCAAGTCGCCATGTTGTATTCACTTAACGCTTGGCTCATTGGGGTCAGATTTTGACCTTGCTGACCTCCCTGTGCGTTCTGAGGGGGTGATTGCGGCATTCTTTTGGACATAATAAAGTAAAGGTTACTTATTCCCACTGAGCTTTGAGCTGCGTAGGTACGTAAGCTTGCAAGATATTTAGAAATGGTTTGTGTCGCCTGAACTTGTTGCGCAGTAGGAGCGCCGCCGCTATTGGATGAGCTAGGAATCGTCTTCTGTACCAATTGGTCATAGTCATACCATTTTGGTAATTTTATAGGAACAATACTACCGGTAACGTAACGTATAAAATTGTTAGCGAGTTGTTCTTGATTTTGCGCGGTGAGGCCATTATTGGTTCCGGTACCCACCCCAAGACTATCAGTTGAATACATTAATGGTCCAGTTAATGCGTTGCTGTTCAGCTGATTTAAAAATTGTGAAATGTATTGGCCGTTAAAAAAAGTAGTCGCATTGGGGATGTATGCTCCTATTGCATTAGCAGATACTAAAGTGCCATACAGGTAGCCGCAATTCTCAGTCATGGTAGTTGGGGACTGATCATATTTCATACAGTAACTAATATCCGGTGTTCCTAAAATATTGAGTACCGCTTGGCTAATTGGCTCTTGTTGAAAAGATCCCTGACCTTGACTGCCACCTTGTATTTGATTGAACAATGGATTTGCAGTGAATCCTAAGGCACTACCACCTGATTGATTCGATTGCACTGATTGATCGAATAATGGACTCGCAGTTACTGTTGACTGGCCAGAGGAGCCAGAAGAGCTCGATCCATTAAAGCCATTAAATGTATTATTAACGAGCTGATTAATCGCCGAAGCAGTCGGAATATTCGTAGGCACTAACTGAGAGAAAGGAGTTGCGGCACTTTCATTGCCTCCACTATTCTGATTACTACCACTTGTAAATGTATTGACGGGAATCGCACCTAAATAAGTATAAAGCATATAGGTTTGAGCCAGTTGTGCAACAGGTAGGTTGATTAGGTTGTAGTTGAGTATGTATGTTTGGGGATTTTGTGGTTGTTGCGTTACATCAAAACCTAAATAACTACCAAAATTTTGGAAATATTGGACGAGTTTTTGGGTATTATTAGACATTTGTTGTTGATTGTATAAATTGGTTGTATTATCTGCTGCAGCAGGAAAAGCAGTAAAACAAAGCAGATTAAGCAATACAAATTTGGACGACGATAATTTCATTTATTCTTCCCCTTCAAGTGCACGTAAAACAAGTTTTAGCCGGTACTGGCAAAAAACTCGCGACAACAACCTTAAACGTTCAAATACAATATTTCTTTTGAGAAAAACTCCGGCTGAATCATGACTTCCTGTACTTGTTTCTTCTGCATGGATCAAGACTCGTGAAGCACTGCCCGGATGGACCGTATCAATTGCCTGCAGCAGACGTAGGCCTCTGCCTGATTTGATATTCCCCACGATGCGAATAAACTTTTCTTCTTCGGCTAACAGCCCCATGTCTATTTTTTCTATGTCGTCAAGTTCTCTGCCTAATTGCTCCATGGCTTGCTCAAACTCTGGATTTCCATCAAGAGTCCAATCCTCCACACTTTCCATAAAAGTAATCACTCTATAGATCATAGGATCAATATATTCAAACCAGTATTGTGCGGATGCTTCGTGGCTAAGATCTGGCATTTTTTACTCTTTCTTTACTTATAATTAGCGGATGGACGAAACCATTACTTACTACTATAGTATATTATGAAAGGTAAAAGAAAGAAGTAAAATATATGAAAAAGCGGTCAAGAATAATTAAGCTGGTTTCATCGATCCTTAATGTTCGTAGGTGGTTCGATTGGGAACGAATGAGGGCGTTTACTTTATATTTGGGAAATGGGTTTAAACGCTTATTCGTGCCACAAAAAGCACCAACCGAGGGTGAATCATTCAGTGAAGCGGTGAAGCTTCTAAATCTTAGCGATGAAAGTATACTTACGAAACAAAAATCATTGTTTCGTTTAAGTATTCTTATGGTATTAGCCGCTGTTTTAATTTTTGTATATGCTGGATATCAGCTTTTTTACGGTTCGATAAGAGCGTTTCTTGTGAGCATTATTGTTACTATGATTGCACTAGTTTTAGCCTTCCGTTACCACTTTTGGTACTTTCAAATGAAAAATCGTAAGTTAGGGTGTACTTTTAATGAATGGTATAGGCAGGGGTTGTTGGGAGAGAAGAAATGAATAAGTTGTTAGTTACTCTACTCCTCCTTTTATTTCCTGGATTGGTTTTAGCGGATAGTAGTGGTGGTGCTTTGAGTTTTGCTCCTCCTCCGAGTGATTATTCTGTAGTATTTCTTGGTAATTTATTTGGTGTTGTTGATGGTGTTTTAAGTGGTACTGGCAGCCAAATTATGGGCAACATGTTTGCCGTATTTAACGCTGCTGTTTTGGCATTGGGCGGTATCATTATTATGTATACCCTCCTGGTAGCCACCATGAATACTGCCCACGAAGGGCAGATGCTTGGGCAAAAGTGGTCCTCCATTTGGATTCCTATTCGCTCCACTGTAGGTTTAGCTTTATTGATCCCTAAGACTTCTGGTTATTGCTTAATGCAAATTTTTGTCATGTGGGTTGTTGTGCAAGGGGTTGGTGCAGCCGATAAAGTATGGAATGCTGCGTTAAGCTATTTGAATCGTGGTGGCGTTATTATTCAAGCACAACAGATAAATCCGGCCTCTGAATTGAC
The DNA here is from genome assembly GCF_026191355.1 of Legionella sheltonii. Taxonomy (GTDB): domain Bacteria; phylum Pseudomonadota; class Gammaproteobacteria; order Legionellales; family Legionellaceae; genus Legionella; species Legionella sheltonii. Next base: position 48,164 of record NZ_JAPHOQ010000005.1, read on the forward strand.
CAATACCGGAACCACAGGGATTAGTGGTATAGCAAGTGGTGTCGTCAATATCCTTGCGGGCCAAGTATGTATGCTGGGATTGCAGACTCAACTGACGACTCAAAGACAAGCCCTGCTGGATGCCCAAGCGCAAAAAACAGGAGCGTGTTACTCTGCTGCTCAAGGGTCAAGCATGCAGCAATTTTGTAATAATGTAGTTCCAGATTTCTTAGGCTCGGTCAATGCAGTTGCGGTTCAAAATGCTGCTCCAACTAGAAGCTCTTGGAGCGTTGACATGCCTAATTTTGATTCCAGTTCCCCTTATAGTTTTCTTAATGGAATCTGTGGCACCATTAAATGGAACAGTATTACCACCCTAAATTCTAACTTTGGCACCCTACTGTCTGGAAGTGCTAGTCCTAAACTGGATCAAAACGGTAATCCTGTAATCGGCAAAGATGGTCAGGTTGAAATGAATTATTTCACCGCAGGAAATAACGTGAAAGTTGGAAATAACACGTTAACTCCTGGTGAGATTGCGGCCACGCAGATGTCTCGCGCTATTGCAATCCAGCAAATGTATTCGGATTTGTCACCAGTTGCTCGGTCTATGATAACTAATGATCCAGGAATACCATTTAATCAAAAACCAAACCCCGATGCTTATTCTGCAGTGGCAACGGAGCAATTCGGTGTACCCTATAAAAAAGATGGAACAGTGTGTGATAATTACAGCAGCAGCACTCCGCCAGATGATCGATGCGTGATTTGGGGGCCAGTGCCAGGATCTCCCATGGGTGGAACTTTGTTAAATGGTAATGAATTAATCAATGCGATCAATGACTACAACGGCATTATGATGCCTACGGTAAATCTATCGCGCCTGATTAACAATGCATCAGACAATGCTAAGGCCACAGACTTTATCAATAATGCCGAGATGCAAGGCTGGATTATGGCCGGTGCTTACTTTTTTAACTTGGTGGAGATTCAGGGAACGTCATCCATTGCGAACTCAAGTCAAACCGATTCAGGCACAGGACTGGATGGAAGTACGTTTAATCCTCAGGCGATAACGAGTCCGTTTGTAATTGGCACCAATGGTACGAGTGTTACTTGTGGTCCTGGAAACATGACGGCTCAGGGTAAAGATTTTACCACATTATGCACTTGGTTTAATCAAGATAATGCTCCATTAAAAGCGGTGCAAGCGCTAATTACTTCGAGTGATACAGATAAAAAGCCTTCCTGGTCATCCTCGATGACAAGTGATAAAACGCAGTCTGCATCTACGGTATATGGTTTTATTAACAATGGATTGATGATGCAAACTCCTGGCCAACCAGGGGTACAGCAACTCACTTTTGCAAACAGCATCAACTTCAGCGTAAATACGTCGTTGTATCGATTACAACGGCAAAACTTTTCTTGCGGTGAAGTAAAACCGTTCTTCTCCATTTGCCTAGGACAAATTCTTGGAAACATATTTTATAATATTATCTTGGTGACCGTATATAACCTGTTCCTTGATATCTTTGGCCAGATTATCAATAGTGTGGTTATGGCATTCTTGATGATTCCATTACAAGGAATGGCAACAATCTTCCAGCAAGGGCTGCAGATTATCGCGCAACCCGGGGTAAACCCAGTTGTTGCATTAGCCAATATGGGAAATGAGTACATCAATTTTGCGGGTAACTTATGGATGCTTTTATTGAATATGGCGGTATCCAGTGCGTTAATCCCGGTATTTGGTATCTTTATCTTTGCGATGATGTCTTTGGCTATGCCGCTTGTGATCGCCTGGGTGGGGGTCATGGTTACCGTAGGCTTTACAACGGCTTATTATATTCCAATATTACCTTATATGATTTTTACCTTTGGTGCTCTGGGCTGGTTAATCTCCGTCATTGAAGCGATGGTTGCCGCACCTATTGTTGCATTGGGCGTGACCCATCCTGAGGGACATGACGCTTTTGGTAAGGGTGAGGCTGCCATCATGATCCTGGTTAATGTTTTCCTAAGACCTTCGATGATGATTATAGGGTATATTTCTGCCATCGCCTTATCTTACGTAGGCGTATGGGTTCTGAATGCAGGGTATGACCAGGCTATCGCATTTATACAACGGCCTAATCAAGATCCAGCGCATCTCGCGGCTGGATTCTGGTCGACTGGTGGTTCAGACTCGCCTTCTGGTACCGGCGGATATACAGATTGGGCGGGAATTTATGCATTCTTCTTCTCAATATTAACTTATACCTCGTTGTACTTAGTGATAATTCAAAAATCATTTACACTGATATCCTATCTGCCAGATAAAGTTTTGAGATGGATTGGCGGCACTCCTGAAAGCTTGGGTCAAGAAACCGCACAATGGGGTGAGGAAGTAAAAGGCAAGACTCAAGAAGCAGGTAAGGAAACCCAGACCGCACAAGGACAAATCGATAAGACATTGGGTGGCTATGGTGTGAAAGGCGTTGGTATGGCTAAAGGTCTTTTGGGCAAAGGCGGCGGCGGTGGCGATGTTTCTGCTCAGGGTAATGCGACTCCGAGTAGTGATAGTGATAGTGGTAAAGATAAAAAAGGATCTAGTAAAGGATCACCTAAGTCAGGGGGGGAATTAGGTGGTAGTGAAGCGCCTGTAACTAAGTAAAATTGTTAAAAGGATTATCACTTTATTTCCAATGTAAAAAGTTTTAAAGCGCATTGTGATATAATTAGATACATATTAAACATAAGGTCGTTTGCATCATGCCCGAATTATCTGCTCCTAAAAGTACTGCGATGAGCCAGAGCGATATGGCTCAAGATAAACTGAAAGGTTTGCAAAAAGCGAAAATAGATGAAGATCGATTTTTCCAAGAGTTATTTCTATTTTTACAAAGAATGCTGGCTTCAATTTTAAACCTTCAAGTCGATCCTAAAGCTGAATTAACTGATCTTGCTAAAGATTGTGGCTACCAAGACCTGCCTACCGCTTTAAATTCTGCAAAAAATGCACGTGGACAGTCCCCATTAACTCAAGCATTGCAAAACCAGGATTTCTCTTTGGCGCAAACCTTACTTAATTCAGGCGCAAAATATGATGTTCGATCAATGGATGAATATGATATTGCAATTAAAAGCCAGCGAGGCCAACAGGCGCTTCAACAAAAGACCATCACTCCTCCTGAGGGGGGGTATCAATCTCGTCCAGATAAATTGCATAAAGTTAAAGAATTTGGTCTGGTTCTTGGCATCGTCATGGAAAGTGTCGATAAAACGTCTTCTCAACGCGCGCATATAGGTCCTACTTATCACATGATGTCCGATGCCATAAGGGAGTATAGCCAAGGCAGTAATAAGGAGCCTACAAAAAAAGACTTTACGCAAATTAAAGAGGCCTTCGCTTTTGCAAATAAAGAAGCCAATTTTGAATTCAGCACCCCTAAAGGAAGCCCTAAAGCAGGAGCCTCACTTTCTGAGCGAGTACAAGAAGGCAAAGTAACCTCAGTCCCCATCAATTGTAAGGGACATGCTATGGGGTTATCTTTTGTGCCGGTTGAAGGAAATCCTGATAAAACTTATTTAGTTTTCACCAATCGCGGGGAGGGGGCAAAAGGAAAGTATGGAACGCAAATTTATGAGGTAAATACCAAGGATGTTACTCCTGACTTTATAAATAACGTAATGAGTGGGCATGATAAAGGGTTATCACACGGACAAGTCATGGCGGAAATCCAGAAAGTCACTCAAGGTAAAGAACCAATAAGCACTATAACTCAAAAACCGCAATCATACGATAATTGTACTATAGCAAATACCCGCGCCAACATTCATGGGGTTCTGCTATGTCAGGAAGCAAATCGCAGAGGCGGCTTTGAGAATGTGACTCAAGATGTTAAAGATGAAGTCAAAGGGCGTTATAAAGAGTTTACTAGTGATATGAGGGATAAAACAGTCCAGAAATTGGAAAGGGGAATACAAGACAATCCAGATGATCCTGATCTAAAAGCCTTGGCTAAAGGGTTTTTGCAAAAACCTAATCATAAGCATTCGGATATACTCCAATCTGCCGTTGCTGAAGAGATCCCCATGAATTCTCTCAAATCATGAATTTGCTTTATTTTTAAGAAAAAGTACCGAGCACGCATTAGCCTTTAGGTTGACAACTCGAACTAGAGAGATCAGAAATGCCTCGGATAAATTCAGACATTTCGATGGGTTCCTGGCCAATCTTTAATGCGCTACGGACAAAATTAGCCGCCTTTAATACCTCTTCCAGATTGTATTTTTTTAATTGAATCGAATGTAAATAAGCAACAAAAAATTCTGTTTTTAAATTTCCAGTGCCTTTACCCATACCCGCTAATGATGCATCGATAAAACGTACCCCGGAGTCCATTGCTGCTAAGGCATTCGCTTGTGCTAAACCCAGATTGTCATGAGCATGAAATCCAAAGGGGAAGGGGTATTTACTAGTGTATTGCTCATAAATTTTTTGAGTACGAGACGGTAATAAACTACCATTTGAATCGGCAAAATAGATGATATCGGGTTCATATTCACTTATTTTCTGGATCGAATTAGTGAGTTCATTGTCTTGGTAATAAGAAATATGCATCAGATTGACCGAAACATTCATATCGGCATTTTTTATCATTTGGATTTTAGGTAGGGCAGAAGCAAGTTCATTTTTAGCAATACAGATTCTTAATAAATCAACACCACACTCCTTTAATTCCATCAGATTTTTTTGAGTGAGGTTATTTGGGAAGACCATGACGGCCATTTTAGCTTTTTGCATTAACGATCGACAAAGAAGCAGGTAATCTCTTTTACACAATCCTGCTCTACCTACAGTGGTAGGAGCTAACATCTCATTACGATAGCCAATTTCAATATATTCAATGCCCGAGTTATCGAGTGGGCCAATGATTTTTTCTAAATGCATGTCTTCGAAATGAAAATTAGTGCGGTGCCCCCCATCTCTTAATGAGGCATCTAAAAGCATGATCGAATCGTTCATATAACTCCTAAGTACGGGTATAAAGCATACCTGTTCTTAAAATTAGTATAGCTAAAATTAGAGTTGATGGAAGACTTTCTATAGAAGTAGAGGAATGGCAGGAAATGATGTTAACCTAAGCAGCTAAATCTACAGAAATAACACATGGTTCTGGATTTTTTTATGAATCTATTGCTGATATTCTTTAGCTCCAGCAATAATTAATTTGTAAACCCGCTCACTGATAATGCCCTGTTCAAACTTCGCTTTGGCATCCCAGGTCATCAGTTGGCCTTTTTGGCGTACTAACTTACGTGTAGCAGAGGTTACATCATTCGGATCGCTTTCAAGTAAAATATCTCGGACTTCTTCATCAAATACCAGATATTCTCTTAAGGCAACTCGTTTTTCGTCTACGGTAGGTACCAGTTTTTGCCAAATACATAATCGAATCGTTTCCAAAATATCAATCGTTCTTCCTAAACGTTCTTCGCCAGAGAATGAGGTGACTAGACGGCGCATGGTTTCGGCAACACCCGAGGTGTGCAACGTTGTGTATACTGGATGTCCAGTAAGAGCAGCTTCTAATGCAGCACTGATTGTTTCTGCATCCCGGCACTCACCTACCATAATTAAACGTGGCTTGCGACGTAAAGCGTTTCTTACTCCATCAGCAAAACTAGGCAAGTGACGAGGGATTTCTGACTGACTTACTACAGCGGATATGGTTTCAATTTCATCATAGACAAATTCGATTGGAGATTCATAGGTCAATACTTTACGGTTTGAATCTTCGGTTTCAATTAAGTCACGAATAATAGAGGCCAATAGGGTCGATTTACCTGAACCCGTTGCTCCTGTTATAAAAACGATTCCTTCTTGAGGAGCAATTGCTTCCAGCACATTATCGGGTAGATTCATCGTCTCAAGCCTCGGAGGCGTGGTAGGAATCGTTCTTAAAGTAATCTGGATTGCATCATGGCCTTCCACAAGACAGGCTGTTCCATTGACACGGTAACGGTATCTGACCCCGCGATTCGGGCGGAATTCATAGTGAGTATCAATATCTTTACCTGAAAGAAGCTGGGTCGTGGCATTAGGACCATAGATTGCATTAATTAAATCACCAAGTTCCGTGTTGGATAAACGACGATTCGTTATGCGTAAGAGTTTTCCATAAACTTCTGCATAAATGGGTTCTCCTGTTTGAATGGTAATATCCGAAGCATTTAAACGCTCTGTATGCTCCAACATTTTATCCATAAACAGTGGAGTAAAACGCGTTGGCTCATCGGGCATTAAATATGTTTTATTATTCATACAAATCTTAGCGAATTCTATTGTTGTCGTTAATTGGGGCAATCGTAGGTTGCCAGGATTTATCCGTTATTATAATTTTAGAACGATTTGCCAATTTTTCCATATTTTTAAATTGTTCGAGTGCATTTTCATCTTTAGAAACCGCTGCTCGCCATTGTTCGCTATTTATATTCAGTGCTGGCAATGCTGTAATTCTTAGAACCCTATCATCGATATGAATTTCGGACGCGTCGCCGGTGATTCCCAAATCGGTGTGAGAGACAAACGGTGGGGATACCATATTCATTGCTAATAATTTCCTGTAAAGGATCATGCCACCAAAATCTTCTTTAAGACGGGCAATGTTCTCCTCAAGAATAGTATTGGCTTGATCAATACCATTTTTCCAGCCTTTAGCTACATAAAGACACCACATCTTCTTCTCTACCTTGGTCTTAGGCAGTAGGGTATAGTGCGGGTATTCCGGTTTGACATAATCCAGCCATAAGTATTGCCGCCAAGTGGGAGGTGTCGTAACAAAATGAGCTTGTTTTGCAACTCGATAGGAACGATCGGAAATGCGTATCGTTTGTGCATCAGCAAGATTAAGGGTATTTCTTCCTTCTAATAATACTGGAGGTAGGATGTTGTGCTCTAGGATCAACGAATTAAAATCATAAATCGTATCGAGTCTGCGAGATTCTCTTATAAGATGCTCATCAATGACCTTTGCGCGAGCAGCCAAACCTGCTTGAGCCCCAAGGCTTAAAGCTGTTTCTCGTAGTGCTGTTTGACGAATTCTACCGTTTTGTCTCTTATTTCTTTCCTTTTGGTTTACATTAGCCATGGCTTGTAGCCCGGCTAATGAGGTAGTGTCACCCATATATTTTGATGAGTGACATCCAATGAGTAAAGCAGACAATACAACTATTAAACTAGGAATAAATTTTGGCATAGCGCAATTCAACAACCTGACTGTTAGGATAGACGTGAATATTGGCTTTTTGACCAGCTTGGTAATCAATATCACGCAGGATTTCAGCTAAACTTTGATCTTTAACATTAAGGCTAATTAAAACGGGAATTGAAGGAGCCTTTCCTAAAACGCGGAGCCTGAAATGCGCTGATTTCGCAATGCGGGCAGTTAATTCCTCAATAGGACCAGACCAGTCCACACTTGCCCTGGCTTGTAAATTATACGCATTAGGTATGGTCAGTGTATTATCTACAGGTGGTGGTAGAATTACTTTTTCAACGCGCGCCATTTCATGCATGGAATCGCTTACAGATACCGCCGCCTCTGCTAATTTAATTGTAGCATCATCACTAGGATTGTTAACCGGTGGTTTTTTAAAGAGAACGCCACCATGTTTACAACCGGAAAGCAGGATTGAGGCAATAAACAGCATGACAAGCTTGTTGTTCATTCAAATATTCTTAAATGTCTGGAATTATTCGTTTGATTGAAACAGGAGCTAGGCTCCTTGTCAAGCCTATCAATGAGGAATTATATCAATTTAATGATGTAAAAAATTAATTGAGTTTCTCAAATAACGCATAGACAACTTGTCCCGCTTGTTTTAGTTTTATTTGCTGCCACTTTTTTTCATCCATGTGAATCTTCGTAGGAGACTCCACATAAACAAGGCCCCCAGGTTTGAGAATATTACTTTGCGCTATAGATGAAATACATTGAGGAAGATAGGTTTGCGCAAAAGGAGGATCCAGAAAAATAATATCAAATTCTTCTTTACTGTGCTCAAGATACTGTACCGCATCGGTTTGGAGTAGTTTGAGCTTCGGATCGTTAAATGAGGTGATTATTTTCTGTAAATTGGCATGGGCCTTGGGAGCTTGCTCCAGAAAAACAACGTGTGCAGCCCCTCGAGAAAATGCCTCCAGACCTAAAGCACCACTCCCTGCAAAGGCATCCAGGCAGTGTGCTTCTCTGATGTCATGCATAAGCCAATTAAATAAAGTCTCACGCACGCGATCTGGGGTGGGGCGCAGGCCTTCTATATCTGGAAAATGTATTTTTTTTCCTCGATATACCCCTCCTATGATGCGCACGACCTGCTTCATGATTTACCCACTGTAACCAATAACAATTTATCGGGATTGACTTGCTGTTTGAATGCCTGCTTCACTTGCTCACTGGTTATTTCATTGATCCGAGCAGTATAGGTATCAAGAAAATCTTCCGGTAAATGATAAAAATTCATGCGCAATAAGAGGCTTGCAATACTGCGATTACCGGATAAAGAAAGTGGGAAACTTCCAGTCAGGTATTGTTTTGCTGCATTCATCTCTTCATCAGTTGGACCCTTATCAATGAAGGCGCGCAAAACACTCTGAATCACATCTAATGTTTCCTGCGTTTGTTTGTTTTTGGTCGATAGGCTGATAAGAAAAGGTCCATATCCTGACATAGGAGCAAACTGACTTTCTATACCATAAGTTAAGCCACGTTTTTCCCTTACCTCTACAGCAAGCCTTGAAACTAACGCACCACCTCCCAAAATATAATTTCCTACAATGAGAGGAAAATAATTTGGATTATGATGATCAATACCGACCTGGCCGAGGCGAATCATGGTTTGCGATGATGGAAATGGAATATTTATTGTTTCTGCCTTGGTTAGTTGGGAGGCTTTAGGAATCGGTGGCGCTGCTTGTCCTTCTGGTAGCTCCTGAGTCAATTGATCGGCAAGCTGATGTGCTGCTTGACTATCAATTGCGCCCACCATAACTAAAATAGCATTTTTTGCTACATAATAGCGTTTATTAAACTCAATAACTTGGCTTTTACTTATCGCATTAACCGTTTCCATTGTCCCACGAACAGGATGTGCATAGGGATGCTGTTGGTATAAAGCCTGGAAAAAACGAAGCTGGGCTACGTCTTCAGGTGATTCTTGACTCTGTTCGATGCTCATCAGTTGTTGTTTCTTTTCTCTTGAAAAAGCCGCATCTGGGAAATCCGGATGGTTAATGATTTGAGTGAAGGTATTTCCCGCTTTGTTCATCGCTTCTTGGCTAACTAAAGTCCTAAGACTAAATACCACCATATCTCTGTTGATTTCGACCTTATATTGAGCGCCTACATCAGCGAGCGACTCAGCTATTGCTGTTGCGCTTTGGCCAGCATTTCCTTGATTCATCATGCTGCTGGTTAAGGCACTGAGTCCATATTGGTTTTCGTCGTAGGACGATCCTGCTGCAAAAGCGATGCTGACATCAAGCATAGGAACTTCCATAGCAGGATAAAAAACAACCCGAACTCCATTTTTAGTGATCCATTTTTCAGTTTTGAATACACTCGCTGTCGCTGTTTGTGACAGTCCAATCGTTATTGCCAAAATACACGCGCTAAAAATTCTCATGGTGCCACCTTTTGTGTTTTAGGTTCTAAGATTGCTGTAGTCATGTTCTTTTCTTGAAAATAACGTTGTGCTGTTTGCTGAATTTGTTGCGGTGTAATTGCATTGATTGCCTGGGAGTAATCTTTGCTTTTTTTCCAACCCACACCGATTGTTTCTAAAAGGCCTAATTCCGAGGCTTGTCCGAAAATAGAGTCTTTTTCAAAAGTTTTTTGTGCAATGATTTGATTTTTAATGCGTTGTAATTCAATCGCACTCACTGGATTTTTTTTCAAGTCATCGAGCTCATTAAGAAGGCCACTTTGTAAATCATTAATTGTATGATTTTGGTTAGGAGAACCATAGACGATGAACTGAGTTTGATATCTTGTGTAGGGGTTATAATAGGTATCTGCGCCATTCGCAACATGCTTGCCGCGAATGAGGTTTTTAGAAAAACGAGCGCTGTCCCCCGCGTCTAAAATTCCAGCGATGATTTCTAAAGCATAAGGTTCATAGGCTTCTTTTGCTGTGACCACACTGGGGACTGAATAACCGATCATGAGTAAAGGTAATTTTGCTGCAGCTTGAATATGAACAATCTTCTGACCTAGCTCCGGAGGCTCTTTTTTTAATTTTCGTTCAGGTATAGGCTGTTTGGGCAAAGCGCCAAAATAATTTTCTGCTAAAGCACGAACCTGTTCTGGGTTAACGTCCCCTACAACCACCAAAGTTGCATTGTTGGGTGCGTAATACTTTTTATACCATTCCCTTAGGTCTTCTACGGTCATCTGTTTCAGATCACTCATCCAGCCAATAACCGGATGATGATAAGGAGCACTTAAGTGCGCGGTAGCCAAAAAACGTTCGAAGGCAAGTGCCTGTGGATTATCATCGGTGCGTAGACGACGCTCTTCCTGGATTACTTTAATTTCTTTGGCAAATTCATTCGCATCAAGAAGTAAATGATTCATACGATCTGCTTCCAATTCAAAGCTGGTGGCAAGCTTTGAAGCATCCGTTTTTTCAAAAAAAGCGGTATAATCATTATTAGTGAATGCATTCGCTTGGGCACCAATTTCAGCTATGGTTTTGGAAAAGACGCCTAAAGGATATTTTTCAGTACCTTTAAACATCATATGTTCCATGGCATGTGATATGCCTGTAATTCCACCGGGTTCATCTGCGGAGCCGACGTTATACCAAATCATTGATACGGCAATTGGAGCTCGATGATCTTCTTTAATTAAGATTTTTAATCCATTATTCAAGATAAACTCTTGAACTTGGCTAAAGGTCTGGCAAGATAGTACCATGAGTAAAGTAAAGAGTATTTTGCGCACAACTTAACCTCAAAGTAAAAAAGATGATAGAATTTCATATTTTTCAGGATTTGTATACTATATGATTAAATGGTTTAAGCGAAGTCATGATTCCACCTCTGCAGAGGCCGATCAGTCACAAAGTGTTACTGACTCGATGCCTGACGTTCCTGAGGAAGTAATTGAACAGGGACAAGAGCCTGCAAAAGAGGGGATTTTTGCACGTTTCAGGAAAGGATTGAGTAAAACACGCCATCAGCTAGGTGATGGAATTGGGCGATTACTGCTCGGTAAAAAGGAAATCAGCCAAGATTTGATGGATGAGCTAGAAACTCTTTTGATCAGCGCTGATTTAGGTATGGAGACCACTCAAGCTGTATTAAAGCAGTTGGCCGAAAGCTTAGCTCGTAAGCAGTTATCAGATGGGAATGCTGTTTATGATGCGCTGAAATTTCATTTACAAGCAATTTTGAGTCAAAACAGCCACCCTTTAACTTTAGAAACAGCAGATCATTCTCCATTTGTTATCTTGATGGTTGGAGTCAATGGTGCTGGTAAAACCACTACCATAGGAAAACTGGCGAAACAATTTCAGCAGCAAGGAAAGAAAGTCATGTTGGCTGCGGGAGATACTTTTAGAGCCGCGGCAGTGGAGCAGTTGCATGTTTGGGGCGAGCGTAATGACATCCCCGTGATTGCCCAGCATACCGGAGCAGATAGTGCCTCGGTGATTTTTGATGCATTGCAAGCAGCAAAAGCACGGAAAATAGATATTTTAATCGCTGATACCGCGGGTCGGTTGCATACGCAGGGCAATCTAATGGATGAGTTAAAGAAGGTAAAACGAGTTCTACAGAAGCTTTGTCCAGAGGCTCCTCATGAAACGATGTTGGTATTGGATGCAAGCATAGGGCAAAATGCTTTAGTTCAGGCTCGACAATTTCACGAAGCTGTAGGGCTGACGGGGATTACCATGACTAAATTGGATGGCACCGCTAAAGGTGGGATTTTGTTTGCCATTGCGAATGAATTAGGAATACCCTTTCGTTATGTAGGGATTGGTGAAGGGATAGAAGATTTACGACCCTTTGATGCAACACAATTTGTTGGTGCACTATTCAATGATCACATTTGACCAAGTAACTAAACGTTATCCAGGTGGTTTTGAAGCGTTAAGTCAAGTGAATTTTTCCTTACAAAAAGGAGAAATGGTTTTTCTTACTGGGCATTCAGGAGCAGGAAAAAGTACCTTACTCAAATTAATTGCTCTTTTAGAATGGCCCACTTCTGGTCAGTTAACCGTCAATGGATTGCGTTTGAATCAGTTGAAAAAGCGCGATGTTGCGGCGCATCGCAGTCAATTGGGAATTACTTTTCAATCACCTTACTTACTGAATGATCGTACCGTATTTGACAATGTCGCTTTACCGTTACAAATTCAGGGTATGCCCTCTCCCATGATTGCCAAAAGAGTGCATGCTGCCTTGGATATGGTGGGATTATTAAGCAAGGAAAAAATGCTTCCTGTCCATTTATCTGGTGGAGAGCAGCAACGCGTGGGGATTGCTCGTGCTGTTGTACATAAGCCCTCATTATTATTGGCTGATGAGCCTACAGGAAATCTTGACCCCAAACTTTCCACGGAAATCATGACTATTTTTGAGCAGTTTAATCAAGTGGGCGTTAGTATATTAATTGCCACCCATGATTTGGCATTAATTGCCGGAATGAAACATCGTATTGTCATGCTAAAAGGGGGACGAATGTGTTAAAAAAAGCACAAGCAATCCTTTCTTATCATCTGCAGGCGGCGGTACAAAGCTTAAATTTATTATGCCGCAAACCATTGGCAACGATGATGACTTCTATAGTGATCGCTATTGCCTTAGCTTTACCGGCTCTCTTTTGGGTATTTTCAGATAATGTTGCTAAATTAACTGCAAGCTGGCAGCGTGGCGGGCATATTTCTCTTTATTTAAAACCCGGTTTATCTGAAGCAGAACAACAGCTTGTTCTGCAAAAAGTCCGTGAGACGGACGGTGTAGCCCATGTTTCCTTAAAATCCTCTACCGATGGATTATCGGAATTAACCCAGCAAGAGGGGATGCAGGATATTATGCGTTATCTTCCGGAGAATCCTTTGCCGGCATTGATCGATGTAGTACCGGCGTTAATCATAGATTCACCGGCTAAATTGGATTTATTAGCACGACAGTTGCAAACTCTATCACAGGTAGACAATGCAAAAGTTGATATGGAGTGGATAAGTCGCTTGCATGCCGTCTTAGGATTTGCCGCTAAGTTTGCAGACGCCTTACTGGCTTTATTGGCAATGGCCGTCATTATGATTGTTGGCACTACCTTACGCTTGGCACTTCATAGCCGACAAGAAGAAATCCAGGTTTTAAAGTTAATTGGTGCAAAAGATCCCTTTATTCTAAGACCTTTCTTGTATTCAGGTGTTTGGTATGGCGCATTAGGCGCTGTTTTTGCTGTTTTTATGGTGAATATTTTTATTTTCAGTCTAGGCTCAGCGGTAAATCAGTTGGCAGTTGCTTATCAAATGCACTATCCGTTAACAGGCTTGTCAATGCGTCAGATCTTGCTACTTGTTTTATTTGCAATTATACTAGGGTGGATGGGGGCACGTTTATCTGTAAAACGTCAATTGGCTTCCATTGAACCACAATTGTAAGGTTTCGTCTTATTTTTCACCTAATTTCTATTGCGAAATGTTAGAGGAAAGAAGTATGAGTCAATATTTGCAACTTGCCGAAATGAATTTACCTGTGGGCAGTCTTGATTCTTACATTCACAGGGTTAATCAAATTCCTATGTTATCCTTAGAGGAAGAGATTGCTTATGCTGAGCGTTTTCATTCTGAAGGAGATCTTGAGGCTGCGCGATGTTTAGTTCTTGCTCATTTGCGTTATGTTGTTCGCGTTGCTCGCGGTTATTTGGGATATGGCTTGCCTCTGAACGATTTAATTCAGGAAGGTAATATCGGATTGATGAAGGCGGTCAAACGATTCGACCCGAAGATGGGAGTACGTCTTGTCTCCTTTGCTGTGCACTGGATAAAAGCAGAAATTCATGAATTCGTTTTACGCAATTGGCGTATTGTTAAAATTGCTACAACTAAAGCACAGCGTAAGTTATTTTTTAATCTCCGCCAAATGAAAAATCGTTTGGGATGGATGAGCCGTGAAGAAGTGAGTGCGGTAGCAAACGATTTAGGCGTAAGTTGTGAAGATGTTTTAGTCATGGAGCAGCGCCTGAATGCAATGGATACCCCTTATGATGCTCCTGATGCAGATGATCATGATGAATTTTATACGGCGCCTGAGCGTTATTTGTTCAATGCAAATGATGATCCTTCCGTCTTGTTAGAAAAAGAAAACACAGGCGATCAAGGCCGTGAACATTTGATGCTTGCGCTAGAGCAATTAGATGAGCGCAGCCAGGATATTTTACAACAACGTTGGTTAGCTGAAGATAAGCTGACGTTACATGATTTGGCTAAAAAGTATGGCGTATCTGCAGAGCGGGTTCGACAGCTTGAAAAAAATGCAATGAAAAAATTGCGACAATATATAGAAAATCTTTAATACAGGTGTGTCGGGCCTTACCCGACACACAGTGAGTCCCTTAAGATTCATTCTGCTGAGCAAGCTATTAGCCTCCAAAGCATAACCTCTCGCTTATGTTGCTAATCGTTTATTCCAAAAAGTCACTTACCAAGCGTTCTACTCGCTCATCCAATAATACACTCACGTGATTTGCTTCTGGAAGGAGGCAAAGTTTGGCATCTGGATATTTTTTACAGAATTCGATCGATTCTTTAGTACTAATCGTTTCGTCGAGCTCCCCATGAATGCATAAGAAAGGGATATTTGGTGATTGGGAAATGAAATGGTGAAGACGGACCAGTTTAATGTCGAAGCGCGCTTGCTGCTTCATCACTTGGCGTAAATACAAGTACCCGTGTCCACTCAGTTTAAACTTTTTGGCAATGTGGTTAACGGGGCTGCGCATTTGTGTGGGTGATGCAATTAAAATCGCACGTTCAGGTTTATATTGTAATTGCCATTCGGGCAGTTGACCTGCCACGTTCAGGGTATTGAGTAACATAGAACCGCCAAAAGAATGTCCAATAACTGCATAGAAAGGACCGTATTGATTGATGGTATCCTTCAAAATAGCAACCGCATCAGTCCAAGGCAGCTGTAGCCCTTTAGCTTCACCATGAGCAGGAAAATCAAGAGCGTATACTTCATATCCTTGTTGATGTAACACATGGATTAAGCGAGCCATGTATGCGGCGCGAGATATCCATCCATGGGTGATCAGGACTTTTCTTCCTTTTGAATTTTTCTGTGGGGCAAAACGATGCAATACATGATGGCGTGGGAATTCATTATGTATCACTTCGGTGCGTCTTCCTTCGATAAACTCACAAGCCAATTTTGCAAAATCTCGATATTCTTTTTCCAAAGGAAAAAATATAGGTGTAATAAATGCCTGATAACACAGTTGGGCGTGTAAAATGTCTCGTACATGGATTAATGATGAAGTGATCATAATTATATCCCCTTCAGAGTTTTACTTTAAGTTTAGTATAAATTATTGTCTATTGGTTTTTTTTAATCTTTGTTTAGCGGGTAATGTGGAGATGGATGACAAAAAAATCATGCAAAATGGACGATGGGCAGGGGAAGGCGACAGGGTCAGATAATCGTGAACGATTAAATAATACTTAATTTATTTCATGACTTTATCTCTCTAGCCCAATTTTATAAACTAGGCCTCAAAACAATTTAATGGCTTATTTAGGGAACTACAATGCATACTTTAAATCATATTTATCAAGATAACGGACAGGAATGTCATGGCTTTATAGCTTATGATAAGGCACTCGCTGGCCCACGTCCTGCAGTATTAGTTGTTCATGATTGGACCGGCCGTAATGAGTTTGCCTGTGAGAAAGCAAAGTTATTAGCTCAAATGGGTTATGTTGGTTTTGCTGTAGATATGTATGGCCACGGCCGACTTGGTTCCACTACAGAAGAAAAACAAGCGCTCATGAATCCCTTGGTTTCTGAACAAAAATTATTACGACAACGCATTCAAGCAGGATTGACGGCTGCGTGTTCTATGTCAGAGGTTGATAGTAAACGAGTTGCAGTTATTGGCTTTTGCTTTGGAGGCTTGTGTGCGCTCGAGTTGGCGCGTTCTGGAGCTGATCTTAAGGGGGTAGTAAGTTTTCATGGCTTGTTGCATAAACCTGGCAGCTTAAAATCTGAGCCAATTAAAGCCAAAATTTTAGCCTTGCATGGTTACGATGATCCTATGGTGCAGCCTGATCAGGTACATGAATTTTGTAACGAGATGAACGAAGCAAATGTAGATTGGCAAATGCATATGTATGGCCATGTGCAACATGCATTTACTAATCCGCTTGCGCATGATAAGCAATTAGGGACTATCTATAATGAGGTTGCTGCGCAACGCTCCTGGCAATCGATGACCGACTTCCTACAAGAAATTTTTAAATAGGGCTCCTTTTTCTTCTAAATAAAGAGGACCTTGGAAAATTGGCTTAGATGAAACGAAGAATAATTGACGGATTTCAGAACTTCTGGCTTCGTTTCATTAAGATTCCATATCATTGTGTTTTAAATGAGATACTATGGAGAGTGGAACCGAGAATAAAATTAAAAAAAATTATTTCAAATGGGCTCGATTGTAATTCGACAAACAATTATAATCCCGAAAAATAATCTTGCTTCTGTGTTTTTTTCCATAAGCCTTTTACTATTGATGTTAAATATAATATATTGAGAATATAGGTTCTTGCTCGCTTCTTTTTTATTAAAAATAAGCAATTAAATCAATTAAACTGTGGAAAAATGGCGCAATTAGTAGGAGTCAACCAATTTGAGTTTTTCACCCGGTTATAACACTATGCTATTGCATCATTTTTTTGAGCAGTCCGTTGATAATTATTCAAGCAATATCGCTTTGATTTGTGATAACGCATTCATTTCTTATCAAGAATTAGAAAATCGCGCCAATCAATTAGCCCATTTTCTTTATGAAAACAAAATATCCAAGGGGAGTATTGTCGGCATTCTATTCGAACGTTCTATAGAATGTTATGTTGCGATACTCGCTACGCTAAAAACAGGCGCAGCTTATGTGCCTATTGAAGTAGATTATCCAGATGAACGGATTAACTACATTTTTTCTGATCTACCTTTTGATGCTGTTTTAACTTCTTCCCTGCAATTGGCCCAAAAAAAACTGGCATGGCCAACTACTTATGTGATTGACACACTTGCTGAAGAAATTTCGAAACGTCCCACACAAAGATTAATTCAAGATGATTTGAGTCCTGATGACTTGTGTTACATCATTTACACTTCAGGCTCAACAGGAAAGCCTAAAGGCGTGGAAATTACGCAACGCAGCATTTGTCACTATGTGCAAACTGCAAGTAAACTTTATGATATAACCAGTGATGATAAGGTATATCAAGGATTTTCTTTAGCATTCGACGCTTCTTTAGAAGAGTTTTGGATGGCCTTTGCGAATGGTGCCGCTCTTATTGCGTGCACTGCAAAAGAGGTGCGTTCCGGTTTAGGTTTAATTTCGTTTTTACAACAACATCGCGTCAGTGTTTTTTCAACAGTGCCTACTCTGTTGTCGTCTTTAGAGGGGCAATTGCCTGATCTGCGGCTTTTAATTTTAGGCGGGGAAGCGTGTTCTTCTGCTTTAGTCAAACGGTGGAGTAGAGACGGACTGAGGATCGTCAATACATATGGTCCTACTGAGGCAACGATTATTGCAACTTATGCAGAATGTCATCCCGACAAAGAAATCACTATTGGCCAGCCATTACCCGGTTATGAAGTGCTTATCCTTGATGAGCAATTGCGAGAGGTAGCGGATGGTGAGGAAGGTGAATTGTGTATTGCAGGAGTTGCTTTGGCTCGTGGTTACGTCAATCGGCCGGAGAATACAGCAGAAAAATTTATCTTAAATCCAGCAAATAAGAATCAGCGCTTGTATCGAACAGGAGATTTAGTTTCCAGAGCACCTAATGGTGACCTGCGTTTTGTCGGGCGTGTAGATGATCAAATTAAATTACGTGGATTTCGCATTGAATTAAACGAAATTGAAACGGTGATCATGCAATATGCGGGAATTAAGCAGGCAGTGGTTGGTTTACATGCATTGGAGCAACCTACATTAGTTGCTTATTTGATCCTCGATACAAATCATGTTCTTGATGTAAATGAACTGAAACACTTTTTAAAATCTCGGTTACCCGATTATATGTTACCTGCATTAATCGAAACCCTGGAAGCATTTCCAGTCTTAGCGAGTGGTAAAGTAAATCGGAAGGAACTCCCTAAACCCACGCAACAAAAGACCGAGACAGATTATCAAGAACCTAAAACAGAATTGGCTCGGGAAATTGTTCTTGCCTGGGAAAAAGTATTTGATTGTAATAATATTTCCGTAAATGCAGACTTTTTCTATGATTTGGGTGGGCACTCATTACATGCGGCGAAAGTGATCTCAAACTTACGCAAAATACCTGCCTTAAAAAATATCTCAATTCTTGATTTATATAAAAATCCAACAATTAGTCAGTTGGAACAGAAATTTAGTGCGCTTAATGCCAATCCCCATGTAAGCGAAGAGCAAGTGGCTAAGAAGAAGTACAGAGCACCTCAATGGAAGTATTATTTATGTGGTGTTGGTCAATTTTTTGGATGTTTATTGCAATATGCAGTAGGTACTTTACAACTATTGGCTGTTATTTTGTGTTATAGCTGGGTGAGTTCTGAGTATTCGATTATTTCTAGAGAATCACAACTGGCGTTTTTAGCTTTGTTTTTATCCATGCCCATCATTTCGTTATTTATCACGATCTGTTTGAAGTGGATTTTACTTGGCCGGGTGAAGCCTGGTGAGTATCAGCTTTGGGGGTGGTTTTATTTTCGTTGGTGGTTAGTACAAAGACTGCTCAAAAATTTGTTTTTAGCTAAATTTTTGGTCGGCTCACCGTTAGCGGCTATCTATTATCGATTGTTAGGCGCCAGAATAGGAAAAAATTGTCATTTGGGCTCTATGCAGGTTTCTGCACATGATTTATTAACTGTAGGAGACAATACTTCTATAGGTTCTGATTGCAGACTTAATGGCTATATAGTTGAAGATGGCTGGTTAAAGATTGGCTCTATCAACATAGGCAATAATTGCTATGTCGGCTCACGTGCAGTGGTGGGTTTGAATACACAGATTGAAGATAATGGGGTTTTGGATGACATGTCCATGCTTCATGATCAAGGTTTAATTCCTCAAGGATCCTATTTTGCTGGTTCTCCTGCATTGGCTGGCACTGCCCCTGCTGACCATGTTACCCGTAAAAAAATTGCAGTTGAAGAATCGACGATGTTGGAAAATACCCTGTTTGGTATTTTGCACTATTTAGGCGTTGTTTTTGTGATGGTGGTGTATTACTTATGCTTAATCCCATCCATCTCTTTGATTAGCTATTACTATGATCAAAGCCATTATTTTACCACGATGTTTTTTGCCATACCTTTAGGAGCGATACTCTTTTTAGGATTGTATTATTTATGCATAGTAATCTGTAAAAAGATCATTATGGATAAGATAAAACCTGGCGAATATCCTTTGAAGAGTTTTTATTATTTCCGCCATTGGATTATGGTGAAATTATTAGACGGCGATGAAATCTCAGTGATGGCAGATACCTTGTACTTGCCTATGTTTTTACGCCTGTTGGGTGCAAAACTCGGTAAAGGCGTCGAGCTGGGAGAGACCCCTCATATTATTCCTGATCTGGTAACCATTGAGGAAGGTGGCTTTGCCGCCAGTTCAGTCGCGTTGGCGTGGCCCAGCGTGTGTAATGGTTTTATTTCTTTTGCTCCTGTAACTGTTGGAAGAAGAGCTTTTGTAGGTAATGTAAGTTTATTACCAGCAGGTAAATCAATGGGGGAAGGTGCTTTATTAGGATGTTTATCTGTGACACCACCAGGAGACAAAGCAACAGAGCCTTATTCTGCTTGGTTGGGTTCACCAGCTGTCTTTTTGCCAAAACGCGAATTATTTGTTGGTTTTTCTGATAAGGATACATTTTATCCATCTAAAAAACTGTACTGCATGCGTTTAGCCATTGAGTTTATGCGAATTATTTTACCGTCAACTTTTTCATTAATTGCATTATTCAATATGCTTTATGTTTTAGACTATATGTTAAGTGAATATTCTTGGTTTACTACCGCGTTAGTTCTACCACCAGCCGAAATGTTCTTTACAGTCTGCCTCGTTGGAGTGTTGGTTGCTCTTAAATGGTTGATGTTGGGTAGATTGAAGCCTTTAACCAAACCGATTTGGGATCCTTTTATTTGGAAAAATGATGTTATTGAGTACTCTTATAACTACTATACAAACCCCCATTTAACGAATAAAGTTTTGGGAACTCCTTTCGCACTTTGGATACATCGTTGTCTTGGAACTAAAGCGGGTAAAAGAGTTTTCACCGACAGTGCTGAGTTTTCAGAATTTGACCTAATTACTATAGGCAATGATGTATGTATTAATGCAGAGACCATCATTCAAACCCATCTTTATGAAGATAGAATATTCAAAGTCTCTAATGTGACGATTGGTTCGGGTTGCAATATAGGGGTAGGTTCAATTGTTCTCTACAACACCCTAATGGAAGATAATTCTTGTTTAGGAAGTCTTTCTTTATTAATGAAAGGGGAGCGTTTACCTGAAAATACTCATTGGGCTGGTATTCCTGCTCAATCAACAGCGCTTGGAACCCAATATCAGCAAGTTGCACCACAGCCGGCGATTACGGAAGAAGTTCCTGGCGACGCAATTCCAGAGTTATTGTAGCCTGGTTGCTTGCAACCAGGAATTTCTAGAAGGTCTCCATTGAGGCCCTTGAGGTTTTCTTAGCTGTATGAGCAAACTTATTGAGCAATAGCGGATGTGCAGGCAATAATTCGCTTAATCGATTAAAATTCGACGGGTTGTATTAAATACTTTAGTCTTTATGAAGGATTAATTGGAATAAAAAACCTGGGTTTCGCTGCTGCTTAACCCAGGCTACATTTTTGAAAGTGCTCAAAATTATTCTAAAGAATAATTATCAATTAACCGGATCTCATCAATTCGTATTGCAGCAAAACGACGATTTTGATGCTCTTCAACATATTCTACAGCAATGCCTTTTGCAGTTAATCGTTCGATGATTTGTGCACAGCTGAGCTCTTTTTGTTGAAATAGTGCGGCAAATTGTTCCGCTAATGCTTTTTGCTCCTTATTGAGTCGATTATTGCGGGAACTGTAAGCCAAACCACTTACTTCACGAATGGTGGGACAGGCTTTAATTTCTATATCCATAAAAAAAGCCTTAACCATTCCTAGAATTAATAGGTATTGTTGATAATCTTTTTCACCGAAATAAGCTCTATGCGGTTTAACCAGGTTGAATAACTTCATTACTACCGTTAATACTCCATTAAAATGCCCTGGCCTATGTTTTCCTTCCATCAGTTGGCAAAGTTGATTTTCTTGCACCTGGTAATTGTATTGATCCGCATACATAGAGTGTTCATTAGGAAGAATACAAAAATCAACGCCAGCATCTTCCATAATCTTAAGATCTGCTTCTAAAGTGCGGGGATAATTCTTAAAATCCTCTGCTTGATTAAATTGCGTCGGATTGACAAATAAGCTTGAAACAGTATGTTGATTTTCCTTTTGGCTCGCTACAAATAAAGAGGCATGCCCTGCATGTAAATTACCCATTGTTGGTGCAAAGCCAAGATTGAGTGAGGGAGATATTGTTTTACGAAAGCTTATCCATTCATCAAGGTTGTGGAAAATTTGCATAAGTTGCTCCTACAGATTTAACCCTATTAGTAAAATGATTCAATACCGTTTTAATTAACGATCGATATAAATATCGTCCTTATTGAACAACATAAAAGGCACTTATATGCCTTTTATGTCGGATTCACGTGAATTAAAATGAATGTTCAGTAGTTGGGAAACTCACTTGCTGTACCTGTTGTGCATAGGCATTTAAGGCATTCAGGAGAATGTCCTTACCTTGGATGAATCGTTTAACAAACTTTGGATTAAAATCAGTTTGTAAACCCAACATATCATGCCAAACAAGGACTTGACCATCAGTATCAGAGCCTGCCCCAATACCAATAGTAGGTATAGCCAATGACTGAGTTATGGTATGTGCTAATTGTTGGGGTACACATTCGATGACAAGAGCAAAGCAACCGGCTGCTTCTAAATCAAGTGCTTGTTGGATTAGTCGTTCTGCTTGTTCTTGATTTTTTCCTTGTACTTTATACCCACCCAATTGATGAATGGACTGAGGTGTTAAACCGATATGGCCTATAACAGGAACCCCTGCGTTGACTAAATAGGAAATGGTATTACAGGTATCTGTATCTCCCCCTTCAATTTTCACTGCCTGTGCCCCGGCTTGTAATAGGCGTTTTACATGTTCAACAGTTTGAGCCATTGAGGTTTTATGGCTTAAAAAAGGGAGATCACTGATTAAAAATTGCTGTGTTAATCCACGTGCTACAGCTTGGGTATGCAGTATCATCATCTCTATAGTCGCCATGATTGTTGTTTCATGGCCATGAACGGCCATAGCTACCGAATCGCCAACGAGAACGCAATCAATATTGGATTCAGCTACAATGCAGGCGGATGGATAATCGTAGCAGGTAATCATGGAAATTTTTTGTTGTTCTTCTTTTTTACGTTTAAAATCATGTATTTTCATAATGCTTTACCCCTTAATACAATGAAGCAAGCATAATGATGAAAAGCGAGACACACTCTAGGTACCTGTCGCATGGATCAAGTCCTCCAAAAAAGTTAAAAAAAAGTCACCGCCAACATGGGTCAGTGCATTTGACCTCGTTCCAAACTCACTGAGAAAGTGGAGGAATGAGGTGAGTTATGAGCAGCGAGTTTGCTGGCTCATTCGAGCTATCATATTTCAAATTCAGGAAGTTGAGAAGTAGTTGATTTTTTGGACGGTGGCCGAAGCAAAAACAAAAGTGGAAAAGCACATAACACCAACCACATCATGAAGCGAAAATCTTGTAAGTAGGCAAGTAATAAAGCTTGTTTGGTTACCGTTGCATCAAGAATGGCCAGACCTTGTGTTGACTGTAGATTAAAGACTCCTAGCTCACTTGCGTGGTTTAAATTGATGTTAAATGGAGTAATAAAATTGGCAAAGGCAGAATGATTTGCTTGAGTGTTTTGGGCTAATTTGGTCATGACTATGGAGATACCTATACTGCTGCCGATATTTCTGAGTAAGCTAAATAAGGAAGTACCGTCATTGCGATACTGCGGGGGTAAGCTGGCGAACGTAAGTGTAGATAATGGAACAAAAATAAAACCCAGTCCCAATCCTTGAGTAATTCCTGAAGAAATGATGTCGCTATTGCTGATGTTCACATTGAATAAGGTCATAAGCCATAAAGAGTAATCCGTTAAAATTAATCCCAAACCAATTTGATAACGCGCATCAATTTTTCCAGATAACTTGCCTACGATCATCATCGCCATCATAGTGCCTACCCCTCTTGGAGCTAAGAGTATGCCTACGTCAATTACCGGATAATTCATTAAACCTTGCATGTAAGGCGGTAGTAAGGCCATGGTAGCCAGTAAAATAATTCCAATTATAAAAATAAAAGCCAGTCCCACGCTAAAATTTCGATCTTTAAACATGGATGGATCAATAAAAGGAGTCCTGGAAGTAAGTATATGGGCAATAAACAAATACAAGCAGATGAGGGCTACTAATCCCTCAATAATTATTTCATTGTTATTAAGCCAATCCAGTGACTCACCCCGGTCAAGAAATAGCTGCAATGAGCCGATTGCGATACTTAAAAAGGCGAATCCCATTAAATCAAAATGTTTTTCAGTTTTAAGTTTATTTTCCTGAAGAAATAGAGTTAAACCAATCCAGGCAAGTGCCCCAAAGGGAAGATTAATGTAAAAGACCCATCGCCAGTTGTAGTACTCAGTAAGCCATCCGCCTAGAGAGGGGCCAAGAATGGGGCCAATCATAACCCCCATACCCCAAATAGCCATTGCCGAACCGTGCTTTTCTGGAGGATTTGAATCTAAAAGTATGGATTGGGATATGGGAATCAAACTGGCGCCACAAACACCTTGAAGTAAACGGAATATGACAATTTGCGACAAACTCTGCGCAGCACCACAAAGCATCGAAGCTATAGTGAAACCAATCACGGACCAAATAAAAATTCGTTTTCTTCCAAAGCGATCACCCAGAAACCCAGTCAACGGAGTGAATATCGCTGCTGCAACAATGTAGGAAGTAAGAACCCAAGAAATTTGTTCTTGAGTTGCGCCCATCCCGCCTTGCATATGAGGTAAGGCTACATTAGCAATGGTTGTATCCAATGATTGCATTACTGTTGCAAGCATGACCGACAAAGTAATGAATACCCTTTGTGAGCCTTGGTGTGCTTGATATGTTTTCATCATCGAGTTCACTCAATCTATCGTTAAAATGTAGTCTGGGTGCCGCGAAATAATTCTGCGTTATATTCGAATGCTCCTCCCCAATGATGGGAGAGGGGCAGGGAATAGAGTAAATACCCCCCCTATCGGTCACCTTCTGCCCATAAGAGGAGATGTGAATGCAGCAGAGCTTGCTTTGCTCATCCAGACTACATAATAGTAGTTTTAACCCTCTCCTACTTTGGGAAGAGGAGGATTTTTAAATGAATATCTTTTATGCCCTGTATCAATTTCCACCCAGGAACTGAGCCCTGAACGCAGTGGAGGGCTGTTCGGGTCGGGCTGTAACTGGATGCGGACTGCAATGCGCTGAGCAATTTTAACCCAATTCCCGGTGGCATTTTGGGCTGGAATAATTGAAAACTCTGAACCGGTTGCAGGACTTAAACTTTGGACAGTACCTTTCCACTTTTTTCCAGGATAAATATCGATGGTGGTAATTACCTTTTGCCCTGGACGGACATAGGTCAACTCTTTTTCAGTAAAGTTTGCTTCGATCCAGGGATGTTCATTAGCAACCAAAGTCATGGTAATAGAGCCTTTACTGACGAATTGTCCATTTTTGGGAGGTGCACTAATGGTTCCAGCTACTGGAGCTTTAATTTCAGTACGTAGTAAGTCCAATTTTGCTTGCTCATATTCTGCCTTTGCCATTAAATAAGAGGGATGTGACTCTACAGGTTCGTCAATACTACCTGCAAGGGATGCTGCCAAACCTTGCGAATTATGTTCCGAAGTGACTATCTGTTGTGCCGCAAGTTCCGCACCCTCATTGGCGTCATCTAAACTGGATAAAGATACAAAGTGTTTCTTTGCAAGATCCATCTGACGTTTTTTATTGCGCAGGGAAAAATTATATTTAGTGCGAGCAAGTTCTAATTCAGCTTGCTTTTCACGATAATTGGCTTTCATAGCCAAAATGTCAATGCGGACTTGAGCTAATTTAGATTCGGCTTTAGTCAATGCTACTTTAAAAGGTTCTGGATCAATCCGATAAAGGAGTTGATCTTTTGTTACATTCTGATTCTCGATGACAAAAACCTCTTGAACCACACCGGATACTTGCGGGCTTAAAGGGATCATATCCGCTTTAACATAGGCATTATCTGTTGCCACATAACGACCACCAAGCAAATAAAGAATTATTCCGATAAGCACAAAAACTGCCGGAATTATAATTAAAAAAATAAAACGTTTAGAAAAAGGGAGGTTTTTTGTGATGGGCATTGCTTCTTTTTGCTCTTTATGCATTTTGTTCATCTATAATTCGAGTTATCATTCAGGCTTCACGCAGCTTCCTTCTTTGTGTAGCGGATCATTAAGGTGGATGTGAAACCCTCACTCTAGCCCCGCTCCCTGCGAGTGGCGGAGGGGATTTTGTTTCCTTCACCTCAAAGCAAGAGGAAGGAAGATTTCCTTATCCCTATTAGGGAGAAGGTGCCCATCAGGGCGATGAAGGTTATGCCCCCACTTCATAGGCGTAACTGCATGAAATATGTACTTATGATAACAGGTTTTTTATGCAAATCACTGAAAAATTAACTGTCCCAGGTGAACATGCGTTATTTTTGCAAGGAGCTGTTGGGAAATTAGAAGCAGTTTTAACTGTCCCAGAGCAAAATAACTCTGTTTTTATCGCTTTTTTGGGACATCCTCATTCACTGCAAGGCGGCACGATGAATAATAAAGTGGTTACCACTTTAGCGCGTGTCTTTAAAGAGTTAGGCATTCCTTCGATACGCTTTAATTTTCGCGGGGTAGGTCAATCTGACGGTAATTATGATGCAGGTCTTGGTGAGAGTGAGGATATGCTGGTTTTAGTTCGTGAGTGGCAAAAGGAACAGCCGGAAAAGAAACTTATTTTTGCTGGCTTTTCTTTTGGTTCTTACGTGGCTTATCGGGCAGCGTCACAATCGGATGCAAAATTGTTAATTACAGTGGCTCCTGCAATACATCATTATAATTATGGCGAATTTAATCCGGCACCTTATCCCTGGCTTATTGTGCAAGGGGATGAAGATGAGGTAGTTCCTCCCCATTTGGTTTTTGAGTTTGCAGCTCAAGCTCATCCTGAACTCCCGGTGATTCGTTTTGTCAATACGGGACATTTTTTTCATGGGAAATTAATCGAGCTGAAAGCTAAACTCATAGAGTACATTCATTCTCAGGTTGTTTTATGATGAATTTGATTAGTCAATATGAAGCTGCTATTCATCGTGGTGAAATTGATGATGATCCCTTGCAGCGAGAAATATTGGCACAGATGCAATGTGTAGCGGATGAGGTAAAAAAATTGAACTCATCCTGGTTTTATCCCTTCATTAAAACTCGAATTAAGGGAGTGTATCTTTACGGTCCCGTTGGGGTGGGAAAAACATACTTAATTGATTTATTTTATGATTGTCTTGAAGAGAAAAAGAAAGCACGTTTTCATTTCCATCATTTTATGCAACAAGTTGACTCGCAATTAAGACGAGTGCAAGGACAAAAGAATCCACTTCGCAAAATTGCTAAGGAATTAGCAAAAACCACGCGAGTGCTTTGTTTTGATGAATTTATGGTTCATGACGTTGCGTATGCCATGATTTTAGCGGATTTATTACAAGCGTTAATTGCTAATGGGGTTATTTTAGTGATTTCCTCGAACATACCTCCGGATGAGTTATATCGCAACGGGGTTCATCGAAAACGATTTTTACCTGCTATTACGGCAATTAAAGAGCATTGCGAAGTATTGCATTTAAATGAACAAAGAGATTATCGAGTCGGGCGAGCTCCTTTACTCGATGCTTATTTATTTCCATTGAATGAGCAAACCGCTTTGACTATGGAGAAGCAATTCACGCTATTAACAAAAGAATTTCAGGAAAATGGTTTTATTACAATCCAAAATCGTGAAATTCCTTACCTTAAGATTGCGGAGCAGTCGATTTGGTTTTCTTTTGATATCCTGTGTAATTTGCCTCGTAGCCAATTGGACTACTTGGAGCTTGCAGATAAATTCGACACCATTTTTTTAAGTAACATCCCTTCATTAACCGTAAATCATACGTTACAAGCTATTATGTTTATTCATTTTATTGATGTGATGTATGACCGTGGAATTAATATTATTATTTCCGCGGAAGTGGCCGTCGAAGAGTTGTATGTTGAAGGTGAAATGAAAGAAACCTTCAAGCGGACTTTAAGCCGTTTGCTGGAAATGCAATCGGTGGATTATTTAGCACGTCATCCCAAAAGAGCACTTAAAGAGTTGATTGCTGGTAATTCTTAATAGGGCCTTCGGCAGAGGGGGCAAAATTACCGAATTCTGCTGTATTTTGCCAAGGCTATATGTTGATTCAAAATTGAATTAATGTATAATTTTTTTCTTAATTGAGAATGATTCTCGATTTCATTTATGCTAAGATTAAAATTATTTCACTATTTTGCTGTTAGGACATGATAAAAATTACAGAATTAGTACCCGGTGATAAAGCACGATTAACCAGTTTTGGTACAACGGAGATGCAATATAGACGTAGACTTTTGTCTTTGGGCGTGACCTGCGGTACAGAGCTTTTAGTGGTCCGAATTGCTCCTTTAGGATGTCCTATCCAAATTGAAGTCAGAGGAACTTCCTTAACTTTGCGTAAGGATGAAGCGAGTCAATTGATTTTGGAGCGTATATGACTCATGTGTTATTAGTAGGTAATCCTAATTGTGGTAAGACCACCTTATTTAACGCATTAACTGGTGACAATCAGCGAATAGGAAATTGGCCTGGTGTCACGGTTGAAAAGAAAACTGGGGAATTCTTCGTAGGCCAACAACGCATTGAAGTAACGGATTTGCCGGGGGTTTACTCTCTAGTGGCGAATGCAGATGGCGTCAGTCAGGATGAACACATCGCTGCCGACTCTGTGGTAACGATGGAGGCAGATTGTATTATCAATGTGATTGATGCCTGTCATTTGGAGCGGCATTTATATCTGACCACTCAAATTTTGGAATTAGGCAAACCCGTACTGCTCGCGCTGAATATGATGGATATTGCTCAGCAACGCGGCATCTCCATAGATATCAATGCCTTGTCTCAACAATTAGGTTGTCCTGTTATCCCCATCCAAGCACATAAAAAGGTTGGGATCTCACAGTTAATGCAGGCACTAACTCACCTGCCTCAAAAGCATATCCCCTGGATACTGCCTATACCCCAAGCGGTACAACAAACATTAACAACTCTGGAAAACACTTTAGTTCATGAGGGGTATAGCCAATCTCTTGCTTATTACTATGCGCGTAGGCTTGCAGAGGGAGATGAGTTGTTATTAGATAAAAAGCTTACTAAAGATTTGCCCTTACTCAACGAAGCAGAGCCTAGTCTTGATATCTTGTTAGCGGATGCTCGATATCAGAAAATACATGCGATGGTGACCGCTGTACAGAAAAAACGAAGTGATGCCAGTGAGGATTTTACTGCAAAGCTTGATAAGATTATGTTACATCGTTTTTTTGCCCTCCCTATATTTTTTGCCATGATGTATTTGATGTTTTTATTTGCGATTAATGTAGGTGGTGCGTTTCAGGATTTTTTTGATATCAGTACTGATACGATATTTGTTCAAGGTACTGCCTGGTTATTACACCAGGTTCATGCCCCTAATTGGTTGATTGCTTTATTGGCCAACGGAGTTGGTAAAGGCATTAATACCACCTTAACGTTTATCCCTGTCATTGCGGCGATGTTCTTCTTTTTATCCCTATTAGAGACCTCAGGATATATGGCCAGAGCAGCTTTTGTTGTCGATAAAGCAATGCGGATGATGGGTTTGCCCGGAAAATCGTTTGTGCCGATGATCGTTGGTTTTGGTTGCAACGTTCCTGCGATTATGGCAGCGCGAACGCTGGATTCAGAACGTGATCGTTTGCTCACCGTGATGATGAGTCCTTTTATGTCATGCAGTGCGCGTTTGGCGATTTATGCAGTATTCGTTGCTGCGTTTTTCCCCTCGGGTGGGCAAAATGTCGTGTTTTCTTTATATCTTGTAGGGATTTTGATGGCGGTATTAACCGGGTTCATCTTGCGCAAATCCACTTTAAAAGGTCATGCTTCCCCCTTAATTTTGGAGTTGCCTGCTTATCATAAACCTGCTCTTAAGCGATTATTTAAAGAAACCTTGATGCGATTACGTTTTTTTGTAGTGCGGGCGGGGAAATTAATCGTACCTATTTGTGTTATTTTAGGTGGTTTAAATGCCATTACTTTGGGCGGTGGAATTAACTCAGGCGAAGCCAGTACGCAATCATTGCTTTCTTTAATGGGACAGTGGATTACGCCTCTATTTGCACCTATGGGAATACATCAGGACAATTGGCCGGCAACGGTGGGATTGTTAACGGGTATGTTAGCTAAAGAAGTAGTGGTTGGTACGCTCAATTCACTTTATGCCCAGGTAGGTCATGTAGGTGAACTTGCCGCTGCTCATTTTGATTTCTGGGCAGGCATCAAAGCCGCTTTTTGGTCTGTTCCTCAGAATTTAGCTCAACTCGGTTCTGCTTTGACAAATCCTATATTGGCTAGTGCAGCGGATAACCCCGTCTCTCAGTCGGTATATGGAATTATGGCGCAACGATTTGATGGAAAAATAGGCGCCTATGCTTATTTATTGTTTGTACTTCTTTATATCCCTTGTGTATCGACAATGGCGGTAATTCGCCAAGAAGCAAATAGAAAATATATGTGGATTTCTGTGGTTTGGTCTTTTGTGGTTGCTTATGCTGCCGCAGTTGGGTTTTATCAAGCCGCCAAGTGGATTCAGCGCTCTGAACAAAGTGTTATCGAGATCATCGTGTTCTTATTGGTTCTCATTATTGTTATCGGGTTACGCCAATACGCCAAACGAAATATGCGGAGGAATAATGCTGTTGCAAATACGTGATTACATTTGTCGTCAAGGTGTAGTGAGTACCCAGCAATTGACTCGAGAGTTTCGTTTGGATCTTCAAGCATTACAGCCTATGCTGGATTTATGGATTGGCAAGGGAGTAATACGGAAATGCCAGGAAAAAGCAAATTGCCAAAGCACATGCTTTAAATGTCATTCTAAGGCGCCTGAATATTATCAATACATTTAGGCGCTGTTTATCATTCTATTAACTTGACCCCGTGCTCTCATTGCACCCGGGATGAAGTATCTCCTCATGGCAGGTTACATTTTTTTACAGGTTTTTTACTTTAGCAGATTTAACTTTCGTGCTCATTCATAAAATTTGGGCTAATATAACCATATGAGCTTGATTTATATGTGGTATGCAAATGGATGAACCAGATTTCCCTACTACTGACGAAACCCCTGAGTATCTAGAAGATTTGGATAACATTGATAACGAGAACAGTCTCGACTTGCGTAAGCTGCAAATGGAAGAGGATTTAAATGATCCTATAACCTTAGTTGAGCGGGTCTATCAAATTTGGTGGCGATGGGCTGATTTTGAACTTTATATTGTGTCTCCAACTATAGAGCTTATTTCTCCTCCTGTACTGATCAAGCCAGAAATAATTGCAGGAACACATGAGTTTGAATTTGTGTATCCTATTCTTGATGCAGGATCAAAATTGTCTACTTCCAAAAGTGAAGAAATGTTTTCCGCTGGCATGTCCATGTATAAGCTCTATATGACCATAGAAAAAATGATCTATATATTGGTTGAGCGTTTAAAAGATGGAGGCATTGATAAAGAAACAGAAGTGCAAGTTTCTTTTGGCGGACATTTGCTTCCCCAAAGAAAAGCTTTTGAATCAATTATTAATTTACCTTATAACGTGGTAGTAACTAACTTTGATCCAGGTGAATGGGGTGAGCGTTATTTACAAATTGTCAAACAGAATGCAGATAAATATGGATATCCACTTGAGGCCCCACGTGATACTTATAAGCAGCCTAAAACATCCACTGTACGGCCTAAATAAAAAAGCCCTCCATTAAAAGGGGGCTTTCTGTTGGTAATCAAACTAGGAAAATCATAGTTGGACTTTTAGTGAAGGAGCTTCTTCGATTTTACCGCGATGTGCTTTAATGAAATCAACACGACCCATTAATTCTGTATTATCACCTAAAACTTGTTGTAAAGACTGAACAACATCAAGTACAGTTTTGTTTCTTGCATTTTCATCATGTTCTTGAGCTGTTATGCGTTTTACCTGGGTAAGGATATTTTTCACCCCTTCACTTGCGAATTAAATAAACTACTTCCTATAAACGAATGATCAACATAATCTTGAAGTATGGCCTGGGTTAGTGCTAAGGGATCTTTTTCCAAATTATTTTGATGGATGAGTTCACAAGCCAGATAATTGGCAATTTCATGATGTCCTGTACTTTTTGCTTCTTTCATTGCTCTTTTGATGTTGCTCGCATTAGGCATATTTTCTTGAGACAAATTACAAAGCTGTTTCACTGCATCATATTGCCCTGCTTTTGCCGCTGAAAAGAGCAGGTTGCCAGCCATTTTCCAATCAGGCTCATGATGATTTAATAGTTTCATAAAAACTGGCCAATCATTGTGATGTGCCGCGACTCTTAATGTAAAACTCATTGCAATCTGAGATGGTTTTTTTACCCTATCGCTTTCAAGATAATCAAAAACTGAATCCCAATCCTCTTTCTTCATTTTTTGCTTGATCAAGTCCGTAAATTCGGTATCGCATAAATTTTGATAATATTTTTCACGCTCTGCCAATGCTTTTTTAACAAGTTTTGCATTAGGTTGTGGTAGCCCTTTGGGTATATTGCATAACAGCGTGATAATTTCCCATTGCTTATTAATTCGCTCACCTGGTTCTGCTTCCTTTGAGGTTGCTGTCTTTAAGGCACTTTCTATTGCCTTATTAATAGTTTCCGGTTGAATTTTCTGAATTTGATTTATATCATTAACAAGAAATTTTACCGTTTTAACAAGACCCTTAGAGACACAATAAGTCAATCGCTCATTTGGATTGTTAGAGATAGCCATAATTGATACCTAATACAATAGATGTATATTAATTATATCAATAAAATAACAAATTGATAAAATTGTAACCTATGAAATATTTTTTATCTTTAATTTTAAGATCTTATCGAGTAAAAAGAGCCTTTTAAGAACAGAGATAATGAACAAATTTATTTGGATTAGAGATAGACAAGTTATATTTTGGTTAGAATCCATATCGACTTAATCTTGCGCGATAACAACAGAGTGCTATACTTCGCATTTGTGCTTTATTTAATTAACTTTTCTAATTAAGGAAGAAACTCACAGTGAACAAAAAAAGACCCGTTAATCTGGATTTGGGTAGTTTAAATTATCCCCCTATGGCGATAGCGTCCATTTTACATAGGATTTCAGGGGTGGTTTTATTTTTACTGTTACCCATAATGCTTTATATTTTTGGCCAATCAATGCAATCTGAAGAATCCTTTACACAAGTAAAGAGTTTATTGTCCCATCCTGCTTATAAAATGATCCTGTGGGCATTTGGTGCAGCAATGATTTATCACGTACTTGCAGGGATTAGACATCTTGTGATGGACATGGGGTTTGGTGAGCATCTTAATGCTGGTCGGCGTTCCGCTGTTTTAGTCATTATTCTTGCCATTATTTTGTCAATTTTTCTAGGAATCTGGATATGGTAAATAATGTCACCAGCTTAACAGGTAATGGGCTAAAGGATTGGTTGATTCAACGAGTCACCGCGGTTTATTTTGCTGTTTATTCTTTCTTTATTATTGGATTTTTGTTATTGCATCCTGAGCTAGGTTTTGCGCAATGGCATGCTCTTTTTTCGAATGCTTTAGTGCGGATCGCGTCACTTATTGCCTTGTTTGCTCTTTCATTGCATGCATGGATAGGTATTTGGACAGTAACTACCGATTATATGAAGTGTACTGCTCTGCGTTTATCAGTACAAATGTTAGTCGTTTTATGGCTCCTGAGTCAATTTACTTGGGGCTTAATGATCCTTTGGGGGCGGTAGCATGGCAATTGCACGTAACACATTTGATGCAGTAATTATTGGCGCAGGCGGAGCTGGAATGCGAGCTGCACTGCAGATGGCAAATTCTGGTTTAAAAGTTGCGCTCTTATCCAAAGTATTTCCAACCCGTTCACATACGGTATCAGCCCAAGGCGGGATTACTTGTGCATTAGGAAATGCTCATGAAGATGATTGGCGTTGGCATATGTACGATACAGTGAAGGGTGCTGATTATATTGGCGACCAGGATTCGATTGAGTACCTCTGTAAAACAGGCCCAGAAGCTGTATATGAACTCGAACATATGGGTTTGCCTTTTTCTCGTATGGATAATGGCAGAATCTACCAACGCCAATTTGGTGGCCAATCAAAAAATTTTGGTGGTGAACAAGCTGCCCGCACTTGTGCTGCAGCAGATAGAACAGGACATGCCTTACTTCATACCCTGTATCAACAAAATTTAAAAGCCAAAACACATGTATTTAGTGAATGGTATGCTCTTGATCTCGTTAAAGATGCTCATGGTCACATATCTGGTGTCACAGCAATGTGTATTGAGACTGGTGAAGTCGTATTTTTCCAATCCCGGGTATGTATTTTAGCAACTGGGGGCGCAGGCCGTATTTATCAATCCACAACCAATGCTTTTATTAATACTGGGGATGGTTTTGGTATGGCCTTAAGAGCAGGCATTCCTTTACAAGATATGGAAATGTGGCAATTTCATCCTACAGGTATTGCTGGCGCTGGTGTTTTAGTGACTGAAGGCTGTCGCGGTGAGGGTGGTTATTTAATTAATAAAGACGGCGAACGTTTTATGGAACGTTATGCTCCTCGGGTTAAGGATCTTGCATCTCGCGATGTCGTTGCCCGTTCTATGGCTCTCGAAATACGTGCAGGTAAGGGTTTTGATCCAAAAGGGGTTGATCACGTTAAATTAAAATTGGATCATCTGGGAGCCGATCTCATTAAGTCACGGTTACCAGGAATTCGTGAATTATCGATGAAATTTGCAGGAGTTGACCCAATCGTTGAGCCGATCCCAGTTGTTCCTACATGCCACTACAGTATGGGCGGAATACCGACTAATATGTATGGTCAAGTCCTTACTAAAACGAATGGAGTAGAGCATGTCGTAGATGGATTATATGCGGTAGGAGAATGTGCTTGTGTTTCTGTTCATGGAGCGAACCGTTTAGGTGGTAATTCGTTACTGGACTTAGTTGTTTTTGGTCGGGCAGCAGGATTGCATGTTGAAGAGTTATGGCTCGCAAATCAATTGCCTGAATTGACTTATATTAGTGACGATGATCTTGCTCCATCGTTACAACGCTATAATCGCTGGAATGATTCAACAGACGGCGAAAGCCCTGCTGTGATTCATGATGAAATGCAACGTGTAATGCAAGAAGACTTTGGTGTATTCCGCACAGGTGACGTTATGGCCTCTGGCTTAAAACGCTTACAAGCTTTACGTGAGCGATTGGCCCATGCCAAATTAGAAGATAAAAGCAAGGTATTTAATACAGAACGAGTCAGTGCATTAGAGTTGGATAATTTAATGGCAACTGCATACGCAACAGCACAATCTGCAATTGTTCGTACTGAAAGTCGTGGGGCTCATAGCCGTGAGGATTACCCAAAACGTGATGATGAGAACTGGATTAAACATACGCTCTATTTTGAGGAAGGTGAGAAAATTGATTTTCGTCCAGTTAATGCATCACCTAAGCATGTCGAGCCTTTTGCGCCCAAAGAACGCGTTTACTAAAGAGGATAGATTACATGGCAGATAGTAAAAAATTGACCCTATCAATATATCGCTATAATCCTGAGGTGGATGCTAAGCCTTATATGAAAGATTATGAGCTGGAGATCCCGGTTAAAAGTGATCCTATGTTGCTCACCCTACTTGAGCGTTTAAAAGCAGAGCAGGATCCTTCTCTAACCTACAGGCGCTCATGTCGTGAGGGAGTATGCGGTTCAGATGGCATGAATATTAATGGAACAAATGCCTTGGCATGCATTACCCACGTGTCTCAATTGAAAACCGACAAAATTGTTATTCGGCCCTTGCCTGGATTTCCAGTAATCCGTGATTTGGCTGTTGATATGTCTCAGTTTTATCAACAATTTGAGCGCATCGAACCCTATTTACAAAATGATGGAGTTGCACCAGCTCGGGAGCGCTTACAATCTCCAGAAGAGCGTGCACAGCTGGATGGCTTATATGAGTGCATTTTATGTGCGTGTTGTACCAGTTCATGTCCTTCATATTGGTGGAATCCAGAAAAATATGTAGGGCCTGCTGGATTATTACAGGCAAGACGATTTTTAGCAGACAGTCGTGATACCGCAACAGCGCATCGTTTGGATAAATTACAAGATCCATTTAGTGTGTTCCGTTGCCGAAGCGTCATGAATTGTACCAGTGTCTGCCCGAAAGGTCTCAATCCCATGAAAGCAATTGCTGAGATTCGCCAGCAAATGCTGACAAAAGAAACCTAACGGTACTTTGTTATTATTGAGGGTACTTGGTAAAAGTCATTAAAAATAGGAACATTTAATTCTCTAAAATGAGAATTATCCTGAAATGATCTCGAAACCAGAATAAGGATGGATCCCCGCTCTTGCGGGGATAGCTGTTTTATCCACGGGGATGAGTGGAATAGCCAATTTAAGTAAGGGCTCAGGCCTCCTATGTTAAGGTGTATTCGAACGGTTGGATTTGAGCGCAGGTGTGAGATCATTTTTCTGATAAGTGCAGCATAATTAGTCTGCGCATTGATTAGAAAAATGGTCTTGCACCATGTGCCAAATCCAGTCGTTCCCTGATAGGGGCTGAGTACTTACCAATTTAATGGTGGTAGTGATTAATACCCCTTTGGAGAAAAAGAAAATGAGCGGTTCCGATCTGCAAAAAGAATGGGCTTCTTCCTATTTATCTGGCGGAAGTATGGCATATGTTGATAGCCTATATGAAGATTATCTTGCTGATCCTAGTTCGGTTTCATCCGATTGGCGAGCAGTATTTAGTGCTTTACCCAAGGTTAATGGTGCTGAAAAGGAACGTTCCCACAGAGAGATACGCGATTATTTTTTGCAGAACGCAGATAAAAAAGCAATACCGGTAATCCAATCTTCAGATAGTCAACAATTTCGAATTGCAGATTTAATTAATTCATACCGCGCATTGGGACATCATGCGGCCAAACTTGATCCTCTTGAAATGACCGAGCGTACTCCCGTGCCCGCATTGGAATTAGATTATCACCACTTATCGGATGTCGATCGAAGTCGCAAATTTTTTGCAGGTACCACATTTAATGGCCCAGAAATGACTCTGGATGAAATATACCACGCACTGCGGGAAACATATTGCGGCAGTATTGGTATTGAGTACATGCACATTTCTAATACTGAAGAAATTGAATGGATCCAAGAGCGAATGGAGTCTGTGCGTGGCCGTTTGAAACTAGATGCAACAAAAAAACGACAGATTTTAAAAGACTTAATTGCTGCAGATGGTTTAGAACGTTATTTAGGTACACGCTATGTGGGACAAAAACGATTCTCTCTTGAAGGGGGCGATTCTTTAATTCCCATGATGAAAGAACTCATTGAGTGCTCTGGAAGGGATAATGTTAAGGAAGTGGTCATCGGTATGGCACATCGTGGCCGTTTGAATGTCTTGGTCAATGTGTTGGGTAAAGAACCTAACCAGCTTTTTCAAGAATTTGAAGGAAAAATCAAATATGAACGCACTGGTGATGTGAAATATCATTTAGGGTTTTCTTCCGATATAAAAACAGGTTCAGGTTCCGTAGTTCATTTGGCTTTGGCCTTCAATCCGTCGCACTTAGAAATTATTGGCCCCGTCGTGGAAGGGTCAGTACGTTCTCGTTTAGGCCGACGCAATGATTTAGTTAACAAGGAAAAAGTTGTCCCTATTGTTATTCATGGAGATGCTGCATTCGCTGGTCAAGGCGTTGTGATGGAAACGTTTAATTTTTCTCAAGCGCGTGGTTATTGTACTGGGGGTACAGTGCACATCGTGATTAACAACCAAATAGGCTTTACTACCAGCAATCCTTTGGATGCACGTTCTACTTTATATTGTACCGATGTTGCTAAAATGGTACAGGCGCCTGTTATTCACGTGAACGGTGATGATCCGGAAGCAGTTGTATTTGCGACTAAATTAGCGTTTGATTTCAGAATGAAATTTAAACGGGATGTGGTTGTTGATCTGGTTTGTTATCGTCGTCATGGTCATAACGAGGCAGATGAGCCAGCAGTAACTCAACCGTCCATGTATCGAAAAATTAAATCCATGCGTCCATTACGCGAAATTTATGCCGAACAACTCATTCAAGAGGGAATACTTACCAGTAAAGATTCTGAAAAATTAGTCGATGCTTATCGTGATTCCTTGGATCAAGGTAAGGCAGTGGTGGATTTAGTTCATGGGGATTATGAGGGGAAATACGCGGTGGATTGGACCCCTTATATGAATGCAAAATGGACAGATAAAGTAGATACCACCATATCTAAAGAAAACTTGAATAAATTAGCGAAACAATTAAGTGAACTGCCTGAGGGATTTTCATTACACCCAGTAGTACAGCGCTTGTTAAACGAGCGTGATAAAATGACCGCCGGTGAATTACCGATGAATTGGGGTTATGCTGAAACTATGGCCTATGCCAGCCTAATTCAAGAAGGTTATGGTGTGCGTTTGTCGGGCCAAGACTCTGGAAGAGGAACTTTTGCGCATCGCCATGCGGTATTACATGATGTAGAGACAGGCGAGACGTTTGTGCCTTTAGAGAAAATAACCAATGAACTCAACCGACCTTTTTCTGTAATCGATTCGGTACTCTCAGAGGAAGCAGTGTTAGCTTTTGAATATGGTTTTTCTGCTTCTGCTCCAAATTTCTTAGTGCTTTGGGAAGCTCAATTTGGTGATTTTGCCAACGGTGCACAAGTTGTTATCGATCAATTCATTAGTTCTGGTGAACAAAAATGGGGGCGTTTATGTGGTCTGGTGATGTTATTACCCCATGGATATGAAGGACAAGGTCCTGAGCACTCATCTGCACGCCTGGAGCGCTACATGCAGCTTTGTGCCCAGCATAATATGCAAGTGTGTACGCCAACTACCCCAGCCCAAATTTTCCATTTGTTAAGAAGACAAGTTATTCGTAATTTCCGAAAGCCATTAATTGTAATGACTCCTAAGAGCCTGTTACGTCATAAATTAGCAGTTTCTCCTTTAGAAGACTTATTTAAAGGGAAGTTCCATACAATTATTCCGGAAATTGATGCACTGGATGCAAAAAAAGTGACCAAGGTAGTGCTGTGCTGTGGAAAGGTTTATTATGATTTACTGCAAATGCGCCGTGATAAAGAATTAAATCACGTTGCTATAGTGCGAATCGAACAATTATATCCGTTTCCTAAAAAGGCACTTTTGATTGAGCTCGATAAATATCCTCAGGCCAAGAAAGTGATTTGGTGTCAGGAAGAACCACAAAATCAGGGAGTATGGTTCTCTTCTCAACATAACATAGTAGATTGTTTGCTTCCTGAACAAACCTTGCACTATGCCGGAAGAGAGTTTGCTGCTGCACCTGCTGTAGGAAGTCCTGCGCTGCATGCACAGCAGCAACAGGCTTTAGTAGAGCAAGCTTTATTGGGCTGAATTTGAGTTATCGTATTCTGGGATAAAGAGTTGTTTTTACCTCAGACTACAGAGTGTTAACGAATTTAATAAAATAAGAAGGTATAACCATGTCTATTGAAGTCAAAGTACCTGTTTTGCCGGAGTCAGTAGCTGATGCAACTGTGGCTGCATGGCATAAAAAAGTAGGTGATAAAGTTACCCGTGATGAAAATTTACTGGATCTAGAAACAGATAAAGTTGTATTAGAAGTTCCAGCCCCAGCAGATGGGATACTGGCTGAAATAATGTTTCAAGAAGGAGATACAGTAAATTCTGGTCAATTATTGGCAAAAATAAAAGAAGGTTCTGGCGCTGAAGCTAAAGAAGAAACCAAAACCGAAACTGCGAAGGGACGTGACGAGTCAGATGATAAGGTAAGTGCTAAGGAAGATAAGTCAACCAGTCCTGTAGTACGACGAATGATGGCAGAACATGATCTGCAATTAGGGCAAATCCAAGGTAGTGGCAAAGACGGTCGCATTACCAAAGAAGATGTTCTCGCTTATATCGAATCTACTCGAGAGAAAACATCGAAATCCCCAGAAACTCACAAAGAGCAACAATATAAAGCACCTATGGGTTTACGTGAAGAGCGACGTGTACCCATGACGCGTTTAAGAGCTAAAATTGCTGAGCGTCTATTAGAAGCACAGCATAATGCAGCAATGTTGACAACCTTTAATGAAGTCAATCTAAAAGCTGTGATGGATATGCGGGCTCAGTATAAAGACAGTTTTGAGAAGAAACATGGTGTTAAACTCGGATTTATGTCGTTTTTTACTAAAGCGGTCGTTGAGTCATTAAAACGCTTCCCTGCAGTAAATGCTTCCATTGACGGTCAGGATGTGGTCTATCATGGTTTTTATGATATTGGTATTGCGGTATCAACGGAACGAGGATTAGTCGTCCCAGTAATCCGTGATGCAGATCAAATGAGCATGGCTGAGATTGAATTGGCTATTAATGATGCAGCAACAAAAGCCAGACAAGGCAAATTAGCGATGGAAGATATGCAAGGCGGTACCTTTACCATTACTAATGGTGGGGTATTTGGTTCTTTATTGGCTACTCCAATTATTAATCCACCCCAAACAGGAA
Source organism: Legionella sheltonii (assembly GCF_026191355.1). Lineage (GTDB taxonomy): Bacteria > Pseudomonadota > Gammaproteobacteria > Legionellales > Legionellaceae > Legionella > Legionella sheltonii. Next base: position 88,590 of record NZ_JAPHOQ010000005.1, read on the forward strand.
TTTTGGGAATGCATAAAATTGAAGATAGGCCTGTAGTGGAAAAGGGACAAATTGTGATTCGTCCGATGATGTATGTCGCGTTGTCTTATGACCATCGATTGATTGATGGTAAAGATTCAGTACAGTTTTTGGTGAGCGTTAAAGAGTTATTGGAAGATCCTGCTCGTCTTTTACTTAATGTTTAATGAAATGTAACAGCGAAATACGCAATGACACATAAATGTATTCTGGGCGAAGGCTTCAATGGATACTGATGTGTGTTGACGAATTTAGCTTCTTTTAGAAAGGTAATGGCAATGAATTTACATGAATACCAGGCTAAACAATTATTTGCTCAGTACGACCTTCCCGTTCCTAAGGGTGAGGTAGCTTATAGTGTTGAAGACGCAATGCAAGTCGCGTCACAGTTATCTACTGACCGTTGGGTGGTTAAGGCGCAAGTTCATGCTGGTGGTAGAGGAAAAGCAGGTGGCGTGAAATTAGTCTCGAACAAAGACGAATTAGCTGCAGCGGTGAAAGCATTATTAGGTACTCGATTAGTTACCTATCAAACAGATGCTCATGGTCAACCCGTTAATACTGTACTAATTGAAGAAACGTGTGACATAGGCAGAGAGCTATATCTTGGCGCTGTTGTGGATCGCGCAACTCGTCGTGTGGTGTTCATGGCTTCCACTGAAGGCGGTGTTGAAATAGAAAAGGTGGCTGAAGAGACCCCTGAGAAAATTTTCAAGGTTATTGTAGACCCGTTAGTTGGGGTTATGCCCTTCCAATGTCGTGACGTGGGTTTTAAACTGGGTCTACACGATGAGCAAATAAAACAATTTACTCATTTGATGATGGGCTTGGGTAAAATGTTTGTTGATTGTGACTTGAGCTTATTAGAAATCAATCCTTTAGTTGTAACCAAGCAGGGTCAATTAATTTGTTTGGATGGAAAAATTAATATTGATGGCAATGCATTATATCGTCAACCTAAGTTAAAAAGCATGCGTGACACAACTCAAGAGGATGAACGAGAAAATCGTGCGAGTGACTGGGAATTAAATTATATTCCTTTAGATGGCACTATAGGTTGTATGGTAAATGGCGCGGGTTTGGCTATGGCGACTATGGACGTGATTAAACTTCATGGCGGGGAACCAGCTAACTTCCTAGATGTTGGTGGGGGCGCTACCAAGGAACGAGTCAGTGAAGCATTGAAAATTATTGTCTCAGATGAAAAAGTCAAAGGTATTTTAGTAAATATTTTTGGTGGTATCGTTCGTTGTGACCTCATTGCCGATGGCATTCTTGCTGCAGTTAAAGAAGTCGATGTGAAAATTCCTGTGGTGGTACGTCTTGAAGGTAATAATGCGCAACTTGGTGCTGATATTTTAAATAAAAGTGATTTGAATGTGATTGCTGCAACCAGTTTAACTGATGCTGCGAAGAAGATTGTGGCAGCTGTTGCCTAATCCTAAAAACGGCAGTTGAATCTACTCCTCTCAATAATTCAACTGCGGTTTTTAGGTTAATTACTAAAATTCGAGGTTAACAATGAGTGTATTGGTAAATAAACATACTAAAGTACTGTGTCAGGGTTTTACTGGAAAACAAGGAACTTATCATTCAGAACAGGCGATTGCTTATGGCACACGCATGGTTGGTGGCGTGACACCAGGCAAAGGTGGGCAGCAGCATCTGGGCTTACCGGTATTTAATACTATGCGTGAAGCCGTTGAAGAAACTAAAGCGGAAGCCAGCGTAATATACGTTCCAGCGCCATTTTGCAAAGATTCTATTTTGGAAGCAGCAGACGCAGGAATTCAATTAATTGTTTGTATCACAGAGGGTGTTCCTGTATTAGACATGTTGCAAGTAAAAGTCTATTTGGAAAATAATACCCAGGCCCGTTTAATTGGACCAAACTGCCCTGGAATTATAACTCCAGGTGAATGCAAAATTGGGATTATGCCAGGTTCAATTCATTTGCCTGGTAAAGTAGGTATCGTCTCACGCTCTGGTACACTAACTTATGAAGCAGTAAAACAAACCACCGATAAAGGATTTGGGCAAAGTACCTGTATTGGTATTGGTGGTGATCCAATTCCTGGAACCAGTTTTATTGATGCATTAGCTTTGTTTGAGCAAGACGCTCAAACACAAGCCATTATCATGGTGGGTGAAATTGGAGGCTCTGCAGAAGAAGAGGCTGCTGAATACATTAAATCACATGTAAGTAAGCCAGTCGTTTCCTATATAGCAGGTGTTACCGCGCCCGCAGGTAAGCGCATGGGGCATGCTGGGGCAATTATCTCTGGTGGTAAAGGAACTGCTGCTGAGAAGTTTAAAGCATTAGAAGCAGCCGGTGTAAAAACGGTACGTTCACCAGCTGATTTAGGCGATGCAATTGCCGAAGTAACTGGTTGGTAGTCAATTTAGACTATAGCTTGAGTTAAGGCAAAGCCTACAGCATTAAGTTAAGTATTTTGTCATTCCCGCGCAGGCGGGAATCTATTTCTAAGTAAAGTAGTGAGTTGCTCTGAAAATGGATCTCCGCTTTTGCGGAGATGACAAAGGCGAAAAAGCGTAATCATATTGATGGACGCAGGTAAAGCCAAAACTGAGGAATATGGAATCGTTCACTATAACTGGGGTCCACGGATACCCAATTTTTTTATGGTATTTCATGACAAATTTTCGAAGCATTGCGGATATACGACGTGAGTATGGGGATCTCAATTTAAGTGAGGAATCACTTCCAGCTGATCCGCTTATTCAATTTAAGCTTTGGTTTGAAGATGTTTTAAAAAATGAAAAAAACGATCCGACCGCTATGGTTCTTTCCACGGTAGATAATCGAGGTTACCCTGACTCCCGAGTTGTTTTGTTAAAGGGTGTTGATGAGGGTAAGTTTGTTTTTTATACCAACTATCAAAGTACAAAATCAAAACAAATTCAAAATAACCCTCATGTAGCGCTTAATTTTTATTGGCCACAAATGGCCAGGCAGGTACGTATTCGTGGTCAAATCAAGCAAGTTGATGAGGAGCAGTCTGATCTCTATTTTTCCTCAAGACCTATTAAAAGCCAATTCAGTGCAATTGTTTCTCCCCAAAGCCATGAGGTTGCCGGAAGAGAGTCGTTGGAGAAAGCTCTGAATGATTTAATACAAAAGCATGGACAAGAACCAGTATTACGTCCTAACTACTGGGGCGGCTATATGGTTATTCCCGAGGAGATCGAGTTTTGGCAAGGACGGGATAATCGTCTGCATGATCGAATTCATTATTATCAACATGATGGACAATGGAAGCATCATCGGTTAGCTCCTTAGCCATAACCTAGATAACAGTACAATTCATCTCAGAGACTAAAATAGCTGATTAACCTTCTGGCTTAGTGTTTTATGTGCGCTTTAATACACTTTGAATGCTGCGTGTTTAAATGAAGTAGAAACGGTACTGGCGGCAAAATTTGCCGGCAAAGAGTTAAGTTCTGCCACAAATATATATTTTTTCCCTCTTTCTGTTCTTACTCTATTTTTTGTGCTTTTTAAAGAGACAAAAAAAAGATTGGCATATTAATTGCTATATTAATATTAGAAATAACAACAATATTGATTTCGAACGTTATTTTTTCTGAGTTAAAAAAAATTTGTCAAGAATTAGTAAATGTTTTTATTTGGTAAATAAGCGTTAACATAAAGTCGTAAAATTAACTTAAATGTAGAAATTATTAACAGTATTAAAAATTCATGTACTGTATAAATAGAGGGTATAATCATGAACGACATAACAGCCTTACTACCACATATTAAATTACGTTTTAACATCGAACATCCAACTTATGAAGACAGTTATGCATTTGGTTACGAATGTGCACTCGCCGATGTTACTGAAGAGGATAATCCGTTTCGTAAGGGTACTCAACAAGCAGAACATTGGTTAGAAGGTTGGTGGGACGCAATTGAGGGTGAAGAACCTTTATTTGAATTAAATAAGACCGACAATGAAGAACTGTCTGCATGCGAAGAAGGAGCTGCAAACGATAAAGAGTATGGTCATAAGCACAGCTTTTTATCTCTAGTTATTGAAATTAGTGGCGCCATAGCAGCTTCAGCAATAGTTGGATATCAATTATTTGAATTGGTAGCATAGAATTTGCCCTTTAGTGAAGTTTTATGGAAGATTTCGCTTCATCATTGTCGGATTATGCTGCTGAACCCTCATGAGTACCTTCTCCCATCGAGGGAGAGGATTACCCAAGAAACATTGTGAGGCCTTAGCCAGTTTCTTGGGTAGATATTTTAATCCTTGAAAAATTTTAATACCATGGAGCGCATTCGCGCTGTTTCCGATGGATTGAATTCTTTATATATATCGCTACCGATATTAAGACATACGGTTACATTCTCACCAAGTCCTTTAAGTAAATCGACACCGGATAATTTAAGCAGGTTTATGTCAGTAGCTATATCAACAGCCCATGCATCAAGATAACTCATTTCAGAAAACACAGGAAGAAAAACGTGTTCTCCATCTTCTAAAAACAATACCTTAGGTTGATTTTCGTCTGAATTTTTTTCAATGGGTATAATAAAATTCGCTTTAATAAACTCAAGATAGGCTTTATTCGCTTCTTTGTTATTTCCAGCAGCATTAAGCGCTTCTTTTATTGCATGATTCAGAGCATTCATTTTGAGCCTTAGTAATATTAAGATCAGATTGTGACATTCGTGTGCAACGAGGTACATTATGTTTGTAAATTATAACCATTTTCTATACCTATGAAAATGAAATCAAACTATGTGTTGAAATAAATGACAACACCAGTATAATGTAGGTTTTGTTTTGCAGAATTATTGCTCATTTTTTGGATAAGTATATTAGGGTTTGATTCTATTTCATACCGTTAACGATGTACTAGTGAACTCGGAATGTAAATGGAATGTTAACAAACTCTATCCTGGAGGTTTGTTTTTTGATGTGTCTACCAGTTAGTACCTTTTCAATCGAACAAAACTAATTAGGATTTTTATTAGTGTAGAGAGTTTATGAACAAAATACATGAGTCTAGAGTAGAGATTTATAACCAAAAAAAATATTTAGGATTTGCTTGGTTAGTATGGGGGTTGGCTGCTGCGTTCTATTTTTCTGATTATATGGCTCGTGTTGCACCCGGCGTAATGCATCGATACTTGCAAATGGATTTTGGGATTAATGAAGCGGGCTTTGGCATAATAACCGCCTCATTTTATGTCCCTTATATTTTAATGCAAATCCCTGTAGGCCTCACGGTAGACCGATTAAGTATCCGTTGGCTACTTACAGTAATGTCATTAGTTACCGCGTTCGGATGTTGTGTTTTTGGTCTGGCAGATGGTTTGTTTATGGCTTCAATAGGCAGAATGCTTATAGGTTTCAGTGCAGCATTTGCTTTTATCTGTTCATTAAGATTAGCGACATCATGGTTTCCACCTACCATGTTGGGTTTATTAGCAGGTTTAACTCAGGCATTAGGAATGCTCGGGGCTGCTGCTGGTGAAGCGCCTGTTTCATTTTTAGTGACTAATGTGGGTTGGCGTCACAGTATGCTGATTATTGCTTTTCTATTTATCGCACTGGCCGCTTTATTGTATCAATTTGTACAAGATAAGCCTGGAGAGCATCGTAGTGAAGTCCACTCTGTGAATCAGCTCAGCATTCTCCAGAGCTTAAAAATTGTATTATCGTGCAGACAAACATGGCTCAATGCGTTATATGCCGGATTTTTATTTGGCCCAACCGCGGTGATTGGTGAGGCAATTGGCCCTGCATATTTACAATTTGGAAGGGGGCTTGGTGCTCATGCTGCTGCTTTTGCTACAGGATTAATATTTATTGGTTGGGGGATTAGCGGTCCTTTATCCGGTTGGCTTTCAGATAAGATGGGGCGTCGTAAGCCTTTGATGATACTTTCAGCAATTTTTGGTGTCATTCTTACCTCTCTCTATGTATTTAGTCCTAATCTAAGCCAAACATCAGCATATATACTCTTCTTCTTTTTCGGGGTAACAAATACGGGTGTTGCCATTGCCTATGCGGTTTCAACTGAGATACATGACAGAAGTGTGGTCGGAACTTCTATTGCATTTACCAATATGATATCAATCTTTGTAGGTGCTCTATTGCAGCCTTTGGTTGGACGATTGGTCGATATGGTTTCAGGTGCTCGTGCTTATAATGTTGAAACTTTATTACTCTCTGATTTCCAAGCGGGCTTAAGGATACTTCCTCTTTGCTCCATTATCGCACTCATTTTAGCTTTTACAGTTAAGGAAACTTATTGTAAGCCCAAAAATCATGCCTAAACCTGTAGGTATTTTTTAGGGATTATTGTCCACCCGAATATTATTCAATTACTTTGTCATCCCGCGGTACACGGCGGGATGACGTCAAGTTCTGTTCATCAAAAAAATTGGAACAAAAGATCAGTTGATATAAAAAATAGTTATTGCTGTTTTTTTATAAGCTTATCGCACTCCGATGTTATTTGCTGTTATACTTTGAGCTGCAGTTTTGCTGCTTGCGAATTAATAACATGGAGAACAGAATGAAAAAATTTACAGGATTAGTAATTATCCTGGCCGTTCTAATTCTAGGCGGATATTATGGCATGGGGGTTCTTACTGAAAAAACAATCAGAAAGAATGTAGAAGTAATTGACCAATCTAATGGGTTATTTGCTGAAATTGAGCAATACCATAAAGGATTATTTAGTTCTGAAGCCAAAATTAAATGGCGCTTACATATTCCAGAACGCGTTGTTAAAGATGCAAATGGACAACCTCAAACTCTTCCTGCCCAAGATTTTAATTCGGAGATGCCACTAACAATCCATCATGGTCCAGTTATTTTTGCAAATAATCGTTTGCGCTTTGGGTTGGGCTATGCTGAAACAGTTTTCCCGTTTCCATCGCAATATAATGAACAATTTGATGCTCAATTCTCTAAAGACTCAGTTAAGCCACAGTTGGATTTAAGTATTTTCGTGAATTACTTAAATGAAAGCACCGTTGATTTCAAAGTACCTAACTTTAAATTAATTGCCAAAGATGGTACTGGTAACTTTGAATGGTTGGGTATGGACTCAAGTACCACCATGTCTTCTGGTATGGGAAAGGTTGAAGGGAAAATCAAATTGGATGGCTTAAATGCTACCAAAGATGATACCAAAATTACTTTAAGTAAAGTATCCAGCGATTATGATTTGCATGAAACACCTGCCGGACTGTATCTTGGAGATGCAAACTTCATCCTGCCCTCTTTTATTGTGTTAGTTAAAGATCAAAAAATGTTTGAGATTGTCGATCTAGTAATTAAGTCAGACAGTGATATCGAGCAGCATCTTTTTAATACTAATTTTAATGTGACTCTAAAATCTCTATTAGCAAATGGCCAAAATTATGGTCCAGGAGATTTGGAAGTTGCTTTAAGAAACCTTGATGCCGATGTGTTGGCTAAAATTAATCAGCAAACAACGGCGATGCAAAACGGCAATGACATGCAACGCCAACAAGCAATGCTTGCGCTGCTTCCTGAGCTACCCAAATTATTTAATAAGGGTGCGGAATTTGAAATCTCTAAACTGAGCCTAAAGATTCCCCAGGGGCAGATTGAAGGTAATCTTTTTGTCACTTTGCCAAAGGGTGATAATGCTAACCCATTTGAAATGATGCAAAAAATTCAGGGTAAAGCGAAATTACAAGTTCCTGCAGAAGCTGTAAAAGAGATTATGAAGCAATCAGTGATTCAACAAATCGCCAAAAAGCCTGAATTGCAACAAACCTTAACACAACAATTGCAAGCGAACCAAACAGCCGCTCAAACAAATCAGCCATCTCCATCAGTTGAGCAACTCGCTGAAATGCAAACCAACAAACAAATAAATGCATTACAGCAAAGTGGCTTAATTACAGTTCAAGGAACTGATTTTGTGATTGAAGCGAGTTTGGACCAGGGTAAATTTACAATTAATGGCAAACCATATGACCCTTCAATGATGAAATTTTAAGATGCAATTGGAGTAATTTTGTAAGGAGTAGTTCGTAAAAATCAACTCACTCCTTATAAGAACTCCTTGCGCTGTGAATGAACATTATATATTGATTTTTAATGCAGTTTTTTCTGTTCTGCCCTTGTCTCAATGGGCTTGTTTCGGTAATATACTGTTTTTAAAAGGAGGAGCTAATAATAATGACAACAATCAGTAACGAAGTAGTGGATAACACCGCTTCTCTGGCCGAAAGCGTAACTCTTTCAGTGCAAAAATATTTTTCAGAGCTTAAGGGAACTGATCCTGTTGACTTATACCAATTTGTACTTGAAGAGATTGAAACACCTTTGTTTCGCGCAGTGATGGAGCATTGCAAGTACAATCAGTCACGTGCAGCAATTATGCTGGGGATTAGCCGTGGTACTTTGAGAACTAAGTTGCGTCGATATTTCGATGATAAATATGTTGGTACTCGAGACTAACGGAACATTGAATTGAAGAAGAGGAGCTAACGAGCTCCTTTTTTTTAATGTAAATTTATGAAGTATACTAATGCAGGATAGGTCAAAAATCCCTGCCTTCAATCTCAGGAATCTTCATCACATTGCGCAAAGAAAAATTAGACACTTAAGTGGATAGGCGAAAGAAATAAAATGTAGGTTGGGCCTTGGCCCAACATAAAAACATTTTGGAGCTTTTTGTTGCCCAAGATCCAACCTACAATTTGCAGAACGTGTAGCAAGTAATAAGGGTACAGTTACTCAGCAAACATTGAGCTTACAGACTCTTCAATATTCACCCTTTTAATCGCCTGTGCGAGCATGTCTGATAAACTAACAACGCGAATTTTTTCGCATTTCCGAGCTTCATCAGATAAGGGAATCGTATCGGTAACTACAATTTCATCGAGTCCAGAATTTTTAATATTATTGATTGCTGGGCCAGATAAAACGGGGTGTGTTATATAAGCTCTGACAGTATGAGCGCCATTTTTCTTAAGCTCATGGGCAGCAGAGCAGAGAGTTCCTGCAGTATCAACAATATCATCGACAATAATGCAGTCTTTATTCTTTGGCTCACCAATAATATGCATTACTTCGGATTTATTAGGACCACTGCGGCGCTTGTCTATGATACATAACTCAGCATGATCAAGACGCTTCGCTACTGCTCGAGCTCTGACAACACCCCCCACATCGGGGGAAACGACCATAATGCTTTTTAGATTCTGTTTTGTTATGTCTTCGAGAAGTATCGGAGTTGCATAAACGTTATCTACAGGCATATAGAAAAAGCCTTGAATCTGGTCTGCATGAAGGTCTACTGTAAGGACCCGACAAATTCCTACTGAAGCCATCATATCAGCAACGACTTTTGCTGTAATAGGCACACGTGCAGAGCGTACTCGTCGATCTTGTCGTGCATAACCAAAATAAGGAACTACAGCGGTGATTCGAGCAGCAGAAGATCTTCGTAGCGCATCAGCCATGGTCAAAAGTTCCATGAGGTTATTACTAGCTGGTGCACAAGTTGATTGAATTATAAAAACGTCCCGACCACGAACATTTTCAAGAATTTCAATCATTGTTTCCCCATCGCTAAAAGTACCAACAGTAGCCTGGCCAATAGGTATTTGCAGATGAGAAGAAATTTGTTGAGCTAATTCCGGATTTGCATTTCCGGCAAAAATCATCATTGTGGACATGTGTAAAAAGCCTTTAGATTTAGGTTTAATCATTTAACTTAAACACATAGCAGAAGACAGCCAAAAAGATATTATTATTATTTGAGCATTACAAGAACGCATCCTTCTAGGTTATCTTCTGCTGTCTGTTTACTTGAATCAACAAGAATGTGGCAGGGGTGCTAGGATTCGAACCTAGGTATGCAGGGATCAAAACCCTGTGCCTTACCGCTTGGCGACACCCCTAAATTTGCAGATTCTTACAATCATCCATTATAAAATTGCGTTCATCCCTGCAAATGTGTTGCGTATTTTGCAGTGCTTTTGGAAACATGTCAACTTTGAAATCAATAATTTTTTATATTTTTAAATGGAAGCAGGAGTTGACATTAGAGCAAGAATATCATATGTGGTAAAAACGAATCATTTAAAAGCAAGATTTAGAAAAATCTGACGTTCTAAATCTTGCTTTTACTCAATTCTAACTGGGATTTAAATAGTCCAATTTTGAATTACTACTTTAACCATAACCCCATTGCCTTCAAGACGAATCATACTTGGTAAATCAATGCCTTTAACGGAAGTATATTTGGTGAAATTGATGGTATAACCATTTTGTTCTAGTGCGACTAGGTGATTGTACTTATCTCGGTGTTCAGTTTGAACAGGTCCTGGTGCAGGCAGACCTCGCACCCAATAATAAAGGTTGTTTACCGGAAGACGAATTCCTGTTTGCTCTACTAATAATTCGTCCGCATTATGTGAGCTGATCTTTTTGGGTCCATCTTGGTAGGTAATTGTATTGCCTTTTTTGTCAATAAGGACTGTCCCGCTACCTAATGGGCCCATAAGTCGGATTTGATAAGCACTGGGTCCTTCTTGTCTCCAATTCATGGCAGCAGACCATCCTTTGTTTTTATTTTTTGCTGCCATGGCCCCACGAAGTTCCCATGAGGAAACAGTCTCTGTTTTTGCTTTGCGTTGTTCTACAGGCATGACTTTATTTTCGGGTAATTCTGCTGCAGGTCGCGGAGGAGCACAGGCAGTTAGCAAAAAGGGGGTTATCATTATTATTAATCGTTTTATATTATTCATTGGTCACCTCAAGTCCTTTTATGTAGTTTTTCAATTAACAATACGCTAGACTGTTCGCATATGCAATTAGTCTTAATCATTATGAAATTAAAAGCAATTTATCCTGGAACTTTTGATCCCGTTACGAATGGACATGTTGATATTATTAGTCGTGCGGCTACGATTTTTCCTGAAATTATTGTTGCCGTAGCAAGCAATAAAGCGAAACGTCCTTTTTTGCCACTAGTGACACGAATTGAACTTGTAGAAGAGGCAATTGCCCATTTACCTGGAGTACGTGTACTTGGGTTTGATAACCTGTTAATTGATTTTGCATTAGAGCAAAATGCAGGGGTTGTTTTACGCGGTTTGCGCGCAGTGTCTGATTTTGAATATGAATTTCAATTGGCTGGAATGAATCGAAAATTATCCAAACAAATAGAAACCATTTTTTTAACCCCCTCAGAAAATTTTATGTATATTTCTTCTACTCTAGTACGTGAAATTGCGCTTCTGAAAGGAGATATTTCTCAGTTCGTTCCTTCTTGTGTCGTCAGAGAACTCCAAAAGAGGCAACATGAACATGGGACTTAGAAGACTATCCAAAGGCTTTTTCCTGATTACGAGTGGCATCAATTTTCTCTATTTTCCTACTAATGCGCTTGCCCAGCAAAATAACTCCCGTCCTCCTGGTTATGCAGTAGCCAGTGCAAATCCGTTAGCAACTAATGCCGGACTCGAAATTTTAGCAGATGGTGGAAATGCTTTTGATGCAGCAATTGCTGTATCTGCAGCATTAGCAGTTGTTGAACCATACCATTCAGGACTGGGTGGAGGAGGATTTTGGTTACTGCATCAAGAAAATCAGCATAAAAACATCTTTATTGATGGACGAGAGGTTGCACCTCAAGCCGCAAAGGCAGACATGTTTTTGGGAGCTGATGGGCATGTGATACCCGGACTATCCTTAAATGGAGGATTAGCTGCAGCAATCCCTGGGGAGCCAGCCGCATTGGTCTACATTGCCAAAAATTATGGACGATTACCTTTAGCACAATCGCTTGCTCCTGCAATTAAGTTAGCACAAGAGGGCTTTGAGGTTGATAAGCAATTAAGCTCATTGCTGAACAACGAAGACCGACTGGAGCAAATTAAGAAATACCCTTCTACAGCTAAAATTTTCCTGAACAAAGGACGTCCTTATCGCATTGGGGAGCAATTAATTCAAACGGATTTGGCAAATACTTTAAAGTTAATCGCCGAGAAGGGCGAAGACGGCTTTTATACTGGAGCAGTTGCAGAACGTTTGGTTAAGGGGGTTAATGCTGCGGGAGGAATTTGGACCCTTGAGGATTTAGCTAAATATAAAATCAAAGTAAGAGAACCATTAATTGGTGCCTATCATAACATGTTAATTATAACGGCACCCCCACCTTCAGCAGGTGGTGTTGCGTTATTGACCATGCTCAATATATTGTCTCACTACCCTTTGTCCTCCTTCTCAAAAATTCAATGGATACATCACTTGGTAGAGTCCATGCGTTTGGCCTATTGGCAGCGCGAGCAATTTTTGGGCGATCCTGATTTTGTGACTATTCCTATTGGGAATTTAATTTCTGCAGAGAATGCGAAAAAGTTAGGTACCTTAATCCCACCACATAAAGCACTTCCTAGTACCGTTTTACGTGGACAGGTAAAAAAACAGTCCGCAATGCAACCTGAGACTACTAATACTACGCATATCTCTATTATTGATGCCGATGGTAATCGGGTTTCTGCAACGATGTCGATAAATTATATTTTTGGCTCCAGTGTTGTAGCCGATGGTACCGGTGTTTTGCTAAATGATGAAATGGATGATTTTTCTACTAAAGTTGGCGAGGAAAATGTTTTTGGTATTGTTGGCGGCGATAAAAATGCCATCGCTCCCGGCAAAAGACCATTATCCAGCATGACACCTACCTTCCTTGAATTACCAGAGCGTGTTGCCATTTTGGGGACTCCGGGAGGCAGTCGTATTCCTACTATGGTTTTAATTGCAGCATTAGTATTCCACGATGGGTACGGTGCAATTAGTATGGTTTCAGCAATGCGCTTTCATCATCAGTATTTACCTGATGTACTGCAGTTTGAACCGGATACTTTTCCGCCGGCGATTCAAGAAGCATTAAAAGCCATGGGGTATCATTTAATGCCATTAGAACGATACTATGGTGATATGCAAGCGATTACCTGGGATAAGCAAACGAACATCCTTACCGCGGCATCCGATCCGAGAGCTATTGGATTAGCTGCATCTATAGTGAATGCTCCAAGCGGATATGGGCATGGAGCACGCTTCTAACCGAAAAAGCCATATTGGGCACTCAAATCTGTCTTTTTCTCTAGATTTTTACTTGTGGCTACTACTTTATTGTCTAGGCTGATCTTCTCCAACCAGTTCTTTGATTACTGAATAAGTTTGTTGAATCAATTGTTCTTTATTTTCGATGGTGAATTGTGAGGCATCGATTGGTTTGCCTATATGTATTTCTGCCTTTTGTTTCAGATGAAAATTAAAGGTTCGTGCGGGTAAAATATTATTAGCACCACGTATTCCTATAGGAATAATGGTTGCTTTGGATTGAATTGCAGTGATAAAGCCCCCTTTTTTAAACGACCCAAGTTTTCCATCTTTGGACCGAGTTCCTTCAGGGGCAATCCACATAATGATCCCACTCTCCATGAGCTGTTGTGCATAGGCCAAGTCTTTGATGGCTTGATATTTATTTTTCCTATCTATAAAAGGAAATTCTGCAGCTACCATTGCTTTACCCATTAAGGGAACTTTTGCGAGTTCTTTTTTAGAGAGCATGCGAATGGAGTGATTTGGAAAGGCCTTAAATGCAAGTGGAATATCGTAGGCACTCGAATGATTGCACATCAGAATTGTAGCCCTTCCTTCTTGTGGCTGGACATTAAAAGGATTGATTACTTTATATTCTACTTGTACTGCATTGAGCAATTGATCAACCCAATGATGGATCGCCTTATCTGTCCATTTTCGATTTATGGTGCTAAAAAAATATTTAAAAATACAGCGCGTACTGGTTACTGCTGTATAAAATATTATATTACAAAGAACAAATGCGGTTCGTAATTGATTGATTTTCATTAGTGTTAGAGTTAAGTAAAGTAGCGGTAATATAGCGCAAGTTCATACGAATGCCCAGATAGTTTTTAAAGAGTCTCATTCACGTTAGAAATGTCGATTCAATATAGAAAGTTTAGCCTATTTAGCAAAAAAATATACTTCCGGTCCTGGGTGAGGAATTCACTGGTACTAAATCTTACGTTCCTCCTTAACAAGCATTCATCTGGAAAGACACCATGAATATCAAAAACATTGGCGATCTTTTTGTTACTTACCCACGTTCGAGCATTTAAAAAATTAATTTTGACATGTAGGGCAGAAAAAAGAATTACGTCCGGCAATTATCACCGATTCAATAGGGTGGTGGCAGCGCAAACAAGGTTGATTTTTTCGGCCATATACTTTGAGTGATATACTGAAATAACCGGGTTTGCCATCAAAAGCATAAAAATCGCGCAAGGTTGTTCCCCCCGAGATGATGGCTTGTTTTAGCACTTCTTTAATCTGTGTAGTGAGTCTGTCACACATTTCTTCTGAAAGCATTTTTGCAGGAGTATTCGGATGTATATTCGCTAAAAATAGACTTTCTGATGCATAAATATTGCCAACTCCTACCACAATGTCATTATCCATAATCAATGATTTAACGGGTTTATTTTTATTTTGGGCTCTCTGAAATAAATAAAAACCATTAAATTCGTCCGAAAGAGGTTCAGGGCCCAAATGTGCAAGCAATTGATGTTGGTATGGGTTTTCCTGGATATAAAGAAATAAACCAAAACGTCTGGGATCACAAAACCGTAATACCAGACCATTGTTTAGCATCAACATAATGTGATCGTGTTTTTTGGGTTTGCTCTGAGCCGAAACAATGCGTAAATGCCCCGACATGCCGAGATGAATTAAAAGATGTCCTGTTGAGAGCTGCAGCAGGATATACTTCGCTCTACGGGTAACGGCGATTATTTTTTTACCGACACAAAACGAAGCCAAATTATCAGGCACGGGGATTCGGAGTTTGGGATTACGAACCATAACTTCTTGAATTGTGTGACCTTCAATATGGGGTTTAATTCCTTCTTTAGTCGTTTCAACCTCAGGTAATTCAGGCATTATTTTTTATCGTCATGCTCAATGATGCGGCCCTGATTTTTTTTAATCACTTCTGTTTTAGTCGAGCTGCTTGGGAACAGGTATTGTTTTATTGTGGCAACAAGCCATAGGATAGCCCCTATAATAATTCCCCAAACTAAAACGTAGGAGAACATAAATAATAAACCAAAAAATAGGGCGATAGCACAACCCGCTATGATAAAAGGCACCAAATTTTCAAAGATTTTTCCCAGAGGGAATTTATCGTTCATTGCTTGATTCCATAGTTTATTCATTATTAATTATCGGCTACATAATGAAATGTTGCAACGGAAAGAGTAAAATTGTGATATCCTTATTATGAGATAAGGATTTTCTGGAGTTCTTACAAGAGGTATCCAACTAAAGGATGAGTTTTTTCTTAATTTGCATTTTTGCATTTTTGCATTTGAAGTGGAGCTATTATGGTTTTTGGTTATTTAAACCTGTCTTTTTGGGGATATGTGATTGCAACGTTGATTTTCACGCAAATTACTATCGCGGCGGTAACAATATATCTTCATCGCAATCAAACCCACCGCGCGCTGACACTGCATCCTATTATCAGTCATTTTTTTCGTTTTTGGTTGTGGTTAACTACGGGAATGGTTACAGCAGATTGGGTTGCTATACATCGTAAACATCATGCATCATCAGACGTCGAGGGTGATCCTCACAGCCCGGTAGTTTTTGGCATTAAAAAAGTATTTTGGGAAGGAGCTGAACTCTACAAAGCAGCTCGTAAAGATAAAGAAATGGTCGCCAAATATTCTCATGGTACCCCTAAAGACTGGCTTGAGCGAAAAGTTTATTCCCCTCATTCTGCCAAGGGAATTGTACTTATGCTGCTTATTGATTTATTTTTATTTGGTGTCCCTGGAATCACTATTTGGGCAATTCAAATGATGTGGATTCCATTTCATGCAGCTGGAGTAATTAATGGGATCGGCCATCATTGGGGGTATAGAAATTTTGAATGCCTTGATGCTGCAAGAAATATTTTCCCTTGGGGTTTTTGGATCGGTGGCGAAGAGTTGCATAACAATCATCATACGTTTGCTTCTTCAGCAAAGTTTTCTATTAAATGGTGGGAGTTTGATATAGGTTGGATGTATATCCGTATCCTTTCCTTTTTAGGTCTTGCCAAAGTGAAAAAGTTACCACCTAAATTGGCTATGGACGAGGGCAAGCTGCAAGTCGATTTAGATACCGTAAAGGCAGTGATTGGAAATCGCTTTCAGGTGATGTCTAATTATTATAAAAGTGTGATTCGACCGATACTCAAGCAAGAAAAAAATAACAGCATTGAAAATAAAGAAGGCAAAAAACTCTTTGCGCGCGCTGGAAGTTTATTGCGTCGGGAAAATCGTCTGTTGAACTCAAAAGCTAAAATGCGTTTATCGAATTTGCTTGAAGCCCGTGAACAATTACGTGTCGTTTACGCCCATAAACAGTCACTTCAAAATATTTGGTTAAAAACTGCATCTACGCAAAAAGAGTTAATCGAAGCATTGCAACAATGGTGTAGACAAGCAGAAGAATCAGGCCTAGAAGTATTGAGACAATTTGCGCAACAGCTAAAAGGATATGTACCGGTATATAGGTAATTCTTTTATAATTTTTTAATTCGCTCAACTGCTCATCTCACGGAGAGGAGATGAGTGGGCTGCATTAGGTTAAGGAATATGGTCATTCCCGCTTAGAAGGAAGTTTCATCCCTGAATTGGCTTTGCTGATAGAGATGGATTCCAACCTACGGGGGAATGGCCATTTTACATAGATATGAAGCTTAATGGCAGTGAAGAGGATATTTGACTTTTAGTCTCGATTTTCTATAGTAGTAGTTTATTATCGCAATAACAGGGAGTTGGTTATGATGAAAGGTGTAGCAATAGTTACTGGTGGAACTGGTGGTATCGGCACAACCATTTGTCAACGTTTAGCTGCCGATTTTCAAGTAGTCGCGTGTTATTTCAAGCATGGAAACCATGAAGAAGCGAAGCAATGGCAAGAAGAGCAAAAAAAGCTAGGCTATGATATTGATATCGTTTATGGGGATATCGCGCAATTTGCAGATTGTGAAAAAATAATGTCTTTAATCATGGAGCGTTATGGCCGTGTTGATGTCCTGGTTAACAATGCGGGCATTACTCAGGATTGTAGTTTACGGAAAATGACTCCAGAACAATGGCAAAATGTGATCGATGCGAATTTGACTAGCGTATTTAATATGACCCGCAATGTAATTCCAGTCATGATCGAGAAGGGTTATGGTCGCATCATCAGCATTTCTTCAATTAATGGCCGAAAAGGCCAATTCGGGCAATGTAACTATGCTTCTACTAAGTCTGCTTTGTATGGTTTTAGCAAAAGCCTGGCATTAGAAGTAGCAAATAAAGGCATAACCGTGAATACGGTTTCTCCTGGCTATATAGAAACACCCATGCTTGCTTCTTTAAAAGAAGAGGTATTAAAGTCTATTATTTCAAGTATTCCTGTTGGTCGTTTGGGACATTCAAAAGAGGTTGCTGATGCAGTTGCTTTTTTAGCATCTCCAGACAGTGGATTTATTACTGGCGCGAATTTGGATGTGAATGGTGGGCAATATATGTAAATGCGCTACGGTTTGCTATTAAAAATCTGGCCATTGTAGTTGTTTTATTCTCAAACTTCTAACTTATAGAGAATCTCATGCAACATAATAATATCGTTTTGATTACTGGTGGTACTGGGGATATAGGCACAGCAATTGCGAAAGAATTGAATTCATCTTACAAACATGTTTTTGCTCTTGATTTAATTACAGAAGAAGATGGCAAAGCATGGCAAAAAGAGCTTATGGATGAAGGATATAAAAATATTTATTTTCGACATATGGATGTAACGGATTTTGATCAATGCGGGGAGGTTATTTCTTCCATTATTGAACAGTTTGGTAATATTGATGTGTTAATTAATAACGCGGGTATCACTCGCGATGCTGTATTTACTAAAATGACCAAGAAGCAATGGGATGAAGTATTAACGGTAAATCTTGATGGTATGTTTAATGTAACTCGTCATGTTGTTGAAAACATGAGAGAACATGAATCAGGACGAATTGTTAATGTTTCTTCAGTAAATGCCCAAAAAGGACAATTTTCGCAAGCAAATTATGCTGCATCAAAAGCGGGTGTTTACGGTTTTACTAAAAGTTTGGCTCAGGAATTAATGAGTAAGAACATCACTGTCAATAGTCTATCGCCTGGGTATGTGGATACTCGCTTAATGAAAGGCATAAGACCCGATATTCTGGATTCGATTATTGCTCAAATTCCGGCAAAGCGTTTGGCGCAAACACAAGAAATTGCCTGGGCTGTAGAGTTTTTAATTAGCGAGAAGAGTCGATATATTACAGGAGCTAATCTCAGCGTCAATGGCGGCCTTCATATGTATTAAAACTCTTTTATTTAATAAAAGATCCGCTACTCTGCTACTGTCAGCCCCGTGCATTGCGAGATCTCGAGTTGTAGTACAGGATTATGATGGAGATCCCTCACTGCACTGGGGATGGCGGGATAGGAAGAAAGGAAATTTCCCTTAACTGAAAGGCTGTAAAGAATAAGGTGAGATTTTTATATCTTAAACTCACCTAAATATTAAGAGAAGACTATGACTCGATTAATTAAAAAATACAAAAACCGTCGACTTTATGATACTGAGACAAGTCAGTATATAACCCTTGAAGACTTACAGCGTTATGTTGTGGAGGGTATGCAATTTAAAGTAGAGGATTCGCTAACAGGGAACGATTTAACGAACTCCATCTTGTTGCAAATTATTGTGGAGATGGAAGCAGGTTCAACTCAATTTTTATCTTCCGATATTTTGCGGCAGATCATTGCTCTGGCAAATCATCCGATGCATGCTTCTTTAAAACAAATGATGGAACAAATGTTCCAAGTTATGGAAAAACCATTGCAAAATAATCCTTATCTTCAGGCAACTGAAAATTGGAATCAACAAATGCAAAAGATGATGCAACAATGGCAGAGTATATTTAAAAGTTAAAATGTTATTACTGGTGTGATGATCAAGGCATTCTATTGTTGATTTTTATGGTGCATTGCAAAAAAATATTTACTTAACCCATTGACAAATTTGTCATCAATAGACTAATATTAAATTGTGCGATGCAACATAGTGGAGAATATCATGAGTCAACAAAATTTTGAAAGATGGACGGAAGCGGCTAAAAAACTTCAAGAACCTTTTCAAGCAATGGCTGAATTGAACGTGAAAACGCTGCAAAGTTTGAATTATCTGAAACCTGAGGAACTTTCTAATATTAAAAGGCCTGAAGAATTATTAGAAAAGCAAATTAATCTAGCTGTTGAAAATGGAAAAAAAGGTTTAGATTACATGCAAAAATCGTTTCAAATTCTTGAGAAAGCAATGTTAGGTTTCGTCCAAGAAGCTAAAAAAGCTACTGAAGTAAAGCATTAATTAAATATCTTATTTGAAAGCAGTTGAAGCCATTAAGCTTGAACTGCTTTTTTATTTTTGAACTATTTATTCCATCCCAATTCAAGCGCTACAGGAATGGCTCTACTTGCCCCCCGCTATGATTAATAGTGATGACTTTATATAATCAAATTGCCTTTGAGTATCGGATTCTACAAATAATGTACATCAGTTAAATAGAGCGTGTAATTCTATACGTCGATTATATTTATTGAAATTCTTCCAGGGGTTCTCTTTATGCTCCAAGCGCTGAAATATATTACCTAAATGATAAGATTGTGGATGTAAGGCAGGATCATCTAGCTCCTTCCATTCAAGAGGGGTTGCTATAGGCGCTCCTTTTATTGCGCGTAAGGAATAGGGTGCAATGGCAGTCATGGCATAATCATTTCGGAGGAAATCGATGAATACTTTATTGCCCCGTTTATCTTTTCTTTGTTCTAAAGTGGTTATTTGAGGTTTGTGTTGATGCAGCTTTTCAGCTATTTTTTTTGAAATTTCTTTAACGCGATCGAACTGATAATGGGCTTTAATGGGCAGATGAATATGTAGGCCCTGCATATTCCACTCCATCCCGATCACAGATTCCAGTGATGCCGATCACGAATTCCATTTGATGCCGATCAAAGATTCCATTCTAAGCCGATCAAGAATGAGCAATACGTAAGCATATTGAGCGACGCACGATAACCGTTTTATCCTTTTGTTTGGTCAAACAGAAGGAAAGTAGAAATGCCAACGGAGAAGCTATCGATGCGTAAAATAAGAGAAGTTTTAAAGCTGCGATATGAAGGTGGCTTGAACAATAGAGAAATTGCAGCAAGTGTTGATATTAGTGCTAGCACAGTGAGTAGCTATTTATCACGTGCCAAAATGTTTGACGTGTCGTGGCCATTGCCTGTGTCGATGAGTGACGCTGAACTTTATGCTCGCTTATTTCCCCAAGAGTCTAATCCCAAAAAACTTAATAGACCTACCCCTGATTTATCATGGGTTCATCGAGAGCTAAAACGCAAGGGCGTGACCTTATTATTGCTATGGTATGAGTATCGCAGCCAATATCCTGATGGATACGGATACAGTCGTTTTTGTGAGATGTATCGAGATTTCTCGTGTAAACTGAATCCAAGCATGCGTATTACCCATCATGCCGGTGAAAAGTTATTCGTAGATTATTCTGGACTCACTGTTCCATGGGTTGATAAAGACACAGGCGCACTACACAAAGCAGAAATCTTTGTAGCAGTGCTTGGTGCTTCGAACTATACGTTTATTGAAGCAGCAGAAAGCCAGAGCTTACGTCATTGGATAGCTGCGCATATTCGGGCATTCGAATTTTTTGGTGGCGTTACCACCAGCATCGTTCCTGACAATCTCAAGTCAGGAGTTACACAACCCCATCTCTACGACCCCGATACCAACATGACTTATCAAGAAATGGCCAACTATTATAATGTCGCTGTTATTCCTGCTCGAGTACGATCCCCGAAAGATAAAGCCAAAGTTGAAGTGGGTGTACAGGGTATTCAACGATGGATTTTAGCTCGATTGCGAGATTGTACTTTCTTTAATATTTCTGAGATTAATTCAGCAATAGCCCCCTTATTGCAAGCTTATAATGAGCGTCCATTTCAACAGTTATCTGGCTCTCGTTATTCCCAGTTTTTAGAAATTGATAGGCCTGCATTAAAATCATTACCCATTCATCGTTATCAATTTGCTTATTGGAAACGTGCTAAAGCTGGAATTGATTATCATGTGACCATTGAGAAACATCATTACAGTATTCCATGGCGTTATCTTGGGGAATTCATTGATGTTCGAATTGGAGACCGAACGATTGAATGTTTTTTAAATAATAAACGTATCGCGCTGCATCAACGTTCATTTAAGCCAGGTCATACCACACAGAATGAACATATGCCAAAAGCCCATCAGGATTATGTTTCATGGACACCTGAACGATTACATCGATGGGCACAAAGTATTGGGCCACATACAGCTCAATTAATTGATGAAGTCATTAGTTTGCACAAAATACCACAGCAAGGTTATCGCGCATGTCTTGGTATTCTTCGCATGAGTAAAAAATATGGAAAAGAGCGTTTAGAAAATGCAGCGATTAGAGGGCTTCATATTGGTGCAGTTCGATATAAAAATATTGAGTCCATTTTAAAGAATGGGTTGGATAAGCAGCCGCTATCAAAGCCTGCCAGCACGAGTGCGGCTGCTGATATAACTAATCACCATGAGAATGTTCGTGGTGCAAATTACTATCATTAACAGACTCAGGGAGATATTGTTATGTTAACACAGCCATTGTTCGAACAGTTAAGAGAATTACGCTGCCACGGCATGATTGAGGCATTACAAGAGCAGATGCAGCAATCTGATATTCATCAATTATCTTTTGATGAACGATTTAGTTTACTAGTAGAGCGAGAGTGTATTGTACGTGGAAATCGCAAGTTAAGCACTCGATTGCGGCAAGCCAGACTCAAAGCCAATGCGTGTTTAGAGGATATTGATTACTCGGTTTCAAGGGGAATCTCAAGGGCGGTAATAAAGCAACTTGCTGATTGTTATTGGGTTGGGCGAAAACAAAATCTACTGATCACCGGTCCCACGGGTACCGGTAAAACGTGGCTTGCATGTGCTTTAGCTAATCAAGCGTGTCGTAATAATTTTACGGCACGTTATTTACGTTTACCAAGACTATTTCAGGCACTTGAATTAGCCCGAGGTGATGGGAGTTTCCCTAAATTACTTGCTTCATTAGAAAAAATCCAACTCCTTATATTGGATGATTGGGGTTTGGCTCCGATGAATGATGAGCAACGCCGTGATTTACTTGAAATTATGGATGACAGGCACAATCAGTCCTCAACCATTGTGACTAGCCAACTACCTGTTAAGCTCTGGCATGAGGTTATTGGTGATTTGACATTGGGGGATGCTATCTTGGATAGACTTGTTCATAACTCTCATCGAATTGATATGAAAGGTGAGTCAATGCGAAAAAAAATAACTACAAAATTAGATAATCTGGAGGATAAGTCATAAACTTTAAAAAAGCGTCGCTTTGCTCCGGTTTGATCGCCATCGAATGGAATCAGTGATCGGTATCAAATGGAATCTATGATCGCGATGGAATGGAATCTTTGATCGGCATCAGTGGAATCTGCAGGCCCCGAGAACCAGAGGTTTTGACAAAGGAGGTGAGTTGATACTCATCTAAAATCTTTTTTAAGGCGAAAGCAGTTTCTCGAATTTTTTCAAAATCATTATCTTGGGGATCCAAATCAAAAATAATTTGATCCGGTTTGTCAATCGCAGACATAGTGGACAGTGAAATATGAAACTCTAGAATATTTTGTGCGGCCAGATAAACCAAAGCCTTTTTAGAGCGGATACCTGCCATTTTCATGCTTAAATCCTTTTGTATTCGAGGTACAGTAAATTCTTCAATGAAATCAGGAAAATAATCAGGACGATGTTTACTATAAAAGCCAGACTCATTAATACCATTTGGGTATCGTTTAAATGATATTGGCCTATTTCGCACAAAAGGCAAAAGATGTTCTGCGATTTTATAAAAATAGTCTACAACCTCTTTTTTTGAAATCTTGTCATCTGGATAAAGTAATTTATCAGCATGAGCTATATCAATGCCTTCAATTTCCATAGTGATTGACTCCAAGAGGTGATGTTCTCATTATTAATTGGTGCACAAAATCATAATGCAAAGGACTGACATCATCCATTAGAATGACAAAGCAGGGCTCATTACTCTTCTTTGTAGCGTTCTCTTTAGGTTCTTGGGTTTTCCTAAAGTCTCTTTTCCGTTGATAACGCGTTAATTTCTTGTTTTGGAACATTATTTAAATCCTTTTTCTGTACTTTCCACTAAATTACCCTCAATAGGCTTAATGGATGTTATGGTTAACAAATGATCTTTATATAAATTTATTAGCCAATCAATTAAATTACAATTTATGAAACGCAATAAACTATTGTTCCAAAGTACGGTTAGAAAAGACTTTTTTAGTTTCCTGCAAGAGGATACAATGTTTTAAGGTTAGAAAAAAAATTAGAAAAGGTTATTAAAATAGGGGCATTGGGTGATTATTTTTCGTTATTTAGCCAAAGAAGTGTTTCTCACTTTAATTGCGCTCACCTCCATACTCGTATTAATTTTTTTGAGTAACCAACTTATTCAATACCTCAATCGCGCAGCCTCCGGAAATATCCCAGGTGTCATTATTATGAAGCTAATGATGCTTGAACTACCCACTTTATTGAGTCTATTGGTTCCATTAGGTTTTTATATTGCCATGTTGCTCGCATACGGTCGTTTGTATGCTGAGAGTGAGATGACCGTATTGCGTGCCTGTGGTTATGGGCCAAATCAGTTATTAAAACACAGTTTTATTATGGCGACTGTCGTAGGGATTATTGTGGCTGTAATTATGATTTGGGGAAGTCCTTTAATTTATATTGAACGAGCGAAGTTGTTGCGAACTACAGGGATAAAAACTTTGGTCCAAACGATTATGCCTGGACGTTTTCATGCGATTAATGAAGGTCAAGAAGTGTTTTATGTTCAATCGATGAGTCGTGATCATACCAAAGCGGAACAAGTATTTTTGGCAAAACGTAGTTCGGTCAATAATCAAATTCGTTGGGATATCTTATGGGCGGATCAAGCTTTTGCAGAAACTGATGCAAAAACAGGAGAGGACTATATCATTCTGCAAAAAGGCAAAGAATATCAAGGAATTCCAGGACAGGCGGATTATCAAGTCGCAGAATTTGGGCAGTATAAAGCCCGCTTGCCCCATCCTGTTGTCAATACATCGGAAGATCTACGGACAATGAGTACGACCAGTTTACTCCCTTTCAACAATGAAGATCCTGCTAAGGTAGCAGAGTTGCAATGGCGTTTGTCTGTACCCATTATGGTATTTACTTTGACTTTAATCGCTGTTCCGTTGAGTCGTATCAATCCACGTTCAGGGAAATATGCTAAATTATTCCCCGCAATCATCATTTATATTTTATATGCTAATTTGTTATTTATTGCCCGTGATGCAATGGTTTCTGGAAAAATGCCTCAATGGATCGGTTTATGGTGGGTACATCTTATCGTAGTTGCCTTCGGTTTGTTCTTAATCGGGCGTAATCAGGCGAAATTGGCATGATGAAAATATTAGATCGCTATATTGCGAAAACTGTTCTTGGCTCAATTGGCTTAGTGACGCTCATGCTCGTAGGGCTACAAATTTTCATTTTATTTGTCGACCAATTAAATGATTTAGGCCGGGTGGATTATGGGATTACGCAAGCTGCATTTTTTGTTTTATTGCAAATGCCCTACCAAGTCTATTTATTTTTTCCTATGGCAAGCCTTCTCGGCTGCTTGATTGGGCTAGGAATTTTGGCCAATCATAGTGAGTTGGTGGTCATGCGGGCATCAGGAATGTCTATAGGGCAGATTACTATGGCGGTTTTAAAGGCCTCCATCGTACTGATTGTGTTGGTTACTGCATTAGGAGAAACTGTAGTTCCATACTTATCGCATTATGCCAATGATTATAAGACTGCTGCAGTCAGTGGCGGACAAACATTGAGAACCTCAAAGGGATCTTGGTTGCGGTATGGCAATGACTTTATTTCAGTAGGTTTAATCCTCCCTAATAATATTTTAAACAATATTTATCAATTTCGTTTTGATAGTCATCATCATTTAAAAATGTCTCGTTTTATTGCCGAAGCTCGCTATACCCCTACAGGTTGGATTGCATATAATGTACAGCAAACCGATTTTGAAGCAGATAAAACCAAAGCACAGACATTTGCCTCTCTTCCCTGGGATGTATCTGTAAAACCAAAAATTTTGACAATCAGCAGTATTGAACCGGATGAAATGACCTTACAAGAACTGAATCGTTATATAAGAGAGCAAAAGCGAAATCATCAAAATGTACATAATTATCAGTTTGCTTTTCTTCAACGGATTATTCAACCATTTACGACTATGGTGATGATGATCCTTTCCATCCCATTCATTTTTGGTCCTTTGCGTTCAACGACTATGGGCTCAAAATTGTTGGTTGGTGCGGCAGTAGGATTTAGTTTTCATATTTTTAGCCGTTTTTTTGGTCCACTGAGTACCGTATTTCAATTACCGCCAGAATTAGCTGCTTTAGGGCCTACTTTTATTTTTGCTTTATTGGGTTTGTACTTAATGAAAAGAGTTAGGTAAGTAGGTTATTTTACAATAAAGAATGTTTTCCACCATCTTAGGCTCTTGCAGCCAGGCTACTTATTTAATGTTCTGCCCCTTTTTTTATGGTAAAATATTGTCCATATCGTATTAAAATCTTAATAATATGAAAATCCAGTGTAAGTTTTGCCGACAGCGTATGGAACCGACGGTGTGTTGGGAAAAAAGATTAATCACTACGGACCAAGCCGTTTATTATTGCAGTTTATGTAAAAAACAATTATTTGTTTTAGGCGGTTTTTTAGATAAACCATTTTGGCAACGCCCCATCTATTTATGGTTTTGCGGCTCGTTTATCATTGATCTAATCGATTATTGGGAAAAAGCGAAAAATCTTTTAAGTGAAATGCATCTTGGTAAATTTTTATACCTTGTTTTATCCATCATTGTAACCATTATTTTTTACTTCTTTTTAAGATAACAGCCGCTTCCATTTGCAATAGAATAGACGCAGGCTGGACCTTGGCCCCAAAGTTTCATAACACGTTTGTATTCAAGGAAAGTTGAGCCGAAGCTCAAGCGATGTCCGCAAAAATCATCGATGAGAACATGGCAGGTAACGGATTTATACTACTTGCCCCGCGGCCCATCCTGAGGACCATGCCCATTGAAAATTATAGCCTCCTAGCCAACCGGTGACGTCTAAGGCTTCGCCAATAAAATAAAGGCCAGGAACCTCTTGAGCCTCCATGGTTTTTGAGGAAATCGCATGACAATCCACGCCGCCAATGGTTACTTCAGCAGTGCGATACCCTTCTGTACCATTAGGTTTAACCAGCCACGAGTTGAGTTGTTTCGCCACAGACTCCAAATCACGATTTGAGAGTTCAGCAAGTTTCTTGTCGATAATCTCAGGTGCAATGAAGAGTTCAATAACTCGTTTCGGCAAGTGCATGGACAAGATTGAATTTAATTGTTTTTGTGGTTTATCTGCTCGTGCAGTTTTTAAATAGTTCAGAAGATTAATTTCAGGTAATAAATTAATACAAATGCTCTCTCCTGGATGCCAATAAGAAGACAATTGCAAAATGGCAGGGCCACTCAAACCGCGATGAGTGAATAGCGTATTTTCACGAAACTCAATGCGTGTATTTTTTACTAAACTGTCAACACTAATCCCTGAAAGCGGGGCTATTTTTTCTTTCTCTACAACATCCAAAGTAAAAGGAACTAATCCGGCGCGAGTAGGCCATACTTTGATTCCAAATTGCTCTGCAACTTTATAAGCAAAAGGGGTGGCTCCCATCGTGGGTATGGATAAACCACCAGTGGCAATAACCAATGACTGACAAGGAACAATTCCTCTATTGGTTTTTATTTTAAAATTTTGTGATTTTTGAATCTCTTCTATGCTGGTATTCAATTGGATTGTAACCCCTGCCGCATCACATTCTTTAAGCAACATATCGACAATATCTTTTGATTTATTATCACAAAATAATTGTCCTAAGGTTTTTTCATGAAAGGGAATCTTATATTTTTTTACCAGTTCAATAAAATCCCATTGGGTATAACGAGTTAAAGCAGACTTAAAAAAATAGGGATTATGGGAGTTATATTTTTCAGGTTCAATGTAATAATTAGTAAAGTTACAACGACCACCGCCTGACATTAAGATCTTTTTTCCAACTTTATTGGCATGATCAAGTACCAAAACCTTACGGTGACGTTTGCCTGCTTCAATGGCACACATCAAACCGGCGGCACCGGCACCTACAATGACGACATCAACTACTTCCATCGGATTTGACTTGTATAAAATAAACGGCTGCAAGAGTAACATGCATGAGGGGTAATTCAAAGGGCGCTCCTTGATCGTAGTGAGATTTTTTTATACGATTGCTTAACTCACTATTTATAAAAGTATTTTATGTCCTTGTTGAAGCATCTTCTGGCAATCTTATTAGGTACTACTGTTTTACCTTTCCGTGTTCTGGTGAATAATACCTTTTATGCACTAGCAGCGCTCTTTTTGGGAGTGGCCGTTCTAGTCGTGCTTCCTATTAATTTGGCGGATACCCTTAAAGAGAAGGGAATATCGAACAGGGTGAATTTTCTAATCACGGCGTTGATTTTTTTGCCGCTACTCACGGCAATAACTACAGTTGCCCTTGCAGGGATAGCAGTTTATCTGACCTTTAATACCGTTATTAATATGCTGGAGTCATTGTGGGTTGGTTTTAAAAATGGCCTGCTTTATGGTATGGACGGTTTTTGGAATGCATTAGAGTCACAACGATTGTTCAACCCAATCCCCCCTGAGAGCTCTTCTCGGGCTAGAGTAAACACACAGCACGCAATTAATGAGGTCGATTTTGATGGATTTCAACGCGTTAATATTGAGGACTTGCACGATGTTCCTGTAGCCCCTAAGCCTTTGGAAGTTCTAGATCTGGAAAGCAATGAAGGGCAGGTGTCCACTAAATTGTTAAATGAAAATCAATTAAAAATAATCCAGAAGCTCATTGATGAATTACCTAAGCTTAAAGATCCGTTGCCTCCACTGGCGAAAAAGCAATTTGAATCGTTACAGAAGTTATATACGCAATATCAAGATCTATCACTCAAGCTGGAAAAAGTAAGACTTGCTTTAGAACAAGATGATAAAAGCCAAATAAAGGATGAACTGATCGCCGATATGGAGGTGAACACACCTATTTTGCTGGTCAAACAATATCAGGATGGCCAAAAATGGCTTAACATCCCTGCAACCAGTTATGTTACCGATAAAAATAATTTATTACAGTGGTTGCAACATAGTCCGGTTCATCCTCTAAATAAGGATGTTTTGAAAGAACCTGGAGATTATAATGGCAAAAAAACAAGATATATTTGGTATCTGCTGACAAAAGACAATTGCTCGTCCCAAGAGCTTGATGAGGCTGCTGTACAAATGCGCTTTTTAGTCAATGCATTGTCCATTAGGTTAACTGAAAAGCAAAAATTAGATTTAGGGCTGGGTTTATCGCCACAATCTTTTTTTGCTCCAGTAGCTCATGATAATTCTGTACTTTCTCTGGATAAGGATAATTCAATGAATTTTGGCCCAGGTTAGTATGGTGATCTATCGCTCAAAAAAGACCACCGCTTCTTGCTAGAATAAATGGCATTGCTATTTTCTTGTTGGATTCATCACTCAAAAGGACAATTTAAGTTTATACTGTAGATAGGTAAAATGATTCTTTTAAGGGACCAAGATCATGAATGAACTTGATATTTTGCGATTATTTTATGACGAGATGAAAAATCGTGGAACAACTCGAGATCAAGTATTTTTGAGTATGGAAGAGGATGCAGCGGCGATGCTTTCTCAAAAAATACAAAGACCTGTCTCTGTAGAAGAGGTACAAAAATTAACGGACATATGCATTGCCAACGAATGGCTGGAACGGACAACAGCAGACCCTCATTATAAATATTTATCGTTAACTGAAGCGGGATTACAAATTATTTTAGCCAATCGATACAGTTAATTGTTCCTAAAGGGTATAAACTTTAAGCAAAAATAGGTAAAATACGTCAATTTTATTCTTTTTTGTTGTCAATATGCCAAAACGAACTGATATTAAATCCATTCTTATCCTCGGAGCAGGTCCTATCGTGATAGGACAAGCTTGTGAATTTGATTATTCTGGTACCCAAGCAGTACGCGCCCTCAGGGAAGAAGGGTATCGGGTAATTTTAGTAAATTCTAATCCCGCAACCATTATGACCGATCCAGAGCTTGCTGATGCAACTTATGTTGAGCCTGTTTCTTGGAAGGAAGTAGCACGGATCATTGAAATTGAGCGTCCAGATGCTCTTTTGCCTACTATGGGTGGACAAACAGCGCTAAATTGTGCGCTGGATCTGGTGCGTGAAGGGATATTGACCAAGTATCAAGTGGAAATGATTGGTGCAACACGTGAAGCAATTGATCGCGCTGAAGATAGAGAAAAATTTCGGCAATTGATGATTAAAATCGGTTTGGATATGCCACGCTCGGCAATTGCCCATAGTATGGAAGAAGCAATCCAGGTGCAAGCACAATTAGGTTATCCAGCGATTATTCGTCCTTCGTTTACTATGGGTGGCAGTGGGGGCGGTATTGCTTATAACCGAGAGGAATTTGAAGAAATTTGCATGCGTGGTTTAGAGTTGTCGCCAACCCATGAATTATTAATCGATGAATCAGTGCTGGGTTGGAAAGAGTATGAAATGGAGGTTGTGCGCGACAAAAATGATAATTGCATTATTGTCTGTACCATTGAGAACTTTGATCCCATGGGAGTCCATACCGGTGATTCGATTACTGTGGCTCCCGCGCAAACACTCACCGATAAAGAATACCAACGCATGCGTGACGCCGCGATTAAGGTGTTAAGGGCGGTAGGCGTTGATACAGGCGGGTCGAACGTACAATTTGCCGTCAATCCTGAAGATGGACGCATGCTGGTTGTAGAAATGAACCCCAGGGTTTCTCGAAGTTCTGCTTTGGCTTCCAAGGCAACTGGATTTCCGATCGCGAAAGTCGCTGCAAAATTGGCTGTAGGCTACACTCTTGATGAGTTAAAAAATGAAATTACGGGGGGCAAAACTCCTGCTTCATTTGAACCAAGTATCGATTATGTAGTGACTAAGGTGCCTCGGTTTAATTTCGATAAATTCCCACAAACTTCCAATACGTTGACGACGCAAATGAAGTCCGTAGGGGAAGTGATGGCCATCGGATCCAATTTCCAAGAGTCATTACAAAAAGCAATTCGTGGGTTAGAAATCGGTCGTTGTGGTTTGCATCCTTTATTCCAAAAAGGTGATTTAGCACGTCTCAGAGGACATTTACGAGAACCGACACCGGATCGACTCTGGTACATTGCCGATGCATTTAGAAGCAATATGTCGCTTGAGGAAATTCATCAGGAAAGTCGTGTTGACCCCTGGTTTTTGGCGCAAATTGAAGAATTGATTGCCTTGGAACGGTCCATAGCAGGTAAAAAACTCTCCGATGTGGATGTCGTGACTTTGCGTTTGCTGAAGCGACGTGGTTTTGCTGATGCTTATTTGGCTAAAATTTGGTCTTGCGCGGAAGAGCAAGTACGTACACGACGTAAAGAATTAGGCATTGTGCCTGTTTATAAACGTATTGATTCTTGTGCTGGTGAGTTCCCCAGTGATACGGCTTATATGTATTCTTGTTATGAAACCCGTTGTGAAGCTCGCCCCGATAAACATAAGAAAAAAATTATGATTCTCGGTGGGGGACCTAATCGTATTGGTCAGGGTATTGAGTTTGATTATTGCTGTGTACATGCTGCTATGGCGCTTAGAGAAGCCGGTTGTCAGACCATCATGGTCAATTGCAACCCTGAAACTGTATCTACTGATTTTGATACCTCAGATCGCTTATATTTTGAGCCTGTGACTTTAGAAGATGTATTAGGTATTGTCGATGTAGAAAAACCCGATGGAGTTATTGTTCATTACGGTGGCCAAACCCCCTTAAAATTAGCCCGTGCTTTAGAAGCAAATGGGGTTAAAATTATTGGAACTTCTCCTGATGCCATCGATAGAGCTGAGGATAGAGATCGGTTTCAAAAATTAGTGACTGAGTTGAAATTACATCAGCCCGATAATGGTACGGTGCGTAGTGAGGCAGAAGCGATTACTTTAGCCAATAAGATTGGTTATCCCTTGGTGGTTCGCCCGTCCTATGTGCTTGGAGGCCGAGCAATGGAGGTTGTCTACCAAGAGGATGATTTACGCCATTATCTCTCGCATGCAGTGGCTGTATCTAATGATTCACCCGTATTGTTGGATAAATTTTTAAATGACGCTATTGAAGTCGATATTGATGCCGTTTGTGATGGAAAGGAGGTATTGATTGGTGCCGTAATGGAGCACATAGAACAGGCTGGCATTCATTCGGGCGATTCTGCATGTACGTTGCCTCCCTTCAGTCTCAGTGTGGTGGTACAACAAGATTTAATGGAGCAAATGCGCCAAATGGCATTGAATTTAGGCGTAGTTGGTTTGATTAATGCGCAATTTGCGATTCAAGCGGATGACATTTATGTTCTAGAAGTTAATCCAAGGGCTTCAAGGACTGTTCCTTTTGTTTCCAAAGCGACAGGGTTGCCTTTGGCTAAAATTGCAGCGCTTTGCAAGTTGGGAGTTAGTTTAAAAGAACAAGGCTTAAGTCAAAATCATCATATGCCCTCGTTTTATTCAATTAAACTTCCCGTTTTTCCTTTTATCAAATTTTCTGGAGTAGATTCTATTCTTGGCCCTGAAATGAAATCAACAGGTGAAGTAATGGGTATTGCCAGACGTTTTGGACAAGCTTATGCGAAGGCACAATTGGGCGCTGGTTCTAATATAGCTAAGAGACGACGTGCGTTTGTCTCAGTGCGCGATGCAGATAAAACACGAGTAGGTGAAATTGCAAAGCGATTGATTGAATTGGGTTTTGAAATCATTGCAACACGAGGTACTGCGTTGGCTTTGCAGGCGGCTGGAGTGGATTGTCGCAGAGTATTTAAGGTCAATGAAGGTAGACCTCACGTTTTGGATTTTATAAAAAATAATGAAATTGATTTTATTGTAAATACAACCGAGGGCAAGCAAGCAATCGCCGATTCTTTTGCAATCAGGCGCAATGCATTACAACACAAGGTCAGCTATACTACGACTTTATCAGGAGCTGAAGCGGCTTGTTTGGCTATGAAATATGAGGATAGAGAGACTGTAACCCGATTACAGGATTTACATTAGGGAACATAAAAATTGTAGCCTGGGTGGAGGCGCAATGATGTCAACTAAATGATGCACTATGGATTAGACAGAGTCATCATCATAAGGATGCATCCCCGTATTATGCTGCGCGCTGATACGGGCTACGTATAAAGCTTAATTGACATCATTGGGTGAAGGTCTTAACTTATTGCGCAAAGCTCTTTCTCTGTTGTATTGGAGAAAAAGTAGAATTACCAGGGAATTATTTTTTTGAGGTAGATATGAGTAAACACCCCATGACAGTACAAGGTGCGGAAGCACTGAAAGAAGAATTACAACGTTTAAAATTTGTTGATAGACCTCGTATAGTTGAAGCGATTGCTACAGCACGAGCTCATGGTGATTTGAAAGAAAACGCCGAATATCATGCTGCTCGCGAACAGCAAAGTTTTAATGAGGGGCGTATTCAGGAGTTAGAAGCAAAATTATCACATGCACAAATTATTGATATCAGTAAATTACCCAACAATGGCAAGGTTGTTTTTGGTTCAACAGTTACCGTCAGTCATATAGCAACCGATGCGCAGGTTACTTACAAAATTGTTGGTGAAGATGAAGCCGATATTAAACAGAATAAAATCTCTTACAGCTCTCCTATGGGTCGTGCCTTAATTGGTAAAGAATTGGATGACTCCGTCATTGTTAACACTCCAGGCGGTATGGTGGAATACGAAATTATTGATGTGCAGTACCTATAATTCGAGAACGTGCCGGTGCGCGGGCACGTTGATACTTAGGGAAATGAGTTTTCTATACGTAAAAAGTGTCAAAAAGGTCTATACTTAAGTATAGTATTTTGAATAAATGCTTAAGTGATTCGCCGCAACAATAAAAAATATAATTAACCTTTGTGTTACTATTACAGGAAGTAATAATGGACACTTTGTCTGAATGGTTTCAAACTACTCCAATTCCGGTTGATGTAATAACGGGTCACTATGATGTAAAGTTAGTGATCTTATCCTATATAATCGCAGTTTTTGCTTCTTATGTGGCTTTAACTCTTGTAGGCAGACTTCGTGCTACAAATAATAAGCATGCGCGAATCTACTGGCTTGCAGGTGGTGCTTTTGCCATGGGGGCAGGAATATGGTCCATGCATTTTGTTGGCATGTTAGCTTTTATTATGGGTATGCCCATGGAGTATGATTTAAGTTGGACGGCAGCCTCCCTAATTGTTGCCATACTTGCCTCCGCCTTAGCTTTGTTTATTCTACAGAAAAAAGATTACTCCATTTTGCACTTTGCTTTGGGTGGCTTAATCGTTGGTCTTGCTATATCCAGCATGCACTATATGGGCATGGAGGCAATGAAGGTTCATGTAACGATTCATTATTTACCGACTTTATTTGTTCTTTCTATTCTCATTGGAGTTGCTGCCGCAGAGGCTGCTATTTGGTTAGCCTTAGAAAGCAATTATGGTTCAAGTAAAAGACAATTTAATTTAAAAATATTCAGTTCCTTACTCATGGGGCTTGCCATTTGTGGAATGCATTATACAGGGATGTCCGCCGCAGTATTTACCCCCAATTTATCCCATGTGATGATAAACGAAAATGCAGCGATACAACCTAGTTATTTAGCCTTTTTCATTGCAGGGGTTAGTGGATTAATTTTTGCTCTTGCACTGACTGTCTCAAATTATTATAAAAAAATGGTCACGGCGATCTCAAATAAGAAGGAATTTCTCAATGCAATGCTGGATAACTTAGAAGATGGGATTATCGCATGTAATGCTGAGGGGCGAATTACGGTCTTAAATCATACGATTCAAAAATACATTAACTTAGACAAGTCAAATAAAACCATCAATAACATCTTGGATTATTTTAGTTTTTACACTACGAATAATAAGCCCATTAACCCTGAAGATTTTCCTCTTAAACGCGCTTTAAATGGTGAACGAGTACGCGCTGTTGAACTTCTGATGCATATTAAAAATAATGGGATTCGCAATGTAGTCATTGATGGGCAAAAAATAATTAATTCCGAGGGAAAGAACCTGGGCGCAGTGATTGTAATCCATGATGTTACTGATTTGAAACAAACTGAAAGATTAAAGAATGAATTTGTTTCAATAGTTAGTCACGAGTTACGCACACCACTTACTTCTATTCGGGGTTCTCTCGGACTTTTAGTAAGTGGGGTCATGGGTAAATTTCCCGAAAAAATAATGAAATTGCTTGAAATAGCAAATAATAACTGTGAACGTCTATTGTTGTTAATTAATGATATTTTGGAT
Organism: Legionella sheltonii; assembly: GCF_026191355.1. Lineage (GTDB taxonomy): Bacteria > Pseudomonadota > Gammaproteobacteria > Legionellales > Legionellaceae > Legionella > Legionella sheltonii. The sequence goes on from NZ_JAPHOQ010000005.1 coordinate 123,433, forward strand.
ATTGAAAAAATTGAAGCCGGGAAAATGGATTTTGAATTAAAAGTCACCAACTTAAATGAAATAGTTCAGGAATCAATAGATGTTAATAAAATGTATGCAGATAAGTTCGGGGTAAAAATTGAATTAATTTCCCCTGAAAAAGAATATTTAGTCACCGTTGATTCCGGTCGTCTAATGCAAGTTTTGGCTAATTTGGTTTCTAATGCCTGTAAATTTTCTTATGAAAAAGAGACGATTACGTTAAGAATCCAACAAATTGATTCATCGGTGCGTGTCTCTATTACCAATAAGGGTACGGGAATATCACCTGAATTCCAACCTCGAATTTTTCAAAAATTTTCTCAAGGCGACTCTTCAACGACTCGAGGAAAGGGAGGGACTGGTTTAGGATTAAATATCAGCAAGACCATTATCGAGAAAATGGGGGGATGCTTAAGTTTTGAGAGTAAGCCTAATGATCTCACTACCTTTTATTTCGATTTACCAATAGCACACCAATTGCATATTAGCCAAGAAAAAAATCAAATAGCTGCTTCAGAGACTAGAAAAAGGCTACTTATTTGTGAAGACGATAGTGATCAATCAAATTACCTCAAATTACTATTGGAATCGGCGGGTTTTCTTGTGGAGGTGGCAAATACCGCGAAAGAGACACGAGAAATGTTAGAAAAACAGGAATACCATGCGCTCTTGTTGGATCTCATATTACCGGATCAAGATGGAGTTTCGTTTATTAGAGAACTGCGCTCCAATAAAAAAACAAAAAATTTACCTATTATTGTGCTTTCTGTGATTGCTGAAACAGGAAGGGAATTATCCAATGGAGATGCTGTTTCAATAGTTGATTGGTTGGATAAACCAATAGATTTTAATAAGCTACTTTTTACAATCAGCAAAATACAAAAAAATAACCTCCAAAGTAAACCTCATATATTGCATGTTGAAGATAATAAAGATACCCAAAAAATTTTAGAAGTGCTGCTGGAAAAACATGCGAATGTTACAACCGCGAATAATTTACACGAAGCAAAAAAAATGCTTGAAAAAGAGAAATATAATTTAGTGATTTTAGATTTATTGTTGCCCGATGGAAATGGTGCCGATATTCTTCCTTTGATATCGAAATATCATGCGCCGGTACTTGTATTTTCTGATACCAAATTAAATGAAGATTATTCTAAGTATGTGAGCCAAGCATTGCTTAAATCGAGTTCCTCAAATGAAATTTTATTAAATACGATTCAAAACCTTATTTAACGGGTTGATTAAAGGAAAGGATGATGGCTGATAAAGAACTTAAAAAGATTTTATATGCAGAAGACGAAGAGGATATAAGAGCGATTGCCCAAATTGCTTTGGAAGATATTGGTGGGTTTACGGTGAGGTATTGTTCTAATGGGAAAAAAATTCTCGAAGAGGCAATAGAATACATCCCCGATTTGCTTTTATTGGATGTCATGATGCCAGAAATGGATGGACCTACTACCTTACGAGAAATACGTAAGAATCCAAATTTTATAAAAATACCCGCTATATTTATGACGGCTAAAATACAAAATAATGAGATAGAAGATTATAAGTCGATCGGAGCAATAGATGTCATTAAAAAACCTTTTGATCCTTTGACCCTTGCGACGTCAATAAAAAATGCATGGTTGAAATATAATGGATGAAAAAATACAGAAAAAATTACATGACCTTTTTGTTCTCTATGGCAAGAATTTACCAGAAAAAATTCATAATATAGAGATCCAATGGCATGAGCTACTCAAAAAATGGGATTTAGCAGGCTTTCAAACCTTTCATCGCGATGTCCACAGTTTGTGCGGCTCAGCGGGAACCTATGGTTATATGGAATTAAGTAAGACAGCGCGCCAGATGGAAATATTATTAAAGGAAATTTTAGTGAATGGACTATTAACTCATGAGGATCAGGAACTAATTAATTCTTTTTTTGCCCAATTAAAAAGTGTATTAGCTAGAGAGGCTCCTAAAAGACCACTCATTTTTACGGACGTAACGGAACTTACCGACAATAAATTAGTGTACATCTTAGAACAGGAAACTGATTTAGTTCATGAACTGAGTGAAAATCTTAAATACGCTGGCTATCATGCACACCCTATCGATGATATAGGGTCTTTATTAAGTTCAGTTCAAGAAAAACAACCTATTGCACTAATTGTTGATACCAATTATTTGAAAAAATCTGCTCTGGATAAACTGATTGCGATACAAAAAAAGCAGAAAACACCCATTCAATTATTTTGTATCGTGCCCAATGCTGAGTTAGCACCGCGACTTACCGCAATACGTGCCGGTTGCGTGGCTTATTTTCAAAAGCCCCTCGATGTAACGTATTTAGTACAAGAATTAAACATAAATTGCAGTTCAACCGTTAATGAAGCATACCGCATTTTAATTCTGGATGACTCTAAGTCACTTGCTGAATATTATTCACTGATTTTAAAACAAGCCGATATGATTACTCGCGCCATCACCAATCCATTAAATTTATTAAAAGAGCTTGAAACTTTTCAGCCCGATCTATTGTTGATGGATATTTATATGCCAGAATGTTCGGGTTTGGAGCTTGCTGCGTTACTGCGTAAGGATAGAAGATATACTAAAATGCCTATTGTTTTCCTCTCTACAGAGGATGACAAAAATAAAAAATTAGCAGCGATTAGTTTGGGCGGAGATGATTTTCTTACCAAACCTGTTTCACCACAGGATTTGGTTTCAGCGGTACGCTCACGATCCAACCGTGCAAGTATTTTAAATTATTACATGACTACAGATAGTCTGACGGGTTTATTAAACCATTCGAGTATTTTAAATCGTTTAAATATTGAAGTGGCTAGAGCGAAACAACAGAACTCACCTTTGTCTTTTATCATGATCGATATTGATCATTTTAAATTGATTAATGATACCTATGGTCATCCTTTTGGTGATCTGGTAATTAAAAAGCTGGCCTCATTATTTATGGTTAGTTTACGTAATCGAGACATTATTGGACGATATGGCGGGGAGGAGTTTGCAATCATTTTGCCCGGTGCTGATTTGGAAAGCAGTCTAAAAATTTGTAATGATTTACGGCTTCAATTTTCCAGAAATTATTTTACTGTGAATGAGCAAAAAGTTCATGTGACGATTAGTGTTGGCATTTCATATTTTAATGGCAATCATGATATCAACAGCATTGTAATCCAGGCAGATAAGGCTTTATATAAAGCCAAGGAAAAGGGTCGGAATCAAGTAGTTGTTTTTGATGAAACACTTATTGTGAATTAGTGTTCTGAGCCTATTGAAATTCCTGGTCTGTATTTGCTATTCAGTTAAAATTCGCTCCAACTGTGGAGAGGGGACAGAGGTTTGGGTTTACTCGCTGTAATCAATGCGCCAGCCGCCCTGAGAGACCTCTTCTCCTTTGTCCCTGTCATCCTGGCTTAGCGAGTGAACTTCTCGTTTGATAAAGTGCTCGAGGAAAGTGGTATTTCGTTGCACTTGGGATGACGGGCTCAGGGGAGAATGGAGGTTTTCTTAACCTATGGAAATGATCCTAGGATGAAGAGGGATGTAACCTGGGTTTCGTAGATGCCCAGGTTCATTCTTCTATTAGGGTTGAAATACGTCTTGTTGAATCCCACCCACAACCCATTGAGGATTGTTAGGGAATTGACGAAAGTGCCAAATTTCATCAAGCTGGCTTGGTTCATCATTTTCTTTAACAGTGCCAGTAAAGCGAACACTTGCGATTAGAGAATTAGATTGTCTTGAAACATCAAGTAATTCAGCGTCTAAACGGATGACTTCTGTTTTATTAGGCGCATCTCCCCGCTCATCCAATTGCATTTTAATTTCTGCAAATACCTCGGGTGCGGTGAAATCACTCATATCTTGAAGATTCTTTTGATCGTAAGCTGCTTGTAATCGATTAAATGTCACCTTTGCTTCACGTAAAAAGGCCTCAGGTACAAAACCTGCAGGATACTCAGCAACGCCATTATCGCCATAACCCCCTGCATTGCTGCTATTGAAAGATTGGGTAAAATTACTAAAAGGATTTTGGTTAAAGGAGTTGGTTTGGCTTTGTCCTGACTGAAAGCCAGGCTGCATTCTTTTGCGGAAAAAACCGACAATGAAGAAAATAATCGCACCTACAATGATCCATGACAAGATCCCACTGGTAAGACCATGTCCCATAAATAAGCTGGTCAGTAAGCCGCCAATTAATAAACCACTGAGTAAACCACCCCATCTGCTTGGATTTTTGGTGCTTTGTCCCATAACACTGGATTTCTGTACTTTATTTTGAGAAAACATGGCGTTTTGTGAACGCTGTATGCCAAAGCTTCTACCTGAGCCAAAACGCTTAGCAGAGGCTTCGTTAACCAGCAGGCCAAAACTGAATAAGGCAATAAGCAAATAGGAGATAAACGTACGCATAAAATAGACCTTTCTTTTTTCCAATTGAGATAAAGAGTATATATGAAATCCAAGGAATCTGCCTCTTTGTTGTTAAAATTTTAACTATAATTAACATAAAAAGTTGAATGGAGTTTAAAAATTTGGCCTCAGTCACGTAGGATGGACATGATGCAATAATGAATTGAATTGCCTACTGTATCTGAATTATAGGGAGATAATGATGTCTGAGCATCAAAAAGAAGTTATGGGTGGTATTGGGCTCTTTGCCTCTTCAAAAGCACCACCAAAAAATACCGTTGAGTCACAATTTCAGAGTTTAGTGAATCGTATTGAAGATGAAATAACCTATTGCAAGCAGCAAAAGGAAAAACGCCCAAGGTTTCAACCGTATTCCGATCAACTATCCGTATTAAATGCGACCAGGAATTATCTGTATGACAATATAGGGTTTAATATTTTAGAAGAATACATGAGGATCTATCCAAAATGGGATAAATCTCTTCAAGCCTCCAGTACCAAGATACTGATTAACGATGCAATCGCTTTTAAAAATGGTCAACAACAACCGGCGTCAATGAGATTAGAAAAGTAGGCCCTTCCCTAATTCTGCAAAGGGGGTGGATAGTTTCTTAAATAAGTGCTTTTCTCCTCATGTACTCGCGGCTGTCCGCTCTTGTCTTTTCGCGTTTCCCTTTCACAGCGGGTTTGGAAAGAGGTCTAGTGGTTCAGAACTATACTATCGAGTCACGCAAGGTAAATCCATTTAAAATTCCTGGTGTGAAGGGATTAACTTGATTGTTTGTTTTTAATAAGTAACGTCCTGAATTACTGTTAATTTCAAAGAGAATTTGCAAGCTGGAACTGTCTTGCTCATCAACCAAAACATTTACTTTCTCGAGTAGTTTAAATAAGGCCCATGTTCCTTGTTCTGCCAGTTCATAATGATTGCCTTCAATGGAGTCCAGCGCAAGCTTTGCATTGGGTTGTGGCCAGGAAAAACGAATTACTGAATCACTGCCTTGATTATCAGTTAATTTGGTTCCGCCAATCTCAAGTTCTAGATTAGCAACTACAGGATCAAGACTGATTTTTTGCAAACTAAAATCAATTTTGCTTTCTTCACCATGATCAGGGAAGAACATATTGGTAATAATATTGGCTCGGATGAGCGCATCTAATGTTTCTGACGCTATGGGTAGTACCGAATCATTGACCGCTTTAGGTTTCCACTCCGCACTGGAAACGTCCAAGAAAGGTTTCACGAAACTTTCAGTAAATGTGTTTAATGCGCCATGAGTAGAGAAGAAATGATTAAAATCATTTATTGCTATTTCTTCTTTCTGCGACGCATCAAAAGGATAGCGTCTGGCAATAGTCATTTGGAATTCTCTAAAAACCGTTTGTTGCCATTGTTGATTGATATACTGACGACTGTCTTTTATTAAAATGCCCCAGGTATCACTTGCTAATTGCTTGGTCCAGGTACTTAAAGGCTCCGGTAATTGCCGGGCTTGATTGTAAAGCAGGCTTACTGGATCGGAGGCACTATCACTGGCAAAACGTGTTCTAATAATATTAAAGGCCGTTTTGCCGCCATCATTTATCATGGATAACGTGGAGATAAATCGCTCTAAATCAACGATCTTTAAGCCTAGTTCTTTAGTGCTGGAATGGCTCATTAAGTTCAAATCAGTAAACTGATTGGCAATGGAATGATTAAAAGGTGATGAATTATCAGTTAGATCGGCTTTAGTTTCTTGTTGAATTAAGCCAATCATTTTACTCAGTGCATGAGATTGTTCTAAGCTTTTAACTACCTGTCGCCCTGCTTGATAATCTTGGTAATGTAAAGGCTGTGACTTACGCATGAATGTTTGCCACCAGGTGACATAATCAAAACAATAGGCTTGAGTGATCATTTCCTGTAATTGGACCGTATCATTGCGCGCAAGTACCCAATTTTCTTTTTGTAAATTATGGCTAATATCAGGAATTTTTTGCATCACTTCATTAAAACCAGAACGGGTAAAGTAAACCGGCAGTTCGCTGGTTGCCAATACAAAACCGTTAATTGCAATTTTCTGTTTTGCAGTAGGGAAAAACTCTTTAGCGATGGAATAATAAAGATAACTGGAGGGCAATGCATTTAAATAATTTCTCGCATCAGTAATTACCTGTTGTTTCACAGTTATATTTTTTGGTGGTTTGCTTAATAGAAGTTTGAGCAGCGCCATTTGTTTCTTGAGAGCACTTTCAGGTTGTTTGTTCCATCGGTTAGCAAACCAATCATGTACTTGCATCGCTGAGAAATGTTCTGGTTGGCTAAGCATCAAGTAAATTTTCAGCGCATTATAGCGAACAATCGGCGTATTACCTGGATTGTTGATTACCTCTTCTAACTCATGAGTTAAAGAGGGTAAAAATTCACCATGGAGACGATTTTCAGCATTTTGGTGTAAATTTGTTTTTAATTGATGTACTGTGGGTAGCGACAAGGAGTTACTTGAAATATGACTCATCGTTTTTGCAGCATTAGACAAATGATAAAGAGCCTGTTTTTCTTTATTTTCTTGACTATTGAGTACATCGTAAGCCAGTAATTCTTTACTTGCTTCATCCAATAGATGAGCTGTTTTGTAGTGGTTGTAACTTAAGAGGAGTAAACTGATCCCGGCGATACTTGCAGTCGCTGCAATAATGGGCTTTTGTGAAAATTTTCTTACTTGTGGTACTTGACTACAATGCTCTTGAATGGTTTTTAATGCGCCCTCAACAAAATAAGCCCTGAAGTTTGTAGCTTGCGGGAATGTATCTTGTACTACCAATGCATATTCATGCTGAATTTTCTTATTTAACCGATCAATACTTACACCACCTTGCTCGGCACTAGTAAAGTAAATGGAGTGCAAATTAAAGAGCTTCGGTGAAATTCCTTGGATGAGTGCCTGGATAGGGGCTCGCAAACTTGCAACCTGTAATGGAAACTCCCGGATTAAACTGCGTCTCATTGTTGAACGTGCAGGATGCATTTTATTAATTACTTGTTGACCAATTTGTTCTGTAAGCTGATTGAATTGTAATGAATAAGCTTCTATTTTTTTCTTAAGTTCATTTCTACAATCAAGCGAAAATCCTAGAGGTTTCGATAAATCAGTTGCGTGATCGGCTTGATAAAATTCGGTAAAACCTGCAAGGGTATCCATTTTGGTAAAGATGAGTGCAAGATTGACCGAGTAATTTAGATTTGCCCCAAACCGCTCCAACAATTGCACATGTGCTTTTTTGTGTTCTGCAAATTGTCCCGGATCAGCAATAAGTAGTTCATTGACATCAATGCATAAAACAAGACCAGTAATTTTTAGATGCGAGTTGCATCGATTTAATTGCTTTAGCGTGGCTTGTAATAAGGTCTTGCTGTTATTCAGCCAATTTTCACCCAGCTCAATGATGATTCCTTTCTGATTGAAATAAATTTTAGCATGTTGTTCGCTAAAAACAGGTATTTCTTCCATATTACTTTGCTTTAATATGGCCGATTTTCCTTGAGCATTTTTACCGGTAATCACTATAAAAGATAGTGGATTGCTTTGTGGCTTTAATTGTGAAAGTATTTTTTTTATAGCATCACATAGTGCGTGTAACGAATTGTCCATTAGCTGTCCAGAAGAGCAAGTTGGGTATGTCCAAATAAAACGGTTTTTGCTTTATTTTCCAATAAATATTGGCTGGTGAAAAAAGCAAGTGCAACCACAGCAACGGCAGAAATCAACGTTATTATGGCAGCTTTATAATTTTTTTTAACTATTTTGGGTATAGGGTTTTCATTAAATAAGCGGCGTGGTTGATTAAACCGATTTTGTTGAATTATTTGATAAAGATCTTCAATGTAATTATCTAAACTCTGTCGTCCATCTGGCTTGAGATGGTAATGGCCTTCAAAACCAACAATCAGGAAAAAATAAACCAATTCAATAAGATCAAGGTATTGATTCGGTCGCTCTTTAATGTAGTTAAGAATTTCAAAAAAACGATGTTGTGGCAGCGCTTCATCCGCCGTCAGTGGGGTAAACGCTTTGAATTCAGCAGTAATCTGATAGACGCGCATGTAATTTTTACCAATTATTTCGTCTATGGTAGCGGACATTAAATAATAGGCAATAGCAGCAAAGTCTGCTGGGTATTTGGAGGCATCCATCTTGCTTTGAAAGGCCAGTAATTCATGCTCAATGTTGTCTCTAATATTTTCAATAGGGGGAAGCGATGGACTAAGACATAGTCGTTCCAATAGGGATAGTAAAGGACCTGCTGCTGCAACTAAAGCATTAGTAGAAAAAGGAGCAATAAATAATTTTGAACGATAGTAACCTTGCGGGACAAGCATGGATCCCGAATTAACAAGCTGACTGCTGACCAGTGAGGCTGGATAATGCGCAACTGTCATGGTCTTGCTCCTAATAGGTCTTGATTCAAGCATGAAATCGTAGTGCAACACTCAAATTAAAAAGAAGATGATACGTTATATAACGCGCATAGTTCAAGTGAGTCAAGCTTTATGATCTGGGATTTTGGTTTAATGCAGTTGGAGTCTGGAGGTCATTGTCTTTAAGCGAAGGATTTTTATCATTTCTCAAATGGCATAAGGCCACATCATGAATGCAGCCTCATCTTTTGAATACCCAAACGGTTACCGCTGGCTACTATTAAAGTTTATGTGCTTTACTCTCATCATTTCCAGCTTCAGCATCATTTTTTAATAATGCTAGATGGTTAACAAGATGAGTGAATGCATCTCCTGCTAATTGTCCTTTAAGTACTAAATCGCTAGAAAGAGCGCCTTTGCTAAAAATACCACTAATGGCTCCAAAGTTAGTGGCAATTTGAGCATCGTTTAAATATTGTAATGCTTTAATGACATTAGGATTTTGTGAATCCATCAAAAGCAGGTTTAACCCATGAACTAGGGCATCTAAGGCATATGTTCCCACTACTTCATTGAATTTGTTGTAATTTGCCAAAAGACTATAGGCTGCACCTATAAAAGAGAGCGTGTTTACGATTTGTGATGTTCTTCTATGTGTCAGAAAGTTATAGCCACTTGAAAACAAACTGTAACCTGTACCTAAATTGAATAGACTACCGTAATCCATAATTAACTCCTTGTTTTGCTTTTAATAAGGGCCGTGTATTTTATGGTTGGTATGATCAAAAGTAAATCTTAATTTCCTTGTTTTGTGCAAAAATGGCGGTTTCGAGTGGTGGTTTTCAAAGAAAGGAGACTTCTTTACTGACCCTTATTGATTATTAGGAGATAGAGCACATTCCATCATTCGGCTTGCTCGATGGGGTAGATTCATAAACCAATTGCCTTTTTTTGAAATCAGGGACAAAGGATGCCTCTTTGAAGAACGAATCATCGTTTGATTTTTTTTGTAAAGGATATTGATAAATAGGTAGTTGCAGGGTTTTAAGTTCAGCTAATAACGTTTTATCAATCGTTTTTGGTACCCATATTTCAGAAATATCCTGAATACCCACACCACCAAATACCTGAATGTTAATACTTGATGATTGTTTTAAAGATTCTGATGTGGGGCATGTATCAAAAGGATAAAAATAACCTGGACGATGGGTGTCTGTCTCACTCCAAATACCATTGGTCTCAAATGCGAGCCAGGTTGACCGTTCTTGAATCTCCTGATTCAGCTTTAAAATGATGCCGCACTCCTTAAACGCCTGGGAGTATTGGCTCAATGAAGAAATAAACAAGGGTTTATTAGGTACATGCAGAAGACCGGAAATATGTCTAATGTCTTTAACTGCATCAACTGTGCCAAGCTCTTTTTCCAGCGAGATATCAAAAATTATTTTTTCTATGTCATAGGGTTTTGAATTTTCTTTTTGGCCTGAAGTAAGTAGCTTTTTCTTGTTGATGAGATGCTCCACTTCTTTGATGGAGCAAGGGATTAGGAAATCACATTTTTGAAAAAAAGCTTGAGCAGCCTTGGGATCACCACTCTTATTTTCCCTTCTTAATCGCTCAATTAATTCTTTAACCGTTTGCCTGATATCTGGGTGGTTCTGGAAATGTTCGGGGGGAATCGTGCTACCGGGTGATAAATCTTTAATCATTATCCCTTTGTTTTTTAATTCATTCATCTCTTGTTGGGCAATCGTTAATGCAGGTTGCAAATCGAACAATGGCTTTTTTATTGGAGAAGGTTCAATGCCCGGAAAAACATCCTCATAGACGCGGCATTCTGACAAAGAATGAGTGGCCATGATAATTTTATTACGCTGAGGATCAAACAATACAAAGTACGCTCCTTTAGAAGTGGACGCTGGGGATTCAGTTAAGAGAATGTTTCTTTTTGCTTCCTTAGGCAATGTTGCCGTAAATTTATGGATGTCACAGTGATGTTGGTCATAATAACGAGAGAAAAAAAGTACCTCCATATCGGTCTTATCATTAAGTCCGCTCTGTTCATGGAGCAAATCAACATAGATAGGCTTGATATAAAACTGACTTCTAGGCAATACATGCATCATCCATACCTTTTGTGTGGTCTTATCGAGCATAATCACACAATGACAATTTGTAATCTGTTTGGAAATTAATCTTGAGTGCCGTTCGGGATCGCCTTCGAACTGAGCCAGATCACTTTTCCATGATATGTTCTCTGATTGCTGCTCTTTCGGATCCGTAGCTTGAAATTCACTAAATCGCTCGAATGAATGATTTGTTAATGAATAGCTAATGCTCTGATCGTTAAATACCGAAATTGTTTCCGGATCATTTTCTTTAGTTGAATTAACTACAAGTTCTATATTAAGTAGGCGCTCTGTTTCCCTAATGGCTTCAGATAACTCACTCAAAAAATGTACGGCATACATTAGGGATGGAGTTGCTTTCATCACCTCAGCTATTTGTTCTGTTTTTTTTGGGCTTAAATCAGCAATTTCTTTGACTTGTATTAAATCGGCAGCAAGCATTTCAAGCGCGGTTAATGTCGGTAGTCCAAAGGTTTTATCTGCGGTTGAACTGAGCGCCGCAGTTATTTTGGCTACGTCAAAATATTGTGACAGGTGTGCATCAGATTCTTTTACTTGCGTGAGTAACGCATCGAGCTGTGAACGGAGCGCACTTATTGCGCTATCAAGATCCTTCACCATATCTAATTTATAGTAATGCATTATAAATGAAGCTTTCTTTTTGACTCGAGATACGAAAAGTATAGCCCAAATCGAGAATTTATTTCGAATATGTCTATGGCTCAAGGCGCAAATGAAACTGAGGGCAGCCATCTGGACAATGAGAATTCGGAGATTCTGCCATTTAAGTACAGTTCCCCTAATTACATTAAGCATAATTTGCTGGTCGCCCACTTAATGTTGAATATATTTCCAGGGCGTATTGCGTCATTCCTTAACAATAAGGTACTATTTACGTTTGCCAAATATAGAACTATTTTGGTACTATATTTATAATATAGATAAAAAATGATGAAGACGGAGTTTGTCTCTAATTAAGACTTATTCAGTACTAGATTATTCGAGTTTGAGGTGTTATGCTGCGCATCAGCAAATTGGCCGATTATGGAACAGTTGTGATGGTTTATCTCGCCAGACACGCGCAAGAACTATGTAATGCTCGTGATATTGCACTACATACTCATCTGACTGTACCAACGGTAAGTAAAATTTTAAAACGTTTGACGAGTGCAGGTTTGTTAACTTCGGTGCGTGGAGTGGCTGGAGGATATCGCTTGCGACGACCTGCAACTGAGATTTCAGTGTCGCAAATAATTTTTGCATTGGAAGAACATCGTGGTTTCACAGAGTGTAGTTTGCAACCTAATGATTGTTCATTACAAGGTGTTTGTACTATTCAGGGTAATTGGCGATTGATTAGCCAAGCAATTGAAACAGCTTTGGATAGTGTCAGTTTAGCCACTCTGGCTAAACCAACGTTACAAGCACATGACGTGGAACGAGTTCGGCAATTGGCAAGTGGAGTTAATCGTGGCTAAAAGCAGTGAGCAAATTAATTCTCTGCTCGATAGAGAATATCAACATGGGTTTACAACCGACATTGAAGTAGATACTTTTGAGCCTGGACTGGATGAAGAGGTTATTCGTCGTTTATCTGCAATTAAAGGTGAGCCAGAGTTTTTGCTGGAGTGGCGTTTAAAAGCCTACAGGCATTGGTTAACTATGTCGCCTCCTCAATGGTCTAGCGTGCATTATCCCCCTGTGGATTACCAGGCTATTTCTTATTATTCAGCACCCAAACAGAAAAAAGATGCACCCAAAAGTTTGGATGAGGTGGATCCCGAATTGCTAAGGACCTATGAGAAATTAGGGATTCCTTTAAGAGAACAGGAAATGCTGGCCGGCGTTGCGGTAGATGCCGTGTTTGATAGCGTTTCCGTAGCCACTACATTTAAAGCCAAACTCGCTGAAAAAGGCGTCATTTTTTGCCCTATTTCTGAAGCAGTCCATAAGTATCCTGAGTTGCTGATGCAATATTTGGGTTCGGTCGTGCCTTATCGTGATAATTTTTATGCCGCTTTGAATTCAGCTGTTTTTAGTGATGGTTCTTTTGTTTATGTACCCAAAGGGGTGCGTTGTCCTATGGAGCTCTCAACTTATTTTCGCATTAACGCAGCTTCTACTGGACAATTTGAACGTACTTTGATTATTGCGGATGCAGACAGTTACGTTTCTTACCTTGAAGGGTGTACTGCACCGATGCGCGATGAAAATCAATTGCATGCAGCGGTGGTTGAATTGGTTGCGTTGGATGGTGCGCAAATTAAATATTCCACCGTACAAAATTGGTATCCTGGTGATAAGGAAGGGAAAGGCGGTATTTATAATTTTGTGACCAAGCGTGGGGCATGTCGTGGTAAACGCTCTAAAATTTCCTGGACACAAATAGAAACCGGTTCAGCAATTACCTGGAAATATCCAAGCGTGATTTTACAAGGTGATGATTCTGTTGGTGAATTTTATTCAGTTGCGTTAACCAATAACTATCAACAAGCAGATACCGGTACTAAAATGATTCATATTGGTAAAAACACGCGTTCAACCATTATTTCCAAAGGAATCAGTGCAGGGCGTGCACATAATGCGTATCGTGGGTTGGTTCGTATTGCACCGACGGCGACCAATGCGCGCAATTATACTCAATGTGATTCCATGCTTATGGGTTCTGAATGTTCCGCACATACTTTTCCTTATATAGAGGTCAAAAACCCTACAGCACAAGTAGAGCATGAGGCAACGACTTCGAAGATCAGTGAAGAACAGTTATTTTATTGTCAGCAACGTGGAATCGACACCGAAGATGCTGTTTCAATGATTGTAAATGGTTTTTGTAAACAGGTATTAAAAGAATTACCTATGGAATTTGCGGTGGAAGCAACGAAATTGCTAGGTCTGAGTTTAGAAGGGGCAGTAGGTTAATATGTTAGAAATTAAAGACTTAAGTGTTGAAATAAATGGTCAAGCTATTTTAAAAGGCATTAATCTTCAGGTAAACGCGGGTGAAGTTCATGCCATTATGGGACCGAATGGTTCAGGAAAAAGTACTCTGTCTAAGGTATTAGCTGGCCATCCTTCGTATCATATGACTGGTGGAGAAATAAGCTATCTAGGCCAGGATTTAGCTCCTTTATCTCCCGAGGAAAGAGCGCGTGCCGGTATATTTCTATCTTTTCAGTACCCTGTAGAAATACCTGGTGTGACAAACGTCAATTTTCTCAAGGCCTCCGTTAATGCAGTACGTAAAGGCCAGGGAAAAAACCCATTAGATGCTATTGAGTTTCTGACCTTCATTCGAGAGAAATGTCAGTTATTGGAAATGGATGAAAGTTTTTTATACCGCAGTATTAATGAAGGATTTTCTGGTGGCGAAAAAAAGCGCAATGAAATTTTACAGATGGCTGCCTTAGAGCCAAAGCTTGCGATTCTTGATGAGACCGATTCAGGGTTGGATATCGATGCATTACGGATTATTTCCCATGGTGTTAATGCAATGCGTTCACCAGAGCGCTCTATTATTTTAGTAACGCATTATCAGCGCTTGCTGGACTATATTGAGCCAGATTTTATTCATGTGTTGGTCAATGGCCGTATTATTATGTCCGGTGATAAAACATTAGCACTTGAATTAGAGAAAAAAGGGTACAGTTGGCTTGAGGAAACGGTGGAGTGATGAGCGAGATCTTGGATTTTTACCAACAACGGGCAAAGGCCAGTTTTTCTACTTTGCCTTGGCTTGCCCAATTGCAAACCAAAGCATTAAATGATTTGAGTCAGCAGGGCTTTCCAACGCGCCATGATGAAAATTGGAAATATACGTCTGTTGATGCCTTGTTAAATCAACCCTTTATGCGTTCTGATGCTGCTGAGCCTTCTCAAGATTCAGGGGATAACGCATACAATGAAGCAATGTCTTCTGATTTACCAATAAAGCAGAATTTATTGGTCCTTAATGGGCTTATTTCTGGGGAACAGCAGCTTGCGCAAGCGTTACCGAAAGGAGTATTGGTACTTCCTTTAACCGTAGCGTTAACCAAGCATCCGGAGCTGTTGAAGCCTTATTTGGGCACGATTTTAAAACAAGAACATGGTTTTCATTTTTTAAATACCGCCATGATTCATTGTGGGGTGGTGATTTACATTCCCGCAGGAGTCGTTATTGACGAGCCGATTGCTTTAACGCATATACAAAATCGTATGAATCAAGCGGTATATCTGCGACATTTGATTATTGCTGAGGCAAACAGCCAGGCTACGATTATTGAAGATTATCAAGGTTTGGCAGATTGTTGCTATTTGACCAATAAGGTCACTGAGGTTGTTGTAGGGGCTGGTGCAAAACTAACCCATTGCACCATTCAAAGAGAGAGTAAATCTGCTTTTCACTTTGGTCATTTATCCGTGAAACAATTAGCAGGCAGTGAGTTTGCGAATCATTCTCTAAGCCTTGGCGGCCAATGGGTACGCTCCGATATTAGTTTGTATTTGCAAGAAGAAAAAGCACATTCTTTAATGAACGGAATATATGCTCCTGCAGAAGGGCAACATGTGGATCATCATACAACAGTGCAGCATTTGGTGCCTTGTTGCAGTAGTGAACAGGATTATAAAGGGATTCTCATGGGGCGTTCGCGTGCGGTATTTAATGGTAAAGTAATTGTTGCTCAAGAAGCACAGCATACGGATGCCAAACAGCAAAATAAAAATCTTTTACTTTCAGCCAATGCAGAAGTGGATACCAAACCGCAATTGGAAATTTTTGCTGATGATGTATTGTGTTCTCATGGGGCAACGGTTGGACAATTGGATGAGGAAGCATTATTTTATTTGGCAACCCGCGGAATTGATCGACTTGAAGCATCACACTATTTAATCCATGCGTTTGCCAGTGATAATTTGCGGCTTATTCCCCATCGTCAATTGGCGGACTACATGGGGCATTTATTAACACAACAGTTGGGGTAAGCTCAATGGACGCTTTGGATATTCATGCAATTCGCAACGATTTCCCTGTACTCAAGCAAAAAGTAAATGATTTTGATTTAGTTTATTTTGATAATGCGGCAACGACCCAAAAGCCTAAAGCAGTGATTGAGGCTATTTCTCGTTATTACGAGCAGGATAATTCGAATATCCATCGCGGTGTTCATACTTTAAGTGTCAGAGCCACAGAGCACTATGAGGCAGCTCGTTCCAAAGTAAAGCGCTTTATCAATGCCAACTCCCCAAATGAATGTATCTTTGTTCGCGGTACTACTGAAGCAATTAACTTGGTTGCGCAAAGTTTGGTTGCACCGCGTATTCTACCGGATGAAGAAATTTTAATTACCCATATGGAACATCATTCCAATATTGTTCCTTGGCAGATGGTGTGCAAAAAAACAGGGGCAAAACTGCAAGTTGCGCCTATTTCACTGGATGGTGAAGTTTTATTAGAAGAGTTTGCCAAAAAATTAAATAAAAATACCAAGTTTGTTGCGATTGCTCATGCTTCCAATGCCTTGGGTACTGTTAATCCAGTAAAAGAAATGATTAAGATGGCCCATGAGTATGGTGCTGAAGTATTACTAGACGGCGCGCAAGCTATTCCTCATTTGCCTGTAGATGTGCAAGATTTGGGATGTGATTTTTATGCATTCTCAGGGCATAAATTATATGGTCCTACGGGTATTGGTGTTTTATGGGGTAAAGAAGAGCTTTTGAATGCCATGTCTCCTTATCAGGGAGGTGGCGAGATGATTAATTACGTGACCTTTGATGCAACAGAATATGCGCCTATTCCGCATAAATTTGAAGCAGGCACGCCGAATATTGCGGGTGTGATTGGGTTAGGCACCGCTATTGATTATTTAGAATCTTTGGATATGGAAGCAATTATCGCTTATGAGACACAGTTATTAGACTATGCAACTGCTGGGGTTCGGTCTGTGGGCGGATTTAATATAATTGGAACTGCTCAGCAAAAAGTACCGGTTGTTTCTTTTGTGCATGGAACAATCCATGCTCATGATGTAGGTACTATTTTAGATAGTGAAGGAATTGCAGTACGCAGCGGTCATCATTGTGCTATGCCATTAATGGATTTTTACAATGTTGCTGCCACGTCACGAATTTCCTTGTCCTTTTATAACACTAGAGAGGAAATTGATCGATGCATCAAAGTATTGCATCGAGTTAAAGAGGTATTTGCATGAGTGCTGAACTGCGTGAGCTTTATCAGGAAATCATTATCGATCACAATCGCAATCCACGTCATCATTATGAAATGAAAGATGCAACGGTGCAAGCGAATGGTTTTAATCCTTTATGCGGTGATAAATTAACTGTTTATGCCAAAATCGAAGAAGATTTGATCACTGAGTTAAGTTTCTTAGGATGTGGTTGCGCCATATCCCAAGCCTCGGCTTCCTTAATGACCGATTCTTTAAAAGGAAAAACTATAGAAGAGGCGCATGAACTGTTTCATCGTTTTCATCATATGTTGACACAAAACGAAGAGGGACAGTTACTTCATATGGACAAGTTAATGGTTCTAGCGGGAGTGAAGGCTTATCCAGCCCGAGTAAAATGCGCTACGTTGGCTTGGCATACATTAGAAGCGGCATTGAATAAAGACAGTAATGTAGTGAAAACGGAATAGGGTTGGTTTCTGTCACATCATCCCTCGCTGCGCTCGAGGTGATGTGGGAACTAGCAAAATGGAAACTGGCCTTGGGTTATCCAAAATATAAGCGGGTACTTTATGTTTGGTTTTAAGAAAAAACAAGATTCAGAATTGCTGAAAGAGGCCATTACTAATGCGCTTAGGGAAATTTATGACCCTGAAATTCCTGTTAATATTTATGATTTGGGTTTAATTTATGATATATCCATTGATGATGAAGCCCATGTTACCATTCAAATGACTTTAACTACTCCTGGTTGTCCTGTTGCTCAAACTTTTCCGGGAACAGTAGAACAAGCAGTCAATAAAGTTGAAGGGGTTCGTGATTGTACTGTGGAGTTAGTCTGGGAGCCGCCTTGGTCTCAGGAGAGAATGACTGAAGCTGCACGTCTTGAATTGGGAATTTTTTATTAAATGTGGCAACCTTCAGCATCGATTGAGTATTTGCGCCAACGTGCACAACTATTAAGAAAAATACGGCATTTCTTTACTGAACGCGGTTATTTGGAAGTTGAAACGCCAATTATGGCCCGTTATGGCACAACGGATGTCTATCTCAGTAATATCAAAGCAACGTTTCGTGATGAAACCTATTGCTTACAAACTTCCCCTGAATATCATATGAAACGTTTGCTTGCCGCAGGAAGTGGTTCTATTTTTCAAATAGCGCGGGTATTTCGCGACGATGAATTAGGGCGCTGGCATAATCCAGAATTTACTTTGTTAGAATGGTACCAACTAGGTATTGATCATCATGCATTGATGGATGAAATGGATCTGTTTCTGCAAATGGTGATGCATTCTAAATCCATGATCAGAAAAACCTATCAACACGCTTTTCTGGAAGCGTGTGATGTGGACCCATTCACTGCAACAATCCCACAACTTCGTAAAACACTGGCGCGCTTTGATTTGGATAATGTATTACCTTCTCAGGAAGAGGATAGAGATCAATATCTGTTTTTACTGATGAGTCATGTTGTAGAGCCTTGTTTAGCAGAAGAAAATGCGCCAGTTGCTGTGTATAATTTTCCAGCATCACAAGCTGCTTTAGCAAAAATTAATGATGGAGTCGCAGAACGTTTTGAGGTCTATTACCAAGGAGTGGAATTAGCGAATGGCTTTCATGAGTTGACTGATGCTGATGCCCAGGCAAAACGCTTTGTTCAAGACCAAAAGCTAAGAAGTGAAAAAGGTCTTCCCTCCGTAGCTGCAGATCACTATCTTTTGCAGGCTTTAAAACATGGATTGCCTTCATGCAGCGGCGTGGCTTTAGGTATTGACCGGTTAGTAGCTTTGGCGCTAAAACAACCGGAGATTGCTAAAATTATTTCTTTTGATTTCGCCAGAGCCTAGTGTTGCTCGGCTTCTTCTAGTCTTTCTTCCTCATTCATAAAAGATTTTGATGTTTCAATGTCAATAAAAAGTATTCCTCAGCCTATATAACTCAATCAATGGTCTAATATTAACCATATAGCGTTGTTTTTGGTAGTAGATCATGATCCGGACCGAGGATATTTTTAAATCTGATTTTAAAGGCCCTATAGTTTTGCATATGATTGATCAGGAAGGCTATGGTGATGTTTCTCTGGCAATGAAAATTGCTAAATTTCTCATGAATAAGTACCCTGATGCCCCAATTTACGTTGTGGGTAAAAAAGCTTCGATTCATAAAGTACACGAGATTGAACCGAAGCTCCCTGATCAATATCACCAAATTCACATGGTTGACTCGTCTGATTCGCATGAAGTAGAAAAGGTATGTCAAAGCGCAAAACTTGCAGTAGAAACCGCAATTTTTGATAACTCCTTGGAACACTATTACAAAAATAACGAGTGCCTCAAAATTTTTATTGGAGAATATGGCCTTTATAAGCAGACAGAATATAAACCACCAATAATTTGTTTGAGTGGAAATGTCGGTGTAGGTGATGGTTTTCCTGGAATTTTAATCGAATCCGATTTAAAAAAATTTTCGCATCTTGATCCTGCCAAGAAACTTGAAGCTCGAAGTAAAATCCTTAACGAACTCGATCCGCCTTTAAAAAAACAAGTTTTTGGTAAGTCTGCTGAAGATCCATCCTTTCTTAAAAAAAATAGTTTTGCCTTTTCTTATTACAATTTTCCTAAGTCTTATAAAAGAGCTGCGGCTGTATTTGCTGCGAGCAATGAAGAAGGGAAACATGCGAATTACTTTATGAGTGTCACAAGCAAGAATGGGAGAGACAAGACGACATTATCCCTGCTTGAAGAGCCAGACTTTCAAGATAAGTTAAAAAAATTGGGGTATGGTAAGCTTGTTTTCTTTACCGGAGACCCAGAAAATCCACATAAAGAGATTATTTTAGATGAGAAAAATCCTCATGGTAGGGAGTTTAGAGTATTCCAAAGAAATCGATTTACTCATGATACAACCCTTGATTTGATGCGCCTATCTGATTTATGTGGTGTGGCTGGCGATCAATCCGTAACCGAAGCGCATTCGCTGGGCGCTGTTCCTATTCCTGAGGAATGGCATTGTCAGCTTTCAATAGTAGGCCAAATCGCAAAAACTTATTATAACCAGAATGTTATGGGAGCTGTTTTTAATAATACCTAGGGACATCATACATCTATTGATCAATGGGTTTCTGCTGGGAAAGAATTACGAACACGCCGCTCAGAGGTGGAAAGGGTACTTACCAAATTTCAAGAAGAGGCGAATCTTTATAATGCACTCGATTATAGGCTCAATTTAGAATTGGATGGTCCACAACAAAAAAAGGTTGAACAATACAATCAGCATTTTATTAAGGCACTGGCAGAGCATCAAAAAACGCTAAAAAAAGATAAAGCCGATGCATTCTATATAGCTACTGAAATAGCACGTTATTATGCCAAGTGGCAACCAAGCGAACCGCTGACGATGAGTAAGATAGTCGATACGATGCGTGCCTATGAAGGTAAAAGATTAGCCCATATTGACACCATTCATTACGTAATGGTTCAAAAAAATTATTCTGATTTAGTCAGTAGTGAACGCAGTGGCAGCTTTATAAAAAGAAATATTACTCATAAGCCTTCTCATAATGAACAATTATTTAAACACCTTCAATCCATACACCAACAGCATTTTTTTGTAGGCGAAAGTAATTTGCAAGCAAAAAGTAGTATGCTTAAAGGGAAGTTATCTGACATATGTCATCCGCTTAAAGATGAGGATCTTGAGCGGGCATTAAAATATTTGGCCAGTTTGGAGATACTTGAACTGGGGGTGCAAGTAGGCTTTGATTCGCAAAATAAAGGTAAGACTTTGAGCGAAGCATATCACCTTATTGAAAAAATAATACCGTGTGAGCAAGAAAAGCCAATAGGAGAAAATAAGAAGTTTGCTATTTTCTTCCAGACGAATTATGCGACAGATGAAGTCTATCAAGTAACGCTTTCAAAAGAGCAAATTCAAGCGTTTGCAGAGAAACAAAAAGAATTGGATGCTCGAGAAACATTCAACTGCTAGAAGCAAGGACAATTTTGAACCAAAACAGGAACAGGATTGTATTGTTTCTGAATAGATAGTTTTTATCAATTATTGGAAAAGTCCATTTCATAATAAGCGGGATCTGCATTTGTATAATGATTATTTTCTGTGGTTAATTTTATCGTTAAATCGTGACACTCTTTCTCTGAGATGCAAAGCGTCACGTGCAAGGAGCATAAACCGGATTTTATTTCATCGGCAGGCAATACAGCACATAAACCTCCTTTAGTTTTTATTGCATCAGGATTTTTTACCGAAAACAAAGGAGTATAATTTTGACAATCGGTACTTGTTTCGATGGTTGATGAATAAAGCGAGGTTTTATTGGTATTAATTTTAATTACAGAAATGAGCTCCCCTTTTTTTGCATATAAATTTTCTAATGCCAGTTGACAATAATCTGTTTCAGCGAAAACAGTACTGACAGCAAGAGAAGAAAGGAGCGATAAAATAAATTTGGTCATGGGGAATATTATGGTTTTGTGTAAGGATATTTTAATTATATTAGAGAATTTTGTTTTTTAGATAGTTATTTGTTTCGAAACCCTCACCCGACGCAACGCGTCGGTTAAGGGGGGTTATTCGCGACATATCGACTTGCTTTCGGCCAGGATGGAATAGACTTCATTATCACCAATGACGAGATGATCAAGTAAACGCGCGTCAACTAACTCCAGGGCTTCTCGAACTGATCTATCCCCACGAATTATGAGTTGAAATAAAGAGCGTCTCATGATCAAATGAGCGTCATTAAGACTCATGGAAATTAAAATGTTAGCTGTAGAAACCTATCTTTATAATTCGCTTACAGAATCATGTCCTGAAATTCATATATCACGATTGAATGCAGTAATGGATGTAGCATCAGGCTTAAGACATAGCCAAAACCTTTCATTAAGTGAATTAGGGAGGAACTTGCCTGGAGATGCAAAATTAAAAAATAAGATAAAGAAAGTTGATAGGCTGGAAGGCAATAAGGCACTGCATAATGAACTTTTTTCCATTTATCAAGGGTTATCAAGCTTTGTTTTTACTTACATCTCGCAAGATACAACCTTACCTTTGATTGTAGATATTTGCTGCTTAAAAGACGACCGAGAAATTCAAATGCTCAGTGCAGAAATAGCGTTAAAAGGTAGAAGTCTTCCTCTTTATCGAGAAGTGTATAGAGATACCGAAACAAAAGGACGAGCTAAGGACTTTTTAAAAGAGTTGAGTCTTTGTTTGCCCAAAAATCGTCGAGTAATCGTAATCATGGATGCCGGTTTTTATGAAGAATGGTTTAAAGAAATAGAAGCGCTGGGCTGGTATTGGCTAAGTCGTGTAAGAGGAGTTAAATCGGTACAATTATCCGAAGAACTGGGATGGAAACTCATTAAAGAACTAATCCCTGATATTAAATCTAAAACGACACATTATGAGCATGCTCTATTAACCAAAGAGCATACAAGACCTTGTAGGGTGGTTACAACCTATCGTAAGCCTAAGGGAAGAAAGGTAAAGACATCACGAGGAAAAACCACCTCGACACTGTCTAATGGAAGTTATAGTCAAGCTAATAAAGAGCCATGGATTTTGGCTACTAATTTACCATTGGATGTAGGGCCTACTGATATTATCAATCTCTATTTTAAAAGAATGCAAATAGAAGAATCGTTTAGAGATGTTAAAAGTCATCAATTCGGACTAGCAGGACGTTATGTGCGTACTCATTCAGTAGATAGATGGGGAGTAAAAATGCTTCTTGCTGCTATTGTGCAAATTACTTATTGGGTTATTGGAGTAATTGCACATAGTCAAAATAAACAACAATACTTCCAAGCCAATACGGTCAAAGATAAGAAAATATTCTCTTATTTTACCCTGGGTAAGCTTATGATTGAGCATAATCAGCTCTGTTCCTTAGCCCCTGACCCTAGAACCTTACAAGAGATTATAGAACAGGAGCTTAACCGTGTTTGGTAATTTCGTGGGGATCTTTCAGTTCTCGAATGCGTTCAGTTACAGCGATATCCTGATGACTGGGATCGGATAAACCTGAGGGGTGGTTGTGGGCGAGAATAAGTGCTGCTGCATTGAGTTGAAGAACACGTTCTATGATGGGTCTTGGATGAATTGTTAATCTAGGTCTGGTAATCTGGAACAAAATTCAGGAAAAATAAGAGCTATTCCGAATTGGTTTATTAACTCCTGCTCTCACAGAATGGCTTATCCACAAGTCCATAGGCCAGTAGAGCCTTCATCGTCTCGGATAGGCCTGTGGACCCTGTGGGTAAGCCATGACACACCGAACTATGTTTTAGAAACCGTACTAGGGTGTCCGAAATACACTTGAGCTGGTGTTAAATATCCAAAAGACTGATGGAGTCTTCGGTTGTTATAATATTCAAAATACTCAGCTAATTCCAGCTCTATCTCTTCGATTGTTTCGAAATCATACCGATAGAGTTTTTCTTGCTTAACACTGCGCCATAAACGTTCTATGAAAATATTATCGAGGTATCGGCCGCGCCCATCCATACTGATAGAGATTTTGTGGGCCTTCAAGGTATTGATCCAATCATTAGACGTGAACTGAGCACCCTGATCGGTATTAAAAATATCACACCGCCCCTGTAATAACGCGTTTTTTAGCGCCTCTACACAAAATTCTGCTTCTAATGTTGGGGACACCGCCCATTGAAGCACATACCGACTATACCAGTCCATGATGGCAACCAAGTAAACATGGCCTCCCTTCATACGCACGTAGGTAATATCAGCAGCCCAGACCTGATTAGGCTTAGTGATATCGATGTCACGTAATAGATAGGGGTACACGGTGTGCTCTTTATTGGGAACGCTTGTATTTGGCTTTGGGTAGACGGTTTCTAATCCCATAGCCTCCATGAGTCTCTTGATGCGTCGTTTACCAACAGGATAGCCAACTTCAAGGGACAACCATTGTGCGCGCTTCACTTTACCTTCACATGGATACTGGAGATAATGCTCGTCTAACAGCGCCATGAGCCGCTCGTCCTCTGCTGATATAGGAGACGCTTTGTAATAATAACTGGAAATACTCAATCCGAGTAGCATGCATTGTTCTCGGATTGATATTTCAGCGTTGCTATCAATCAGCTTACGCTTTTCATCCAAGCTCAGTGGCAGTCTTTTTTTTTAACCATGATAATTGGGCTTGAAGTCGACCAATTTCCTCATACAAAGCACCAACAAGCTCGGCTTGCTCTTTTTTATCCTTATCATGAGAATTGGAAAAAGCATCTGAAATAGCCTGCAATGCTGTTTGCTTCCATGCTTTAATTTGGGTAGGATGCACACCGTATTCGCTGGTCAGTTGAGCCTGAGTCAATTTTCCTTCAATTGCCGCAACTGCTATCTTTGATTTTTTTGATGCCGTGTAATAGTTTCTTTTTTTGCTCATTCTATTCTCCTCTGTTACTTAGAAGAATAGCTCTTAAAAATTACCTTTTTTCGTCCAAAAAACCGCGCCTATATCATGTTGCCGTATTGATGGTACCAGAAAAAAGTTCCTCATAGGCAATGATGCGATGTTGATTATCGAGAAACAAAGCGGCAAAAGTTTCATATTTATAATCGCGCAAACGTTTTTTTAAATACGCGTAGGTTTGTCTGCTGTTTGTGATTGGTGTATCTTTTTGTAATTGAATGAAATCACTGCGCCGACATATTTCTTTGACTGCTTGCAGCTGGGCATAACGAACTTCCCCTAAACCAGATATTTGCTTGAAGCATTGTTTATCGGCGTTAAGAATCGCTCGTAAATCGCCCATGTGTTTGAGGAGCTCAAAAGCGAGTTGCACACAGGATTTTTTACTATTGCCAGAGCTGATAAAGACAGCGAGTAATTCAGTATCTGAAAGACTTTGTACCCCATGGGTGAGCAGTTTTTCACGCAAGTTCAACTGCCGTGTTGATTGGACAACCGTCATTTTTCTATTCCTTTATTGCGAAGTTTATGCTTTGATCGGAGCTATTCTTATCAAAAATGACCAGTCATGCAAGATTTTATTGGCAAAAAAATTCTTCTTGGAGTATGTGGTGGGGTAGCTGCGTATAAATCAGCCTACCTAATTCGAGAGTTAACTCGAGCCGGAGCTGAAGTACAGGTGGTGATGACCCAATCAGCTCAGCAGTTTGTTAGCCCTTTGTTAATGCAAGCTTTATCAGGCAATAGCGCACGTACAGATTTATTTGATGCCGAGGCAGAACGCGCTATGGGACACATTGAGCTAGCGCGTTGGGCAGATTATTTAGTTATTGTGCCTGCATCTGCAAATATTCTTGCCAAAATGGCTCAGGGTATTGCGGATGATTTACTTTCTACTTTGTACCTCGTAGCAGAAGTCCCTGTCATAGTTTGTCCAGCGATGAATCATACTATGTGGGCTCATCCAGCAACCCAAGCCAATTGCACGATTTTGCGGGAAAGAGGAGCCATTTTTGTTGGGCCTGAAGAAGGTTCGCAAGCGTGTGGGGAGTATGGTTTTGGACGTGTGAGTGAAGTAGAACACATCATGAGTGCACTCCGTTTAAGTGATGTACACCAGTTATTGGCGGGTAAAAAAGTACTGGTCACCGCTGGACCTACTCGAGAGCCTATGGACCCAGTACGCTATATCAGCAATTATAGTTCCGGAAAAATGGGGTACGCTATGGCAGAGGCCGCGGCTATGGCCGGAGCGCAAGTTACTTTAATTAGTGGCCCCACTTCTTTACAGGCTTCGGCCGGGATCAAACGAGTTCAGGTCGAGTCCGCACAAGAGATGCTTGATGCCGTAATGCAAGAAATGCCTACAGATGGTATATTTATAGGAACAGCTGCTGTTGCAGATTATCGGGTTGAGTCACCTGCGTCAGAGAAAATGAAGAAAAAAAACCATGACGAAATGACGCTTAAGTTGATAAAAAACCCCGATATTCTCAGTCGTGTTGCTGATTCAGCTCGGGCTTCTTTTGTGGTTGGATTTGCTGCTGAAACTACGGATGTTGTGCATTATGCTACTGAAAAGTTACAACGTAAAAAATTAGATATGATTGTGGCCAATTCGGTTGGGAAAGGACTTGGGTTTGATAGTGATGTGAATCAAGTGATCGTCATTACAAAAAACAAGCAAATCGAATTGCCCTTAACCCATAAAACACGGTTGGCAGGACAAATTATTGCAATCATTGCCGCAACTCTGCAAAATGATGCGCATTGAGCTTTTATAGGAAAAATTATGACCCAAGCAATTCAATTAAAAATTCTTGATGCACGAATCGGCGATACCATCCCATTACCTACCTACGCGACCCATGGTGCAGCTGGATTAGACTTGCGAGTTTGTATTAATGAACCCATTCAAATTGCCCCCCAAGAAACCGTATTATTGCCAACAGGATTATCCATTTATATTGCTGACCCTAAATTAGCCGCAGTGATTTTACCTCGTTCAGGTTTGGGACATAAAAATGGTATTGTTTTAGGTAATTTAGTGGGGTTAATTGATTCGGATTATCAAGGTGAGCTTAAGATTTCTTGTTGGAATAGAGGCATTGAGCATTTCACCGTAAATCCAGGAGAGCGTATCGCTCAATTAGTTTTTATTCCGGTTGTGCAAGCCGCTTTTGAAATAGTGGACTCGTTTACTGAAACCTCCAGAGGCGAAGGTGGATTTGGCAGCTCAGGGAGACATTAAATGAAATATCAGCAAAAACAAGTTTCTCGTTCTGTGTTTCGTGCCTATGATATTCGCGGCATAATTGGACAAGAATTGGATGAGAATGCCTTTTATAGTATTGGACTTGCCCTGGCTTGTCATTTGCATGACTTAAAACGGCAACAAATTTTTTTGGCACGTGATGGTCGTCTCACCAGTTTTGCAATGGCTTCGGCTTTAAAGCAAGGACTATTGGATAGTGGGATTGATGTATTTGATTTAGGTGCGGTGCCAACACCAGTGATGTATTTTGCAATTCATACTCAAGAGATTGATTGTGGTTTGATGGTCACAGGAAGTCATAATCCAGCAAATTACAATGGAATTAAAATGGTCTTATTAGGTAAGACCTTGATGCAAAAAGACATTGATATCTTGTATCACTTGGTTCTTGAACGGAAGCGGATTGTCGGTCAAGGTAAAGATGTGGCATTTGATGTGCTGCCTAAATACAAGCAGCGTATTTTAAGTGATATAAAAATTAAACGTCCATTAAAAGTGGTGGTCGATTGCGGTAATGGTATTGCTGGTCCTATTATTCCCGAAGTGCTCAGTGAATTAGGTTGTGAGGTGGTGGCTCTTTATTGCGATGTCGATGGTCACTTTCCCAATCATCATCCTGATCCAACAATAGAGGCTAATTTAGCTGATTTAAAAGCCGCAGTGGCCGCGCACCAAGCGGATATAGGTTTAGCCTTTGATGGGGATGCGGATCGATTGGGATTAATTACCAATAAAGGTGAGATGATTTGGCCTGACCGGTTGATGATGCTCTATGTACGTGAATTATTAACCCGCCTTCCTGGAGCGACTATAGTTTTTGATGTGAAATGTTCAAGCCATTTAGAATCAGTAATTAAAGAGGCTGGTGGATTACCCAGAATGTGTCCCACAGGCCATTCCATCGTAAAACACGTGATGAAAGAAGAGGGTGCTGCTCTGGCAGGTGAAATGAGTGGGCATTTATTTTTCAAAGATCGTTGGTATGGATTTGATGATGCACTCTACAGTGCTTGTCGTTTGCTCGAAATCATTAGTGCCGCGGATCTAACGGTAAGTGAACAATTTGAATCGATTCCTAATAGCATTAATACTCCTGAACTGAAAATCGCTATAGCAGATGATGAGAAGTTTCAATTTATGAAACGCTTTAATGAAATGGCAGAGTTTCCTAAGGCACGAGTTATTGCAATTGATGGTTTACGTGTTGAGTTCGATAAAGGATGGGGACTATTACGTGCTTCCAACACAACTCCTTGTCTCGTTGCTCGTTTTGAAGCAGAAGATGAAGATAATTTGGAGCACATTCAACAATTATTTAAGAAACAAATGCATTTATTGAATGATAAGCTGGAGTTGCCATTTTAATGTGTACTGTAGCTTGGGTGTTGTATCGTCCGGATTAGCATAGCCTAATCCGGGAGCTTATGTGCCGGGTTTAAAGAACATATCGTCCTAAATAAGACACTAAATTTTTTATTGAAAAGTTTTACAAAAAAGAACACACTAAAAAGCAGTGTCATGATGATTTTTTTTACTATGATAAATGGAGTTTACGGTTGGAACATCTAAAGTCTTTCAATACTCCCCAAACGTCTCATGGTGTAGATGTGAATCGAGAAGGTAGGTCCGTTGTAACCATCGGACATGGTTGTCAATTGACTATTGCCTCTTCTCAAACATTGACGCATTATTCATCAGCGGTGGCCTTACCACCCCAGGCGATGGAAGCAATAGAGGCTTCATATCAATATTTGAAAGTACATGTTGATTCGAGAGTTCCTATTTATGGTGTGAATACAAACTTTGGTGATCAGGTTCGTTATATCGATGCTGCTCTCAAAGATACGGACACATTAGATTATTATGAATCCATTAATGAACGACAAGAAAACATTATCCGCTCACTTTCTTGCGGTTTAGGTACAGTAGTTTCACCTCACATCGTGCGTGTCACGATGATGTTGCGGGCTCATTGTTTGGCGCAAGGGTATTCAGGTGTTCATCCTGAATTGATCAATTCACTTTTAGATTTTCTCAATGCGGGTATTACTCCCGTTGTTCGTTGTTATGGATCTATTGGTGCTAGTGGCGATCTTATTCCTCTTTCCATGATTGCAGCAGCGTTGATTGGAGAGCCTGTCGCAGTCACTTATCAAGATAAAGTGATGTTAGCCCCTGAGGCCATTCAATTAGCTGGTCTCAAAGCATATAAACCCGTGATGCGTGATGGGCTTGCTTTGATTAATGGCACATCATTTATGACGGCAATTGCCAGTTTGGCAGTTTATGATTTGCATCATTTATTTCAATACATGTTAGCAGCTGTTGCGATGACCTTAGAGTCTTTACTCGTAATTAGTAGCGCGTACCATCCAATGGTACACCAACTGAAAAAACAGAAGGGAGAAATTGAAATCAATCAATTTTTCATCGATTTCTGGGAAGGCAGTCAATTATTGACGGATTTAGATGAGTTACGCACCAATGATTATACCTATAAACCCGTACAAGATTATTATTCTATTCGCTCGGTTCCTCAAGGATTTGGTCCTTTTCAAGAGAATTTGGAACGTGCAATTCAGTGGGTAGAAAGTGAAATGAATTCCGTTAATGATAATCCTGTTATTGATGTTGCTGCGAATAATATTCATCATAGTGCAAATTTTATGGGTTATTATGTTACTGATGCGTGTGATATTTTGAAAATGAATATTGCTCAAGCCTCAACGTGGATGCATGCATTGCTTGCCAATTTAGTCCATCCGCGTAAAAATCATGATTTACCGGTGAATTTAGTGCCTAATCCCGAAAAACACAACGGGTTCCGTTCCATGCAGCTGCTGTCTGCGGCGCTTGCGGTACAAAATCGCAAATTGGCCCAATCACATCAGGCATATACTTTACCGACAGAGGGTGATAATCAAGATGTGAACAGTTTGGGAACACATGCTGCTTTTGATTTGCAAGAGTCAGTTGCTAATTTGGAGCGTCTAACCGCTATTTTGCTGCTTGCGGCAACCCAAGCACTTGAATTGCGAGGTATCGAAAAGGCAAGTAAAAAAGCTCAATCCATATACCACAAGGTTCGTGATTATTCGCCAAAAATAGAGCATTGCAGACCCATGTCGGAAGAGATTGAGATAATGATTAATTTATTAAAGGATGGCAAAATATAAAGGTAGCTCAGTTCTCCTTATTGATAGTTACTCGGACGGTTGGATGCTCTCAATTTGGGTAATAGAGCCGTTCTTTGAAAGGCGCTGAGCACTTACATATAAAGGAGCAAAACGTGCGCCAATTGTCTCAATTATCCCTAGCGATTTCTGTTTTCTGTCTTTCTTCACCCGTCTCGGCACATTCCGATTTTAGTTTGCCTTTTGTTAATACCGCGGGCTTGGGGGTCGCTTATGCCGATTGGGCAACTGCTGATAGTGACTCATGTTACGCACGATCTATTTTAAGCAGCCATATTTTTAAGCTCCCGCCATGCAAGCTGATTTGCTCTAAGGATCAATCTGTACTTAATGGCAAAATGATTTAATTGAGTTTTTATCTTCAACAATTCCAGCTTGCAGTATGCAATAATAGAAGCATAAATATGATTACACTGAGTTTTAACGGTTCGAGTGGGCGACTTGGTTAAGCTTGCATTTTGCTTAATTGATTTGTGATACTCTTCAATCCGCCACCGTTTCTGGTACACTTCATAAAGACGTTCGGCACTACTTGGCATGTCATTAGAAACAAGATAGAGAATTCCTGTTGAACCGTTTTCGTTTTTGAACACTTTTTTCAGGAGCCTCACGGGGAAGTCTAGGCCTTTAAGCCAGACTGTGTGGGCTACATCCTCTTCTAATTCTAAAGCTCTTACTTGTTGGTACCGTCCGTTTTTGGCCTCGTTTTCAGATAAAGCTAACGTGCGGTTAGATTTAATCCCAATGATAAACGATTTTTGAAGGTCTTTATGGATGTGAACCATATTGGCCTTCGAGCCAAACCAGTTGTCTGCAAGCACATAATCAAACATCACTTTATTGGTAAT
Organism: Legionella sheltonii; assembly: GCF_026191355.1. Taxonomy (GTDB): domain Bacteria; phylum Pseudomonadota; class Gammaproteobacteria; order Legionellales; family Legionellaceae; genus Legionella; species Legionella sheltonii. Next base: position 154,362 of record NZ_JAPHOQ010000005.1, read on the forward strand.
GGCCTGAGTAATCAGGTTTTGAAATAATTGATTTTTGGTAACCGATGATTTTCTTCTGGCTTGTTTGGTTTTAATATCACAATAGGCAACATCTTTTTTAATCACCTCATACCCTATGGGTACACTGAAGTCAGCATAGCGAACCATGCATGACAAGATGTTGATTCCTTTGAGCACGCTCCCTTTAGCATGAGAGTAATGCCAACAATTAATTTCATTCTCATCCGTGTAGGGTTTCTCTTCGATGGAGTCATCCAGTATTAAGACACCACCAACCGTTTCTTGCGACCTCACTGGCTTTTTTACATAGCGCCAAAGGGATTTTGAATCAAAAGACTCAAAACGAAGAAATCGAGTCACCTTGTCATGCGCAAATGCTCCATCAACCAAATCAGATAATCCGGTGGCTGTCGCATATTTGTTCTGACAAATTAAATAATCACTATAAAGATCAAGCATATCCATTTAACTTCCTCCCTAAAATAAGGACGAAATTCTAATGCTTTTTATTCAAACTACAAGGTCATGTGCGTAACATGAGATAGTGATGCAAGTACGGCTTATACGAATCCGGCAGCACTTGTGAAGCTGCGTCATCAACAAATAGTGGGTAATTTATTAGGTATCACAGGGACAGCACGTTTTACAGGGACTTCAGTTACTCCTCCCTCTCCATTTCCTTTCCCCATAGTTCAATCTGGGGTAGCGCACAGTCAAATTAAAGCGTTCATGCCTTCATTTTATTATGCTGCTCCTCTTAATCAGCGCATTACATTCGGTTTAAACTTTACGACACCATTCGGTTTAGGTACGAATTATGGCTCTTCACGCTCCTCCATTGCGCGTTATGCATCCACGCGTTCCCAAGTGGTGGGGATTGATGTAGGTCCAAGTCTGGGGGTGAAGCTAACGGATCGTTTTTCTCTAGGCGCGGGATTTGATGCACTTCATTTGGCATTTACACTCAATAATATGTATGGTCCACCTATTTCTTTTCCTTTCGATTCACGACTTGAGAATCATTTAAGTGGCTGGGGATACGGTGGGCATGGTGGTTTGTTATTTGACTTGTCGTCGACAACCCGGATAGGGTTAAGTTACTACTCTAAAATCTCCATTACGACTAATGGGCACAGTACTGTTCATGTACCTTTTGGTGGCATCTTCAGAACAAATCAACAAGAAACTAAAGCCGCTTTGCCTGCTCGAGCTCAACTGAGTGTGCAACATGATTTTACCCAACGATGGACGGGCATGGCTACAGTATTTTACACCAATTGGAGAACATTTAATCAAATAACAATGGAGCATACGGAAACTCCTTTTGGAGTAACACTTCCAGTAACGATTCCCTTCAATTACCACAATTGTTTTGATTATGCCGTCGGTGCCACGTTTAAAACAACCGAAAAATTGTTATTACGAGGTGGAATTCAATTTATGAGTACTCCTTCTAATGATCACGATCGAGGCATTGCAGATCCGGTAGGAAGCGCAACTATCCTGGCTGTGGGAGCCCATTTTCAACCTACGGAGAATTTAGGCTATGATGTGGGTGTCGGTCATTCATTTTTTAACCAAATGCCGGTGAATCTCATTACTCCAGTGACCTCCCTTAAAGGACATACCAACACGCAAACCACTGCAATTGGTGGGCAAATTACGTGGAGTTTTGCATAACGTTCCCGTCGACCACTGTTGGTTTTAGCAAAACCTGTAGCGTTTTGCAGTCAACATGGCGCGCAGAGCAAAGTTCTTTTTTTCCACAAGTTCAAAAAAAGCAATCTATAATTATAGGAAATTCATGGTTATCCCAAATTCAATGATTGAGAGTGGTGGTATATGTCGCAAGATTCTGCTGGTAATAGCCCAAACGATACAATTATTGCTAAACTGTTGCTAAATTATCAAAACACTCCGCAAAAACCAGCCTATCGGTTGTTAAGCAAGGATAAAGAACTCAACGTCATAACCTATGAAGAACTGATCGCTAGAGTATTTCATTTAGCATACCAAATTCAACAAAAAGCAAATCCCAGAGATCGAATCATTTTGTGTGCCCAGCCTGGAATAGATTTTATCGTAGGATTTTTTGCTTGTTTGGCTACTGGGACAATTGCTGTGCCTTTAGTACCACCATTTAATAAAATGATGGCCAATCGATTTTTACATATTATCGAGAATGTGCAGCCACAATTAATACTTTTTGATGCTCTGACCTCCAGAGGCCTCAATATTGCGCAAAAAGTAAATCGTTTTATACCAAATAGATTAAAATCTTATGTTGGTTTATCGGATACGCATCAGCGGCTATTTAAGACATTGGGAACAATGGAAATTAATATGCTGATTATTGCTCATGATCTAAAAATTGATAGGACGCAGTTCAGTCCTTATCCAGTTATTGGCGATGATGTAGCCTTTATCCAATATACTTCGGGTTCTACTGCTGAACCTAAAGGAGTTTTAGTCAGTCATGGTAATCTAGTGGATAACTCGGAAATTATTAAATATGCCTGCCAGACGACCGAAGATATTATTTGCTATTCCTGGTTACCTCCTTACCATGATATGGGTTTAATTGCTGGTATTATTCAACCCGTCTATGTGGGGGGGACTTCCGTACTTTTACCCACTTTAGATTTTATCGCAAAACCATCCCGATGGATGGAGGGGATCTCAAAATATCGGTGTACTCTCACCGGAGGCCCTAACTTTGCCTACGAATTATGTGCTTCAAAAGCAACTGAGGAACAGATTGCAACATTGGACTTAAGTTGTTTGCAAGTCGCTGCCAATGGAGCAGAGCCTATTAACCCCAAAACGATGGAACTTTTCTATACTACTTTTGCTGCGGCTGGTCTAAGAAAAAACGTATTATTACCTTGTTATGGCTTGGCCGAATCGACTGTAATGACAGCAAGTAAATTCGCGCTTTCAGAGGAAATTAGACTTTCTGTCAACTCGGAGCAATTAAAACATAATAGGGTCGACATTAACCCGAGTGATGGTCCTTCTACATGCCTTGAAAGCAGTGGCACCCCTCTGATGCCATTAAAAATCGTGAATCCAGAATTATTGACCGAATGTGGTGAATTAGAGATTGGCGAGATTTGGATTCAAGGTAAATCGGTAGCAAAAGGTTATTATAATAATCCAGAAGAAACAGCGAAAACCTTTCATGCGCATTTAGATAATGATCCCTCAAATGAAAACTACTTGCGAAGTGGTGATCTTGGATTTTTATACCAAGGTCAGCTTTTCGTTTGTGGGCGAATCAAAGATATGATCATTATTCGTGGCCAAAATTATTATCCTCAAGACATCGAGTTATCCGTTTTTCTTGCAGATCCTGCCATACGAAAAGGATGTGTGATTGCCTATGCTGATCAAGTCGAAGATGAAGAAATTTTAGTAGTGGTTGCTGAGTTAAAGCCTAAAACTTCGCCTCAAACCTATCCTGAGATCATTGAACATATCAATCAAAGACTGAGCCAAGACAGTCATATTACGGCTAATGCTATCCATTTAGTACCGGCTAAATCGATTCCTAAAACAAGTAGTGGTAAGTTACAACGTAGACGTTGTAAACAATTAATCCAAGAACATCATTTGCTCTCTCTTTATCGTTTTATTGCCTCTGAAGTGCAAGATAGGCCGAAAGTTGATGAGGATGAGGTGAATGCAGTTAAAAATCCCAGTCAGTGGTTCGAGGGATTTAAGCAGTTGACCAAGGATGAGCAGCGATTGGCAATAAAAGATATGGTATTAACATCAGTTGCTCACTACATCCATATCGAAGACACGCCCATCGACTTGAGTAAAGGATTTTTTGACTTAGGTCTTGATTCAATTAATGCCGTAGAATTAATTAATTTGTTACAGACAAAATTAGGCGATGCGTTAATCTTGGAGAGTTCGTTATTATTTAATTTCCCCAATATTCAGGCAGTAATTGATTATATGTACGAGGAGCTGAGCCCTAAAAAGGAAAAGCCTCTACGATCACCGCCGGAGCATATAAAGAACCTGAGATCGCCACTGCATGAAGAGATAGCTGTTATTGGCATGAGCTGCCAGTTTCCAGGGGCTAAGGATATCGATGAATTTTGGCAACTTTTGGCGGAGGGAAAAGATGGGGTTCGAGAGATTCCCAAAGAGCGTTGGTTCTCTGAATATTACAGCAATCGGAGCCCTGAGGCGTTGAATTCCTTACCTCCACTAAAAGGAGGCTGTATTGATGGGATAACTGAATTTGATGCAGGTTTTTTCTCCATCTCACCACGTGAGGCGTTGCTCTTAGATCCACAACAACGCTTGTTATTAACCAACGCATGGCGAGCGTTGGAGAATGCCGCATGTGATCCGCGCCAATTACGTGGTAGTAGTACTGGGGTGTTTATTGGAATTTCGAGTCATGATTATGAACACCTTATTTTTAGCCATAAAGCATTAATTATTCACCCTCACGTCACAACGGGTAATGCGGCAAGTTCTGCTTCTGGACGACTGTCTTATGTCCTAGGGCTTCAAGGCCCAAGTATGGCGATAGATACAGCGTGCTCCTCGTCCTTGGTTGCTCTTCATCAGGCGTGTCTGTCCTTACGTAATGAAGAATGTGGGCTCGCCATCGTTGGCGGAGTGAATGCGCTCTTGTCTCTCGATCTCACCCTCAATTTAAGAAAAGCGGGGATGCTATCGCCTGATGGGGCATGTAAGACGTTTGATGCCAGTGCAAATGGTTATGTTCGCGGAGAAGGATGTGGCGTGGTCATTTTAAAACCTTTGTCTGCAGCGCAAAGGGATAATGATCGTATTTTAGCGGTTATCAAAGCATCCGGGATTAATCAGGATGGTGCAAGTAGTGGTTTAACGGTACCTAATGGTGCTGCGCAAAAATCATTATTACAGACTGTTTTGATTAAATCGGGATTAAAATCAAATGACATTGATTATATTGAGTGTCATGGAACAGGAACTTCTTTAGGCGATCCTATTGAGATTGGTGCAATAGGCCAGGTCTATGGTGAACATAGGGAATTGAATCATCCGCTGTATTTGGGAGCTGTAAAGACCAACATTGGTCATTTGGAAGCTGCAGCGGGTATTGCGGGCCTTATTAAAACTATTTTGGCCTTACAACATGAGCAAATTCCAGCGAATCTTCATTTTAAGACGCTCAACCCGCATATTCGTTTAAACTTTCCTGCAGAAGTTATGGCGGTGAAGAAGCCATGGGTACGAGGCCAAAATCCTCGTCGGGCTGCTGTCAGCTCTTTTGGCTTTAACGGGACTAATGCTCATGTGATCATTGAGGAGTCTGCTCAAGACAGCAAAAAAGAGCCGGTCGAGTTACCTGCAACATCACTTTTTGTTTTATCCGCAAAAACGGAGAACTCGTTGCAGTCCTTGATAGGTGCGTACAAGGATTATTTGAAAACCACTAAGGATTCATTAGCGGATATATGCTACACGGTAGCCACAGGCCGTTATCATTTCGAATGGCGGATAGCTATTTATGCTCATAGTAAGGAGGAGTTGATTGAGAAATTAGGCCAAACCATGGCCATAGAAAGTACGTTGACTGAAGAAGTCGTTGGTGATGGCGATCTACAAAGTGCTTATTTAAATGGCAAGCAGGTCGATTGGTCCGCGAATTATGCCCCCTATATTCATGGATTATCAAAAGTCAGCTTGCCGACCTATTGTTTTGAGAAGAACCATTATTGGTTAACGTAATTTACCCAGATTACGCTGCGCTAATCCGGGTTACAAAGCAACTCAGGCTATTAGATCTCACATTCTACCATAGTAAAACACGAGAGCTTTTCGGTAATTTTTTGAATGATTTTCGATCTTATTTCTTTTTCTCTTACAAACAGATGTCCACTATCAAATTGTTGAAATTCACAGGGTTTCAAGAAGTGATTGCTCCATCCAAAATGATCCTCGGGAGCGACCCATGCATCGTGTGTCCCTAAAAATACCGTGGCATCCAATTTTAAAGGTAATTCATCGCGATAAGCATAACTTTTTACAATGTTCATATCACCAATAAAAATGGGTAATAATACTTTAATAATGCTTTTGTTCATTCGCGCATCACTGTAATCAACAATACCATTTTCTTGAAACACGCTGGATAAAGTCGTTAATTGTTGGTCGTCTAATTCACTTATTCGTTCTGAATTTAAATCAAATAAATTGATATTCAACCGTTGTAGTTTTGCCAGCAGATTATTCAAACTTTTGGATGGGACACGGGGATCAGGATAAGCTGATGCAAAAAGATGGACAGGGGTGGCGAGATGATGTCGACGCAAATACCGAGTAAGCTCAAATCCAATCAGTGAACCAAAACTATGGCCGAAAAAGGCAAAAGGTAAATCAAATTGAGGGGACAGTTGATGGGCCAACAAAGAAATCAGGTTATCAAGATTATCGAGCGGTTGCTCTTCCATCCGATTTTCTCTGCCTGGCAATTGTACCGGGCATACTTCAATAAAATCGGGGAACTCCTGCTGCCATTCACGGTAAATGGAGGCACCACCACCGCCATAGGGAAAACAAAACAAGCGAATTTGAGCATTTTCTTGTATTTTTCGATTGGCAATCCACAGATTCTCTAAACGGTTTTGGGGCGTTGGCTCTTGTTTCGCGCCTAGCCATTGGCTTGATAACACATACTCAGCAATCTCATGAATGGATGGCCCCTGCATCATTAACGGTACAGAATAAGTCACGTTCAAATTGGTTTCTATGATTCGGATAACTGCTAAGGCCATTAGCGAATCCATCCCTAATTCATGCAAGGATTGAAAGGGGCTGATGTCCTGTTGTGGCATCGAAAAAATCATCGCGAATTGCTTAGTCAAATAATGAATCAATTGATGTTTACACGTTTCATAAGGCAATGATAAATCGAGTTGGAATTGGGATTGAATCTCCATAATTTGATTAATTTGCAGGGTATCGTTGAGTAGGGTCATGCGTAGATCATGGCATTGAGCGATTACACTATAATTTTTATCCAACAAGTACCAGTCAGCAATGATATGCTTCCCTTCTGGATGGAGTTCTTTTAATACGGTATGTATGTATCGTTGGTCTTCTGCTGAGCCATGAAATTCTATAGTGCCCATATGTGATGCAATATAGGGTTTAGACAATTGTTCTGGCAATAATAAAAAGAGTGTTTGAATGCAGGCATCGATAATACCTGGATGCATTTGAGTTATAAATTGTCTTCCACGTTCTGCAGCTTTAGGTTCGCGTAGTATACAAAATAATTCATTGTTATTTACCCAATATTGATGTGCCCAACGAATGGTGTCACCAGCGGGCATCCCCATCCCTGAGATGCGGTTGTAAAAAGTTTCCATAGTTCCTGACGCTGGAAGTCGTTGCATTAGCTCGTGCTTGCTTTTTTCGAATTCGTTGCGAGTGGGAGCATGAAGAGCTAAAGTTCCAGTTGCATGTTCTATCCAATGTTCCTTGCCATCACTGCTGAAAAAACGAAAGGATAATGCATCTTTCTCATCATTTTCGATAATTAAGTGGACCAAGACGGTTTTTCCATCCAGAACTAATATAGGGGATAAATAATTAAGATGATGTATGCTAAAGGAGCCTGTTGTTTGGAGTTGCTCGGAGGCATACGCTAACATTTCCAGATAATAGCCTGCATGCAACACATAAAAAGTATCCTGAACCTCGGGCAATGTTTTGGTATCAAAGACAAACTCAAATTGTCGCGCGGATAAAGGCGAAGGAAGCATTCTTCCTCGCATTGGATGGCTGGTATTGCCATGTCCGCTTGTTGATGTTTGCTCAAAAGTTGGCCAGTGAGTTTTGCGTTGCCATGGATAAAACGGCATATCCAAAGGCATATAAGTTCGTTCTGCTTCAAATTTTTTCCAATCAACCTGCGCTTGGTTTACATAGTCTTTGGCTAAAAGCGGTAAGTCTATAGTTGTAAACTCGGCTATTTGCAGCGGGCTGTTGGTTTTCTTTAATTCATGATTGATAAATATCTGTTTATTTTTAGTGTGAGGATCGGCACGTAAAATCTCCAGTTTTTGATAAAGATCCGCAATTGAAGTGCTAATTATGGCCAGACGATGTAGGTAATGAGAGCGTTTGATATGGAGGTTATAGCACAGTTGCGCCAGGTTCGTTTCTGGATTGTATTTTAAAAAATCACACCAAAGCTCAATCAAAGCAGATAATGCAGCGGGTTCTTTTGCCGAAATGGTAAATAATTCTTTATCTCGAGTGAGGGCCTGTGTGCAGTCAGGTTGCTCATTTACAGAATGTTCTTGGAGTACAATATGGGCATTGGCACCACCAAAACCAAAACCACTCACACCAGCAATGCACTTATCGCCATATCGAGGTAATTGTTCTGTTTGATGCGGGATACGCAAAGAATAACGATTAAAAGGGATATGTGGGTTTGCCTGTGCAAAATTAAGATGAGGGGGAAGCAACCCTTTTTTTAAAGCTAAAGCCACCTTAATCACACTGATAATACCTGCTGCAGGTTCCAGATGGCCTAGATTGGTTTTGACTGAGCTAATCCAGCAGGGTTTTTCAGGATCGCGATTTTTGCCAATCACCTCTCCCAAAGCGTGCACTTCAATAGGATCTCCTAAAAAGGTTCCTGTTCCATGGCATTCGATATAGGCAATGTGTGCAGGGTCTGTTTTGGCTGCTCGATATGCGGAACGCAATAATTGTTCTTGTTGCAAACCGTTAGGGGCGGTTAAACCATTTGTTTTGCCATCTTGGTTTATTGCCCCCCCGGTGATCACGGCATAGATTTTGTCTTTATCCTTTAATGCTTTGGAAAGTGGTTTTAGCACAATGGATCCGGCTCCTTCTCCTTGCACATAACCATCTGCTTTGGCATCAAAAGTATGGCACTGTCCAGTAGGCGAAAGCATTGTTGCTTTAGCTAAAACGGAGTGAATGGAGGGTAATAAATTGATATTCACTGCACTGACTAGGGCGGTATCACATAATTTTGCATGTAGGTTGAGGCATGCTAATTGAATAGCAATCAGTGAAGAAGAGCAGGCAGTATCTAATACCAGGCTAGGCCCCCGCAAATCGAATAAATACGATAAGCGATTGGCTGCCATACTGATGGCACTTCCTGTAGGAATAAACAAAGCATCCATATCTGAGTCCAGCTTTTGTAGATGACTGAACTGGCTTGCGTATAAGCTGGAAAAAACACCCATATTGGATCCAGCTAAGGTTTCAACAGTTAAACCAGCGTCTTCAAGGGATTCATACGCGACCTCCATTAAAATACGTTGTTGGGGATCCATGCGCATGGCTTCGCGGGGGCTAATGCCAAAAAAATATGCATCAAAGGCCTCAATCTGCTGTAAGTAGCCACCCCAATAAGGTAAATTGGCATCACGTTGTTCGAATTCTCGTGTTCCTTTTAGCAGTTCCCAACGTTCATCGGGGATTGGGGAAATGACATTTTTACCTTGGCATAATAATTCCCAAAATTCTTGCGGGTTATTTGCTGCGGGTAAACGACAGCTCATCCCTATAATTGCAACGGGATCAAATGATTTTTCATTTTGTTCCTGCAAAAGCCTTTTTAGCTTTTGAATCATTAACAATGATTTTTTTAAAGTAGTGGTATCATTCATAGGCCAGCTCGAGCTCTTTTAATTCCAATTCAAGTAGTTCATTGAGTTGTGCATCGTTTAAGTGATCCAAATCAATAGTTCCTTCTGCGCTAAAAAGTGGTGCAGGACTGGACTCGGAGTTCACTTGCACTCGTTGCACGATGTAATTCGTCAATTGATTTAGGGTGGGGTAGCGGTATAAATCCATTGGAGCGACCACATCGGGAAAATGTTTCCCCAGTTCTTCGGTATAATCGATGCCGGTAATGGAGTCCATCCCGTATTGCTGGAAAGGGGTTTCCCGGTCAATTTCAGCTACTTCTAATCCTAATACGCTAGCAAAGTGATTCAGAACTAATGCAGTAATTTCTTCGGAGTTTAATGAAGAAACGACCGGTGTGGATGGGCTTGCAGCATACTCAGCAACAAAATGTTTAAAGAAATCCAGTTGTTTGGCTGTGGGATTAACTTGTAAGAATTTCTTCCATTGAATGTGACACACCGTAATTTCAGCAAGATTAAGCCTGAGAAGGGTATGAAATAGGGCGACTCCATCCTTAATGCTTAGCGACGCCATGCCTACAGCATCTAAAAATGCATCATGATTATGTCGGTGACTCATTCCTTTTTCCGACCAAGCGACCCAGTTAATGCTGGATGCAGGTAATTGCATACTGCGACGATATAAAGCAAGACCACTCATAAATTCATTGGCTACGGCATAGGCACTAAGCCCAGCCATACCAAAATGGGGCACTGCAGCAATGGAGGAAAACAACACGAAGCACGACAATCGGGCTTGCAAAAAGAGTTCATGCAACACCAATGAGCCTTGTATTTTGACGCGTAATACATTGTTCCATAATGCTTCATCCATATCGGCAATCGTGACATTATCCGTAGTGATTCCAGCCAAATGAAAAACACCATCAATGGGCTGCTGCCATGCTTTTTCAGCATCCATAATCACCTTTTGCATTTGTTCTTTGTCAGCCACATCAACTGCCGCGTAGCGAACCTGTGCCCCTCGAGCTTCTAATTGTTTGAGCCAGGTATTTTTTTCTGCAGTTTGAGCAGACAATTCAGTTGTTCCAGTAAGCAAGATAAAACGTGTCCCTTGGGCTAGAATAGATTTTGCTATTTCATAACCTAACGCACCTAAGCCACCAGTAATTAATGCAGCAACAGGAGTCGTGTAAGAGGGAACTGGCTCATGATTTTGTGGCATCTCATAAGGCATGAAACGAATGGTGTAGCGTTGTCCAGCACGATAGGCAACGTGATTTTGTTGCACTTGGTAATGTGCTAATTCTTGAGCTAGGATCTTAGCATTGTGTTCCATCCCCGCATCCCTCTCCAAATCAAGCAGCAAAGCCTGGTATTTTGCCTGTTCGGCGGCAAAAATGCGGGTCATGGACCAAAGATGATGTTGCCATATATTGATGCAGTCATGGGGATTCACGTGTTGGGCTGATTGTGAGGCAAGACAAAACGTGAGTTGATGTTGCCAAGAATGCTTAATCATGGCTTGGAGCAGGTATAACAATGTTTGAGCAGTATCCCCTGCAGTATATGTTTCAGTAGGAGCTACTGCAGAACATACATAGATAACCCCGTGTAAATGTTCTTGATGCAATGCATGGATTGTCGCAAATAATTGCTCATAATCTGCTTTTTGCGATCCATTAATCACGTACTCATCCTGCTGAGTTGCTGCACCCGAGGTGCTTGCAAAACAATAAATACCGCTTGCAAACTTTTGCCTCAATACTGGGATTGATTCGTGATCACAAAAAATCAGCCATTTCCCCTCATTTTTTGACAAGCCGGTCTGAGTGAGTTGAGGATTTTTCTCCCATTGAGTCATATAAAGCCAATCTTGGACGTTAATCCCTTTTGTATTGCAGACTACAGAGGGGATGCTTGGCTGCACACTGGCTAATTCTACGGGTTGTGTTTCTACTTCCTTAGTGGGTATCCAGCAGCGTCGTTTCGTAAAGGGATAGGTAGGTAGGGAGATAATGTTGGGGGATTGTTGTGTGTGTAATTGGTCCCAATCTATTTTTGCTCCATTAACCCAATGTTGGACTAATTCTTCATAGTGGGCGTTACTGATTAATTCTGCTAAATGAGCAGCGGGTTGGGGGTTACTTTGTGCATTGGGATTTATCCAGAACTTAGAACCACTACCCTGAGGATAATTCGTCAAGGCCGTAAGCAGCTCGTCTTTGCTCGTGACGATCACTGCGAATCGTGCCGTCATATGCTCTCGTCCAGTTTGCAAAGTAAAGCATGCGTCCCTGAGCCATTCTTTATTTTCTGTATGGCTGTGTTGTAACAAATAGTGGTGCATTTGTTGTATTTTTGCTGCCAATCGCTCCTCATTTAATGCAGATAGTATGAAAATATACGGGCCATTTACGCTATTCTGTTGTGTTCTTGGTGGTCGGTATTCTTCAATTATCATATGTATATTCGCGCCACCCGCACCAAAAGAACTGACTCCGGCACGACGGGGTAGATTATGGTCAGGCTGCCAATCGCTGAGCTCTTGTTGTACGTAAAAAGGTGAGTTTTGAAAATCAATAAAGGGGTTCAATTGAGCACTATGCAGGGTAGGTACTAATTTTTGGTGACGCATTTGTAAAAGGACCTTAGCCAATTGAGATACACCTGCGGCTGACTCCAAATGTCCAATATTGGATTTGACTGAACCTATCGCACAAAATTGCTTGTCTTCCGTAAAATGTTCAAAGGCATCTTGAAGACCACGAATTTCTATAGGGTCTCCTAAGGCCGTTCCTGTACCATGCGCTTCGATATAGGATACCGTTCGAGCATCAACTTGTGCCTTTTTTAAGGCTTGGAGAATCACCGCTGCTTGCGCATTGGGATTAGGAACAGTATAACCGCTGGTTTTACCCCCATGGTTCATACTGCTTCCTTTAATGACCCCATAAATCATATCTTTATCAGCAATTGCGTCAGCTAGAGGTTTCAGCAATACAGAGCCAACACCTTCGGCGGGTACATATCCGGTTCCTCCTTCAGCAAAGCTCGCGCAACGTCCTTGTTCCGACATAAAATTAAAACTGCCTAGGAAGTGGTATTTACTCGGATGTAAAGACAAATTGACGCCACCGGCAATCGCCATTTTACAATCACCTCGTAACAGGCTCTCGCACGCTAAATGGATTGCTGCCAAGGAGGATGAACAGGCTGTATCGACCACAAAGCTTGGACCGTTTACATCAAGAAAGTAGGAAATTCGGTTGGCTACGGAGAACGATTGGATATCCAGTGGCACACGATTTCCTTTCTGCCACTCCTCGGCAATAAACAGTGGGTAAAAATTATAAGTCACGCCAGCAAATACACCGACCGAATTGTTTGCTTTACGCTTTAATTTGTCACGCGTATAACCTGCATCTTCTAAAGTAGACCACACAGACTGCATGAATAAACGCTCTTGTGGATCCATAAGTCCAGCATCGCGGGGGGAGATATTAAAAAATAAGGGGTCAAATTTATCGACATCAGGTATAAAGCCTCCATGCGGGAAATAATGTTCCTCACCTGCGATAACTACCGGGTACTCTTTATAATTCCAGCGATCAGCCGGCACCTCGCCCACACAATCACGTCCTGTGCTTAAGTTATGCCAAAACTCATCTATGGAGTTGGCCATTGGGAAGGTTCCGTTTAAGCCAATGATTGCAATGTCCCGGGATGATTGGCTTGGGTGTTCGCCAGTCACGGTGGTGGGTTGCGCGGTTTCTATTTCCTGCGGGATTACTGCGGGTACCGCATGGAGTGCAGACACCAGACCCGACAATTTTTCTTTATGATTTTTGATGAAAAATTTCGCTAAATCATTTAATCGATTGCGTTCATACAGTAATGTTTTGGGTAAGGTGCCAAAGTCTTTCTCCAAGCGATTGGTAATTTCCAAGCCAATTATTGAGTCAACGCCATAAACCTCATAGGTTTCATCCACTTGAATGCATTCAGGCATGGTACTTAATTTTTCTGCAAAGATCTGCTGTAAATAGGTTAATACCTGGCTGGAAAGATCCATTTCTACCGGGATGGCTTGTTTGACAACCGGAGGGAGGATTGCGGGAGCTCGTGTGGCATTTAATTCCTGGTCATACCAATAGCGTTGCTTGATAAATGGGTAAGCAGGCAAAGTACCTAATCGCGATATTTTTTCCCCATAATAAACTTGTTGCCAGTCAATGAGATAATGTTTCGTATAGAGATCAGCCAAGATAAATAATTTGTGGCGATACTGGTCTGGATTGTCTGGCTGGTGCAACGCCTTAATTGCTGCTTGATATACTTCATCGAATACTGGTCCCTGAATTGTCAAGGTTTGACCTTCATTTAACATGCAATATTCTGGAGTTTCATGTTGAATTAACAAGGTCAAAGCGTGGAGTAATGTATCAATAGAGTCTACAACCAGAGCACAACGGTAGACAAAATGAGCACGACCTGCATTCAGTGTATAACTTAGGGATGGTAAGAAAACCGTTTCTTTATTTTGGTTCAGCCATTGGTAGAGATCCTCTATTTTTTGTTGCAAACTCTCTTGGTGTTTGGCTGAAAGTGCAATTAAATAATAGGGTTTTGTTTGATGGCGCTCAACGATGGTCTGGTGGGGGCGACCTTCTTCAAGAACAATATGTGCATTGGTGCCACCAAATCCAAAAGAGCTAACGCCTGCACGCAATGGAATATCATCTCCTGTTTTATTTTTGATGCGTCGCCAGGTTTGTGTCTCTTTAGCAATGTAGAAGGGGGTATTGGCTAAATTGATATAAGGATTTAATTCATTTAAATGCAAAATACCGGGTAGGGTTTCATGGGTCATGGCCATAATCAACTTGATGACTCCCGCTATTCCTGAGGCGGGTTCTAAATGGCCGATATTTGTTTTTACAGAACCTAAACCAATTGAGTTTGGTTTGATTTCAGATGTAAGTAGGGTGGTAAACGCATGTTTTAATCCCTCGATCTCTACAGGATCACCTAAAGCGGTTCCAGTCCCATGAGTTTCAATGTAGGTCACCGTGTCCGGATTGAAATTGGCTTGTGTGTAAGCACGAATTAATAACTCACTTTGTGCGGCAGCATTGGGTGCCGTCAGAGATTGCGCTTTGCCGCCATGGTTTACTGCCGAGCCTTTAATGACCCCATAGATATGATCTCTATCGTGTTGTGCTTGCTTCAAAGGTTTCAGTAACAGGCCGGCTACGCCTTCCCCTTTGACATAGCCATTGGCCGCCTTATCAAAAGTCTTGCATCGTCCATCTGCAGATAAGGCACCTAATTGGCTGGTAACTACCAGGGTATCTGGGCTTAATATAAGGCTTACCCCACCGGCAATTGCCATATCGCATTCACCATGGCGAATGGCTTGTACCGCGCGATGTATCGCAACCAGCGCACTGGAACACGCCGTATCAATGGACTCACTTGGACCTTGGAAATTAAAAAAGTAGGAAACACGATTGGCGATCATGCTATGCGAGTTGCCTGTAGCGATAAATCCATGATGTTCTTTTTGTTGTTTGGCAATTAACGTTTGATATTCGCTAAACTCAACTCCGGCAAAAACCCCAATGTTCTGTGAGGATAATGCAAAGGGATCATAGCCTGCGTCTTCAATGACTTTCCATGCGATTTCCAAAAAGAGGCGTTGTTGTGGATCCATAAGATTTGCTTCGCGGGCTGAAATATTAAAGAAGCCTGCATCGAACTGATCGAAATTGTTGATAAAAGTACCCCATTTGGAGTTACTTTGATTGGCTTCAATGCCGTAATGATCTCGCCAGTCCCAGCGTTCTGCAGGGATCTCCGTTACTAAATCATGGCCATCAACCAAATGTTGCCAAAATGAGGTAAGGTCATCTGCTTGAGGAAAAATTCCTTGCATCCCAATAATCGCAATCGAATCCGCCTCATCGGTTACTATCCGTCTGGATTTTACTGGATGAGTATTTACGTGCAGTTTGGCCAGCTCATGGTGTGTTGGTGCGACTGCCTCTGGAAATTGATTGATAAGATACTGGCTGATTGATGATATGCTGCTGTGCGTAAAGAAAACCGCAGGTGTGAATTCTATTGCGTAGTGTTCCGTAATCTTTTTGGCCAATTCAATAAAATGCACCGAATCCATACCGTATTCCCCCAGATTTTTTTCTATGGCAATTCGGTGTTGCGTCAATTTCAATATTTGCGTTACTTCTCGCATCAGAAAAGAGTTTACTTTCTCCGCAAGCCCATTTGGGGTTAATGTCCGACTGATTGGCTTTTCTTGAGCAGAGGCACGTTGTTCTTCATCAGAGTACCAATAACGTTCTTTGGCAAAAGGATAGGTGGGCAAGGATAGTTTTTTCCTGGATTCACCTGTATGGATTTGCTGCCAATCCAGATTTTGGCCTTCCACATAAAATTTTGCCAGTGTCAGCAAAGTCTCTTGATATTGAGTGGCTTGTGACAATTGCTGCATTACTAAACGCAAAAGCGTTGTGTTGATAAGGCGGTTTTCAGAGGTATTGCCTGCATTTTGCTGGATCAATAAGTGAGCTGGATTTTGTCCTGCTTTAAATTGTTGAATTAAATCGCTCACCTCATCAAGCGAGCTCGCCACCATGGCATAACGATACTCAAAATGACTTCTGCCGGCATTTAAGGTGTAACTAACCTGTTCTAGCTGTGCTGATGGATTTTGCTCAAGCCATGCCAATAAATCATCGAGACGTTGATTTAAGGCGAATTCGGTTTTGGCCGATAGCGTGAGCAAATAATGTGATTTGTTCCTTACCGGAGAAGAAAATACCTCGGGTGCTTCAGACAAAATCAAATGAGCATTAGAACCTCCAGCACCAAAAGAGCTGATCCCCGCAATTCGCGGTATAGTAGGTATGGGTTGCTTCCACTCACTGACGGTTTGCTGCACCGTAAATGGGGTGAGCGACCAGTCGATGTTGGTATTCAAAGTGGTTGAGAAAAGCGAAGGGACTAAAGTACGGTGTTGTAGTTGCAAGACTACTTTGGTGACCGCAGCAATCCCTGCGGCAGACTCACAATGTCCGATATTCGATTTGACTGAACCAAGAGCACATTGGTGTTGCATGGATTGACCGAATACTTTATTTAATCCAGCAATTTCAATAGGGTCACCCAGCGAAGTTCCTGTGCCATGTGCTTCGATATAACTGACATGTGCTGGGTCAACCTGGGATTGTTGGTAGGTTTCTGCAAGTAATTCGGCTTGAACATTTGGGTTGGGTACTGTGTAACCGTTGGTTTTGCCACCATGATTAAGATGACTTCCCTTAATTACCGCGTAAATAAGGTCGCCATCTTCGAGTGCTTTATCTAGGGGTTTGAGCAATACTGCCCCCACGGCTTCGCCAGGAACATAACCATCGCCGCCTTCACCAAAGCTGCGGCAATGTCCGTCACTTGCTAAAAACTTTCCATGACTTAGCAAAAGGTATTTATTGGGATGCAGCGATAGATTCACCCCACCAGCAAGGGCCATCTCGCATTCGCCTTTATGGATGCTTTGACAGGCTAAATGGATGGCCGTAAGCGAAGAAGAACACATGGTATCCAGCGCGATACTCGGACCATGAAAATCAAAAAAATAAGAAACCCGATTAGCAATAGAAGCAAACACCGAATTCGTCGGGACAAACTGGCTGGAGGGCGATAATTCATGGCCAAACAACTGATATTGGCCATACATCACACCAACATAGACCCCAATTTTTCTCCTAACTAATGCTTCCCGAGCATAGCCGGCATCTTCTATGGTTTTCCATGCGGTTTCTAAAAATAATCGTTCCTGGGGATCCATGAGGGCCGCTTCACGAGGGGAAATATTAAAAAAGAGGGGGTCAAATTGATCCACATCCTTTAAAAAACCACCCCATTTGCTGTACATTTTACCTTGGCACTCTTGATTGGCATCAAAATAATCTGCTAAAGCCCATCGATCCTGAGGAATTTCGGTAATACAGTCTTTTCCTGAATACAGATTGTGCCAAAATTCTGTTAAATCCTGTGCTTCGGGATAGCGTCCACTGATCCCAATAATGGCGATGTCTTGTGATTTTGAGATATTTTTCCTCGAACTAAGTAGTCTTGGCCCGGTCATTAAGCTTTGGGGCGCTGTGGTTGAGTTGAGAGACTCGGTAATTTCCGACCATTTCTGAGTTGATATGGGTGCTTGATTGGCAGTAAGTCCCTGTCCGTGCAAGGAGGGCAGAGGCAACTTAGATAAATGTTGAATCAATTCATGGGGATAATGCTCCATGAAGTACTCAGTTAAATCAGCCATGGTCTGGCATTCAAAAAATAAGGTTTTGGGTAATGCAGAGAACTCTTTGGCCAAGCGTTGATTGAGTTGAATAATCATTAAGGAGTCGATGCCGTAGTGTTCGAAAGGCGAATCTCTATCAATACGTTCTGGTGAGCACTTTAAGGTCTCAGCGAGTATGTTCTTTAAAAACGCTTCAGCTTGTTCACCTAAATTGGGCATTACGCCTTTGGAAGATGTGATGGATTGCTTCACCAGTGAATTTTTTTGCAATGCATGCCTGAGTTTTTGCTGATAGCCCGGAAGAACAATAAAATGTGCACCAGAGTGCTGTAACGCGTGCACGAAAGCGCTCAATCCCTGCTGAGTGGACAAACTCAGAATACCTAAAGTTTGCGCAAGCTCCTGTTGGTATTCGGGAGCGATCTGTAACCCCCCCTCTTCCCAAAGTGGCCAATTAATTGAAAGAGTATGCCCATTACAGTGCCCCTGAGCTCTTTGTTGCTCTCGTGCGTCGGCAAATTCATCAAGAAAACAATTCGCGTAGGCATAGTCACTTTGTCCTAAATTACCAAACACTGCTGCCGCGGATGAAAAGAGAATGAAAAAATCTAAAGGTTCTTTACGTGTTGCCGTATGCAAATTGCAGGCACCAAAAATTTTGGGGGCGACAACCTGTTCTATTTCAGGTAGTGTTTTATTGACAATCAATCCATCTTGAGTAAGTCCTGCAGCATGAATAATGCCATTTATTGCACCAAAGCGTTCTTTAATGATTTGAATCAGTGCTTGCACCTCCTCGTAAGATGATACATCTGCTGATACATAAGCTACCGACGCGCCGTGCTGTTCCAGTTCTGCGATTCTTTTTTGATGTAGTTCAGACAGCGGGGAACGACCTGTTAATACCATTTGGGCTTGATAATGTTTGGCCAAATACGTAGCAAATAAATAGCCCAGTCCGCCCATGCCGCCAGTAATTAAATAAACACCGGATTTCTTGAGCATTGGTGCTGTTTCTTTTAGTGTAGGGAGTGGAAGGTACTCTCTGATATAACGCTGATTCCGTTTATCATAGCGGACATAAATCTCGTTTTGAGTTAATTCATTGGTCAGTAGGCCAAGATCATGTAATTCAATAAAGCGACACGAGATGTTGGATTGTTCTTGATGCACGCACTTTGCAAATCCATCCAATGCCCGGGAAAAAATAGAGGGATTGTTAATGATACCCACTAGTTGTATGGGTTGTTTGGGTTTTAATTTACTGATTTGGTTTACTACAGCATGGACCAGATAATAAGTTTGCTCAATTTTTTCTTGAACTTCTGTCGTTGAAAGAGACTCACTATGGAATTCTTCCAGAGCAATAATAATACACTCGCTCAGTACATCGATGTTGATATTTAAATGAGAAGGTTCTTTTAGGAGCTGGTACGAAACCGTTCTACCTGGGAATTGGGTGCTTATTGCGAGCACAGATTGTTCGTTATGGCCTAAAATCAGAATGGAGTCTGGATATTTTCGGGTTGCTCCTTGCGCAGCTTGGGGAATCCATTGATGGGTATAATATGCTACCGTGGCTGCAGGTTCATGCAGTGGATATAAGGTAAATCCCGTAATAACTAATAAGAGTGCTCCTTCAGCGTCTGTGACTTGAATATTAAATGCCGGCATATGCTGACTGTCTGCAGTCGAAATCAGGTTCGCATGGACATAACAGCGATTTGGCAGAGGCTTATAAATATCTATTTGCTCAATAGAAAAGGGTAGATAAAGCACTTCATGATTTTTAAGCAGTACCTGGGTAGTCTGTAAGACTCCATCAAATAAACAGGGATGTAGTACTAACTCATGATGTTGAGTCGCTAGGTTTTCAGGCAAAGCAATTTCTGCTAAAAGATGATGCTCATCAAAATGTATGCTTTGAATGACTTGAAAACTGGGGCCGTAGGTTATCCCTGCATGATTAAAATAGCTGTAAATGACTTTGGGATCTTGAGTATAAGGCAATGTGGATTTTATTTCGTTTAGCTTAAGTAAGTAGAGCGGGGCATCGGAAGAATTATCTGTATAATGAATCATTCCACGCGCATAAGAAACTGTTTCGTCTTGGTTAGTAATGGAAAATGAGACAGTATCCATTTCCGGAAATAAAACGACATGCAGTGGGGTAGCCAAATCCGGATTTTTTATTGGTTTTTCCCAAATGATCTGGCTTAGAGTCGTTACTTGCTGGTTTTTCGCCGCCATATTGGCAGCAATGCGAACCATTTCCAAACACACAGCACCGGGCAAGACTGGTTCTTTGTTAATCCTATGATCGCGCAAATAAAATTCATTTCCAGTGAATCGTTTACTAAAAGCAGACGAGGAGAAGGTAGAAATATTCTCATCAATCAATGTATGCGGGTGATGTACATTATTTTTGATGTCGACCCAATGCGATTCTTTGGCGAAAGGATAGCCAGGAAGCGAGACTTTTTCCTGATATTCACCATAGAGGGTGCGCCAATCAATTGATTTGCCTTGCAGGTAGTCATGGCGTAGTTGCTTTAAATCAGCAGGGTGATGATTTGTATTGGATAATTCGTAATCAAGTAAGTGCGCCTGGATGTCTTTGCTGGATAAAATAGACCTCAATTCTTTCCTTAATTCTGCAATTGTTTTCACCATCACGCAAAAACGTTTGCTAAAATGTTGTCTTCCGGCATTTAAAGTATAACTGAGTGCTGCCAGAGTGGGTAAATTCTTTTGGGTCTCCAACCAGTTGAGTAGATCCATCATCCGTTGCTGCAATCCATTTAGAGTCATTGCTGATAAGCAAATAAGGTGTACAGGATGCTTAGGAGGTGAAACGGGTGTTCGTTCCGGAGGCTCTTCAAAAATGATATGCGCGTTTGCTCCGCCAAAACCAAAGGAGCTCACTCCCGCCCTTCTAGGTTTACCCGGGATTTTTGACCATTGAGTGGGTCTATCAACGAGATAAAATGGGCTGTTCTCAATTTCGATGTAAGGATTTAATTCATTTAAATGTAAATTGGCCGGTAGCATTTCATGCTGCATGGCTAATAAAGTTTTTATAATCCCCGCGATTCCGGCTGCAGATTCCAAATGACCAATATGAGTTTTCACTGCGCCTAATCCACAGTAGCGTTGTGGCAAAGAGTCAATGTTTTGCTCTAAGGCCAAGTATTGAAATGCTTTTTTTAAGCCGTTGATTTCAATGGGGTCACCTAGGGGGGTGCCGGTGCCATGGGTTTCAATGTATTGAATGCTGTCAATCGGTACTTGCGCCCGCTGGCACGCTGAAATAATGACCTCTGCTTGCGCATTGGGATTAGGGGCAGTGAGGGTATTCACATGCCCTCCATGATTCACCGCGGTGCCTTTAATTACTCCATAGATATGATCGCCATCTTGCAATGCCTGCGATAATTTTTTTAACAAAATGGCACCAGCCCCTTCGCCACGCACATAACCATTGGCGTTTTTATCAAACGTTTTGCAACGTCCATCGTCACTTAGCATCCCTGCTTGCTGGGCTGCAATAAATGAGGTAGGGGTAATTAACGTATTCACTCCTCCGGCAATTGCCAGCTCACAATCGCCTTGCAAAATAGCATGTACTGCCTGGTGAATGGCTACTAAGGAGCTGGAACATGCGGTATCAATTGCCTCACTGGGTCCGCGTAAATTTAAAATGTAGGAAATACGATTCGCAATCATACTGTGCATCGTACCGGTAGTCAGATAGGCATCCATAACCTCATTTTTTTGCAATAACTCAGCATAATCATGATTAAATACCCCTACAAATAATCCTGTTTTCAATACCCCAAGGGATGAAGGAGTATATCCAGCGTCTTCAATGGTTTTCCAAGCGATCTGCAAAAATAATCGTTGTTGCGGATCAATAAGTTCTGCTTCATGAGGCGAAATATTAAAAAATGCCGCATCAAATTGATCCACCTGTTCAATAAAACCACCCCACCTCACGGTTAAATCACGCCAGTTCCAGCGAGATAAAGGGACTTCACTGATGCAATCTTTCCCTTGACATAAATTATCCCAAAAGGTATCCACATCAGGTGCTTGTGGAAAAATACCGCTCATTCCTATGATGGCGATGTCGTTTTGGGTCAGATTGCTATTGCTGGGTTGCTGTTCTTCTTCAGGCTCCATCACAACCGTTTTTGCTGCTAATAATTCGCTATAAAACTCTGCTAAAGTGGCGTATTCATACAAAGCTGCAGGAGATATAGCGAGTTGATAGGTTTCATTAAGAACACTGGTGAGCTGAATGATATTAATCGAGTCAAAGGAATAATGGCTTAATGGCGCATGTAAGTCGATTTCTTGCACCTCTTTGTTTAATACTTTAGCGATCAGCGTGATGAATAGGTTTTTACTATGCTCTTCAGTTTGCTTGGTTGGGGCCTTTATGGGCTCGTTTTGTATTAATACCGCAAGACTTTGTTCATTAAAGAGTAATTGGGCTTTCTTTCGTTGTAATTTGCCACTCCCAGTTTTGGGAATTGCCCCCTTAGGGCTTAAAAGGACTTCATGAACATCCAGCCCATGATGTTTGGTTATCGCATGACGAATTGTGTTTTTGATCTCAGGATAGAGCGACTTATATGTCTGTTCCGACAATTCCTGAACAACGATAATTTTTTCTTTACCCTTAATTTCTGTAGAGAAGACCACTTGGGGGAGTTTGATCTGGAATGGGGCTAGTGCATTGGCGACGGTAGCTTCTAAGTCAAGCGGATAATATTTTTTGCCATAAACGACGATGACTTCTTTTAACCGTCCAGTTAAATAAATTTCATCGTCGAAGATAAATCCCAAATCTCCGGTTTTAAAGTAGTGTAAATCACCGCCAGAGACTGTCGCATGAAATACCTCTTGTGTTTCCTCAGGACGTCGCCAATAGCCTTGAGCCAGCGATTTGCCTAATAACCAGATTTCACCGGTTTCTCCGTAAGCAACAGGCTGTTTCGTTTGAGGGTCAACGACAATGGCCTGCAGTCCTGGCAATAGTTTGCCGCTACTGACCAATTGTCGCTGTGCATGCTCTTGCAGTGGTAACGAGCGGGGTTCACAACCAAAAGACGTTACGGCAATTGCTCCCGATAATTCGGACATCCCATAAGCTGAACAGAATTGTTTTAACTCAAAACCACATACTTTGAATTTTGCGGCGAAACGAGTAAGGGTTTGATATTGAACCATATCGCCACCATTAATTGCTACGCTCCAATGTTTTAAATTAAGCGAGGCAAGCTCTTCATCCTGAATGTCACGCACGCAAATATCATAACCAAAATTAGGACAACCGCTATGGGTGACACGGTAGGTTGAAATGGCGGATAACCAGGTAATCGGCTTATTAATAAAGGCTGCCGGCGGCATAATAATTGCCAATGTGCCATGATATAGAGGTACTAGGATCCCACATACCAATCCGTAAACATGGGTATGGGGAGCCCAGGTTAAAGTGATACTTTTCTTGGTGTAATGCCAAACTTTAAGGGTTTCTTGCAAACTATGTTGTAAATTGCCATGGGTGATTATTGCTGCTTTGGGGGTAGAGGTTGACCCTGATGTATATTGTAAATAGGCAATGGTATCCTTAGTGATATGCATGGATTGATAATCGTTAGCCGGTTTGTTTTTTAGCCTATCTGTGGCAAATACAGGTACTTTTTTCTTTAGAGTCATCTCAATACTGGAACACAATTGATCCAAGGTTAAAACGGCAGCAATGTCTGCATCATCGGCTATACTGTTCAGAAAAGCTTCGTGTTTGGCAAATTCATCGATTTTAGGGCAGGGCACTGGCACCGCAATGACACCTGCATACCAACATCCTATCAAACTGACTATAAATTCAATCCCTGTAGGGTAAAGAAGAACCACACGATTACCCTTCATGTGTTGGGTTTGTAAATGGGAGGCAATAATTCTGGCTTGATGATCCAACGCGCCAAAAGTAAGACTTGCAGTCGGATGTTTTCCATCTTCTAAATAGAGAATTGCTTCAGATTGAGGATTTTTTTGAGCTCGCTTTTGTACTCGATTAATAATATTTTGCATACGCAACTTCCATTTGCTAAATCGATTATCTGAACTTGCATCATGCTATCAATACTCTTAGGTAATGTCATCTTTATATTGAGGGATAGTGTTGCGTCGAGGCCCAACCTACTGCAGACAGGCTACGATTTGTTTTCAGAACTGATTGGATGCATTAGCTTCACCAATTCGTTAGTGCCTCGTAGCTGTTTTTGTAGTGCGTTTTTAAAAACTCAGAAAAATCTTTGACATCCAGTGGTTGACTGAAGTAATAACCTTGCATGATGTAACATCCATTTTCTTTTAAGAATTTAATTTGCTCTAGGGTTTCTACCCCTTCTGCCAAGCAATCAATATTCATCCTATGTGCCAAGGCAATGGTGTTGCTAACGATATTTCTACTATCAATACTCACGTCAATATCTTGAATAAATGTTTTATCAATTTTTATTTTATTGACTTTAAAGAGCTTAAGATTACCAAACTCTGAGTAACCTGTACCAAAGTCATCAATGGCTAAGGAAATACCCATTTCTGTAAATTTATTAATAATTGGAATGGCTTCATTTTGAAATGCATTGGACTCCGTGAGTTCTAACTCAAGGTACTTGGGAGACAGTTTCTGATCCGCTAAAATTTGTGCAATATGCTCGACCAGATCCTGTTGCACCAACTGCTTCGCTGACAAATTAACGGACAGAATCAATTTAAATCCACTGTTATGCCATTTTTTCAATTGTTGGCAAGCAGTGCTTAATACCCATTCACCAATAGGAAGAATCATGCCGTTTGTTTCTGCTAAGGGGATAAACTCCATTGGGGAAAGCAACCCTAACACGGGATTATTCCAACGCACTAAGGCTTCTGCGCCACAAACAGTCCCTGTTCGTAAGTCAATGAATGGTTGGTAATTTAGAATTAACTCATTGTTTTCAATCGCCCGATAGAGTTGATTTTCAATGTTTAATTGTCTCGTAGCATCTGCAGTTATGATCGTATTATAAACACGGACACTATTGCCGCCGCGCTCTGTGGCAAGGGTGCGTGCCGCTTCTGCATGCGTAATCAGTGTGTCTACATCCCGGCCATCATCGGGAAATACACTGATACCAATACTTGCAGTTAAATTCAATTCTTGTTGTGCTACATAGACAGGATTATCTAATACAATAAATAAATCCTGAGTACATTCTTCTATTTCCAGTATGTCGATGATTGGATCAATGAGAATAACAAATACATCTTTACGTAATAATGAAAAGAAATATTTAGTGTTTTTTTCTGCAAGTTGACTAAACCGTTGGGCAATACGATGAATAATTGTGGCTGATGCGTGATGGCCGATACTGTCATTAATTTTCATCATATTGTTTAATGAAAAGCAGGCAATGGCAAATTTATGATGATCTTTAACGGCTCGTTCGGCTACATTATTTATGTGTTCATAAAGAAAACGTTCATTAGGTAAATCGGTTAATAAATCATGCGTTGCTTGGTAGGTCACTAATTTTAATGACTTTTCTAACGCTTCGGTGCGCTCTTTGACCCGTTGTTCCAAAAGAGCATTCAAGTTTTCCAGTTTATGGCTCAATAAGGCATTTTCATAACCCAAACGAAATAATTTTAAAATGATTCTATTGCCTACAAAGCAGGCAATGAGCATAAAGATTCCAAGCATCACAAATGAGCCAGTAATGGACATACTGATATTACCCGCTTCAGAATGAAATGCACTAATGGTTATATAAGAATGATATAAAATTGTAGGGCTAAGCAAACAAACAATGCTGGCAATTCCCATGGTTAAATCAATTGCTGTCGAGAACGAAAAACAAATCAAAACTGCAGATAAAAAGATAATGGTGGTCATCTGTTGATGCATTCCATCATCCATAAACACAATGCCAATGCTGCTCCATATCAGACATATTAAAATGACGATGTAGAGAAAACCTTTTCGACACTTAAGAATTTCTTGACGGCTTATATGTTTGTATTCAAAGCGGAGAGCCCATAATACATTGAGTAAATTGGCAATCACCAAAAGAAGATACCAAGAAATGATCAATACAGGTTGGGTTGTATTATAGATAGCAAGAACATAAAGAAAGGCACCGCAAATATTGGCAAAAGCGCCAAGTTTAACCATGCTGTGAAATGATTTTGCGGTTTCAAAATCAATTTTCCGATTGATTTCATGTTGTTCGTCGGAAGTTAGTTGTGGTGCCTCGACAAATTTATGTGCATTGATGGGCTTCGACATATAAGCTCCTTGCTCTCTATAAAAGTGGTAGAGTCACTTTCCCATTCCTTATATAATATAGTATATGTATTATTTTGTTTAATTGCTTAAAATTATTCAAATTGTTAAAATATAAAGCATCACCTCCAGAACGCGTTGTTCTTGTATGCGTGCAGGAATTTTTTCCTGTTTTACGAATTGGAACCGATTTTGTTCTACTAATTTTTTGATGTAGTCCGAATGATGACTGAAACGAGCACTTGTTTCAAGCGACCACGGATTCTCCAAGCTGATTTCCGTAGTAAAAATAAAATAGCCTTTGGATTTCAGATGTTGATGAATCGTATGAAATAGCGTATCGAGCTCACCAAAATAGGGTAGGACATCGGCGGCGATAATCAAATTATAGGTTGCCTTGTTTTGCTGTAGAAATTGATTGAGTTCCGCTTCTACCAAATTGTCATAGATTTCCTTTGCCTTAGCTTGGGCCAGCATTTTTTCAGAAATATCAACGCCGGTTAGGTGTTTACTCACTTCACGAAGAACAATCCCGGTTAAACCGGTTCCACAGCCTAAATCTAAGGTATGGGTGTTTGCAGGTAATTCTAATTGGTGGATTACACGTGCTATGTGCTGTGGGATGGAGTAGTTTAACGTGCCTTTCATGTGTTGATCGTAATAAAGCGCGTAGTTATTAAATAAATTATGGGCATACTCAGGAGTCGTTGTTGCTTGTTTATTGCCGGTAAGGGCATAGAGCATATGGGCGCTTATTGTATCTTCGGGATTAATCTTCAGAGCACGTTCTAGATATTCTCTGGCTTTAACTTTTTGTTCCAATTTAAGATAAATCGCAGCCAGATTGTTGAGAGAGGAGGTATGAGTGCTATCTAACTCAAGTATGTGATCAAAAAGAATAATGGCTTCATTTAAATGGCCTAAAGCCATTTGTGCTACGCCGGAATTGTATAAATATTCAACATTATCCGGTTCTTTTTGCAGTAATACGTCATAATGCATGAGTGCATTCTCAAAACGGTCATGATGCATAAAGGTCGCAGCTAAGTTATTGCGTGCCTCGATGTTCTCATTGTCCAAGGCTAATGCCTTACTAAAATAAT
Organism: Legionella sheltonii; assembly: GCF_026191355.1. Classification (GTDB taxonomy): domain Bacteria; phylum Pseudomonadota; class Gammaproteobacteria; order Legionellales; family Legionellaceae; genus Legionella; species Legionella sheltonii. The sequence continues at coordinate 181,791 of NZ_JAPHOQ010000005.1, forward strand.
CAATTGCCAATTGGTTTTGCTGCCTTTTTAAAGCGATCACTCCTAAGTTGGACAGCGCTTCTATTTGCTTACTGTCTTGCTCTAAAACGTTTTGAAATGCCTCTTCTGCTTCGGCGAGCGCATTTTTTTCCAGATGTAAAACACCGAGATAAAACAAGGCTTCAGTATGAAAAGGATTTAAGGAGACTACATTATTAAATTGGGTTTTGGCTGCATCCAATTGATTATTTTGCAGCAATAATAAGCCTAAATTAAAATGTGCGGCACTAAAATCAGGTTCAGCATGAACTGCTCGGGTATAATGTAATAGCGCTTGAGGATAATTATGTTGTAATGCATAGACCGTGGCCAAGTTATTATGAGCTTGAGCATAATCCGGTTTCAGTTTTATGGCCTGTTGATAATATTCAATTGCCCTATCCAGGCGGTGTAGTTTTTTGTACGCGTTCGCTATGTTATTAAGCAAACTTGCATTCTCAGGATTTAACGAGAGTGCTTGTAACAGATAGAGAATGGCATTATCCATATCCCCTAACTGAGCATAAGTAAGCCCTAAAAAGTGTAACGTATTGAGATGCTTAGGTTCTTGTAACAGGATTTGCTCATAAAGGCTAATGGCTTGTGGCAAATGACCTTCATATTGGAACTTATATGCTTGCGCAAAGAGTGCATCAGTGTCCATCATCAATTCTTAATTAGAGTACGCAGTTGCTTTAATGCTTGTGCGCGGTGACTGATATTATTTTTAATTTTAGCAGGTAATTGAGCTACTGTGCATTGAAAGTCAGGAATATAAAAAATGGGATCATAACCAAATCCACTGTCGCCAACAGCGTGAGTGTGGATCATCCCTTTCCATAGTCCTGTGGCGATGATTGGTGTTGGATCATTGGCATGCTGAACTACTGCTATGGCACAATAAAACCAAGCTTCCCTCTGTTGTGAGGGAATATGAGCCATTTTTTCCAAGAGTAAATGGATGTTTTCCACATCAGTTGCATTATCGCCGGCATAGCGAGCAGAATAAATACCCGGTTCGCCATTTAAGGCCGGTACTACTAAGCCCGAATCATCCGCTAAAGCAGGTTTTCCTGTATGAAAACTGGCATGACGTGCTTTAATTAGTGCATTTTCAATAAAGCTTAAGCCATTTTCTATGGCATCAGTAACACCTAAATCGGTTTGTGGGATACATTCTATTGGTGCTAATAAATCGCGTAATTCTTTAATTTTACCGGAATTGCTGGTAGCGAGAATAATTTCTTTCATAATTTAAGCCATAAAAAGTAGAGGAATATAGCCTGGACGATGCACCGCGGGTATCTCCTCATCCTCTATTGTACTCAGGATGAAGGCGATTATATTGCTTCTCAACAGGCCTTTTAAACACTATTTTAAAAAGAAAGTGCAGTGTAACGTGGTGATTAGAAAATAGAAATTAAATTTATCCTGATTGCTGTATGCAACCACTTAATTGCGATCAAATCTTTTCTTTATTTTAACCACTAGGCTGGCCAAAAAATAAACTGTTTAAATAGCTTTGTAACAGACTTTAGGCTAAAATAAGATTTTTATTGGAGCACTGATGATGCCCATTACACATCTTTTATTGGCGCTTTTAGTCGTTTTGATTTGGGGGGTAAATTTTCTTTTTGTTTCCTTTGGACTGGAAGAAATTTCACCTCTGCTACTCTGCGCGCTACGTTTTTTATTTGCCAGCGTGCCGGCTGTTTTTTTTGTCAAAATACCTTATGCGTCATTTAAAGAGATTGTTTTATATGGCTTTGTCATGTTTGCCCTGCAATTCGCCTTCCTATTTATCGGTATGAATGTTGGTATGCCTGCTGGAATGGCCTCGTTACTCATGCAAACGCAGGTATTTTTTAGCATGTTTTTCGCAGTAATTTTTTTGGGCGAACAGCCCAATCTAGGCCAGATTATAGGTGCCCTGGTTGCTTTTACGGGGATTGGTTTGGTTGCGATGCATTTTGACAGTGATATCTCTTTGCTTGGTTTTATTTTTATTCTTGCAGCTGCCGCAACATGGGGCTTAGGCAATCTGATCACCAAGAAAATTAAAGGCAGTAACAACAACATGATGGCAATTATTGTCTGGGGGAGTTTTGTTGCCTGCATCCCGATGTTTCTTTTTTCTTTGATATTTGAGGGCGCATCCAGTTTTGTTTATACCTACGAACATATCAGTTGGCGGGGTACATTATCATTGTTTTATATTGTTTTTGCTTCGACCTGGATAGGTTATGGGGTTTGGAACTGGCTCATTGCTCGTTATCCAGTGGGAATGGTCGCGCCCTTTACATTATTGGTGCTGATTGTGGCAATGATTAGTTCGGTTTTCGTATTAGATGAACCGTTCCAACTGTGGAAGCTCGCTGCAGGATTGTTAGTGATTGGTGGCTTGTGCATCAATATTTTGGGCGCTCGTTTTTTTCCTGTAAAAACACAGTCAGAAGCAGCTTTAAGATAAAAAATTTAACGACCTTAATTTGACGTGCCGAACAATTTGTGCCAGGTTGGTGAGCATATAAGCATGAGATCATGCTGTCCTAGCATACACACGTTTCGGATTCTTCTCTGGCGCACTCAGGCTACAATATTATAGTTAAAATGATATATCATATGCTTTTGCTACAAAGTATTGGCGCTTGATTGTGATTGATTCGAAAACTATTGTTCTATGTGCAGATGACTTTGGTTTGGACTCCGGAATTTCGGAAGGCATTTTAAAATTAGTCCATATGGGGCGTCTGTCTGCTGTAAGTTGCATGGTGAATATGCCGAGTTTTATTCCTTATGCCAAAGAGCTACTCTCCTTAAAAAAATGTAAGCACATCCAAATTGGTTTGCATTTTAATTTGACTGAAGGTTATTTAGCATCCATCCCAGAACAATTATCTTTTACATTACATGAATTGTTGATTAAGTCGCATCTGCACGCGCTGAAATTATCTTTTATTGCAAAAGAGTTTTTAGCTCAATTGGATCAATTTATAAATATCATGCAACAACCCCCTGATTTTATTGATGGCCACCAGCATGTGCATCAATTTCCTGTGATACGAAAAGTCATTTTGGATCTTTATGAACAAAGATTGAAAAATTATGGAACTTTTGTTCGCGCCACTTGGCCGTCCATTAATGTGCCGCAAAGTCGATTTAAAGCAAAAGTATTGGAGTTTACAGGAGGTAAGGCATTACTGAAGCAACTGATACATTTAGGCATCCCACATAATCGTTACTTCTCGGGCATTTATGATTTTGCACCTGATGCTAATTATAGAGAGATGTTCAGAAAGTGGATGGCTTTAATGAAGGACAACACATTAATTATGTGTCATCCAGCAGATAAAGTGAGTCCTACTGATCCTATATCCCCGGCGCGTTTAAATGAATTTAATTATTTTTTAAGCGAAGAATTTTTAAAAGATTGTGATGAATTTCAGGTTCATTTAGCCCAAGATGAACATGCATTCTCCCTGTCATCCCAGGTGTAGCGAGGGATCTTTCATCGCAAGTGGGGACTATAGCCCAGGAACTTTCTCATCGTGCGTGGATGACAGGGATTGTAAACAGGTTCGAGGTTAAATTTACTCGTCTTTTTTTTTTATGTATTATCCCTTTTAGATACTTTGGAGTCGTTTAAAAAAAGGAAGAATACCTTGAATAATTTTTTTTGGATCTCTTGTGGCGCGATCATTGGTGCGAATTTGCGTTATTTAGTGAACCGTTTTTCCGTTAAATATTTATCTGCAGGTATTCCTTTTGGAACATTTATTGTGAATCTTACAGGAAGTTTTATCCTGGGTTTTTTTATGACCTGGACTTTAGAGCGGGTAGAGGTTGATCCAAGATGGCGTTTGTTTGTTGCAGTTGGATTTTGTGGCGGTTATACAACATTTTCAAGTTTCAGTTATGAAAGCTATGTGTTGCTGGAACAGAGTGATTACGCCCTTGCTGCACTAAATATTATTTGCAATAATGTTTTATCACTAGCAGCAGCTATTGCGGGCGTAGTGCTCGCTCGGACAATCTAATATGAGTCATGTAAAAGTTTCTATTTATATTAACGAAGGAGACAAATGGCAACATCGTCCCCTACACCTTGAACTTTTAAGTATGCTGGATAAACAGGGAATTGCAGGTGGAACTGTGTTGCGCGCAATTGCCGGATTTACCCTAAAAAGCCCTGTTGTATCAACCTCATTGGTTGATATAGGTAGCAATCTTCCTTTAGTGGTGCAATTCGTTGATACACCGGAAAAAGTGGATGCGGTATTACCTCAAGTAAAAGAAATGGTTGGGAAACGTCTCATTATTCGTGAGCCTGTAGAAGTCGTGAATGGCTTTTATCCGGTCTCTTAATCGCAACTAAAAAACGCCTATCAATCGATTCAATTTGATGCTGAGTCTCTTTTACAGCAGGGTACTCATTTGAGTGTATTTATCTTTCTTTACTCGATTTATTGTAAAAAATCTATTTATATACTATTATTATCTATAAATAGAGGTAATAAGCATGAATCATTTACATTTAGCACCGTTTAATACATCACAAGATTTAAGTGAAGACGTTTTAAAACGTAATACTCAGAACGTTATTGCCCTTTTTAAGCATTGGCAATTAAAAAATGAAGAAGAGTGTGAATTGTTAGGCGGCATAAGCCCTGCACAACTAGCTAAATTTAAGAAGGGAACGGCTCATATATCGGGTAGAGATACAATGGAGCGAGTGGGCAATCTTTTAGGGATTCATAAAAATTTGAGAATTCTCTATCCATACAATCGAGAATTAGTCTATCAATGGATAAAAGGAAGAAATCAAAAGCTTCATAATCTTCGCCCTTTGGATGTGATGCTGGAGCAAGGTTATATTGGCATTGCTCAAATAAGACGCCTTACTGATTTTTTGCGAGGCCAGTAAACGTGTCTTTATTTGATACTGTCAGGGAATACTCACAAGATATTTTTAGAAATATAAGAGGAATAAAAGTATCTCAAGATTTATTTGATGATCTCAGTAATGACCCTCTCAATTGGGAAGCAGCAAATACGATAGAAAGTCATACTCATCCGGTATTAACCCACCAATCTTTAATTCAACGTGCATTTGATTACAGTAAAAATGATTTTATTGATTATCCATTTGAAAACATAACAAGCTCTCGTTATAGCGATGGTTCAATGGCTTGCTGGTATGGTTCAGAAACATTAAATACAACCATTTATGAAACACGATATCATTTTGTTCAGGAAATTAAAGATTCCTGGGATATTTTTCAAAACCAAGAGACCGTCATCATTGATAGGAGAGTGGCGAAAATTTATTGTCAGGGTTTAGGGCTTGACCTTACTGAAAAGAAAGAAGAATTCCCCTGGTTAATTGATCCAAACAATTACACACCATGCCAAGAAATAGGGAGAAGAGTAGCTCAAGAAGGACATCCATTGTTAATTGTTCCCTCCGCGAGACAGCCACAAGGAGTTAATCTCGTGGTTTTTAATCCGAATGTACTTTCTAATCCAAGGGAATTTTGCAGATTACAATATGTGTTTGATGTAAAAAAAAGGAAAATTCAATGCATTCGAGGAGAAAATGAAGTTGTGCTTGAGCAAAGTGAGGTTGAGATTTAAATCCTAAGTTAGGAAGCTCCTCTTCCCATTTGTGGGAGGGGTTGTCATCCCAGCATAGCGAGGGATTTCCATGCTGTAGCGCCGTGTTACGATAGGAGAGCCCGCGTTGCATTCGGGATGATGGGGGTAGGGAATAAGGGGCCGTCATTAATCTAACGGCAGGCCCAAAATCGAGATATCGTAAAGCTATACACTGAAACCAATCCCAAAACCAGAAATAAAGCAAACAAGTAATTTAAAGTCGTATAACGTAGAAGCAAGAAGTAAAGCATTTCATTAATGATTCCCGCAGAAGCGGCTACCAAAAAAAAATGGGGTAAACTTAAAATTTTTTCATCATGCAGTCGAGCAAAAGTAAGATATTTATGTCCTAAGAAACTGACATTAAAGGCAATTAAAAAGGCAAAAACATTGGCGGTGAGCGCTTGGATTTGCATGAAATTCACTAAATTGAATACAACAAAGAGGTGGATTAAAGCCGCAGAGCCACCAATTGCCGCAAAATAAATCAGTCGATACCTTAATTTAAGTTGAGCTGTCATCAAAGCTGGATTCCTCATCAATAATGTAATGGGGTCTATGTTTGACTTCGTCAAAAACACGGCCTATGTATTCCCCCACTACGCCCAAGGCAAAAAGTTGTAAGCCGCCAAAAAAGGTAATTGTTGTGACTATGGTTGCCCAACCAGGAGTTTCTATACCAAATATCAGGGTGCTGATAATAATCCAAATCCCATAAAATATTGCAAGGGTTGCAACGCTAATTCCACCAATAGCAATCATTCGTAATGGAAATGCAGTAAATGAAGTAATTCCTGTAATTGCCAAGTCCAAAAGCGAGTAAAAATTCCATTGTGAAGTACCTGTCTTTCGAGGTTGTACTTCAAAAGGAATAGCAACTTGCTTAAATCCAACCCAGCTGTATAAGCCCTTCATAAAACGATTTCGCTCAGGTAATTTTTGTAGTGCTTTCACGATCTTGCGATCCAAAAGTCTGAAATCTCCGGCATTTGCAGGGATATTAATCCGATTGATTCGTGAAGTCAGTTGATAGAATGCTTTGGCACAGGTTCTTTTTAACCAAGATTCATTAGCACGATTTTGACGCACAGCGTAGACCATATCATAGCCCTCTTCCCATTTAGCAAGAAATTGGCTTAGAAGTTCCAGCGGATGTTGGAAGTCAGCATCCATTAGAATCACGGCATCGCCTTGGGCATAGTCAAGCCCGGCACTGATGGCATTTTCCTTGCCAAAATTTCTACTAAAACGAATGCAGCGGAGCGGAAATTGTGTTCTTAATTGTTGAATAACTACTGGCGTATTGTCCTGGCTGCCATCATCCACAATAAGTATTTCATACGCGTAACCCAGTTTTTTTAGGGTATCAGTTAATGCCGTAATAAATTCGGCTATTCCTGCTTCTTCATTGTAAACTGGAACAACATAAGAGACGCGTTTTGTATGATTTATTGGTTTGGACATGTTGGGTTTAATTGGTAAACGGCTGCTGTAATAAACGCGTATATTAACCCGAATTGAAAATTCTCGTAAGTGCATTTAAATTTTTTTTTATTAATAAGAAATAAGCTGATACTATGGGTATCCTATTTTTGTTTTAGCGTTATGAACCGATGAAGTACATTGATTTTGACGAAATATGGGATACTAAGAAACAACCTATTTTTCTGGATGAAAAAGTTGCTAAATTTTTATTTAAGCAAAAAGAGGACATCAATTTTTTTGCCTCGCCCCTAGATAGTCTTGTGCCAATAAAATCAAAATCAAAATTAAGTCTCTTTGAGAGTGCCCCCCATTTTCTTTTAGCCACAGTTTAGTTCTCTCCGGTAAAAATCAATGGCATATTGTTGCTAACACCCACAGAGGGAAGGGCGGTTTTGGTTCGGTTCATGAATCAAAATATAAAATCGTGGTGACGCATGACCCTAAAAAGAAGCATTATCAAGCGCAACTTGTCCCGGTTAGCGATGTGGTCAAAATACAAAGACCATCGAAGGAAACTTTCTATGCAGAGCTATTGAAAAGGACAGAAAAAGAAGCATTAAGACAAAAAAAGCATGGGGTCAATGTTATTGGTGTTGTTGGGGCAAAAGACAGGGTCATTACCATCCTTGAAGATTGTGGGACTAGCCTGGATAAGCTATTGCCCTTTAGGCCCAGCTGCAATTATTCTTTTCAGTTTCGCTTGGAAGTCGCGGCCAGGATAGCCAGTGAAATGCTTTTATTACAACAAAAAGGCGTGGTGCACCGCGATCTTAAGCCCGCTAACATCTGTTATAAAAAATTGTCTCATGGACAATTTCAGATCATATTTATTGATTTTGGTTTGGCCGAAGATATTGATTCAAAGAATAACCTAAAACCTTCAGGAACTCCTGCTTATATGGCCCCGGAGGTACTTCTTGGTGAGGGCAGCACTTATGAATCCGATATGTATGCTTTCGCAGCCATATTAGCCGAGATCTTTGGGGCTAAAGATATTTTAAAAAATAAAGAGTCGGCGGCAACGTTGTACGAATTAGCCTCAGCAACTTATTGTCTAGATGGTCTTTTTACTGGTTATGATGTATCCGAAATTGATCCTTACCTTCTTGAAGACATAAAAACATTACTCTATCGTTTACAAAGTAAAAAACCTGCAGACCGCCCGAGGATTGATGAAGTCAATAAATTCCTTATTACTCTCCCCGCCAGGATGGATACCTATAAAAATTTTAGTGATAATTGGGCGAAGATGGTTGAATGCTTTAAGGAATTTGAAGGCTACCATCAGAAAATGAACTTGTTAGTGTCAAAACATGAATTAGTTCCATTTGGAGTGAACCCACTTTATGAAAATAACATCTTGAATCACACATTTAATCGAGGGATGCTCCAAAAAAGAGCGGATATTTATATAGAAATTTCAAGATTTGCTTTACCTCAATCTCATTATGAATTGGCGAAAAGATTAATTAAAGAAAATCGAAGGGCTGATTTTGAAGATCAAGATAATCCTTATCCTAATGTGGAAAAAGTGATTTACATGTTGCAGAAGGAAAACTTGAAATTTAAGAAAGCGATGGATAGTTTTAGGGCGTGTCCTCAATTTAAAGCCATTAATTGAACAGATTTATCGATTTGTAAATTCTTTTTGTTCATCATTCCACCAACCATTTATTTTGTCTTAATTTAAATCAAAAAAACAATTAAAATCCTGTAGACTTTTACTCCTGATGTGCGACTATTTTGCAAAAAATTAGGGGCACATATGCCAAGACAAATACTCACTGATGAGATATGGATACAACTTGAAAAGACAATGCGATTTCACGGCTGCCATAAATGGAATAATGATCGTAGTGTTATGGAGGCCATTTTATGGAAACTACGCACAGGAGCGCCATGGCGCGATATTCCGAAAGAATTATGTCCATGGAAAACAGCTTATAATCGCTTCAATCGGTGGGCTGCAAAAGGATTATGGGCAGATTTTTTTTTGATGTACGAGGCGAAATTGATACGGAATGGGTATTCACCGATGGAAGTTACGTCCGCGCTCACCAGCATGCGAGTGGATCTCGGCTTGGAGAAGAGCGAGCCATTGGTAAGTCTAGAGGTGGAGCTACTACAAAGATTCATATTGCAGCCGATGCGCATGGAAATCCGATCGATTTTGAAATCACTGGGGGTCAAGTCCACGACTCCCAAGTTGCATGTAAAATAATAGAAAAAGTGGGCTCAGCAGATCATTTCATAGGCGATAAAGGTTATGACTCGGAGGATATTCGAGAAGAGGCCAGAAGTGCGGGAATGAACCCTGTTATTCCTCGGAAAACAAACAGTAAAAAACCTAACCCAGAGTTTGATTCATCTTTGTATAAATTACGCCATTTGGTGGAGAATCTTTTTGCTCGATTGAAACACTTTCGAAGTATTGCTACGCGCTTTGAAAAATTGGCACGAAACTTCAAATCGATGCTTTTTTTAGCATGTTCGATAATTTGGCTTAAATTGAAATGAGAAATTGGTGTAATGATGAACAAAAAGAATTTACAAATCGACAAATCTGTTCAATTAATAGCTTTAAATTGAGGACACGCCCTAATAACTGCGCTTGGAGCATTGTAGAGGGCAAACAGCTAGCAAAGAAATTTATTAATACCAACAGCACGGGAATGAGAAAAATTGCCAGAATTTTGTGTTCTCAACTATCCCCTTTAGAACAATTGGAACAATTGAAACAAATTGGTCAGACAAAGATTGAACCAGGATTGTTCTACTTTTTCAGCCATTCCAAGATTCTTGGTAAAGGTCGACATCAGAATATAGAGAAATTTTATCAAAAGCTTGCTCAAATTGATCCGGAAAAAGAGGAAGCAGAGTATTGTGCCAGAGAGCAATTGGATGAAATCGTTCAATTTATCCAAAGCACAACAACCTTTACGCATTAAGCACGCAGGAGTTGGAGCCCCGTAGGTCGCCTTGGCCGACAATTCTTTATGGGTTATTGCGCAGCAATATGCTGTTGGGCCAAGGACCAACCGGCATTCTCTCACTAATGAGCTAGCCTTAAAACCGAGAGATTATAATGAAGAGCCACACCACAAGTGCGTTAACAATCGTAATAAAAACCGCTGCTGAACCCAGATCTTTGGCTTTTTTAGTTAAAGGGTTCCAGGCGCGATCAATTCGATTTAATGTGGTTTCTACCGCTGAATTCAATAATTCAGCTACCCATACTATGAGTAAGGTACTAATTAATAAAGCCCGTTCAACAGATGTTTTTCCTACAAAAAACGCTGTAGGGATGGCTATAATGCCAACGTACAATTCAAGGCGGAAAGCAAATTCGTCTTGAAAGGCTGCTTTTAAACCCGCAAAAGAATAAATGCTGGCTTCTTTTATTTTCAAAATGGCTTTAACTATAAAATGAAACATTCAATTAATCCTACCGTCGTTTAAAATTTTTTTAGTTTGTCTGAGATCGCTGTACTTTTCAAATAGATATTCCATAATAAATTGCCTAAAAGAGTTTTTATGTACTTAGACAGCACTTCCAAAAAATTTTACAAGCAGTTCTTAGGGGTTGGGTATGGGGGAAGGTTATACAAGTTTGGTCGATTTACTGGAAAAAAAAGCAGAAAACAAACCAGATTTCCCGCTCTATACGTTCATAGACAGAAAAATACAGGAAAACAAGAGTCTGACGTATCGCGAGTTGGCAGGGCAAGCAAGAAAAATAGCAAGTATTTTATTTGAAGAAGCAAAGCCTGGTGATCGTGTATTAATTATTTATCCACCGGGTTTGGATTTTATTGCTGCTTTTTTTGGTTGTTTGTATGCCGGGACCATTGCTGTGCCTTCTTATTCTCCGACTACCAAAGATTGGACTGAAAAGCTCCAACATATTATTAAAAACTCAGGAGCTCATGTTGTTTTAACCACTAAAGAGTTTGTGCAGCAAATCAAGAAACTAAAGGGCAAATATGGAAATTATGAAGCCATACGGTTTATCACGGTAGAAGATTGGATGAATGCAACGGATACATGGCATTCTCCATCACTTACAGAAAACCACCTCGCTTTTTTACAATACACTTCAGGGTCCACTGGGAAACCTAAAGGAGTCATGATCAGTCATGGTAATTTGCTGCATAATTTGTTTGTAATCAAAAAAGCTACTCAGCTGACTGAAGAAGACATTAGTGTTTCTTGGTTACCTCATTTTCATGATATGGGACTTATTGGGGGGATATTACAACCAGTTTTCAGTACCATCCCTGCCAAACTTATGTCGCCGTTGACTTTTTTACAACGTCCGGCAATTTGGTTAGAAACCCTATCGCACTATCGCGCTACGGCAACGGTAGCCCCCAATTTTGCTTATGATTTATGTGCCAGTGAAATCACTGAAGAAGAAAAAAGTCGATTGGATTTAAGCCGCTTGCACTTTGTCATGAGCGGAGCAGAGCCGATTCGCAAAGCAACGATTGATCGCTTTATTCAACGTTTTGCATCGTGTGGATTTTCGCCTGAGTTTTTTTATCCGTGTTACGGACTTGCCGAATCGACATTGATGGTTACAGGAGGAAGACGCAAACAAGGAATAAGAAGTCAATGGGTCGATAAGAACACATTAAATCAAGGCAAAGTAATTTATTGTGATGAAACACATCCTGATGCGCGTAGTTTGATAAACTGTGGACAGGTCATTGATCGTTGTACTCTTGCCATTGTTAATCCAGAGACCTTACAAGAATGTCCTGAAAAAGTGGTTGGTGAAATCTGGGTGGCAGGGGCGAGTGTTGCCCAAGGTTATTGGCAAGCACCTGAGGAAACAAGCCGTTCTTTTAATGCGCGAATTGAGAATAGGGAGCCTTCTTTTTTACGCACAGGGGACTTGGGTTATCTGGATGAGGGGTCGCTGTATGTCACAGGACGTCTGAACGACCTGATTATCATTCGCGGATGTAATTTTTACCCGCATGATTTGGAAGATACTGTTCATAGATGCCACCCTGATTTGCGCGAGCATTGTTGTGCTATTTTTTCGATAGAAGAACATGAGCGTGAGTTATTGGTTATTGTCCAAGAAATTAAAAAGAACGTTCAGGCACCGAACTTTGAAGAAATCATCAGAACCCTACGCAGCACCCTACTGCAAAAACATGGGATTGATGCCGATGTTGTCGCGCTTGTTGGTCGTAATTCAGTTCCTAAAACAACTAGTGGAAAAACGCAACGTCTATTATGTAAGAAAAAATATTTGGAAGAGGATTTAGATTTTCTCTGTATTGATAAGATTGTTTCGCATGAAGCAAAGGAACAGGTCAAGGAGGTTACCGGTTCAGAGATTACCCAGCGGCTCAACTCGATCTTTAATAATGATCTTACGGTCTTAGATAAAGAAAAAAAATTAAGTGAGTTAGGATTGAACTCTGTAAAGCTGGCCCAGTTGCATGAGACCCTTTCAACCCACTCGGGTAAAGACATATCCATTGAATTTTTACTTGCGGATCCTTGTCTGTGCGACATTATAGACTTATTGCATACGGGAAAAACAGAAAGAAGGCTTGAGCTGACCTCAGTCGATCTAGCCGCAGAGTTTCATCAATATAAAAACATCGTCCCGCACATCACTAGTTCGTCCAAATCCATGCCCCAACATGTATTAATAACCGGGGCAACAGGCTTTTTAGGCGCTTATTTACTGCGAGAGTTATTGACCCATACCAACTGGCGCATTACTTGCCTTGTTCAAGCCAATTCCCTCGCTGCAGGAATGAGCCGTGTGATTAAAAACATGGAGGATTATGGCCTATGGGATTCAGTTTTTCATGAGCGGATTAAAGTCGTATTAGGTAATTTGGAAAAAAACAACTTAGGCCTTTTCAGACAGGATTGGGAATATTTGGCCGATACGGTCGATCTTATTATTCATGGAGCTGCGGTACTTAACTTTATCTATCCTTATCAAAAATTGATGGCGAGTAATGTCCTTGGCACGAAACAACTCATCAAATTAGCGGGTTATAAAAGGTTGAAGGCATTACATTATATTTCCACCGTAGGTTATTTTATGTCCGCTGATTTGGCAGAGGATGTAGTGATTTGCGAACAATCGGAGCTTACACCTGAAGACGGAATTTATGGCGGTTATAATCAAACAAAATGGTTGGCAGAGCGGTTGGTCGTTCACGCTCGTAGCTACAATATTCCAACGATAGTCTACCGACCAAGCCTGATCACTGGGGAAAGCCAAACGGGATACTGGAACCATGAAGATGTAGTATGTCGGATACTCAAAGGTTGTATCGAATTGGAGGCGAGGCCTACTCTTGATGTGCGCTTCAATTTTGTCCCTGTCGATTATGTGGCCAAGGCAATTACTCATTTTACCATGGAAAAACCCTATCACGCTGATACGTATCACTTAATAAATCCACACGAAGTCGAGGTAGCGCAATTATTTGGATATATTCAAGCAAAAGGTTTTAAGATAAAGGAGATCGCCTATCCTGATTGGGAACAAATGATTCAACACCATAGTAGCCATCTTAATCATTCATTTTCTCCTCTTCGCCCCTTTTTCACCGAAAAATTGGCACAGAAAGACCGTTCATTATTCGATTTATATCTCCACAACAATAAAGCGAAAATTGATTGTACTTATACTAAAAATCAGTTGGCCAATCATGGGATTTACTGCGAAAAAATAGATGCAACTCTATTTAATAAATACCTTGATTATTTGATTGATTGCGGTTACTTAAAAGAATTAAGAGAAGAAGCTTTTGAAGAATAGGGGCTATCCCCATCACCTCGAGCGCAGCGAGAGATCTCCGCGATAGAGCACGGTGCGGGGGCTTGGGTTCACGTCAAATTGGGGTATGGTTTCTTTATGCTATAGTTCTACAGGGAGATATTGATGAGGAACAAGCATGACGCGCATTCATCAAATTACATCACTGCCTCATGATAAAGAGATTGTCTGCGAACGAGTAAAAGCCTATGGTTTTGGTTTATACGAGACTATGGGGGCTCGTCCAAGCCAAGAGGATGCTGCCTTTGCAAGTTGGTACACCCCAGATCATTTTAATTGGCTTACTCCCCAAGATATTGGTCGTCGTTTGTGGACAAGTTATCACCTGGTTAACCATTTAGGTCAGTCCTTAATTTATGGTGGTAGCACGGCATCGACAACGGTGTACGATGGTCAAAGAACTTTAATCACTGCAACTTTAGCGGATTCTCTTTCTTTTGTCGTGGTTTATGACACACAGGAAAAATTGGCAGGAGTGTTCCGTTTAAATAGTATCATTCACCATCCTGGCGTCGAATTAGAACGTATTAAAAGAGCTGGTGGCATCGTTTTTTTTGATCGCATCAACGGTCAGTTGGCAGTATCACGAGCGTTAGGAGATTTTAATTTTAATGCTCAGGTCGTTTGTGCTGATGCGAGTATCGACATTAACCCGCTTGATAAAATTTATGAACAACTGGAAATTCTGGAAGCAAACGTAGGGAAGGTGCAAATCATTATGACGTGTGATGGTTTTACAGAACCTTTAGCCTCACAGACCCAGAAAGAGCATGAACATTGGCTTTTTAATTGTTTAACTAAGGTACCGTTTGCCAGCAAGCAGCAGGAGCATCAACTGGCAAAAATGCTCGTTAATGAAGCGCTTGCATTGGGCTCAAGTGATAATGTTTCAATTGCCGTACAAACACTTTCTCAGTCTTCCCCCTTTTTAATCGGAATTTATGATGGTCATGGTGGAAAAAGTGTTTCACATTATGCAGCGGAACATTTGGGTGATATTTTTGATTCTCAGTGTGTTCTATCTCAAGAAGCCTATGCGCAACAATCAATGAGTGCCGATAAAAATTTCATTACCTATTATCGAGATAACAAGGATCATGAATGGTATGAGCCTTTAGCTGAAGCTGAAAAAAAGAAAAGGCAGCGGAAGCGTTTTGGAGTCAGTACGGTTCACGCACAATTGAAATTACTGCAAGCCGAATCCGATATGTTTCTAGCCAAGTCAGGTAAAAAAAATACAAGAGATGCTCAGAGTGTCAGTGCAGCAGTGCGCAGTTTTTGCGATTTTATCGATAATTTATATCGCCGCTATGTTGATTTGACCCTTAATGAACACGAATTTATTGAATGCATGATTTATCTTCTAAAAAACGATGGTATCGAGCGAAGCATCAATGAACGATTTTCATTTTTGTCTTTAGATTTTAAAGGATGTAAGGAACAGGTAAACATCATTACAAAACAAGAACCATTAAGACAAATTTTAATGCACTTATTCTCATTTTTGTAAACCCATTTCATGTTATCATGATATTTTTCTGATTACATGGAGGATTATTGTGCAAGAGTTTTTATCGATCAGTATGTTGATTATGTTGGCTGCGATTTCTCCTGGACCTGATTTTGCCCTGGTGACTAAGAATTCTTTACTTTATTCCAGAGGAGCAGGAATTTATACCGCCCTGGGGGTTTCAGTAAGTCTTTTGATTCATGCAAGTTACTGTATTTTAGGACTGGCACTAGTTATTTCAAAATCATTGCTCGCATTTAGTATTATCAAATATTTGGGCGCAGCGTACCTGATTTATATTGGCATCAAAAGCTTATTGGCCAAACGTGAAATGATGAAGTTGGATGCCCATCACGCCACGCATTCGATTAAGGGTTTGCAAGCCTTTAATCAAGGTTTGTTGTGTAATCTTTTAAATCCCAAAGCAATTATGTTTTTACTGGCATTTTTTACCTTAGTTGTAAAGCCTGGGCATTCCATTGCCGCTGAGTTAGGTTATGGGGTAGAAATCGCTTTAATTCACATGATTTGGTTTTCCTGCCTTTCTTATATGTTGACCCATCAGTATGTCAAAACCAACCTGAATCGTTTGCAATTTTATATTGTTAAAATCATGGGAGGATTACTCGTTGCTTTTGGAGTAAGAATCGCCAGTTTGAGTCAAGCAGCAATGTTGCCGGTAGCATTAGCTGAGTAGTTACTCTATTTCCCAGTATGGGCTTTTTGCCCATACTATAAAAACGCTCCAGATATAATTTATATTAACTTGTTTCATTCTATTTGTTTCAGCCAATCAATTGAGACAATTCATCACCCTCCAGGACAATGGACATAATAATTCGTTAAGGAATGATTTGTATAATAAATGCGCTTCAAGGGTCAAAAGAAAGCAAATCCCTGTGGTTGCGATTTATGATCAGCACAACATGCTGGACTTCGGATATTCGCTACTCAACTCGTAATGAGTTGATTTCGATGCTCGGAAATTCCTGAGTCCTTCCCAATATAGCGCATTACTTGTTCAATTAAAGTTTATTAGAGGTCATCTCATGGTACATCAAAAAGCTACACTCAAAGAAAAGAAAACACACGGAGAAAGCGAAGTCTATAGTTTAGAGATAAACGGCCTTTCTCCAAAAGATTGTGGGAATGGACAATATATGGTTATTCATGGATCCAGCAAACCTCTTTATTTAGCTATTGCGTCAGATAGAAATGATTCGTATATCAAGATTAGTCAAGTATTGAAACAAGGGGCGAAAAATTGTCTTTCTGAAAGTCAAGTCAATTCAGATCTTGAAGTTGATGCACCCTGCGGAAATGAATTTAAGCCAACAGGGCAAAAAGTATTATTAATTTGTGCTGGCTCTGCAGAATCCGTCATGAGAAACATGTATAAAAATTTAACATCTGAAGGAAAAGAGGTTTCAATTATTTATTCCGCAAAACAGCTTGAAGATCTTCCATTTCCAAAGTTAATTTTGAAGCTCAATCAAGATGCACGACACTATATTTCATTTACAGCAGAACAAGGAAATCAGTTTAAATCAGGACGTATTTCAGAACATTTAAAGACAAAAGATATTGATCCTGAAACATCCATCTTTGTTTGCGGCCCGGTAGGATTTGAAAATGATGTAGTTAATATATTACTTAGTAAATCCCATTTAGCGCAAAATATTCATCTGAGTCATTGGGGCAAAATCATTCCTGTAGATTCCTCTTGCCTTGAACAACGAGGTTTTAAAATTCCCCAGCAAAAATCTGAAGTAGAACACCAACAACAAGCAACACCAACAACAGAATATTATCTATAGGCTAGAGTACTGAAATGGACTTCCTCTCGCCCTTAAGTTAAGAACTCCCTTAGGTAAACATCCCATCAGCAGCGTTGCCGTTGCCATCATAAAAACAGCCAATATTCAGTCATAGATCATGGAACTTTTTTTTCAATTTGGGGCTGAAATTAAACCGGTGCGATTTTTTTGAACTAATATTGATACTAAGTGAGTACTGACTTACGGTGCTTGATTATGGAAATTAGGGATAATTGGGGCAGCAACACGCGGATGCCGTTGCTTTTTATAGGTCACGGCTGTCCTATGCATGCAATTCAAACCAATAAATTTACCTCGAGTTTACATGCATTAGGTAATAAAATCCCTCAGCCAAAAGCAATCGTATGTATTTCAGCTCACTGGCTCACCGAAGGTTCGTGGGTTACCCATATGCCAAATCCTAAAACGATTCATGATTTTTATGGGTTTCCTAAAAAGCTGTTCAATATCTCATATCCAGCCCCTGGTTCCCCTGAAACGGCAGAACTGATTCAAACGATTGTGACAAAGACACCAATTCATTTAGATGACGGGCAATGGGGATTAGATCATGGAACCTGGTCGGTGATGCGACATGTATATCCTCGTGCGAATATTCCTATCGTGCAACTGAGTATCGCCATAGAGCAACCCGGGGAATTTCATTATCAAATTGGTCAGCAATTACAAGGGTTACGTGAACAAGGCATTCTGATAGTCAGTAGTGGTAATCTGGTACATAACCTTTCTAAGATTAGTTGGGAATGCAAATCAAGGCCCTATGATTGGGCAATAGAGTATGATGAATGGCTCAAGGAAAAGCTAGTCACTCGAGATTTTATCGCTTTGCTCAATCATTATGATCAGACCGAGGCAGGTCAATTAAGTGTTCCTACAACGGATCATTATTATCCATTGCTCTATATTTTAGGTGCAACACGAAATGAAGATGAATTGGTTTTCATTTATGAGGGAATTGAGAACAGTTCGATATCCATGCGTTCGTTTTTTTGGGGATAAAGAAGTACCCTCTCAATAAGGTTGGCAAATACACAGCCTACATGCTGCGGGCAAGCAGCAGAGGAGAGGAACACATCGAATTAGTCCGCACTTATTGAGAAATTACATGATTAATACTTAACTTTTTTAGCTAATTAACCAATAATAAATAAATCATATTAAAAGGAATTATAAATGCAATCTCAAATGGACAACCCTCCGCTTCAATTAGCGATTATGTCTCGGTGGTATGTGGTTTCAAGAGCATTACATGCCATCGCCAAATTAGGCATCGCGAATCATCTTGCATTTGGACCTAAAAAGATTGATGAGTTGGCCAAACTCACGGAAAGCAAGCCCGAATTGCTGGATAGGGTTTTAAAATTTTTAACAAGTTATGATTTATTTAATTACGATAATGGCTTTTATTCGTTAACCGAATTATCTAAACCGCTTCGGGATGATGACCCTCACTCAATGCGTGATGTATTGTGTATGGTTGATGATGTTTGGTGGCAAGCTTTTTCTCAGTTAGATGCCAGCCTTAAGACCGGGACGCCTGCGTTTGAACTGCAACATGGAGATGATTTTTTTAGTTTTCTTAGCCAACACCCAGAGAAACAGCAAAATTTTGATAGAGGGATGGCGAAATTATCTACATATGATGAAACAGCTATCAGCCAAGCATTTAATTTCTCCATTTTTTCGAGCATTGTCGATATGGGGGGAGGCCGAGGAGGGCTTTTGAAAGCAATCACCAGCCAATATCCTGAGTTAACAGCAATTCTTTTTGATACACCGGCCGTGATTTCCCAATTGGATCGCAACAGCTTTTCTAAACAAGTTACCCTTCAAGAAGGGGATTTTTTTGCGACAATACCCCAAGCAGATGCTTATGTGTTTAAGGGGGTTTTGCATGATTTTAATGATGAAATGATGCACAAAATCTTAAAGAACTGCGCACAACAAATGCCTAAAAATGCAACCTTATTTATTGCAGAACAAGTCATGCCCGATGACAATAAGCCACATCCAAATAAAACGATGGATTTGGTGATGATGGTTTTATTAGGAGGACGGCAACGTACCTTATCCGAATGGCAAAAATCAATTGAACCCACTGGGTTTATTTTTAAAAACAGTTATCCAACGAATAGTTTATTTACTTTAATGGAATTTAAACCCAAATAGTTTGAGGAGCGCGGCACAATTTAGACAGTTAATGTAAACCCTCATCCGCCCTGACGGGTACCTTCTCCCCTATGGGGAGAAGGGAAATTCCTGGATTTACTCTAGGTTACAATTATTCGGGATGCAACACCGAGCAAAAAATATTTTGTGGATCATACTGCTCCTTTAATTGAACCCAATCATCATAGCGGTCTTCGAAATGAAGTTGCCAAAAGTGTTTATCCGGAGCATCACCTAAATATCCAGAAAGATAGCGTTTACCTCCTTGCGGTAGAAAGAGTGCATCCAGGCGTTTGATGGTTTCCAAACAACTTGGAATTAATGCTTTTGGTAAACCGGGATTCAGGATCATCAGGGCAAAAATATCTTTACCTTTAGGAAGTTGTAAAAATCCCGTCGGAGAGGGTGAAGCAATTCGTCCAACATGTACTACAGTAGCATAGTGTAAAGGCAAAGTAGCTAATAACTCTTCCAGGTTCTCTAATTGTGCACCAGATATAAAACACTCGTACCATGGATGTTGTAGCTCCCATTGCCCAGTCATTTTCATCGCATTAAAGCGCGAATCATGGCGATGTAAATAAGAATGGATTAATTCATCTTGGGTATGTAAAAGTCGCCAGGGTTTTAAGCCTAAATCACTGAAAGCTGGAGGATCATTATCATATTCCACAGCGACATGCAGCGCATAAAACCATTGCGCAAAAGGGAGGCGACCTTGTTCCGATAATTTTGCGCCTTGTACTGCTGGTGTGCAAAATGATTCCACATAATCTGCATTTGTTTGGCATAAAAACATGTCATGCAACCATTCGTTCTTATCGGCATAAAGCAAAAAAAATGTTCTCACCTTTTTGAAACAAGGTCTTAAGGCAATGCGCGCTTTGGTGATCAGACCAAAGCGTCCTTGCCCGCCCAAACAAGCAGACATTAAAGGCGAATGCTGTTCTAGATGGACCACTGTTCCATTTGCTTGCACCACTTCTAAGGCTTTTACATGAGCCACAACGCTACCGTATTTTGATGATGCAGCACCTACGCCTCCTGCAGAGAGCACACCGCCAACGGATAAATTACAATTATGGGGAACTACATAAGGAACCATTGATTGTTTTAACGAGCTTTCTAATAAAGATGCCCACGTGGCGTTGGCGTCAACCCAAATCGAATCCGCATCAGCTTCCGATGTATCGTTGAAGTGCCTCATACTCAGGATTAATCCACCTGGAACTGCAAGCGATTGCCCGCTTTGGCTCATTCCATTGCCACGAACTGTGATAGGCAATTGATGGTTATGGGCATATTGGATAAATGATTGCAGGTCTTCAATGGTCTTAGGCTCGAAGACGGCTACAGGGTTGGAGTGTATGAGTTTACCAAAATCTTCATGAAATAAAAAAAGCGAGTGCTCATCGCTGAGCACCGCTTGTCCAAACTCTTTTTTACACTGCTTTATGTGAAATGAGTTCCACTGGTTCTTTGTTTGCAGCATCTTGATGATTCCTTTGTTTTGCCAATTCGAGTCTTCGATTACAAGCAATAATCAATCCATCAAACATCTTGTTAAATGCATCATAGCATCGGTCTACCATTTTTAATGCTTCGCGGCGAGTGTGGATAGGTACTTTTCTCGAAAACAATGATCGTTCCATTTCTTCTTCAAACAAGGCATGGGCCATTTCTACTTCTAAGTGTGATGTAGAGAAATATTTGAGGTTTTTATCTTCTCCTGTTTTTTTCACTTGTTTTGATACTTTTTCAAAGAAAACGTGTCCTGATGATTCAATAGTTAAAAGGAGAACAATATTGAGAATTTCATCATTCGCTTTATAAACTTCTGCTAAAATAGCATAGGCGGCATCACGAGTTAATTGAGTTTCTTTACTATAAAGCCAACTTACATCATTTGTATCATTTGTTGAATCGATATTAACTGCTCCCATATATTTTTTATCATGCAGAAACCATTTTTCATGGCCTGCGTCTTCGAGCCTATGATGACGAGCAACTTTTCTTAAGTAGGGGTCGTTAACTCGTTCTTCATTTATTCTTAAAATATCTTGGAACGTCATTGCCCAAAAGGTTAGTTCAGGAACAAAGTAACTCAATTCTTTTAAACTTTTCAATTGTTCGAGTATTTCAAAAAAAGGATGATTCATGAATTCTTGTTGTTTGGAATCAATATAATCTTGTATGATTTTCATAGCCATCTCCATGAGAATAAATTTGTTGGACAATTTTAACAATGCATGACGCATACCAACTTTTTTTTCTCTTTTTTGCTCGAATACGATAAAAAGGGGGGAATTTGCCCCTTTTTTTCATCCAAAAGCAGTGTACTCCGTCAATAAAAATGAACAAAAAAACACCATAATGTCAAATTTTTGACAAAGAAGTCCCTTGAATTTTTTAACATATTTTAAAATTCAGTTTAATTATGCCAATTTTTTGTCATATTGTTTAAGTTCTTTCTCTACTTTATTCCAATCAATCGCTTCAATTCGCTCCACTTTGTCGCATATTTTATTTAAAAATTGTGCTTGTAACTCCCCATGCGCTTGTGCCTCAGCATATGGAGTATTGGTAAACATGACCAAAACGTGTTTTGAAACATAATGTTCTGGATATCGATGCATTAATTCGTGTTCCAGCTGTTTCTTTAAGTTAAATTGCTTGTCTCTAATATCAATTTGAATTTCATGGAAGTTATCCAGTGACATTTGAGCCACCGCATCAGTATTTACTTTCCTCGATTGGTAAAATGCCGGCATGACTTGCTTCCAGTCATCATGATATTTATCCAGAAGGTCATTTAAAATACGACAGTCTTCAAAAGCACTATTCATTCCCTGGCCAAAGAAGGGGACTACACCATGAGCGGCATCTCCGATTAATAAGCATTGATCTTGGTAATACCAGGGGTCGCATTTTATAGTACTCATATTACCCATAGGGTGTTGCGTAAACTCTTCCAATAAATTAGGCATTTGCGCAAAAGCATCTGGAAAGGATTCTTTAAAAAAGGTATTGATTTTCAATTCATTATCCAGTTCAGCGAAGCTGTTTTTTCCTTCAGTGGGCAAGAACAAGGATCCTGTAATCGACTGGTTAAGATTGGGATTGCCTAGCAATAAAAAGGCATCTCTTGGCCACAGGTGTAAATGTTCGTGAATGAGATGATTTTGTGCAGGCTCTCCAATGGAAAGCTCTTTGTATCCATAAGGTAGGAACGTTCGTGAGGCATGAACTAAATGTTTTGCCCTTAATTGTTCACGAACGCATGAACCTGCGCCATCCGCACCAATTAAAAGCTCATATTTTTGTTTTATGAAGGAACCATCCGGTAATTCAAAAGTAACCCTTTTTTTGTCGACATCCAAATCAATGAGTTTCCTGTTGAAATTGAGTTTAACCTTAGGAAATTTTTCTAATTCATTAAGCAATAATATATTGAGTTCATTGCGTTGAATGGCATTGATGTATTCATCATGATGCCGTCCAAAGGATTGGAATTTAATTTGTCCCTGAAGTTCATGAATCGCACGGGCGCGCATAGGAACCATGAGCTTTTTCACCAGCGGCATGATGCCTACACCTTCCATGCCGGTAATGCCACGACATGACAAGGCCAGGTTGATGGAGCGTCCATCATCTGTACTCATAAATCTTAGATCAGGCCGTGCATCAACAAGCTCAAGTTTATAATTTCTTTTGGCCAGATAGAGTGCGAGTAAAGTTCCTGCCAAACCCGAGCCAATAATGGTTACCTCTTTCATTCCATTCTCCTTTATAACAATCGCAGCCGTATGTGAGGCTAGGTTTCAATACTGCCATTTTGGGAAATATTCCTTCGCACTAAAAGGGAGCGGGTGTCCGCTAGGGCGGATGAGGGTATTGCAACGAATGAACCCTCATCCCTACCCCTCTCCCACCAGTGGGAGAGGGGATTCTTAACCTCATGCCAGCGACCTGTGTCCCTGTTTAGCTATTTCCTTAAAAGCAGTGAACCCTTCCAAATCATATCGGGTAACAAAGTACTGCGACTGCTTGTTTCAATTAATCAATCAATGCCACATAAAAACTCTCTTAATACTTCTCAACCTAATTTTTACCAGCAAAAATCATACCGATTTGAACGAATCATAGGAAATATAAATGGAGCATCATACCGAGCCACAGCGAGGAGATCCCTCGCTACGCTGGATGACGGGTAAACGTTTCGGGATGAACAGGAGGAAGCTCGAGATGACTTAGAGGCGGCTTCGGGTGATGTGGCGTTGTAGCGATTCTAAAGATGACCAAGAATAAAGTCGCGTAATTCTTCTGGTTTTTGAGGCATGGCAAAATAATATCCCTGAGCGTAATCACAACCATGTTGCATAATAAATTCACGTTGTAAGTCGGTTTCTACTCCTTCAGCGAGTACCTCTAAATTTAAGCTATGCCCTAAGTTGATGATGGCTCGTGTAATGGCGGCATCATTTTCCCGATTGACTAACTCACTAATAAATGAACGATCAATTTTTAATTTATCTACAGGAAATTGCTTGAGATAAGATAAACTGGAGTAGCCAGTGCCAAAATCATCGATGACTAATTTTGCTCCCATGTCTTTTAATTCATACATGGTTTCCACAGCATGTTTTACATTATCGACAAGTAAGCTTTCAGTCAGTTCCAATTCCAGGAATTTAGCTGGCAGGCCAGTTTCAAGAAGGATTTTTTCAATGACTTCAGATAAATGTGCTTGACGGAATTGCCGTCCCGAAATATTTACAGCAACGGTTAACTGATCATAACCTTGTGCGTGCCAACGTACCAGTTGGCTGCATGCTTCGCGCAAAACCCACAGACCAATATCAAGAATTAAACCATTTTCCTCAGCCATGCTAATAAAATCATTGGGTGGTACATCGCCTAGAATATGGCTGTGCCAGCGCAATAAGGCTTCAAAGCCAATAATTTTGTTTGTAGCTAAATTAATAAAGGGTTGATAGACCAGATGAAATTCATTTCTCCTAAGTGAATCACGTAACGCATTATCGAGTTGCATGCGGTTAATGATGCGCATGTTCATCTCTTTATCATAAGTGCGATAGGTATTGCGACCGCTGTCTTTGGCATGATACATCGATAGATCGGCACTTTTCATTAAAGATTCGTAATCATCACCATCTTTAGGAAAATAGCTAATACCGATGCTGCCGGTAATTTTTAAATTGTGCTGATCAATTTGAATGGGTCTTGCGATTGAAGTGAGAATTTCTTCTGCCTTTTGTTGCGCTTGCATTTCAGTCGCCACATCTTGTAATAAAATGACAAACTCATCACCGCCTAAGCGGCAAACGGTATCAAAATCATCTGTAGCAAGAAGTAAGCGGTTGGACACTGCTTGTAACAGTCGGTCTCCAATGCTATGCCCCAAAGTATCATTAGTCATTTTGAAATGATCCAGATCAAGGAATAAAAAGCCTAACATAGAACCTTTTTTCTTCGCTTGTAAAATGGCTTGATCCACACGGTCAATTAATAATACTCGGTTAGGCAATTCAGTGAGTGAATCATGAGTTGCTTGTTGGATTAATTGTTGTTCCATCTCACGTCGTTGCGTAATGTCGTTAAGAATACAGACATAATGTTTGACGTTATCAAATGAATCCCTAACTGGAGCGACACTCACTTCCGCCCAGAACACTTCGCCATTGCGTCGGTAGCTTTCTAACTCCACTGTTTCTTCACGTAGTTCCTTAATTGCCAGGTTAATTCGCTTTTGATTGACATGCTCCATTTTGCTGCCATGCAAAAAGGTAAGATTTTGTCCTAATATTTGTCGTTCACTGTATCCAGTGATGCGCTCGAAGGCTTTATTAACATAAATAATCGGCAAATTGGGTTTGGAAATATCAATGATAACTACAGCATGCGTACTTGCTTCAATGGCACGTTCTCGGATGCGAAGCTCATCTTCCTCCATTAGTTTTTGGGTTATATCCCTAAAACTGTATACTCTGCCAACAATTTCAGAACCTATCCGTTGTGGTTGCGTAAAGCGCTCAAAAATTCGTCCGTCTTTAAAATGTAAAACAGGTAATTCTCCTTGCCATTCTGGATTTTCATAAAGATACTTCACATCAGCGATGACTGCTTCGGGATTACTTAGCTGTTGTAAGATGTATTCAAAACCGATACTTTCGGTACCCGATTCCAACATATGGGAGGGAATTCGCCACATTTCCACGAACTTTTGATTCCAATCCACCACCTGTCCTTTACCATTAACCATCATGATGCCATCAGCAGTCGATTCAAGAGTAGCGCGTAATAGAGATAAGGACTTTTCCAATTCTATGTTTTTTTCAAGAATGTTATGGGGTTTCACATTAATATTTTCTGACAGTGGGGCTTTAATAGAGCGCTGAAACTCAGGTTGTGTGTGATACCATTTTTCGAGTAGCGTGGAGAGATTAGGAGTTGGTGTAATCATTCCTAATTCTTCGCATACATTCGTAAGCGATGGTTCTCGGCCTTGTTTTTTAACTCTTTCTGCGGCGTTAGCCACCTTTTGATAGTCAATTTGACGTCTGGTCATGTTCCCTCACTCAGCCCCTCAACTACATACAAATTCGTGCATCTGTTGCTCTGATCCAGTTTTATCTTAAAGTATATACTGTTAATGCATTTTTTGCTTAAACCTAGATCAGGTGAGAAATTCTTTTGTCATCTTCTATGATTCTTTTGATTAAGACTTGTGAGAAGACAAAAAGAGATGAAAGCAAAAATGAGGAAGAATTAAGAAGGTGTGGAATAAAGAGTTCCCGCTCTCGCGGGAAAGGTGATTTAATTATTTTATTTTTTTCCCGGAGCAGCTGGAGCTGGAACGGATATCGGTTGCGATGCTTGTTTGCTTGCTAATTGTTGCACTTGAGAATTTACAGTTTGTATTTGCATCTGTAGCTGACTTTGTACTGTTTTTATCTGATTTTGCAATTGAGCATTTACCGATTGTATTTGTTGTTGCAAATCAGCTTGTACTTTTTTAATTTGCTCCTGCAGCTGGGTGTTCATCTGTTGGGTTTGCTGTTGTTGATCGGTTTGCAATTGTTTTAACTGGCTTTGAATTTGTGTATTGAATTGTGATATGTCATCAGCAAAAGCAATATTAGCTAAAAAGACCGTACAAAAAAGCGATTTTGCCAAAATTTTCATTACCCGTCCCTTAATCGAAAAAATAATCCGTCTTAATACTTTACCTAATCCTCTATAAATTGACTAGGATCTATTTATATTTCTAGCCTGCTCGATTGGCTGCAAGTTTAACGTTTAAAACCCAAATAGCAGAGGATGATGCCAATGAACAGATCAAATCCGACAGCGCTGTAGGCAATACTTTTATTTTGCACAAATAAAAGGGTCGCTCTATCAATATAATGCGGATAAAAAATCATACTCGCACCTTTTAATAAGATAATCCAGGCCATAATCGTGATTAAAAGTCGCCAGCTCCATTGCCAAACATTATGGCCTACAACCATCAGTAAACCCAGAGTAAAGGTCCAAAACCCCAGGACGAGCATTAATGGACCATCCTTTAACAACTCTTGGACATAGAGTGTAAATTGATGCAGGTTGATTAAAATGGCCAGACTGACCACAATTAGATAAATCCCAAGGACCTTACTTAAAAACTTCGATGTGTCCATTTGAGCACTCCTATTATTCCTCTTATAATTCAAGTGTAGCCCAATAGGAATTTTGTGAGTGTAATAGCTTGGATGCTTTAATGAAACCTGCGTTGAAGCAGGTGAAATCTTGACCCGACAAAAAGACTTTGCTTGCAATTAAAAATGTTCGGCCAAGGCCCAAACTACTACAAATGCAGCTTCTGTAATTGCTATCGAGCGCTAATACACCGATACTTCATTTCTTTGTTCTTCCTCCGCCATTTTCATTACATTTCGTGGGTTTGGCGGTGGAAATAAGCTTTGACTTTGCGCATAGGTGCGTGCTGAAAAATATTCTTCGGTCAATGTTTTTGCCTTCTCTACAAGTAATTGGAATTTTTCAGTCAGTATTTGGATGAATTCGCTGAAGTTATAATGGCTTAATTCGGCCAACATCAGACGATTATCTAATGCTTTGGATAAGGGTTGTCTGCCGTGAAATGTGGTTGGGTTTTGGGTCCCAATGAGGCAAAATCCGGGTTTTTTTGGTGGATTTCCTTCGAGGTCATAGCCTGAAAGTAATGCATTAAGTAATTCTTCATGCACTTGGGTATTGAATTCTTCAATAAAAACGATTTGTCCTTTATGAAACGCATCTAGGAGTTTCGCTTGTACTTCTTTAGGATTGGTGGGGGCAATGGTGTTGTATTCAACTCCTTTTGCTTTCAGCAACGCATAGACTAATTGACTTTTACCCAGACCGGGTTCTGCTTCAAGAATGATTCCATTGATACCTAATTCCTGATCCCAAAGACCTTTTATCTTTTTTTCTCGAATAAGCAACAACATTTCGATGCTTAATGCTATTTTCTTGCGTGAGTCAGTCCAAATGAATTTTTTATCAATCGTTTGAGGCTGTAATTGTTCTAAGACTTCTTTAAGTGACTTTTTTTCTTGTTTCCAGCTTTTTTCCTGCTTTATGTCAAGACGAATCGATTGGCTCAGTTTTTTATCGAGATTTAATGTTTTGATTTCACTTAAAATGGCATAGCGGATGAGAAAATCATGGGATAGCAATTTAGTTTGCGACAACTCTTTTAAGATGAAAAAGCGCAGACACATCATTTGCGCATTGCGGGAGGTAATATTCAGTCCGGCATCTTGTGCTTTGATATAGTAGGTTTGAATGAGATTGAATAAGTTTTTTTCATAATCATAGTGCTCAAGTAGAGGACTTAAGATTTTATCCAAGGGTTGCCCTTCAAAGGACAAATAATGGGGGAAGCGTCTAAATAAATCAGGCTCAAAACGTCCCTCATAATCAGTCGGATTACCTGCAAAGATAATTTTATGTTTTTTTAATGGGTAACAGGTTCCTTCATACCAAAACTCTTTATCTCCTCGTGCAAGTGCTTCGAACAATGCATAATGATTCTGACTGATATTGGCTTCATCAAGAAATAATATGGGTTGTCTCGTATCCTGATGCTCAAGCCAGTCTTTTACTCCGGCCAATCCATGATAGATTTTAATAGGTTTGAGATGTTGCTTACCGTACTGAGGCAGGATTTTCTGGACAAAATAGCTCTTCCCAGCTCCAGTTTTACTCGTTAGAAACACAAAGGAATGATCGTCCAGATAGTTCATTACCATTTCAGGAGTAGTTGGCTCCGCATGGTCAGGAAGAATTCCTGCTCGGCGCTCTAGTCGCAGGATTAAATGATCCAGCCATTTTTCATGCTGGGTTGGGTCCTTAGGCAAATCAATAAAATGGCTATGACATGATGTCAGTTGGAGCCGTTGGTAGGTTTTCTTTAACTGTTCTGCTAAACCAGGCGTTAAGCGGGCGAAATCTTCTTCAGGTTTGTACTCATGGGTTGTCTTATGGACAGCTTTAAAAGGAGCTGCATGGTCCGTAATTAAGGTGATGTTTGGAGCTGAAACCGGTTCACCATTGACCCAAAGTGTGGGTGGATCAACGAAGAGGGTCTGTAATTGTTGGGCAAAAGTTGTTGCGAATTGTCCTTTGAGAATTACCGGGTTGCCCCCTTTAATGGCTTTTAGTAATTCAGTGTCTTCACCTTTAAATTGTTTGTCTTTTAATGATACATGAAAGAACAAACTGTTAAAATTGGTTTTAGGATCAACATTGATGGTGATGGTGCCTTCAGACCTATATTTTTTCTCTGCATCATCTAAATCATTGGAAATAATGAGACGGCTCTTTTGTCCTAATGGTTCTATGGGAATTACCCATTTTTTTAATGGCTCAGGAATGAATACCTTAGGTGTTGCTTTAATCGTTAGGGCGCAGGATGCTTTTTGGGCTTCCCTTAAGAGGCTATACCACTGGATTTCAGTTAAATTATCAGTGACGATCAATTCAAGAGCGGGATCTGCCGCAAAAAATCCCGGCAGCGGTTTAAGCGTATGCTTTGCAGTGATTTTGTATTGATTAGAAAATAAGGGCAGAGTTGTCTGGTTAACAATTCGCTTTTTTGCAGGCGTTTCTTTAGGCGTAATCACCTCGGGATAAATACTCAAATCAGGTTGGGCAAATTCCAGGTGAAAATCCTTATGCAACTCATGCCATTCGCCATTAAAGAAAAAGCGCTTTTTAGCCATTAATTCTTTGATCAAGAAATGGAATTTAGGGTCTTCAAATGGCGCATTATGCAACACCAACTTGGTGGTTTTATTTTCAGATGCCTTCATGAGCGCACCCGGTGCAATGTCTAAAGTACCCTCATTAAAAGTATGCCGTCCTAGAAAAATGGACTCCCAATTGAGCGGCGAAGGGAAAAGAACATCATCATCGCTTATCGGTTGATTTAATTTAATTTCTGGCAAAACGATGGCAGGGAGTTCAGGTGCTTGGCTGATTGCATCAAAACGAGAATAAAAATCATCACCCATTTTGCATGCGGAGCGTTCGTCCATTCCTACGACAATATGCACATTAGAGGGGATAGGGAGACCTCCGAGATTACGGTCTTCATTATCAATAATGCTATTTAAGCTGACATGACGTGCTTTGGGATCAGACCAGTTAATGAACCAAGTAAAGGATTCATTTGGATTTAATGTTGCATTCTTTAAAAATTGACTTATTGGGCTATCTACTTTCTGATCCTTGTGATGCTCGACCCTCGTGTGATGAAGCACCAGCGAATCCAAGTCTCGTGAAAACAACGTGTTTTTGCACAGCAAGGATGCTTGATGCAGCGCTTCTATACCTTGATTGTTTTTAAAAATAAGCCATTGTCTTACGTGCGAATCTTTAGCAGAAAGTTTCTTTGCCAGTTCATCTGCATTTTGGGCTTGGATCGGGAAGTTATTCCAGGTTTGAAATCGATTGCCTGCTTTTAAGGGAGGGATGGTTTTCTTTGTTGTCGCTACAGATTCTTCCTGAGTCTTCGCTTCTTGCCTTTTTTTAAGTGATGGGATCGGCAGGTTAATAATGTCCGCTGCTCCTCCACCTAAATTCAAAGTAAAACGTAGGCTTTTGTGGTGTACTCGTATGAATTGGTGAACGTCGTTATCAATAAGACTGGCACCGATGTTCAAGGCATCCGCCAGAGCAGAAAAAAGTTGCGCACGGTGTCTACAAACCCCGGCTCGTTTTTTAATTAAAGCATTCAAAACATCAATCACATTACCTTTTATATCCGACTCTGCCGATTCTTTTTCAAAACGGCAATGTTCGGCTAATGCTTGAATACGTTCTATGACATCAAGTTGTAACAAGCTTCGATATGCTTCACAGTCAACTAATTTTCCTGTGGCATCAAAAGATAATTGGGATATCCATTTGAGATGTTCTTTGGGAGCCTTTTGGTCCAGGGTGAAATCAATATTATTCCTTGGTTCAAGAATGTAATTCACTAGACAAGATTCTACTTTTTTATTGAACTTTATGAAGTAATAACCTGAAAAATTACACCTTTTAATTTCAAAATCAGGATGTTCTGCTGCATAGTCAATGAGTTTATCGTAGGCACTTAAAGCAGGTAATTGAAGCCATCTGCCGACTTGGGGATTTTCAAAAATAAATTGACCATACACCGTATTTTTAGGTGTATCTGGATGGTCAAACTGTTCTTCTAATTGTTGTGTAGAGCGTTTTAAAGATTCAGAAACGGGTGCTAAATGCTTTTCTTCAGGGACATAGGGTCTAAAGCTTTTGGTGGGAGCAAACCAAAAAAATGACTCAAGGTGATAGTCTGAAACTAGAGGATCTGGACCTTCTTTGGCTCTGAAAATTGTTCGCGCAGGTAAGGTGGGGATGTGATCGTTTTTACCAATATGTCCATCAAGCGATAAAGAACCATCACTCGGTACCACCAATTCTTGGGATTTATTTGAGCTCTCTTCTAAAAATTTTATTTCAATTTGAGGATAACTCCCTTGAAGCCATTGTGATGTAAGTCGCTCCATTTTATTTTGGGGATTAGGATAGGATATTGATTTTAAATTAGGTGCCACTTTAATTAATTGATTTAACTCCGCAAAAGTCAATGCCTCTGAAGTAAAGGAAATGTGCGTTAAAGAGGGAAGCGACCCAGGATTCAAACTATTAAGCAGGTCAAGGAGATTCGAGGGATTATTAATTTTAATCTCATATAAATTAGGTGCCGCGGCTAAAAGGTTAAGTAATTGTTTGGTGTTTAGATTATTTTTTAGGGCAATGAACTCTTTTAAATTGGGTAGCGAATTGGGTGCAACATTGATTGACTCGATGTCAATGGAGCAAGACGACATGTCAAAATGGGTTAAATTCGAAGCACAATTCAGGAGATTTTGGAGTTGTCCCGCAGTCATCAATCCGTGCGTGATAACCATTTTTTTTAGAGCTTTGAGTGGATTCTCTAATTGAATTAGAGGCGCTTCATATTCCATCCAATCAAACCCGGATATGATTAATAATTCGAGATTGGGAGCCGAATTAACAAGCGTGTAGAGATCATCAAAAATAAGACTGGCATTGACGCACAGTTCCTTTAAATGAGTCAGTGGCGCCTTAATTGTAAGGGGGCTATCCCAAGGTCCGTAACACTTAGATAAATTGAGCTCAGTTAAATTGGAAGTTGCATTAATTAAATCGCTGATTTGAGAGATCGCCATCCACTCATTGACCAGCGAAATGGTTTTTAAATGAGTTAATTTTTTAGGATTAAGTGCTAGCGGAGTATGATGTTTCACCGAGCCATTCAGAAGACAAAGAGATACCAAATGAGGTGAGTTATTTAATAAAGTAGCAAGATACTGTGCAGAAAATCGCACTTCTTGGGCGAAAAAAAATCTTAAAGCAGTCGTTAACAGGACTTCATCATCCGGGTCTTCTTCTGCCTCATCGGGTCCAAATTCACAACAGTCTATGGACAGTGAAAATAGGTTTTCTCTTCGGTTGAGAAAAGAAAATAAGGGTAATCTGTTGTTGGCCAAAGAAATATGGGTTGGTTTTTTGAGTAAGTCAGGATAATTTTTTAGTAAAAAGGAAAGATAAAGATTATCGCGTTCTTCAGCGATATTTAGCGCTTGAGCCGATTGCAAAAAAGTAGGAATTGGTTCTCCTGGGTTTCTGCTGGAAATTTTTTCCTCAAAGTGCACGTATTTTTTTCGCCAATCTGTATCCGGATTAGGTGCCGTATCAAAAGACCATTCCAGGGCACTGTTTAAATCACTTTTGCACATTTCGCTGTAACCCAGTTCGCTGTACAGATGCACAAAATCGAGGGTGATGAAGTTGATAAAATGAAAAAAAGCAGTAGGGGAGTTTAAAATGTTTGCACAAAGATCATCAAATCGAGGTACATCCAAAACAGTAATGCGATCGCCGACAAGATTTAGTTTTTTTAGCTGGGCAGTTTCTTGAGTTGAATCTAACTTACAATACAGCTTATCGATGAGCGCCACTTGTTCCTCATCCTCTATTTTTTTTAAACCTTCCTGGGTCGGAACGTATACGGAAAAATTATCTTCAATTAATTTTTTTATAACACGTTGTTTCAATTGGAAATTTTTTGATGATTCATTTAAATTACATTGGAGAATGATCGACTTTTTCTCAAGTTGGGAGGCACCTATAGCGATGGTATCCCAGCATTCTGGATTATTGGCTAGCACTTTATCCAGGTTCAGAACTCCACCATTTGGTTCAACAGAAGATTCAATGGTTGGTAATTGATTCTTTTCATATAACAAGCCTAGCTCTTCGAGTATTTCAGTGTGGGTTTTCATTTAATTCCTGAACTTTATTTTATGTATGATGCGTATTTTTAATGGATAAAAAAGAGCAATTATATATTGTTTGTTATATTTTTGGGCATTATTTAAAAAATGATTTAGAGTCAATTCAGTCGAATTATTACTCATATTGATTATTTCTTTAGAGCGACTGGGTGCGAAGATTCTTTATAAGCGTACCGCATTAAGTATCTAGCGCAAATCAAGATAAGCCTCATAATTGAAATTAATTTTGGAAATAGTTCTTCCCTCATGATAGTGCCAGATCAATTTTCTCACTTGCTGAATAAGATCTTCCATTTTAGCGAATGATTTACAACCGTAAACTTTATGCTTCAACCAATGCCAAAAACGCTCTATTGGATTGTACTCAGGTGAATACGGTGGTAAAAAATGCAAGTCTACCCACTCATGCTTTTTGACAAATTTCTGTACTTTTTTACTTTTGTGTATCGTTCCATTATCCAAAATGATCGCAAGCTTTTTATTGGGATTTGCTTTATGAAGCTGATGCAGAAACATAATAAATTGCTGGCTGTTTCCTGAATCGGCTTGTTTCCAGTAAAATCGGCTCGTTCTTAAATTTAAAGCACCAAAAAGTGTTTTGCTCAGTCTATTTTTAACCGTATTTACTGTTTTTTTTCACCTGTTTTGAACCATCCACGGCTAACATATGGTTGATTAGAAAAATGGGATTCATCAGCAAATAAAACTTCCATCTCATTTGGAGTGTTTTGTTTTATCGCTGTCACAATCTCTGCAACTTTTGATTTCTTCTCCGTCGGTGAGGGAGCATTTTCAGGCATTGTTTTTGAAAAACGTTTATACACATAGCCATGTTTATTCAGGGCCTTCGCAAATGTTTTTTCACAGGCCCTAATGCCTTGCTTATCAAACCAATCACGTAGCAAATTAATTTGCCAACCGCTTTCCTGATAACCATAATCCTGTGGAGAGCGTTCTAACAATTCTTTAAGCCTGGATTCTATTGCCGGTGCTTTTTGCGCGGGACGACCAGATGCTTTTTTTGTCTTAAGACCCTCAATTCCCTTTTCAACATACCGGTTTAGCCATAACCGTATCGTGATAATATTTCTATTTAATTGTTTCGCTATTTCGGGCGGGGATTTTCCTTGGTCTGATAACAATACATAGTAGGCACGTTCACCAATGTTTGTATTTCTACCCAAGCGAAGTCTTGTTAATTCCGAGCGCTCTGCCTCTTTTAAAGATATCCTTATCATTTTTAATCAAATCATTTATTGTGGGATGACAGAATAAACAATATCACCAATTTGCGCTAGATACTTAATGCGGTCCGCTTATTAAGATCAATTATGCGATCCTTCTCCCCAAAGGAGAGAAGGTACTTATAAGTGGATGAAGGGGAATTTTTTCTAAAACATCCCATTACTATTTGCTGACTCAGCCGGAATGGATTGAATCACGTCCCAATGCTCATAAATTTTATTGTTTTCTAGACGAAAAATATCCATTATAGCTCGTCCTTTTGTTCCCGGTTCTAGAACAGAGTGAACATGGACAATCACATAATCTCCATCGGCAAGAATACGTTTGATTTCACTGTGTGATTGAGGGTATGTGTTTTTGAGGTAATTGATGTAGTTTTTTAAGCCTTCAATCCCATCTTGAGCCATAGGATTATGTTGAATATACCATGCGCCCAAGTAATTTTGTGCCGCATCAAAGTCTTTTTCATTCAATGCTTTTTGATAAAATTGGCTTACTATGTGCTTATTAGTCTCCTGAAGAGATCCTGCGACGCCAGAAATTGAGTGAATCAATAAACCGCCTGTTATTAATGACAACAGTATTTTTTTCATTATTGCTCCTTGTTAATCTAACAAATTGATTATAAATGGCTATTTAAATTAAAAAAGCGCATAATTTTGGTCAAATATATCTAATTTTTAGATGGATTAGAGTGATGAATGATGACTAAGGTCACTTTGGAACAATGGCGGGTATTACAAACCGTAATCGACGAGGGTAGCTTTGCTAAAGCAGCAATAAAATTGCATAAAAGCTAATCCAATATCAGCTATACCATTGCAAAACTTCAGGACATGCTAGGGTTGCAATTACTGCAGCTTGAGGGACGTAGGGCTGTGTTGACTGAACAAGGAGTGGAAATTCTAAAGTTATCGCGACAAATTACCCGGGCGGCAAAAAATGTTGAACTCGCGGCGCTTAATTTAAAATCAACCTATGAAAAATCATTGCGCCTCGCCATTGATGAGATTTTCCCATTATCTGTATTAATGGCCGTATTGCACCAATTCGCTCAGGAAAATCAATCGACTAAGCTCATTATCCATCAAGGCTTATTATCAGGTCCTAGTGATCAATTAGTTCAGGGGGATGTAGAGCTTGCTATTATTTCAAAAATTCCAGAAGGTTATACAGGGAATAAATTAATGGACGTGCATTTTCGTCCATACGCTCATCAAGACAGCCCCTTGCATCAAAAACAGGTTACTCTCGAAGATCTTTATGAGGAACGTTATCTCATCGCTCAGGATTCTGGAGCCAATCATAAACGAAATGAAGGTTGGTTAGGTTCTGAATTTCATTGGAAACTAAGTACCTTGGAAATGAAAGTTCAATGTGTGGCGCACGGGATAGGTTTTGCCTGGCTCCCACAGCAAATGGTCGAAGAGAGAAATTTACCGATCCTCCCTCTGATTATGGAGGAAAATAATATCAGAACGTACCCCGTTTATTTAGTACACCACCAACCTCAAGAAATGGGGCCCTCAGCGAAGCATTTGATTGCGCTCTTTAAAAAATACTCATCCCATTAAGGCGTGTTGACAATTCATCCCCACCGGCTACGTGCCGCGACTTGTTCGCGGCAACCAGCCGATCTTAATCAGTGGCAAATTTCTTCATAAAGATCATGCCATTCTGTATTTAGGTTCTCAATCAAATTTAACTTCCACTGCCTGGGCCAATTTTTGAATCGCTTTTCACGTCGAGCAGCTTCTATATAGGTTTCATGAACCTCATAATAAACCAATATATGTACATTGTACTTAGCTGTAAATCCTGGAATCAGGTTGTTTTTATGTTCCCATACTCGTTTAATTAAATCTGATGTTGAACCAGCGTATAGTGTACCATTTCGCTTGCTTGCCATAATATAGACATAAAATGACTTCATTTGGCTTCCTTGTTTTGATCAGAGTGTTGGACTCAATGCGATGATATCACCTAAATTTCACTGATTACATTGGTAGCCAAATATAGGAACAAGCCATTGCGAGCATTGACGCATCATTTCTCTTCAATTTATCATATCTTGTGGCAACAGCTCGAAAAAGTTTAAGTCGCGCAAATACGTTTTCAACTAGATGACGATATTTGTATAGACCCCAATCAATATCAGCATTCCCAGTTTTAGAGTTCGTCTTCCGAGGAATCATTGGAGTAGATGATTTTTGCCTAATCTGATCTCGAATTTCCTCGCTATCATATCCTTTGTCTGCAATGGTGTAATCAGCTTTAGGGAGTGTTTCAATGAGACCTGAAGCTGCTTTAGCATCATGTACCTCTCCGCCAGTCAATTGAAATTCAATCGGAAGGCGGCAAGCATCAACTGCCCTATGAATTTTTGTTGTATTACCACCAACGGATTTCCCTATTGCTTGATGTTTCTTTCCTATGGCGCCTGAGCTATGTTGATGGGCACGAACGATACTGCCATCAATAAATTCCCATTCAAGATCAGGATGTTGTATGAGCGCTTTGAAAATCATCATCAACTTGTTCTTTGAGGACCAACGATTGAATTGTTGATAGACAGAATTCCAAAATCCAAACTCTTTAGGTAGGTCTCGCCAAGGGCAGCCTACACGCATGCGATATAACATTGCCTCAACCATCATACGAAGATTAGGTTTGTCATATATCTGATGTTGTAGCATTATCTCCTTTAGCTTAGACCATAGCTCATCACTGAGCATCAGTCTAGCCATTGCAAACTCGTTTTATACTTGATATTGAAATCGATATATTATGAGTTTGCTCTTATTCATCAATCGATTAGAGCAATGAATTAAGTTCATCTTTAACTTGACCATTTCCTGGATGCCGCGAACAAGTCGCGGCACGTAGCCGGTGGGGATAAATTGTCAACACGCCCTACAATTCTCATCATCTCGAGATCTCTACGCTCAGGATGGCGTCGGATAGAGCCTAATGACATTAGGGATTATTTGGCCTATAAATAATAGATTAAAGCCACCTTTGATAAAGAGAATACTATGACCATATCAAAAATAAGTATTGTGCTCAGTGGATTGATGATTTTATTTTCTGTTACCGCACAGGGTATGACTGAAAATGTGTCACCATCTGATTCAGATGCAGCTCGAATCTCCATGTTGGAGAAAGCACTGGCGCCTCAGAAGTTAGACGGAGTAGCCAACTTATTTGCCAAAGCGAATAAACAACGTAATGGCGCTGTCCAATTCATGTTATTTTCGGATCAATTGAAAAAGAAATTTAAAGATCGTTGGCCCTATTGGGTTTCCGGGGTTTCTAGTCCATGGATAACTTCTTATAAGATTAAAAAAATGGCGCAAGGTAAAAATTCTTGGAAATTTAAGATCACTTACCAATGGGCAACTGCTGACGGACCATTTAATCCCCCATTGGTGCAGACTATAGTCGTAGCGCCTGTGCCTTCAAATATCAATTCATCACAAAAATTTTGGATCACTGAATTTAATGAGAAGTAACCTGTTAATACTATAATTACCTCAGGTACCCGTTTAAGGAATAAACAATGCATAATGGAGAGGATGTAATAAAAGAAGATGTTCAAAATATTTAATTTAGAAATCGGCTTGCTACTCATGAATTCAAAATAACAATAAAGAACGGTTCAAGTTATGATCCCAACCAAATAGTCAGTAGGCAGGTGTGGATTACAATAGAAAAAAATTCGATAAAAATGCAATATGGTCTATACCGAAGTAATTGGCCTGATGATTTTGAAACCGATTTAAAAAATGGTTATTTTAACCCCTGACATTTTAGGCCTTCTGTCGTCTTGGGTGCAGTTCAGAGAGCTTAGGGTATATCGTGTGATTTTGTTAGAAAACCCGGGTTACGGCGTTGCTTTCACCCAGGCTACAATTGAGATTTTATAAATCTTTTTTATTTCCTTAATGCAGCAATTCCCAGTGTCGCTGCGACACCTAAAATTACTCCTACTCCAATGGTGGTTGGTGAGAAAAAGCTATAGGGATTTACTGCATTCTCTTTTTCTTGCTTATTCTCTTGCGACGGTAATGTAAGTTTTGCGCCCTGCTCTTCACTCCCTGAAATTGGCGATTTTTCTTTAGGAGCAGTTACGGCTTCCACCCATTGCTCTGTCTGTCGCGAAGAGGGCACATCCACTTCACTGTCTGGAGATTCTTCTTTACCTATACTATTATAGTTTTGTGCCGCTAAAAATTTGCGCTCGGCGATTTTCTCTTCAGAATCGTAAAAAATTTCATTTTTTATAATCTCTATGCCACTCGGTGTTATCGGTTTTCCTACTATCGCAGTCGCTTCAATTTCTGTATATCCATTTTGTTGTAATTTTGAAATCTCGCTATCTAATGTTTCTTTGGTGGGAGAGAAACTTTCCCCAATCTGAAGATGTTCCTCATCTATTTGTCCTTCTGTCTTATTGTCATTCCAGGAAACATTTTTTTTCTCCTTCTTGGCTGCTCCCATTGTCGTGGATTCGTATTTTTTTTGCATGAAAAACCTCATTACTATTAGCTAAAATTAAAACAATTTTAACAATAAATAATTAAGGAAATATGAGCTGAGTCTTTTGTGAGTATTTGAGTTAATCATACATATTCCGTTCATTATGCTGGTACGCTATTAAAATCAAACCTAAACGTTTAATTGAACTATACTTAGAAAAGCAAAATATGAGTCAATTCCATTTACGGGATGCATACGGATGAACAAGGAACATCATCGGGAGTACATTAATGAGTATTGTTAGGGAAGCCTATACTCCTTATGTCCCAGTTCAATCACCGCTGTGGAGAGTATTGATACCACCCACAGCTTTATTCTTAATCTGTATTTTAATTGAGTATAAAACCAACTTTCTGGTGTTTCACACTCTGACTGAGTTAATTTCGGTGTTTATTGGATTAACTGCAATGACTGTAGCCGCCACAACGACACAATTCACCAGAAATCAGTTTGTCGTTTTTATTTCTTTAGCCTTAGGTTGGTGTACACTCCTCGATATCGCCCATATTCTCTCATATCAGGGAATGGATTTATTGCCTCAAGGAGGAGGTAATTTAAGCACTCAACTTTGGGTTTCTGCTCGTCTTCTTCAGGCTTTATCTTTTCTTTTTGCGATTTATTTTTTTAAACATTCCATGAAGATTTGGGTGGTTAATTTTATATTTTTTTTAATAGTTCTAGCTATTTTTGCAGCCATTTTTTCAGGTCATTTTCCAATCACCTATATTGATAATTATGGGGTGACTTGGTTTAAGCTTTATTGCGAATGGGGGGTAGTTCTTATTTTGACTATGACACTCATATTACTTTGGTATGAGAAAGCCATGATATCAAAAGAGCTGCTTTTATATATGAGCCTGAGTTTGATCTCCATGATCCTTTCCGATTTAGCAGTTTCAGATTATAGAAATTTATTTGGCATACAGAACATAGTCGGCCATATTTTGAAAATATACTCTTTTTGGTTTATCTACATCGCTTTAGTCGTACAAACCTTACGTCGACCCTTTGCTATATTGGCACGTGCTGCAACAACTTACGATAATATTCCTGATCCTACGTTTATTGTTCAAGCTGAAGGCACCATCAGCCAAGCGAACACTGAGGCAGGAAAATATACCCAGATTAAACCTGAGGAATTAGTGGGCCTATCTTCCCATAACCTGTTTCATAATAAGTCTGAAGCGATCGAGCAATGTGCCGTATGTTTGCAACTGCCGATCACAAGAAATAAATTTATTGTGGAAATTAAGACCGGAACAAAGGGATGGGTGGAATGCAGCTTGTCACCTATAGAATCTGATTTATTTCCCAATTCTTGGGTACAAATCGTAAGAAATATCACTTTTCGTAAAGCGCTTGAAGAAGAGCGAAAAAAATTGACCTACGACCTGGGAGAACGGATTAAAGAACTTAAATGCCTTTATACAATTTCAAATTTAATTGCGCTCAGCAGTTTAAATATTGAAGAACTATTTGCAAAAACGGTTAATGAGTTACCCTCTGCTTTTCAATACCCTGAACACATGGTAGCAAAAATAGAAAGTAATTGGGGTGTGTTTAGTTCAAATCCTGATGCAGAAAAATTACCTTATCAATTGGAAAAGGAATTTAGACTAAATGACGGATCTGCAATAAAGATAAATGTATATTATTGTGCTCCCCCTCATTCAGAGACCATTTTTTTACCCGAGGAAGTTTCTCTTTTAGACTCAGTAGCTACTCTATTAAAGACTACGCTTACCCGATTTTACTCGGAACAAATAGCAACCCAGGCAGAACAGCGATTTAAAGAAAGTGAAAAACGTTTCCAGGCATTTATTGAACAAGCACATGTTGGTGTCTACATACGTAATAAAAAGCGATTTTTATATGTAAACCCACGTTTTTGTGAGCTAGTTGGTCGAAATGAAAAAGATTTGTTATCAATTGGATTGCTGGATTTGATAGACGATGAAACAACAAGAAAATTAGTTCTTGAAAAATGGGAGCAATTAGAGCTGGGTGAATCGAGTATTACTTATAACTTACCTTTAACAAGAAAAAGTGACGGTACCTCTTTAATTTTAAGAGTTGATACGACGGTCATATCCTGGAAGGGTACTTCCCAGTTCTTGACCATAGCCGATGATGTGACCGAAATTCAGCACGCAAGAGAACAAATAGATCAATATGTCGCTCAATTAGAAGCAGCTATACAGGGAACTTTTCTTGCTGTTTCGTCGATGGTTGAACTTCGTGATCCCTACACAGCAGGCCATGAGCGTCGGGTGGGATTAATCGCCAAGGAAATTGGCAAAGAGCTTGGCTGGTCCGCGGAACGTTGTGCATCAATTGAACTCATGGGGTTAGTCCATGACATAGGGAAAATCTCAATACCTGCGGAAATTCTTTCCAAGCCAACTCGACTAACTGATGTTGAAATGGAGCTCATCAGGGCGCATCCACAAGCGGGCTATGATATTTTAAAAGATGTTCCACTTAAAGAGCCTGTAGCCGAAGTTATTTTGCAACATCACGAGCGTCTTGATGGCAGTGGCTATCCTCGAGGACTGAAAGGAAAAGAGATCTTGCCCGAAGCCTTGGTGCTTGCCGTAGCTGATGTATTGGAAGCAATGTCATCTCATAGACCCTATAGACCCGCTTTAGGTTTGAATGCAGCTATTGCAGAAATTAAACGTGGAAGAGGGATTCAATATGATGCAGATGCAGTGGATGCCGCATTAAAACTTATCGAACAAAATAAATTGCCACTTGAGCCGTAAAAAGAAAGTTGTATTGATTTTTTCTCACAAAGACTTTATTAAAAAAATCATAGGTCATTCCCGTCTTTGCGGAAATGGCCTGGATGTAGTTTGCTAATTATCATATCCTTCCAAACTATTTATTCAATCAAAGCGCTGACCGATGGGGAATCAGAGGGATTCCTTACTCTCTTTATTAGACAATCTCTTAAGAATATCAGTATATTAGATTATATTTTCAATCCAAAGGTGTTCTATGTTTCGAAAAACCGCTCCTTGCTTTTTTGCAGTTGTCATTGATGCTTTAGGTTTTGGACTCGTTTATCCAGTAATGACCGCCATATTTACAGCGGAACAAAGTCCAGTATTAAGTGCCAATGCGAGTATGGCAGTAAAACATTTTTATTTAGGATTAAGTTATATGCTTTATCCCTTATGCATGTTTTTTGGAACTTCCTTTATGGGGGATTTATCCGATGTGTGGGGACGGAAAAAAGTATTATTGTTGTGCATGTTGGGAATAACCATTAGTTTTCTACTTATGGGGGCTGGAGTTGCTTTTTCTTGTTTGAGTTTATTACTTATTGGCCGAGCTCTTTCTGGTTTAATGGCGGGTAGCCAACCGATAGCGCAAGCTTCTATTGCTGATTTGAGTACACCTGAAACTAAGGCCTTAAACATGAGTCTCATTTCCATGAGTTTTAGTTTTGGCTCTGTTCTAGGGCCCTTACTTGGCGGAGTGATGTCGGATCAACAATTACTGCCTTGGTTTACTTTTACGACCCCTTTTTTGATGGCATCATTCCTTGCCTTTATCGCTTGGGCTTGGATCGAACTTGGCTATCAAGACACTGTTTTAGCTTTATCTCATAAAAAAATATCCTTTTTTCGTCCAGTACAAATTTTCATAGAAGCATTTGAACATCAATCCGTTCGCATTCTGGCATTAGTTTTTTTATTGATGCAAATGGGATTTAGCCTTTATTTTCAATTCATCATTGTACATATGAAGACAGCTTACCATTACACCAATTGGCAATTAGGTGCAGTTCAAGGCATGATCGGTTTAGGTTTTGCTATAGGCATCCTTATTGGCATGCCCCTTTGTGTTAAACGATATAAGGTCCAGCACATCGCTTTATTTACCCTTGTACTCACGGGCTTAGGTCAATTACTGGTGTATGTGATGCCCATTTCATTGTGGCAATGGCCCTTAGCGGTGGTTATCGCAACTTTTGATATTATGGCCTTTGCTTGTTTACTAACGCTATTCTCCAATGCGGTTGATGCCCAATCGCAGGGGTGGGTGATGGGCATATCAGGCGCTGTGATGGCTTTTGCGTGGATGGTTACCGGATTTGGCTCCAATTTATTATCCCTAATCTCCAGTGCTGGTTTGATTGTCATCGGAGGCGTGTTGCTGCTTGTTTCGGCACTCCTCTTACTAAAAAATAATTGAGAAAAGCCCTATTTGATACTCAAATCTGACTTTTCTTCAAGATTTTTATCCTATTGCAGTTTAGGAGTAGCAGATATTTTCTCCGATTGCTTTGCAGGTTTACGTGAAAAAAAAGAACCCACATAACTGAGGATGGAGCGATTGGTATTCGTCTCCTTTTCCTCTTCAACTTCAATGATTTCAGGTGCTGGGTACAAACTCTCTTGAACCATTTGAAAGCCTGAAAAAACACTTTTTAGAACGAAAGGGAGCAGGGTTAACATCATCAGCATGCTGCCTAAGTTGGTTGATTCATTAAACAGCGCATAGTTCGCCAAAGATTGAAAAACTGCAATGAGTAGCGCAATGCCCATAGTATTTGAAATCAGTCTTGACGCATTGATATTGCGGTTATCCATGGGTAAATCAGCGCTTTGATTAATTTCATAAAATGCAATCCATAACCATAATAGGTCAAATGCAACGCTATACCAATGTTGCTGATTCATTTCCGTGACATTTGCGCCGACCGCTTTCGCTAGATCAAAGGTCATTTTTCCGCTTTTAAGTGCTAAAGCCATCGTCGGCTTTTCTTGTGAATTTGCTAAAGGAGCAAATTGCTGTACAAACAGGCTCTTCGGAAGATTAATGTCAAAAAGCTCATAAAAGGTTTTATCAGAACCAAATAATCTTCTGAGTTGTTCTTCACTGATATTTGCTAAAGCACCTACACCAGGGGCAAATGTACCATCATCGGAATGATGGGCGATAACCACATTGGAGTTTTTCATCATCATGACATCATTGGTCCCATCACCATTTGCGACGATAAAATAATGATGATCTTTGAGATAACGGGCAAGAATACCTTTTCCTTCGGTACTCATTTCTGCAAAAATAATGACTGGACGTTTTGTTTTCTCTCGATCCAACAGTTTTTGAAACTCTGCCAATAAGGTTTCATTGACGCCGGCAAATATGACTGTGGCATCGGGTGGACAATTTTTTTCACTTAAACCGTCAAAAGCTTGGTCTTCAGCCTGATTGGCGCGAATGGTAATGATGTTTTTCGCATTTTCCGGACATAATACTTTGGCAATATTTACCGCTGCTTTAGTTGTATCACCTGTTGCTACAAATACCGGAACGGATATTTCTCGGCATTGAGCAATAAATTGTTCAGCCCCTTTTTTAACTGGGTTATCAATAATAAAAGTGCCGTAATAGCTTAATTTTTTGAGTAATGATGGATTTTTTAAAATAAACTCTTCAATCGCTTTTTTATCATCTTTATCAAATAATTTTTTTAAGGTTGTAAATTCAAATTCATTAATTGGCGTGTGGGCGATACACCAATCGCGGGATAAAACTGCAGTACGACTTTGCATCGATGTATAAGCCCGTAACAAAGGAGTTTCTTGAAACGCATCCGCTTTAGGCACCCCACAAAAGACAAGAGATGATTCTTCACCATCCTGCACGAGAGTGAAACGGCCGCCAAAGGTACGATATAAACCCAGATGAAACGTCTCAACTTCTTTTTTA
The DNA here is from genome assembly GCF_026191355.1 of Legionella sheltonii. Lineage (GTDB taxonomy): Bacteria > Pseudomonadota > Gammaproteobacteria > Legionellales > Legionellaceae > Legionella > Legionella sheltonii. The sequence continues at coordinate 226,710 of NZ_JAPHOQ010000005.1, forward strand.
GAAGCAATCACTTTTTTAAAGTGGTTGTTTCCGAGGGTGGTCACTTCCAAACACTGAGAACTATCTAATAAAGATTTGAATAACCCCAAAATGGCATGTTCCTCAGGTTCTAATTCCTTTATATTGTTAGTAAAGGCATAACAAAATACCTCAAAGGAGTTACGCCATTGTGATTCTTCGGGTAGCAGTAGATTTCCTTTGTTTTCTTTGAGTAGGTGCTGTACTTCAGATTGCATATCGGTAGTCCACAAGCCTAATACATTCATTTGAGTTGTTGTCAGAGTGCCGGTTTTATCTGAAATAATCGCAACCCCATAGGGAAATTTATCACGATAATATCCACCCAAAGCATTACATAAATCCACCAGACGAAGCGCATCAATCGTTTCAAAAGGTTGATCCCCCAAATTGCTATTTAGGCTTTTCATTAAGCGGCTATTCACAGTTTCCCGTAAAAAAGCCTCAGAAAAGGGGATCATTGTTTGAAAGAGGGTGAACATAAGTCTTAGCGTTTCTGCAGGCATTAGGGTAATGTCCCGCTGCAGAAAAGCAGCCATAATGATGGAGCCTAAAATAGAATATAAAACACTTCTTTGCTTGCGTTCGGCGATAATCTCATTAATAACTGCTTTCTTCTCATAGTTACTACTTAATACAAGTTCCTTCTCAGGCTTAATTTGAATAAAAATATTGTCATTCCCATACAGGTTTAATTTATCGCCTACAAGTACTCCTGCTTGTTTGCCATCCCGAACTGCATATAAGTCCACTTTTTTGTAGTCTGAGGTCAAATTCGCTTTGGTGTGATGTTCTATCCAAACATCCTCTCCATTTTGCGCTTTAAGATTCACGCTAAATTTTTTTCGCTCCAGCGTTGGCGTCCATTGCCCTTCTACGTTACGTTGTAGCGCGACAAGCTCTCCAGATATGGGCACACAATCCAAAGTGATGCTTTCATCACAAAGAACGAGATCTCCAGTACGAAGCCTGTATCTGGGGACACTAACGAGCATGGGTCCATTTGCGGTAAATTTTAAAACCCGATGTACCTTATGATTGTATTCGTAATCATGGTCCAGTTTTTCTTGTTGCACCCGCATTTTTTTTATCGTCGATGGGGCTAAATCAGCGAGTAATGCCGGTAAGTTACGAAATTTTTGTACGATTCGGTCCGCATAACGAATATTGTGAGAAATAAGTCCCAATTGAAAGGCACGGGAACTGACCATTAATTCACTGGCGATAAAATGATTGATTTGGAACCAGATATTGGATACTGGCGTTAGCCCGCTGGAAATCACTGCGGTATCTGAGCGTTGTGCGCCTCGACTGTATTGGAAGCGGACGAGTAATTCTTGTGCTTTTTGGGTGAGATAAGAAATGCCGCTGGGAACAACCAATGTACTCGCTCCCAATCCGGCAATTAATGAATATTCATCAGCTACAGGGAGTAAAAAGGTAGTGCCCTTAAAAACCGAACTGTACATGTATGTTATTGCCATAACCTCACTGGCTACCGCAGCAGATAGTGCCACTCCGGACTCTAGTTTATTGTCTGTAATCCGATTTAAGGCACAATATCCTAATAGGGTTGCACTAAAAAGAAATTTGATAACAAAATCATATTCGGAACTCCCCATTAGGTATTCGCTTAGAAGCGGTGTTAGATAATGACCAAGAAGTAATCCGGCACCAGAAGAAATGGTAGGCCAGATGTATTTGTTAAACGTACTCCAATCCACAGACTCTAAAGAAAAGGTCCATGCCAGAGTGTGGTACAGCTCTTTGACGCGCAAGGAAAAAAAATTATTTATTTCTGCTGCGGTACTTTTAAGATAGTAGGTGCGATCGGGTTCGGCGCGTTGTACCAATTGCACCGGCAAGGCCCGGCTGTCTTTAGGATTTTTGCGTTGCGATTTTGAGAAAGTAGGTATTTTTGTCTTCATGTCTAAATCCTTTTTGCATTCCAATAATCTAATTGGATATTTAGGGTCCATGTTGATAATTAACTTATCTACACTAAAGGTTCAAGAGGATTTGCTAAAAAATAATTTAAAAACAGCCTTTGAGGTTGTTCTTTGAGAGGTAAAAGCAAACACAGGCCAAACCTATGTTTGCTACTTAATATTATTTAAAGTTTCATATCATGAGGAAGAATATGAGCTCCAGCAGGAAGTGGCGCTTTGTGAGCAAAGAATCCTTTTTGTGAGGCCACAACTCCTGTTGTTTGATCCTTAGAACCCGCTTTATTGTGATCACGAGTAAAGGTAATGCTCTCAATATTCTTGGTTCGATTCACAAGTATTTCCGCAACAAGAGTTTGCTCGATCAAAATGTCCAATAAGTTTTTGGAACCGTTTTTGAGCTTACATGCGCCTTTGTTATCCAGAACAAAAAGATCTCCTTGAGCATTCAGGCCATAACGTTTAGAAAAAATTCCCTTAGAGGTATTAAAGTCAGTAGCAAAAGTGATCATCCCTTCCCTTGAGAAGCTGCTTTTGCGTATTACAAAGGGGAGTTGGGGATTATCTGTCAGAACGGTTTTACCTCGTTGTGCATCGGCAACAAAATAGGGACTTTCTGTAAGCTCCTGATAAAGAATTTCACCTTTTGATATTTTTGATTGAACATTATGAGTGCCAGGTTTCCATTTGTCATCATAGTTTATTATGAACTTTGCTTGTTCAGTAAGCAAAAACAGTGTGGTTGTTATTCCTCGCGGATGCAGGTCTACTTCGAATCGCTCATCCTCATTAACCAGAAAGATTTTTTTGCTATTAAAATCAAAGTCAAAGGGAAATGAAACGATACCTTTAGCCGTTTTAAAGGAAATAGAGAACAGTGCATGTTCATCACCATGTTGCCTACTGGGATGCACCACATAGGAAGCCTTAGGATCTTTAGCGAAGTACTCCTTCACCTCATCAATACTTTTGATAAAGCGGCCATATTGAAACACGTCACTCATAATGTAGAATATTTTCTCTTTGGGGCTCATTACACGTTCCATCAGTGTCTCTGCAACTTTATCCAGATCATTGATATTTTGATGCATCACACGTACCCAGAATGCATAGTCTGATATCGGTTTTCCTTCACCATGAAGAGACTCTATTAATTGCTCTTTTCCTCCTGCGTAACGATGTAAGCGTAGGGTTACATTTTGAGGAATCAGGTAGGGATATTTGCTAAAATAGTGATTCAGCACTGTCAATATATCCATTCGATCATCAAAAAAATCAAAAACTATTTCTTCTCCTGGATGATCCGCCGCTGCTTTTTGTATTTGTGCAAAAAGCAGCGGCCTCTTATATTCATCAGTTTGCTTGCAATAAGCATGATGATGAGTATTCTCATGGAACATACCCCATGTGTTCTTGGTGATTTCGCTCATGATTAAATTGAACGAAGTGCCGTTTTCCAAATATTCCTCTATATCGGCCAGTAGTAAGGGGTCATGTACCATGCCCAGAGCATTGCAAATAGTGAGTATGGCGGGGCAACATGATCCGTTCCCATTTACTTCGTCAATACTAAGGTCCTGTCTGGTCGAGCCAATGAATGCATAGGTTGTTGAAAATTTTGTATTTTCTCTTTTCAGTTGGAATAGAAGACCTTGATTTGCAAGAATAAGGGCATTAGCCTGCCGGCCTTTATATTGATTACCCCATAATTCCATGAACGTCTTATTGAATAAACATCCATCAAAATCTAGAGATATGTAGCGTATAGTCATTTTGATAACCTTATGGAAAAAAGCAAGCATAAGTCCGGCCTATGCTTGCTACAGTCTATTTAGGGTTGCAGATCATGACCAGGACCATATGTATCTGTAGTCTCTGCCACTTTGGCTGCAAAGAATCCTTGTTCTGCTACCAAAACTCCTATTGTTTGATTCGTTTTTTGAGCGGCACTAAAGGTGATATCCTCAAGACTTTTGGCACGATTGACTCTTTCAGTCACAACAAGAGTCTGTTCTGTCAAAACGCTTACTAAATCCTCAGATATGTCCGTGAGCTTATATGCGCCATCGTTATCGAGAGTAAATAGTTCACCCTGGTTATTGAGCCCATAGCGTGTGGAAACAATTCCCTTTGATGTATCATGGGCGGCAACAAAAGTTATCATCCCTTCTTTGGAGGCGCTACTTTTGCGTATCACAAAGGGGAACTCAGGATTGGCTTCCAGAACGGCCTTAACCTTAGTTGCATCGGCAACAAAATAAGGACTCATTGTGAGTTCCTGGTAAAGAGCCTCGCCTTTTGACACTTCCTCAGGTTTTGACTCAGCAGGTTGCGTAACAGGTTTGTTCAACTTTTCAGTGGTTGCTACAAAATTTTTGGCGCGACCAACATGGGTTGTCAGTGTGGCAGCCAATCCTTGGGGATCCATTTCTATCTCAAATCGTTTATCCTCATCATCAACTAGGAATAATTTGCCTTCAAAATCCAGACCATATCTTATAGAAATAATATCTTTAGAGGTTGGATAAGAAACAGTCACCAGATATAGACCGTCAGCCTTATGTCTACTTGGATGTACCGCAAAGGGTGCGTTAGGATTTTGAGCAAAGGAGCCTTTTGCTTGCTCAAAACTCTCAAAATAGAGTCCCTTTTCCGCAAGTTCTTTCACAATGGAAAATATTTTCTCTTCAGGACGTGTTGTTAAAGCAATATCTCTAAGCGCCTCTGCAACTTCATGCAAATACTTAACGTTTTCATGCATTTTGCGTAAGCAGAATTGATAGTTAGCTATTGGGTTTCCTATACCTTGAATCGACTCAAATAACTTGTCTTCTTCTCCAGCATAACTGTGTATACGCAGTCGTACATTCTTAGGAATCATGTGGGGGTATTTATTAAAATATTCTTTTAGAATCCATAAGATGTCTAGTCGATCATCAAAAAAATCAAATATGATTTCTTCTTCTGGATGATCCGCAGCGGCTTTTTGCATTTGCGCAAAAAGAATGGTTCTTTTATGTTCATCCATGCGGGCACAGCTTGCATGTTGATGAATATTTTTATCGGAATCCATCCATGTACCATTTTTTATCTCATCCATAATGCGCTTGTATGAGGTGCCGCTTTCCAACTCTCCTTCAATGTCAGCAAGAAGGAGTGGTTCTAAAGCCATTCCTAGATAATCACAAACAGTCGCAATTGCTGGACAACAAGACCCTTTAAATCGTTCTGGAATACCACTATTCATTAAGTCTGTAAAATAATCTTGCCGGGTTGAACCAATGAGACCGTAAACTGCTGAAAAGCTGGCATTTTGTTTTCGAAGCTTTTCCAGAAACTCTTTATTATTAACGAGGACGGCATCAGTTTGATGCTTGGTAAAATTGTTATGGGGTAATTCAACATAAGCCTTGTTAAATAAACATCCATCAAAATCAAAAGATAAATAGCGTATGGTCATTTTTGAACCTTATAAAGTTAATTCGTTTTTTAAAATGAAAAATAATAGATCAATGCGAATTAATTTTTAGTCCTAAGAAATCAGGTCAATTTGCTTGAGATAGTTGGGTGAACAGATGATTTAAGGCAGGGTGCAAACAAAATATGGAATTGGACTAACCCTTATTTTTCTTATGGATTGGGTTTATTTGTTAAACATCACTGATATAACTTAAAAAATCTATTTCAACAAAATCGAGCTTATTGATTCAGATTGCCTAAGTTGTATCAGTCCTCCGTTCATCCAGATTGAAAGTCTTTATCTGCATGAATATTTTTAACAATGGCGGTATTTTATAGATAAATTATTAAGGGAATATTAACAAACTCTATGAATTTTTGTGCTAAATTTATACAATTGGGGTGCGCTTGAGGAGGAAAAAATCCGCACTTAGTGTTGTATTGAAACAAATTGCCTCACAACTGACGCCTTATCAAATTATTAACCGAGTATATGGGATACGATCATTACGAATGACCATGTGAATGCAATCCTTAACAAAAATAGTGTAGCAATATATACGTATGCCTATTACCCAGAGCCCTTGTCTAAACACTTGGCCCAACATGATAAGTGTCGCAATAAGGAGATCCCTCGTTGTAAACTGCTTAGGATGGCGGAGTGCTTGGGAAACTACTCTTGGTCTGGGTAAGTCATTCCACACAAATCAGGATGACGGGCTTCTGTAGAGAACACTCGCAAATTCAGAGCAGTTGTCTTGAAATTGATTATCAGAAAAAACAAGTCATAATTAATTAAAGGCATCACAGGGATGTACGTTAAAATGAATACTTTTGATACCGTTGCAATTGAATTTGATTTAACCCATCACAGCATGAAACAGCTTGCTCTTGAGGAATTGCAGATCAATCCCCACGATAAAAGCAAAGTGTATTGGATTCATAGCAACCTCCAGCAAGTCGATGTCTTTAATCAACTCGCCAGCACACTCAAATTACCTGAAGAGGTCATTAAATTATGTGCAGAAAATTATTTAACGAATCTCATTGATAATGATAAGGCGCTCACATTGCAAATTAAATGTTTGGCTTCGCTTGAGCTCGATGAGAATAATGAAATTAAACTCGATAACTTAGTGCTTCATCTTACTGCGAATTACTGCTTTACTGCGTCGGCACAACCGCTGCCTGTATTATTTGATTTTCTAAACAATTGTTCAAAGTCTATTCATTATGCAAAAACCTCTTGTTTCATATTATTTTTATTTCTTGAAGGGATTATTAATGACTATGCCAAGGTGCTTTTTAATTATGAGGTAATAGCGGAGGAGTTCGATTCTTTATTACAAACCACGAATGAAAATATCTATAAGGATGTTGCCGAGGTAAAGCACCAGACCTTACAAATCAAACGCTACATGATGGCAATAAGAGAAATTTTAATGCGGATTACGACTCGCAATATTTCTGTTGTTTCAGAAGAATGCCGTTCTTCCTTATATAATTTATCGAATCATAGCCATCTCATCATTCATGAAGTGGATTCAATTCGTGAGTTATTAAATAGCTTATTAGGACAAATTGATAATGAATTAATGCAAAAAATGAGTAAGACAATGGCCGTACTCACTGCCTTTGCCTCCATTTTTTTGCCACTCAATTTAATTACTGGAATCTATGGAATGAATTTTGTATGGATTCCTGAGTTACACTGGAAATACGGATATTTTGGCGCATTAGGTTTAATTATTTTCTGTGCCTTATTCTTGTATTTCCTTTTTAAAAAAAAGAAATGGCTGTAACCTTATTTGCATCTTTTGCCATAGAATAAATTATCCATAGTTTTTAAAAGTAGCGCTGTGTTCAAGTTCTTGTTGAAGTTGTTTGTCTAACAAAGAGCGACCACAATCAACATACGCAAATGCATGAGCAAAATCTCTGAGTTCCATAGTAAAAGTAGAGCGTCTTACTGGTAAAGTAATCAATTGAATTTGTCCATTTTCTTCTTGTTCGATTGAATATCGTCCGCCATAGAAGAGGTAATGAGAGAACCAATGACGGTTTTCATGATGTGGATTGCGAAGAATGACAAATTTTCGATGAGTTAGCTTACTTTCCATAGTGTCAATCAACGCATAGGTATGCTGCATGGTAATTCCTTCAGGCGGATCTTCTTTAGGACTACAGACGATGGGTTTTTGTTCTGTATGAGCTTTTTTTAATGAAAGGAACAAATCAATCTCATCATAACTGTACTCGTTTTCTCCTGGCAAAATTGCATAACGGTGCAACCAGCGTGTGACGGCTGAAATCGCTGTAACTGGGGGATCTATGCTGTGATGCATTCGTTGTTCTAAAAAGCAAATGAACGCTTCTTTTGTTAAAAAGGGATTTTCTTTAAGCAATTGCTCGATGTACTTTTGATTCAAATGGACCCAGTTCCACCACTCATGCAATAGCGGTTGCTGATCCGCAAAAATATATTGGAGCATATTGGTGATACTTGCTAATTTATCATGAGGGCGCAACAGAAAAATTAAAGAATAAATGTCTTTACCATTACAGCCATAAATTACTTTTTTATATAATTGAGCAAGGGGGGATTGTGCTTGTTGCGGGATAGGGATTGATTCAGTAAAACCCCCAAGAAATGCTTTTAACGCGGTTCGACTATCGCCGCTGGTTAGCGTTTTATTATAATTGCCGCCCATAAAAGTAACATAGGCTTTTTCAAGAAAACGGACCCAGATTTTGCCCGAACTTAAAATACCCCAGGATGTAGGTAATGATTTTTCAATAATGAGCCATTGCGGCTTATCATCCTTAAAAAAACGGACATAAATTTTATTCTTTTTATCAATCATTGCTTCACGAATGTATTGTTCTCCATTCGGTAAAGCAAGGATTGCATTGATGACCGAGAGAAGATAACAATCGCCACTCATAGCTCCTTGGGCAACATGAGCAATAGATAATTTTTTGGGATACAAAGGAGCGAAATTGTTCTTGTGCTGAACTGTAAAGAACAAATTGGTGCCTTGCGGATTAGGACTCACTTCACATTCTTTGACGGGTAGTCGCTGAGGTGAAGATTCATTTTCAATAAGTTCCAATTTATTTTCCATATATTGGCTCCTAAAAAATTATTAGGTTATTTATAGTGTTACAACTCATCTCACTGCCTGCACCAATTTTTAAAGCGCTTTCACGTCGGATTGCATTTGCATGCATGATGTATTTCATAATAGACCCAACAGAGGTATATTGCATTTAGCTGTAAATGTTATTTTTATTTTACCAGATTAATACCACTGATGCTGAATAAAGCCACAGGTGTTAAGAACACCTGCCTAAGGAAAGGAACAAAGTCTTAAGGGGCGTTAGGATGCTCAGAAGTAGAGCAAAATGTGAAAGGGGAGGATTTCGAATTCATGAACCAGGACAAAGATGAGTTCGGTTAATTTCTGTAGACGTACCTACGCCCATCAAGGTCATGGCAATACCCATTTCGTTTCGTATCAACTCAAGCATATGTTCCACTCCAGCTTGTCCTCTTGCCGCTAAAGCATATGCTGTCGGTCTACCTAGAAGCACTGCTTGGGCGCCGAGAGCCAGCATTCGTACCACATCGAGCCCCGAGCGCACCCCTGAATCAGCAAGAATTGTGAGGTCTGAATGGACCTTATCTGCAATCATAGGCAGCGCTTTTGCGGTGGATAATACGCCGTCAAGTTGCCGCCCGCCATGATTAGAGACGATAATTCCATCTGCCCCGAATGTTACAGCATCTTTTGCATCTTCTGGATCAAGTATTCCTTTGATGAGTAAGGGTCCTTTCCAAAAATGACGTATCCATTCCAGATCTCGCCAACTGATTGAGGGATCAAAATTGTTATTTAACCACCCTATATAATTTTTTAGTCCTATCGATTTTTTTAAATAGGTCGAAATATTTCCGAGATCATGTGGACGTCCCATAATGCCCACCTGATAAGCCCAGGAGGGTTTCATTAGGGCTTGCAAGAATCGACGTTCACGGGCAAATGGACCAGACATTCCTGAGCGTGCATCTCGATAGCGAGCACTTGGAGTGGACATATCTACTGTGAATACCAGATGAGTCACACCACAAGTTTGAGCCCGCTCCAGCATACTCTGCATAAAGCCTCGATCTTTGAGTACGTACAGTTGAAACCAGACAGGCTGGGAACTATGAGCGGATACTTCTTCCAAAGAGCATACAGAAACTGTAGATAAGGCAAAAGGTATTCCTTTTTCTGCAGCTGCTTTGGCTACTTGGACCTCACCTCGCCGGGCGTACATTCCGGTAAGACCTACGGGGCTTAAGATGACTGGCATTGCCAGCTTTTGTCCTAAGAGTTCTGTTGCAAAATTGAGATGTCCTACATTTTTTAAAATCCTTTGCCGTAATAGTACCTTGGCAAGATCTTCAGTATTGGCCTTAAGTGTTTGTTCGGCAAAAGCACCGCCATCAATATAATCAAACAAAAATCGAGGAAGTTTCCGTCGAGCCGCTTCACGATAGTCAGTAATAGAGGAAATAATCATGTTCAAGTCCATTGAGAAATTAAAACCTTAGTTCCTAATTTTAATTGATTATAAGTTCAAAGATACATGGGGTTTATCCTACATTATAGGAACAGGATTGGATTTTATAAATCAACCAGCTTAGATATATTATAAAGTATTCCGTCTACTCATGATTTTTTATTTGGTGAATGAGACTTAGGTCAGTTGTTTTATCACTGAATTAAAATCTCCGGTTAAGACAAACTAATTGCCCATAATCTAAACTTAAATGTAATGAGACATTTGGTTTTTATAAACTATAGGCCAGAAGCATGTTCCGCCATTGGATTCTAAAAAATTTTGGTATCCCCATTATTCGTCATTACGCCAAAAAAATCGAAAAAAGCGCTTATGATCCATATCCTTATCAGAATGCAGCACTTAAAAAAATTATCAATACGTGCAGAAAAACAGAGCTTGGCATCCAATGTGGCTTATCTCGATTAAAAACTATGGATAATGCACGAACACTACCTGCTTTTAATTATGAAATGTTACGGCCTGAGTTTGAAAAAATCTATCATGAAGGGAAACAGGGATTCTTCAGTTGGGAGCCTATTAAAGCCATTTCTTTAACCTCAGGAACTACTGGTGGTCCCAAATACATTCCAATAACCCCAAGTTTAATCAACAACTTGGTACGCATTAGTTTTAGCTTATATGCAGGGTACTCCAATGAATTAAATAATCCTGAGGAGTTATTTGATGGCAAGGCTCTGTATTTGAGTGCGCAACCCTATATCTATGATTCTCCTACTGCTTTGCCTGTAGGCTTCATATCTGGTTATATGAATTCAAAGCGGCATTGGCTTTATAAGGACTTGCTATACCCATCTGCAAAAACATTGTCTATTCCAGATGCACAAATACGAATGACACGTATTTTTGAAGAAATTAAAGATCAAGATATTCGCATGATTTTAGGTTTTCCAGCGATTATCCAATTAGTTACTGCAAAAGCATTATCCTATTTTAATGTAAATTATCTGCAGCAGTTATGGAGTAATTTATCGGTATGTGTCTATGGAGGAAATTTTTTATCTTCTTCGCAGATCGATTACCTTAAAAAAAGTTGGATAGGTGATGTAAGCACTGAGAAAAAGCTCCTATTTTTAGAGCATTATTCTGCTGCGGAAGGCTTTTTTGGGCATACGTTACATAGTGATTGGCCTGGCCTTGTTTTTAATCCCTTTGATGTCTTTTATCAATTTAAACAGAATCGAGATGATTCCGAGTTCTTGCAATTGCATGAGCTAAAAGAGGGGGAGCGTTATCTTATTTATGTCACAACCCTTGCCGGCTTAATCAATTATGAAATGGAAGATATTATTGAGATCACCTCTGTGAAACCACTTACCTTCAAATTTTTTGCGCGTGCAAAAGAACAAATTTCCCTAATTTCTGAAAAAATCCTTGTTTCTGAAATAAAACAGGTGGTGGAAGGTCTTGCTCATGCACTCAAACAACCTATTCATGATTTTGCCGTTTATCTTGATTGTAGATCGGGTAATCGGCTCGTTTTTATTTTATCGACGCCAATAGCCAATTTAGACACTTCGATTCAGTTATTAGATGATAACCTTCGTAAAATAAACCCGAATTATAATGAATATCGGGCAAATAATACGTACCAACCGCCACAAATAATTTACAAGCCAGTTAAATTTTTTAACAAATACCGTGAAAAAAACATTCATCTAGGCAATTTCAAGGAAAAACGATTGTTTATGAGTGAAGCTGAATTTAATGCGGCTTATCTTTGATTCCGTATCAATTAATACGGAATCATTCCATTCTTATTTTGATGGATTTGGGATGTTGTTCAGTTGCATTCGCACAAGGTTGGTGATTGCCTCAAGCATTTGTTGGCGGGACTCAGGATTTCCCGGGGTTTGTTTGTAAATAATATTTGCCAAAAATGCAGAGAGCGCCTGGGATATGACATTGCTATTTCGAAAATGAGGCGGTAATTTTTCCACTGATTGTACTAAAGAGGACAATAAATTTTGACCAATAAAGTTCATTGCCTTGGAATAATCTTCATTGGTTAAGGTTTCAACTGGTTGAGTGGTTTCTTCTATTTTCATGCTCTATCCTGTGATTTTTAATTAAATGAAATTATAGAGTTTGTCTTAAGTCACTTCAATGCACCAACATGGGTTTAGCCATTTTTATGTAGGGCTTAACTCCAGCTGAAATGCATTACGTATAGGAATAATAAGTAAAAAAACTTATAAAATAGAAGAATAAGTGAACTCAGATACAGGAAAAATAGCCTATACAGGCTATCTGTGGTGATTAAAAACTGCTGCCCATGGAATTTCTGTGTGATTCGGATAAGGCTTCTTCTCCAGAACTTTTCAAGTCACTTATGTTGCGGCGCATCTCAATAGTTTTCTGGGGATTTATTAAATTTTCAATATATACTTGCCCATTTTTGAGTTTTTGATTTTCAGGATCATTTTCTAAAGCTTTTTTAATTTGAGTTTGAATTTCTTTTAAGCTGCCTTGAAAAAGATGGCCACTACCACAGGAATATACGTGGTTATCTATGGGCTTGCCATCTTGACCTAATTGGACACCATGAAATTCTCGGGGGGGTGTCGCAGTGGCTTGCGCTAGGAAAAATTTGGTTACTTCTTCGGGTGAATCAAAAACCAGCGCCCCATTTTTGTCAGGCTCTTTGCCATATTGTTTTTTGAAGTCTTCAACTATTTTGGGCCAATCCTTATTCATTTGTTCCGGTTTGATTATGGTTTTTTTTCTATTTTGCTCTTCAAGTTCTAATTCTTGCAGCTGATGTTTCTTTTTTTCTCGCTCTTCTTCAGTTTTTTCCGCCAATAATCTGTTTCTCATTTCTTCTTCAGACGTCGACATAATGTATCTCCACAATAATCTTTTTATAAAAACAAAAAAAATTCAACTTGTAATAATATAACCCAGCAATGATTTGAATCACCGATTAAACCACAATTTATTGCGATTTTTTTACAATTTAAAAGGCAACCTTTGCGTGCACAGTGTCTCTATGATTGTTAATAACATACAAAGCTGAATAAAAATAAAGAGATTAAGTCGGTAAGTAAAAATTGGAAGCTTGTGGGCCCATCCCATCATCCCTGCGTAGGCTCGATCTGAAAAAATTCCAATTATAATTTGCTAACAACAGAATGATCTTTATACGGAAACTCATCCCCTGAAATTGCATCGGCAATTTGTTGTTCAATCGTTGTTATTGATTCATCAGCGTCTTTATTATCAACAGGAGAATATATGCCATGTCCTACTCTCGGTAGTTGGGATTGAATCCCCTCGTTTAATTGAGCTATTGGATCTAAGATGATTAATTCGCCGTCTCCCGTGATGTTGAAAGCAACGCTGTCACCAAATAAAGGTGTAGGATTTGCTTTTGCTTGCGTTAATAATTTAAAAGTTTGTTTATAGCATAGGCTTGGTTCTTCATATTCGCTTCCAGGACCTACTAAGGTCACTTGATCTTCTAAGTCCGACCAACGGAGTTTTCTGTCTGTAAGCTTATGTAGGTCAGAAAGAATTCGATCCAATTCTTCTTGAACGGCACTCGTTGTGGTTCGATCCCCAAATATATGGGCGACATAATAACAAGGCGTGCCTTTTGCATCGGTTGTGGCGACCAAAACACCGGTACAGTGTAAAAACCCTTCGGTCCCTAGAATGTCTAAATCACCGTCTTTAAAACCTGCTCCAGCATCTGCTCCTACTCGATAACAGCGTAATTTCTTCATGCTTCCAAGCTGTTCCGAATTAGGTATATAAATTGATGAAAAATTCTTGCACTGTTGTAAGAGTGAGCTGATTTCTGATTCTTTAGAATCTTCTTGTTTTTTCTTTAGACTCTTGAACAGTATTGCGACTCTCCAATTGTCCTTGTCGCCCATATCAAAACTCGACATGACTTCCAAGGCTTCATCAATCTTTTCGAAGGATGAAAGTTTTTTATAATATTCGGATGCTTCACTTAACCTGATGTTTTCTGTATCCAGCAAAACGAGCTCATGGTTATCTTTTTGGACAACAATCTTGACCATGACAGCACCTTTTCTATGGATGATTATTAATTATACACATTGATTGCCTTTAATGTAAACATAGTGATCATATAGGTTAAAATTTGAATTATTGGTCGATTAAGAGTCTGGCGCATACAGAGGCTCAGCACCAGGGACGTTTCTTTGAGAGTTGTTTTTGAAAGGAGTTGAGTTGGCAGTGTCTGCTTTTATTGGGAATACAGCCACTGAGCTAATGCATCAACTCCTGCTTTTAAATCGTCTCCGTCGGCTCCAAAAGACATCCGCACATAACCTTCTTTGCCAAATGCAATTCCTGGAACCAGGGCAACATGAGCTTCTTCCAAAGCGTGTTTACAAAATTCTTCCGAGCTTGCCTTGTTAAAACCCAGGCTTTTTAATGACAGGAACAGATAGAGTGATGAAGCTGGGGTAGTTAGGGTTAAGCCAAAAGCATCATTTAAAGCATTAATAAGCGTATCTCTTCTTTTTTGCATGCATTGTTGTACCCAAATACTTACATAATTTATTTCAGTTAAAGCCGCCATAGCTGCCGATTGACTTAAAGTGGTTACGCCGCTGGTGCTTTGACTAACCAATGCAGTTAAGGGTTGAATGATGGATTGGGGCGCGAAAACAAAACCAATTCGCCAGCCGGTCATGGCAAAATTTTTTGAGCAACTTTGAATAACAATAACCCGGTCCTGATATTGGGGAAAAGAACCACACGATATATAGGAATGCCCATCGTAGGTGAGGGCACTGTATACTTCATCCGCGATAACGAGTAGATCGTGTTCCTGCGCAACGTGCAGCAGTTCAAGAAGCTCGTCTTCAGTATATAATGCGCCGGTTGGATTAGTGGCGTTATTCAGAATAAGAAGTTTACTTTGCGGCGTACATGCTTTTTTCAGTGACTGGGCTGTCAACTTCCATCCATCTGTTTCTTTGGTGTCAACGATGACTGGATTTCCGCCAAATAACTGAGTCATCGCTGGATAAGAAACCCAATAGGGGGCGGGGATAATGACTTCATCGTTTTGTTGCACTAGTAATTGCATCAGCAAATAGATTCCAAATTTTCCACCATTTACGACAAGACAGTTTTCTTTTTTAAACGAACAGCCATACGTTTTATTCATCCATACACTGGCTAGATCCCGTAGTTCCGAAATACCTGCTACTGGAGGATAAAGGGTTTGTCCTTGTTCCAGGGCGTATGTGGTCGCAGTAACAATTGCGGGATGGGGGGGCAATTTGGGCTCACCGGCGCTGAGGTTATAAATTTTAATGCCTTCATTTATTTTTAGCTGAGCTAATGAATTAATCGCCACGGTTGCAGAATCTTCAGGTAACCTCTTTTTTATAAAATGATTCATTATTTTTGCACCTTTCTCGAGTTGGATATGATGATTTTGAATAAGCGATTAATAAATTCCTCTTGCAAGTGGTACTGCTTGGACAAATGTTCATAATACTCAAACAATTGCTTTTCACGCGAGCGGTCCAGTACTTTTTTTCCTTCTTGCGATTTTAGCGCACCAATTTGTTTTGAAAGTTCTTGACGCTTTGCCAATATTTCAATGATGCAAGCATCAGTCTGTTCAATTTGTTTTCTCAATTCTTCGAGTGTAGGCATGATATCCTCCTTACTTGAGAAGTCGTGCGTTTTTTACCAGGATAAAAGCAGTTCGATTGGGATGGCTGTCTTGGATTTTTGCTGCCTTTATTTCTAAACCATACAGTTCGGCACAACGTGCTGAGGCAATGATTGCTGAATGGGGTGGCAATATTCCTTCCGCTAAGTCCTTGGCTGCTTTTGCTGTATCAATCCATTCCAGTTGTTCCGTGTTGCTGAAATTTTTTTGTAGAAATTGACGGCATTGGGCAAACCCTTGAGGATGTGACACAATGTGCGTAATTTGATGGGATTGAATGCCTGGTCGTACGAGGAGACATTGATTGATTTCATGCCATAGTTCATCAATAGGAGTAAATAAATGTCTTCCCATGGCTTGGAATGCTGGCTTGACCAATCCACCTATAAGATTTACGACAGGCACTATACCCAGATCGACACGTTCATTTTCGATTGCAAGCAGAACACCTTCCATATCCAGTAAGTGAACAAGAGTTGGAGCTAGCCCTTTTTGCTTCGCATACACCAAGGCCGCTTCCTCAGAAAACGAACCTGCATCTCCTGAAATACCAAATAAAGTATTCATACCTGTACCTCCATTGCCAACTCATTTGTTTCTAAAGAGCGCATCTTAGCGAGTTCCAGCAAAAACGTTTCGGTCTGTTCCCAACTGAGGCATGGATCCGTAATCGATAGCCCGCTTAAATCAAGGTCGTCCGGATTCATCGCATCAACTTTTTGATTCCCTTCTTTGATAAAACTTTCCATCATGAAACCTTTAACCAACTTTTTTAAATCCGGGTGGCTTTGAATGCTTTTTAAAACGTTTAAAGCAATAGCAGGTTGTAATTGGTGATTTTTTTTGCCGTCTACCAAGCAATTATCATGGCTGACATCAACAATAATCGACGGGTTGATGATCTGATGCATGTCCATATGATGTTTTACTTCTTTAAGATGGGTAATGGAATAATTAGGGGCATTATTGGAGCCGCGTAAAACCATATGCGCGTGCGGATTTCCATGGGTTTGTACTTCGTAGCCATCGAATACCGCAACATGATCATGTTGGGAGGCAACAATACTATTTACGCCGATAGCCAATGAACCGTGAGTGGGGTTTTTTAATCCTACAGCGCAGTCTAGGGAGGAAGCAAAAATTCGATGCTCCTGATCTTCAGAACTGCGGGCCCCAATTGCAACCCAAGACAGAAGTTCCAGAAATCCTTTAGCATTATGGGTAAACAATGCTTCATCAGCGATGGGCAATCCCATTTCAATGACCTTAACCATCATATCTCGGGTATATTTTATTCCAGATGCAATATCTGGGGCTGAGAATAAATCAGGTTGGTTTACAGGACCGGTCCATCCCTTAGTTGTTCGCGGTTTTTGAATATAAACTCGCATAATGAGTTTTAATTCGTTTTTCACTTTCTTGTTTAATTGCACTAAACGGTGAGCATATTCCAGTACTGCTTTTTTCGGCCACGCAGAACAAGGTCCGACTATCATTAAGAGACGGTTATCACGACCTTCTAAAATGGCTTTGACCTCTTCCCGGTCACGAGCAATTTGTTGGTGGGCCAAAGGAGACAATGGAATTTCTTGAATAATTTCTTCTACAGGAGGTAGTTTCTTTAAGACGGAATAGCTCATCATCCCCTCCTACATACAGTAAGTACTTTGGATAGAGCCTGGGCACGATGTGTTCGCGATTGATGGTGCATGATGGACACTCCTCTTTGGGTTCTATCCAACTCCCATGCTTTTTCTTGTCTGGGAATTCGGGTACCAAAACCCCCAGACTAAGCTGGGGGTTGGAGTGTTAGTTACTTTCTACCGACCACCCAGCTGCGGGCTAAAAAAGCTAAAATAAAAAAAGCAAGCAAACGCTTGTGCGAAAGCTGCTTCTTTATTTAACTTGTGGTGTACAGTAGAAAGGGACATAAAAATTCTGTAAAAAATATTTGTATTATTAATATACAGCTTAGTTGATGATTCTGTCAATACTTCTAAGTAATATTGAATTGATTGGACTGTATCACTTATTAGGGCGTGTTGACAATTTATCCCCACCGGCTACGTGCCGCGACGTGTTCGCGGCATCCAGGAACTGGTCAAGTTAAAGATGAACTTAATTCATTGCTCTAATCGATTGATGAATAAGAGCAAACTCATAATATATCGATTTCAATATCAAGTATAAAACGAGTTTGCAATGGCTAGACTGATGCTCAGTGATGAGCTATGGTCTAAGCTAAAGGAGATAATGCTACAACATCAGATATATGACAAACCTAATCTTCGTATGATGGTTGAGGCAATGTTATATCGCATGCGTGTAGGCTGCCCTTGGCGAGACCTACCTAAAGAGTTTGGATTTTGGAATTCTGCCTATCAACAATTCAATCGTTGGTCCTCAAAGAACAAGTTGATGATGATTTTCAAAGCGCTCATACAACATCCTGATCTTGAATGGGAATTTATTGATGGCAGTATCGTTCGTGCCCATCAACATAGCTCAGGCGGCATAGGAAAGAAACATCAAGCAATAGGGAAATCCGTTGGTGGTAATACAACAAAAATTCATAGGGCAGTTGATGCTTGCGGCCTTCCGATTGAATTTCAATTGACTGGCGGAGAGGTACATGATGCTAAAGCAGCTTCAGGTCTCATTGAAACACTCCCTAAAGCTGATTACACCATTGCAGACAAAGGATATGATAGCGAGGAAATTCGAGATCAGATTAGGCAAAAATCATCTACTCCAATGATTCCTCGGAAGACGAACTCTAAAACTGGGAATGCTGATATTGATTGGGGTCCATACAAATATCGTCATCTAGTTGAAAACGTATTTGCGCGACTTAAACATTTTCGAGCTGTTGCCACAAGAGATGATCAATTGAAGAGAAATGATGCGTCAATGCTCGCAATGGCTTGTTCCTATATTTGGCTACCAATGTAATCCGTGAAATTTAGGTGATATCATCGCATTGAGTCCAACACTCTGAGCAAAACAAGGAAGCCAAATGAAGTCATTTTATGTCTATATTATGGCAAGCAAGCGAAATGGTACACTATACGCTGGTTCAACATCAGATTTAATTAAACGAGTCTGGGAACATAAAAACAACCTGATTCCGGGATTTACAGCTAAGTACAATGTACATATATTGGTTTATTATGAGGTTCATGAAACCTATATAGAAGCTGCTCGACGTGAAAAGCGATTCAAAAATTGGCCCAGGCAGTGGAAGTTAAATTTGATTGAGAACCTAAATACAGAATGGCATGATCTTTATGAAGAAATTTGCCACTGATTAAGATCGGCTGGTTGCCGCGAACACGTCGCGGCACGTAGGCGGTGGGGATGAATTGTCAACACGCCCTAATAAATAGAAAATTTTTTCTTCACTAAATTATCACTTCATTATCTTGAGGAGCTTAAGAGGAAGACTCTCTTCATGGTGACACCTTTTTCCAAAACATCGTCTATGCCACATTCAGGAGATTCCTCACTTGTTCGAAATAATCTGTTTAAAGGTAATCCAATGGATTGGTGCTCAATGTTTTGGTATCAGTGTCTTGCTCGGAAGAGGGGGGCTTAAATCCGCTGAATATTCCGATTTGGCTGGGTTTAGCCTCTTCCTTTTGGGGGTGGCGTAAAATAATTAAAGCAGACTGTAATTGTTTTGCTGTTTGGGCAAATACTTCAGGACATTGGGTTAACACTTTTTCCCATGGTTTGTCTTCTAAAGATACATATAATTTTTGTTCTAAAAGCTCATCACGAACAATCTGATAGATTATATTTGCCAGATAATTTTTACCGAATGAATCACAAACTCCTTTTTCTTCAAGGGAATTAATGATCTGCTGCAACTCATTTAATTTTGCCGTTATGCCTTCATTGTGTTTAAAACTGTTAAATAAAGAGTGCGCATCCTTGATATCAAAAAAACTGTACTCAACACCTAATTCATTTAAATACTTATCTTCTTGGCAGTAAGACGCAGGCCGTTCACCTCGAATCCAAAAACCTAATTCTGCGCATAGTTCTATGGCTTTGTCGTCATGAGTGAACAGTTCAAGTTTTTTTACCCGGTTCTCTGTCAATATAGAATTTAAAGCCAATCTTAATGCAGCAGTACAAAGTTTTTTATCATTTTGATGAATCTTAAGATCTTCGAGAAAGGTAATATGCTGAATCACGCTTTCATCAGGATAATAATCAAAATCAAGGATCAGGGTCTTATCGTGTAACACTTGAATTTTGTTGTTTACTCGTTGCACGGTTAAATGACTGGATGTTTCATCCAAGAGAGGCGGCAGTTTTGGTTCATATTTTTTTGATGCAAAAGATTTTGATTTTTCAAGTAATGCTTCATCAATTATCTTATAACTAAAGCGTTCAATAAGATAATAATGACTTTTTTGATCCTCTCCAGAACGCTGTAACCAATCTGGAAATACTGCTTCTGTTTTATAACCTATGGAATCCGAAAGATGGAACGCTTTGTTGTTTCCGCCACTTTGAGTGAAACGAATGCATTTAACTTTAGGATTTTGTTTTACAATTTCTTCAAATTCTTTCCAAAAAACTTTGCCATAGCCTTTATTGAGGTACTGGCTATCCACTCCCATGGAACAAAATTCCGCAACATGTTCATAAGGTCCAGAGAGATATTTTATTCGACGAACACCAACAATTGTTTCTTTGTCATCGATTAAATCGACCATGACGTAGACGTCGCTTTGTTGATTGAGACGGTCAAAGGTTGCTTTAAAGGATACCAAATCTTTTTTAGTAAAAGACATCCATTGGATTATATGATCTTGCATCCATATTTCCCAAACTCGCTGATAATCGCTTTCTTTAACGCGCCTCAGAAATGGATGTTTGATTTCTAAAGGTTCTTGCATGATGAGTATAAAAAATAAGCATGTTTCATGGTATTCCCTTTTAGTTCAAAAGTCAATCAGTTAATGCATTTTATGATCAGTCGGCATTAAGGAGACTAGCCCTATATTCGCGTCAGGGTAATACGACCTGATGCACTTGCCACTAGCGGATAACAAAGCTATATTTTTACTTCTCTTTCTAAGAAAATCAGCAATGACCAAAATAGCGCTTTATTTGGCGGGTGGTGGAGCCCGCGGAGCTTATCAGGCTGGGGTGATCAAGGCGATCAACACCATTCTTGGTTCAAAAAAAATTCCCTTCAACATGCTTACTGGAGCCAGTGTTGGCAGTATTAATGCGGGTGTATTAGGTGGAAATGTGCTTGATTTTTCTGCTGGCGCCAACAAGTTAGAGGAATTATGGCGTGATATTACCTGTGAGCATATTTTTAAGTCCAGTAATTATGCACTAAGCAAAGCGGCTATGCGTAATATGAGCAGTATGCTGATGAAGCAACGTCTCTTAGGACATATCCTTGATACATCGCCTTTAGAGGATTTTATTAAGAACATTATTCATTTTGAGAGTTTGGAATGTGCCATTAAAAATAAGCACTTAGACATGATGGAGATCATCAGCAGCTGTTATGAAACTCAAAGAACCATCTCGTTTTATCAGCATCATGCAGAGGATTTTGAGGATTGGAATGATCCGCTTCATAGTAGTCAACGAGTGAATCTGCAAATGGAGTATTTCCTGGCGTCCACTTCATTACCCTTGTTTTTCCCTCCTGCAAAAATAGATGGATTTCATTATGGAGATGGGCATGTGGGATTAGCGGCTCCCCTACGTGGCGCTATCCGTTGCCAAGTAGATAAAATTTTAATTATTGGCACTCGAAAACTACCTGATGTACGAAATCCAGAAAAATTACAGGGTAGCGAGATTGATTTCACACGTGTTTTGGGTAGCATGGTCAATGGATTATTTTTAGATAACCTCGAGCGTGATCTAGAAATGGTGAGTCACATGAACTCGATGGCGCATATGTTACCCCTGGAGAAAAAGAAGCATGCTCCCTGGCGGCCTATTCAAACGTTACATTTACGCCCCAGTGTGGATATAGCAACAGTGGCTCAGTCTCATTATAACAATATACCCATGTTATTACGGATCTTACTGAATTTTCTTGGTGCAAAACGTCATTCCGGTGATTTACTCAGTTTTCTATTGTTTGAAAAAAAATTCGCCCGAGAATTAATAAAACTCGGTTTTGACGATACGATGGCAGCACAGGATTCTGTTTTAAGTTTTTTTGATGCTTAGAATTTAGGTTTTTATTTTTTAAATGCAGGAACGGTTGAGTCCAGATCCATATAAAATCGTTCCGTATGACAAAGAGCCAGATTAGAGCCCCTATTTTTCATATACCATTGCAGTTCTTTGCGCTCTTCCTCGTTGTTTAAACCTTGCTTATACTCAGTAACGAGTTCATCGTGTTACCTAGCATTTTTATTTTCTCTAGGAACAAACACGCGTACTGTTGGATCAAAAGTGACATCAACACCTGGTGGAATTTCCGGCGAAAAAAAACGACCAAAAAATGATTGCCATGCAGCATTGGCATCTTCAACAGTACCAATTTCACTTAAACCATAATTATCAGGCATACATTTTAGATAAAAAATACTCTCTTTGTATATTTATTATAATTGAGGTTTCTTATAAGAAGCTTAATCAGAATGAAAAACGTTGATCAGCACTTAATTAGCTCTATTCGCGTCCTTGGAAGTGAATTACAATCAACAGAAGTAAGTACTCAATGAGGGTTAATGCTCATGCATCAAATTTGATTTGAGTTTTAAGGTAAGATCAAACAGGGAAATAGACATTAATTGATTAATCTCAATAAATCTTAGGAGTAATAAAAACAATGGAAGGCGTGGTCATTTGTTTAATTCTTCTTTTTCTACTGGTAATTTCTGGTGTCATTACACGCTTTGTTTCCTTCCTGCCAACTCCATTAATACAAATCGCCATAGGGACACTTCTGGCCGATTTATTTCCAGCTTTCTTTGATGTAGGATTTAATCCAGAACTTTTTATGTTGTTGTTTGTTCCACCTTTATTATTTAATGACAGCTGGCATTTTCCTAAACGTGAGTTTTTGCTCTATACCAGACCTATTATTATGTTATCGATTGGTTTGGTATTTTTTACCGTGGCTGGAATTGGTTTTTTAGTGCATTGGTTAATTCCACTTATTCCTTTGCCTGCGGCTTTTGCATTAGCGGCAGCACTTTCACCGACCGATGCTGTATCACTTAGGTCAATGACCGCCGGAGCGCGCATACCCGATCGCATCATGCATATATTACAAGGCGAGGCACTGTTAAATGATGCTTCGGGCTTGGTTTCGTTTAAATTAGCGGTTGCTGCGATGTTAACCGGAGTGTTCTCGCTGACGGCAGCAATCTGGAGCCTCTTGTTCATTAGCCTTGGTGGGATTGGTGTTGGGGTAATTCTTACTTATATTTTTATTTCGCTATTAGGTAAGTTAACCAAGCATAACGTTCATGAAACCACTACTGAAAATTTATTATTGCTGCTTTTACCTTTTACCGTATATCTTGCTGCTGAAAAATTAGGTTTTTCAGGTATATTGGCTACTGTTGCCGCAGGTTTTACAGTAGACCGGGCCGGATTTTTAGATCGAACAATGGCCAAAATGCGTCTTGAAGGTCATTTTGTTTGGGAGGTTCTTGATATTACTTTAAACGGAATTATCTTTATCCTTTTGGGATTATATTTACCCCATTCAATTAAGTTCCTCAAAGCAACTGGATACAGTTTGTCCGAATACGCAATGATTGTTGTTCTTATTACCGTGACCTTAATTCTTCTGCGTACCTTATGGATTTATTTAACATTACCTTTTGAAGGATTAATATCCAGACGTAATAAGAGTTCCTGGCGTTTTCCTAATTTAAAAATAATCAGTACTTTTTCACTCGGCGGCGTCCGTGGGGCAATTGCTTTGGCTGCGATTTTATCATTACCGCATATGGTCGATGGAGGACCTTTTCCTGAGCGCAAACTTTTAATTATTCTTGTGATTGGTGTTGTTCTGTGTTCTTTAATTATTAGTAGTTTGCTCTTGCCTTTGATTACTCCAGGGTTGAAAAACTTGCTTCATAAACATAACCAAGATGAAGAAAATGAAGCGGTGCTTGCCTTATCTAAAGCAGCCGTTGAAGCAATCAAAATAAAAATGGAGCGCTTATGTGAAGAGGCCAATGAGCGTGAGAGGGTTTTGTGTATTGAGGTTGCAAACAAATTAATGGATTCGTTTAATCAATTTATTGTATCAAACCATGGAACGGAAAATGAAAAATTAGAAAGTATATTAGCCTTAACATTCGAACGACAATTACGCTATGCGGCTTTAGAGGGAGCTCATCAGGAGTTACGTACGTTGAGGAAAGCAAGAAAAATCAATAATACGACCATGATGAAAATTATTTCTCGTCTTGATTTACGGCAAATTGCGTTACATACAGAACATCAAACCATTTCGAGTTCCTTGGAAAAAAAGATTCAAGGAGTAAAAAATATTTTGAGCACCCAAGCGGATTGAGTTGTTCTGGAGCTGGTCATTTTACAGTGTCTCTTCTAAGGAGAAAAAAGGAGGAGAGTGTGAGAACATTCAGGTGGATCTAAAAACGCCATTATTCCAGCGAGTAACTATTAACTACTTGCGCCTCTTGTTTATTGGACTCAGCATTTTTATTCATCCAATTATTTGTAAGCTCCTTTTCGCGGGCTGTTTTTGCATCACGAAACAAAAATGAAGTTCCCCATCGCATGCGACCAAACCCTACGATCAGCCCTATACCACCAAAACAACTGATGATCAGTATGATGTCTGCAAGAAAGCGTCTCGTGCTGTGCCGATGATGAAATTCCTGATGTGCCAGTTTTTTCAACTGTTGGGATATCTCTTTAATCGGTAAACTGGATTTACGAATATCAACAGCTTTAGAATAAAAACGTTTAATTGACTCACTGTACTTCATACCAAACTGATCTGTTTTATTCAGTGCTAATTTTTCTTTGCCATATTTACTTGTTTTGTCCTTAATATCAGAATAATAATTCGGTACAATGTAACTCAGTATAGGCATTGATTGGTTGATTATGAAGTATCAATATCATCATGTTGGAATTCCCATAACAGAACCCCGTGCGGGTGAGCGTTATAGCTCCCTTATGGATACGTATACCTCCGGTGGGGAGTTACCTGGCCGGATTCAATATCATCGATTTGGTCCTAATTGCCCACTCCATCCGTTAATTCAAACACAACCGCATATTGCTTATAAAGTGGAGAGTATTGATGAAGCGATAAAAGGAAAACATGTTCTTCTTGAGCCTTATTTTCCTTTAAAAGATTTTAGAGTCGCGATGATTGAGGAACACGGTGCGGTAATTGAGTTTATAGAAACATGCTTATCTGAAGATGAAATATGGGATCACACGAACTATCACGATTCATTGCTCTATTCTGAACGAGCGAAATAGCAGCGGATACCTAGGTATCTTGATCCTAACTCACTTTTTAGGTTTAAAGAATAATTGGCTATTGCTTAGAACAAAATCGCTTAAGGCTCTTTAAATCCAAAAATTGCCAGACAAAAGCAGAAAACGAAGATTACGAAGTGAATAAACTGAGTTAATCAAGAGCTGATTGAGCAGCAAGATCCTTAAAAAATTTCATGCGCTTATGTAATAAACTTTTAGCTCTGTAAACCAAATATAAAGCATATCGAGGAGGGGGCTCTGGATGATACAGTTGAACGATTAATTTATTTTCCAAATGAGGTAATAAATAAGATTTAGGCAGACACGCGACCCCATAACCATTGATTACCGACTGAACTAATCCATTGAGATCCGTAAACGTAAGGGAGGGCTCAATGAAATTAGGAGCTATATTTAGCGCCAGCTCAAAATACCTTTGAATAAAAGGCTTGTCATTTCCATAACTGAGCCATCGCAATTGTTTAAGACTTTCATTAAACGAAGATTCTGTCGTTTTATCTATATATTTTTCCCATCGCTCGGTGCCAACAAGTACCAGTTCATCATCAAATAATTTAACAAATTCAAAATTAGGATTGTCGTATTTAATCGATGTAATACCAAAATCGATGGTATTATTTTGTAATTCATTAATAATTTCTGAATCTCTAGGTATGTAATTAATTCTTAATTTAATTTCATGTTCAAGGCATAGCCCGATTGATTTCATTATTAAATTTTGGGCGAACTCATTGACACAACTTATATAGATTTCGCCACTCATGAAATTTGTATATTTTGAGAAATTTTCGGCCACGTCTCTAATTTTATCAAAAGGTTCTGAAATTAAAGAAAAAAGTTTTTTAGCCGCTTGAGTGGGTACAATGCATTTGGCATTTCGTTCAAAGAGGGTTTCACCAAGATAAATTTCTAAGTTTTTTATGTGAATTGAAACTGCTGCTTGCGTGATATTCAGTTGTTTGGCTGCTTTGGCGAAGGAACCCATCTGATAGGCAAAAATAAAGGACTCTAGGTTATTATAGAACTTCATTTTCTGATGACTCCATAGTTTTCGCTCAAGCTAATTCCTTTAAAACGGTTTTGTAGTAGTCCTATTGTATTATATCAGAATAATATTAATGTATTATTAATAATGCTCAGCTTAGGATGGGTATTGGTATTGTCAGCATCACGAATAAAACATGTAAAGAAATCTAAAGAGTCCAAGCCAATGTTCATAAAGGTTATATTTAGGCTGACTTATTGCACCAGATAAATTTCGATGCGCTCTTTACCTTTACCTACATTTGCTCTTTTTAGCGTAATATAACCCACTTCAGCGGTTGATTTTACATGTGTTCCACCACAAGAAACCCTGGAGAATCCTTCGATTTCCCAATAACGTCTTTGACTCTTCTCATCAGAAAACCCAGTGCGTATAAGCATATCTTTTACAATAATTTGATTGTACTCCAGCAGCAGAGAGTCAAAGATATCCGAGATATTGCGCTTACAGTTAAAATCGATTCTAGCCTTATGTTCAGCAATATGAGCACCTATTTTTTTAATGGGAAGCATTCTTTGGACCAGCTCCAAGATTAATTCAGCAGCAAAATGCAGGCGCATTAATTTGTAGCGACGAACAAAGTCAATTTCCATAAGGACAACATCCCCTTCAGAAAGCCCATGCCCCGAAGGTAATGTATAATAAATCAAGAAATCTTCTATTTCAGAATGAGTGACGCTCAAACCATTCACGCTAACCTGATCACTTTCTTGTCCACCGGAAAACGAAAAACCAATAGTTTCTGCAAAAAGTAGCCGATTTTCATTGACTGACACCACTTGAGTCATTAATTGGCGTTGATAGGGATTATCCCAAAATATTTTTTTCATGATTTATTCTCTAACCTTGACCACTATCCCATTTGTTAACTGTTTTAGTGCGTCAGGAGATAATGAAAACACTGCATTGGGCGTTCCTGCTGCTGCCCAGAGGACGTTATGGCATAACAAATCTTCATCGATAAGAACAGTATTAATAAGCTGTTTATGCCCAACTGGCGGGACTCCACCAATCGCAAAACCAGTTACCTCTCGTGTAAAATCTGCATCAGCTTTCCTAATAGGTTCATTGATGAGACTCTCGATAAGGACTTCATTCACACGATTAACACCACTTGCCAAAACCAATACCGGCTTGTAGGTTTTTTCAGTACGAAACAAGAGTGACTTTACAATTTGTGCAACACCACATCCTAGAGTATCAGCGGCATCCTTTGCAGTGCGTGTGCTCGAGTCAAGTTCCTTAACCTCACACGATATCCCCTTTTGAGATAAAAAATCTTGTATGATTTGCGCGCTTTTACTTAATTTTTTATCTTTATTCATCATGATTACCAACCCATCATCGCCACAAAGAACACTTTCTCGTGAGTTCTGTCACCACGCCCCAATCTCCAAACAAAACAATGCCGTAGTAAATCAGATCGTTATCTTTAATCTGTGCCGTCCTTTCAATTTGCTCCTGATAGGTGCCCACAGTCATGGTATCGGTAAAATCATTAAAAAGAACATTTTTTGCTAAAGCATTCTGGCGTAAGGTTCTAATTTTATTGGAGTTCTCACAAAGAATGATAAAAGGGATTTCTGAAATATACGGGTGAGAGCCTCCATCTGCATCTCGATAATCAGTTAAACGCAGTTCTTTTTCACCAATCACCGCACCTAAACCAATACACATATGAGCAAGTGCATTCATCACTTTTCCTGGCTCAATACGCTTATTAAGCACAGCGACCAGTTTGTTTTTAAAAGGTTGTTCAACCATACCGTTCTCCTCAATCTACTTCACAATTCGTGCGTTATAACGCATAATAATGCAGTATATACTCGTGCGCTAAAACGCACAAGCTTTTTTTATAAGGGACATAATGCAAGAAATTTCAAAACGTATTTCAAAAACATTAAAATCATTAAGACAGGAGCGAGGTTGGAGTTTAGATAAAACAGCGATGGAAACCGGTGTATCCAAAGCGATGCTTGGGCAAATTGAGCGAGAAGAATCAAGCCCAACGATTGCTACCTTGTGGAAAATTGCGAGCGGATTTCAAACCTCCTTTTCCTCGTTTATTGAAGATAGCCTCGATAATTCAACCAATCCTGTTTATAGAACTGGGGACGCCGAAATCTTGCATCCAGATGAGCAAAAAATACGAGTACTTCCCCTGTTTCCTTTTGATGAGCAGCTACATTTTGAATTGTTTGTTATTGAGTTATTGCCCGGATGTGAGCATCTTTCACCTCCTCATAAACATGGAGTTATTGAGCATGCCATTGTTGTGGATGGAACTATTGAAATTTTGTTAGGCGGACGCTGGAAAACACTTTCCAAAGGAGAAGGACTTCGTTTTAATGCCAATCAATCGCATGGTTACCGGAATCCAACCAATGAACTATCGCGCATCCATGATATTATTCACTACCCGCCTCAATAGAGGCCGTGACCTGTTGCTGGAGAGTTTCTTATAAATTTCAATGCACTAGTGCAGTTGTTCTCATAGAATCACTTCTATTTTGAATAAGTCGTATTCTTAAAATTTCAAATCAATTCACATGATGAGGGGCAATAATGTTTTGGAGCATTCAATTATGTGGCATTCGATATGGTAGGTAAAAGTTTGAAAGAACAAACAGATTAGGGTGATCCAAAGCTAAATTATAAACAAAATGGTTTTTGGCAGTACGTATGAAATGTTACAAGGTTTGATGAAAAGTAATGCCACAAAAACGGAGAATCAAGAACCTCGCGCAAAGCAAGTTTATCGTGAATTACTTGGTAATGCGAGTGCTGCTGGATTGGCTACTATTGCATCAAGTCCCTTTAATTACGTTCGCAATATGCAACCTCACCGACCCGCAAATCACTCTCAGCATATCAAGTGTTAACTCAGTTATGGCATGAATCAAAAAAAACAGAGAAACCGCTTTTAAGTCAGTTGAGTTTTTTTCAACAAAAATTCAGAATTGGTTGGGGAACAGCACGAGTTGCAGTTGGAATGGCTGTGGGGCAAAAATTTTTTGATTGGACTCAACAACATTTGAGTCATTGGTCCGCAAATA
This sequence comes from Legionella sheltonii, assembly GCF_026191355.1. Taxonomy (GTDB): domain Bacteria; phylum Pseudomonadota; class Gammaproteobacteria; order Legionellales; family Legionellaceae; genus Legionella; species Legionella sheltonii. Next base: position 256,020 of record NZ_JAPHOQ010000005.1, read on the forward strand.
TCCCTAAAAATACTTTGAAAAAATAGGGTCTGTTTACAAATCGTACTATCTTGCAGTGTAATTTTGCAGCCAATACGCATAAGCGACTCCTCGTCACGTTCTAGATGACGAGTGGATTGTAGGTGGCGTTTCGGTGCTTAAAGTACGCCATCTTGTCTCGACGAGCGAATTGCATACTACCCCTAACAAAATAAAAATTTAATAAGTTTAAAGGAGTTAAAATGATATTTTTTACCGCAGCAGGGAAAAGACACACGCTTGAATTTAAACAACTATCCCAATTCAAGGAAGATAAAGAGGCACACATAAAGCTTACGGCCTCATGGGCCAAGAAGGCATGGGGATATTTGCATCAAAGTGATAAGCAATTTTATCAACGAGATATTCATAAAAAACAGGAGCAGATTTATGTTGCAACGTTTCATGGACTACCTGTTGCCATGTTTGGTTTATTCGAAAAAAGATTTTTTCCTTTTCAGGATGATGTAGGGGATGACCAAATTACTCAGGATACAGGTTTAAAAGCCATTTATTTTGATTATATCTTTGTGGAAGAGCAATTTAGAGGTTTAGGTTTTGCGCGACAACTTTTAAATCAGGCAAAGGCTTTGGCTATTGAATCGGGTGCTGATTTAATTTACCTAGATACTTTAAATCCTAAACTAAACAATATGTACATAAAACTCGGAGCAAAGGTAATTTGCGAAGGGCAATATATGGAAAATCCAACGGACGTATTAAGCATTAAGCTTTAAAGAGTTCTGATATCCCAAACGATGCGAGAGATCTCCCATTAACCCGATACTTCCGCAAGGAGATCCCTCGCTACGCTCTGGTTGATGGGGAATAAAGACATCAACTGCAAATAATGTGTAAATTTATTGAACAGCCCGCAGAATTCATATTTTGATCAAAATATAATAGAGCTTACCCAAAATTAAATAAGAATTAAGATGCAAGAATCGATTGAAATACCTGTAACTAAAGAAACCGAAGTAGTCAAATTTATTGATTCCACACCAAAAACCCAATCGGGTGCGATTGATTTAAGTCAAGCCGCGCGTATTGCTGAAGGGGGTACTCATGTGCTTTATCGTTTTCCAGATGCCCCTTTTGTGATTAAGTTAATGAAACAAAAACCCAATCCAGATGAGCTTGAAGAATTAGAGAAAAAATATGCTGTTTTATACGACAGCTTTGATAAAGATGGGAAGCAACGATGCATTCGGGAGCAACATAGTACACGGCTAGTGAAACTTCCTGGTAAAGCGCCTCAAGACGCGGCCTTATCCATTGTTCCCTACGAAAGATGCTTCCAATCCAAAGTAAAGTTTGATTTTAAAATAGAACCTGCTGAGCTCGACCCTTACTTAATGGAACACAATAAGGCATTGTTTCATCAATTAAATAAAGTACTGATTCATAAAGATGGTTCTGAATCCCCTATTGATCTTAAAGAGTATGCGATCATGGATCCACGAATCGGTGCCATTTTGCAACGCGTAGATAGCGATCCCAAGCTCAGAGAGGTAATGATTGAATTTATCAACCACTATCGCGATTTTTATCAAAAAACCAATATCATCCTAGATGCCATGGGATATGAAAACATTCTATTTTATAAAGACGAATCGGGTGATTGGCAATTTAAAATAGGAAGCGCGATCAAGCATGATACTGGAAAATACACGAACGAATTGTTTGATGCATTTCATGCTGGAAAGGAAGTCAAAAATGATTTTTATAATTTTACCCATGCGTATTTTTCACCGGCAAACATTAGGGCCGTTAATGCCTGTGCGCTGAAACTTGGTTTAGAGCCTGTTGTGCATGATGTCAAGATAGAAGCTGACGATTTATTTAAAATATCCCAAGCATTATCAGTTCCTGAACGCATGCTTGCTTATGCACGCCACGGTGATTTTGCGAAGATGAATGAAATACTCCAAGAAAATAAACATCAACTCAGCTTTAGTCTTAGAGATTTCTGGGCTTATGCTATAATCGCTGATGAGTACATCAATCACGGACAAGCACCCAAAGCACTTAAGAGTTATCTGGATACAGTGAGTCAATTTCCTGTTATTTTGCCTGAAGATAAGGATGAAGCCGAACGAGTACTTAATTCAAAAACCGCTATTATCGATCGAAAAAGCATGCAGGATAAAAAAATAATGCTCCATGAAGAACTCGCAATTTTCCGGCCTAAAATAAGTGCAACAACATCAACCGGAGAGACTCCTACGCATCATTACAAAAAGCAACTGCAAGAAGCACTTTCTAAAGATTATACTCCTTCGGATCTATCGAGTTCATACAGCTGATGCATCTACTTTGGAGGAAAAATAAGCTACATCTACCAGCTTTTCTTCTCTTCTAGGACGCTGGTTAGGGCGGGTGAGGGATTTTGAAACGCTCCTTATTAAATATCAATTGATCTTAGAAAGTGCAGAAGGTACTATGTGAACAGTGTGCCAAAATAAGAGACCAATATGTTTTTTAAACAACAATATCCTGATATTACCGCTCAAGATCTACAGAAAGTCATTCAAAATTTAAATGCGCAAAGTGAGTTGGTAGAGCGCCAATTGAAAGAAGGTTCTATATCGCCAAAGAGTGCGCAGGAAGAGAAGCAACGTTTATCAAGTCTTATTAGTGCTTATCAGGAAAATCTGATGTCTGCATTAGGACCGCAACAAACCAACACCCCGAAGTAGCGCTCTTTTTTAAAGTATGGCGAGCTAATTAATTCCTCGCCATTATACTGCCTCAAAAATCTCATTAATAAAATAATTAACTGGACTCTATAATAAAAGAAAATAATTTTTAAATATTGAGGGAACTATGTCTCAAGTTGGAATGGATCATTTTGTACTCAATGTAAAAAATATTGATATGATGCTGACCTTCTACGAAGAGATTTTGGGATTGCATCCAGAGCGAGTAGAAGAGTTTCGTGCAGGCACAATATCTTTTCCATCAGTCCGTATTAACGCTGATACGATTATCGATCTTTTTCCCAAAGAAATGTCGACTTATGGGAATGATGAAAATTCAAATCATTTAAATCATTTTTGTCTTTCCTTTGATAAACATGAATGGGACAAGGCGTATCAAAGAATTAAATCTCATGGTATCTCGATTGAAGAGGGGCCTGTAGCGCGTTGGGGTGCACATGGACAAGGCATTTCGCTTTATATTTTGGATCCGGAACACAATAAAATCGAACTACGATATTACCATAGATCTTTTTTTCAAAGTTCTAGTTTACTTGCCGATTACAACCTTATGCACTGTTAATTTATTACAAAAATCCATAACCTTACTCAAATAATTTTTGTGCGGGGGAAGACGATTAAAGTCTTTTTAAATCATATGATTACTAATATAATGCCACCGCCATAAGTTAAAAAAGGATAGATACTATGCCCAAGTTTTTTACAAAGAAATTGGTTCATCCAGTCAGTGTAAACCCTCTTGTTCAACCGGTCCAGAATTATATTATCGAAGAAAAAGAAATAACAATTAAAGCCTTGGAGGCAATTAAACAGAAGCTACATAGTCTAACCGTTCAAATGTTGAATGATGAAAATGAAGGCAAGTCAGAAAAAAATTTTCAAAACGTTAAAAAATTTGACAACAGTCAATATGAGCCGCAGTTTAATGAGATATTAGAGTCAATGCGAGAGTTTGTTGTTACTTTAGAAACATTGAACGAAGTGACTGTAAAAAAAACACAAGATATTTGCAAAGAGTTACCTGATAAGATTGCCTACTTGAAAAATCATCATACGATAGAGGCCTTAAGAAACGTGCATGACTTTTTTACAAAAGCGCAAATGCATATTAATAATGCAGCTCGTCTTCTATTAGTTGAGAATGCTAGAGAGGAAATTAGACTTCAGGAGCTGGAGCATAGCAGGAGCTCTTGTAACATTCTTTAGGTTAAGATAAGTAGCAAGACAAAGGTAAACCAAGTTTAAACCTATATACCCAAACGAGTAAAAACCAATTACCCCCATGGTAGTTGGTTTGCTCCAATCCCAGATTCCTTAGTATTCAGTGTCACAATAGTGTCCGTAAGAAGGTGTGGACAACTGGCTAGATTGAACCATATGTGCATATTTTATAGCGGATAGCGCAAAATATGTTCGACATTTTTATCCATTTTCGCGATACTGTGCCTGATTAGAATTCCATTCTTTTCTTTTAAAAATAATAATAAAATGAGGTTTTCCTATGGAACAAAAATTCGATCAAGCCCAAAGTAGCAGTACTACTGTGACTAAAAAAAGAGCCTACGTGTCTTCTCCGCAGCAAACCGCTTCTGCCCAACAAGCGACTCCTCCGCCAGCAAAAAAATTGAAATCGGATTCTTCTTCAGAGACATCTTCTCTTGCAAAAGGCAAGGAAAAGGAGGCAAGTACTCCAACCAAAGCATCCTCGAAAAAAGGTTCAATGATAAGAAAATTAATTTCACCTGATTTAAATAAATTTATTGAGCAACAAGCTGAAGTTGATCCGAGAATCTACGAACTGGTGCAGTGGGAAATGCTACGAAAAAATCAGGAGTATAACAGTCGGCTTTCTATGCATCACATATCCTCTATAGGACAACGTGATGACCTTAGCGATGAAATAAAAGAAGGGTTTCCAGAGCCACTTAGAACTAAATTTATCTATTCCCATCACATTACATTCCCGTTCACTGTAAAAAAAAGTAATAATAGTCTGCAACGATCAGCGTTATATCAAGATGAAATAAAAAGACGTCAATACGTAGCCGATGAAATTATCCCTAATATAGAGATAAATCCCTCTTTAGCTGCGCAGAATTTAATTTATTTATACCAACATCATTTGCTGTATAGCATCTATCTACAACGCAAGTCTGGAGATCAACTTGGTCAAATACTCATGTATCATCTGGATGAACTAGATTTTGATTTAAGCGAAAAAGAAATAAAAAAAATAAAAACAGCGATTAACGTCAGTTACGATCTCATTAAGCGAAAAAAACCTTTTAAGAATATTGTTATGCGAACCCCCATGGCTCAGGTTGAAACTCCTGTTGAGGCTCCTCAAGATAATATGTCCGATGAGAGTATGATTCCCAAAATAACTCTGTTTGATAACCTTAATAAAAAAATTCAAATGAAAGATGTTTTTGATGAACCTTTTTCGACCTCGCTAAAAATTGTTCAGGATACTAATTTTTATGATGCCAAAGGCAAGCTGATTGGTATATACCGCATCGGTGCAATTAAACCCGATATGATATCGGATCGATTGCGTCAAGAGTTAGCTTCGGTAACCTCAAGGCAATTAAATAGAATGGGGGCAGTATCTGCAGAGGAAGCAAACAAACCAAAGAATGGAGCTAGTCGAAATGTCCGTTCAGCTCCATTCGGGATACTAGGAATAAAACTGCATCGGATAAGACCTACCCAATTTTCAGAGAAAAAATTTGGAATCGAAGAAGGGCTTGCACCACTTATTGCTACGGCTGAAACAATCTATGCGGATTGTGCACCTCTTGAATACGCAAGACGTTGCCAGGTGATGGGGTATGCATCCAGCTTTACGCTAAATGGTTCAAAGTATCTTTTGGCTGCTGAGGCAAATTATGATAAACAAACCACGGCGCATGTCGATCACAATAAGTTTCCCCTCTATGGATTAAGTCCTTTATTTATTATCTATCCATCCAAGAGTCAGGACAATACTCAGCGAACTTATGAGGGCTCATACACATTCTTTCCAGGTGTATTCGGTTTTTCCTCCAGCGACCCTCAATCCTATTTTGAAGGCATCTATTTTGATTTGAACGAGGGCGATTTATTGTTATGGGACTTCGATAAGTATGTTCACTGCAACACCAAATTAGTTCCTACTAATGGAGTCACCAACTCCAGTTGGCACCGTATTTCCATTGTCGGTTTTTCAAAAGGGGAGGCTTTAGATAAAATTGTGGAACCGCTCATATTTGAAGACTCTGATGATGAAGATAGTGCGCTTTTGAGTGCAGAAGGACAAGTAAGTTCAGGACAGTGCTTCGATGAGTTGGAGCTTTCTTCGGTGACGCAAACTGCGGAGCATCCTGATTCTGTATCTAGTGAAGAACTTCCTATTTTGGATCAGCTTATGAGTATGGATTTCTTACTCTCATCAGGTAAAGAGCTCGATCTTGATAAACCCGACAATCTGCTCGTTGATCTCCCTTTAGTGTCTGGAGAGGCACAGAAAACAAAAGACAGTCGACCTCCAGCATATGTACAAACCAATCTTTTAAATTTTGGGTTTTTCAGAGCCCCGAAAGGATCTCTAAAAGAGCCAGGTGTAATGACATTAAACAACACCTTCTAACTGAATGAAAAACTAGCACAGTGACTGTCTTGAAGTGATTTGTTAATTCAAGACAGGTGCTACTTGCCAAACTGGGTGCCTACATTCTTGGCGTGCCCATCTAAAATTCTACTTTCTTTTACCTGCACCTCTTTTTGTTTATTGGTGCTAAAAAATAAAATATTATCATGATGACGCTTGACTGTTGAGCGATGAGCGATACTGATGATGGTTGTTTCCGGGAGCAATTTTTTGATCAATTGATAGGCTTGTTCCTCTGTGTCTTCATCTAAAGAAGCGGTGGCTTCATCCAAAAACAGCCATTCTGGTTTTCTTAACAAGACACGAGCAAAGGCAATTCGTTGTTGTTCACCCAAAGATTTAAAGCCGATTTTTTCATCTAATTTAGTGGTAAGTCCTTCGAGGTTCACGGCTTTTAGAGCGTTAGCTAGGGCTTCATCTGAATAAGGACAATATGCATCTGGATAAGCGAGTACATTTCTCAACGTATCATCAGGAAGTGTAGGCTTTTGGGGTAAAAAATAAATCGACTCCCGACTTTTGGGAATAAAAATTTCACCCTCACCAGATAACCAAGTGCCTGCTATTGCTTTAAATAAACTGCTTTTTCCTGAGCCCGAAGGCGCTTGAATGAGTGTATGTATGCCTGGAGTGAATTTTAAATTAAGCCCCTTTATAAGCAATTCAGTACGACCATGTAATTTAAGCTCCAAGTTTTTTACCTCGAGATTTTTAGTATCTCGATCTATTTTATGAATAATTTTGTGTGTTGACTCGCCTTCGTTCCCGGTATTTAAAATGGTTTGTAACTCATCAACACGATTCAGGCTGGTTCTAAATTTATTAATTACTTCAAAGGATTGAATAAACCAGTTGAGTGAGCGAGCCACCATGGAAAAGTAGTAGCCAACAGAATAAAAAACATCCAAACTAATCAGATCGGTGATGTATAAAGGAATTGCAATCATGAATGGAACAATTGCTTGAAAAATACCATTGAATACATTAAATGTTTTGACTCTATTTTCAATAGATAATCGGTTTGTGGTTGTTATATTTAAGGAATCCACTTCATGTTCAAGACGATTTTTGTAGTACTTCTCTGCCTGTTCAATGGCAATTTCTTCAGAGGAATTCTTAAGTTGGTGTAGCGTTCCTCGCAAATTGGACTGTGCTTTAGTCTCCTCATTGGTCAATTTATTTAAGTGATTGCTTATATAGTAACCAATCAGCGAGGAAATACTTCCTATCAATAGTGCCGTTAAGATTAAGTAGCCAGGACCTAAGAGCATGAACGATATGGAGCTGCCCGCTATCCCTAAGAGTGTGATGTAAATTGCAAGATTAGAGAAATTATCGATAAATCCCAAGGTGAGCTCCAGGGATGAGTCAACAATTTTATCGATATCTTCTTGAATGCGTTGTTCCGGGTTATCCAGATTTTTGTAAAGTCTGGAAATTTCCAGATAATTCGTTTTATTCTTTAAGTACTGATTGATTGTTTTTTTTGTTAACCAAGACCGCCAATCAACATACAACATATTTTTAAGTAGGTTGGCCAAATAATTAAATCCAGCCATCCCTCCTGCAATTAAAAGCCCAGCTCCTATCCCTATTGCAAAAAGAGTTAAATCCTTAGCAATAAATGCCGCAAAAATATAGGGGAAGCACCACCATCCCAGGATAAAACCAAGAGCAGATAACGTTAAAACACTGAGTACACTGCCAGAAAGTAACCAATAAGCCCTGCGCTTATTTTTTGAATTTTTAAAATAATCAAATAAAAATCGGACGCTTCTTTTGAAATAAGAGGGTTCGGAAGGGGATTTATGAGTCACGATACAACTGTTAAATGAAAAGCAATATAACATAGGTTTTATTAGTTCAACAGGAGCATTTATTTTGCAAGCATGAGTTTGCTTCTAAGGGAGCTTCAACGTGTTGATGTATAGGAATTTTTTATAATCACCTATCGATATTAATGGTATATTTTGCTCTGAATTCATGTCATTCCTAAGGAAGGAACCGATTCACAAGGTGGATTAAGCCCAAGCGAGGGAGGGATTTCGCCTGCGGAAATGACATCCAACTTTTTCAACAGTTATCTTGAGGGAGAGGGGGAGCTAGTCTGCATGTGATGGCTATGGTCTTGGTGTGAATAATCTTCAAACACCGTGATCAATACGGTGTTAAAATTCTTAACTTACCAGCAAAATAATAAGACATAAAAATAAAAAAATTTAACACTAACCAAATGAATGTATTGATGCAATTTTTTTCTATAAAAAAACAGTGTAAAGCGCTAGTGAGATTTCTCTCATTCGCCGTATTATTAGGCATAGCTATTTTACTTTTTGAGCATATATATTTTTATGATGTCAAAGAGAAATCGGATCCTATCTTATTTGCAATTTCAATATATGTTTTTTTACTGGCTTTTTTTGCCGGAAAGCCAGTCGAGAGTTTGAGATCGTTATATGGTGTATTGTCTGGATTACTCTTAATGTGTTTTTCGATTTTTTTCCAAGTCTTTTATTTTAGTAATACGTCAATAGTGCATATGCTATTTTTATTTACCTGTCTTGTTTGTATGTGGGGTATGGGGCATACCTTGTACATCATTGTTCATAGTTCAGATTCAGAAGGTTAAGCTCTTTGTTTTTTAGCTACAGGACTCATTACCTGTTTGGGAAAGAGGGAATTTCTGTACATA